>NZ_JBIBWQ010000002.1:0-588374 GCF_043081505.1 Streptomyces sp. NPDC014870
ATGCGATGGCGCATCGAACACGACTACCGCGAACTCAAACACGGCCTCGGCCTTGACCACTTCGAAGGCCGCACCTGGCGCGGCTGGCACCACCATGTCACCCTCGTCACCGCCGCCCAGGCCTTCCTCACCCTGCGGCGACTCGACCCAAAAGCCCACACGCCGGCCTGACCCTCTACCAGGTCCTCGACACCCTCCAGGACCTGCTGCAGTGCTGGACCGGCACCTGCACCACCTGCGGCCGACCCCTGCCGCGCAACACAACCAGACTCAGAACCTAACGAAGCACTACTAGGCTGGTGCCACGGCGAGGGCGTGAGGGAAGGCGGGGCTGGCGTGGGGTTGTTCCGGCGAGGGCCACGGCGTGACGGTGACGACGCGCCCAGGGACCCCGAGTTCTCGTACTTCTCCGTCCGCGAGGCCGCGCTCTTCCGCAGCGGCGTTCGCGAGGCCTTCGCCGAGCGAGGCCTCGAAGTCACCCTCTACGCCGACCTGGTGCGCGACGCCGACGGCCGCGCCTTCGGCCTCGGCAACCTCGCCGCCGTCTGCCACAACGACCGGCGCGGACCGCGCGTCTGGCCCGCCCTGATCCGACGCCACGTCGGCCTCGTGCTGAAGACGATGGACGGCCCCTCGGCACTCGACACCCTCCGGCCCGAACAGATCCGCGCCCAGCTCTACCCCCGCGTCGTCAGCGGCGAGGGCATCGACCCCGGCACGTTCGGCTACGCCCGCAGCGTCGCGCCCGGGCTGTACGAGGTGCTCGCCCTCGACCTCCCGGAGAGCGTCATGATGCTCACCGACGAGGCGCTCGAACCCCTCGGCGACCTCGAGGACCTGCGGGCCCGGGCCCTCGCCAACCTGCGCGGGCTGCCCGTCGAGGGGCACGAGACGGTGCGGGACGCCGACGGCATGTGCTTCGAGGTCATCCTCGGCGACTCCTTCTACACCGCGAGCCGCGTCCTCGACCTGGACGCCGTCGTCCGGCGCGTCACCGGGCGGCCGCTCGGCGAGCACGGAGCCCTGGTCGCCATGCCGTTCCGGCACCAGCTGGCCTTCCACCCGATCCACGACACGTCGATCGTGCCCGCGCTCGGCGCGATGGCCTCGTTCGCCGCCTCCGGCCACGAGGACACCCCCGGTGCCATCAGCCCGTACGTCTTCTGGTGGCGCGACGGCACGCTCACCCAGCTCAGCGACCACGACGAGGACGGCGGCGAGCTGCGGATCGTCGTCGGCGACGACTTCCACGAGCTGCTCGAACGCCTCATCTCCCAGGGGCCCGGACACGGCCCCGACCCGCGCTGACCGGCCACGGCCCCGGCCCGCGCTGACCGGTCGCGTCCCCGGCCCGTGCCGGGCAGGATGAACCCATGTCGAGTACGCCTGAGTCCCGTACGTCCGGACCCGGAAGCACCGAGTCCGCCCCCGCGCCCTTCACCGCCGAGGACTACCGCGCCCGCATGGACCGGGCCGTCGCGTCGGCCGCCGACGCCGGACTCGCCGGCGTCCTCGTCGCCCCAGGACCCGACCTCGTCTACCTGACCGGCTACCAGCCGACCGCGATCACCGAACGCCTCACCGTCCTCGTCCTCGCCGCAGGTCAGGACCCCGTCCTCGTCGTGCCCACCCTGGAGGCCCCGGACGCCGAGAAGGCCCCCGGCGCCGCCGCGCTCACGCTGCGCGACTGGACCGACGGCAAGGACCCGTACGCCGTCACCGCGCCGCTCCTCGACGTCACCGGACGGTTCGGCGTCAGCGACAACGCCTGGGCCATGCACCTGCTCGGCCTGCAGCAGCGGCTCCCCGACACGTCGTACGTCTCGCTCACCGAGGCGCTGCCGATGCTGCGCGCCGTCAAGGACGCCCACGAGCTGGAGCGGATCGCCGCGGCCGGCGCCGCCGCCGACCGGGCGTACGGCGAGATCCTCAAGGTCGCCTTCGCGGGCCGCAGAGAGACCGAGGTGGCCGCCGACCTCGCCGCGCTGCTCATGCGCTTCGGCCACTCCCAGGTCGACTTCACCGTCGTCGGCTCGGGGCCCAACGGCGCCAACCCGCACCACGAGGCGGGCGAGCGGGTCATCGAACGCGGGGACATGGTCGTCCTCGACTTCGGCGGGCTCAAGCACGGCTACGGCTCCGACACCACCCGTACCGTCCACGTCGGCGAACCGACCGAGGAGGAGCGGCGCGTGCACGACCTCGTACGGGAGGCGCAGCAGGCCGGCTTCGAGGCCGTACGGCCCGGCGCGGCCTGCCAGGACGTCGACCGGGCGGCCCGCAAGGTGATCACGGACGCGGGCTACGGCGAGTACTTCATCCACCGCACCGGCCACGGCATCGGCGTCACGACCCACGAGCCGCCGTACATGATCGAGGGCGAGGAGCGCCCGATCGTCCCCGGCATGTGCTTCTCCATCGAGCCGGGCGTCTATCTGCCGGGCCGCTTCGGGGTCCGCATCGAGGACATCGTGACGGCCACGGAGGACGGCGGCCCGGACGGCAGGGGCGCCGGCCGGCGCTTCAACAACACGCCGCACGAGATGGCGATCGTGGAGTAGCTCAGCCGTCCGTCAGGACCACCGCGCACTCGGCGGGCAGCCGCAGCAGCCCGTCGGTGCCCGGAACCTCGACCGGTTCCCAGGCCGCGAGGACCCGGTCGCGGCCGTTGGAGCCCAGCGGGATCGCCACCGGTTCCTTGCCCAGGTTGACCGCGACCCGCAGCACCCCGCGCCGGAACGCCAGCCAGCGCGCCTCCTCGTCGAAGGCGACCCGGACCGCCGCCAGGTCCGGGTCGGTGAGGTCGGGCAGCGTACGGCGCAGCGCGATCAGCTCCCGGTGCCAGGCCGCGAGCCGGTTGTGCGGGGCGCGCTCGCGCTCCGTACGGTCCAGGACGGAACGGTCCCGGGTGGACGGGTCCTGCGGGTCGGGGATGTCCTCCTCCGCCCAGCCGTGCTCGGCGAACTCCCGCCGCCTGCCCCGCCGTACCGCCTCCGCGAGCTCCTCGTCCGTGTGGTCGGTGAAGTACATCCAGGGCGTCGTCGCCCCCCACTCCTCGCCCATGAACAGCATCGGCACCGAGGGCCCCGTCAGGACGAGCGTCGCCGCGCAGGCGAGCAGCCCGGGGGAGAGGGTCGCCGAGAGCCGGTCGCCGAGCGCCCGGTTGCCGATCTGGTCGTGCGTCTGGGCGTAGCCGAGGAAGCGGTGCGCGGGCGTACGGACCCGGTCCACCGGCCGCCCGTGGTGGCGGCCCCGGAAGGTCGAGTACGTACCGTCGTGGAAGAAGACATGCGTCAGCGTCTTGGCGAGCGCGGCCAGCGGGGCGCGCGCGAAGTCGGCGTAGTAGCCCTGGTCCTCGCCGGTCAGCGCCGTGTGCAGGGCGTGGTGGAAGTCGTCGTTCCACTGGGCGTGCAGGCCCAGGCCGCCCGCGACGCGCGGGGTCGTGGTGCGCGGGTCGGCGAGGTCCGACTCGGCGATCAGGAAGTGCTGGCGGCCCTGCTCCCGCGCCAGCTCGTCCACCGCCTCGCTCAGCTCCTCCAGGAACGTCAGCGCCCGGCCGTCCACCAGGGCGTGCACGGCGTCGAGGCGGAGCCCGTCGATCCGGTAGTCCTGGAGCCAGGCGAGCGCGCTGTCCCGCAGATACCGGCGGACCTCGTCCGAGCCGGGCGCGTCCAGGTTCACCGCCGCGCCCCACGGCGTGTGGTGGGTGTCGGTGAAGTACGGGCCGAAGGACGGCAGGTGGTTCCCGGACGGGCCCCAGTGGTTGTGGACGACGTCCAGGACCACGCCCATGCCGAGCCCGTGGGCGGTGTCGACGAAGCGCTTGAGCGCCGTCGGGCCGCCGTACGGCTCGTGCACCGCCCACGGGGCCACCCCGTCGTACCCCCAGCCGCGTGTGCCGGGGAAGGGGCAGAGCGGCATCAGCTCCACATGGGTGATGCCGAGCCCCGCCAGCTCCCCGAGCCGCTCGGCGGCCGCGTCCAGGGTCCCGTCCTCGGTGAAGGTCCCGATGTGCAGCTCGTACAGGACGGCGGCGCGCAGCCGCAGCTTCGGCGCCTCGTTGAACCAGACGTACGCGGAATGGTCGACGACCGCGCTCAGTCCGTCCGGGCCGTCCGGCTGACGGCGCGAACGCGGGTCGGGCAGGACGGGGCCGCCGTCCAGGGAGTAGCCGTACCGGTCGCCGTCCTCGGCCGGCACGACACCGGTCCACCAGCCGGCCCGCTCGGCGTCCCGCTCCAGCGGGTGCCCGGTGCCGTCGAGCTCAAGCGTCACCCGGTCCCGGGCCTGCGGGGCCCACACCTCGAACAGCACCGGCCGATCCCCTCGTCGATGGTCCTCGCGCTCACACCTGGGCCGCCGGGAACCCGCGGCCACGGCGACCATCCTTCCAGTCAGGACCCGGCCGCGCCCGGCGTGTCCCACACGAAGTCGATCGCCCGCTGGAAGGTCGCGTACCCCGTCCGGGCGAAGGCCGCGGCCATCGGGACGTTGCCCAGGTCGGTCGCCGCCCTGATGCGGGGCACGTTCTGCTCGGCCAGGACGCGGGTGCCCTCGGCGAGGATGTCGTCGATGTAGCCCCGGCCCCGGTGGGCGGGGACCACGCCGATGTAGGCGATCGTGTGGTTGTAGTTGTTCCGGGCGGGCACGACGAAGCCGACCGGCTCGCCGCTCTCCGGCAGCCGCGCGATCCGCCACCACTCCCGGGGCGAGGCGTACTGCGCGAACTCCTCGTCGTAGTGCTGCTCGGCCGCCTCCCGTGGCGTCATCCCGGACGCGAGGTCGGCCTGTCCGTGCGCGTCGAGGGTGCCCTCCAGGACCGGGGCCATCAGCGCGACGAGCTCCTCGCGGTCGCGCACCGGGAGGAAGTCGAGACGGCCCGTCGGCTCGGGCACGGGCGTGCCGGGGAGCCACTCCAGGCGCAGCCGCTCGACCAGCGGGCGGGCTCCCGAGGCCTCCAGGACGCCGAACAGCGTCTCCAGTTCGGCGCGCGTCCCCGGCACCTCGCGCCAGTCCGCCGGCAGGAACCGGTTGAACTCGGGGCGGGCCGTGCCCGCCGGTACGACCGCGGCGGTCGCCGTCTCCAGGAGGGCGAGGCCGATCTCGGCGCGCTCCTCGTCGGCGAGTTCGGGGTCGAGGTCGAAGAAGTCGAGGGCGAGCGGCTCTCCGCCCGCCTTCTTGGTCCACCAGGAGATCCTGGCGAGGACCCGGTCGCCGCGCAGGGCGACCCACATCCAGGCCGGCACGCGGCGGCCGGCGGCGAGATCGTCCTCGAGTTCGTGGTCGAGGACATAGCTGAGCCGCTGGAACAGCTCCAGCTCCTCCGGTCCGGCGAGCGGGCGGAGTATCACGCCGTCGGGCGTGGTGGTCGAGGACGCGGTCACGTCATATCCCCCAGGGAGTCGAGTCCGCAGAAGCTACCAGTGATCTTGGCGCGCCCGGTACGGGGTTTCGGCCGCCGAGCCCGGTCCGCGGAGCCCGGCCCGCCGGTCCACCGGCCCCGGCGGAGGCCCGGAGCGGGGGCGACGCGCGCCCCGCGGGCCCCGGACAGCGCCGCCCCGCGGCCCCCGTCGGCCCGCGTTCTGGACACCTCGGGCCCCTCGGACGGACAATCACCGTGTGACCACCCCTTTCGAGTTCTCCACGCACCCGGCTCGGCTCTCCGACGCCGAGCGGGACCGTGCGCTGGAGCTGCTCCGTGAGGGTGCCGCGCAGGGCCGACTCTCGCACGACACCTTCCTGTTCCGGATGGAGCGGGCGCTCGCCGCCCGGCAGCCGGACGAACTCGCCCTCCTCACCGCCGACCTGCGCACCGAGTCCGGCTGGACGCGCCGGGTGGTCGGGGCGGTGGAGAAGATGTCGGCGTTCACCGCCAAGCTCGGCCGCGCCTGGCACGCCGAGCGGCTGCCGAAGCTGCTGATGCCGGAGCCGGGTCCGCACCCGCTGAGGATCGGCCGCGACCCGGTGAACGGGCTGCGGCTCAGCCACGAGACGGTCTCCCGGCTGCACGCCGAACTCTCCCTCCAGGGCGGTCTCTGGGTCCTGCGGGACCTCGGCTCGACCAACGGCACGACGGTCAACGGACGCCGGGTCACGGGCGCGGTGGCGGTCCGGCCGGGGGACGCGGTCGGCTTCGGGCAGATGACGTTCCGCCTCTCGGTGCGCTGAACACCCCTTCCTCCTCAGGGACTTCCCCTAAGGGTGGGGGTAACCCCCCTTCACTGCACGGGAGTCCACCAGTGACGCGCGACCGCCTCCGCCGGGAGGCTTCTCGGCATGAGAAGAACTGACGTTCCGGTCACGGTCCGTACGGCGCGGTGGTGCGCGGTCCATCCGTGGAAGGCCATCGCGGGCTGGGTGCTCCTGCTCGCCCTGTGCGTCGGCGCGGGAGCGGCCGTCGGCACGAACAAGGGGACCTTCGCCGACTTCTGGATCGGCGAGGCGGGACGGGCGGAGGCCATGGCCTCCGGGAGCGGTCTCACGCCCCCGCCGGTGGAGCAGGTCCTGATCGAGCGGAAGCCGGCGGGCGAGGCGAGGTCGACCGCAGGGAACTCGACCGTAGGGAAGGCGACCGCCGACGCGGGGCAACCCGCCGCCGCGGCGGAGGAGATCCGGCGGCGGATGGCCGCGCTGCCCGCCGTCGAGTCCGTCGCCGCACCCGTCGTCTCCGCCGCGCACCCGGAAACGGTGCGGGTCGCGGTCACGCTGCGCGGGGACCGGGAGACGGCGAAGAAGGACGTCGGGACGCTCCTCGCCGAGACGGCCGCCGTCCGACGGGCGCACCCGGACCTGACGATCGAGCAGACCGGCAGCGCGTCCATCTCCGTCGCGGTCAACGACAAGCAGGGGCAGGAGCTCCGGCGGACCGAGATGATCAGCCTCCCGGTCACCTTCCTCATCCTGCTGGTCGTCTTCGGCGCGGTGCTCGCCGCCGGAATCCCCGTTCTCCTCGCCCTGTTCGCCTTCGTCGGCGCGGTCGGCCTGTACGGGCTCGCCTCCTGGGTCTTCCCGGACGCGGGCGGCGCCGCGCTCAGCGTCATCTTCATGATGGGCATGGCCGTCGGCGTCGACTACTCGCTCTTCTACCTCAAGCGGGCCCGTGAGGAACGCGAGCGCTCCGGCGGCACGATCCCGCCCGCCCGCGCCGTCGAACTGGCCGCCGCGACCTCCGGCCGCGCCGTCGTCGACTCCGGGCTCGCGGTCGCGCTCTCCCTCGCCGGTCTGTACCTCGTCGGGGACGTCGTCTTCTCGTCGATCGCCACGGGCGCGATCCTGGTCACGCTGGTGGCGGTCGGCGGCTCGCTGACCGTCCTGCCCGCCCTCCTCGCGAAGGCGGGCCACCGGATGGACGGCGGCCGGCTCGCCCGTCGACGCGCGGCCCGTCGACGCGCCGCGCGACGTGGGAACGGAAGCGGGCGCGGAGAGGGGCGTGTGTGGGCGGTGCTGTTGGGGCCGGTCGTGCGCCGGCCGCTCGTGGCGCTGCTGGCCGGTGTCGCGGCGACGGTCGCGCTCGCGGCGCCGGCGCTCGGGATGCGGCTCGGTACCGAGGGCAAGGAGACGTTCCCCGACAGCGTCCCCGCCGTGGCGGCGTACGACCGGCTCGTGGCGGCCTTCCCGTCCGAGGGGCCCGCGCATCTCGTGCTCGTACGGGCCGAGGATCCGGCGGCCCCGCTGCGAAAGATCGCGGCGGCGACGCGGGGTGACGCGCTGTTCGCCCAGGACACGGAACCGGTGGTGCGGGTCGCCGAGGACGGCCGTACGGCGCTGCTCGCGCTGCCCGTCCCGTACGCGGCGAACTCGCCGGAGGCCACGCGCTCCCTGGAGCGGGTGCGCGAGGTGCTGCTGCCCGCGGCCGTCGAGGGGACACGGGGGCTCGAACGGGCGGTCTCGGGCGAGATCGCGGCGGGCGCGGACTACGCGGCCCACCAGGAGCGGCGGCTGCCGTGGGTGGTCCTCTTCGTCTCGCTGGCGAGCCTGGCGATCATGTACGTGGCGTTCCGCTCGGTGGTCCTCGCGGTGCTCGGCACGGTCCTCAACCTGGCCGCGGTCATGGTGGCCTGGGGCGTGCTCACCCTGGTGTTCCAGGGGACGTGGGCGGAGGGTCTCCTGGGCTTCGAGTCCCTGGGCTTCGTCGGCTCCCGCATGCCGCTGATGGTCTTCGCGATCCTGGTCGGGCTCTCCACCGACTACCAGATCTTCGTGGTCAGCCGCATCCGCGAGGCCGTACGGCGCGGGGTGCCGACCCGGGAGGCGGTGGTCGACGGGATCGCGGGCTCGGCGAGCGTGGTGACCAGCGCGGCGGTGATCATGGTGTCGGTCTTCGTGAGCTTCCTCTTCATCGACCGGATCGAGATGAAGCAGCTGGCGGTGGGCCTGACGGGCGCGGTCCTGTTCGACGCGATCGTGCTGCGCGCCGTGATCCTCCCTTCGGCCCTTGCCCTCCTGGGCGACCGCGCCTGGTGGCCGCACCGCCCGGCGGCGACCGGGCCGCCGCCGCTTGACGTGCGGGAGCAGTCGCCGGCCGGCCGGACGATCCTCGTCTGAACCCGCCCCTCCCCGAGGCGTCAGGTGGTGGTCGGTCCGCCCACGTTCCGGAGCATGCGCCGGAGGACCCTCAGTGTCGTCACGTAGTCCGCGTCCGTGATCCCTTCGTGGATCCGGGCGCGGATCGACGGGGCGTGCCGTTTGAAGTCGGCGCGCGCCTCGTCGCCCTCGGGTGTGATCCACAGGCGGTCGTCTCCGTCGCGGGTCAGCCAGCCGCGCTCCAGGAGGCTGTGCGACTCCGTCACGAGGTCGTCCTCGGGCCTGAGGTAGGAGGCCATCGCCCGCTGGAGCTCCGGGACGGTCATGCCCTCGCCGTCGGGCGAGAGGTCGTCCTTCGAGAGATTGCGCAGCAGCCAGTACTGCGGCTGGGTGAACCCGAGCTCCGCCTGGCGGGCCCGCGTGAAGGCGATCAGGGCCTCGTAGGCCATGCCCGTCCAGTACGCGGCCGGCTGGGCGGCGAGTTCGGCGTCGGTGAGGTGCTGGTTCGTGGTCATCGGAGTTCCCCCTGTGGGTGCCGTGGCGGGTCCCGGTCCGGGTGCCGGTACCCGTACGGTAGAACCTCAACTTTTGTTGAGGTCAACCGTCGAGTCGCGTTCCGCCGTCGTCGGTCGCCTCACCCGTTCGGCGGTACGCGGGCTGCGTCGTACCCCGGTGGGTGATCAGGTGGGTGCACACCCGCCACGCCGGACCGACAGGGGGCGCGATGAGCGACGAGTCGAAGCCGGGCGCGCGCCCCGACCGCTGGGCCGACCTGCCGCCCATGGAGTCCTGGCCCTCCCCGAGCGCCCCCGCCCGCACGACCCTCGCCGCCGCGGCGGCGGCCGCCGGCCGGCTCTGGGGCAGCGGGCCGGTCGCCGAACGGTCACCCGCCCGGACCGTGGCCCCCAGCCCCCTCGACCCCGGGGGCACGCGGTACCCGCACCGCGTCCACCGCGTCCTGCGCGAGCAGTTCCCGCTCACCTACGACCCGTTGCTGCGCGCCTGGGTCCTCAGCCGGTACGCCGACGTGGCCACCGCCCTCACCGACGCGCGCTTCACCCACGGCCACCGCCCGGGCGACCCGCCCTGCGCCCGCACCCATGTCGACGTCGACGAGGCAGAGCTGCGCAGCGTGACCGCGCGCACCGCCCACGTCCTCGCCCGCCGGATCGCCGACCGGCCCCAGGCCGACCTGGTCGCCGACTTCTGCCACTGGCTGCCCTCCGGCACCGTCGCCGCCGCCCTCGGCGTGCCCTACCGGGACATGATGCGCCTGGTCAGGGGCCGGGCCGCCGCCGCGCTCGCCGGCCAGTGCACCGGCCAGATCGCCGTACGGGAGAAGGCCCTCGCCTCCTTCCTCGCCAACGTGCTCGCCGACCCGGACCACGCGCGGGACCTCCACACCGCGCCACCCGGACAACTCGCCCGCGCCTGGACCGAGTCGCTGCGCCGCGACCCGCCCGTCCAGATCGCCGTGCGCCGCACCGCCGCCGAGGTGCGGGTGAGCGGCGGCACGATCCCGGCGGGGGATCCCGTCGCCCTGCTGATCGGCTCCGCGTGCCGGGACCCGGAACGGTTCCGCGAACCCGACCGCTACGACCCGCTCCGCGACGACCCCGGCCAGCTCACCTACGGCAGCGGCGCGTGCCCGGCCGTCCTCCTCGCCGGATTCGAGGCCGAGTACGCCCTGCGGGCGCTCCTCGACGCCATGCCCCGCCTCCGGCTCGCCGACGGCTTCCGGCCCGAGCGGACCGGCCTGATCACCCGCGCCCCGCGGAGCCTGCTGGTCAGGCCGGGCGGCTGAGCAACGCCACCGGACGCGCGTCGAACAGGTCGACGGGCTTCACCGCACCGCCCGTGAACTCCCGCTCTCCGTCGAGGAGATCGACCCAGCGGCCCGGCGGCAGCACCAGCTCCGTGTCCTGCCAGCCGCCCGCCTCCGCAAGGCGCAGCGGCAGCCGTGTGACCGCCGTGACCACCGCGGGCGCGGCGGCCGCGCGCCCGCGCGCGAAGGCCAGACAGTGCTGCGCGGCGCCCCCGGTCACCGTGAGCGGGACGTACGAGTCCCGCGCGGCGAACACCTCGGGCCGCAGCCGCCGCACGGCGAGTGCGGCCCGTACCAGCGCCGTCCTGTCGTCGTCCTCGCCGACCGTGAACGGCCGCCGGTTGTCCGGGTCGACCAGCGCCCGGTACTCCCGCTCCGTCCCCTGGTACAGCTCCGGCACCCCCGGCATCGTCAGCTGCACCAGGGCCGCGCCCAGCATGTGCGTCCGGATGTGCGGCTCCAGGGCGAACGCCGCCTCCGAGGCCGCCCGCAACGGGATCCGGCCCGGTCCTGCGGCCACGAAGTCGGTCACCGCCCGCTCGTACCCCGGGTCGGGCTCGGTCCAGCTCGTGTGCAGCCCCGCCTCCCGTACGGACTTCAGCACCGCCGGTCCGATCCGCCCCGCGTCCGGGGTGCCGAAGCCGAACGCCGTCTGCCACGCCGTCCACGCCAGATGCGGATCGGGCGCCGGGACCCCCGCCACCTCGTCGAGCAACTCCCGCCACACCTGCGGGCATTGGGAGAGCACCGCGATCCCCGCGCGGACGTCCGCGCTGCGCTTGGTGTCGTGCGTGGACAGCACCGTCCCGGTCTCCGGCCAGTCCCTGGACAGCCGCAGGCAGTACGCGTGGAACTCCTCGGGCCCGACGCCAGGACGCCCCGGTTCGCCGCCCACCTCGTTCGCCGAGAGGAGCGGGGTGTAGCGGTAGAAGGCCGTGTCCTCCACGGACTTGGCACGCAGCGCCGATGAGGTCTGCGCGAACCTGGCCCGGAACGCCCGGTGTTCGGGACCGTCGCCGAGCCGGCCGAGGGCCAGGTCCCGTACGGTGTCGACCGCCGAGGCCTCCTCCGCCACGGCGAAGGCCGCCTTCGCGCCCCGCGCCGCCTCCGGCGTCAGCACCGACTCGTCGCCGGTGCGGTAGAAGCGGTAGACCGGCACGCGCACCAGGAGTTCCCGCACGGCCGTCCGCAAGGCCCAGGGCGCGTGGTCGCGCAGGGCGGGGTCGGCCGCGCAGATCCGCTCCGCCAGCCGGGTCAGCGCGCCGGTCTCGGCGGCGAGGTCGTGCGTCACGACCTCGTACGCGGCGCGGCGCGCGGTCGCCTCCCAGGAGCCGCCCCTGTCCCCGGCGCGCCCCACGAACTCCCGGTACAGATCGGCGAGTTCGTCAGCGCCGACGCCGTCCGTGAAAACGCCGTCCACCTGGCGCAGGGCGTCGTAGCCGGTGGTCCCCGCGACCGGCCAGCTCGCCGGCAGCGGTTCCGCGCCGGTGAGGATCTTCTCCGCGACCGTCCAGCACCGGCCTCCCGTCGCCTCCCGCAGCCGCTCGAGATACCCCTCGGGATCGGCGAGCCCGTCCGGGTGGTCGATCCGCAGCCCCTCGATCACCCCGTCCCGTACCAGCTCCACGATCGTGCCGTGCGTCGCGTCGAAGACCTCGGGATCTTCCACGCGGACCCCGATCAGCTCCGAAATGGTGAAGAAGCGCCGGTAGTTGAGCTCCGTACGGGCCAGCCGCCACCAGCCGAGCCGGTACCACTGTGCGTCCAGCAGCTCCGGCAGCGGCAGCCGCTCCGTCCCCGCGCGGAGCGGGAGCGAGAGGCCGTCCACCCACAGCGCGCCGTCGGCGACCCGCATGTGCTCCCGCGCCTCCGGCAGCCGCGCCGGCAGCACCGGCAGCAGGATCCTGCCGTCGCCGGCCGCCCAGTCGACGTCGAACCAGCGGGCGTACGGCGAGTCGGGACCGTCCCGGAGCACGGCGCGCAGCGCGTGGTTGTGCACGGGCGAGGTCGCCATGTGGTTCGGCACCAGGTCCACGACCAGGCCGAGGCCGTGTGCCCGGGCGGTCGTGGCGAGCGCCCGCAGCCCCGCCTCCCCGCCCAGTTCGGCCCGGACCGCACGGTGGTCGGTCACGTCGTACCCGTGCGTCGATCCGGGCACGGCCTCCAGGACGGGGGAGAGGTGCAGATGGGACACCCCGAGCCCGGCGAGGTACGGGACCGCGCGCTCGGCAGCCGAGAACGGGAACTCCGGCTGGAGTTGGAGCCGGTAGGTGGCGGTGGGCACGGTCCGGGCGGCCGGCGGGGCCGGGAGCGAGGGCGTCATGCGAACGTACGTACCCGGCCGGGCGCCTTCTGTGTCATCGCCTCATGCGTCCGTTCGGGTGCATCGCGTTACGTTCTGGCGATGCTCCGGATGTATCGCGACACATTGTCCCTGCTCGGACCGGTCCTGCCGGTCGTGTCGTTCCTGGGACGTCTCCCCACCGCCATGTGTCAGCTCGGCAGCCTGCTCCTGGTCGCCGAGACCAGCGGGTCGCTGACGACCGCCGGGCTCGCGGGCGGGGCGCTCGCGGCGGGGCAGACGGTCGCCGGTCCCGTCATCGGCCGGCTCGCGGACCGGCGCGGTCAGCGCGGGGTGGTCCTGGCCGCGTCCCTCGCCAACGCGGTGGCCGTCGTGGCGCTCGTCCTGGCCGCCACGGCGCGGGCGGAGACCGGCTGGCTGATGCTCCTGGGCGCGCTCGCCGGGGCGACCGTCCCGCAGGTCGGGCCGCTCGCCCGGAGCCGCTCGGTGGCCCTGGCCCGCCGCTCCGGCGGGGACGACCGGCTGGTCGGCACGGTCCTCTCGTTCGAGGGCACCCTGGACGAGGTCTCCTTCGTCCTGGGTCCCGCTCTCGTGGGCCTCGCCGCCGCCCTCGCCCATCCGGCGGCCGCCCTCCTGACGGCGGCCGCCCTCCTCGCGACCTGCGGCACGGCGTTCGCGCTGCACCCGTCGGCGCCCGGCGGCGCCACCCGTTCGGGCGCCGCCGAACGAGGCCGGCTGCCGGGCTCCGCGTACGCCCTTCGGGCCGCGATGGTGCTCCAGGGCGCCATGTTCGGAGCCTCGCAGGCCGGCATCACCGCGCTGACCGAGAAGCTCGGGGCGCCCGCGCAGGCGGGGCTCGTCTACGCGGCGATGGGGGTGATGAGCGCCGCCGTGGGCCTCTCGATGGCCGCCCTGCCGGTCCGGATCGGGCTGCGGACCCGCTGGCGGGCGGCCACGGCGGGGCTCGTGCTGCTGTCGGTACCGCTCCTGTTCGTGGACTCGCTGATCGGTCTCTACGTGGTCGTGGTCGTCCTGGGTGCCGCGTACGCGCCGCACCTGATCACCGTCTTCGGACTGACCGAGCGGACCGTGCCCGCCGCCCGGCTCGCCGAGTCGATGGCCTTCCTCACCAGCGGCGTCGTCGGCGGCCAGGCGCTCGCTCTCGCGCTCTCCGGCCGCCTCGCGGACACGCGCGGGGCGTCCGCCGCGTTCGCGGTGGCGGTCGTCGCGGCGCTGCTCTGCGCGGCGCTTTCCTGGTCGGTCCGCACCCGGCCGTCCCGCCGGGGCGTCGCGGTCAGGCGGGCCGCCTGAGGACCGTCAGGCTCAGCGGAGCCAGGGAGACGCGTTCGCCCGCCGCGACCTTCGGACCCTCCTGCGGGGGGATGCCCTCCGGGTGGGAGGTGTCCACGACGACCCGCCAGCTCTCCCCGTGGTTGATCGGGACCGCGAACTCCAGCTCCTGCGCGGATGCGTTGAACATCAGCAGGAACGAGTCGTCCCCGATGCGCTCCCCCTGCGGTCCCGGCTCCGAGATCGCGTTGCCGTTGAGGAAGACCGACAGGGCCTGCGCGTGCGCCGCCTGCCAGTCCCGCGCGGTCATCTCCTCGCCCTCCGGCGTGAACCAGGCGATGTCCGTCAGCTCGTCGTGCGTCCCCTCCACCGGGCGCCCGTGGAAGAAGCGGCGGCGCCGGAAGACCGGGTGGTCACGGCGCAGCCGCACCATGGCCCGGGTGAACTCCAGGAGCGTGCCCTCCTCCGACGCGCCCGGCTCCGGCCAGCGCACCCACGCCACCTCGTTGTCCTGGCAGTACGCGTTGTTGTTGCCGCCCTGCGTCCGGCCGAACTCGTCGCCGTGGCTCAGCATCGGCACGCCCTGCGAGAGCATCAGCGTCGCGAGGAAGTTCCGCATCTGGCGGGCCCGCAGCTCCCGGATCCCGATGTCGTCGGTGTCGCCCTCGGCCCCGCAGTTCCAGGACCGGTTGTAGCTCTCGCCGTCCCGGTTGCCCTCGCCGTTCGCCTCGTTGTGCTTCCCGTCGTACGACACGAGGTCGCGCAGCGTGAAACCGTCGTGGCAGGTCACGAAGTTGACCGAGGCGAGCGGCCGGCGGCCGTCGTCCTGGTACAGGTCGGAGGAGCCGGTGAGCCGCGACGCGAACTCGGCGAGCGTACGCGGCTCACCGCGCCACAAGTCCCGTACGCAGTCACGGTACTTGCCGTTCCATTCGGTCCACAGCGGCGGGAAGTTCCCCACCTGGTAGCCGCCCTCGCCGACGTCCCACGGCTCGGCGATCAGCTTCACCTGGCTGACCACCGGGTCCTGCTGCACCAGGTCGAAGAAGGACGACAGCCGGTCCACCTCGTGGAACTGGCGGGCCAGCGTCGCCGCGAGGTCGAAGCGGAAGCCGTCGACATGCATCTCCGTCACCCAGTACCGCAGGCTGTCCATGATCAGCTGCAGCACGTGCGGGGACCGCATGAGCAGCGAGTTCCCGGTGCCGGTGGTGTCCGTGTAGTACCGGGGATCGTTCGAGAGCCGGTAGTACGAGGGGTTGTCCAGGCCCCGGAAGGAGAGCGTGGGGCCCAGGTGGTTGCCCTCCGCCGTGTGGTTGTAGACCACGTCGAGGATGACCTCGATGCCCGCCTGGTGCAGCGCCCGCACCGCCGACTTGAACTCCAGGACCTGCTGGCCCCGGTCGCCCCAGGAGGCGTACGCGTTGTGCGGGGCGAAGAAGCCGATCGTGTTGTAGCCCCAGTAGTTGGCGAGCCCGGCGTCCACCAGGCGGTGGTCGTTGACGAACTGGTGCACCGGCATCAATTCGAGCGCCGTGACGCCCAGTTCCTTCAGGTGCCCGATCACCGCCGGATGGGCGAGCCCCGCGTACGTCCCGCGCAGCTCCTCCGGCAGCTCCGGGTGGAGCATGGTCAGGCCCTTCACATGAGCCTCGTAGATCACCGTGCGGTGGTAGTCGGTGCGCGGACGCCGGTCGTCGCCCCAGTCGAAGTACGGATTGACCACGACCGAGGTCATCGTGTGCGGCGCCGAGTCGAGGTCGTTGCGCGAGTCCGGCCGCCCGAAGTGGTAGCCGTACACCGCCTCCCCCCACTCGATCGAGCCCGACACGGCCCGCGCGTAGGGGTCGAGGAGCAGCTTCGCCGCGTTGCAGCGCTGCCCGCGCTCCGGCGCGTACGGACCGTGGACCCGGAATCCGTACCGCTGACCCGGCATCACTCCCGGCAGATAGGCGTGCCGGACGAAGGCGTCCGTCTCGCGCAGCTCCACCGCTGTCTCCGAGCCGTCGTCATGGAGCAGACACAGCTCGATCCTGTGGGCGGCCTCGGAGTAGACCGCGAAGTTGGTTCCGGCGCCGTCGTACGTCGCGCCCAGGGGATACGCCTGTCCCGGCCAGACCTGCATAGATAAGACTCTTCCATTCTGATCCGGGTGTGGGGGTGCACTCCGGCCAGATCCTGCCGAAAGAGGGCGGGGCGCGGGCGACCCGACACGCCGGGCGCGGGCGAGCCGCGCGGGACGGGGGTCGGGTTCCGGCCGCCGCGTCAACGGCGGAACGCCCGCCGACCCTGTCGTACGGCTCGACATCGTGTTCCCTTCCGGGCCCGGACCCCGGTGCCGACCGCCGCCCGCCTGCCGGGTGGGCTTCCGGCCCGCACCCAGGGACGCTTCCGCTATGAATCCGCTCACTCCGGTCCATCTCGCCACGTGGAACGGCACTCGGAATCAGGGGAGTTGAGCGAGCAGCCTGTCGATCCTGCTGCACCGGCTCCCGCTCGCGGAGTACCCTTCCTTGATCGTTGACAGACGGTCGGATCGGGCGTCCAGGAGCAGAAGGCGGTGCGCGGGTGAGCTCGGGAGGTCTGGAGCTGCCCCCAGGTGACGCGGGTCACGAGGGGGGCTCGCCCGACCCCGTGGAGGTACCGCCCGGAGCGGTCTCCGTCGCCAGGCCGATGGAGATCGGGGCAGAGCTCGACTGGGGCGCCGAGGCCTGGAGCGAGGTGCGCACCCGCGCCCAGCGGGCCGGGCGGGCCTATATCTGGCTGAATCTCGTCGAGCAGCGGCTGCGCGCGGTAGTGGCCGCCGTACTGCGTCCGGTGTACGAACCGGTGCACGGCGAGGAGTGGGTGGTGGCCGCGGCCGGGCCCGCCGGACAGGAGTGGGTGCAGCGGGCCGTCGCCGTCCGCGAGGTCTCGCGGCGCAAGGGCTACCTCCTGGACCCGGCCGACGACAACGTCCTCAGCTTCCTCACGCTCCCGCAGCTGCGGGAGCTGATGGTGCAGCACTGGCCGTGCTTCGAGCCGTACTTCGACGACCGGCGCGAGGTCGAACTCGCCCTGGACGAGCTGGAGGTGACGCGGAACGTCGTCTCCCGCAACCGGGCCCTCTCGCTCACCGTCCTCGCCCAGTCCGAACGCGCGTCCGCCCGGCTCCTGGAGATCCTGGGCAGCGGCGCGGGCGTGCCGTCCGCCGACCGGCTGCCGGTCGACGCGGTCGAGGACCTCGTCGGCGACCGGTACGCGGACGTCGTCTCCGTCCACCCGGACCGGGTGCGGCTGCAGCGGCAGCTGCCGGCCGAGGACCTCTTCGGCGGAGCCCGCCGCCTGGACGCCACGGGCATAGGCCTGAACCTCCTCGTGCAGAACTTCTCCGGGCGGCGGCTCGTGCGGCTCGCCGAGTCCGGCTGCCGGATACGCCTGCTGTTCCTGAACCCGGCGAGCAGCGCCGTGAAGCGGCGTGAGCGGGAACTGGGGCTGAAGAAGGGTGAGCTGAGCCGCTCGGTGGAGATGAACATCCTCCACATGCGGCGGGTGCGGTCCCGGCTGCGCGACCCGGACGCCTTCCAGATCCATGTCTTCGACGAGACCCCGCGCTTCACCGCGTACCTGGTGGACGGGGACGGGCCGGACGGGGTCGCCGTGATCCAGTCGTACCTCCGGAAGGCGCGGGGGATGGAGGCGCCGGTGCTCGTGCTGCGCGGGGGCGGCCGGAACCTGGTGCGTTCGGGCCAGTCGGCACGCGACGGCGAATACGGACTTTTCTCGACATACAGGGAGGAGTTCGAGTCGGTCTGGCTCGACTCGCGCCCGGTCTCCTGAGGCCTGCGACGGCCGCGCGACGGCCGGGGGGAAGCTGCGCGCCGGCCGGGAGACGGCCCGCAGGGGTGCGTTGTCAGTGGCGCGTGCGAGGGTGTTCAGCACCACGGGGGAGATCACGTAAGGAGGCCCGATGGCTTGGCACGGGGAACCGCTGGTCGGATTCGACCTGGAGACGACCGGCACGGAACCGCTGGAGGCGCGGATCGTGACCGCCGCGATCGTCGGCGTCTCGGGGGACGGACGGGTCACGCGGCACCGGGACTGGCTCGCCGACCCGGGCATCCGGATCCCGGAGCAGGCGTCCGCGATCCACGGCATCAGCAGCGAGCGGGCCGCCGCCGAGGGGCGGCCGGTGGCCGAGGTGGCCGACGAGATCGCGGAGACCCTGACGGGGTACTGGAACCAGGGCGTCCCGATCGTGGCGTACAACGCCTCGTTCGACCTCACGCTCCTCTCCGCCGAGCTGCGCCGCCACGGGCTGCCGTCGTTGAGCGAGCGGCGCGGGGGCGCCCCGATAGGCCCGGTCGTCGACCCGTACACCATCGACCGGTCCGTCGACCGGTACCGCAGGGGCAAGCGGACCCTGGAGGCGGTCTGCGCCGAGTACGGCGTCGTCCTCGAAGCGGCCCACCAGGCGTCCGCCGACGCGGAGGCCGCCGTGCGGGTGGCCGTCGCGATAGCCGAGCGGCACGCTTCGGTCGCCGCACTGACCCCGGCCGAACTGCACGGCCGTCAGATCGACTGGTACCGCGCCTGGGCCGAGGACTTCCAGGCCTTCCTGCGCCGCAAGGGCAGCCCGGACGCCGTCGTCGACCCGTCGTGGCCCCTGCGGGAGCTCGCCCCGGTGGCCCGCTGACGGACCGTGTCGCGCGGAGCGGTCGGTCAGCCGATCGGGTTCTCCGCCAGGAAGTCCAGAAGCAGCGTGTTGATCCGCTCGGGCTGGTCCAGCTGGAGCCAGTGGCCCGCGTTCTCCACGCGCTCGTAGCGCCAGGTGCCGTCCACGTGCTTGCCGGTGCCGGCCATGGACCGCTCGGTCATGAAGCGGTCGCCGGTCGACCAGACGCCGAGGACCGGGCCCGGCAGGGGCGGCAGGGGCAGCGCCGGGCCGAACTGCACCTCGGCGGGCACGCCCGCCCGGTAGATGTTCAGGGCCGCCGTCAGCGCACCCGGCGCCCGCAGCGGCTCGATGATCGCCTCCGCGTCGGGGTGCTCGGTCAGCATCTCCCTGAGGTGGGCGAAGTCGTCCCGGGCGAGCCAGTCCTCGGCGAGCCCCGGGAACTGGAACAGGATCATGTACCAGGACCGCTGCTTCTGCTCGAAGCCCGCGTCCAGGACGGCCGACAGGTGTCCGACCGACAGGATGCTCAGGGACGCCACCCGCTCGGGCGCGAACTGGGCGAGGCCCTGGACGACGCCCGAACCCCAGTCGTGCCCGACGACATGGACGCGGCCGTCGATCTCCAGGTGGGCCAGCAGCTCCAGCAGGTCGCCGACGTGCTTGGCCGGGTGGTACGCCTCGACCCCGCCGCCCTCTTCGGGTCGGCCGGAGGAGCCGAAGCCCCGCAGGGTCGGCGCGACGCACTTGTACCCGGCGGCGGTCAGGGCCGGCACCTGGTGGCGCCAGAGACGGTGGCTGTCGGGGAAGCCGTGCACCAGCAGCACGGCCGGTCCCTCGCCGCTCACCTCGACGTCCAGGGTCACCTCGGACAGTTCCACGCGCATCACAACACCCCGTTCATGAGTGGGACTTCGCAGGACTCGCACGACCGACCCCGTCCGCGTGTCAGAAGGGGTACCACCGCACGGTGGCATCACCCTCCCGCAGCGAGGTGACGCGGCGCTCGAATTCGGCCAGTGCCTTGGGGTTCGTCGGCGCGTGCTGGGCCACCCAGGCGCAGCTCGCGGTCTCCCGGGCCCCGCGCAGTACCGCGCAGCCGTCCCACGCGCGGACGTCCCAGCCGTACGCCTCGGTGAAGGCGTCGTAGGCGGCGGGATCGAGTCCGTACCGGTCGCGGGAGAGGGCGAGGACCACCAGATCGTGTTCGCGCAGATCGGAGGAGAAGGTCTCCAGATCGACCAGGACCGGCCCCTCGGGGCCGACATGGACGTTCCGGGGCAGGGCGTCGCCGTGGATCGGGCCCGGGGCGAGGTGGGGGGTGAGCGCGGCCGCCGCCGGGGCGAAGGCGTCCCGCCGCTCGCGCAGGAAGGCGGCGTCTGCCGGGTCGATGGCGTCTCCGGCGAGCCGCAGCCACCGCTCCACACCGCCCAGGAGCTCACGGCGCGGCAGCGTGAAGTCCGTCGGCTCGGGCAGGGCGTGGATCCGCCGGAGCAGCGGTGCGAGATCGCGCGGCTCGGCGGGGCGCACGGCTTCGGGCAGCCGGTGCCAGAGCGTGACCGGGTGGCCGTCGACCAGCCGGGGCTTCGGCTCGGCCGCCCGTACCGCCGGGATGTCCGTCTCCGCCAGCCAGGCGGCGAGCGCGAGTTCCCGTTCGGCGCGGGGGAGCAGCTCCGGGTCCCGGCCGATCTTCACCACGAGCTCGCCCACGGCGAAGACCGCGTTCTCGCCGAGCGCCAGCAGCCGTGGCCGTGTCTCCGGGGCCTCCCCATCCGTCGACAGCCCCGCGGCCGTCAGGATCTCCCGTGCCCGCGCCTCGTCCATCCGTCTCTCCCAGCTGCCCCGATGCATGTGCGAATCAGCCAAAGTCTCGCATCCGCGCAGGTGGCCTTGACGAACCGACGGACCGTCAGGACCATGACGGAGGCCGGGGTGCATGAGGAAAAAGGTGCATAAGGGGTCGATCTGTGGGAGTGGCGACCGCAACGAAGCAGACCGCAGGGGCGACGGCAGCGGGCCGGAGACCCGGACCGGTCCGGGACCACGGCGCCTGGTTCCTGGTGCTCCCCGCGCTCATCCCGATCCTGGTCCTGAGCGTCGGCCCCCTCCTCTACGGCATCGCGCTCGCCTTCACCGACTCCCAGTCCGGCCGCACCCAGTCCACCCAGTGGGTCGGCACCCTCAACTTCCAGGACCTGCTCCACGACACCCTCTTCTGGGACTCCTTCCGGATCGGCCTGCTCTGGGCCGTCGGCGTCACCGTGCCCCAGTTCCTCCTGGCCCTCGGCCTCGCGCTGCTGCTCAACGAGAAGCTCCGCTTCCGCTGGCTGGCCCGGGCGCTCGCGATCATCCCGTGGGCCATGCCTGAGGTCGTCGTCGGCATCATGTGGCGCCTGGTCTACAACCCGGACGCGGGCATCCTCAACGAGACCCTCCGCGACCTGGGCCTCGGAGACGGGCGGGACTGGCTCACCGGGCTCGCGACCGCGCTGCCCGCCGTGATCGTCGTCGGCATCTGGGCGGGCATGCCGCAGACCACGGTCGCCCTGCTCGCGGGGCTCCAGAACACCCCGCACGAACTCCACGAGGCGGCTGCCCTCGACGGCGCCGGCGCCTGGCGCCGCTTCCGTACCGTCACCTGGCCCGCGCTCCGACCGGTGGCCCTCGCCATCACGGCCCTCAACTTCATCTGGAACTTCAACTCCTTCGCCCTGGTCTACGTCCTGACCAACGGCGGACCCGGCGGTCGCACCCGGCTGCCCATGCTCTTCGCCTACGAAGAGGCCTTCCGCTACGGGCAGTTCGGATACGCCGCCGCCATGGGCTGTGTCATGGTCGCCGTCATCTCCGTACTCCTCGCCCTCTATCTCGTCGGACGGCTGAAGGGGGACCAGGACCGGTGAGCAGCACCCTGCGGGCGAGCCGACCCGCGCGCCTCGGCCAGTACCTCGCGCTCCTCGCGTATCTGGTCTTCCTCGCCTTCCCGTTCCTCTGGCTGATCTCCACCGCCTTCAAGCCGGCGACCGAACTCGGCTCGCTCCACCCCACCTGGATCCCGAAGGACCCCACCCTCGCCAACTTCCGGCAGGCCTTCGACGAGCAGCCGCTGCTTCAGGCCGCGGCGAACAGCCTGGTCGCCGCGCTCGCGGCGGCCCTGATCGCCGTCGTCATCGCCACGCCCATGGCCTATGTGATGGCCCGCCACCGCGGCAGGCTCTCCACCGCCGCCACCGGCTGGGTCGTGATCAGCCAGGCGTTCCCGTTCGTCCTGGTGATCATCCCGCTCTTCCTCGTCCTCAATTACCTGCACCTGATCAACAGCCTCCTCGGCCTGGTCATGGTGTACGTCGTCTGGTCGCTGCCCTTCGCGCTCTGGATGCTCGTGGGGTACGTACGGGCCGTCCCGGCCGAGCTGGAGGAGGCCGCGGCCGTCGACGGCGCGGGCAGGCTCCGTACGCTCGTCTCGGTCACCGCCCCGCTGCTCGCGCCGGGCATCGTCGCCACGGCGCTCTTCGCCTTCATCACCGCGTGGAACGAGTTCTTCTTCGCGCTCGTCCTGCTCAAGACCCCGGAGAAGCAGACCTTGCCGGTCGTCCTGACCCACTTCCTCGGCGCGGAGGGCGTCGCCGACCTTGGACCGCTGGCCGCGGCCGCGTTCCTGGCCACGATCCCCTCGCTCGTCATCTTCGCCGTCATCCAGAAACGCATCACAGGCGGCATGCTGGCCGGGGCGGTGAAGTCCTGATGCGGGTACGGAGGTTCGCCGCCGTCGTCGCGGCGCTCGCGCTGCTCCTCACCGGCTGCTCGGGCGGTGGCGAACCCGACGGCGGCCCGGTACGGCTCCGCTTCCAGTCGCTGGCCTGGCAGAAGGAGTCCGTCGACGCCAACAAGGAGCTGGTCGCGGAGTGGAACGCGGCCCACCCGGGCATCCAGGTCGACTACGTCCAGGGCAGCTGGGACTCCGTCCACGACCAGCTCCTCACCTCCTTCGAGGGCGGCGAGGCGCCCGACATCATCCACGACGCCTCCGACGACCTGGCCGACTTCGCCTACGGCGGCTACCTCGCCGATCTGACCGGCCTCCTGCCCGAGCGGCTGAAGGCCGACATCCCGGCGCGCAGCTGGGAGACCGCGACCTTCGGCGGCGGGATCTACGGTGTGCCGTTCCTTCAGGAACCGCGCGTGATCATGGCGAACAAGGAGATCCTGGAGTCCTCCGGCGTCCGCCTCCCGACCCCCGAGAAGCCCTGGAGCTGGCCGGAGTTCCGGCAGATCACCGAGGACCTCACGGCCAGGATGGGGGAGGGGAGGTACGCGGTCGCCTGGCCGCTCAAGGAGCCGGTCTCGGTCAGCCTCAACCTGGGGCTCTCGGCCGGCGGACAGCTCTTCCACCGGGGCCCCGACGGGAAGGTGACGATCCGCTTCACCGAGCAGGATGGCGTGGTGCCCGGCACCATCCACGATCAGGTCAACACCGATCTCAGCGCCTCCCGTTCCACGCTCGGCACCGGCGGCTCCGACGCCCTGCCCGGGTTCTTCGGCGGCAAGTACGCGATGGTCCCGCTCGGGTTCTCGTACCGCCAGCAGATCACCCAGCAGGCGCCGAAGGGCTTCGAGTGGATCGTGCTGCCCGCGCCCGCCGGGGCGGACGGGCTCGCCCAGGGCGTCAGCCCGCAGACGCTCTCCATCGCCGAGGACAGCCGCCACAAGAAGGAGGCGGCCGCCTTCCTCGACTTCTTCCTCCAGCCGGCCAACATGGTCCGGCTCGCGCGCGGCGACTGGATGCTGCCCACCGGGACCGCGGCGCTCGCGGACCCGTCCCTGCACACGGCGAAGGACGGCTGGGCGACCGGCGCCGCCGTCGCCGCGCACCTGCGCCCCGCGCCCGCGCAGTCCGTCCGCGGCTATCCCGAGTGGAAGGACAAGGTGGCCACCCCGGCCTACCAGGAGTACTACAGCGGGGCGATCGACGCGGCGGAGCTGCGTGCGCGCCTGGAGGAGGACGGCAACCTCGTCCTCGCCCGCTACCAGCGCTGATGACCCGTACCCGGCCCCTCCGGGGAGTCGTCGCGCACGATCGACTGGACGAGACGTCTCGTCTCGCTTAATGTGTGCGCATGACCACCACGCCACGCCCCGCTCATATCGCCATGTTCTCCATCGCCGCCCACGGGCACGTGAACCCGAGCCTCGAAGTGATCCGCGAGCTCGTCGACCGGGGCCACCGTGTCAGCTACGCCATCCCCGCCGCCTTCGCGGAGAAGGTCGCCGCGACCGGCGCCACGCCCGTCGTCTACACCTCCACGCTCCCCACCGACGACGACCCGGACGCCTGGGGCACCGAACTGATCGACCACATCGAGCCGTTCCTCGCCGACGGGATCCAGGCGCTGCCCCAGCTGGCCGAGGCCTTCGAGGCCGACCGGCCCGACCTCGTCCTGCACGACATCACCGCCTACCCGGCGCCCGTGCTCGCCCAGCGCTGGGGTGTCCCCGTCGTAGGGCTCTGGCCGAATTTCGTCCCCTGGGAGGGGTACGAGCAGGAGGTCGCCGAGCCCATGTTCGCCGAACTGAAGGCCTCCGAGCGGGGCAAGGCGTACTACGCCCGCTTCGAGAACTGGCTCGCCGAACACGGCGTGGACACCCACCCGGACCGCCTCGTCGCCCGCCCCCGCCGCGCCCTCGCGCTCATCCCGAGCGCCCTCCAGCCGAACGCGGACCGGGTCGACGGCTCCGTCTTCACCTTCGTCGGCGCCTGCCAGGGCGAGCGCGCGGACCAGGGGGAGTGGCACCGTCCCGAGGGGGCCGAGAAGGTGCTGCTCGTCTCGATGGGCTCGGCCTTCACCAAGCTGCCGGACTTCTACCGCACGTGCGTGGCCGCCTTCGGGGACCTGCCCGGCTGGCACGTCGTGCTGCAGATCGGCGCCTTCGTCGACCCCGCCGAACTGGGCGAGATTCCAGCCAATGTCGAAGTCGACTCCTGGGTACCGCAGTTGGCCATCCTGAAGCAGGCGGACGCCTTCATCACCCATGCCGGCGCGGGTGGCAGCCAGGAGGGGCTCGCCACCGCGACCCCGATGGTCGCGGTCCCGCTCGCCACCGACCAGTTCGGCAACGCCGACATGCTGCAGTCCCTCGGGGTGGCCCGGCGCCTGGAGATGGCGGAGGTCACGGCCGAGTTGCTGCGGGCGTCCGTGTTCGCGCTCGTGGACGATCCCGAAGTGGCCGTCCGTGCCAAGGAGGTCCAGGAGCGGATGGCGGCCGAGGGTGGTACGCGCCGGGCGGCCGACCTCATCGAGGCCGAACTCCCTTGATTCCGCACGTAGATGGCCCCCGGGGGTACCCGGGGGCCTTTTGTTGTGCCGGAGTTGGGAGGGATGCGTGGCTTTATTGTTACGAAAGCTTGTTGCTTAAGTCACAGCTGCCTGAAGGCCTTGATTTGCACTCGTCAATGGGCAAGGGTTTTCGAGCAGTCACCGAAGGGTTTCCTTTCGGAGGCTCAACCCCCCACAAATCCTGGCGAGGAGACCCCTCTTCATGGCAATACACAAGCGTGCCCGCAAGACCAAGCTCATCGTCGCCGTCTCCACCGCGATCGCTGCCGCGGCCGGAGCCACCATCCTCACGAGCCCGTTCGCCGGCGCGGCCCCCACGCCCGCCCTCGGAACGGTGCACGGACTCGGCGTCGAGGGCGCTGTCGCAGGCAGCTACATCGTTCTGCTGGACGAGAAGGCCGACAAGGGCGAGCTCGCGGAGGAGTACGGCGGCACCCTGCGCCGCAGCTACGACTCCGCCGTCAACGGCTTCTCGGTGAACGGCCTTTCGGAGACCGAGGCCAAGCGCCTCGCCGCCGACCCGGCCGTCGCCAAGGTCGTCCAGAACAAGAAGTTCACCATCAACGCGACCCAGGAGAACCCGCCGTCCTGGGGTCTCGACCGGGTCGACCAGACCGAGACCGCGGGCGACAAGAAGTACACCTACCCGGACAACGGCGGCGAGGGCGTCACCGCCTACGTCATCGACACCGGAGTCCGCACCACGCACAAGGACTTCGAGGGCCGGGCCACCTCCGGCTTCGACGCCGTCGACAACGACGACGACGCCTCCGACGGCAACGGCCACGGCACCCACGTCGCCGGCACCATCGCCGGCGCGGCGCACGGCGTCGCCAAGAAGGCGAAGATCGTCGCCGTCCGCGTCCTCGACGACCAGGGCTCCGGCACCACCGAGCAGGTCGTCGCGGGCATCGACTGGGTCACCAAGAACCACCAGGGCCCGTCCGTCGCCAACATGAGCCTCGGCGGAGGTGCCGACCCGGCTCTCGACGAGGCCGTCCAGAAGGCCATCGCCTCGGGCGTCACCTTCGGTGTCGCCGCCGGCAACGAGTCCTCCGACGCGGGCGAGGGCTCCCCCTCCCGCGTCCAGGAGGCGATCACCGTCGCCTCCTCGACCGAGGACGACCAGCAGTCCAGCTTCTCCAACTTCGGCTCCGTGGTGGACCTCTACGCCCCGGGCTCGGAGATCACCTCGGCGTGGAACGACAGCGACGAGGGCACCAAGACCATCTCCGGCACCTCCATGGCCACCCCGCACGTGGTCGGCGCCGCCGCCGTCTACCTCGCGGCGCACCAGGACGCCACGCCGGACCAGGTGGCCGAGGCGCTGGTCTCCGGGGCCACCCCGGACAAGATCAGCAACCCGACCGGGGGCACCGCCAACAAGCTGCTCAAGATCGTCGAGTAGTCCAGCCCCGCTGAACCGGCGGCCGCCGCGCCCCCCCCCCCGGGGCCCGGCGCCCGCCACAGGGGGTGTCTCGTCGATCATGCCGGGCTCGCGGGGTCTGGCACGCACTCCCCCGAGCTCTTCGAGCAGGGGGGACCCCCACGCCGCGTTGTCGTCACTCGCCGACGCTCCGCGTCGACTCCCTCCTCCGCCTTGCGATCGCACGCACCAGACCCCGCTCCCTGATCCGGCCTGATCGACGAGACACCCCCTATGGTGTGCCCATGACGACGACGTACGCCGTGCTGCTGCGCGGGATCAACGTGGGCGGACACCGCAAGGTCCCGATGGCGGACCTCCGTTCCGTACTGGAGGGGCTCGGGCTCCGTGATGTCCGGACGTATCTGCAGAGCGGCAACGCCGTCTTCACCAGCGACGCGGACGAGCCGGCGGAGGAGCAGCTGACCTCCGCGATCGAGGACGCGATCGAGCAGCGCTTCGGCTTCCGCGTCGACTGTCTCGTCCGGTCCGCCGACTATCTCGCGGCCGTCGTCGAGGGCTGCCCCTTCCCGGCCGCCGAGCTGGAGGGCAAGCAGCTCCACGTCACGTACTTCTCCGCACCGGTCGGCCCCGAACGCTTCGCCCCGGTCGACCAACAGGCTTTCCTGCCCGAGGAGTTCAGGCTCGGCGACCGCGTGCTCTACCTCTACGCGCCCGACGGCCTGGGCCGGTCCAAGCTTGCCGAGGCGCTCGCCCGGCCCGCCCTGGTCAAGGGCATCGTGGCGACGACGCGCAACTGGAACACCGTGGCGAAACTGGTGGAGATGACCCGGGGCTGAGCCGCTGCGGGTCCGCATGAGGAGAGTCAGAAGGGGGGGCAGGAGGTGTACCCACTCCTTTCCACTCCTAAGGTATAGCGCATGGGGGGCCTTGCGGCAAGGCCCCGGTGGTGCCGCACAATCTCAGGCCTTGGCCCGAATCCGTGGCATCACCGAGGAGATGAATCCCCTGACCACCAGCGCGTTCGCCCTTTCCGACCGACTGTCCTCCAAGGCCGACCCGGCCCTGATCGCCGGCGACGAGCAGCACTTCGCGGCCGTCGCGGACTGCCTCGACCGGACGATCGCCGAGCTGTCCGAGCAGCTCGACATCGCGCGGAAGGCGCCCGGCGGCGCCGGCCGCGAGGCACTGGAGCGCGACACGGAGATCCACCGTCTCACCGCCCGCCTGCGGACCCTGCGCCGGTTCGGCCTTGACCTGTGCCTCGGGCACGTCGTCCTCGCCGACAGCCCCGAGCCCGTCTACATCGGCCGCCTCGGGCTCACCGACAGCACCGGCCGTCGGCTGCTCCTCGACTGGCGCTCCCCGGCCGCCGAACCGTTCTTCGCGGCGACCCACGCCCACCCCATGGGTCTGGCCAGCCGCCGCAGGTACCGCTGGACCCGGGGCCGGATCACCGACTACTGGGACGAGGTGTTCACCGCCGACGGCCGCGAGGGACACGCGGCGCTCGACGACCACTCCGCCTTCGTCGCCAGCCTGGGCGCGGAGCGCTCGTCCCGGATGCGCGACGTGCTCGCCACCATCCAGTCCGACCAGGACGCCGTCATCCGGGCCGGCTCCAGGGGCGCCCTCGTCGTCGACGGCGGCCCCGGCACCGGCAAGACCGTCGTGGCCCTGCACCGCTCCGCGTACCTGCTCTACGCCGACCCGCGCCTCGGCCACCGGCGCGGCGGTGTGCTCTTCGTCGGCCCCCACCAGCCCTACCTGAACTACGTCGAGGACGTCCTGCCCAGTCTCGGCGAGGAGGGCGTACGGACCTGCACCCTGCGCGACCTGCTCCCCGAGGGAGCCGGCGCCGCGCCCGAGACCGACCCGGACGTGGCCCGCCTGAAGTCCTCCGCCGACATGGTCCGGGCGATCGAGAAGGCCGTCCGCTTCTACGAGGAGCCGCCCACCCACGGCATGACCGTCACCACCCCGTGGGCGGAGGTCCGGCTGACCGCCGACGACTGGGCCGAGGCGTTCCGGGCGCCCGGGCCGAGCACACCGCACAACGAGGCCCGCGAGGAGATCTGGGAGGAGCTGGTCACGATCCTGCTGGACAAGCACAGCGGCGACGTCGCGTCCGAGCAGCAGTTCCGCCAGTCGCTGCGCCACGACGAGGAGCTGGTCGAGACCCTCGACCGCGCGTGGCCGATGATCGACGCCGCCGACCTCGTCGGCGACCTCTGGTCCGTCCCCGCCTACCTGCGGATGTGCGCGCCCTGGCTCGGCCCCGACGAGGTGCGGACGCTCCAGCGCAAGCACGCCCCGCAGGCCTGGACGGTCTCCGACCTGCCCCTCCTGGACGCGGCCCGGCAGCGGCTCGGCGACCCGAAGGCGTCCCAGCGCAAGCGCCGGCACGAGGCGTCCGTGGCCGCCGAACGCGAGCGGATGGCCGGGGTCATCGAGAACGTCGTCGCCGCCGACGCCGACGGCGAGGGCGCCGTGACGATGCTGCGCGGACGGGACCTCCAGGACAGCCTGATCGACGAGGACGCGCTGCCCGGTACGGAACACCGGCCGCTCGACGGCCCGTTCGCGCACGTCGTCGTCGACGAGGCGCAGGAGCTGACCGACGCCGAGTGGCAGATGCTGCTGCTCCGCTGCCCGTCCCGGTCCTTCACCGTCGTCGGCGACCGGGCCCAGGCCAGGGACGGCTTCACCGAGTCGTGGGAGGAACGGCTCAAGCGGATCGGGCTCGACCGGATCGAGGTGGCCTCGCTCTCCATCAACTACCGCACGCCGGAAGAGGTCATGGCGGAGGCCGCGCCGGCCATCCGGGCCGCGATCCCGGACGCCAACGTGCCGACCTCCATCCGCTCCAACGGCATCCCCGTCCTCCGCGGCCCGCTCGCGGACCGGGACGCCGTCCTCGACGGCTGGCTGGCCGACCACGCCGACGGCGTCGCCTGCGTCATCGGCGACCCGACCTTCGAGGAGACCGCGCGCGTACGGTCGTTGACACCGAGTCTGTCGAAGGGCCTGGAGTTCGACCTGGTCGTGGTCGTCGACCCGGAGGCCTTCGGCGAGGGCGTCGAGGGCGCCGTCGACCGCTATGTCGCGATGACCCGGGCGACCCAGCGGCTGGTGGTGCTGAAGAGCTGAGGTCCTAGGAGTCCGTCAGGGCGTCCAGGAGGGAGACGTCCGATGCGGTCAGGGCCACCTCCGCCGCCTGCAGGTTCTCCTCCAGGTGCGCGAGGGAGCCCGTGCCGGGGGTGGGCAGCAGGACGGGGGAGTGGTGGAGCAGCCAGGCCAGGGCGACCTGGCCCCGGCTCGCCCCGTGCCGCTCGGCCACGCTGTCGAGGGTGTCCGCGGCCCCGTCGGTGAGGGCGCCGTTGGCCAGCGGGAACCAGGGCAGGAACGCCAACTCGTGCGCGGCGCACAGGTCCAGCACGTCCGCCGACTCCCGGTCGAGCAGGTTGAAGCGGTTCTGCACGGACACGATCGAGGAGGTCAGGTCCAGCGCCTCGGTGAGCCGGTCGGCGGTGACCGAGTCCAGGCCGACGTACCGGATCTTCCCCTCGGCGCGCAGCTCGTCCAGGGTGCCGAGCTGCTCGGCCATCGGGACCCGCGGGTCGAGCCGGTGGAGCTGGTACAGGTCGATCCGGTCGGTGCGCAGCCGGCGCAGGCTCGCCTCGCACATCGAGCGCAGCCGCTCAGGCCGCCCGTCGACGTGCCAGGCGCTGTCACCGGTCCGTACGACCCCGCCCTTGGCGGCGATCACCAGGCCGTCCCGGTAGGGGTGGAGGGCCTCGGCGACCAGTTCCTCGGCGAGGTCCGGGCCGTAGTTGTCGGCCGTGTCGATCAGGGTGACCCCGCGCTCCACGGCCCGCCGCAGCACGGCCACGGCGTCCGCCCGTTCGCCGCGCGGGCCCCAGTAGCCCGGGCCGGTCAGCTGGGCGGTGCCGTAACCGAGCCGCCGTACGGGAAGGTCGCCGCCGAGCGGGAAGGTGTCCTGGATCATGGTCGGACGCTACCCCAGGGCCCGCGGCGCACGGCGGGGGTGTCGCGATTCTTCAAGACCGGGCGGCCGGGTGCTCCGTAGCGTCGACCGCATGAACGCCATCCACACCCACCTCACCGTGTGCGCGGCCGAGGCCGTCCGGGTCGCCCGGGCGGTCACCGGCGACCAGCTCGCCCGGCCGTCCGTGGCCACCGACTGGACGGTGCGCGCACTCGTCAACCACCTCGTCCTCTACTCCTCCCACGGCCTGGAGCGTCGCGCGCTGCGCGAGCAGCTTCCCGAGTCCCTCGTCCAGCGGGACTTCACCGCCGACGCCGACTGGGCGGAGCGGTACGCGGCCCAGCTGGACCGGGCGCTGGCCGCCTGGGAGAAGCCGGACGTCTGGGCCGGCGACGTCGACACCGGCTACGTCACGATGCCCGCGCCGGTGATCGCCTCGCTGATCGTCAAGGAACTCGCCCTGCACGGCTGGGACCTGGCCCGCTCGACGGGGCAGTCCTTCGCCCTCCCCGAAGCGACGGGGACGTTCGTCCTCGCGGTCGTCGAGGAGCACGCCGAGGTCTACCGTCAGTACGAGGGCTTCGCCGCCCCCGTCGACGTGCCGGAGAACGCCTCCGACTTCGAGCGCGCCCTCGCCACGAGCGGCCGCGACCCGCGCGCCTGAGCGGGCGGCGTCCGGGTCAGCCGACGGTGTACGTGACGACGGCGCGCGCCGGGCTGGGGAAGCGGTCGCGGGAGACCGGCGAGCGCTCGACCTCGACCCCGACGGAGCCGTCGCCGTCGCCGTAGAACCAGACGGGGCCGTACAGCGGGGAGCCGCACAGGCCCCCGGGCAGCTCGGCCTCGCCGTCGGCGAGCGCGTACTTCGTGTCCTTCCGTTCGTCGATGAGCGGTTCGCCCGGGGTGAGCATGCCCGAGCGCACGAGGTACTCGGGGATCCGGCCGCTCAGGAAGGAGACCTGGGCGCGGCCCTTCCGGACGACGTAGTGGACCTCGGAAGCGTCGTCGGGGAGGGGCGTGCCCCCCGGCGCGATCACCTCGGGCAGCGCGGCCTGCGTGCCCTCGCAGGCACGGGCGTCGCCGAACGGGCTGAACAGCTCGTCCTGGAACACCCAGAGACCACCGCCGGCGAGGACCGCGAGCACGAGCGCGCCGACCGCCCAGCGCAGGGGCCTCCGTATCCGCCGAGGCCGTGCCGTCGAGTCCGTCTCCTCGTCCGCTTCTTGATACGCCGTCATGATCAAGAGCTTAGGCGAGGGGAGGCCGTGACATGTACGTGATCGACACGCCGTAGCCTCCTTGTGATCGGACGAGTGACGGGGGCGGGACATGACATACCGGAGAGCGGCGATACCGGCACTGGCGGGAGGCCTTCTGCTCACCGCGCTGCTGTGGTGGGCGGGGGCCAGCACGCAGGCGCTCCACCTGGAGGGCACCACGAGCACCATCGGCGGCCGGGCCGCCGCCGAGCTGGAACGCTGGCTCGCCCCCTGGGCGTACGACCCGCCGGAGGGGTACCGCCTCGGCGCCGAGGTGTCCGGCGGGATCGGGGACACCGCCTCGGTCGACAACAGCCGCTACCTCTCGCTCTACACCACCGCGATGCAGATCCGGTTCGCGGCGGTCTTCGCCTTCTTCCTGCCCGGGGCGCTGCTGCTGCTCCGCAGACTGCCGCCGGTACAGGGGCGGACTCCGGCCACCCTGCTCGGTGTGTGGGCCTGGGGCGTGGTGGCCGGCACGCTGGCGGTGGCGGTCTCCGCGCCGTGGTCGATCGCCGCGAACGGACGCGGCAGCTACCGTTTCCTGCCGCACCTGGCGAGCGTGATCGGCTCGGGGCGGCAGGTCCTCGTCCTGACCGCGCTGGTGGCGGCGGCCGTGACCGTCCTCGTCGCGCGGATCGCCCTCAAGGGAGCCGAACCCGCGCCTCGCCGGCCGGTCGCGGCGCGCGCCGCGCGCCTGTCGGCCAGCGTCGGGACGGCCGTCGTGGCCCTGTCCCTGATCGTCCTCTCCTACCAGTCGGTCGCCGCGCAGATCCAGATGATCTCGCCGGACGGAGGGCCGCTCGCCGAACCGGGCGACCTGTTGCGCCAGTGGCTGCTGCTCGGCGGCTGGGTGGGCCCGTCCGGCGGGTCGATCGGCGACTGGCTCCTGTACCGGGCGGGTGACGTGCTGCTGCTCGTGCTGGTGTGGTGGGCCCTGCGCGCCCTCCCCGGCCTGCTCACCCGCGCCACGTTCCCGGCCATGGCGCTCGGCGCCGTCTGCGCGACGGTCGTCGGCCTGATCGCGAGCCAGCTCCTCGGGATGGTGACGAACGGGACGGGCATGCGCTGGGACCTGCTCCAGCTCTCCGGCACCCTCGGCAACGGCGTCCCGGCGGCCCTGACGGTGGGTTCGGTCGCCGGGCTCGCGGCGGCCGCCGCGCTACGGGCGGCGGGACACCGCGACACGGAGAGCGGCGCGGAGGCGTGACGCGGTCCGGGGGCGCGGAGGCGTGACGCGGTCCGGGGCGCGGCAGGTGGGTGCTGCGGTGGGCGCGGCCTTCTCAGGCCCCGGCCGCTCGCCCGTCCCGAAGCCGCTCGGCGAACGCCCGTGCGGCGGCCAGGTCCGCGCCGTCCGGCCGCCGCTTGTTGACACCGCCGACGAGCTTGAAGAGAGCCCAGGTGTCGAACGCCCGGCACGAGAAGCGTCCCTCCACCGTGAAGCCCCTGCCCTTGAGCAGCCGGATCAGGGGGCGGGCGTACGGAGCGGGAGGCGGCTCGGGGAGCCCGCTGGTGGAGAACACGAACGCCCGGCCCCGCCCGGCGGGAAGCGCCTTCACGAAGTCGGTCAGGTGCGCATGGAGCCTGCCGTAGAAGACACCCGAGCCGAAGCCCACCAGATCGGCCGCGGCCAGCTCCGCCGGGTCGGCCTCCTCGGGCGACACGACCTTCGCGCCCAGGACCTCGGCCATGGTGTCGGCGACGCGACGCGTATTGCCGTGCGAAACGGAGACGCACACGATGACGGTCTTCATCCTCACGATCCTTCCCTCGCTCCTGTCATGAAGACACCGGAGGGACGACGGGCGTGACACCCGCGCGGGTGTGAGGAGGGTCACAGGGGCCGGGGTGCGGCCGACTCGTCAGGCGACGGCCACGCGCTCCGCCGTACGGCACTCGTCGTGGCGCCGGAGCAGCAGACGGGCCAGCTCCTCCGAGGGCCCGAGGACATCCGCCAGGACGTCGGCCTCCGCCGCGCCCGCCGCGATGCGGTCAGGAAGGCGACCGGGGGCGATGACATAAGGCGCCACCGCCACCCGGCGCACGCCGTCGGCGCGCATCGCCCGGACCGCGTCCTCGGTCCTCGGGAGAGATGCGGAGGCGAACGCAGGCCGCACGGAGCACCAACCGGTGCGCCGCAGCTCCCGCGCCGTTTCTGCGATCGCTGCGATCGCCTCCGGGTCTGTGGAGCCCGCCGAGGCCAGAACGACCCCGGTCGAGCGCTTGTCGTCGGGCGCCAGGCCCGCCTCGTACAGGCGGTGTTCCAGCGCCGCGATCAGCAGCGGGGACGGGCCCAGGACCTCCGCCTGGTGGATCCGCAGGCTCGGCGGGGCCTGCCTGAGGACCGCAGGGATGTCCGCCTTCGCGTGGAAGGCGCGGGTCAGCAGGAGCGGCAGGGCCACCACGTCCCGTACGCCCTCGGCCGCGAGACGGTCGAGGGTGCCGGGCACGGACGGCAGGTTGAAGTCCAGGAACGCCGTCTCCACCCGCAGGCCGGGACGGAGCGACCGCACGCGCCGCACGAGAGCGTGCACGGTCGCGGCGTGCCGCGGATCGCGGCTGCCGTGGGCGACGACGAGAAGGACCTCGGACGACATGGCGCGGATCAGCCCTTCACCAGCAGACCGCGGCCGCGCAGCACCGCGCGCTCCAGCGGGCTGAAGATCAGCAGGTCGATGGCGACGCCCACCAGCAGGATCAGGATGATCGCCAGGAAGATGCCCGGCATGTCGAAGTTGTTCCGGCCGTTCTCCAGCAACTGGCCGAGCCCCAGGCCCAGATCCGGCGAGGACGCGATGATCTCCGCCGCCATCAGGGACCGCCAGGAGAACGCCCAGCCCTGCTTCAGGCCCGCGAGATAGCCCGGCAGCGCGGCCGGCATCACGATGTGCCAGGCGCCCTTGAGGCCCGTCGCGCCGAGCGTCCGCCCGGCCCGCAGGAACAGCGGCGGCACCTGGTCGACGCCGGCCACCAGGCCGTTGGCGATCGACGGGACGGCGCCCAGCAGGATCACCGCGTACATCATCGAGTCGTTGAGGCCGATCCACAGCACCGCGGGGGCCACCCAGGCCACCGAGGGCAGCGACTGCAGGCCCGCGAGCACCGGGCCGATCGCCGCGCGGACGAACCGCACCCGGGCGACCAGCAGGCCCAGCGGCGTACCGATGGCGAGCGCCATCAGGAAGCCGAGCAGGGCGCGCGACACGCTCGTCCAGAGGACGTCGAGGAGCGTGCCCTCCAGCCACATGGTCCTGAGGCTGTCCCAGACGGCGAGCGGCGCGGGCAGCTTCGACTCGTCGGTGACTTCGAGGTTGACGAGGAGCTGCCAGACCGCGAGGACGAGGACCACGGCGATGACCGGCGGCAGGACCTTCTTCACCAGGACCTCGCGCACCGGCGTCCGGCGCACCTGCACCGCGTCGAGCGCGTCGAGGCCGGCCTCCAGACCGGCCAGGTCGTCGGCCTTGGCGGCCTTCGTGGTGGTCGTCTCAGTGCTGGCCATGACGGCGGATCTCCCCACGCAGTTCTTCGGTGATCTCGATGGACAGTTCCGCCACGGCGGCGTCCTCGATACGGCGCGGCTGCGGAATGTCGATGGTCCACTCGCGGGCGATCCGGCCGGGCCGGGACGACAGCAGCACCACGCGCTCGGCCAGCCGCACGGCCTCACGCACGTTGTGGGTCACGAACAGCACCGAGAGCTTCGTCTCGCGCCAGATCCGGGTCAGCTCGTCGTGCAGCACGTCCCGGGTGATGGCGTCGAGCGCCGCGAAGGGCTCGTCCATCAGCAGCAGGTCGCTGTCCTGGGCGAGCGCACGGGCCAGCGCGACGCGCTGGCGCATGCCGCCGGACAACTCGTGCACCCGCTTGCGGTACGAGTCCGAGAGCCGCACCAGTTCGAGCAGGCGCTCGGCCTCCGCGCGCCGCTCGGACTTCGGCACCCCGCGCAGCCGCAGGGCGAGTTCGATGTTCTTGCCCGCGGTCAGCCACGGGAAGAGGGCGTGCTCCTGGAACATCAGGGCGGGCCGGCCGCCGGGGGTCTCGATGGACCCGGCGGAGGGCCGGTCGAGCCCGGCGACCAGGTTGAGCAGCGTCGACTTTCCACAGCCGGAGGCGCCGAGCAGGGTGACGAACTCGCCCGGGGCGACATCGAGCGAGATGTCGTCGAGGACGAGCTGCCCCCCTGCGGGCCCGCCGAAGGACTTGGAGACGTGGCTGAGCCGGGCGGCGTGCGTCACCGCCGCACGGTCCTCGGCCTTGGCGAGCGTCGCGGTCGTTGCCATGGTCGTCACCTCCTGGGAATCCTGAACTCTGGCTGATGTGCGGTTACTTGGCGCCGAGACCGGCGTCGGAGGCGGCGGACCTGCCCGCGGCCGTCAGGACCTTGTTCAGGGGCCCCAGGTCGTAGATGCCGTTCAGATCCGGCTGCTTGAGGAGCCCGGCCTTCACCGCGTGGTCCGCCTGGGCGCGGAGGGTCGCGGCGAGCGGGTCGTCGGTGAACTCGATCGACGGCCAGGCGGCGTCGATGACCTCGGCGCCGAGCGGCTTGCCGGTGAGTTCCTTCAGCTTGGCGTTGGCCGATGCCTTGGCCTGGTCCGGGTTGGCGTTGATCCACGCGTTGGTCTTCGACGAGCCGCGCAGCACCGCCTCCACGACGTCCGGGTGCTCGCTGAGGAACTTCTGGGACACGATGATGTTCGTGATCACGAACTTCTTGTCGGGCCACAGCGACGCCTCGTCGAGCAGCACCTTCCCGCCCTCGCTGACCAGCTTCGACGCCGTCGGCTCGGGGACCCAGGCGCCGTCGATGGAGCCGGACCTGTAGGCGTCGGGGGTGACCTTGTTGTCCGTCCGCAGGACGGAGACGTCGCCCTTGCCGGACTGGGCGTCGACCTTCCAGCCCTTCTCGGAGATCCAGTTGAGGAAGGCGACGTCCTGGGTGTTGCCGAGCTGCGGGGTCGCGATCCGCTTGCCCCGCACGTCGTCCAGGGTCTTGATCTTCGCGGGGTTCACGACCAGCTTCACGCCGCCCGACGCCGAACCCCCCACGATCCGGAGGTTCTTGCCCTTGGACTTGGTGTAGCCGTTGATGGCGGGGGAGGGGCCGATGAAGCCGATGTCGATCGAGTCGGCGTTGAGGGCCTCGATCTCCGACGGGCCCGCGTTGAAGGTCGACACCTTCAGCTGCGTCCCGCCCAGCTCCTTCTGCAGGATGCCTTCCTGGTCGCCCACGAGCGCCGTGGCGTGGGTCAGGTTCGGGAAGTAGCCGACCCGGACCGCGTCCGCGGAGAGCTTCGCGCCGACGGCGGCCACCTTCTGCTCGTCGCCCTTCGCCTGCGAACCGTACCCGCACGAGGCGAGCGCGCCGATCAGCAGCGGCAGAGCCGCGAGAGCGGTGATCGAGCGGCGCGGGGTGGTGCGGAAGGCAGGCACGGCGGTGGTTCCCCTCAGGGTCTTCGAAGGCTTCTTCGGCTATGTCGTTCGTGGTACGGGTGGAGCGGCATCGCGGCACGTACGCGCCGCGCCGGAATCAGCACGCACATCGCGCGACCCCCCCGTTGCCCGCGCCGAGGGCGCCGGAACCCACGCGGCCGCCCTCCTTGGCGAAGGTGCCGTAGACGTCGGCGTACGTCATGTCAGAAGTCCCAGCCCTCGTCGTCCGCGGCGTCCGCCGCGTCCGAACCGGCCTTCACGGCCTTGGCGTCGGCGAAGGACTCACCCGCCATGCCGGCCGCGAGCGTGGTGCCGTCCGCCGGGTCGATCAGCAGGAACGAGCCGGTACGGCGCGAGTCGGCGTACGAGTCGAGCGCGAGCGGCTCGGCGGTACGCACCTTGACCCGGCCGATGTCGTTGGCGACGAGCTGCCCCGGCTCGGGGTGCTGGGAGAGGTCGTCCAGGGTGAGCCTGGACGGGATCTCCTTGACGATCGCCTTGACCGTGCGGGTGGTGTGCTTGAGCAGCACCCGCTGGCCCACCGTCAGCGGCTGGTCCGCCACGTGGCAGACCGTCGCCTCGACGTCCTGGCTGGTGGCCGGGGCGTCGCCGGTCGGGGCGAGGAGGTCGCCGCGCGAGATGTCGATGTCGTCGGCCAGCCGGATCGTGACCGACTGCGGGGCCCAGGCGATGTCCACCGACTCGCCCAGCGCGTCGATCGCGGTGATCGTCGACGTCTTCCCCGACGGCAGCACGGCGACCTGCTCGCCGACGCGGAAGGCGCCCGCCGCGATCTGGCCCGCGTAGCCCCGGTAGTCCGGGTGCTCGGCGGTCTGCGGACGGATCACGTACTGGACCGGGAACCGCGCGTGGCAGGCCGTCAGGTCGTGGCTGACCGGGACGGTTTCCAGGTGCTCAAGGACCGTCGGCCCGCCGTACCAGTCCATGTTGGCCGACGGCTCCACCACGTTGTCGCCGGCGAGCGCCGAGATCGGGATCGCGGTGATCTCCGGGACGCCGAGCTCGGAGGCGTACGTCGTGAACTCCTCGGCGATCGCCGCGAAGACGGGCTCCGCGTAGTCGACGAGGTCCATCTTGTTGACCGCCAGGACCACGTGCGGCACGCGCAGCAGCGCGGCGACGGCCGCGTGCCGACGGGTCTGCTCGACCACGCCGTTGCGGGCGTCGACCAGGACCACGGCCAGCTCGGCGGTGGAGGCGCCGGTCACCATGTTCCGGGTGTACTGCACATGCCCGGGGGTGTCGGCCAGGATGAACCGGCGGCGCGGGGTCGCGAAGTAGCGGTAGGCGACGTCGATCGTGATGCCCTGCTCCCGCTCGGCCCGCAGGCCGTCGGTCAGCAGCGCCAGGTCGGGCGCTTCCTGGCCGCGCGAGCGGGAGGCGTGCTCGACGGCCTCCAGCTGGTCGGCGAGGACCGACTTGGAGTCGTGCAGGAGCCGGCCGACCAGCGTGGACTTGCCGTCGTCGACGGAGCCGGCGGTGGCGAAACGCAGCAGGGTGGTGGCGGCCAGCTCGGCGGCCGGCTGCTCGGTGGACGTGCTCATTAGAAGTACCCTTCGCGCTTGCGGTCTTCCATCGCGGCCTCGGACAGCTTGTCGTCGGCGCGGGTCGCGCCCCGCTCGGTGAGCCGGGAGGCGGCGATCTCGGCGATGACGGCGTCCAGCGTGGTGGCGTCGGAGTCGACGGCGCCGGTGCAGGACATGTCGCCGACGGTGCGGTAGCGGATCAGCCGCTTCTCGACCGTCTCGGACTCCTTCGGGCCGCCCCACTCGCCGGCCGTCAGCCACATGCCGTTACGGGCGAACACATCGCGCTCGTGGGCGAAGTAGATGTCCGGGAGGTCGATCTTCTCCCGCTGGATGTACTGCCAGACGTCCAGCTCGGTCCAGTTGGAGAGCGGGAAGACCCGGACGTGCTCACCCGCCGCGTGCCGGCCGTTGTAGAGCTGCCACAGCTCGGGGCGCTGGCGGCGCGGGTCCCACTGCGAGAACTCGTCGCGGAGCGAGAACACCCGCTCCTTCGCGCGGGCCTTCTCCTCGTCGCGCCGGCCGCCTCCGAACACCGCGTCGAAACGCTGCTGCTGGATCGCCTCGGTCAGCGGCACCGTCTGCAGCGGGTTGCGCGTCCCGTCGGGACGCTCGCGCAGCTTCCCGGCGTCGATGTACTCCTGCACGGAGGCCACGTGCAGCCGCAGCCCGTGCTGGGCGACGACCCGGTCGCGGTACTCGATGACCTCGGGGAAGTTGTGCCCGGTGTCGACGTGCAGCAGCGTGAACGGCACCGGTGCCGGCGCGAACGCCTTCAGCGCCAGGTGCAGCATGACGATGGAGTCCTTGCCACCGGAGAAGAGGATCACCGGCCGCTCGAACTCACCCGCCACCTCACGGAAGATGTGCACGGCCTCGGACTCCAGCGAGTCCAGGTGCGACAGCGCGAACGGGCTGTCGGTCTCCTCATGAACATGAGCGACGGTGGTGGTCACGCCAGGCCCCTCTCGGTGAGCAGCGCGTACAGCTGCGCCGCGGACTCCTGCACGGTCTGGTTCTGGGACTCGATCCGCAGATCCGGGTTGCGCGGCTCGTCGTACGGGTCGTCGACCCCGGTCAGACCGCTGAGCTCGCCCGCGGCCTGCTTGGCGTAGAGCCCCTTCACATCGCGTACGGAGCACACGTCCAGCGGGGTCGCGACGTGCACCTCGACGTACGCCGTGCCCTCGCTCTGGTGGCGCTTGCGGACGGCCTCGCGGCTGTCCTCGTACGGGGCGATGACCGGGACCAGCACCTTCACGCCGTTCGAGGCGAGCAGTTCGGCGACGAAGCCGATCCGCTGCACGTTGGTGTGCCGGTCCTCGCGGCTGAAGCCGAGGCCCGCGGAGAGGAACTCGCGGATCTCGTCGCCGTCGAGCACCTCGACCCGGTGGCCCTCGCCGCGCAGCGTGCCGGCGAGCTCGTACGCGATCGTCGTCTTGCCGGCGCTGGGCAGGCCCGTGAGCCAGATGGTGGCACCGGTCACGTGATTCTCCTGGGGGTCCTGGTGGTGTTCCTGCTGTTCCTGAGCGGCCGTCATCCGTGCAGCCCGCATTCGGTCTTGCCGCGTCCGGCCCAGCGTCCGGCCCGGGCGTCCTCGCCCTCCTCGACGCGGCGCGTGCAGGGCGCGCAGCCGACGGAGGCGTAACCGTCCATGAGGAGCGGGTTGGTGAGGACGCCGTGCTGGGCGACGTAGGTGTCCACGTCGTCCTGGGTCCAGCGGGCGATGGGGGAGACCTTGACCTTCCGCCGCTTCTCGTCCCAGCCGACCACCGGGGTGTTCGCCCTGGTCGGGGACTCGTCGCGGCGCAGCCCCGTCGCCCAGGCGCGGTAGGCGCCGAGGCCGTCCGCGAGCGGTGCGACCTTGCGCAGCGCGCAGCACAGGTCGGGGTCGCGGTCGTGCAGCTTCGGGCCGTACTCGGCGTCCTGCTCGGCCACCGTCTGACGCGGGGTCAGCGTGATGACGTGGACGTCCATGACGGCGTCGACCGCGTCACGGGTGCCGATGGTCTCCGGGAAGTGGTAGCCGGTGTCGAGGAAGACCACGTCGACCCCGGGCATGGCCCGGGAGGCGAGGTGGGCGACGACCGCGTCCTCCATGGAGGAGGTGACACAGAACCGCTTGCCGAAGGTCTGGGCCGCCCACTGGAGGATCTCCAGCGCGGAGGCGTCCTCCAGGGCGCGCCCGGCCTGCTCGGCCAGCGCCTTCAGCTCGGCGTCCGTGGTGTCCTCGGTGATGGCCTGAGCCGTCGTCATATCTCTTCCCCTCCAGCTGGGTTGCTCGAAGCGCCCGGGGCGAGGAGCCCCAGGAACTTCAGCTGGAAGGCTCGACTGCATGCCCGGCATTCCCAGGCCCCGTGACCCTGCTCGTGCGGGAACAGGTCCTCGTCCCCGCAGTACGGGCAGTAGAACGGTGCGGCACGCTCGCTCATGAGAGGGCCTCCTCCGACGCGCGGGCCGCCCAGGTGGCGAAGCGCTCGCCGTCCTCGCGCTGCTCCTGGAAGCGCGTGAGGACCCGCTCGACGTAGTCGGGCAGTTCGGCCGAGGTGACCTTCAGGCCACGGACCTTGCGGCCGAACCCGGCCTCCAGGCCGAGGGCGCCGCCCAGGTGGACCTGGTAGCCCTCGACGCGGTTGCCCTCGTCGTCCAGGACCAGCTGGCCCTTGAGACCGATGTCCGCGACCTGGATACGGGCGCAGGCGTTGGGGCAGCCGTTGATGTTGATGGTGATCGGCTCGTCGAACTCGGGGATACGGCGCTCGAGTTCGTCGATGAGGGAGGCGCCGCGCGCCTTGGTCTCGACGATCGCCAGCTTGCAGAACTCGATGCCGGTGCAGGCCATCGTGCCGCGCCGGAACGGGGACGGGTTCACCTGCAGGTCGAGCGCCTCCAGGGCGGCGACCGCGGCCTCGACCTGGGCCTCCTCGACGTCCAGCAGGATCATCTTCTGGTCGGCGGTGGTCCGCAGTCGGGCCGAACCGTGCTGCTCGGCCAGGTCGGCGATCTTGGTCAGGGTGGCGCCGTCGACCCGGCCGACGCGCGGGGCGAAGCCCACGTAGAAGCGGCCGTCCTTCTGACGGTGCACACCCATGTGGTCGCGCCACTGGCCGGCCGGCTGCTCGGGCGCGGGGCCGTCGGTCAGCTTGCGCTTGAGGTACTCGTCCTCCAGGACCTGGCGGAACTTCTCCGCGCCCCAGTCGGCGACGAGGAACTTCAGGCGGGCGCGGGTGCGCAGCCGGCGGTAGCCGTAGTCGCGGAAGATCGAGATGACGCCGGTGTAGACGTCGGGGACCTCGTCCAGGGAGACCCAGGTGCCCAGGCGGACGCCGAGCTTGGGGTTGGTGGAGAGGCCGCCGCCGACCCAGACGTCGAAGCCGGGGCCGTGCTCGGGGTGCTCCACGCCGACGAAGGCGATGTCGTTGATCTCGTGCGCCACGTCGAGCAGCGGCGAGCCGGAGACGGCCGACTTGAACTTGCGGGGCAGGTTCGAGAAGTCCTTGTTGCCCACGATCCGGCGGTAGATCTCGTCGATGGCGGGCGTGCCGTCGATGATCTCGTCCTCGGCGATGCCGGCGACCGGCGAGCCGAGGATGACACGCGGGGTGTCGCCGCAGGCCTCGGTGGTCGACAGGCCGACGGCCTCCAGCCGGTTCCAGATCTCCGGGACGTCCTCGATCCGGATCCAGTGGTACTGGACGTTCTGCCGGTCGGTGATGTCGGCCGTGCCGCGCGCGAACTCCTGCGAGATCTCGCCGATGACCCGCAGCTGCTCGGTGGTCAGCCGGCCGCCGTCGATGCGGACCCGGAGCATGAAGAACTCCGCGTCCAGCTCCTCCGGCTCCAGGACCCCGGTCTTGGTGCCGTCGAGGCCCTCCTTGCGCTGGGTGTAGAGACCCCACCAGCGCATGCGGCCCCGAAGGTCGTTGGGGTCGATCGAGTCGAATCCACGCTTGGAGTAGATCGTCTCAATGCGTGTCCGCACATTGAGACCGTCGTCGTCCTTCTTGAACTGCTCATTGCCGTTCAGCGGGGTGAAGTGCCCCACGGCCCACTGGCCCTCGCCACGGTGACGGCTCACCTTGCGGCGGGGCGTGGCGGGTGCGGGGTTTTCCGGGGTGGCGGCCATGGCGTTTTGTCCTTCGGGACTGCGGGAGGGCGGCTCTGACCTGCACACTCGTACGTGGGTCAGGGGATGGCGCGACGGTGCGCAGCAGGGTCGGTCTGAAAGGTGTTCGCGGCGGTGCTGGTTCGCTCAGCGCGTCGAACACATGGCGCTGGACATGCGGCCGAGGTCGACGTGCCGCCGACTCACCAAGGCAATTCCAGTTCCAGACATGACGGAAGCGTGTCACGGGACTTTGGACCCAGTCCAGCTTCGTCCGCTATGTGGACAAGAGTGTCTCGCTGGACGAGATGGTGTGGTGTGGGTCACGCAGGCGCGCCCTCGTGCCCCGCCCGGGCCGCCCTCCCGCGGGCCCGGGCCACCGTTCGAACGTGGTCGGCCGTACTCAGTCGTACTCAGCCGTACTCAGTCGTACTCGGTCGTGCTCGGCCGTACTCAGCCGTGCGCGCCGGGCCAGGGGCCCGGGGTCTCGGACTCCTCGACCTCCTCCACCTTGGTGTCGAAGAGCCGGAACCCTCGCCGCAGGTAGTTGTCCATCGCGTGCGGCCCGTCCAGCGAGCAGGTGTGCAGCCAGACCCGGCGGGTCGCCTCCCGCCCGGGCCAGCGCTCGGCCAGGTCCCAGGCGCGCTGGACACCGTAGGAGAGGAGGTGCCCGCCGATCCTGCGGCCCCGGAACGCGGGGATCAGCCCGAAGTAGACGATCTCCACGACACCGTCGTCCTGCGGGTCCAGCTCCACGTACCCGGCCGGCGTCCCCTTGTCGTACGCCACCCAGATCTCGGCCGCCGGCTTCTCGACGATCTCCTGCCACTGCTTGTACGTCAGCGACAGCCGGTCGTTCCAGCGGATGTCGCCACCGACCGCCGTATAGAGGAAGCGGCTGTACTCGGGCGAGGGCACCTCGGCGCGCCGGATCGTCACGTCGTCCCCGTCCGGCGGGGTCGAGGCGCGCAGATCGGACGGCGAGGTCTGTTCGAGGGACCAGGTGGTGAGAGTGATGCTCATGGACTCATCGCATCATGCCCGGTCCGTGATCCCCAAGGGCCCCCTCCGCCGCCTGTCCGCATGGTGGACAGCGGTGGGACCGCAGGGCCCGGCTACACCCCGCCCAGCCGGGCCGACCGCACCGCCGGGGCCGTCGAATGCGGCAGCAGGTCCACCGGGTCGGCCGGGGCCACGATCTCGACCTCGACCTCCTCGCTGAAGCGGTACGGGCGGTGGGCCAGCACGCTCGCCAGGTTGCGGCGGATCCGCGACATCTCCGCCCGCACCGTCACCGTCCGCGTCCGGTCGCCGAACACGTCCTCGGCCAGCTCCGCCGCCGACCGCCCGTCCCGGTGCAGGGCCAGGACGTACAGCAGCTCGGCGTGGCGCGGGCTCAGCTCCTGGGTCCAGCTGCCCGCCGCCCCCGACACGGCCACCGTCCAGCGGCGCGGCCGGCTCAGGTCGAGCACGACCCGGCCGGCCGCCTCCGCGCCGCCCGGTGCCGACGCCCCCGCGTTTTTCTCGTCCTCGATCCGGAGCAGCCAGCCACCGGGCAGCGGCTCCACCGCGCACATCCCGAGCGACGGCAGCCACACCCGCCCGGCCCGGAAGGACTTCGGCAGCGTGATCCGGTCGACCGGGGCGAGCCCGGTCACCGCCGCCGTCCAGCCGTGCGCGTCCACGGCGACCGCGCGCCCGCCCACCCGGCACAGGATCGGCGCGGCCACCGAGCGGAGCCGTTCGATCGTGCGCAGATGACGGTCCCGCATCTCCGCCTCGGCGAGCTGGGCCACCGAGCCGACGAGCGCGAGCGTCGACGGGTGGAAGCTCGACGCCGGTCCGCTGACGTCCACGATCCCCAGCAGCCGCTGGTCGCGCGGATCGTGCACCGGGGCCGCGGCACACGTCCAGCTGTGCAGCGTCTGGACATAGTGCTCGGCCGAGTGGACCTGGACGGCCCGTCCCATCGCGAGCGCCGTGCCCACCGCGTTCGTCCCGGTGGTGTGCTCGGTCCAGGCCGCGCCCTCCTCCAGACAGATGCCGTTGGCCTGCCGCATCACCGAGAGGTTGCCCTCGCGCCACAGCACCCGGCCGTGCTCGTCGGTGACCACCATGATCTGCATCGAGGCGTCCGCGATCCCGGCGAGCATCGTGCTCAGCGTGCGCATCACCTCGCCGAGGACGGTCGTGCGGCGCCGCTGCTCCAGCTCGTCGCGCTGGAGCAGCACGCTGCTGGTGCCCTGGTCCGGGTCGAGGCCGAGCCGGAACATCCGCTGCCAGGAGGCGTCGATGACCGGCCGGGGAGCGATCGGCGGCGTGCGGCCCGCCAGCGTCTCGTCCCGCACCCGGTGCAGCAGCCGGGTCGCCTGCGCGGCGTCCATGGCGGCCAGTCGCTTCATGTCGAGCCGCGTGTTGTTCAGCTGAGTGTTCTTCATCGGTCTCTCCCAGCCACCTGCACTGCCGCGTCGGTGCCGTATCGATGCTGTATCGGTTCTGCCGGACTCCGGACCCTGGATGCATATCGTGCCGTCCGGCGCCCGCCGGGAGAGCCCGATTCCGGTAATCCTGCAACCCTTTGCAACTCTGGTAGCAACCGCTCTCGTGCGTGAAGGTGGTGCGAGCGGAGGGTGGTGCCGTGTCGGCGCAGCACCACCCACCGCTTTTTCGTGCTCCTGGAGGGGCCGAGAGGCGTCAGACCTCCGCCCGCGCCCGCTCCACCACCGCTCCCAGATCGAGCGTCGAGGGCAGCGTCCCGAACGCCGTGCCCCAGTCGCCGCCCAGCCGCGAGGCACAGAAAGCGTCCGACACCTCGGGCGGTGCCCAGCGCACCAGGAGCGCCCCCTGCAACACCAGGGCCATCCGTTCCACGAGCCGCCGCGCCCGTCCCTCGATCCCGTCCAGGTCGGCCAGTTCGGCCAGCATGTCGCGGATCGCCCTGTCGAGGCGGTGGTCGGCGCCCCGCGCCTGCCCGACCTCCCGCAGGAACGCGTTCAGCGCCATCGGCTCGTTCTGGAGCGCCCGCAGCACGTCGAGCGCCTGGACGTTGCCCGAGCCCTCCCAGATCGAGTTGAGCGGCGACTCGCGCAGCAGCCGGGGCATCCCCGACTCCTCCACGTAGCCGTTGCCGCCCAGGCACTCCAGCGCCTCCGCCACCGTGGGCGTGCACCGCTTCGTCACCCAGTACTTCGCCACCGGCACCGCGATCCGCAGGAACGCCCGCTCGGCCTCCGTGTCCGTGTCGTACGCCGCCGCGAGCCGCATCCCGAGGACCGTCGCCGCCTCCGACTCCAGCGCCAGGTCGGCCAGCACATTGCGCATCAGCGGCTTCTCGATCAGCACCCCGCCGAACGCCCTGCGGTACGCGGTGTGGTGCACGGCCTGCGCCACCGCCTGCCGCATCAGCGCCGCGGAGCCCAGGACGCAGTCGAGCCGGGTCGCCGCCACCATCCCGATGATGGTGCGGATCCCCCGGCCCTCCTCACCGACCCGGCGCGCCCAGGTCGTCCCGTCGAACTCGACCTCGGCCGAGGCGTTCGACCGGTTGCCGAGCTTGTCCTTGAGCCGCTGGATCGCGAACGCGTTCCGCGTCCCGTCCGACAGCACCCGGGGCACCAGGAAGCAGCTCAGGCCGCCCGGCGCCTGGGCCAGCACCAGGGAACCGTCCGACATCGGCGCCGAGCAGAACCACTTGTGCCCGGTGAGCACGTACGCGCCGTCCTCGGCCAGCGGACGCGCCTCCGTCGTGTTCGCCCGGACGTCGCTCCCGCCCTGCTTCTCCGTCATCCCCATGCCGAAGAGCACCCCGGCCTTCTCCGCCGGCGGCCGCAGACCCTGCTCGTACACCCGCGAGGTCAGCAGCGGCGCCCACACGGCGGCCAGCTCCGGGTCCGCCCGCAGCGCGGGCACGGCGGAGTGCGTCATCGACAGCGGGCAGCCGTGCCCGGCCTCGGTCTGCGTGGCGAGGAAGAAGCCCGCCGCGCGCCGCACGTGTCCACCCGGACGGCCCCACGCGTCTGTGAGGCCCGCGCCGACCGCCCGGCCCAGCAGCCGGTGCCAGGCCGGGTGGAACTCGACCTCGTCGATCCGGTGCCCGTACCGGTCGTGCGTCCGCAGCCGGGGCGGACACGTGTTCGCCAGCTCCCCCCACTCACGCGCCTGCTCCGAACCGGCGGCCCGGCCGCACTCCGCGAGCTCCTCGCGCGCGACCGCCGAGACCTCCGGGCCGAGCGGCTCCAGATGGCGCTCCACCGCCTCCGAGAGAGCCCGGTCCGCGGTGAAGACGTCGTATCCCACCAGGGGCGGAGGCTGGTTGGTCACGGTGTGGGTGCTGGCTGCCATGCCGATACGGTAAGGAGGTGCAGGCAGCAAACGAAACACCCGAGCGGCGGCCCGGGAACAGACTCCACCGGGCCCGGGTCCTCTACCGCAACGTGTCGAAGCGGAAGATGGTCTGGCTGCTCCTGAAGGACACCGTCAACTCGTGCATCGAGTACCGCATCCTCGGCCTCGCCGCCGAAGCGGCGTTCTTCACCCTCCTGTCGCTGCCCCCGCTGCTGCTCGGCCTGATCGCCCTCCTCGGCTACGCCGACGACTGGACCAACACCGACACCGTCGCGAGCATCCAGGAGAACATCCTCCACGCCGCCGGAACGGTCCTCTCCGACCGGGGCGTCCGCGACATCGCCAAGCCGCTCCTGGACGACGTCACCCAGGGCACCCGCCCCGAACTCGTCTCGCTCGGCTTCGCCATCGCCCTGTGGTCGGGCTCCCGCGCCGTGAACGTCTTCATCGACACCATCACCGTCATGTACGGGCTCGACGGCCACCGGGGCATCGTCAAGACCCGGCTGCTCGCCTTCCTGCTCTACATCGTGGCGCTGCTCATCGGCGCGGTCGTGCTGCCGCTCGCCGTGGTCGGCCCCGACCGGGTGGTGGAACTCATCCCCTGGGGCACCGAGGTCGTCTCCGTCCTCTACTGGCCGGTCGTCATCCTCCTGTCCATCGCCTTCCTCACCACGCTGTACCACGTCTCCGTGCCCGTCAGATCGCCCTGGATCGAGGACATCCCGGGCTCGCTCGTGGCGCTCGGGATGTGGGTGCTCGGCAGCTTCCTGCTGCGGATCTACCTCACCAGCCAGGTCGAGGGCCCGACCATCTACGGCTCACTCGCCGCCCCGATCGCCGTCCTCCTCTGGATCGGCATCTCCGCCTTCGCCGTGCTCGTCGGCGCGGCGGTGAACGCGGCGATCGACCGGGTCTGGCCCTCCGTCGCCACCGCCGCCGCCCGCGAGGCCTCCGACCGCGCCCGCGCCGCCCAGGCCGCCGAGCTCGTCGCCCGACTCCGCGCGGAGGCGGAGGAGGTCGACGAGGACGACCCCGACATGCCCTCGGAGTTCCCCGAACGCTGGTCCCGCTTCCTGCCCCCGGACGACGTCAAGTCGCGTCTGCACTCGGGCTGGGAGAAGGACTAGGGCCTGTCCGGCCCTGATCCGCCGGACACGACCTACCGCCGACCGGACTACGCTCGGAGGCGTGTACGAGGAACGCCCCGCGCGCCTCGACGGCGCGGTCGTCTGGAGCATCGGGCCCTCACCCGTGGGCGAGGAGCCGGTGCCCGTGCTGCCCGACGGCTGCATGGATCTGCTGTGGCACGACGGCCGGCTCTTCGTCGCCGGCCCCGACACGTTCGCGTACGTCCCCGAGGGCGGACCCGGCCGGTACGCGGGCCTGCGCTTCGCGCCCGGGGACGCGCCCGCGCTGCTCGGCGTCCCCGCGAGCGCCCTGCGGGACCGGCGGGTCGATCTCGGCGCGCTCTGGGGCGAGGCGCGGGCCCGGCGGCTCGCCGAGCGGGTGGCCGCGGCGCCCGACCCGGCCGACGCGCTCGAGGCGCTCGCCGTGGACCGGGCGGTGGACGCCCCGGCCCCCGATCCGCTGATCCGCGCCGTCGCCCGCCGCCTTGCCGCCGGACGGCCCGTCGCCGAGACCGCCGACGCCGTCGGCCTGGGCGCGCGGCAGCTGCACCGGCGGTCCTTGGACGCGTTCGGCTACGGGCCCAAGACGCTGGCCAGGATCCTGCGGCTGCAACGCGCCCTGACCCTGGTCAGAGCGGGCGTCCCGTACGCCGAGGCGGCCCTGCGCGCGGGCTGCGCCGACCAGGCGCACCTGGCCCGTGAGACCAGGGCGCTGGCCGGAACGACGCTGTCCGCCTACGCCTCGGACTGGGCGAAGAGGGAGACCCCGCAGCCGTCCGGGTCGAGCACGACGGCGTAGCGCTGGCCCCACACGGCGTCCCAGGGCTTCAGATGCCCCCGGTACCCGGCGGCGACCAGCGCCTCGAAGGTGGCGTCCACCTCCGCCGGCGAGCCGCAGAGGAACGCGAGCCCGATCCGGTCACCGCCCTCGGGACGGGACCACTCGGGATCGAAGGACCGGATGACCTCCTCGGTGTCCCACGCGATCCGCATCCCCCCGGGCAGCGCGGCCTCCACATGCGGCTGCGTGTCCGCGTCGGCGGGCACGTCGAGACCGAGCCGCCGGTAGAAGGCGAGCGAGGCGGCCATGTCGGAGACGACCAGGCCGATGACGTCGAGTCGTGGTGTGTTCATGGGGCCACGGTAGGCAGGGCGGGGCGCCCGGGTCTTGGACGAATCGGACGTCCGCACCGGCGAGGCGGGAGGGCGCGGCTACATGGGGCCGTCCGGCGACCCGAACCGCCGGCCCCAGTCCTCGGGGGCGGGTGAGCCGTCGGGTTCGCGCGCGGTGGCGTCGACGGCATCGGGACCGCTGACCCTGCCGGGCTCCGGGCTGCCGGGTCCCGGATCCTTCGGCGAGTCCTGGCCGGCAGGCGTGACCTCGATCCGGCGGTTGTGCCCGTCCTCGTCCCCGCTCTCGTTCCTGCTCCCGTCCGCGTCCTCGGCCTGCCCGCCGGTCAGACGGGCGGCGAGGCCGGCGAACCAGCCGCGAGGACGAGGCGCCTCCGGGCCGGGCGGGTCACCGGCCGGAGGATCCGCGCTCGGCGACAGGAGCGGCGGGGCCACCGCGCCCTCCGCCCGGGCATCTTCCGCCCGGCCACGCTCAGGCTCGACGACCACCACGTGCTGCCAGCCACCCGCCGTCGCCGTGATCCCGTCGAACTCACGCTGTCTCGCTCGGGGAAGACGCGCCCGCAGGCTGTGGGAGACCAGGACCGTCACCAGGAGGACGTTCCGTCCGGCGTCCGCGACCTGCACGTCCGTCGCCTCTCCGAGCGCACTCGCCGCCTGCTCCGTGCCCTCGTGGATGACGACGTTCAGCCGGACCTGCGACAGGGCGTGCGGGGGCAGCTGCCGTGCCAGGGCCCGGGGGAACGCGTCGACCGCCCATTCGACCAGTTCTTCGGCGGAGTTCCCCGGCGGAATCGGTGTGCGGACCAGGTCCCTGCCTCTCGCCTGCGCACCGCCGAGGACGCTCTGGACCAGCCCGACCACGATGTTCCGGAGGTCGTCCGCGAGACGTGGCGCCGCATGGGGCAGCCTGACCACCAGCCAGCCCGGCGACGTCTCCACGGGCCGGTCAAGGGACGCGCGCTTCTCGAGGAGCTCAGCCTTCCACTCCCGTAGGCGCGACCGTTCCTCCTCGGCCCAATGGCCCTCGATCCCGTCGAGCGGCTCGCCGTACCAGAGAGCCAACGCGGCATCGAGATGCTCACGGGCCTGCCTCAGGTTCCCGCGGGAGACGGCCTGGTCCGCCCTCCCGGCCAGCGACCTCGCGTGCGCCAGGTCCAAGGACGTCCCCCGGACGGGCAGCCAGTACGCGCCGCGTTCCACCCGCAACGGCAGACCGAGAGCCATCAGGTGACGGAAGCGCTCGGCGGGGGGGACGCTCGGCTCGTCCCCCAGCGCCTCGAGCATCTGCGCCTCCCAGACGGGAAACCCTCCAGCCAGCAGCAACCGGCACAGGAAGGCGTTGCCGTCCTGGAACGCGGGCGCGGAGACGTCCTTCCCCTCGATCGCCGCCTTGGGAGGACCTAGGAGCTGGTATCGGACCGAGAACTGCTCCAGCGGGGAGCTGGGGCGGCGCAGCCGGGACAGGGCCGCGGCTCCCCGGTGCCGGACACCATGCTCCTTGGCCAGCAGTCGCGTCACGGCCCGCCCCAGCTCCGGAGGGATGTCCGGGCGGGTCTCCTCCAGATCCGGCGGAGGCGCCTCCGCGTGCTGCGCGAGCACGGACGTCAGATCGCCACCTTGAAACGGCGGCGCCCCCGTCAGCATCTCGAACAGGATGCAGCCCAACGCGTAGAGGTCGCTTTCCGGCAGTACGAGCCCCGACTGGCGTTCCGGCGCCATGTACCGGGCAGTCCCCGGGTAGGTCCTGCCCTCCGGGCCGGCGTCAAGGGGGAACTGCGCCGTCCTGTCGGGGTCACCAGGGCGTTCGGAGTACGGCCAGCGCAGGCCGTAGTTGGCGAGCCGGCGCACCATGTCGTCGACCCCCACGACCTTGGCGGGGGTCAGGTCGCCATGGGCGATGCCCGGACCGTGGTGGAGGGCCCACAAGCCGCGGAGGATGTCCTGAGCGATCGACACGGCCTCGTCCACGGGGAGCGGCCCGGGTGTGGTGGCGAGGAGCTGCGCGAGCGTGCGACCGTGCAGGCGCTCCGTGATGAGACAGCAGCCCTCGTCGACGACCACGGCGTCGAACACCCTGAGCAGATACGGGCTGACGATACGGGCGACATCGTAGGCCCTGGCCAGGAAGTCGGCGGCCGCGGAGCCCCCGTCGCGCCCGTTCTTCCCGGTCCGCAGGCGCTCTTCCTCCGGCGGGAAGCGGAAGAACCAGACAGCCACGGACTGGTTGAGATACCGGTCGTCGGCCAGCCACATCTCGGCCGGCCCTCCTTCGATCCGCTCGACGAGTTCGTAGCGGTCGCTGTTCAGCCGGAAGGCGGCGCCGGCGGGCTCTGACGCGGCGATGCGGGCACCGAGCCCGGTGGCACGGGCCCGCTCGCCCTCCGGACCGGTGGTCGGGTTCGCGACGGAGGAGCCCGTCGGGGACGGCTCCCCGCTCGCCCCTCGGCGCTCGGGCCCCCGCAGCAGCCGTACGCTCTCCTCGCTCACCAGCGCGAACGGCCGGCCCACGGCCCGTTCGCCGCTTGCCGGGGCAAGGCTCTCCACCAGCGCCCGGAACTCGCCGGGCAGGGATCCTGCGCGGGACTCGATCTCGGCGGAGATCCGGGCCAGCAGCCCCGTGGTGCCGACGAGGGCCGTGCGCGGCAGTGTCCCGAGCAGAACCTCCCGAACACCGGGACGGAACTCGTACGCCCCCGGTCGGGCCTCCGGCTGAGTCCGGAGCATGCCGCTGAGGACGACCTCGGCCAGGTGCTGCGGCGCCGGGTGCTCCTCGATCGCCGCCTGGACGAGCCGCATGACCGGCAGATGGGCGGATCCCACCGCCACGTGCGCCGCCAGCCGGAACGCCTGTGGCGAGGCGATGGACCGGAAGCGCAGCACCAGACCCTCCGGATCTCCTTCCTCCGGATCGAACGTCTCGTGGCTCTCGTCCTGGTCGCCCTCGTTCGCCTGCTCTGCCGACAGGTCGCCCGCCCCCACGAACGCCGCCGCTCCCGGCACCTCTGTGCCGCCCGGTGAGGCGATCAGGGTGGCCCAATTGCCCAGCCAGCCGCCGGAGGGTTCCAGCATCGGCATCGGGATTCCGGCCGACGGCGGACCACCGTGGTACGGGGCGAAGTCCAGGGCGGAGTTGGACATGCCGGGCCCCGGGGCGACGAAGAGGCCCGGCAGCGGTGGCGCGGCCGTGTACCGCCACAGCCTCTCCGGCAGGGGCTGGAGAACAGCCACCGGCAGCTCGCGGCCCAGCGCGGCGAGGGTGGAGCGCCAGCGCACCCCTGCGGGGCCGGTCCGCCACTGCGGACCCATGCAGTCGCTCACGACCAGGGTCGCCGTCCTCCCGAGCTCCCGGTGGCGTCGGGGCAGCCGCCCGTCCTCTCCCAGGTAGAGGACGTCGAGCGTCCGGAATGCTCCGGTCTGCGCGAGCGCGGTGTGCAGTTCCCGCACCAGGGGCCGCCACATCGTCATCGTCGGCCCGGAGTCGACGACGAGGCGCAGATGGAGCCAACGCTCGCGCTGAGGACGCAGCACGGGTAACCAGAGGCCGGGAGCGGCGCCGAGTCTGGCGATCCGATGGGCGGTCGCGGACTCGTCCAACTCCCAGCGCGTGGTGCTCGGTACGGTGCGACGCAGCGGACGCAGCGACCGCTGGAGGGCGAGTGGGTGGGAGAGCATCGGCGGGGCGGGCGCCAGCAGCGGGGTGTGCCTGGACGGTTCCGCCGGCTCCCCGGAAGCGGGCGCAGGTCCGGCCTGCGGCGTGTGGAGGGGCATGCGGGCCGGGGACGGCGGCATGGCGTGGGGAGGTCCCTGCGGACCGGGAGCCGGGGGCTCCGCCGCGGCGGACGGGACGGGATCCACGGGGCGGTGCCCCGACGGCGGGCCCGCGGGCGTCCGCGACACCGCCGACGGGGGCGGGGCCGGTGGTACGACGGCGGGCGCGATCTCCGGCTCCTGCGGATCCGGGTCGCGCATATGCCGCGCCAGCCAGAGGAGTTCGGCCAGTTCCCCACCGGTCGGCGGTTCCTCTCCCGCTCGGCCCAGGACCTTGGCGAGGACGTCCAGGGACCCGGCCCGCTCAGACGTCATCGACGTCCCAGGTCTCCGCCGCACGGCCCAGGTACGGCATTAGCGCCCCGGCCAGCTCCTCCCGGGACTCGGCGTCCAGGCCCGACGTGCGGGTCAGGTAGATGGCGTTGAGCAGCTGGTCGGTGGCCAGCTCGCCGGCGCTGCCGCGGTGCAGGAAGGCGTCGACCAGCGCGTGGTCCCGCTCGTCCAGGGGCCCGAGATGGGCCCGCACGATGTCCTCCAACTGCTCGCGCAACGGCTGTCGCAGTTCGAGACGCACACAGCGGCGCAGGAAGGCCGGCGGGAACTCGCGCTCTCCGTTGCTGGTCAGAACGACGAACGGGAAGGCGCGGCACCCTACTTCGCCGTGCCGGACCGCGACCCGCTGCTCGGAGTCGGCGACCATCACCTCGGCCACCGGGTGCGTCCTCGCCGCCCGGACGAGTTCCGGAATCTCGTACCGTCCCTCCTCCAGGACGTGCAGCAGGTCGTTCGGCAGATCGAGGTCGCCCTTGTCGATCTCGTCGATCAGCAGCACGCGGGGCCGGTCGTACGGAAGCAGCGCCGTACCGAGCGGACCGAGTCGCAGATGGTCCTCGATCGCTGTCTCTTCGCGGTCGGGCGCCGCCGGCCTCGGCCCGTCGGCCCGTACGCCGGTCTTCCCGGCGGCGTACAGGCGGGAGAGGGGGTCGTACTGGTACAGGCCGTCGGTGACGGCCGTGCGGCTGGTGATGTTCCAGCGCAGGACCCCGCCCAGCCTCAACTCCCTGGCCACGGCGAACGGAAGGCTCGACTTGCCGCTGCCCGGCGGTCCGGTCACCAGGAGCGGGCGGCGGAGGTACAGGGCCGCGTTGACCAGTTGGACGGTCTTACTGGTGGGCTGGTACGTCTCCGCCCGGTGGATTCCGCCTGGCACCTCATCCTGCTCGGACGGCGGCGGCAGCGCCGGCCCGCCGTCGAAGGACCGCCACGGCGGCGGCGCGGGCAGCGCGTCGATGCCGTCGTGCGGCTCGCTCGATCCGGTGTAGACGGGCCACAGGGACATCGGGGCAGCTTCCGTTCTTCGCGGTCGTCGGCGTCGTGGTTCTTCGGTGCGTGTCGGTCCGGCTCACCCGACGGGTGACCGGCGCATCGGTCGGATCTCGGGGAAACGGCGCGGGTCCTCCCAGACGAGGGACAACTCCGCGGCCCAGTGTGGTTCCGGGCCCTCGTGGAGGAAGGCCTCCTTGCGCAACCGGAATACCAGCTCGGGAAGTTCGGTCGGCGCCAGCCGCGAGATCCGTTCGGCGATCCGGTTGAGGAAGCCCGAACCGGCGCAGCTCCCCGAGCACGGCCCGCCCGGCGGGCAGCTGGTGCGCGGCCACATCACGATGGGTGCGGGCGCGTTCAGGGCGGCGCCGTGCAACTCCCGGTCACGAGCGGTCTTCGGCGGCCGGGCGAATCCGACGGGGCCGCGTATGTCCTGGAGCAGCACCGACAGCTGCGGGCCTCGCTGGGTGCTGGAGCACGCGACCCGGTGCAGCGGCGAGCCGTCCTGGCGGTCCAGCTCCTCCCACATCCGCTTGAGCTGGAACTGCAGCCGTGCCTTGCCGCGTCGGTCGTGATCCATGACGACGACCGGCGACGTGCAGCCGAGCGGGGCCTCCTTCCCCTTGCTCCTGGTCCACAGGTCGACCGGTCGATTGAGCCAGTCGCGGGGGAGGGCGAAGGCGATGAGGGGACGACCTTCACCGATCTCGTCGTACGCCTCGTCGATCCGGTCCAGGACCCAGGAGCGCAGGTGCACGGTGGTGAGCCGCTTCTCGTTGACGAGGAGCCGATCGCCGTCCCGGTAGACGGAGACCTCCGCGATGACCGTGCCGCGGTCGGCGCCGCTGCGGCGGATCTCGACGAGTATCGGAGCCCAGGGAGGCGGGGCCGCCCGGAGAGGGGCGTGCGGGCCGTCGTTCCGGACGGCGGCGGGGCTCTGTCGGTGGGGTTCGTCCGGGTCGGGCGCGCCGCACCGTTCCGTGCCGCGGGCCTGGGTCCCGTTCCTGTCCGGGCCGTCCTGGTTCCGCGCTCTGTGCTCGCGCGACCAGACACGTAGGTCGCGCCCGAGCGCGGGGTCGTCGACCAGGTCCGCGAGCCGCAGGGTGAGTGCGGCCAGTGGCAGGTGCCCCGGGCGGGGAGACGTCTCGGTGAGCAGGTACCAGACGGACTCCCAGAGACCACTCGACCGTGTCGCGTACGGAGCGATCCCCAGCGACCCGGTCGCGATGCTCATCAGACGGTCCACCGGCCACGGCGGCGTGCCGACCCGGTCGACCAATTCCCGCAGCCGGCGTTTCTCCTCGGCGGGATAGCCCGGGGTCGGGACCCGCTCGGCCAGGGCGGGCACGTGCCGGGCCAGGACGCGAGCGGGGATCATCCGCCCGTTGCGGGTCACCGGGTCGTACGAGGAGATCATGCCGACCACCTCGCCGCTGTCCGCCCGCATGGCGGCCGCCCCGCTGAAGCCGTGCGAGGGCTCCTGGCCGTACGCCTTCCAGAACTCCACCTGGCTCCACTCGCCACCGATCAACAGTCGGTCGTGAGTGACGCGAAGCTCGGTCTGTGCCCCTTCCTCGCCGTAGCCGTGGGGGAAGCCGTAGGCGACGAGCCGGGCCGGCTCGCCGGCGCCGAGCGGCTCCTCCCGCTCCGCGAAGGCCGCGGGTGCGACCGGGGCGGGACCGTCGAGGGCCAGGACGGCGACATCGCCGGGGTCCGTCCCCCGGCCCGCCCAGGCGCCCCGTTCCGCGACGCGCGCCTGGAGCACGCCGAGACCGGGGGCGCCGGGGAAGGACACCGCCGACCGGTCGAGGCCCTGGACGACATGCGCGCACGTGAGGATCCTGTCCTCGCCGACGAGGAAGCCGGAGCCGGAGACCACGCCCTCGTGCTCGATGCGAACATGCCAAGCGGGAGAGCCTGTCACGAGGCGCTTGCCCCCACGCCCACACCGTTCGGCGCCCAGGAGAGCTTCACGGTCAGATGGCCCTCGACCGCGGTCTTGGCGATGACCGCGCCCGCCTCCGCCGTCAGCTTCACGCCGAACTCCAGCTCCACACCGTCCGGCTTGAGCGCCCCCTCCCGGAAGACCGTGAGCGCCGACTCGGCCGCCGAGCGGATGCCCTGCAGTGCCTCGTCGAGTGTGCGCCCGGCCTGGACCAGGGAGTTCCCTCCACGTGAGACGAGTTGCGCCCCGGGCTGATGGCCGTCCGCCTCGACCACGACCCGCGCGCCGCTCTGCGTGGTGAACTCCATCAGTGTGCTCACAACTACCCCCGAGGACTGAACAGTTGGTCCACGCAACATTCTGTCCCGCAGGACGCTTCCTTGTCCTCGGAACCGCCCACCTCCAGGGCGTGCGGCCGCTCGTCGGGTGGCGCGGACAGGCCCGACGTACGCTGAGAGCGGGACCGCGCCCGACGGAGGTGTCGGCATGACCGCATCGGCGATTCCCCACGGCCCCGGGGCCACCGCCTGGGCGCCCGAGACGGTGACCACGGAGCCGTACAACGCGCAGACCCCGCTGGCCGCGCTCGCCGATCCGCTGACGCCCGCCGACGCCCTCTTCGTACGGGACCACTTCGGTGTCCCGCGCCCGGAACTCGCCCGGTGGCGGCTGCGCGTCGACGGCGCCGTGACCGCCCCGCTCACGGTCGACTACGAGCAGCTCATCGCGCTCGGCAGGGGTGGGCGGCGCGAACTCGACGTCGTCCTGGAGTGCGCGGGCAACGGGCGCGCCCTGATGAACCCGCGCCCGCCCGGCCTGGCCTGGGAGCGCGGGGCGGTCGGCTGCGCCCGGTTCGCGGGCGTCCCCTTCCACCTGCTCGCCGAACGGGCGGGCATCGCCCCGGACGCGGTCGAGTTCGTCTTCACCGGCGCCGACGAGGGCTCGTTCCGGGGACGCCCGGTCGCCTTCGAACGCGCCCTCCCGCTCGCCGAGGCCCTGCACCCCGACACGCTCCTCGCGACGCACCTCAACGGCGAACCGCTTCCGCCCCGGCACGGCGCCCCCGTCCGGCTCGTCGTGCCCGGACGGTACGCCGTCGCCGACGTGAAGTGGCTCGTCGGGGCGCGCGCCGTCACGGCGCCCTTCACCGGGGTCTTCCAGACCGAGGAGTACGTCTACATCGCCTCGGACGGCACCCCCGACGGGCCCGTCGGGGCGATCCGCGTCAAGTCGCTCATCACCGCGCCCGAACCGGACGAGGACCTGCGGCGCGGGACGGAGACCGTCGTCCGCGGCAGGGCCTGGTCCGGCGGCGGGCGGGCCGTCGGCCGCGTCGAGGTCAGGGCCGAGGACGAGGACGGCACGGGCGCGGGGGACGGCGACCCGGACACGGGATGGCACGACGCCGCACTGGAGCCGCCCAGCGGCCCCTACGCCTGGACCGGCTGGTCGTACCCGTGGACCCCGCGCCGCCCCGGCCGGTACCGCCTGCTCGCCCGGGCGACCGACTCGCACGGCGCCACCCAGCCGGACCACGCCCCCTGGAACGCCCAGGGCTACGGCTGCAACACCGTCGCCTCGGTCGAGGTGGTCGTCGTCTGACCCGCGCGGCCTACTCCCCGAGGGAGCGCTGCTCGGGAAGGTTGCCGGCCGCAGGGTCCTGCTCCTGGGGCTGGTCGAACTGGCGGGCGGCCCGGTCGAAGTAGCGGAGCAGCTCCACGGGGAAGGGCATCACGAGCGTGGAGTTCTTCTCGGCGGCGACCTCCACCACTGTCTGGAGCAGCCGCAGTTGCATGGCCTCCGGCGTGTCCGCCATGATCCGCGACGCGTTGGCGAGCTGCTGCGCCGCCTGGAACTCGCCGTCGGCGGTGATGACCCTGGCCCGCCGCTCGCGCTCCGCCTCGGCCTGTCGCGACATCGACCGCTTCAGGGACTCCGGCAGCTGGACGTCCTTGATCTCGACCCGGTCGATGTGCACGCCCCAGCCGGCCGCCGGACTGTCGATCATCAGCGCGAGCCCCTCGTGCAGCCGCTCCCGGTCGGACAGCAGGTCGTCCAGATCGCTCTTTCCGATGATCGAGCGCAGCGAGGACTGGGCGACCTGCCCGACGGCGAAGGCGTAGTCCTGTACCTCGATCGCCGCCCGCGCGGGATCGACGACCCGGTAGTAGACGACGGCGTCGACCTTCACCGAGACGTTGTCCCGGGTGATGCCCTCCTGCGTCGGGATCGGCAGGGTCGCGACCTGCACGTTCACCTTCCGCATCCGGTCGGCGACGGGAATGAGCAGGGTGATGCCCGGCTGCCGGTGACCGGGCAGCGCCTTGCCGAAGCGGAACACCACGCCCCGCTCGACCTGATTGATCACCCTCAGCCCGCTGCGCAACACCAGCAGGACACAGACGACGGTGACGACGGCTCCGACAGCGACGCCATCCATGGCAGCACACTCCCTTTGTGGGTGCGGTTCGACACTCCTCAGGACGGTCATGGTGGAGCGAGCGGATGCGGATGCCGCGTCAAGAGCGCGTAAATGCAGGCGGGTTGACCGCAGAGGTCCCCCTGCGGACCGCAGCGGAGCCCGACGGCCCCCGCCCGGACGGACGGGGGCCGCCGGGTGCCGGGGCGCGGGTGGGATCAGAAGAGGTCGCGGTACTGCTGGAATCCCCAGCCGATCTTGACGCGGGGCTTGAACGGCGCCGCCGCGCTGCCCGTGCCCTTGTACAGCCACAGGTCGCCCTTGGGGTCACGGGCGACCAGGTCGCTGCGGCGGTCGGCGTCGACGTCGCCGGTGGCGACCAGCCTGTTGAACATGTTCCAGCCGGCGCCGACCCGGGCGCGCGGGGCGAACGGCGCGCGTCCGTCGCCGGTGCCCTTGTACAGCCAGAGCACGCCCTGCTTGTCGCGGGCGACGATGTCCGGCTTGGTGTCGCCGGTGTAGTCGCCGACCCCGGCGATCTGGGTGTACGCGTTCCAGCCGGCGCCGATCCTGACGCGCGGCGCGAGCGTGCCGTCCGCCCGGGTCTGGACGCGCCACAGGACGCCCTGCCGGTCACGCGCCAGCAGGTCGGGGTGGGCGGCGCGGGCCAGGGTGCCCGGCGAATGGACGCTGGTGTACTGCTGCCAGCCGGTGGCGACCTGCTTGAGGTTCCCGCCACGCCACTGGTTGACCACCCCGTTGGACATCACGTGGTACGCGCCGTCCTGGTACCCGGTCAGGTCGGGGTCGACCGGCACGGCGGTCGTCAGTCCCTTCCAGACGTAGGCGCCCGACCGGGGGTCGAGGCCGCCCTTGCCGTCCCGCATGTAGACGTACATCTGACCCGACGGGAGGATCCCGCTCAGGTAGTAGGCCGGCGCGGTGGGAGTCGGTTCGGGCGCGGTGCCCGCGACCGCGGGGCCGGCGACCGTGGCGGCGAGCGCGACGGTCGTGGCCACGGCGGCCAGGCGGGCGAGGCCGCGCCGACGGGGGACGAGGTGCTTCAAAGGAACTCCGGATGATCAGGTGAGAAGCCGGCCCCGCGGTGCGTCACGCTGGTCATGGCGGTGCACCGGAACAGGAGTTCTGAAGCGAACCGGCCCCCACGGCTCTCGACCCCAAGGCTAGAGGAGGCCGGCACGGGGTTCGCACAGGGGGTCGAGGCCCTGGCTCACCGCCCGACCGGTTCGGCGACTCACCGCCCGACAAGTTCGGCGACGAGGTCCGCGACACGATCGGGGTGTTCCTCGATGACGAGGTGGCCCGCCCGGGGCAGGACCCGCAGTTCCACCGAGAGCGTCCGGCGTACCGGCGCGGCGAGACGGCGCGGCGGCAGGAAGACGTCCTGATCCCCCGTGGCCACCCGGCGCGGGAGGGTCTGATGGGGCGCTCGGGCCGGTTCCGGCGCGCCGCTGGAGCGGGCGTGCCGGGCGACGAGGGTCATCCACTCCACGAGCGCGGGGCGCGGCGCGGGGGCGTCGGGTGCGGACATGGTGCGCAGGAGCCACGCGCTGTGCCGCGGTCGGGGCAGCGCGAGCCAGGCCGCGGAGGCGCAGAGCAGGCGCGGCGTCAGCCGCAGCGAGGTCAGGCCGCCGGGGGAGACGAGGACCTGCCCCTCGACCCGGGGAGAGGTGGTGGACAGTGCGATCGCCGCGCCGAAGGAGTGCCCCAGCACGATCACCGGGCCGGACGTACAGGCCTCGATCACCTCGGACAGCCATGTTCCGTACCAGCCGAGTCGGCCGCCGCCCCGGCCCCGCTCGGGCGAGCTGAGGCCGGGCTGGCCCGGCACGTCCACCACGACGGTCCGGTACCGCGCGGCGAGCGCCGTCGCCAGCGGCAGGCACGTCGCCGCGTTGAAGTTCGTACCCGGGACCACCACCACGGTCGGGCCGCCGTCACCGGCGAGGACCACGCGGGTCTCGGCGCCGGCGGCGGTGAACACCTCACAGGTGTGCGGTACGTGCCAGGCGGCCAACCGATCGAGGCACCAGCGCCGGATCGCCTCTCCGCCCGCGGCGCTCCGGTAGATGGACGATCCGCTCACGAGCCCGTGCCTCCCGCGTGGATGGAGGGAGGGACGAGACACCGCCGAGTCTCGTCCCTCCGGCGGCCGGACCGATCGGCCCGGCCCGATGCCGCTGACTTTCAGGTCGTCGGGCGGCCGTGCAGGGAATCTAAGCCTCGGGGAAGCCGCGGAGAACGATTCGGCGCCCGAACTTGCGCGCTCTTGACGGCCGCACCCGCGCCGCGTGCCGGCGCGGCGGGAAGGCCGAGCGGAAGCCGGTCGGAAGCCGCTCGGAAGCCGTGCGGCGGTCGTGCGGAAAATCGATCGCGCGGTCGTCGGGGGTGGGGCTAGGGTGAAGTCGTTCCTGCGGGCTGCCAAGGCTTCCGCGGGTGTCGCCGCGTCGGCGACCACGGAGAAGGATCCAGGAGGTGTGACCGATGGCTGTCATGACGGTGGGCAATGCCCTCATCCAGAAGCTCGTCAACACCACCTCCGTGGCCTCCGGCTGACCTTCCTTCACTCTCTCCGCGCGTCCAGTCTCTGGACCGCGCGGTGCCTGCCGGGGCCACCCTTGTGAAGGGTCACCCCTTGTCTTTCTCCTCTCCTCAGGATTCGATCTCGCACGCCCTCACCCCGTACGGCTGGGACGAGGGCTGGGAGGCCGCGTTCGCCCCCTACACCGTGTGGGACCTGCTGCCGGGCCGCGTCCTGCGGGTCGACCGGGGCCAGTGCGATCTGATCACCCCCGTCGGCACCATCCGGGCCGACACGGAGTTCGTCGTGCCCCGGGACCCGCTGAAGGTCGTCTGCACCGGCGACTGGGCCGTCGTCGACGCCGCCGGCGACCCCCGGTACGTACGGGCCCTCCTGCCGCGCCGCACGGCGTTCGCGCGGTCGACGTCCTCCAAGCGGTCCGAGGGCCAGATCCTCGCCGCCAACGTCGACCACGCGATCATCACCGTGTCGCTCGCCGTCGAGCTCGACCTCGGCCGCATCGAGCGCTTCCTGGCCCTGGCCTGGGAGTCCGGCGCACAGCCCCTGATCGTGCTCAGCAAGGCCGACCTGGTGCCCGACCCGGTCGGGCTCTCGTACCTCGTCGAGGACGTGCAGAGCGTCGCGCCGGGTGTCCAGGTGCTGCCCGTCAGCTCCGCGACCGGCGAGGGGGTCGAGGTCCTGCGCTCGCTCGTCGCGGGCGGTACGAGCGTGCTGCTCGGCGTCTCCGGCGCGGGGAAGTCGACGCTCGCCAACACGCTCCTCGGCGAGGACGTGATGGACGTCCAGGCCGCCCGTGACGTGGACGGCAAGGGCCGTCACACCACGACCACGCGCAACCTGCTCGTGCTGCCCGGGGGCGGTGTCCTCATCGACACGCCCGGTCTGCGCGGGGTCGGGCTCTGGGACGCCGAGACCGGCGTCGGCCAGGTGTTCTCGGAGATCGAGAGCCTGGCCGAGGAGTGCCGCTTCCACGACTGCGCCCACGAGGCGGAGCCCGGCTGTGCCGTGACCGCGGCCGTCGAGGACGGCTCGCTCGCGGTCCGCCGCCTGGAGAGCTACCGCAAGCTCCTCCGCGAGAACCAGCGGATCGTCGCCAAGACCGACGCGCGCCTGCGCTCCGAGATCCTCAAGGACTGGAAGCGCAAGGGCGTGGAGGGCCGCGCGGCGATGGAGGCCAAGCGCGGCGGCGCGGGCGGCCGCGCACGCCACTCCGGCTGGTGACGAGAGCGGTCCGCCACGGGAACCCCGGGGCAGCGCGGTGTCCGAAAACCGCCAGCCACGCCCCCGGGGCTCCCGCACACTGGAACCCGTGGACAGCGTCAGGGAACAGGGCGACGGCCGCAGGGACCTCGGTGAGGACCGGCGGTACGAGGCCGTCAGCAGCAGGGACGCCCGCTTCGACGGCGCGTTCTTCTTCGCCGTCGAGACGACCGGCATCTACTGCCGGCCGAGCTGCCCCGCCGTCACGCCCAAGCGGAAGAACGTCACGTTCTTCCCGACGGCCGCCGCCGCCCAGGGCCACGGCTTCCGCGCCTGCCGGCGCTGCCGCCCGGACGCCGTGCCCGGCTCCGCCGAGTGGAACGTCCGCGCCGACGTCGTCGGCCGTGCCATGCGCCTGATCGGGGACGGGGTCGTCGACCGTGAGGGCGTCCCCGGCCTCGCCGGGCGGCTCGGCTACAGCGCCCGCCAGGTGCAGCGCCAGCTCACCGCGGAGCTCGGCGCGGGGCCCGTCGCCCTCGCCCGTGCGCAGCGGGCCCACACCGCCCGGCTGCTCCTGCAGACCACCGGGCTGCCGGTCACCGAGATCGCCTTCGCGTCCGGCTTCGCCAGCGTGCGGCAGTTCAACGACACGATCCGCCGCGTCTACGCACGTACCCCCACCGAGCTGCGCGCCGAGTCCGGCACCGGCGCCGGGCCCCGAACCGCGCTCGCCGCCGGGGTGCCGCTGCGGCTCGCCCACCGGGGCCCGTACGCCGCCCGCGAGGTCTTCGACCTCCTCGCCGCCGAGGCCCTGCCCGGGGTCGAGGAGGTGCTCGGCGACTCCGAAGCCCGTACCTACCGCCGTACGCTCCGTCTCCCGTACGGCACCGGCCTCGTCTCCGTCGACGAGCGCTCCGCCGGGCCCTGGCTCGGCGCCCGGATCCACCTCACCGACCTGCGCGACCTCACCACCGCCGTGCAGCGGCTGCGCCGCCTCCTCGACCTGGACGCCGACCCGTACGCCGTCGCCGAGCACCTCGGCGCGGGCCCCGACCCGGTGCTCGCCGAGCGGGTCGCCGCGTGCCCGGGGCTGCGGTCGCCGGGCGCGGCCGACCCGGAGGAGTTCGCGCTGCGGACCGTGATCGGTCCCGAGGAGGCGGCCCGCCTGGTCCCGGCCCACGGCACGCCCCTGGACGCCGCCTGCGGCGCGCTCACGCACCTCTTCCCCGAGCCCGCCGCGCTCCTCGCCCACCCCGAGGCCGGTCCGCTCGCCGCGGCGCTCACCGGCGGGGCCGTCCGCCTCGACCCGGGAGCCGACCGCGACGAGGCGGAGGACGCCCTGCGCGCCGTCCCCGGCGTCGGCGCGCGCCGGGCCGCCCTCATCCGGATGCGGGCCCTCGGCGACCCCGACGTGGACCCGGACGCGGACCCCGACGTGGACCCGGACGCGGCCGCCGGGGACGGGGCCCGCTCCGACGCCTGGCGGCCCTGGCGCTCGTACGCGTACCGGTACCGGCATCTCGGACCCGTACCGGCACCGGCACAATGAGCCCATGATCAGCACAGACCTGCTCGGACCCGACGACCGCGACGCCTGGGAGCGGCTCTTCCGCGCGTACATCGACTTCTACGGCCGCAGCGAGCCCGACGCCCTCTACGAGCGTGCCTGGCAGGCCTTCCAGGACGGCACGCGCGTCCACGCGCGCGTGGCCCGGCTCGACGGCCGGCTCGTCGGCTTCACCCACTTCTTCGTCCACCCCAGCACCTCGGGGCCCGACGTCTGCTACCTCCAGGACCTCTTCACCGACCCCGAGGTCCGCGGCCGGGGCGTGGCGCGCGCCCTGATCGCCGCCGTGGCCCAGTGGGCGGGGGAGCAGGGCTGCGACCGGGTCTACTGGAACACCCAGGCGTCCAACACCACCGCGCGCACGCTGTACGACAAGGTCGCCCGCGACACCGGATTCATCAAGTACCAGATCGATCTTCCGAAGTAGCTCCCTCGTCAGGAACCCCCTCGGGCGGGAGCCCCCAGCTGTGGATCCGGCGCGGGTGGATCCGGATGACCTCCTCGCTGAAGTGCGGGCCCAGCTCGTGCGGCCCGACGAGCAGCTCGGCCTCGCCCCGGATCTCCACCCCGCGCACCCGCCAGGGCCGTACGCTCGCGAGGTCGTCGACGACCAGGGCCACCTTGGGGTTGGCGACCAGGTTGCGCCACTTCTTCGTGCGGCCCATGGCGAGCCCGCCGACCAGGATGGTGCCGTCCGGCTGCGGGAAGAAGCCGACCGGGTTGGCCTGCGGCTGGCCCGCGGGGTCGACCGTGGCCATTCGGGCGAGCCGCTGCGTGCGGAGATAGGCGAGTTCGGCCTCGCCGAAGCCCTCGAAGTCCCTCATACGGCCAGCATCGCGCGCGGCCGCGCCGAGCACATCGGCGCTCCGGCGGAGGCCGTGCGGGGCCGTGGTCCTAGGACCCCGTGCGGATCAGCACCGGATCGGCACCGGATCAGTGCCGGATCAGCCCCAGATCAGCGCGCCCACCCACGCGCCGACGATCAGCAGACAGGCGAACAGCTCGACGAGGATGCTCGTCCCCGCCGCCCGCATCACCGTGCGCGTGGAGGCCCTGGCCTGCCCGTGGCCGCCCAGCCGGAGGCGCTCGGAGAGGTAGATCCCGCCGATGAAACCGGGGATCGCGCCGATCACCGGCACCAGGAAGAAGCCGAGGAAGGCGCCGAGACCCGCGTACGTCACCATGCGCCGGGTGATCCCCACGCCCCGGATCCGGCGCTGCGGCAGCAGCCATACGACCACCTGGGTGAGCAGGAGCAGCGCGGTCGAGGCGACGAGAAGGATCCAGGCGAGCCCGCTCTGCTCGTGCAGCGACCACCAGAGCATCGCCGCCCACACCAGCCACGGCCCCGGCACGCCCGGAGCCAGCACGCCGAAAAGGCCGAGCAGCATCACCATCGCGACGAGCAACAGCTGCCACACACCCATCTGCCCAGCGTGCAGGACCCATGATCTCCTCGCAGGTCGCGGCGTACGGACGGGGTGCCCCAGGCGCCCGGTCCGCGGGGCACGCGGCCGCGCCGGGGCCCCGCGCCTACCCCCGCGCCACCCAGCCCTTCTCGTACGCGTGCCAGCCCAGCTGGAGCCGGGTCGTCACACCCGAGAGCTCCATCAGGCCCTTCACCCGGCGCTGCACCGTGCGCAGGCCCAGGTCCAGCTGCTTGGCCACGCTCGCGTCCGTCATACCGGCCAGGAGCAGGGAGAGGACCTCCAGGTCCGTCGCGTCGGGGCCCGGCGCCTCCGTCTCCGTGACCTGCGCGCCCACGCCCAGCCGCAGCGGCAGCGCCTCGCGCCAGACCGCCTCGAAGAGGCCCATCAGGGACTCCAGGAGCCCGCTCGCGTGCACGACGAGCGCCGCCGGCTCCGCGCCCCGGCCGGTCAGCGGGACCATCGCCAGGGCCCGGTCCGCGACCACCAGCTTGGTGGGCACCCGGTCCACCACCCGGATCTCCTCGTCCCGGCCGAGCGCCGCCGACAGCTCGACGATCCCCGAGGGCAGCGTCAGGACCTCCCGCTCCACCACCACCCGGTAGCGCACGCCCCGGACGGCCGCCAGCTCCTCCGCGTCGTTCTCCATGCCGGTCACCGCGATCGGCTTGCCCGTGACCAGCGCGCAGACCTCCTCCGTCGCGCCCAGCTGGAGCTGGAGGAACCGGTGGGTGACCGCGCTCGCGCCCGTCACCACCTCGACCAGGTCGTGCACGGCGGGCTCGGCCGCCTCGGCGCGGTACTCCTCCGCGAGCAGCGCCGCCGCCAGCTCCGCCTGCTCCAGCTCGTGCCGCTGCTGGGTCAGCAGCGCGCCGAGCGCCACCCCCGGGGGCGCTGCCACCCACCGCCCGGTCCGCGCCGAGGACTGCGCGGCCAGCCCCTGCGACTCCAGACGCCGCAGCGCCCGCTCGGTGTCCGACTCCGGCAGGGCGAGCCGGTGTGCCAGGTCGGCCACCTCCGCCGCGCCCAGCGCGACCAGCGCGCGGTACGCGGACTCCTGCCGTTCGTCGAGACCTATCGCTCCCAGCATCGCTGCCCCACCCCTCACCGGACGTCCTGGGACGTCCCGGACATTCCCCGGACGTTCACCGGACGCCTTCGTTCCGTTGGCGCCCTGGCGGGAATCGGCCACGGCGCATTCCCGCCGCACCCATCATCCCTGTACCCCCCTCACCTCTGCCAATGTGGCGCCACCGCAGCACCAACAGCCTCCGGCCATGGGGCCTTTGCCCGTGCTTGCGCCGGATTCAGATGGGGAGAGTGATGCGCCCGATTTCGCGTACGGCCCTGGGAGCGGCGACCGCCGCCGTCCTGGCCGTCACCGCGGTCGCGCCGTCCACGGCCGCCGCGCCGCAGGACGACCCGACCGGTGATCGACCGCTGGTCGGCAGCGAGGCCCACGGAGCCCGCGCCGGCGACCGGACCGCCACCGTCACGCTGGTCACCGGCGACCGGGTCCTGGTCACCCGCGACGCCCGCGGGAACCCGGCCGCCACCGCGCTGCCCCGCGAGGACGGCACCGTGCCCTTCGTCCAGACCCGCCGCTCGGGCCAGGATCTGTACGTCTACCCGGAGGGCGCCACCGCCGCCCTCGCCGCGGGCCGTGTCGACGAGGAACTCTTCAACGTCACCGGCCTCGTCCGGCAGGGCTACGACGACGCGGGCACCCCGACGCTGCCGCTCATCGCGGTCTACGGTTCCGACCTCGCCCGCTCCGTCCCCGCCGCCCCGCGCGGCGCCGAGCGCGGCCAGGTGCTCAAGGCCGTCGACGGCGTCGCCCTCAAGGCCGACAAGAAGCAGGCCGCCACCTTCTGGGCCGACGTGAACGGCCCCGCCGCCCGCTCCGCCGGCGGCCTGAAGAAGCTCTGGCTCGACCGCAAGGTCGAGGCCACCCTGGAGCGTTCGACCAAGCAGGTGCACGCCCCCGAGGCCTGGGCCGCCGGCTTCGACGGCACCGGCACCAAGGTCGCCGTCCTCGACACCGGCGCCGACACCGGGCACCCCGACCTCAAGGGCCGGATCGTCGCCTCGGAGAACTTCACCGACTCCGACACCGCCGAGGACCGCGCGGGCCACGGCACCCACACCATCTCCACCGTCGGCGGCTCCGGCGCGGCGAGCGACGGCAAGAAGAAGGGCGTCGCGCCCGGCGCCGAGCTCCTCAACGGCAAGGTCCTCAACGACTCCGGTTCCGGCGCCGCCTCCTGGATCATCGCCGCCATGGAGTGGGCCGTCGGCCAGGGCGCCGACGTCGTCTCGATGAGCCTCGGCAGCTCCGTACCCACCGACTGCACCGACCCGATGAGCGCTGCCGCGCAGCAACTCGCCCAGAACGAGGGCACGTTGTTCGTGATAGCCGCCGGCAACTCCGGACCGACGCTGAACACCGTCTCCTCGCCCGGCTGCGCCCCCGACGTGCTGACCGTCGGCGCCACCGACCGCGACGACTCCACCGCGTACTTCTCCAGCCGTGGCCCGACGATCGTCAACCACACCCTCAAGCCGGAGATCGCCGCGCCCGGCGTCGCCATCTCCGCCGCCGCCGTCGGCGGCCGGGGCGTGTACGCCTACCAGTCCATGTCCGGTACGTCGATGGCCACCCCGCACGTCGCGGGCGCCGCCGCCATCGTCAAGCAGCGTCACCCCGACTGGACCGCCCAGCAGATCAAGGCCGCGCTCGTCTCCTCCGCCGAGAGCGACGTCCCCGGCGACGTGCGCGAGGTCGGCGGCGGCCGTCTCGACGTCAAGGCCGCCATCGACCAGACGGTCCTCGGCGCCGACGCCGTCCAGGGCGGCACCTTCAACTGGCCCCAGGACCGCAGCGACCGCACCACGGTCGCCGTCCCGTACACCAACACCTCGGGCAAGGCCGTCACCCTGACGCTCGCCGTCGAGAAGGTCACCGGCAACGACGGCTCCCGCGTCCGCTCGTCCGTCGCCGAGCTCGGCAAGCGGACGGTCACCGTCCCGGCCGGCGCGACCGTCGAGGTCCCGCTGGAACTCGACCCGACCGCCCACCTGGAGCGCGCCCAGTACGGCGACATCACCGGCCGCGTCGTGGCCACCGGCCGCGACGGCCTGCACGTCTCGACGCCGTTCTCGCTCTACGTCCAGCCCGAGACGGTCACCCTGCGGATCAAGCTGATCGACCGCCAGGGCAACCCGGCCGCCGGACCCTCCTCCGTGGACCTCATCGGCACCGACACCGCGAGCGGCGAACGCCGCTTCAACGACGGCGCCACCGACCAGGTCTACGCCGTGCGGCCCGGGAGCTACTTCCTCTCCTCCTTCGTCGCCACCCCCGACGCGGGCGCGGGCGCCACGCTGAACGACTCGCTCAGCTACCTGGCCCGCCCGCAGCTGGAGGTGAAGAAGGACACCACCGTCGTCCTCGACGCCCGCAAGGCGCACAAGCTGTCGGTACGCACCGACAAGCCCGGTGAACAGCGCGGCACCACCCTGGCGTTCTCCCGCTCCTGGGACGGCACCTGGCTGCACGCGGGAACGGCCGCCGGTACGCGCTCGATCCGCGGCTACTACGCCTCGGTCGAAGGCCGCGCCGACGACGGCGACTTCGAGTTCGGCAGCTACTGGCGCACCGCCGCCCCCCAGATCGAGTCGCTGAGGACGTCCGACGGCACGGCCCTGCACCCGGTCACCGCCTCCCTCGGCTCCGACAACCTCGACGGCACCGGCACCGCAGGACTCGTCGACGCGGGCACCGGCACGCCCGCGGAGCTGACGGCCGCCGGGGTCACCGGCCGCGTCGCCCTGGTCCGCTTCCCGGACACCTCCACCAACGCGTTGACCGTCGCCCGTGACGCCAAGGCCGCCGGGGCCGTCGCGGTCCTCGCGTACCGCACGTCGACCGCCCGCTGGTACCCGACGGCCGGCTTCGCCGGAGCCGGGTTCCCGGTCCTCGCCGTCGGATCCGCCGAGGGCGCGGCGCTCCTGGCCAAGCTCTCCGCGGGACCGGTCAGCCTCTCCTGGAAGGCGACCGCGAAGAGCCCGTACCTCTACAACCTCGCCTTCCCCGAGTCCGGTCAGCTCCGCGACGACAAGGCCTACCGGGTCCGCGACGGACAGCTGGGCCGCACCGAGTCCACCTACGGTTCCATGGGCGTCACCACCGACTTCATCGACAACGCGGCGGCCCACCGGCCGGACGGCACGTCTGTCTACTTCGGCGCCATCGAGCCGGTCCCCGCGCCCGGTACGCGGACGGAGTACTACACGGCCGGGGACACCCAGTGGGACCAGATGCTCTCCTCCAGCTTCCCGTTCGGCGAGTTCATGATCGGGACCCAGCGCGGCTACCGGGTGGGGGAGAAGCGCACCGAGCGCTGGTACGACGGTGTCGTCGCCCCGACCGCCCCGCAGGACGCGGCCGGCGAGCCGGTCCTCGTCGCGGAGCGCCAGGACAACCTCATCGGGTTCGCCAACTCCATGTGGGGCGACAACACCCACTACGCCCAGCCCGGGTCCTTCGGGGACATCGGCAACCTCCGGCTCAGCAAGGACGGTGAGCCGCTCGGGGACACCGGATGGCCGTTCGGGGTCTTCGAAGTCCCGTCCGAGCGGGGTACGTACACGCTCGAACAGAACACCATGAAGATCGGCAGCAGGGTGTGGAACCGCTCCACATCCGTCAACTCGGTATGGAAATTCACCTCCGAGCGTGATGAGAGCGTCTACTCTCAAGGCATCCCGATTCTCTTCCCCCGGTACAACCTGCCGGAGGACGGACTGAAGACCCTCTCCGCGACGGACGGCCAGCGGATCGGCCTCACCGCGACGGGTCACGCGGGCTACAAGCCCGCCGCCCTCACCTCGGCCAGGCTCTCGTACTCCTACGACGGAGGCACGACCTGGACGGAGGCGCAGGTCTCGCAGCGAGGCGGCGCCTGGACCGCGACCGTGAACCACGCGGGCGCGGCGGGCAAGCCGGTCACACTGAAGACCGAACTGACGGACGCCAACGGCAACTCCGTCACCCAGACCGTGGTCCGCGCTTACGACGTGCGCTGATCACGCCGGTCCGCCGGGCGTCCTTCCCGTGGGGGGTGGGGTCGCCCGGCGGACCTCTTTTTCTGCATGTCCCGTTTTCTGGCGGGCTGCGCGGTGGACAATAAGGGCATGACTCAGCAGGGGGACCACTGGTGGGACAAGCTCTACGACGACGCGGTGCCGGACACGGCCCCGACTGCCACGGGCGACACGCTCGACGACCGCTTCGACTCCGCTTCACGTGCGACGACGACGAGCGCGACGGCGGGTGACCCGGCGCCTCCGCCTCCGCCTCCGGTGACGCGCCCGCCCCGGGCTCCCTGGGAGCCCCCGGACACGGACCCCGATGCCACGCTCGCCGTGGACCTCCCCGCCCCCGAGCCGGCTCCCGCGGCAGCCGCCGAGGCCCCTGAGGCCCCCAAGGCGCCCGCCCCGCCGCTGCCGCGCCCCCGCACCGCGCACATCGGCAACCGCCCACCCACGTACGAGGGCGAACCGACCGCGCTGCCCCTGGCCCGGCCGGGCGAACTCGGCGAACTGGTCGCCGACACCGTCCTCGACGGCGCCCGCTACGGCTCGTACACCCTGCGCGCCGCCTCCCAGCGCGGCGACTCCGCCCGCTACCGCGGCGAACCCCGCAGGGACGCCCTGCTCACCGCCCGGTTCGGGCACGAGGAGGCCGCGCTCGTCCTCGTCGCCGTGGCGAGCGGCGCCCGGTCCGCCGAGGGCGGGCACCTCGCCGCCGCCGACGCCTGCCGCTGGATCGCCGAGGCCGTCGGCCGCAGCCACACCCGGCTCTCCGAGGACATCCGCTTCGGCCGCCGGGGCGACCTCAAGTCGGGGCTGCACCGGCTCACCGACCGCGCCTACGGCAAGCTGCGGGCCCGCGCCGCCGAACTGGGCGTGGAACCGCAGGAGTACACCGCGACCCTGCGCTGTCTGCTGCTCTCCGCCGACCCCGACTGCCGCACCCGGGTCTTCTTCGGCATCGGCGCGGGCGGCCTCTTCCGACTCCGTGACGGCGCGTGGCAGGACATCGAGCCGCTGCTCCCCGAGCCCGCCGCGCTCAGTGGGGCCCCGGTCGTCGGCTTCGGCTCCCCGCCGTCGGAGACGGCCGACGGCGACCGCCGGACCATGAGGCTCAGCGTCACGGGCCCGCCCGGCGCGCCCTACGTGGAGGACCCCCTTCCGCCCGCCGAACCGTTCCGCTTCCGCGCCTCCGTCGCCCGCCCCGGCGACACCCTCCTGCTCGCCTCGAACGGCCTCGCCGAACCGATCCGCGGCGAACCCGCCCTCGCGAAGGAGCTGGCGCAGCGCTGGGCCTCCGCCGAGCCGCCCGGGCTCGCGGCCTACCTCGCCGACACCCAGCTCCGGGTGAAGGGCTACGCCGACGACCGCACCGGGGTCGCCGTCTGGGAGGCGTGACGCTCCGCCCCGTGGGTTGATGGACCCATGGCCAGACAGAACGTGGCGGAGCAGTTCGTCGACATCCTCGTCCGGGCCGGCGTCCGGCGGCTGTACGGAGTCGTGGGCGACAGCCTGAACCCGGTCGTCGACGCCGTCCGGCGTACGCCCGACATCGACTGGATCCAGGTCCGCCACGAGGAGGTCGCGGCCTTCGCCGCAGGGGCGGAGGCGCAGATCACCGGCCGGCTCGCCGCCTGCGCCGGCTCCTGCGGCCCGGGCAATCTGCACCTGATCAACGGCCTGTACGACGCACACCGCTCGATGGCCCCGGTCCTCGCCCTCGCCTCGCAGATCCCCTCCAGCGAGATCGGCCTCGGCTACTTCCAGGAGACGCACCCGGACCGGCTCTTCGCCGAGTGCAGCCACTACAGCGAGCTGATCTCCAACCCCCGGCAGATGCCGAGGCTCCTCCAGACGGCTATCCAGCACGCCGTCGGGCAGAGCGGTGTCAGCGTCGTCGCGCTCCCCGGCGACATCGCCTCCGAGCCCGCCCCCGACAAGGCCTGGCAGACCGCGCTCGTGACGTCCCGGCCCACCGTCCGTCCGGGTGACGAGGAGATCGACGCGCTGGTGAGGATGGTCGACGAGGCCGATCGGGTGACGCTGTTCTGCGGCAGCGGAACGGCCGGCGCGCACGCGGAGGTGATGCGGTTCGCCGAACGGGTCAAGGCGCCCGTCGGCCACGCGCTGCGCGGCAAGGAGTGGATCCAGTACGACAACCCGTTCGACGTCGGGATGAGCGGGCTGCTCGGCTACGGGGCGGCCTACGAGGCCACCCACGAGTGCGATCTGCTGATCCTGCTCGGCACGGACTTCCCGTACAACGCCTTCCTGCCCGACGACGTCAGGATCGTCCAGGTGGACGTCCGTCCTGAGCACCTCGGGCGCCGCTCCAAGCTCGACCTGGCGGTCTGGGGCGACGTGCGGGAGACCCTGCGCTGCGTCGTCCCGAGGGTGCGGGCGAAGGCGGACCGGCGGTTCCTCGACCGGATGCTGAAGAAGCACGCCGACGCCCTGGAAGGGGTGGTCAAGGCGTACACCCGCAAGGTCGAGAAGCACGTCCCGATCCACCCGGAGTACGTCGCCTCGGTCCTCGACGAACTCGCCGACGACGACGCGGTGTTCACCGTCGACACCGGTATGTGCAATGTGTGGGCCGCGCGATACATCACCCCCAACGGCCGCCGACGCATCATCGGCTCGTTCTCGCACGGCTCGATGGCGAACGCGCTGCCGCAGGCCATCGGAGCCCAGTTCACCGACCGCCGCCGTCAGGTGATCTCGATGTCGGGCGACGGTGGATTCTCCATGCTGATGGGCGACTTCCTCACGCTCGTGCAGTACGACCTCCCCGTGAAGATCGTACTTTTCAACAACTCCTCCCTCGGCATGGTCGAGTTGGAGATGCTGGTGTCCGGTCTCCCGTCGTACGGCACGACCAACCACAACCCCGACCTCGCCGCCGTCGCCCGCGCGGCCGGCGCCTACGGAGTCCGCGTCGAGAAGCCCAAACAGCTCGCGGGCGCCCTCAAGGACGCCTTCAGGCACAAGGGGCCGGCCCTCGTCGACATCGTCACGGACCCCAACGCCCTCTCCATCCCGCCGAGGATCAGCCGCGAGATGGTCTCCGGCTTCGCCCTCTCCGCGAGCAAGATCGTCCTCGACGGCGGTGTCGGCCGGATGGTCCAGATGGCCCGCTCCAACCTGCGCAACGTCCCCCGGCTCTGAGGCGCCCGGTCCGTTCGGCGCCACTCCGGTATGAATGCGCGACGTTCGGTGGGGCATGCATCCCCGTGAGCCTGTTCGAGGAGATGTGTACCGACATGTGGGTGGGGGTTATGACCGGGGAGGCACGACAGCCGACTCAACTGCTCAGAAAGGTGGGATGCGCGGATCTCACCGCGGTTCCGGAAGTGCGCCACGCCCTCCGCAGAATGCTGCGGACCTGGGGCGGACCGGGTGCGTCCGACGTCGCGGAGCTGCTCACCAGTGAACTCGTCACCAACGCTCTGATCCATACCGACCACGGCGCGGTGGTGACCGCGACCGTGGTGCCCGACAGCCTGCGCGTGGAAGTACGCGACTTCGTCCCCGGGGTCCCCGAACCGCGCGTACCGGTCGCCGACGACGGTACGAACGGCAGGGGGCTCGTCCTGGTCCAGGAACTGGCCGACTCCTGGGGAGTGGAGGACCACGGTGTGGGCAAGGTGGTGTGGTTCGAACTGAACGGCGGGGCGGCGTGAGAGCTCTCACGCCGCCCCGCCGTTCTCGCGGGCGGTTCACCCGAACTGCTGTTCCAGGTCCTTCAGCTTGCGCTCCAGCGAGTCGAGCCGGGGCAGCGTCTGGGTGTCGTCCTCTGCGGTGAGGTCCACCGTTCGGGGTTCAGTACCCCGTACGGCCTGGAGGGAGGGCCGGTGTCGAAGCGGCAGCTGTCCGGGGTCGGCTATGGCGGGCTCCGCGACCGCGGTCCCCACGGACGGCGTTGCGGAGCCCGTGCCCGCGTTCAGGGACGGTGGCGCGGAACCCGCTCCGGCGCCCAGTGACGGCACGTCGACCTGACGGCCCCCGCCACGCCCCAGGCCGAAGGCCCGGTGCTGGCGGTTGATCGCCTTGATCCTGGCCCGGTCGAGCTTCTCCTGCTCGCGCCTTCGGTGCCGGTTCTGCTCCTTCTCGCGCCGGTCCTCGCGCACCTCGTCGACGGCCTCGTCCAGGGTCCGCACGCCCTCGAGGAGCATCAGCGACCACGCGGCGAAGGTCTCCCTGGGTGCCCGCAGCCACCGGACGATCCGGATCTGCGGCAGCGGACGCGGCACCAGGCCCTGCTCGCGCAGCGCCGCCCGGCGGGTCTGCTTGAGCGCCCGGTCGAAGAGGACCGCGGCCGAGAGGGACATGCCCGCGAAGAACTGCGGGGCGCCGTCATGGCCCAGGCCGCGCGGCGCGTGCACCCAGTTGAACCAGGCCGCCGCGCCCGCGAACAGCCAGACGAGGAGCCGCGAGCCGAGGGCCGCGTCGCCGTGGCTGGCCTCCCGGACGGCGAGGACCGAGCAGAACATCGCCGCCCCGTCGAGGCCGAAGGGGACGAGGTACTCCCAGCCCCCGGTGAGGTTCAGGTTCTGCCGGCCGAAGCCGACGAGACCGTGGAAGGAGAGCGCGGCGGCGACGGCCGCGCAGCAGAAGAGCAGGACGTAGGAGGCGGTTCCGTAGATCGCTTCCTTGCGCCTGCGGCGTTCCTCGCTGCGTTCCCAGGAGTCCTCGGCCGCGGCCTGGTCACCGGCGCGCTTGCCGCGCGCGAGCACCGCCACCGCCGTCAGGACTCCGGCCACCATCACCCCACCGGGAAGCAGCCAGTCCAGCGATATGTCGGTCAGTCTCATGCGGTGTCCCTCGCATCGCAGTAGGGCGTTTCGGCCGCCCATACTGGCCGACCCCGGAGGCCCCCCACGTGGTTTCGCGGCAAGAGCACGCCATTGGGGCCGGACGGCATACGAATAGGTGCGATCCGGTCGAACTGCCGGGCGATGAAGGGGAGTTGCGTTCGATTCACGCCGCCCGATCGGGTGGCGTAATCCGACGGCCCGCCGCTGGGTGGCGGACGGGTCCTTCAGGCGGTCGCGGCGAGCCGGCGGACCCGCTCGGCGTCGCACGTCCGCGGGCACGTCAGACAGGTGTCCTCGGGGCGCAGGGTGTAGAAGAAGCAGCAGGTCGCCCGGTCCCGGGTGGCGCGGGGCGCGCCGTCGGGCGCCTCGGCCCCCGGCAGCTCGCGGAAGCCCGCGGCGCCTGCGTACGGCTTGGCCGTGCCGGGCATCAGCAGCTCGAGCTCGGCCATGCCCCGCTCCTCCTCGCCGAGCAGCGCCGCGATGTACCAGAGCCCCTCTACGATCTCGTCGGTCGCCATCCCCCACAGCGCCCGCTTCCCGCGCCGCATCCGGGGCCCGAAGCCGGCCAGGACCTCTTCGAAGTGCTCGGCGAGCGCGGCCCGCGCCTCGGCCCGCAGCGCCTCCTCGTCCGGGACCACCCGGGCGCCGGGGAGTTCGGCGGCGGGGTCGCCCGGCAGGCAGGTGAACTCCTCGATCCGGACGGCCATCCGTCCCAGGGCCCGCTGGAAGGACACGTTGCGGACGGGCAGGCGGGGAACCCTGCGGTGCAGGAACCAGGGGACCGTGACCAGGAGGCAGGCGGGCCAGGCGTACCGGTGCAGTCCGAAGCTGGCGATCACATCGGGCCTCGCCTGTGTGCCGTAGTCGCGCAGCACCTGCGCGTTGTCCCAGGCCAGGAAGGCGTCCAGGGCCGCTCCGCCGGCCGCGAGCTCGTCCGCGCCGACCCAGCCGGCGCCGCGCGGCGTCTGCTCGTGGCTGCCCAGTTCCTCTATCCGCAGGCTGGGGAACACCTCGCCGAGGCGGGCGTACGAGGCCGCGACGGGCGAGGTGAAGGGGGCGGGGAGCAGGGCGGGGAGGGCCATACGGGACCACCGAATCGCGATCGTTAGCAGGTTAGCCTTACCTTACCCGATGCGTTCGAGGTTTGAACTGCGGCCCCGTCCGCCTATCGTGCACAGGGGGCCTCGGTATCGCGAGCCAGGCCCGGCACGACCCCGCAGGAGGACCCGGGTGGAGCAGGGCAGAGCGCGCGAACAGTCGCACCTGTCGTACGACGGGTCCGCACGGGTTCCGGCACAGGCGCGGGGCGCGGCGCTGCCGGAACGGGGCGAGCCCGCAGGGGTACGGGGCGAGCCCGCAGGGGTACGGGGCGAGCCCGCGGCCGTCCGAGGGGATTCCTCGGGCGTATGGGGCGAGCCCACGGCTGTACGGGGGGGCGAGTCCGGCGGCGTACGGGGCGAGCACACCCACAGTGAGCCGCCCGCACCCCGGCCGGCACCGGCCGCCGGGGCCGCCTACCTGGCCGCACCCGCACCCGTTCCCGTTCCCGCGCCCGCACCTGCCCCGGAAGCGTCTCCGCGCACCGTCCGGCGGCACTCCGTACGCGGCCAGATCCTCCAGGCCCTGCGCACCGCGCTCGTCGGCGGCGAGCTGGTCCCCGGCGAGGTCTACTCCGCCCCCGTCCTCGCCGAGCGCTTCGGCGTCTCCGCGACCCCCGTGCGGGAGGCCATGCAGCAGCTGGCCGTCGAGGGCGCCGTGGAAGTCGTACCGAACCGGGGATTCCGCGTCACCGAGCGCACCCCGCGCGAGCTCGCCGAGCTTGCCGAGGTGCGCGCGCTCATCGAGGTCCCGGTCATGCTGCGGCTCGCCCGCACGGTCCCGGCCGCCCGCTGGGCCGAGCTCAGACCGCTGGCCGAGGCCACCGGGGCAGCCGCCGCCCGCGGCGACCGCGCCCACTACGCCGAGGCCGACCGCGCCTTCCACCGCGCGGTCCTCTCCCTCGCGGGCAACGAGCAGCTCCTGCTCGTCGCCGACGACCTGCACCGCAGGTCCCAATGGCCCCTGGTGAGCGGCCCGGTGATCCGGCACGGCGACCTGGTGGCGGACGCGGCGGAGCACACCGCCCTCCTCGACGCCCTGATCGCCCAGGATGTCACCGTCGTACAGGCACTTGTCAGAGAGCATTTCACCGGATCGGCGGAGTGACGACTAAGGTCGTTGCCGTCAGTCGGCACGGGGTCAGGCGTCGGCCGTCGGTGGCCGGCCGTTGCCCGTGACCGCTGCCGCCGTCCGGCTGCTCCCCAGGGTCGGTTGTCGCCCTCGTCCCGTCCGTACAGCGCCGTCCGTGAGGTGTCCCATGCCGTCCGCGACTCCCTCCCCGGCGTGGGGAAGGTGCCCGTGACCGGATCCGTCCGTGGAGACCGCCCCGCCGCCGGTACGGAGGCCGAGGCGGCGGCCCTGCTCGGCTGGCTCACCGACCCGGACGCCCCGCGCCTCTGCCTGGTCGTCGGCGGGCCGCGCCGCGGCAAGTCGGCGCTCCTCGGCTGGCTCGCCGCACACGGCACGCGCGCGGGCGCGCGCCGCAGGCGGGCGGCGCGCGAGCTGATCCCGCTCGCCGGCCAGTGCGCGCTCGGCGCGGCCTGGACGGTCGCGAACCGGATCGGCGTCGTGGCCCGCACGCCCGGCGAACTCGTCCAGGCCGTCGCCACGACGGAAGCACGCCGCGCGGCCCTGGTCCTGCCGGACCTCCACGCCGCCGCGGAACCCGAGGCGATCGCCGAACTCGTCGCCGAACTCGCCGCGTCGGGCCGGGTCCGCCTGGTCGTCGAGACCTGCAAGGGCACACCGTCGTACGACCTCCTCGTGGCGAAGGGCCGGGTCACGGTGGTGGACCTGGACACCGACGTCGACGACACCGCGGGTCGGGCGGAGCCGGGGCGGGGCCCGGGCTCGGGGTCCGGTTCTGGTCACGGGCGTGGTGCCGGGGGCAAGGGCGCACGCGCGGCTGCCGGTTCGGACTCGGCCGCGCCGGGCACGCACCCGGGCGAGGGCGACGGGGCCGAGCACGGTGCGGGCTCGGAAGAGGAGTGGGGCCCGGGTCGGTGGCCGGCGGCGGAGCCGTACGAGGCGCGGCACGCGGTCGACCTCGCCGATCCGGTCGCGGTCTGCACGGCCGACCCGCTGCGGGTCACCACCGCGTACGTGACCGGCCCCGGCGACGACCGGGGCGGCCTGCGGTCGGCGTGGCTGCGGACCGGGCAGTCGCTCTGCCGTGACCAGCACCCGGCCGACCGGGCCGTCGTCCTGCTCGGCGCCCTCGGGGACGGGGCGGACCCGCGGCTGCGCCCGGCGCTGCGCGGGCTCGCCGCGGACGCGCCCTGGCGGGTGCGGTGGACCCGTGTGCGCGGCGACCTGACCCCGCCGTGGCCCGGGCCGGTCACGGCCCTGGGGGCGGCGGGCGACCAGCTGCTGGTCGCGGGCACGTCCGACACCGTGCAGGTCCTCGGCGCGGCCGACGCGACGACCGCGGGCGAGCCGCTGCGGAGTCCGTCGGGAGGCCGGATCAAGACGCTGGCCCCCGCACCGGACGGCACGCTCCTGCTCCTCGACGAACGGGGCCGGCTGCTGCCCGTCCCCGGGCCCGCACCCCGACCGCCGTATCTCGAACGGCTCACGACCGCCGTCGCGGCGACCCTCACCCGGCACCCGGGTACGGCGCTCGCCGCGATCGGCGGTTCCGTCGTGGTGGGCGACCGGCTCGGTTCGGTCCACGCCTTCGGCCTGACGGGCATTCACCAGGCCGCCCTGCACAGCGGCCGGGTGACGGCGGTGACGGCCGTCGAGACGGAGACCGGCCCCTTCCTCTGCAGCGGCGGCCAGGACGGCACGGTGCGCCGCTGGATCCCGGGCCGGGACCCGGAACCCACCCCGATCGCCGAACGACGCGTGCCGGTCGTCTCGTTGCACGCCGCCGAGTCCGCCGAGGGCACGCTGCTCGCGATCGCCTGGGCCGACGGTCTCGTCGAGCTCCACGATCTGGAGACCCGCGCCCGCCTCCCGTTCCGTCCGGGACCACCGGTCCGCGCGGTGGCGGTCACACCGGACGGAGCGGTGGCCGTGGGCATGGACGAGGCGCTGCTGTGCCTGGAACGGGTGCCCGGCTGGGTGCGGCCGCGCCGCAGGGGGCCGACGGCGGGGTGAGGCGAACAGCCGGGCCGCCGTCCTTGGGGCGGCGGCCCGGCCGTTGGGCCCGACCGTCCGTCAGATGGCGGGCCTGGGCGTCAGTTGGGCGGCGAGCCAGGTCGGTACGCCACCCAGGAGACGGAAGAGGCGGGCCGCCTCCGCGCGCAGGCGACCCGCCTCGGGTTCCGTCTCGGTGTCCGCGAGGGCGGTGAGCGCCGGGGCCGTACCGACCAGGTAGCCGAGCTCCTCGCGGATCCGCAGGGACTCGGCGAAGCCGTGCCGTGCCTCCGCCAACTCACCCTCCCTCAGGGCGAGTCCGGCGAGATGCCGCCAGGTGGAGGAGAGCAGCAGGCTGTCGCCCTGGGCCGAGGCGCCCGCGTGGGCGCGCCGGTAGGCGGCGCGGGCCGCCTGCGGGGAGTCGCCGATGTTCTGGGCGACGAGTCCGCGCCGGTAGTCGAGGAGCGGGCGGCCCTCGGCCGACGGCCCGATGAGCGCAGCGGCCCGGCCGAGCGCGGCGGTCGCCTCGTCCGCCCGGTCCCGTACGCCGAGCAGCGTCGACGCGTAGGCGAGATAGCCGCGTTCGCACGCGGCGGCCCCGCGCTCCTCGTCCGTCTGCGCCACGGCCTCGGCCGCCCGCAGCGCCTCCTCCGCGTCCGCCCACCCCTGTTCGGTGTAGAGGCAGCGCTCGATCAGGAGCGCCGCCCGCTCCAGCGCGGCCGCCGGTTCCGCCGCGCGGGGGGCGAGCAGAGCTGCCGCGTCCGTCCAGCAACCGCGTGAGCGCAGACGCCATATGGCCGTCTCCACCGGGGTCGCCCCGCCGTAGCCAAGGGCCGGATCGTCGCCACCCGTTGTTCCGGAACCAGACATGGCGGTGTCCGCCACATTGCCCTCCCCGAGCGCGCCATTGAGCTATTGGGTCAGCCCGCATCTCAGCACGAACGCGCGGGGCTGGCCAAGGGGTCAGGTGAAAGATTTCACAAGAGAAGACCTTGACCGGTATGCGGACGCTGTGCGTCCGAGCCCCGGGACGGCACCCTCAGCGGCCGGTCCGGTCCGCCTGCGCCCCGTTCCCCGGGGCCGCGAGGGCCGGACGACCGCCGTCGTCGAGGGGTGTCGGCACCTGCAGGGTCGTCAGGGGGCTCATTCCCTCGAAGAGATGAACCTCCCCGTGACCGCCCCGGCTGACGGCCGTGTACGCGGCGCCGGGCGAGGCCGCGATCGCCCGCCACCGCACAGCGTCCCAGGGCATGCCGCCCGGCCGTCGCGGCGGCCGCGCCCGCCCTGAGCGGGCCGTGGGCCCCCGCCGCGACGGCCCTGGCCCTCGGCTGCCTGGCGCCGGTCGCGGATTCCGCCGCCGCGCTGGGCCAAGCGGGTGGTCTCAGGGCGGCCGCCGCCCGGATGGGCGCCGCCCTGGAGGCCCCGTCCGGGGCCCCGGCGCCGGAACGGGCCCGTACAGCTGCCCGAGAGGCCGCCGGGCCGACCGCATCGCGGTCCTGGCCGGCGGGCGCGTCGCGGAGACGGGCGGCTGGGAGTCCCTGACGGCCCGAGAAGCCCCTTTGAGGCCCTCCTGAGTCGGGAAAGGTCCCACGGGGGCCGCTCCGAGCCCTGACGCGGCGGGGGCGGCCCCCGTGGACCCGCCGCGGAGCGGCGGGGCCCTGGGACCGCGCCCGCGCGGGGTCGTGGGCGCGGGCCCGCCCTACGACATCCGCAGGGCCAGGAAGAAGTCGAGCTTGTCCTCCAGACGCGACAGGTCCCTGCCCGTCAGTTGCTCGATCCGGCCCACCCGGTAGCGCAGGGTGTTCACATGCAGGTGCAGCCGGGTCGCGCAGCGGGTCCAGGAGCCGTCGCAGTCGAGGAAGGCCTCCAGGGTGGGGATCAGCTCGGCGCGGTGGCGCCGGTCGTAGTCCCGCAGCGGGTCCAGGAGACGGGCCGTGAAGGCCCGGCGGACGTCGTCGGGGACGAACGGCAGCAGCAGGACGTGCGAGGCCAGCTCGTGGTGGCCCGCCGCGCAGACCCGGCCCGGGCGGGCGGCCGCGACGCGGCGGGCGTGCCGGGCCTCCTCCAGGGCACCGCGCAGGCCCTCCGCCGAGTGGACGGCCGCGCTGACGCCGAGGGTGAGCCGGCCGTCGTCGGCGAGACCGGACGACAGCGGGTCCCGTACGGCGGCCAGCAGGGCGTCCGCGTGCAGCCCGAGGGCCGCCGTGCTGCCCTCGTCCTCGCTGTCGGGCAGCGGGCCCGCGGGGAGCGGGACGAGGGCGATGGCCTCGTCCCCGTGGTGCGCGACCGCGATCCGGTCGGCCGAGTCGGCGCCCACGGTCGCCGGGTCGACGAGGATCTCCTCCAGGAGCGCCTGGGCGACCGGGCCGGTGTCCACCGTGCCCGCCCCGCCCTCCGGGTCCCATTCGACGCGGGCGACGACGACCTGCCAGTGCGGGGCGGTCCCCAGGCCGGGCAGCAGGACCGGGGCGGCGACCCGCAGGCGCGCCGCGATCTCGGCGGGCGGGGCGCCCGTCTGCACCAGCTCGAGGACCTCCTGCGCGAGCCGGCGCCGTACCGTACGGGCCGCGTCCCTGCGGTCCCGCTCGACGGCGATCAGCTGCGTCACGCCCTGCAGCAGGTCGAGCCGGGCGGCCGGCCAGTCGCCCGCGTCGGCCTCGACCGCGAGCAGCCAGTCGGACAGGACCGTCTCCCGTACGTCACGGGCCGCGGGCGCCGCGCCGCGACCGGTGTTGCGGATCGGGAACAGGGAGTACGTGATTCCGGCGGCGCTCAGCCGGTGCGGGCCGCGCCGTCCGGTGCGGGTGGCGGCCAGGTGCTCGCCGGCCAGGGTCGAGGCGAGCCCCGCGTCCAGCGGCTCCCCGGCCCCGGCGATCTGCCGCCCGGTGGGGGAGAGGACCCAGGCACGGAGGTCCAGGTCGGAGCCGAGGAGGTCGAGGACGACCTCGGGTCCGCCGCCGGCCGGACCGGAGGTCATCAGGCGCCGGTGGCGGTCGACGACGGCCGCCAGGTCGCCCGCGCGTTCGCCGGACACCTGTCGAACAACATGCTCGGTGATCGTCGCGAACGCAACGGTTTCGTTGACTGCGAAGAGCGGCAGCCGGTGGCGAGAACATGCCTCCACGAGATCGTCGGGGATGTCCCCGAGCTCGGCCTCGCCGGCCGCGAGCGCGGCCACCCCGGCGGAAGCCAGGATCCGGACGAACGGCTCCGCGTCCTCGGGCTCCCGCAGCCAGGCGAGGCCGGTGAGGACCAGCTCGCCGCCGGACAGATACCGGCTGGGGTCCTTGAGGTCCGTGGTCATCACGCCGCGAACGGTGCGGTCCAGCTCGTCCTCACCGCCGAGCAGGCGCAGCCCCAGCGCGTCGGTTTCCAGCAGTGCGCGCAGCCGCATCTCGTTGCCGCCGTTCCTTCTCGTCCGTCACTCGAATGTCACTTTCGGGGGTACTCGCCCGACGTGCCCCCTGGGGGCGGCGGAACGTCCGACGGTCCCGAAGACTGTCGCGTTGTCGCCGGTGGCCTGGTGCCACGGTTTCCAGGGGAAAACGGCGAGGTTACCGAGCACCGCCGTTCGTTCGAATCTACAAGACGAACATGGTCACCAGCCAACTCCTTCATGTTTTCGGTGACTGCACCCGAGCGGGCGAGGCTTGTGTACTAGGCCACACATCGCGTTAACAGCACGTGAACATGGTTTCGAAGTCGAGGGCCGGCCGTTCCCCCGGGCCCGTCAGACCGACCGACCCCCGATCACTAGAAGCACAAGAAGAGAGCCACCATGGACTTCCTTCGCCCCGCCAGCTGGGAGGAGGCGCTCGCCGCCAAGGCAGAGCACCCCACGGCCGTGCCCATCGCGGGTGGTACCGACGTCATGGTCGAGATCAACTTCGACCACCGGCGGCCCGAGTACCTCCTGGACCTGAACCGGATCGAGCTCCTGCGCGAGTGGGAGGTCGGCGAGGAGAACGTCCGCCTCGGCGCCTCGGTCCCGTACACCCAGATCATGGAGAACCTGCGGGCCGAGCTGCCGGGCCTGGCGCTCGCCTCGCACACCGTGGCCTCCCCGCAGATCCGCAACCGCGGCGGCGTCGGCGGCAACCTCGGCACCGCGTCCCCCGCCGGTGACGCCCACCCGGCCCTGCTCGCCGCGGGCGCCGAGGTCGAGGTCGAGTCGGTACGTGGCAACCGGTTCATCCCGATCGACGAGTTCTACACGGGCGTGAAGCGCAACGCGCTGCAGCCCGACGAGCTCATCAAGACCGTCCACATCAAGAAGGCGGACGGCCCCCAGCAGTACTCCAAGGTCGGCACGCGCAACGCGATGGTCATCGCCGTCTGCGCCTTCGGCCTGGCGCTCCACCCGGAGACCCGCACGGTCCGCACCGGCATCGGTTCGGCCGCGCCGACCCCGATCCGCGCCAAGGAGGCCGAGGCCTTCCTGAACGCGGCTCTGGAGGAGGGCGGCTTCTGGGAGAGCGGCAAGATCATCACCCCGTCGATCGCCAAGCAGTTCGCGGACCTGTGCTCGGGCGCCGCGAACCCGATCGACGACGTCCGTGGCACCGCCAAGTACCGCCGCCACGCCGTCGGCATCATGGCCCGCCGTCAGCTCGGCTGGACCTGGGAGCAGTACCGCGGCACCGGCCGCACGCTTGAGGGAGCTGCATAACCATGCGCGTCAATTTCACGGTCAACGGTCGTCCGCAGGAAGCCGACGACGTCTGGGAGGGCGAGTCCCTCCTCTACGTTCTGCGTGAGCGGATGGGTCTTCCCGGCTCCAAGAACGCGTGCGAGCAGGGCGAGTGCGGCTCCTGCACGGTCCGCCTCGACGGCGTGCCGGTCTGTTCCTGCCTGGTCGCCGCCGGCCAGGTCGAGGGCCGCGAGGTCGTCACGGTCGAGGGCCTGGCCGACTACGCCCAGCACCGCGAGGACGCCCATCCGGGCGGTGCCTGTGGCACCGGCGGCTGCGGCACCTCGCTCGACTCGGCGCAGAAGTGGCAGGCCAAGCCGGCCGACTCGCAGACCGGTGAGGGTGTCGAACTCTCCCCGATCCAGCAGGCGTTCATCGACGCCGGCGCCGTCCAGTGCGGCTTCTGCACCCCGGGTCTGCTGATCGCCGCCGACGAGCTCCTCGAGCGCCAGAGCGACCCGTCCGACCAGGACATCCGTGAGGCCCTCTCCGGCAACCTCTGCCGCTGCACGGGCTACGAGAAGATCCTCGACGCGGTCCGCCTGGCGGCCGCCCGTCAGGGAGAGGCGGTCTGACCATGGCTCAGAACACGCGCACCGCTCCGGCGGGCACGCCGACCAACGTCACCCAGAAGCACACCAAGGGCGGCATCGGCGAGTCCACGCTCCGCCCCGACGGCACCCTCAAGGTCACCGGTGAGTTCGCCTACTCCTCGGACATGTGGCACGAGGACATGCTCTGGGGGCAGACGCTCCGCTCCACCGTCGCGCACGCCGAGATCGTCTCCATCGACATCTCCGAGGCGCTCGCGATGTCGGGCGTGTACGCCGTCCTCACGTACGACGACCTGCCGACCGAGATGAAGAACTACGGTCTGGAGATCCAGGACACCCCCGTCCTGGCCCACGGGAAGGTCCGCCACCACGGCGAGCCGGTGGCCCTGATCGCCGCCGACCACCCGGAGACCGCGCGCCGCGCGGCCGCCAAGGTCAAGATCGAGTACAGGGAGCTGCCGGTCGTCACGGACGAGGCCTCCGCCCTCGCCGCCGACGCGCCGCTGATCCACGAGGGCCGCGACGACCACCACTCCGGTCACGTCCCGCACCCGAACATCGTGCACCGCCAGCCGATCATCCGCGGCAACGTGGAAGAGGCCCGCAAGCGCGCCGACGTGATCGTCGAGGGCGAGTACGTCTTCGGCATGCAGGACCAGGCCTTCCTCGGCCCCGAGTCCGGTCTCGCGGTGCCGTCCGAGGACGGCGGTGTCGACCTGTACGTCGCCACCCAGTGGCTGCACTCGGACCTCAAGCAGATCGCCCCCGTCCTCGGCCTGCCCGAGGAGAAGGTCCGCATGACGCTCTCCGGCGTCGGCGGTGCCTTCGGTGGCCGCGAGGACCTGTCGATGCAGATCCACGCCTGCCTCCTGGCGCTCCGCACCGGCAAGCCGGTCAAGATCGTCTACAACCGCTTCGAGTCCTTCTTCGGCCACGTGCACCGCCACCCGGCGAAGCTGCACTACGAGCACGGCGCCACCAAGGACGGCAAGCTCACGCACCTCAAGGCCCGGATCGTCCTCGACGGCGGCGCCTACGCCTCGGCCTCCCCGGCCGTCGTCGGCAACGCCTCCTCGCTCGGCGCCGGTCCGTACGTGATCGACGACGTCGAGATCGAGGCCGTCGCGCTGTACACCAACAACCCGCCCTGCGGCGCGATGCGCGGCTTCGGCGCGGTCCAGGCGTGCTTCGCGTACGAGGCGCAGATGGACAAGCTCGCGGCCAAGCTCGGCATGGACCCGGTGGAGTTCCGCCGGCTCAACGCCATGGAGCAGGGCACGATCATGCCGACCGGCCAGGTCGTGGACTCCCCGGCCCCGGTCTCCGAGCTGCTGCGCCGGGTCAAGGCCCGTCCGCTCCCGCCGGAGCAGCAGTGGCTCTCCGCCGGCGAGTCGGCGGACGTCCGCGCGCTCCCCGGTGGTCTGTCGAACACCACGCACGGCGAGGGTGTCGTCCGAGGTGTCGGCTACGCGGTCGGCATCAAGAACGTCGGCTTCTCCGAGGGCTTCGACGACTACTCCACCGCCCGCGTGCGCCTGGAGGTCATCAACGGCGAGCCCGTCGCGATGGTCCACACGGCCATGGCGGAGGTCGGCCAGGGCGGTGTCACCGTCCACGCCCAGATCGCCCGCACGGAGCTCGGCGTCACCCAGGTGACCATCCACCCGGCCGACACCCAGGTCGGCTCCGCCGGCTCGACGTCCGCCTCCCGGCAGACGTACATGACCGGTGGCGCGGTGAAGAACACCTGCGAGCAGGTGCGCGAGGCCGTCCTGGAGATCGGCCGCCGCAAGTTCGGCTCGTACCACCCGGCGTGGGCCACCGCCGAACTGCTCCTGGAGAGCGGCAAGGTCGTCACCGACGGCGGCGAGGTCCTCGCGGACCTGGCCGACGTCCTCGAGGGCGAGGTCGTGGACCAGGAGCACGAGTTCCGGCACCGCCCGACCGTCCCGTTCGACCTGGTCACCGGCCAGGGCGACGGCCACGTCCAGTACACCTTCGCCGCGCACCGCGCGGTGGTGGAGGTGGACACCGAGCTCGGCCTCGTGAAGGTCATCGAGCTCGCGACCGCCCAGGACGTCGGCAAGGCGCTCAACATGCTCTCCGTCGTCGGCCAGATCCAGGGTGGCACCACCCAGGGCCTGGGCGTCGCGGTGATGGAAGAGATCATCGTGGACCCGAAGACCGCGAAGGTGCGCAACCCCTCCTTCACGGACTACCTGATCCCGACGATCCTCGACACGCCGACCATCCCGGTCGACGTGCTCGAACTGGCCGACCCCAACGCGCCGTACGGCCTGCGGGGACTCGGCGAGGCCCCGACCCTGTCGTCCACCCCGGCCGTCCTCGCGGCGATCCGGAACGCGACGGGCCTGGAGCTCAACAAGACGCCGGTCCGCCCCGAAGCGCTCACCGGCACCCTGTAGGACTCTCCGGGCGGTGCGTGCCTCCCAGGAACGTCACACTTCCCCGCCCGCACCGCCCGGAGCACCCCACTCGTGGGACAGCAGTACCAGCACCACCAGCAGTACCGAGCACCACCAGCACCACCCGCAGTACCGAGCAAGACCAGATCGACCTGTTCCACCCAGTTCGTCTCGGGCCGTCCCCCGGGTCGTGCAGCCAATGCACCATCCCAAATCCCGCAGCTTCTCTGACCTTCGAAAAGTCTTATGCGGGTGCCCCTTTGAACCTTGGGAGTAGGCCCCATGACCCAGTCGTCAGTGGAGCCCAAGACCGCCTCGGAGGACGCGGGCTCCGGCTCGAACGTCCCCGCCGGCCGCTCTTGGCTCGACCGGTACTTTCACATCTCGGAGAGAGGATCCACCGTCGCGACGGAGATCCGCGGCGGCGTCACCACCTTCATGGCGATGGCGTACATTCTCCTGCTCAACCCCTTGATCCTCGGCGGCAAGGATGTGGACGGCAACGTCCTCAGCCAGCCCGCCCTCATCACGGCGACCGCTCTGGCCGCCGCGGTGACCACCCTGCTGATGGGCTTCTGGGGCAAGGTCCCGCTCGCCCTCGCGGCGGGGCTCAGCGTCTCCGGTGTGCTCTCCTCGCAGGTCATCTCCGTGATGACCTGGCCGCAGGCGATGGCCATGTGTGTGGCCTACGGTGTGGTGATCTGCCTTCTGGTCGTCACCGGCCTGCGTGAGATGATCATGAACGCGATCCCGCTCGCCATCAAGCACGCGATCACGATCGGCATCGGTCTCTTCATCGCCATCATCGGCTTCGTCAAGGCCGGTTTCGTCCACGAGAACCCGTCTCCCGGCGGCGGCCCGGTCACCCTCGGCCCGCTCGGTGAGCTCCAGGGCTGGCCCGTCCTGATCTTCGCGGTCACCCTGCTCCTGATCTTCGCCCTTCAGGCCCGCAACATCCCCGGCGCCATCCTGATCGGCATCGTCGCGGGCACCGTCATAGCCCTCATCGTCAACGCCGTCGCCGACATCCCGGCGAAGGGCGCGGGCGCCTGGTTCTCCGGCGCTCCGGAGCTCAAGGGCAGTGCCGTCTCCACGCCGGACTTCTCGCTCATCGGGCAGGTGTCCTTCAGCGGCTGGGGCGACGTCGGCTACATCACGATCACCATGATCGTCTTCACCCTGGTCCTGGCCGGCTTCTTCGACGCCATGGCCACGATCATCGGCGTCGGCTCCGAGGCCAACCTGGCCGACGACAAGGGCCGGATGCCGGGCCTGTCCAAGGCCCTGTTCATCGACGGCGCCGGCGGTGTCATCGGTGGCGGTGTCGGCGGCTCCGGCCAGACGGTCTTCGTCGAATCGGCCACCGGCGTCGGCGAGGGTGCCCGTACGGGTCTCTCCTCGGTCGTCACCGGTGCCTTCTTCGCGGCCTGCCTCTTCTTCACCCCGCTCACCGCGATCGTGCCCGCCGAGGTCGCCTCCGCGGCCCTGGTCGTCATCGGCGCGATGATGATGCAGAACGCCAAGCACGTCGACTGGAGCGACCGCTCCGTGGCGATCCCGGTGTTCCTCACCGTGGTCCTGATGCCGTTCACGTACACCATCACCACGGGTGTCGCGGCCGGTGTCATCTCCTACGCCGTCATCAAGGTGGCGCAGGGCAAGGCGCGCGAGGTCGGGGCCTTCATGTGGGGCCTGACCGCGATCTTCATCGTGTACTTCGCGATCCACCCGATCGAGAGCTGGCTCGGCGTCGGCTGACGCCACCCCGCCGCCCTCCACACACACATCTGAGGAGTTCGAGATGCTGGACATCGCCGAAGAGCTGAACCGGTGGGTCGAGCAGGGACGCGAGTTCGCCGTCGCCACGGTCGTGGCGGTCGGCGGCAGCGCGCCCCGGCAGCCGGGCGCCGCGCTCGCCGTCGACAGCGACGGCACGGCGATCGGCTCGGTCTCCGGCGGGTGTGTGGAGGGCGCGGTCTACGAACTGTGCCAGCAGGCCCTCGAGGACGGCACGACCGTCGTCGAGCGCTTCGGGTACAGCGACGAGGACGCCTTCGCCGTGGGGCTGACCTGCGGCGGCATCATCGACATCCTCGTCACCCCGGTCCGCGGCGAGGTCTACCCCGCCGCCCTGGCCGCCGCCGTCTCCGGAGAGGCGGCGGCCCTCGCCAGGATCGTCGACGGACCCGCCGACCTGATGGGCCGGGTCCTCCTGGTCCGTCCGGACGGATCGTACGAAGGCGCCCTGGGCGGTCACCCCGCCCTGGACCGCACCGCGGCCGGCGAGGCGCTCGCCATGCTGGACGCGGGCCGCACCGGCACCGTCGAGATCGGTGAGGACGGCAGCCGCTGCGGGCAGCCGATCACCCTCCTGGTCGAGTCCTCCGTGCCCGCCCCGCGCATGATCGTCTTCGGTGCCATCGACTTCGCCTCCGCCCTCGTCAGGGTCGGCAAGTTCCTCGGCTACCACGTCACCGTGTGCGACGCCCGGCCCGTCTTCGCGACCGCCGCCCGGTTCCCCGAGGCCGACGAGATCGTCGTCGACTGGCCGCACCGCTATCTGGAGTCCACCGAGGTCGACTCCAGGACCGTGCTCTGCGTCCTCACCCACGACGCCAAGTTCGACGTCCCGCTCCTCGAAGCGGCCCTGAAGCTTCCCGTCGCCTACGTCGGCGCGATGGGCTCCCGCCGCACCCACGAGGACCGCAACAAGCGGCTGCGCGAGGTCGGCGTCACCGAGCTCGAACTCGCCCGCCTGCGCTCCCCGATAGGCCTCGACCTGGGGGCCCGCACCCCGGAGGAGACGGCCCTGTCGATCGCGGCCGAGATCGTCGCCAACCGTCGCGGCGGCACCGGCGTGTCGCTGACCGGCGCGCACACCCCGATCCACCACGATGGCCCACGCGCCCCCGACGGACGGATAGGTTCCGTCGCCTGACGGGCCGCCACGCCGGCCTTTCGCGTCAGGGACGGGCACGGAGAGTGGTGGAGCGACGCTCCCGCGAGCGCTCCCGCTGACGGAGCGCGCCGAGAGGACGTCTTCCATGCGCCACCGCTCCACCGCCGTCCCGTCCCTCCGCGCCCGGGGCCTGCTCCCCGCCGCCGCGGCCCTCGCCCTGCTGGCCGCGGCCCTGCTGCCCGTGGCGGCGGGCGGAGCCCCACCCGGCGCTTCACGGAGCGCCGCACCGGGCCCTTCCGGGAACGCCGCGCCGGGCCCTTCCGGGAGCGCCGCACCGACCCTTCTCGGGAGCGCCGCGTCACCGGACCCCGTCCGCTTCCACGTCCCCGCCGCCAACCCCGCCGCGCTCGCCCAGTACCGCGACCTCACGGCGAGCGGCGACACCCGTACGGCCGCCGGGCTGCTCGCCATGGTCCGCGCCCCGCACGCCGTCTGGCTCGGCGACAGCACCCCCGCCGAGGTGGAGCGCACCGCCCGCGCCACGGTCGAGGCCGCCGCGCGGGAGGGCACGGTGCCCGTCCTCGTGCTCTACAACGCACCCGGCCGCGACTGCTCCCAGTACTCCGCGGGCGGCGCCGGCACCGACGCCGCGTACACCGACTGGACCGACGCCGTGGCCCGGGGCATCGGCGCCCATCGCGCGCTCGTCGTCCTCGAACCCGACTCCCTCGCCCTGCTGCCCTCCGACTGCGGCCAGGACGACAGCTCCGGGACCCGGACCGCCGCCCGCTACGCCGCCGTACGGCACGCCGTCGACGTCCTCGAACCACTCGCCGGGACCGCGGTCTACCTCGACGCGGGCAACCCCGGCTGGCACGCCGTGGAGACCGTCGTGCCCCGGCTCGTCAAGGCCGGCGTCGACCGGGCCACCGGCTTCACGGTCAACGTCTCCCACTACCACTCGGACGCCGACAGCGCCTGGTACGCCACCCTCGTCTCCGGCTGCCTCGCCCACGTCGCCCGGGCCGGTGAGGCCACGGACTGCCCCGAGCGGAGCTGGACGCGGGCCGAGGCCACGACCTGGCTGGGCGAGCACGCCCTCGGGCCGGCCGCCGACCGCGCCCACTTCGTCACCGACACCAGCCGCGCGGGCCGCGGCCCCTGGACCCCGAAGCCGGGCGCCCACGCCGACCCGCAGGAGTGGTGCAACCCGCCCGGGCGGGGACTCGGCCCCCGGCCCACCGCCGAGACCGGCGACCCGCTCCACGACGCCAAGCTCTGGATCAAGACGCCCGGCGAGTCCGACGGCCACTGCCTGCGCGGGACCGCGGGCCCCGAGGACCCCGAGCGGGGGACCGTCGACCCCAAGGCCGGCGACTGGTTCCCGGCCCAGGCGCTGGAACTCGTACGGCTGGCCGAGCCGGCGATCATGCCTCCGGCGTCCTCCGGACAGGTGCGTGGCCGAGAATATTCGTGACGTACCCGCCCCGGCCGCCGGTTAGGGTCCCGATCATGGATATTCGTGACGTACCCGAAGCCCATATCGACCGTGCGCTCGACCTCTCCTATCTCGTCTTCCACGAGCGGCCCGAGGAGGAGCTGCGCAAGCACCACCGCGACATGGTCGGGCCCTGCGACCGCATCGGCGCGTACGACGGGGACCAGCTCGTCGGCTTCCTCGCGGCGTTCCCCTTCACCGTCTCCGTTCCCGGCGGGGACCTCGCCTGTCCCGGCCTGACGCTCGTCTCCGTCGCCCCCACCCACCGGCGGCGCGGCGTGCTCACCGCCCTGATCGAGGAGGCGTTCCGGCGGTACGCCGAGCGGGGCGCGCCGCTCGCCGCGCTCTGGGCGTCGGAGGACGCCATCTACGGGAGGTTCGGTTTCGGTCCCGCCACCCAGGGCGTGACCGTCGAGATCGACTCCAGGAAGCCCCTCGCCCTGCGGATCGACCCGGACGAGCGCCCGCTGCGGCTGGTCGACACGGCGGACGCGCCCGCCGTCGTCGGCCCGTACTTCGAGTCCACCCGCGCGCTGCGGGCGGGCCGCAACGCCCGCGACGAGCTGCGCTGGACCGGCGAGTGGCTGCGCGAGGAGGACGAGGAGGACGACGATCTTTCGCCTGCCCGGGTCGTCGCGCTCGGCGACCCCGTCGCCGGGTACGCCGTCTACCGCACCAAGGGCGAGGACGAGGACGCCCGTACCCCCGGCCTGGTCCGCGTCGACGAGCTGGAGGCCGACACCCCGGCCGTCGCCGCCGCCCTCTGGCGCTACCTGGCCTCGATCGACCTGACCGACACCGTCCGGGCCTGGGGCCGGCCGCTGGACGACCCGCTGCTGCTCTTCGCGGCCGACCGCGACCAGGTGCGGGTCACCGGACAGTTCCCGGCGCTGTGGCTCCGGCTGATCGACGTCCGCGCGGCGCTCACGGCCCGGACCTTCGCCGCGTCCGTCGATCTCGTCCTGGAGGTGCACGACAGCCGTCTGCCCGCCAACTCCGGCCGCTTCCGCCTCACTTCGGACGGTACGGACGGCGTCCGATACGAGCCGACCGGTGACCCGGTGGACCTCTCCTTCGACGTACGGGACCTCGGCGCCTGCTACCTCGGTGGGACGAAGGCCGTGGACCTGGTGGCCGCCGGCCTCGTCGAGGAGCACACGCCGGGCGCGGCGGCCACGCTCGACGCGGCGCTCGGCACGCCCCGACTGCCGCACACCTGCGACGAGTTCTAGCCGGTGTCTCGTCGCTCACGCCAGGTCGCGGACGTGGGCGCAGGCCTCCGCCTCGGTGGCGTGGACGGCGACCGGCTCGTGCCTACCGCGCTCGTACACGCCCACCTCCCACAGGCCGTCCGGCAGGAACCGGAGGTAGAGGAAGTCCGGGGGCGTGGGCGCCGGTTCGTGGACGCCCTCGATCCAGAACTGCTCCTCGGGCACTCCGGCGGCGCGGAGTGCCCGGGCCAGCTCGGCGCGGTTCACGCGGGGACGCGCACCAGGTAGCCGTTGTCCAGGAGCCACTTGACGTTCAGGCGCTGCCCCTTGCCGGGGTTCAGGAACACTGCGTCCAGCTTGATCTGGCGGCCGCCGCCCGGCTGCTCGAACCAGGGCGCGATCCCGCCCTCCCAGACGGTGAACTCCTTGGTCACCTCGTAGAGGTGGTAGTCGCAGGGGAAGGCCGCGTCCCGGGTGTTCAGGTTCTGCGGGGGCAGCGCGCGCTTCGCGTACAGGTCGCCGGCCGGGGCGAGGTAGGCGCCGTACTCCGAGCCGAAGCGGTCCAGGCGCTCGCCCTTCTCCAGGAGGTCGGGCGCCTTGTCGAGCTCTCCGTTGACCTCGGCGAAGCCGTCGTTCGGCGGGTACTTCCAGCTGCCGGTGTCCGCCTCGCCCTCCCAGTACTTCTTCAGGAAGTCCGCCGAGGAGAGCTTCCCGGTCCGGTGGTAGTGCCGGAGCAGCGGGCCCACCGGCTCCTGCCTCTTCTTCGGCAGGTACTTCGGGCCGAGCCGCTTGTCGCCCTCGAACTCGCCGGTGCACGGCGCCGGCGGGGCGGTGACCACCGCCGGGGCCGCCGCCGGTGCTTCCGCGAGGGCTTCCGTCGGGGCTGCGTGCGCGGCGGGGGCGGTGGCGAGGGCGGCGGTGACGCCCATGGCGGCGAGTACGGCACGGATCCTCAGGTCGGTACGGCTGCGCTCCACGCGGAGATCTCCCTGTGTACGGTCGGCTGGCGGTGCGCCGCACACAGTAATGGATCACCTTCGGAGAGTGACCGAACAAGGGGCTGGTATCGGCCAGATGCGCGAGCGGGGGTTCCTCAGCTCTTGCGCAGGCCGTTCAGGAGCAGTTCGGCCAGCTGGCCGTACGCCTCCGCGTCCGCGAGTCCGGTCGCCGCGGCGACCTGGCGCCGCTGGATGCGGACCATGACCGAGGCGATGACATCGGCCGCGAAGGAGACATGGACCTCGCGGAAGACGCCCGCGCGGACACCCTCCTCGATCAGCTGCTGCACCCGTCCGGCCGCCGCCCGGGTGTTGCGCTCGTAGACCTCGGCGGCCGGTTCGAAGGCGGCCACGTCGTCGAAGAACTGCGGGGAGACCGGGGCCAGTTCGGCCGCGACCGCGCGCAGATAGGCGGCCAGCCGCTCGGCCGGGTCCTGCTCCGCCGCGAGGACCGCCTCGACCCGGGTCGTCGCGCGCCGGAAGAAATGGACCACGGCGGCCCGGACGAGCTGCTCCTTGCTGTCCGCCAGGCCGTAGAGCGTGCGCTTGGAGCAGCGCAGCCGGGCGGCGAGATCGTCCAGGGTCAGCTGGGCGAAGCCCTCGCCGACCAGAAGGGCCACCAGCTCCTCGAACAGGGCGGACCGGCGGGCCGCGCCGCGGCCCGTCAGCTTGGGAGCGCCGGCGGCGGAAGTGTCGATCACTTGAACAGTATGCCGGTCGACCCGTTCGGGGGGTTACGGCGGAACCCTTCTGCGCTACGCTGAACGGTACTGCCGTACCGCCCACAGTACCGTTTCACTGGTGCTGGTGGCCGAGTGTCACTGGAGTCGCCATGGATGTCGACCGCCTGCTTCCCACCCCCGAGGCAGCGGACCTCATCGCCCTGACGCGGGAGATCGCCGACAAGGAGCTCTCTTCCCGCGTGGACGAGCACGAGGCCGCCGAGACGTACCCCGAAGGCCTGTTCACCACGCTCGGCCGGGCCGGACTGCTCGGCCTCGCCTACCCCGAGGAGTTCGGCGGCGGAGGCCAGCCGTACGAGGTGTACCTCCAGGTCCTCGAGGAGTTGGCGGCGCGCTGGGCGGCCGTCGCGGTCGCCACCAGCGTCCACACCCTCGCCTGCCACCCCGTGTACGCCTTCGGTACCGCCGAGCAGAAGGAGCACTGGCTCCCCGCGATGCTCGCCGGCGAGACCATCGGCGGTTACAGCCTCTCCGAGCCCCAGGCGGGCTCCGACGCCGCGGCCCTCTCCTGCAAGGCCGAGCGCGTGGACGACGGCCCGAACGGCGCCGCGTACCGCGTCACCGGCACCAAGGCGTGGATCACCCACGGCGGCAAGGCGGGCTTCTACGCGCTCTTCGCCCGCACCGCCCCCGGCAGCCACGGCATCTCCTGCTTCCTCGCGCCCGGCGCGACCGAGGGCCTCTCCTTCGGCAAGCCCGAGCGGAAGATGGGCCTCCAGGCCGTCCCCACCACCTCCGCCCACTGGGACGGCGCGCTCCTGGACGCCGACCGGCTCGTCGGCGACGAGGGCCAGGGGCTCCAGATCGCCTTCAGCGCGCTCGACTCCGGCCGCCTCGGCATCGCCGCCTGCGCCACGGGCCTGGCCCAGGCCGCGCTCGACGCCGCCGTCGCGTACGCCAACGAGCGCACCACCTTCGGCCGGAAGATCGTCGATCACCAGGGGCTCGGCTTCCTGCTCGCCGACATGGCCGCCGCCGTCGACTCCGCCCGCGCCACCTACCTCGACGCGGCCCGCCGCCGCGACCGCGGCCGCCCGTTCAGCCGCCAGGCCAGCGTGGCGAAGCTGACCGCCACCGACGCGGCCATGAAGGTGACCACGGACGCGGTCCAGGTCCTCGGGGGGTACGGCTACACCCGCGACTTCCCGGTCGAGCGCTACATGCGCGAAGCCAAGATCATGCAGATCTTCGAGGGCACCAACCAGATCCAGCGGCTGGTCATCAGCCGCCAGTTGTCCGTCTAGTCATCCGACCCGCAGGCGGAGTTCACCGGCCGACCGCCGGGCGTGACGTACTTCACGCGCCCGAGCGGTCGGCCGTTGTCGATCTTGAACGGCATTGTTCCCGTTTCGCGTGATTTCCTCCCCGATAGCTTCGCTTATGCATCACATAAGTGATGCCTATGTGAGTAACCGACCGAGGAATCATGACGATTCACATATCCCCGCGCGACGAGCGCGGGAGGCTGTGGTCCGGGGGGAGCCTGCGCCATGTCGCGGGCGGACTGACCATGGCCCTGGCCGTCACGCTGCTCAACGGCGCGACGGTGACGGACGCTTCCGCCGAACCCGCCGCCGGGCCGCGGCAGGCGCCCGTGGTCGCGCAGGCGGCGGACATCGCCTCCGCGCGTGTCGCGGCCCGGCTGGCGGGCAAGCGCGTCGAGGCGCTGTCGGAGCGCACGGAGACGTCCACCACCTGGGTGAACAAGGACGGCTCGCTGACCTCCGAGATCTCCGCCGGGCCCGTACGGTTCAAGGACCCCGGGACCGGCCAGTGGCGCGACGTCGACCTGGGCCTCGTGGCCGGCTCCGACGGGACCGTGGAGCCCGTGGCGCACCCCGAGGGCCTGAGACTGGCCGGCAGGACCGGCACCCCGGCCGCTTCGCTCCGCGCGGGCCAGCAGGCCAAGGCCGTCGACCTGGTCACCCTCGGCGAGGGCGAGCAGCAGATCACCCTCCAGTGGAAGGGCGGCCTCCCCGCCCCGGAACTGAAGGGCACCCGAGCCGAGTACGTCAACGCGGTCCCGGGCGCGGACGTCGTCGTCGAGGCGACCCGCACGGGCTTCGAGCAGTTCGTCGAGATCAAGCAGAAGCCCGCCGACGAGGGCTACACCTACACCCTGCCGCTGCGGGCCAAGGGCCTGAAGGCCACCGAACAGGCCGACGGCAGTGTGCTGTTCACCGACCGGAACAGCAAGAAGCAGGCCCTGATGCCCGCTCCGGTGATGTGGGACGCGACCGTCGACCCCGTCTCCGGTCGGCACACCCGCACCGTGCCGGTCGCGATGAAGGTCGTGCAGAAGGGCGCCACCGTCGACCTGGTCGTGACGCCCGACCCGGCGTTCCTCGCCGACCCGAAGACCAGGTACCCGGTGACGGTGGACCCTTCCACCTCCGCCCTGGGCAACCTCTTCGACACGTACGTCCAGCAGGGCGTCACGTACGACACCTCCGCCGAGACCGAACTCGACCTCGGCAACCCCGGCACCAAGAACCCCGACGGCACGCCGCGCACGGCGCAGACGTACATCACGTGGAACAGCGCCCCGGTCTCCGACGCGCTCGTCTCCGACGCCAAGCTGTCGCTGTGGAACTTCCACTCCGGCAACGTCGCCGACTGCGCGGCGAAGCCGTGGGAGGTCTGGTCGGCCAACAACGCGAGCACCGCCTCGCGGTGGACCAACCGGCCCACCATGGCCGCCAAGTACGTCACCTCCACCGAGACCCGGGGCAACGCGAGCTGCACCGCACAGCCCGACGGCTGGATCAACGCGAACGTCACCAGCCTGGTCCAGCACTGGGCCGACAACAAGTGGTCCACCGGCGGCATGGGCATCCGCGCCACCGACGAGAGCACCGTCGCCGGCTGGAAGCGGGTCAACTCCGCCAACGCCGCGTCGAACCCGCCGAAGCTGGTCGTCACCTACAACTACCGGCCCCGCACGGGCACCAAGCAGGAGGCCGGCCCGCCGTACTTCTCCTACGGCGGCGCCTACGTCGTCAACTCGCCGACGCCCACGCTGCGGGACACCTTCGTCGACGCCAACGGCGACAAGGTCAACGGCACCTTCCAGATCTTCGACGCGGCCACAGACACCCAGGTCGGTGACGTCCTCGTGTCGCCCTGGGTCTCCTCGGGGCAGGTCGCCTCGGTGACCGTCCCGGCCGGGGTGCTCACCAACGGCAAGACCTACAGGTTCCGCACCTCGCCGTACGACGGCGCGCACTACAACCTGGGCTGGTCGGCGTGGAAGACCTTCACGGTCGACACCTCCGCCCCCTCGGCCCCGGCCGGCGTCACGTCCACGGACTACCCGTCGAACGCCTGGGTCAAGGGCGCCGGCCAGGCCGGCACCTTCACCGTCACCCCGCCCGCCGCCGACCACAACTGGATCGAGTGGTCCCTGGACGGCGTGACCTGGACCAAGGTCCCCACCGGCGGTGCCGCGGGCGCCAAGGCGATCTCCGTCACTCCGCCGAAGAACGGCACGCACACCCTTCAGGTCCGGGCGGCCGACAGGGCGGACAACAAGTCCGAGACGATCGGCCACACCTTCCACGCGGGCCCCGGCGGCTTCGTCCAGCCCAGCGACGGTGAGCGCACCGCCCGTCGCCTCCCACTGGTGGCCGAGGCCGACCCCGCCGCGTACGACCACGTGTCGTTCTCGTGGCGGCGCTCCGAGGCCGACGCCTGGGTGACCATCCCCGCGGGGCAGGTGACCTCCGGCGGGACTCCGCTGACGGCGTGGCCCGTGCCGCTGACGGCCGGCAGGAACGCGGCGCTCGTGTGGAACGCCACCGACACCGTCGACCCCGACGGCACGGTCCAGATCAAGGCCGACTTCACCGGCCCCGGCGCGGTGACCGGTTCCACCGAGCCGCTGACGGTGATCGTCGACCGCGACGCGAGCGGCGCGGCCACCGACGAGATCGGCCCCGGCTCGGTGAACCTGCTGACCGGTGACTACGAGATCGCCGAGACCGACCTGTCCGCGTTCGGGCTCTCCGTCACGCGCACGGCCTCCTCGCGCGAGCCGCTCAAGGCCGGGAGCCAGGAGGGCCAGGCCCCGATCTTCGGCAAGGAGTGGGTCTCCGGGACGGTCGCCGAGTCGGTCGAGTCGGAGTACGCGCACATCCGCCGCACCTCCGACACCGCGCTCGCGATGGTCGGCACCGACGGCCAGGAGACGTACTTCACCGCCAACGCGGCGAAGACCGGCTGGATCCCCGAGCCGGGCGCGGAGACGCTGACGCTCACCGGCAGCATGGCGGGCTCGTTCACGCTCACCGACACCGAGGGCGCGGTCACCGAGTTCACCAAGTCCGGTGCCGGGGCCACGACCTGGCAGGTCTCGTCCACCCTCCTGGACGGCCTGGCCAACACCGCCACCACCGTGGTCTCCGAGAACGTGACCGTCGACGGCAAGACCCTGGCCCGACCCAAGCGGGTCGTCGCCCCGACCTCGGCGGTCTCCGCGACCACCTGCACGGCGACCCCCGCCACCAAGGGTTGCCGCGCGCTGGAGTTCGTCTACGCGACCTCCACGACGGCGACCGACCTCGTGTTCGGTGACATCACCGGACAGGTGAAGGAGATCCGCCTCTGGTCCACCGAGCCCGGCGCCGCGTCCGCGACCGCCAAGGCCGTCCAGACGTACGCGTACGACGCGGCCGGCCGGCTGCGCCAGGCCTGGGACCCGCAGATCAGCCCGGCCACGAAGACCGAGTACGGCTACGACGCGGCGGGCCGGGTCACCGGCCTGACGCCGGCCGGTGAACTGCCCTGGTCCTTCACCTACGGCAAGGCGGGCAACGCCGCCACCGCCGGTGAGGGCATGCTCCTGAAGGCGGCCCGCTCCGGCCTCAAGCAGGGCACCGCGAACGTCGAGGAGGGCACGGCCGCCAGCTCCGTCGTCTACGGCGTCCCGCTGAGCGGCGGCACCGCCCCGTACGGCATGGGCGCGGCCGACGTGAAGGCCTGGGGCCAGCTCGACGCCCCGACCGACGCCACCGCGGTCTTCCCGGCCGACGCGGTGCCCGCCGCCCACGACGGAGCCGCCCTGACCGCCGGTTCCTACCACCGTGCCACGGTCACCTACCTGGGCGTCTCCGGCCGCCCGGTCAACATCGCCGAGCCTGGTGGGCACGTCTCCACCACCGAGTACGACCGCTTCGGGAACACCACGCGCACGCTGACCGCGGGCAACCGGGCCGTCGCACTCGGCACCACCGCCGCCGACCGGGCCGTCCAGGCCGAACTCGGCATCGGTCAGCTCACCGGCGCCGGCCGCGCCGACCTCCTGAGCACCCGCTCCGTCCACAACGGGACGGGCACACGTCTCCTGGAGGAGTTCGGTCCGCTGCGCCGTACCGAACTCACCGCCGACCTGAAGTCCGGCAGCACCACCCTGGTCCCGTCCGGAACGTCGGTGACGGCCCGGGAGTGGCGCGTCAACGAGTACGACACGGGTCGCCCGACCGACGGCACCGCCAAGGTCAAGGACCAGATCACCAAGGCCACGTTCGGAGCCCAGGTGCGGGAGCACCCCACCGTCCTCGGTGAGGGCCGCTCCACCCAGACGGTCTACGACTGGGCCAAGGGCCTGCCCACCCGGACGGTCAAGGACCCGGGCGGTCTCGCGATCACCACGACCACCGAGTACGACGCCCAGGGCCGCCCCACCAAGGAGCTGCTGCCCGGGGCCGCCGGCACCGACGCCGGGACCCGGGTGACCATCTACTGGTCCGCCACCGGCTCCGGCGCCTGCCAGGGCCGCCCGGAGTGGGCCGACCTGGTCTGCTCCACCGGACCTGCCGGGGCCGTGACCGGGGGCGGCGCCAACCCGGCGCAACTGCCCACGTCCACCACCGAGTACAGCTGGTGGGGCACCCCCGCCAAGGTCACCGAGACCGCCAACGGCGTCACCCGTACGACCACGACCACGCAGGACGCCGCCGGCCGTGTCACGAAGGTGGCGCTCACCGGGGGCATCGGTCAGGCCGTCCCGGAGTCGACCACCGAGTACGACCCCGCCACCGGCCGGGCCGTCAAGTCGGTCTCGCCCACCGGCGGGACGATCACCAAGACCTTCGACAGGCTCGGCCGCCCGATCTCCTACACGGACGCCGACGGCGGCGTCACGACGACCGAGTACGACCTGCTCGACCGGCAGGTCAAGGTCGCCGACAGCGTCCCGTCGACCGTCACCTACAGCTACGACCACGGGGCCGAACGACGTGGTCTCGCCACGACGGTCACCGACTCCGTCGCCGGTGTCTTCAAGGCCGTCTACGACGCCGACGGCTCCGTCAGCAGCGAGCGACTGCCCGGCGGTTACACCCTCAGCGTGCGCGAGGACACCACCGGCGCCCCGGTGAACCGGACGTACACCCGGGACAGTGACGGAACGGTCGTCGCCTCCGACACGGTCACCCGGTCCGTCCACCGCCAGGTGACCACGCACGCCGGATGGTCGGACCAGGTCTACCGCTACGACGCGGCCGGCCGCCTGGCCACCGCCGAGGACACCGCCGACACCCTCTGCACCCGGCGGACCTACGTCTTCGACGGCCGCGCCAACCGCAAGAGCCTCACCCGCGCGACCGGCACGCCCGGTGCGGACTGCCCGACCACCGGAGGGACCACCACCACCCACACCTACGACAGCGCCGACCGGCTCGTCGACACCGGCTACGCCTATGACGCGTTCGGCCGCACCACGGCCCTGCCCGGCGGCACGGTCGGCTACTACGCCAACGACCTGGCCCACCAGCAGACCGCGAACGGCGAGCGCCAGACCTGGACCCTGGACGCGGCGCTCCGGTTCCGCGGCTGGAAGACCGAGACGGGCGGCGGTTCGACGTGGACCCAGACCGGTTCGAGCGTCAACCACTACGACGGTGACGGCGACAACCCGCGCTGGATCACCGAGGACATCGCCTCCGGAGCGGTGACCCGGAACGTCGAGTCCGTCTCCGGCGACCTCGCGGCCGTCACGGGCAAGACCGGCGACACCGTCCTCCAGCTCACCACCGTCCACGGCGATGTCGCCCTTCAGCTCCCGCTGAACGCCGGCGAAGCACCCGTGGCCCTGGACAGCGACGAGTACGGCAACCCGCGCGCCGGTCAGGCGCAGGTCCGCTACGACTGGCTGGGCGCCAAGCAGCGCTCCAGCGAGACGCCCAGCGGACTCACCCTGATGGGCGCCCGCCTGTACGACCCGGCCGTCGGCCGGTTCCACTCGATCGACCCGGTCCACGGAGGCAACTCCAACGCGTTCGAGTACTGCGACGCGGACCCGGTCAACTGCCTCGACCTCGACGGGCGGGACGGTGGTCTCCAGGAGGCGTACGGCCTGGAGGGGCCCGAGACGCTCAGCAAGAAGGAAAAGGACGCCTACTATCGCAAGAACGCCGGTAAGCCGTACAACTCGTCGGATTACAAGAAGGCGATGAACAAGATCAAGAAGAACCAGAAGTTCAACGGCTCGCGGAACAAGCAGAAGCGCCAGAGCCACTACAAGGCCAACCGGAAGGTGGGCAAGGCCTTCATCCGGTCCCTGCGGGCCTTCAGGCGCTTCAGCCGCTGGGGCTGGCGTCTCGCCCTCTTCCTTCCCAGCTAGCCGATCCGTTCGACCACCAGGCCTTGGAGGACCGATGGCTCGCAGGAGCCGTAACCACAAGCTGAGCATGAGAGCCACGAAGAAGGAGATGTGGACCGCTCATCACTTCAGCCTCGGCATTCCCGCCGGCAGCGACGAGACCGTCGCCGATCTGCTGCACGCCGCGGCGGACCGGATCGAGAAGCTGGGGGAGAAGTGGGACGTGTTCGCGATCGGAGTGGACGGGCTCGACTCGGCCGACCCGCGCTCGACCGCGCAGCTCACCGTGTTCGCCGACCCGGTGACCAGGGGCGGCGCATGAGCGGGGGTGCGGTCTCCGGCGAGGTGACCACCCTTCGCGTCGTGGTCCATGGGGACGTGGACGACGACAGCCCCGTCTCGGTGCTGCGCCGGGCCGCCGGCCGTATCTCCGAGCGGTCGGGGCGACGGCTCGTCGACATGGCGTTCGAGTACGACGTCCTGAACCTCCGGTGGAAGGGATCGCTGTACTTCACCGAGGAGTGAGCCGACGGTAGCCGTCGGAGCAGAGAGGGAGGGCCGGGCGGCCGAGTGCCGCCCGGCCCTCCCGCGTGTCGGCGGTCCTGTCGGTCCGCAGGCCCGCGGATCTATTGTGAGCGGCGCGGACCACGCACAGCTTCGAAGGCACACCCGCCGACAGCTCACGACCTTCCCACGAGGAGTTCCATGGACATCGCCGGCTCCGCCGCGCTCGTCACCGGCGCCGCTTCCGGTCTCGGCGCCGCCACCGCCGCCGCGCTCGCCGCCCGCGGCGCCACCGTCTACGGCCTGGACCTGGACAAGGCCGTCGCCGCGGCCGGGCCGCTGCCCGAGGGCGTCACGCTGCTCGCGGCCGACGTCACCGAGGAGGGGCCGGTCCGTGAGGCGCTCGCGCGGATCGAGGGCGACGGCGCGGAGCTGCGGCTCGCCGTCAACTGCGCGGGCATCGCGCCCTCCGCGCGCGTCCTGGGCCGCAAGGGCCCGCACGACCTTGACCTGTTCCGCACGGTCCTGAACGTCAACCTGCTCGGCACGTTCAACGTCATGCGGCTCGCCGCCGAGGTCATCGCCAAGCAGGAGGCGGACGAGCACGGTCAGCGCGGGCTCGTGGTCAACACCGCCTCGATCGCCGCCTTCGAGGGCCAGGTCGGCCAGATCGCCTACGCCGCCTCCAAGGCGGGCGTCGCCGGGATGACCGTCACCGCCGCCCGTGATCTCGCCCAGTTCGGCATCCGGGTCGTCACCATCGCGCCCGGCATCGTCGACACCCCGATGATGGCCGGATTCAGCGAGGAGATCCGCGCGGGGCTCGCCGCGAGCGTCACCTTCCCGCAGCGGCTCGCCCGCCCCGACGAGTACGCGCGGCTCGTCACGATGGTCGCCGAGCACGACTACCTCAACGGGGAGACCATCCGGATGGACGGCGCCCTGCGGATGGCCGCCCGCTGACCCTCCCGTAGCGCGCATAGCACTTGGTGCCGGGCAGAGCTGGCACCAAGTGCCGTGCCGTCGGCTTCCGGATGTTAGGTTCGGGCCATGGGAACAGCCTCGACGAACTCCACGAAGCCCGCGATGCGGGACTCCCTCATCGCCGCGGCCTTCCAGCTCTTCCTGGAGCGCGGGTACGAGCAGACCACCGTCGACGACATCGTCACGCTCGCCGGGGTCGGCCGGCGGTCCTTCTTCCGGTACTTCCCGTCGAAGGAGGACGTGGTCTTCCCCGACCACGAGCAGAGCCTCGCCGACATGACCGAGTTCCTCGCCGCGAGCGCCGACACCGACGACCCGCTGGTCAGGATCTGCGACGCCACCCGCCTCGTCATGCGGATGTACGCCGAGAACCCGACCTTCTCCGTCCAGCGCTACCGCCTCACCCGCGAGGTGACCGGGCTGCGGACCTACGAGCTCTCGGTCGTCTGGCGGTACGAGAAGACGCTCGGCGACTATCTGCGGACCCGATGGGCCGACCGGCGCGACGGCACCCTGCGGGCCAACGTGGTGGCCGCCTCCGTGGTCGCCGCCCACAACCACGCCCTGCGCCACTGGCTGCGCACCGGCGGCGAGGGCGATCCGCTGGCCGAGGTGGACCGGGCCCTCGACCTGGTCCGTGCCACGTGGAGCGGCGAGCCGGTCGACGGCGGCGCCGGGGGTGCGGGCGAGGACGCCGAGGACGTCGTGGTGGTGATCACCAAGCGGTCCACGCCGATGTGGCGGGTGGTGCGCGAGGTGGAGTCGAGCCTCGGCGAGGGCTGAGGCGCGCGGGGCTCGGCCGGGTTCTCCGAGGGATCTCAGTATCTTGAATTGAGGGAACTGAGGTCTTTATTTGATGGCACTCAGTGCCATATCTTTGCTCCATGCACGGTCGAGCCGCCGAGTGCAAGGAGAACGCATCGTGTTCCACACCGGGTCCATGGGACTGAGGAACGGGGGCACCGCCGTCCGGACCGAGGAATCGGCCGCCGACGCCGAGCTCTACTACCAGCTCTGTCGCTGGTGCCACACCACGACCTTCCAGCGCCTGCTCTGTCCGACCTGCGGGTCGACCGACCTCGCGCCCGAACGCAGCGAGGGCGAGGGCGTGATCTCCGTACGGCGCGGGGTCACCGCCGCCGACAGCGATCTGTGGCCCGTCCACATGGCCGAGGGCTTCGTCGTCCGCTGCCGGGTCGACGGACCGCCGCACGCGGTACGCCCCGGCGTGCGTGTCCGGCTCTCCTCACGGGAGGCGGTCGCCGGGCACGAGCCGGTCGTCCGGCTCTGCGAGGAGGTCCCCCTGGACGGCTGGATCTGAACCCGGAAAGCGATCGGCCCGGTGGCACTCTGTGCCACCGGGCCGATCGCTTGCGTCGGGGGAGTACCCCGTCGGGGGAGTGCCTCTACCGCGCGCCGATCTCGTCGGTCAGCTGCGGCAGGACCTCGAAGAGGTCGCCGACCACGCCGTAGTCCACCAGATCGAAGATCGGGGCCTCCGCGTCCTTGTTGACGGCCACGATCGTCTTGGACGTCTGCATTCCCGCCCGGTGCTGGATCGCGCCGGAGATGCCCGCCGCGATGTACAGCTGCGGCGAGACCTGCTTGCCGGTCTGGCCGACCTGGTTGGAGTGCGGGTACCAGCCGGCGTCGACCGCGGCGCGCGAGGCGCCCACGGCGGCGCCCAGCGAGTCGGCGAGCTTCTCGACGACCTGGAAGCCCTCGGCCGCGCCGACACCGCGGCCGCCGGAGACCACGATCGCGGACTCGGTCAGCTCGGGGCGGCCGGTGGAGACGCGCGGGGTGCGCGAGACGACCTTGGCGGCGTTGCCGGTGAAGGCGACGGTGACGTTCTCGACCGTACCGGCGGCCGGAGCGGCCTCCGGGGCGGCGGAGTTGGGCTTGACGGTGATGACCGGCACGCCGTGCGAGACCCGGGACTTCACCGAGTACGAGGCGGCGAAGACGGACTGGGTCGCGACCGGGCCCTCGTCACCTGCCTCCAGCTCCACGGCGTCGGTGATCAGACCCGAGCCGAGGCGCAGGGCGACGCGGGCGGCGATCTCCTTGCCCTCGCCCGAGGAGGTCACGAGGACGGCGGCGACGCCCTTGTCCTTCGCGAGCTGGGTGAGCGCGTCGACCTTCGGGACGACGAGCTGCTCGGCGAACTCGGCGCCGTCCGCGACGTACACGGTCGCGGCGCCGTACTCGCCGGCGGTGGCGGCGATCGACGCGGCGGCCTCGCCGGCGCCGAGCACGACGGCCGTCGGCTCGCCGATCCGGCGGGCCAGCGTGAGCAGTTCGAGTGCCGGCTTGCGGACCGCACCGTCGGCGTGGTCCACGAGAACCAGGATCTCAGCCATGATTCCTTGCTCCTGAACGATAGTGACGGTGGATCAGATGAACTTCTGGGTGGCGAGGAACGCGGCGAGCTGCTTGCCGCCGTCGCCCTCGTCGGTGACGATCGTGCCCGCGGTACGCGCCGGGCGCGCGGCGGCCGACTCGACGAGGGTCCATGACCCGGCGAGGCCGACCTCGTCGGCGTCGATGCCGAGGTCGTCCAGGTCCAGCTCCTCGACCGGCTTCTTCTTGGCGGCCATGATCCCCTTGAAGGAGGGGTAGCGCGCCTCGCCGGACTGGTCGGTGACCGAGACGACGGCGGGCAGCGGGGCCTCCAGGAGCTCGGTGGCGGCGTCGCCGTCGCGGCGGCCCTTCACCGTGCCGTCCTCCACCGACACCTCGGAGAGCAGGGTGACCTGCGGGAGGCTCAGCCGCTCGGCGAGCAGCGCCGGCAGCACGCCCATCGTGCCGTCCGTCGACGCCATGCCGCAGATGACCAGGTCGAAGCCGGTCTTCTCCAGGGCCTTGGCGAGGATGGCGGAGGTGCCGATGACGTCGGTGCCGTGGATGTCGTCGTCGTTGACGTGGACGGCCTTGTCGGCGCCCATCGAAAGCGCCTTGCGGAGCGCGTCCTTGGCGTCGTCGGGGCCGACGGTGACGACGGTGACCTCGGCGTCGTCGGACTCCTCGGAGATCCGCAGCGCCTGCTCGACGGCGTACTCGTCCAGCTCCGAGAGCAGCCCGTCGACCTCGTCGCGGTCGACGGTCAGGTCGTCGGCGAAACCGCGGTCACCGGTCGCGTCGGGAACGTACTTCACACAGACAGCGATCCTCAGGGTCACGGCCTGGCTCCTTTCAAGTGGCGGGTGCTTACGGGAGGTTGCGGGCCATGACGATGCGCTGGACCTGGTTGGTGCCCTCGTAGATCTGGGTGATCTTGGCGTCGCGCATCATGCGCTCGACGGGGTAGTCACGGGTGTAGCCGTAGCCGCCGAGGAGCTGGACGGCGTCGGTGGTGACCTCCATCGCCACGTCGGAGGCGAAGCACTTCGCGGCGGCGCCGAAGAAGGTCAGGTCGCCCTCCACGCGCTCGCTCTTGGCGGCGGCGGCGTAGGTGAGCTGGCGCGCGGCCTCGAGCTTCATCGCCATGTCGGCGAGCATGAACTGCACGCCCTGGAAGTCGGCGATCGGCTTGCCGAACTGCTTGCGCTCCTGGACGTAGCCCTTGGCGTAGTCGAGCGCGCCCTGCGCGATGCCCAGCGCCTGCGCGGCGATGGTGATACGGGTGTGGTCCAGGGTCTTCATCGCGGTGGCGAACCCGGTGCCCTCCGCGCCGATCATCCGCGAGGCGGGGATGCGGACGTTGTCGAGGTAGACCTCGCGGGTCGGGGAGCCCTTGATGCCGAGCTTCTTCTCCGGCGCGCCGAAGGAGACGCCCTCGTCGCCCTTCTCCACCACGAACGCGGAGATGCCCTTGGAGCGCTTCTCCGGGTCGGTGACGGCCATCACCGTGTAGAACTCCGACTCGCCGGCGTTGGTGATCCAGCGCTTCACGCCGTTGAGGACCCAGGAGTCGCCGTCACGGACGGCGCGGGTCTTCATCCCGGCCGCGTCCGAACCGGCGTCCGGCTCGGACAGGCAGTAGGAGAACATCGCCTCGCCCTTGGCCAGCGGGCCGAGGTAGGTCTTCTTCAGCTCCTCGGAGCCCGAGAGGATCACCGGCAGTGAGCCCAGCTTGTTGACCGCGGGGATCAGCGAGGACGAGCCGCACGCCCGGGCGACCTCCTCGATGACGATCACGGTCGCCAGCGCGTCCGCGCCCGCACCGCCGTACGTCTCCGGCACGTGCACCGCGTGCAGGTCCGCCGCGACCAGCGCCTCCAGCGCCTCGCGCGGGAAGCGGGCCTCCTCGTCGACCGCCGCCGCGAACGGCGTGATCTTCGCCTCCGCCAGCGCGCGGACCGTCTCCCGGAGCATCTCGTGCTCCTCGGACAGGCGATACAGGTCGAAGTCCTTGCCCATGATGGTGAGCTCCCCTAAGGCTTGTGGCACTGAGTACCCTCAGCAAAACACACTCAGTGCCATGGGCGCCAGTGGCCAGGGGAGCGGCGCGTCCGCGAGCGGCGGGGGTCAGGTGCGGTCGATGTGCACGCTGGTCGACTTCACCCGGGCGGTGGCCTGCATGCCGACTTCGAGGCCCAGTTCCTCCACGGCCTCGCGGGTGAGCAGGGAGACCAGCCGGTGCGGGCCGGCCTGGATGGTGACCTGGGCCGCGATGTCACCGAGCGCGATCGCCGTGACGATGCCCGGGAAGGCGTTGCGGGCCGAGGTGTAGGACGCGTCCTCCTCGCCGCCGCCCTGGGCCAGCTCCACGGAGAAGGCGGCCAGGTCGCGGCCGTCGATCAGCCGGTGGCCGTTGTCGTCGCGATGGGTCACGACGCGGCCGGCGTCGGCCCAGCGTCGTGCGGTGTCGGGGCTCACGCCCAGGAGACGGGCTGCCTGCCCGATCGTGTAGGACTGCATGGGCGACACCGTAGATCGGTTCAGGGCTCCCTGTCGGCCTTCAGGCCTCCCCGCCGGCCGGCGGCCGGCAGGTGCCGACCCAGATCCGCCTCACGGCGCTCACGTACCGCGCGCCGCAGCGGTCGGACGGGACCACGAGCTGGGCGCCCGCCTCGTCGAGGTCCGCGTCGTCCATCCGCGTGGCGAGGAGCATCGGCGCGTCGCCGAAGTCCGCGTCGATCTCCGCCCACGAAAGGACGGTGTGGTGACCGTCGCCGCCGCTCACCGCGAGCAGGAAGCGCGACCGGTCCTTGCGCCGCGCCGGGTCGAAGCCGGGTCGGGTACCGCTCACCACCTCGCGCAGCAGGGGCCCTTCGAAGGTGTGGTGCCGCGCCCCGCCGGTCGCGCAGTCGAAGACGACCTCGGCCCGGTGCTGCTCCCAGCCCCGGCGCAGGTCCGCGACGGTCAGCGTGACCGGGCGGGCCACCTCTCCGTAGAGGTCGAAGGACCCAGTGCTCATCGGCTTCCCCTCAGGACGTCGGGCCGGGCGCCAGTGCGGCGACTGCGCCCACTGGTACCCGGCCCTCCGGCCCGCGAATCGCGTCTGCCATGCAAATACGGCCTACTCCTATGTGATTGTGAGGTTGATACGAGACGGAGCTACGCATCTTCCGGTCTCAAGCACCAAGCTCCCGGTGGTGGATCGCCCGCCACACACGGTCCCGGGTCACCGGCAGTTCGGTGAAGCGGATGCCGGTGGCGTCGCGCAGCGCGTTGGCGAACGCCGGGGCGACCGGATTGAACGGACTCTCGCTCATCGACTTGGCGCCCAGCGGGCCGATCGCGTCCGTCGTCTCCGTGAAGTGGACCTCGGTGCGCGGGACGTCCGCGTACTGCGGCAGCCGGTACCGGCGGAACGCCGCCGTGGTGACCTCGCCCCGCTCGTCCACCCGCACGGTCTCGAAGAGGGTGGCCCCCAGCGCCTGCGCGACACCGCCCTCGACCTGGCCCCTGCACTGCATCGGGTTCATCACCTTGCCCGCGTCGGCGGAGTGGACGCTGCGCAGGATGCGCATCTCTCCCGTGTGCGGGTCGACGGCGATCCGGAACCACTGGGCGTTGAAGGCGACCGACCGGGGAGACCCGCCCCAGTGGCCGTCCGCCGCGATCTCGTCCGTGGCACCGCTCGCGTGCGCCGCCTCGTACAGCTCCTTCAGCGTCACCGTCCGGCCCGCGCAGTCGAAGGCCTCGGCCCCGAGCACACACAGATGCCGGGCCACCCCCGTGTGCCGGGCGGCGAACGTCCGCAGCCGCTCGGCCAGCGAGCTCGCGGCCAGCAGGACGGCCTTTCCGGCGACGACCGTGCCGGCCGAGCCGAAGGCCCCCGTGTCGTGCCGGACGACATCGGTGTCGGACTGGCGGACCGTGAGGCGGTCCTCGGTGGTGTTCAGGGCCCCCGCGGTGATCTGCTTGTGGACGGTCGTCGTGCCGTTGCCGAACTCGGCCGTGCCGACGGCGATGTCGTACGTGCCGTCCGAGAGAAGGGACACCCGCGCGTCGGCGTAGTGGCCTCCCGGCGGCCCGGTCGCGATCATCGCCATCGCCGTGCCCTGCCCGACGAGCCACCCCTCGGGAGCCTCGCTCGCGCTGGTGTCCTCGGCGAGGGCGGTGCGGACGACCTCCAGACACTGGTCGAGGCCGTACGAGGCGATGTGCAGGTCCTCCTCCTCGCCGATCGGGCTGTGCATGGCCTCCCCGGGGCCGATGATGTTCTTCTCCCGGAAGGCGAGCGGGTCCATGCCGAGCAGCCGGGCCAGCTCGTCCATCACCGACTCGACCGCGAAGGTGACCTGGCCGAGCCCGTACCCCCGGAAGGCGCCCGCAGGAACGACGTTCGTGTACACGGAGAACGCGTCGACCTTCTTGTGCGGGGCGCGGTAGACCGCGAACGACTCGCCCACGCTGTGGAACATGACGGCCGGGCCGTGGTTCCCGTACGCGCCCGTGTTGGCCACGACCCGCATCTGGACGGCGGTCAGCGTGCCGTCGGCGCGCGCCCCGACCTTGATCCGGATGGTGAAGGGGTGGCGCGTGGTCGCGCCGTAGAACTGCTCGGCCCGGGTGTACTCCAGCTTCACCGGCCTGCGCAGCTTCAGCGCGGCCAGGGCGACGACGTCCTCCGTCAGCATCTCCTGCTTGCCGCCGAAACCACCGCCCACCCGGCCCGCGACGACCCGGACGTCGTCCTCGTTCAGGCCGTACAGCGCGCACAGGGCGCGACGCGTCAGGAACGGGGTCTGCGTGGAGGAACGGACCGTGAGCCGCTCGCCCGTGCCGTCCTCCTTCGGCTCGAAGTACGCGACACAGCCGTGGGTCTCCAGGCTGGCGTGCTGCACCCGCTGGGTGCGGAAGGTCTCCTCGTACACGACGTCCGCCTCCGCGAACCCCGTCTCCACGTCGCCGATCTGACCGTGCACCTCGCCCGCCACGTTCTCGGCCGCGCGCGCGATCCTCGCCTCGGGCCCCTTGTCGCCGTGCAACGCGGGCGCGCCGGGCGCCATCGCCTCCTCGGGGTCGGTGACGTAGGGGAGTTCCTCGTACTCCACCTCGATCCGCCGGCAGCCCTCCTCGGCCGCCTGCTCGCTGTCGGCAACGACGGCCGCGACACGCTGCCCGACGAACCGGACCGTGGAGTCGAGGACGCGGGTGTCGTCCGGGTCCTCGGTGGGGTGCTCGTGCCGGGCGCTGGAGTACAGGACGTCCGGGGCGTCCTCGTGGGTGAGGACGGCGTGCACACCGGGGACGCGCAGCGCGGCGGAGGTGTCGAGGGAGACGATCCGGGCGTGCGGGTGCGGGGAGCGCAGCAGCTTCATGTGCAGCAGGCCGGGGACCTCGACGTCGAAGGTGTAGCGGGCGGTGCCGGTGACGACCAGCGGCCCGGCCGGCGCGCCGAGGTTCTTGCCCACCGCCTTGCCCGCGCACGGGCGTTCGGTGTGCTGCACACCGCGTACGGCGTCCTCGATGGCCCGGTAGCCGGTGCAGCGGCAGATGTTGCCCTTGAAGGCGCGGGGCAGGTCGGTGAGCTGCTCCTCGTCCAGTGCGGCGGTGGTCATCAGGAACCCGGCGGTGCAGAAGCCGCACTGGAAGCCCTGCGCGTCGAGGAACTGCCGCTGCACCGGGTGGAGTTCACCCTCCGGGGAGGCGAGGCCCTCGACCGTCGTGACGGACCGTCCCTCGGCCCGCACGGCCGGGTAGAGGCAGCTGTGCACCGGCTCCCCGTCGACGTGCACGGTGCACGCCCCGCAGTCGCCGGCGTCGCACCCCTTCTTCACCCCGAACCAGCCGCGCTCCCGGAGATAGGTGCGCAGACACTGGCCGGCCCGCGGCTCCTGGTCGAAGGTGCGCCGGTTGATCTCGATCTCGTACGTCATCGGTTCCCCTCCGGGAGCGGCGGTGCGGTGGTCGCGCGCAGGTCGCGGCGGATCTCCTCGGCGAGACGGAAGCCCATGTGCCGCCGCCACTCGGGCAGTCCGTGGATGTCGTCGAACCAGTCGTCGGCGCCGACGGCGGCCTCGATGGCCCGGCGCAGCTCCGCCCGGTCCGGTGACAGCGGGAACCAGAGGCGGAACGGCCGTACGGTCGCCGCGCTGAGGGTGACCGCGAGCGAGCCGTCCACCGGGTCGAGCGCCCCGATGACCAGGGCGCCGGAGCGGCCGAGGCCGTACAGCGAGGCCTGCCGGAACGCCGTGCGGGAGGCGAGCGCCCGGGCCGGAAGGGTGATCGAGCGCAGCAGTTCGCCCTCGTCGAGGTCCTTGAGCCCCGCGCCGGTGATGAAGTCCACGACCTTCACCCGGCGTACCGTTCCGGCCTGCGACTGGAGCAGGCACTCCCCGTCCAGGGCCGCGGTCAGGGAGATCATCGGCCCGGCCGGCAGCCCGTTGCAGAGGTTCCCGCCGACGGTTGCCATGTTCCAGATCTTGAACGAGGCCAGGAACGCCCGGCAGCACTGCTCGAACAGCGGCGCCGCCTCGGCGCGGAGCGTCGTCCGCGCGAAGCGGGACAGCTGCGCGATCGTGCAGGTGGCCGCGATCTCGAGGGAGCCGTCCGGGTGGAGCACGAGCGGCTCCCAGCCCATCCGGCTCAGATCGACGAGTCGGCGCAGGTGCGGCTGTGGCTCGGAGAACAGGTACGTCCCGCCGCCCAGCCACGCGTCGCCCGGTCGCCAGGGCTCACGCCGTCGGGCGTCGCGCACCTCCGTCACGGTGTTCAGGTCCATGTCTCCCCAGCCCTTCGACCACTGCTTCCACGCCAGTGAAGCCCGAGCGGAAGGCCGAAAACGACTGGTGCGCCACACGGAATGCCTTCCGTGTGGCGCACAGGGTCCTGGAGGATCGACCTAGGTCGTCCGGAGGAGGTTTCCGCTACTTCGTGCCGAGTCCGGCGTCGGCGACCTCGGGCTTGCCCGCACCCTTGAGGATCTTGTTCAGGGGGCGCAGGTCGTAGATCCCGGCGAGGTCGGGCTGCTTGAGGAGCCCGGCCTTGACCGCGTGGTCGGCCTGGGCCTGGAGGGTCGCGGCGAGCGGGTCGTCGGTGAACTGGATGGACGGCCAGGCGGCGTCGATCACCTTGGCGCCGAGCGGCTTGCCGGTGAGTTCCTTCAGCTTGGCGTTGGCGGATTCCTTGGCCTTGTCCGGGTTGGCGTTGATCCACTCGTTGGTCTTGGTCGATCCCCGCAGGACGGCCTCGACGACGTCGGGGTGCTCGGCGAGGAACTTCTGGGACACGATGATGTTCGTGATCACGAACTTCTTGTCGGGCCACAGCGACGCCTCGTCGAGCAGCACCTTCCCGCCCTCGCTGACCAGCTTCGACGCCGTCGGCTCGGGGACCCAGGCGCCGTCGATGGAGCCGGACCTGTAGGCGTCGGGGGTGACCTTGTTGTCCGTCCGCAGGACGGAGACGTCGCCCTTGCCGGACTGGGCGTCGACCTTCCAGCCCTTCTCGGAGATCCAGTTGAGGAAGGCGACGTCCTGGGTGTTGCCGAGCTGCGGGGTGGCGATCCGCTTGCCCTTGAGGTCGTCGAGGGTCTTGATCTTGGCCGGGTTGACGACCAGCTTCACGCCGCCGGAGGCGGAGCCGGCGATGATCCGGAGGTTCTTGCCCTTGGACTTGGTGTAGCCGTTGATGGCGGGGGAGGGGCCGATGAAGCCGATGTCGATGGAGTCGGCGTTGAGGGCCTCGATCTCGGAGGGGCCGGCGTTGAAGGTGGACACCTTCAGCTGGGTGCCGCCCAGCTCCTTCTGGAGGATGCCTTCCTGGTCGCCCACGAGCGCCGTGGCGTGGGTCAGGTTCGGGAAGTAGCCGAGCCGGACCGTGTCCGCGGAGAGCTTCGCGCCCTCGGCGGCCACCTTCTTCTCGTCGGTCTTGGTCTCGGAGCCGTAGCCGCACGAGGCGAGCAGAAGGGGGAGCGTCGCGATGACGGCGACGTTACGCAGGGTGGTGAGCGGTCTGGCGGCAGACACGGAGGTGTCCTCTCGGGAGCTGGGTGATCAGGAAGGTGCGTACGGAGGTGTACGGAGGTGTACGGACACGGGTGTGGCGGTGCGCACGCGCGGGAACGCGCGACGGGCGTCCCAAAGGGTGGACGGATCCGCGCAGAGTGCGGACGGGCCTCAGGCGGTCCGACAGATGGCGCTGGAGTGGCGGCCGAGGTCGATGTGACGGCGGGAGGTCAACAGGGGTGCGACACGGACCGCACGGTCGGACATTCGCGTGCACACGTCGGCCACCCCCGCAGATCCCTAGTTCTCCTACCTGGTTGATAGGGATCGTGGCAGAAGGTGGCGCGCGCCCCAAGGGGGTGTTCACATGACGGACGGCCTGGTCTCGCTTGATGAGACCAGGCCGTCCGTCAGGTATGTGTCACGCCTACCTCAGGGGTTCGTCCAGGCGTCCGGAGTGCTCGCCAACTCGGTTACTTCCAGGGGTAGTTCCGCTGCCGCCACATCGGCGAGCGACACGCCTTCGAGGATCTCGCGCACATTGGACCGCAGGGCGACCCAGAGCGGTAGCAGTGACTCGGCGGCCCCGGTGTACGAGAGGTCCGGTGGGCGGACGCCGCGTACCGACACCAGCGGCCCGTCCACAACACGTATGACGTCCGCGATGCTGATGGAACCCGCGGGTCTCGCCAGCCGGTATCCCCCGTTGCCGCCCCGCCGGCTGACGACGAGGCCGCCACGGCGCATGTCGTTCAGGATGCCTTCGAGGAACTTGTGGGGGATGTCCTGGGCCTCGGCGATGGCCTCCGTCTTCAGAGGTTCGTCGTCCCGTTCCGCTGCGAGCTGCAGTGCGGCACGTACCGCGTAGTCCGCCCTGGCCGATATCCGCATGCCCGTCAGTATCGCGTACCGCCCCGGACGCCCCGCAGGGCGGTGAGCCGGACCCGGAGCCGCTGCAGCGGGGTCGGTGGCAGGGCGCGGGCGGACCCCCGCGCGTAGTGGCGCTCGACGTAGAACTGCGCCGTGCTGAGCACGGTCGTGACCGCGACGTACCAGACCGTGGCGACCATCAGCAGGGGGATGACCTGGTACGTCTGGTTGTAGACCAGCTGTACCGAGTACAGCAGGTCGTGCACGGCGAGCACGCTGACGATGCTCGTGCCCTTCAACGTGCCGATCAGCATGTTCCCGGCCGTCGGCACGATCGAGCGCATCGCCTGCGGGACGACGATCCGGAACAGGGTGCGCCGTCTGCCGATGCCGAGCGCCTGCGCGGCCTCGGTCTGGCCGGCGTCCACCGACAGGATCCCGCCCCGCACCACTTCGGCGGCGTACGCCGCCTCGTGCAGGGTCAGTCCGATGACGGCGGTGAGCGTGGGGCCGAGCAGGTTCACCGTCTTGACGGTGAGGAACTCCGGGCCGAAGGGGATGCCCAGGCCGAGCGTCGGGTACAGGGCGCCGATGTTGAACCAGAACAACAGCTGGACCAGCAGCGGGGTGGATCTGAAGATCCACACGAAGCCCCAGCTCAAGGTGGACAGGACCAGGTTGGACGAGAGGCGCATCACGGCCAGCGGGGTGCCGAGGAGGAAGCCGAGCACCATCACGACGGCGGTAAGCCAGAGGGTCAGCAGCAGGCCGTCGAGCACGGCGGCCGTGGTGAAGTACTGGCCGACCACGTCCCACTGGAACGCACGGTTGCGGACGACGGAGTTGACCACCAGCGCGAAGACCAGCAGCGCGACGACCGCGGTCACCAGGCGGCCGACGCGCCTGCGGGGGACGATGCGCGGCAGATCGGGGTCGGGGGAGCGGGAGGCGGTGCCGAGGCCGGTGTCGGGGCTGTCGGGGCCGGTGGCCTTCAGGCTGGTCGAGGGTGCGGAGGGCGGGACCATCGGGGCTCCTGGAGAGGGAGGCGCGGGTGGGCGGACCCTCGGACGCGACGTCATCACACGCACCGCGTCCCTCAACGCGGCGGGGCGGCGGCCGCGCGAGGCGGAGCCGCTCCTGGCTCGATCGTAGGCGGCCACTTCTCGTTTGTGTCAACCACGCAAACGTTTCGCCCAACTCCGGTCGCAAGGCCGGGCCATGGTTGACGAGAGTCGAGATGTGCTGCTGAATGGGTCGCATGGATGCCGATCAGCGCCTGGTCACTCGCGACCACATCGACTTCGGTCGTGTGTGGTCGGCCTCGTGTTGCGCCTGACGCGGCAGCGGGCCGTCCGACCGGCCCATTCCCTCCCTCGGTAACCCCGTCGCGGGCCCTTCTCCCACGCCGTCGCACGACCGCCGTACGGCCCCGTACGGCAGGTCCCGCGTGACGGCGACGTGACGCGCGCCGCCGCCGCTGCCACCACCACCGAACCACCACCTCGGCCGAGGCCCAGCCGGCCCCGGGCGTCATCACCCCTGCTCACCCTCCCGCTTCCCACCCTGAAGCGCCGTCGCACCCGGCCGCCCCCAGGGCCGCTCCGGCGTGCCCGGGCGGCCCCGGGGCGGCGGCACCGCGCTCCCAGGACCCGAGGAAAGGCCATCTCCCATGCCAGTGGAGTTCCTTGGCATCGCCGCCACCCATGACGGCTCCGAGACCACCGCCCGCTCCGGCGCCGCGTTCGACAAGGAGTACACGCTCCGGCTCGCCCGGGCGCACGAGGACCACGGCTGGGACCGGGTCCTGTTCGCGTACGGCTCGGGCTCGCCGGATCCCGCGCCGGCCGCCGCGTACGTCGCGAGCCGACTCGACCGGCTGCAGATCCTGCTCGCGCACCGGCCCAACGTCTCGTACCCGACCTTCGCCGCGAAGACCTTCGCCACCCTCGACCAGATCAGCGAGGGCAGACTGACCGTCCACTTCATCACCGGCGGCAACGACCACGAGCAGGGGCGGGAGGGCGACACCCTCGGCAAGGACGAGCGCTACGCCCGCACCCGCGAGTACATCCGGATCGTCAAGAAGATCTGGACCACGCACGAGCCCTTCGACCACGAGGGCGAGCACTACCGCTTCCACGACTTCGTCAGCGATGTCTTCCCCGTCCAACAGCCCAGGCCCGGCGTCTCGTTCGGCGGATCCTCGCCCGCCGCGTACGCGGTCGGCGGCGCCGAGGCCGACATCTACTGCCTCTGGGGCGAACCCCTCGCGGAGACCGCCGCGCAGATCGAGGCGGTCAAGGCCGCCGCGAAGGCCGCGGGTCGCGCCGAGGCGCCGCGCATCCAGGTGGCGTTCCGTCCGATCATCGCCCCGACCGAGGAGCTGGCCTGGGAGAAGGCGCACCGCACGGTCGGCGCCATCCGCGCCAGGCGCGAGCAGGGCGTCGTCCGGCACCACCGGGGCGACGCGCCGCAGAACACCGGCTCGCAGCGGCTGATCGCCATCGCCGAGGCGGGGGAGCGGTACGACCGCGCGCTGTGGACCCCGACGGCGGCCGCGACCGGCGGCGCGGGCAACTCCAACGCCCTGGTCGGCACCCCCGAGACGGTCGCCCAGGCGCTGCTCGACTACTACGACCTCGGCGTCGACATCCTCTCCGCCCGCGGCTACGACCTGCTGGGCGACGCGGTCGACTTCGGCCGCTTCGTGATCCCGATCGTCCGCGAGGAGGTCGCCAAGCGCGACGCCGAGCGCGCCGCGGCGCGGGGCGCGCAGGGCACGCGGGGCGAGAGGCCGGCGGAGGATCCGACGCTCGCGGCGGTGTGGGCATGACGTACGTCGAAGAGACGGTCCAACCGTCCTCCTCGAACGCGGAAGTGACGATTGTTCAGGTCCCCGTCTCCGATCCGCGCGTGGAACCGCTCATCCGCGAGCTGGGCGAGGAGTACAGCGCCCGCTACGGCAAGGACGCCCACACCGAACTCTCCCGCTATCCCGACGAGGAGTTCACCGCGCCGCACGGCGGCGCGCTGATCCTCCTCCTGGAGCGCGGCGAACCGGTCGCGGGCGGCGCCTTCCGCCGGTACGACCCGGAGACGGCCGAACTGAAGCGGATCTGGACGCACTCCGCCCACCGGCGGCGAGGCCTGGCCCGCCGCGTCGTCGCCGAACTGGAGCGCGTGGCGCGCGAGCGCGGCTACCGCCGGATCTACCTGACCACCGGCCCGCGCCAGCCGGAGGCGCGCGGCCTCTACCTGGTCACCGGCTACACACCGCTGTTCGACACCGAGGCCGCCCCGGAGACCCTCGGCCTCCTGCCCTTCGAGAAGCGCCTCCCCGAGTCCGTCCCCGAAGACCTGCCTTCGGACCTCCCCGAGTACCTCGCTTCGGACCTGTCCGAGCACCTCCCCCCGGACCTCCCCGGAAAGGCCGTCGACCAGTGAACCTCCCGCCGATACGCGCGCTCTCCACCCGGCTGCGCGTCGCCGTCCCCCTCGCGCTGCTCCCGGTCCTCGCGCTGACCGCCTGCGGGTCCGGCTCCACCGCCGCCACTCCGGCCGGCGCACAGGCGTCCGCCCCGCCGGCCGACGACCCGGTCGCCGCCGTACGGAAGGTCGACAAGGTCGCGGCCCTGCTCCCCGGCGACGTCCGGGCGGCGGGCACGCTCCGGGTCGGCAGCTCGGTCGGCTTCCCGCCCGGGGCGTACTACCCGAACGGCCCCGACAAGCCGCCCGCCGGCCAGGACATCGATCTCGCCGACGCGGTGGCCAAGGTCCTCGGGCTGAAGCTGGAGCGCCAGGACGCCTCCTTCGAGACGATCCTGCCCGCCCTCGGCAGCGGCAAGTACGACGTGGGCACCGGCAACTTCGGCGTCACGACCGAACGCCTCAAGACCATCGACTTCGTCACGTACATCAACGACGGCCAGGGCTTCGCCGTGAAGAAGGGCAACACGGCGCTCGGCACCGGCGTCACCGACCTCACCCAGCTCTGCGGGCTGACCATCGGCACCGGCGCGGGCACCACCTTCGAGGCCACCCTCACCGCGCGCAAGGGAGTCTGCGCGGAGGCGGGCAAGAAGCCCTACGACGTGAAGGTCTACTCGGAGAACGGGGCCACGCTCACCGCGCTCCAGCAGGGCCGGATCGACGTCGTCATGTCGACCATCAACGGGCTGCGCCACCAGGCCGCGCAACCCGCCTCGCAGACCACGTTCCTGGGTGAGTTCCACCGCCTCGACGTCGGCTTCGCCTTCAAGAAGGGCTCCACGCTCACCCCGGCCTTCCAGGCCGCGGTCAACGAGCTGATCAAGGACGGGACGTACGCCCGGATCCTGAAGAAGTGGGGCACGTCCGAGTCCGCGATCGAGACGTCGCGGATCAACCCGGCCGAACACAAGAAGAGTTGAGCAGGTCGTCACCATGGGACTCACCACCGACCCCGCCCCCGCCACGACCGCGCCGCCGTCCGGGTCCGGCCCCCACGCCCCGCCCGGCAGCGCGGGAAGAACCGGCCGGCTGTCCGACCCGTCCGCCCTCAAGGTCGTCCCCGTCCGCCACTACGCCCGCTGGGCGGCCGCCGTCGCCGTGGCGATCCTGGTCGCCCAGTTCATCCACGGACTCGCCACGAACCCGGTCTGGGAATGGCACGTCTTCCGCGACTACATCCTGTCCGAGACGATCGTCCAGGCCGTCTGGGTCACCCTCCAGCTCACCGCGTACGCCACGGTCCTCGGCTTCCTCCTCGGCACCGTCCTCGCCTTCATGCGACTGTCGCGCAGCCCGGTGCTGCAGACCGTGGCCTGGACGTACATCTGGATCTTCCGGTCCATCCCGATGATCGTCCAGCTGGTGTTCTGGTTCAATCTCAGCGCCCTGTACGAGCGGTTGGGCGTCGGCATCCCCTTCGGCCCGGTCTTCTGGTCCGTCGACAGCAACAGCCTGATCGGCACCATCGGCGCCGCGATCATCGGTCTGACGCTGCATCAGGCCGCGTACGCCGCCGAGATCGTCCGTGGCGGTGTGCTCGCCGTCGACCACGGGCAGCTGGAGGCCGCCGCCGCGCTCGGGATCCCCCGGCTGAGGCAGATCCGCCGGATCGTGCTGCCGCAGGCCATGCGGGCCATCCTGCCCACCGCGGGCAACGAGATCGTCGGGCTCCTGAAGGGCACCTCGGTGGTCTACGTGATGGCGATCGGCGAACTCTTCTACCAGGTGCAGGTGATCTACGGCCGCAACGGCCGGGTGATCCCGCTGCTGCTCGTCGCCACCGCCTGGTACGTCGTCCTCACCACCGTCCTCTCCGTCGCCCAGTACTACGTGGAGCGCCACTTCGCCCGGGGCAGCAACCGCACCCCGCCGCCCACCCCGCTCCAGCGGGCCCGGCGCTTCCTCCGCGACCTGCGGACGGCGGCGGCCCGGCGCGACCTGCCTGTCCCGCCCCTCGAACACCCGCAAGAACCAGAGCCCTTGGGAGGCACCCGATGAGCGAGGTGATGGTGGACGTCCACGGCGTCCACAAGAGCTTCGGCCCGCTGGAGGTGCTGCGCGGAGTCGACCTCCAGGTGCGGGCCGGCGAGGTCACCGTGATCCTCGGGCCGTCCGGATCCGGCAAGTCCACCCTGCTGCGGACCGTGAACCACCTGGAGAAGGTCAACCGCGGCTGGATCGCCATCGACGGCGAACTCATCGGCTACCGCCGCTCCGGCGACAAGCTCTACGAGCTCCGTGAGAAGGACGTCCTGCGGCAGCGCACCCACATCGGGTTCGTCTTCCAGAACTTCAACCTCTTCCCGCACCTGACGGTGCTCGGGAACCTCGTCGAGGCGCCCGTCTCGGCGCTGCGCCGCCCCCGCAAGGAGGCGGAGGAGACCGCCCGGCGGCTCCTGGAACGGGTCGGCCTCGCCGACAAGGCCGACGCCTATCCGCGCCAGCTCTCCGGCGGCCAGCAGCAGCGGGTGGCGATCGCCCGCGCCCTCGCCCTCGAACCGAAGGTGCTCCTCTTCGACGAGCCCACCTCGGCGCTCGACCCCGAGCTGGTCGGTGAAGTCCTCGACGTCATCAAGGACTTGGCGAGCACCGGCACCACGATGATCGTCGTCACCCACGAGATCGGCTTCGCCCGCGAGGTCGCCGACACCGTGGTCTTCATGGACGGCGGGGTCGTGGTGGAGCAGGGCCCGCCCTCTGCCGTTCTCGACGCCCCGCGCCACGAGCGCACCCGCGCCTTCCTGTCCAAGGTCCTCTGAACCACCCCTCGACACCACCACCCGACCCGTAAGGAGCACCACTGTGTCCACCACCTCGCTCACCCGCCGCACCTCCCTCTCCGCCGCGCTCGGCCTTGTCCTCACCCTCGCCCTCACCGCCTGCGGCAACCCGTCCGACGGCGGCACGACGGAGGTCGAGGGAGCCTCCGGCACCACGACGAAGATCAACCTCGGCCCGGACCAGAACCGCGTCAGCACCGCCAAGGTCGACTCCATAGCCGCCAAGGTCCCGGAGAAGATCCGCAAGAGAGGCACCCTGGAGATCGTCGACTCCTCCGGCTCGGCGGCGCCCCTGACCTTCTACGCGACCGACAACAAGACCGTCATCGGAGTCGAGACCGACCTCGCGTACCTCGTCGCCGACGTCCTCGGGCTCAAGCCGAAGATCAACACGGTGTCGTGGGAGAACATCTTCGTCGGCCTCGACAGCGCCAAGTACGACGTCGGCTTCTCCAACATCACCGTCACCGAGGAGCGCAAGGACAAGTACGACTTCGCGACCTACCGCAAGGACGACCTCGCCTTCGAGGCGAAGAAGGGCAGCGGACTGAAGGTCGTGGGACCGGCGGACGTGGCCGGCAGGAAAGTCGCGGTGAGCAGCGGCACCAACCAGGAGAAGCTGCTCGTCGAGTGGAGCAAGGAGAACGAGAAGGCCGGTCGCGAGAAGGTCGACATCGCCTACTACCAGAACGCCTCCGACACCTACCTCGCCCTCCAGTCCGGCCGGATCGACCTCTTCCTCGGCCCCAACCCGACCGCCGCCTACCACGCGGCAAGCACCGGCAGGACGGAGGTCGTGGGCACCTACTCCGGTGCCGGTGCCTCCCTCCAGGGCCTCATCGCGGCCACCACGAAGAAGGACAGCGGACTCGTCGAGCCGCTCGCGGACGCCCTCAACCAGGTCATCGCGAACGGCACCTACGCCGAGGTGCTGAAGCGCTGGGGGCTCACCGCCGAGGCCGTGACGCGCTCCGAGATCAACCCTCCCGGCCTGCCCAGGACCAACAAGTAGCCGTCCCCACCTCACGTCTCTCCGAAGGGTCCGCCATGGCCACCGTCCTGTCCGTCTCCGGAAGCCCCTCCGCCACCTCGCGCACCGCCCGGCTCCTGCGCCACCTGGACGCGCGCCTGACCGCCCAGGGCCACGAGGTCGTCCCGCTGGACGTCCGTACCCTGCCCGCCGAGGCGTTGCTCGGAGCCGACTTCAGCCACCCCGCGATCGTCGAGGCGACCGCGCTCTTCGACCGCGCCGACGGCGTCGTCATCGGCACGCCCGTCTACAAGGCGGCCTACTCCGGCCTCCTCAAGTCCCTGCTCGACCTGCTGCCGCAGTACGCGCTCACCGGCAAGACGGTGCTTCCGCTGGCGACCGGTGGGACGACCGCGCACGTCCTGGCCATCGACTACGCGCTCCGCCCGGTGCTCAGCTCCATGGGCGCCGCGCACATCGTCCAGGGCTGGTTCACGCTCGACAAGGACATCGCGGTCGGCGGCGACGGCACCCTGACCGTCGCCCCGGGCCCGGCGCGGTCGCTCGGGCAGGTCGTCGACCGCTTCTCCGAGGCGCTCGGAGGCCGTACGGCCGTCCTTGCGGCGGCCGGTTGACGGCGGGCCCGCAGGCCTGCCCCGTACCGTCGCCCGCGCAGAAAGGCACCCCCGCCGTGTCCGCACCCCCGTCCACCGTCTCCGGGCCCTCCGCCCCCGACCCCTCCGCCCCCGACCCCCTGCACCTCGCCGTCGCGCTCGACGGCGCCGGCTGGCACCCGGCCGCCTGGCGCGAGCCGGGCGCCCGGCCCCAGGACCTGTTCACCGCCGGCTACTGGGCCGACCTCGTCGCCGAGGCCGAACGCGGCCTGCTCGACTTCGTGACCATCGAGGACGCGCTCGGCCCCCAGTCCTCGCACCCCACGGACCCCGACGAGCGCACCGACCAGGTGCGCGGCCGGCTCGACGCGGTGCTCCTCGCCGCCCGGATCGCGCCCCTGACCCGGCACATCGGTCTCGTGCCGACCGTGATCGCCACCCACACCGAGCCCTTCCACGTCTCCAAGGCGATCGCCACCCTCGACCACGTCAGCAACGGCCGCGCCGGACTGCGGATCCAGGTCTCGGGGCGGCCCCACGAGGCCGCGCACTTCGGCCGCCGCACGTTCCCGCGGGTCGGCGTCGAGGAGTTCGACACCCCCGCGGGACAGGAGCTGCTCACCGAGCTGTTCGACGAGGCCGCCGACCATGTGGAGGTGGCGCGTCGGCTCTGGGACAGCTGGGAGGACGACGCGGAGATACGGGACGTCGCCACCGGGCGCTTCGTCGACCGCGAACGGCTCCACCCCGTCGACTTCGAGGGCCGGTACTTCAGCGTGCGAGGGCCCTCGATCACCCCCCGCCCGCCGCAGGGCCAGCCCGTCGTGAGCGCCCTGGCGCACCAGAGCATCCCCTACGGGCTCGTCGGCCGCGCGGCGGACATCGGCTACGTCACCCCGCGCGACGCCGAGCACGCCCGCGCTCTCGTCGGCGAGATCCGTACCGCCCAGAGCACGGCCGGGCGCACCGGGGACACGCTGCACGTCTTCGGCGACCTCGTCGTCCTCCTGGACGCCGAGCCCGGCGCGGCCGAGGCCCGCAAGGCCCGCCTGGACGCGCTCGCGGGCGAGCCCCTCACCAGCGACGCGACGATCTTCACGGGGACGCCCGCCGAGCTGGCGGACCTGCTCCTTGAGTGGCGCGCGGCGGGCCTGACCGGCTTCCGGCTGCGCCCCGGCGTGCTCGCCCACGACCTGGAGCGGATCACCCGGGAGCTGGTGCCGGAACTCCAGCGCCGGGGTGCGTTCCGGACCGCGTACGAGGCGGACACCCTGCGCGGGCTGCTCGGGCTCGCCCGTCCGGACAACCGCTACACGACCGCGCGAGCAGCAGGAGCCGTACGACGATGAGCAGTTCGAGTGCGGGCAAGCCCCGTAAGCAGATCCATCTGGCCGCCCACTTCCCCGGCGTCAACAACACCACGGTGTGGAGCGACCCGCGCGCCGGCAGCCACATCGACTTCAGCTCCTTCGTCCACTTCGCCAGGACCGCCGAACGCGCCAAGTTCGACTTCCTCTTCCTCGCCGAGGGGCTGCGGCTGCGCGAACAGGGCGGCCGGATCTACGAGTCGGACGTCGTCGGGCGGCCCGACACCTTCACCGTCCTGTCGGCGCTCGCCGCCGTCACCGAGCACCTCGGCCTGACCGGCACCATCAACTCCACCTTCAACGAGCCCTACGAGGTGGCCCGCCAGTTCGCGAGCCTGGACCACCTCTCCGGCGGGCGCGCCGCCTGGAACGTCGTCACCTCCTGGGACGCGTTCACCGGCGAGAACTTCCGGCGCGGCGGCTTCCTCCCGCAGGAGGAGCGCTACTCCAGGGCCCGGGAGTTCCTGGCCACGGCCCGCGGACTCTTCGACTCCTGGCGCGGCGACGAGCTCGTCGCCGACCCGGCGGCCGGGATCTTCCTGAAGGACGCCGCGGCGGGCGCCTTCGCCCACCGGGGACGGCACTTCGACATCGCAGGACGGTTCAACGTGCCGCGCGGACCGCAGGGCAGGCCGGTGATCTTCCAGGCCGGCGACTCGGAGGAGGGCCGCGAGTTCGCCGCTGCGGACGCGGACGCGATCTTCAGCCGGCACGGCGACCTCGACGCGGGACGCGCCTTCTACGCCGACGTCAAGGGGCGGCTCGCCCGCCACGGCCGCACCCACGACGAGCTGCTCGTCCTCCCCGCCGCCACCTTCGTCCTCGGCGACACCGACGCCGAGGCGCGGGAGCTGGCCCACGAGGTGCGCCGGCAGCAGGTCAGCGGCCGGACGGCCCTCGCGTACCTGGAACAGGTCTGGAACCGGGACCTGTCCGGCTACGACCCGGACGGTCCGCTCCCCGACATCGACCCGGACCCCGGCGAGCACACGGTGGTCCAGGGCCGGGCGAGCGTCCGGATGTTCCGCGATCCGCTCGCGGTCGCCCGGGAGTGGCGCGCCCGCGCGGAGGCGGAGAAGCTGTCCATCCGCGAGCTGGTCATCGAGACCACCGCCCGGCAGACCTTCGTCGGCTCCCCTGCCACCGTCGCCGAGACCATCGACTCCCTCGTCCAGGCGGACGCCGCCGACGGCTTCATCCTGGTCCCGCACCTGACCCCCGGCGGTCTGGACGTCTTCGCCGACACCGTCGTACCGCTGCTCCAGGAGCGCGGAGTCTTCCGCCACGAGTACACCGGCAGCACGCTCCGGGACCATCTCGGTCTCGCCCACCCGGACGACCGCACGCGGGGCCGGGACCGCGCGCACGCGCGGAACGGACGGGCCGCCTCGTGAAGTTCCTGGCCATCACCCTCGTCGTGCACGCCCCGGATCCCGTCACGGGCGTCAAGAAGCCGACGCGCGAGCGCTTCCGCGAGGTGATCGACAACGCCGTGCTCGCCGAGGAACTCGGCTTCGACGGCTTCGGCGTCGGCGAGCGCCACGAGCGGCCCTTCCTCTCCTCCTCGCCGCCGGTCCTCCTCAGCCACATCGCCGCCCGCACCTCCCGGATCCGGCTCTTCACCGCCGTCACCACGCTCAGCCTGCTCGATCCGGTGCGCGCGTACGAGGACTACGCGACCCTGGACCACCTGTCGGACGGCCGGCTCGACCTGATCATCGGCAAGGGCAACGGCACCGCCCAGCGCGAGCTGTTCCACGTGACCCCCGAGGACCAGTGGGACCGCAACGCCGAGGGGTACGCGCTGTTCCGCCGGATCTGGCGTGAGGACCGGGTGACCGCAGCCCCGCGCTTCCGGCCGGGGCTCGACGAGGCCGAGGTGTGGCCGAGGCCGCTCCAGCGCCCGATCCGCGTCTGGCACGGCAGCGCGACCAGCGAGGACTCCGTCGACCTGGCCGCCCGCTACGGGGACCCGCTCTTCTCCGCCAACGTCACGCACCCCATCGAGCCGTACGCCGCGCTCGTCCGCCACTACCGCGAGCGCTGGGAGCACCACGGCCACGACCCGGCCCGCGCCGTCGTCGGCGCGGGCACGGCGGGCTTCCACACGGCCCGTACCTCGCAGGAGGCGATCGCCGCGTACCGGCCGGTGTTCGAGGCGAGCCTCGCGTTCCAGAAGCAGCAGGGCGTCAAGCCGGTGTTCCGGACCCTCGACGACTTCGTCGAGCGCAGCTCGGCGCTCATCGGAAGCCCGCAGCAGATCATCGACAAGGTGCACCGCTACCACGAGCGGTTCGGGCACAGCGTGCTCCATCTGCAGGCCGACGCGGGCGGGCTGACGGAGGCTCTGCACCGGGCGTCCCTCGAACGTTTCCAGTCCGACATCGCGCCGGTGCTGCGCCGGGAGATCCCCGACCCGCCGTTCCCCTGGGCCCCGGTCCTCGGCACCGACGCGACCCCGCCCGACGCCGTCCAGGCCGAGACCGGAGCGGCCGACGCCGGCCCGACCACCCCTGCCCCCGACCACAGCTAGAGGAGCACCGTTCATGCCTGCCATCCCCCTGGGGGTCCTCGACCTCGTCCCGATATCGTCCGGCTCGACCGCAGGCGAGGCGCTGCGCAACACCATCGACCTGGCCCGGCAGGCCGAGCAGTTCGGCTACGCCCGCTACTGGTTCGCCGAGCACCACCTCAACCCGGGGGTGGCCGGCGCCTCGCCCGCCGTCGTGCTCGCCCTGACCGCCTCCGCGACCTCGACGATCCGGATCGGTTCGGGGGCCGTACAGCTCGGCCACCGTACGGCCCTGTCCACCGTCGAGGAGTTCGGTCTGATCGACGCCCTGCACCCCGGGCGCCTCGACCTGGGTCTCGGCCGTTCCGGTGGCCGCCCTTCGGGTCCGCCGCCCGGGGCCGCCGACACCACCACGGGGGTCGTCGCCGGGCGGGCGCCCAACGGGCTCGCGATCCCGCCGCGGTTCTCCTTCGAGCACCTCGTCGACTCGCCGCGCTTCCGCGCCCAGCACCAGCTCCTGCACCTGCCCGGCGCCCGCTCCCAGGAGTACGGCGAGCAGGTCGACGACATCCTGGCGCTGCTGCGCGGCGAGTACCGCTCCGCCGACGGGGTCGAGGTGCACGCGGTGCCCGGTGAGGGGGCCGAGGTGGAGGTCTGGATCCTCGGCAGCAGCGGCGGGACGAGCGCCGAGGTCGCCGGCCGCAACGGGCTGCGCTTCACCGCGAACTACCACGTCAGCCCGGCGACCGTCCTGGAGGCGGCCGAGGGCTATCGCGCCGCCTTCAAGCCGTCCGAGCGGCTCGACCGGCCGTACGTCAGCGTCTCCGCCGATGTCGTCGTGGCGGAGGACGACGAGACCGCGCGCGAACTGGCCACCGGCTACGGCCTCTGGGTCCGCTCCATCCGCTCCGGCGAGGGCGCCATCCCGTTCCCGACCCCGGACGAGGCCTTGGACCACGACTGGACCGAGGCGGACCTGACGCTCGTCGCCGACCGCGTGGACACCCAGTTCGTCGGCTCTCCCACCCGGGTCGCCGACCACCTGGAGCAGCTCCAGGAGGCGACCGGCGCGGACGAGCTGCTGATCACCACGATCACGCACGACCACGCGGACCGGGTCCGCTCGTACCGGCTCCTCGCGGAGGAGTGGCGCCGCCGACACCCACGCTGAATCGGCATCCGTTCCACCGGAGGGCCCGCTTCCACCCCGCCCATGGGGTGCGGAAGCGGGCCCTCCGCGCCCATCGGATGATCCTACGAAGAATGCCCCGACTGTTGACGCTCTCTTTGGCGAAAACTACGTTCTGTCTCGCGGAATTCAAGTTCCACTCTGTGGATCACCCGCTCGGCCACCAGCCGGAGCTCGATCGTGCGCGGCAACGTGATCGGCATACCGGTGAACATGCTGTTCTTCGCGGTGATCGTCGTGGTCCTCAGCGGCGCGCAGTTCACCCTCGACGGGCACGTCATCACCAGCCCCACGGACATCGTCCGCACCATCCCGAACATGGCGCTCCTCGCGACGGCCTCGCTCGCCCTCATCGCCCTCACGATCGCGGTGAACCTGCTGGCCAACTTCGTGGCCCCGATCTACGCCCTGATCGACCTGTTCCCGCGCCGGCTGAACTTCCGCCGCGCCGGAGTGGTGAGCGCGGTCATCGGCCTCGCGATCCTGCCCTGGAACCTCTACGACAGCCCGATCGTCGTGAACTACTTCCTCGGCGGGCTCGGCGCCCTGCTCGGACCGCTCTTCGGCGTGATCATGGCCGACTACTGGCTGCTGCGGAAGTCCCGGGTCAACGTGCCCGACCTCTACACGGAGGACCCGCGGGGCGAGTACCACTACCGCGGCGGCTTCAACCCGCGGGCCGTCGCCGCCTTCGTGCCCAGCGCCGGCATCGCCGTGGTCGTCGCCCTTCTGCCCCTCTTCCACGCGGTGGCCGGGTTCTCCTGGTTCGTCGGCGCCGTCCTCGCCGCCGTCGTGTACGCGCTGATCGCGGACCGTACGGCCCCGATCAGGGACGTGGACGGCGAGGCCATCGCCGTCGCCGCCGAATGAACCACCGCGTCGAACCGGTCCAGCAGACCCGTCGGAACGTACGGAAGACAACAGCCATGCGCATCCTCGTCGCCAACGTCAACACCACGCCGTCCATCACCGCGTCCATCGGCGAGCAGGCCGCCTCCGCCGCCTCGCCCGGCACCGAGATCGTCCCGCTGACCCCCGCCTTCGGGGCGGAGTCCGTCGAGGGCAACTACGAGAGCTACCTGGCCGCCATCGCCGTGATGGAGACCGTCCGCGCCTACCCCGAGCCCTTCGACGCCGTGATCCAGGCGGGCTACGGCGAGCACGGCCGCGAAGGGCTCCAGGAACTGCTCGACGTCCCGGTCGTCGACATCACCGAGGCCGCCGCGAGCACCGCCCAGTTCCTGGGCCGCAGCTACTCCGTCGTCACGAGCCTCGACCGCACGGTCCCGCTGATCGAGGAGCGGCTGCAGGTGGCCGGCCTCAGCGCGCGCTGCGCCTCGGTCCGGGCCAGCGGACTCGCCGTGCTCGACCTGGAGCGGGACGAGAAGGCGGCGGTGGACGCCATCGTCGAGCAGGCGGCGCGGGCCGTGGAGGACGACCGGGCCGAGGTGATCTGCCTCGGGTGCGGGGGCATGTCCGGCCTCACCGAACGCGTCGTGGAACGCACGGGAGTCCCCGTGGTCGACGGGGTGAGCGCGGCCGTGACGATCGCCGAGTCCCTCGTCCGCCTCGGCCTGTCGACGTCGAAGGTCCGCACGTACGCGCCGCCGCGCCCGAAGCGGATCGTCAACTGGCCCCCGCGCCCCCGCTGATCCCGCAGCCCCTTCCAGGAGAGGAACGTCCGTTGCCCGAAGTACAGCTCGTCCTGCGCTCGACCCGTGTGATCACCCCGGAGGGGACGCGGGCCGCGTCGATCGCGGTGTCCGGCGGAACGATCGCCGGTGTGCTGCCGTACGACGCCGAGGTACCGGCCGGCGCCCGGCTTGAGGACGTCGGCGACGACGTCGTCCTGCCGGGACTCGTCGACACGCACGTGCATGTGAACGACCCGGGCCGCACGGAGTGGGAGGGCTTCTGGACGGCGACCCGGGCGGCGGCGGCCGGTGGCATCACGACCCTGCTCGACATGCCGCTGAACTCGCTCCCGCCCACCACGACCGTGGAGCACCTGCGGATCAAGCAGGAAGTGGCCCGTACGAAGGCCCATATCGACGTCGGCTTCTGGGGCGGCGCGCTGCCGGACAACGTCAAGGACCTGCGCCCGCTCTTCGACGCCGGTGTCTTCGGCTTCAAGTCCTTCCTGTCGCCGTCGGGTGTGGACGAGTTCCCGCAGCTGGACCAGGAGCAGCTGGCGAGGTCGCTGGCCGAGATCGCCGGGTTCGGCGGTCTGATGATCGTGCACGCGGAGGACCCGCACCACCTGGAGGCCGCCCCGCAGAGGGCGGGGGAGAAGTACGCGGACTTCCTCGCCTCCCGGCCGCGCGACGCCGAGAACACGGCGATCGAGAACCTGATCAACCAGGCCCGCCGGCTCAACGCCCGTGTGCACGTGCTGCACCTGTCGTCGTCGGACGCGCTGCCGCTGATCCGGGCCGCGAAGGACGAGGGCGTCAGGATCACGGTCGAGTCCTGCCCGCACTTCCTGACCCTGACGGCGGAGGAAGTACCGGACGGCGCCACCGAGTTCAAGTGCTGCCCGCCGATCCGGGAAGCCTCGAACCAGGACGCGCTCTGGGAAGGCCTGATCGACGGCACGATCGACTGTGTGGTCTCCGACCACTCGCCGTCGACGGCCGATCTGAAGACCCCGGACTTCGCCTCCGCCTGGGGCGGCATCTCCTCGCTCCAGCTCGGCCTGCCGGCGATCTGGACCGAGGCGCGGCGCCGCGGCCGGAGCCTGGAGGACGTCGTCCGCTGGATGGCGGAGGGCCCGGCCCGGCTGGCGGGCCTGGACCGCAAGGGCGCGATCGAGGTGGGCCGCGACGCCGACTTCGCCGTCCTCGACCCGGAGGCCACGTTCACCGTCGACCCGGCCGAGCTCGAGCACCGCAACCGGGTGACGGCGTACGCGGGCAGGACCCTGCACGGTGTGGTGACGTCGACCTGGCTGCGCGGTGAGCGCATCGCCGACCGCGGCACCCTCGCCGAGCCCACCGGCCGCCTCCTCGCCAGGGGCGACTGAACGCTACGGCTGTCCGGGCGCGGGCGCGGGCGCGGGCTCGGACGGCACCGGGCCCTCCGCCCACACGGCGCCGACGACCACCACGATGACGCAGAACGCGATCAGTATCTCCGCCCAGAAGAAGGCGAGATAGTCGAGCAGGCTGCCGATCGGCGGGGCGCCCGGGGCGGTGTTGCGGAAGGCGGCGAGGGCGAAGAGCGTGGCCGCCATCCAGCCCAGGGCGGGCCAGGTCAGGCCCTTGCGGCGGCGTACGAGGTACCAGCCGCCCATGAGGACGGCGACCGTCAGGGCCCACATCGCCACCATCATGAACACGGCGAAGACGAGGGCGCTGCCCGACCGGGCCGCCTCCACCGAGAAGACCGCGGCGCCCCGGACCTCCGAGGCGTCGGCGGCCAGGGAGAACAGGGTGTCGCCGTTGGACAGCCGCATCCGTACGGGCACGCTCTCGCCGCCCTGGACGGCGGCGAACTCCAGCTCCGTGTCGTACGTGTCGAAGGGGTAGTCCGTGATCGGGCCGCCCGACAGCGCGACGGGAACATCGACGGTGGCGATGCGGCTGTGCGCGGGGAAGCCGAGATCGCCGCGGACGGCGGGCGAGGTCTGCAGCGTCAGGTTCTCGGCGGGCGAGAGCCCGCCCGCCTCGGCGAGGGCTCCGCGCGGTGTCACCAGGACCCGCAGCAGCAGCTCCCGGCCGGCGGCGTCGACGCGCTGCACGGTGGCGTCGATGTCGATCCGGTCGGGAGCCGTGCTGCCGGCCTCGTAGCGGGTGTCCAGGTCCTGGCGTTCGCCGTACTGGAGCCAGAAACCGCAGACGACGGCCGCCGCGACGGCGAGGAGGACGAGCAGGGCGCCGATGAGTCCGCCGCGACGCCGCGACGAGGGTCGTCCGCGGGTCACGGTCAGGCCGCGGGCTTTCCGGGCTGCTCGTGCGTCGCGCAGTGGATGCCGCCACCGCCCGAGGCGATGGTGTCGATCTGCAGCTGCACGATGTCCCGCTTCGGGAAGTGCTCCTGGAGGATCGCCTTGGCCCGGGCGTCGGACGTGCGGTCGCCGAACTTCGGCAGGAACACGGAGTCGTTGGCGATGTAGAAGTTCGCGTAGGTGGACAGGAAGTCGTCCCCCTCGCCGGTGATCAGGTCCGGGTCGGGCTGCTGGAGGTCGATGATCTCGAAGCGCCGCCCCTTCGCGTCGGTCGCCGTGTCGAGCACCGAGCGGGCCTGGTCGGCCGAGCGGGACCAGGAGTCCGGGGGAGTGCCGGGGAACGCCTGGTCGAGCAGGACGACGCCGGGCGCGACGAAGCGGACGAGGCTGTCCACGTGGGCGTCGGTGATGTCCTCGCCACGGACGCCCTTCAGCCAGATCACCTTTTCCACGCCGAGGTACTCGATCAGCTCGTCCTCGATCTGGTCCCGGCTCTTCCCGCGGTTCCGGTTGTCGTTGACGATCGAGCTCTCGGTGATGAGGAGAGTGCCCTCGCCGTCGGTCTCGAAGGAACCGCCCTCGGCGACGAGCGGCGCCACCTCGCGCGGGATGCCGTACCTGGCGAGCAGCTTGCGGCCCACCTGGGAGTCGTTGGCGTGCTCCTGCTTGTTGCCCCAGCCGTTGAAGTTGAAGTCGACCCCGACGAGCTTGCCGGCGTCCTCGACGAAGACGGGGACGGTGTCGCGGGTCCAGAGGTCGTCGACGGCGAGCGGGATGACCTCGACCTGCGACCCGCACGCCCGCTGGGCCGCCGCCACCTGGTCGGGGCGGGCCATCAGCACGACCGCCTCGTACTCCCCGATCGCCCGCGCGATCCGGGCGATGTCCTCCCGGACGTAGGGCAGGTCGTCCTCCCAGACCGACGCGAGGGCCGGCCAGGACATGAACGTACGCGTGTGGCTCTCCCACTCGGCGCCGAAGCGGCGCTCTCCACCGGCGGCCGGGGTACGGGCGGGGGCTGTGGTGGTGTCTCCGCTGACGGACGCCTCCGGTCCGCAGGCTGCCGCACCGAGGCCGAGGGCTGCGCCGATGCCGGCGAAGGCACGCAAGGCGGTGCGGCGGGAAGGGAGGAAGTGGGACACAACGTACTCCGTTCGTGGGCTGGCGAGACTATCCGGCGGCGGCCTGACGGGTCGCGGTGACGCGGCGCGGCGGCGGAATCGCGGGCCTTGGCCTCACGCGGATGGCGGCCGGGGTGACGGCTGGGCCGGTGCGTGAGTGGGGGTGGCCGTGGCCGCCACTGTGGCACTGACTGGATTTTCAGTCAAATGACGGAGTGGTGTGCGACGGGACGGTGGGACGGGCCGGGTGTCTGCGGCCCGGGAGCGGAGCGGCCGCGTCGCGTCAGCCCACGGTGCAGGCGGTACGCGCCCCGGACCGGAACGGCCGCTCGTCCTCCCCCGCGCCCGCGCTCCGCCGCAGCGCTTCGACCTCCGCCGTGATCGCTTCCCGCATCAGCTCCGAGGCGTGGCCGACCGGCAGCAGGCCGATCAGCCACCGGGTGCTCAGGCCCTCCAGGAGGACGGTGAGCCGCTCGGCGGCGGCGACCAGGGCGGCGTCCGGGGCCGCCGGAGTGGTCCCGCCCAGGAGGTCGGCGATCTCCCGGACCCACTCCTGGCCTGCCCGCGCCAGCTCCTCCCTCAGCTCCGGTTCGAAGACGGCGCTGGCCCGCAGCTCCGCCCAGGCCGTGCTGTTCTCCCGGACCTCGGGGGTGTCCTGGAGCTCCAGGAGGAGCCGGCGCTCCAGGGGTTCGTCGCGCGTGTACCGCTCCGCCCGGTCGCCGATGAAGCGCAGGGTGTGGCGCAGGAGGTCGGCGCGGTCCGCGAAGTGGTAGTAGACGAGCGCCTTGGAGACGCGGGCCTCGGCCGCCAGCTCCTCCATCCGCAGTCCGCGCACCCCGCGCCGTGCGATCACCCGGGCCGCGGCCTCCAGGATCGCCGTCTTCCGGTCCTTCGCCGCGCGCTGCGCCGTCCTGCGCTCCGCCATCGTGTGCTCCTTCACAGGGCCGAGATCGATCGTCGAGATTGACTGAAACTTTAGTCAACAGGCACTCTCGGGCGCAGGGCGTGCCGTGCGCCCCATCGGTCCCGCCGTTCCGTACCGCCGAAAGAGCAGCCCATGTCCTCGACCCAGCCGCCCGTGGCGCAGCCGGTCCACCCGCCGCTGACGCCCGACGACCCGCACGAGATAGGTGGCTACCGGCTCCAGGCCCGGCTGGGCTCGGGCGGCATGGGGGTCGTCTACCTCGCCCACACGCCGGGCGGGCGGCCCATCGCGTTGAAGGTCGTCCGCGAGGACTTCGCGGCCGACCCCGAGTTCCGTCTGCGTTTCGCCCAGGAGGTCGCGAGCGCGCGCCGCATCCACGGCCTGTTCACCGCACAGGTGGTGGACGCCGGCGCCGACGACGCCGTGCCCTGGCTCGCCACCGCCTATGTGGCGGGCCCCTCGCTGCAGCAGGTGGTCGAGCGGCACGGCCCGCTCCCCGCGCCCACGGTCCTGCTGCTCGTCGCCGGGATCGCCGAGGCCCTCCAGGTCATCCACGGGGCCGGGGTGATCCACCGGGATCTCAAGCCCGCCAACGTCCTCGTGGCCGAGGACGGCCCGCGCGTCATCGACTTCGGCATCGCCCGCGCGGCCGACGCCACCGGGCTCACCGGCACCGGACTGAGGATCGGCACCGCCGCGTACATGGCCCCCGAGCAGGCGCTCGGGCACGCCGTCACGCCCGCGACCGACGTCTTCGCGCTCGGCGCGCTGGCCGCCTACGTGGCCGGCGGAGCCCTGCCCTTCGGGACCGGGCCCGAGTCGGCGGCCCTCTACCGCGTGGTCCACGAGCCGGCCGACCTCTCCCGCGTACCGGCGGAACTGCGCGAGATCGTCGGGCGTTGCCTGACCAAGGCGCCGGAGCGGCGCCCCACCCCGGCCGAGTTGATCGCGGCCGTCCGCGCGCACCCAGCCGTGGGCGCGACGCCCGAGTTCGGCGCGGTCGGGCGGGAGGTCATGCGCCGGTCCGGCGCCCCCGCCGTCGCGGCCGCCCCGGCCACGCCTTCCGGCCCGGCCGCCCCCGCCACTCCGATCCCCACGCACCGCGTCCGCACCGAGCACGCCCCCACCGAGCACGCCCCCACCGAGCACGTCCCCGCGGAACGACCGTCGCCGGGTCGCGCCCCGCACGGCAGAGGCCGCCGCAGGTCCCGGCGGGGCCGTACGTCACTGATGGCCGCGACCGCCGTCCTCGCCGCGCTCGCGGTGACGGCCGGGGCCGTGTACTGGCTGGGGGACCCCGGAGATGCCGGGGCGGGCGTCCGGTACGACCCGGGCTACTCCGACGTGGAGCTGACCGCGCCCGACGACGGCTACGAGTTCGACCTGGCGGCCGGGAAGGTGGCGCCCGCCGAGACCGCGGCCTGGTATCTCGCCCGAGACAAGGGCGGGTTCGTGCTTCCCGAGGACGCCGACGCCTTCGTCGCCTCGGGGTACGCCCTCGGTCCCGCCGACTGCGAGCGCGGGATCGACGCGGAACCCGTGACGAGCCTGCCGTACGAAGAGCTGGCCGACGAGCGGCCGTTCTGCGTGCGCAGCGCCGACGGCAAGCGGCTCGTCGTGGCCCGGCTGGTCGACGCGCCCCCCTCGGCGGCCGGCGGCGGTCCCGTCACGCTCGTCCTGAGCCAGTACCGGCGTCAGGGCTGACCGGGCCCGGATAGGGTTCGTGGCATGGCGTCTCGTAGTACTCAGATCCTGGAAGCGGCCGCACGGGTGATCGCCCGGCGCGGGGTCCGCGGGCTGCGCGTGGAGGAACTGGCCGAAGAGGCGGGGGTCTCCACCGGTCTGATCTACTACCACTTCAAGGACCGCACCGGGATCCTGCGCCACACCCTGGAGTTCATCAACGACCGGGCCGAGCGCTACACCACCGTGCAGGAGGCCGACGCGGAGCCGCTGACCCCGCGCGAGGAGCTCGACCAGGTCCTGCTCCTCGAACTCCAGGACACCCCCGAGGTGCGGGAGAACAGCACGGCCTGGGGCGAGCTGAGGGCGAGCGCGGTCTTCGACCCGGTCCTGCGCGAGGACCTCGCCCGGGCGACCCTGGTGTGGGTGCAGGAGGTGGCCGGGCTCCTGGGCCAGGTGCAGCCCCTCACGCCTGCCGTCACGCTCGCGGCGGCCGCGGAACGGCTCACGGCGCTCCTCGAGGGGCTGAGCATGCGCTGGCTGAGCGGTGGCCTCGCGATCGAGCACGCGCGCACCCTCCTGTCGGAGGCCGTCGAGGTCGAGCTGGCGCGGTTGCGGCAGCCGTAGCGGGCCTCTCCGGCCCCGCGCGGAGGGGTACGGACGCGTCCCGGCTCCGTACCGCCCCTTCTCCGTCCGGGTGTCCCCAAACCATTGACTGAAATTTCAGTCAGTGCCACAGTGAGTTCATCGCGGAGCCCGCCGGTCCGGCCGCGCCCCCGTGTTCCGAGCCGACCGGCCTCGCCTCGGAAGCCTCGCCGTGATTCCCCGGCCTCCTCTCGAACAGACTCTTGACTGAAAATTCAGTTAACACCATCATCCTCTCCAACGACCGAAAAGAGACCTCTCATGACCGGTTTCCGTATGCCCGCCGAGTGGGACGAGCACGAGGGCTGCCTGATGGCCTGGCCCACCCGCGAGGAGCTGTGGGGCGGCGTCCTGTCCGCCGTGAAGTGGGAGTACTCCGAGGTCGCCCGGGCGATCTCCCGCTTCGAGCCCGTCACGATGGTCGCCCCGCCCGGCTTCGGGGGCGAGGCCCGCACGCACTGCGGTGACGACGTCACCGTCATCGAACTGCCCCTCGACGACTCCTGGTTCCGCGACTCCGCGCCCCTCTTCGTCCTCGACGAGGACGGGAACCGGGCCGGTGTCGACTTCCGCTTCAACGCCTGGGGCCGCAAGCACCACCCCTACGACTCCGACGACCGGATCAGCGCCCTGCTCCTGGACCACCTCGGCGTCGACCGCATCGCCTCCGACATGATCCTCGAAGGCGGGGCGATCACCGTCGACGGCGAGGGCACCCTCATCACCACCGAGCAGTGCCTCCTGCACCCCAACCGCAACCCGGACCTGACCCGGGACGAGATCGAGGCCGAGCTGAAGGCACGGCTCGGGGTCGAGAAGGTGATCTGGCTCCCGTACGGCGGTCTGCTCGACACCGAGACCGACGGGCACGTCGACGGCGTCTGCGCCTTCGCCGCCCCCGGCAAGGTCGTCGTCTCCCTGCCCGCGGACCCCGCGCACCCCGACCACGCCCGGATGCGCGCCAACCGCGCCGTCCTGGAGGTCTCCACCGACGCCAAGGGCCGTTCCCTGGAGATCGTCGACGTGCCCCAGACCGCGTTCGGCGAGGTCGCCGGCGTGCAGATCGAGGTCTCGTACCTGAACTACTACCTGGCCAACGGCGGCCTGGTCGTCCCCGTGGCCGGCGTGCCCCAGGACCTGGCCGCCATGGAGGTGCTCGCCGCCGCCCACCCGGACCGCAAGGTCGTCGGCGTCCCCGCCCCGGTGATCGCGTACGGCGGCGGTGGCGTCCACTGCATCACCCAGCAGCTCCCGGCGCCCCGCCCCCGCGCGTAGCGCCTGCCGGGCCGCGGCGGCGACGACCCCGCCGCATCCTCACCCCTCCCTCTCACCCCTCCCTCCCCTCGGCACCCACCCTCTCCCCACCCGCCGTACCGAAAGAGAGCGCGACGATGAGCACCGCACCGCCCCCGCCCCGCGTCCCCGGACGCCGCAAGGCCAGGACCGCGCTCGCGGCCCTCGCCTCGCTCGCTGTGCTCACCGGCCTCGCGGCCTGCGCCGGCCCGCCCCGTGCCGGGGCGGACGGAACCGGTGCCTCGTTCGCGCTCTCGGCCGGTACGCCCAAGCCCACCGGGGAGATCGACTCCTTCACCTGGGCGATCTACGCCGAACCGCCCACGCTCGACCACACGATGGCGTTCGACTACCCGCAGAACACCATCCTCTCCAACGTGTGCGAGAGCCTGATGCGCTGGACGCCCGGGCTCACCCTCGAACCGGGACTCGCCCGGAAGGCCACCAACCCCGACCCGAACACCTGGGTGTACGACCTGCGCGACGGCGTACGGTTCCACGACGGCCGGACGATGACGGCGGACGACGTCGTCTTCAGCCTGGGCCGCCAGATGGACCCCGCGAACGCCGCCGCCTGGGCGCAGAACTTCCAGAACGTCGCCTCCGTGCGCAAGACCGGCCCGCTCCAGGTCACCGTCAAGCTGAAGAAGCCCGACTCGCAGTTCCCGCAGTACATGGCGACCGCCGCCGGTGTCGTCGCCTCCAAGGCGGGTGTCACCGCGGCCGGCGCGGACTACGGCACCTCCGGCGGCCTCGCCTGCACCGGCCCCTTCACCCTCGGCGCCTGGCAGAAGGGCCAGTCCCTCGAACTCAAGCGCTTCGACGGCTACTGGGGCACCCGCGCCAAGGCAGGAAAGGTCGTCTTCCGCTTCCTCACCGACCCCTCCGCCCGCACCAACGCGCTGCTCAGCGGCGAGGCCGACGGCGGCTACCTGATCCCGACCGAGAGCTACGGACGCCTCAAGGACAGCGGCGTCGGCACCCTCTGGTTCGGCGAGGGGCTCAGCACGGTCAACCTCGGCATCACCGACATGAGCGGCGCGCTGGGCGACGTCCGCGTCCGCCAGGCGCTCTCCCTCGCCCTGGACCGCTCCGGGTTCGTCAAGGCCGGGCTCGGCGGCGCCGGTACCGCCACCAGCTCCGTCACCACCCGCGCCGCCTGGGCGGCGGGCTCGCCGGACGTGCGCAAGGCGGCCTTCACCGGACTGCCGCCCACCGAACGGGACGTCGAGAAGGCGCGCGCGCTCGTCAAGGAGGCCGGCGCCGAAGGCAAGACCCTGACCGTCGCCACCAGCTCCATCGGCCAGGACGTCTCCCTGCTCGCCACCGCCGTGCAGGCCGCGGGCAGCGAGATCGGGCTGCGGATCCAGCTCAAGTCCGTCGCCCCCAACGCCTTCACGGCGCTCTTCACCGACCCGGAGGCGCGCGAGGGCATCGACATGTTCCCGCTCACCTACTACGACTCGATCACCGACCCGCTGGACCTGCTGACGAACTTCAGGACCGGCGCGTACCTCAACTTCGCCGGGTACAGCGACAAGCGCTACGACGCCATGGTCGAGGAGGCCACCACCACCTACGACGAGGACCGGCGCCTGCGCATCGAGAGCGAGCTCCAGCGGCACGCCGCCGAGCAGCTGCCGTGGATCCCGGTGGCCGAGTGGCCGACCGCCCTCTTCCTCAACAAGAGGATCACCGGGGCCCCGACCACCATCGCCTACATGTACTACCCGTGGGCCGCCGACGTGGGCGCCTCCGGAACCGCCGGTGCCGCGCCCGCCACCCAGCCGGGGGCCAAGCCGTGAGATCCACCGCCTTCCTCAGGTTCGCCGCCCGGCGGATCGCCGAAATGGCCGCCACCCTCCTCGTCGCCTCCTTCGTCGTCTTCGGCGCCATGTACCTGGCGCCCGGCAGCCCCGCGAGCTTCCTGCTCTCCGGACGCTCCGCCTCGCCCGAGGCGCTCGCCGCGATCAACGCCCGCTACCACCTCGACGACCCCTTCGCCGAGCGCTACCTCCGCTGGCTCGGCGACGTGATCCAGGGCGACTTCGGGCGGTCTCTCACCTACCGCACCGACGTCTCGCGGCTCCTCGCCGACCGGCTGCCCACCACCCTGCTCCTGATCACCATGGCGCTGACCGTCGTGGTCGTCGTCGGACTCGTGCTCGGCAAGGTCGCGGCCGTACGCGGCGGCAGGACGGACACCGCCGTACTCGTCGCCACCGCGCTCGCCGTCGGCACCCCGTCCTTCGTCGCGGCCGTCCTGCTCCAGGGCCTCTTCGCGGTCAGGCTCGGCTGGTTCCCCAGCGGCGGGGCGGGCGACGGCTTCCTCGACATGGTGTGGCACCTGACCCTGCCCGCCATCGCCCTCGCGCTCTACCTGATCGGCATGCTCGCCCGGGTCACCCGGGCCGCCATGCTCGAAGCCCTCGACAGCGAGCACGTCACCGTGGCCCGCAGCCGGGGCGTCCCCGAACGCCAGGTCATCCGGCGCCATGTGCTGCGCAACTCGCTCGGCACCGTGCTCACCACCGGAGGCCTGATCGTCTCCACCCTCCTGGTCTGCACCGTCCTCGTGGAGACCGCCTTCAGCATCGGCGGCATCGGGCAGCTCCTCGAACTGGCCACCACGACCAAGGACTTCCCGACCGTGCAGGCCGTCTCGCTGATCATCGTGGCCCTGTTCATGGCCGTGAACCTCCTCGTCGACCTGCTGCTGCCCCTGGTCGACCCCCGGATCACCCTCGGCACGAGAGGGGCCACCGCATGACCGCCGTCCTCACCAGGCGCCCCGGACTCTCCCGCATCACCGCGCGCTCCGGCCGCTCCCCGCTCCACCTGGCCTGCCTGGGCTTCGTCGGGCTCGTCGTCCTCGCGGCGCTGTGCGCGCCCTGGCTCGCACCCCACGACCCCAACGCGGTCGACCTCGGCGCCGCCCTCGCGGGACCCTCCGCCGACCACCCTCTCGGCGCCGACGCCGCCGGCCGCGACACCCTGTCCCGGCTGCTGCTCGGCGCCCGCACCTCCCTGCTCGGCCCGCTCGGCGTCGTCGCCCTGTCGACCCTCGCGGGAGTGGCCGTCGGCACCGCCGCGGCCTGGCGCGGCGGCTGGCTCGACTCCGTGCTCTCCCGGTCGACCGAACTCGTCTTCGCCTTCCCCGGAATGCTCCTGGCGATCCTCGTCGTCTCCGTGTACGGGGAGGGGCTGCTCGCCCCCGTCGCGGCGCTCGGCCTGGCGTACCTGCCGTACGTCAGCCGGCTCACCCGCACCCTCGTCCTCGCCGAACGGGCCCGCCCGTACGTCAGCGCCTACCAGGTGCAGGGGCACTCGGCGCTCCAGATCTGCCTGCGCCACATCCTGCCCAACATCGCCCCCGTCGTCCTCGCCCAGTCCACCATCAACTTCGGCTACGCCCTCATGGACCTCGCCGGCCTGTCCTTCCTCGGCCTCGGCGTGCCCCCGCTCACGCCCGACTGGGGCCGCATGGTCTTCGACGGCCAGACCGCCGTCCAGCACGGCTACCCGCTCTCCGCGATCCTGCCGTGCGTCCTCGTCGTGCTCACCGTCGTCGCGTTCAACGTGGTCGGAGAGCGCTGGGCCGACCGCGTAGCCAGGAGAGCCAGATGAGCCCCAAGAGCCCGCCGCCCACGCTCGACATCCGGGGCCTGCGCCTCGAACTCCCCGGCACCGCCCGCCCCGTTCTCGACGGCGTCGACCTCACCGTCGGCCCGGGGGAGACCGTCGCCCTCGTCGGCGAGTCCGGCTCGGGCAAGTCCCTCACCTCACGCACCGCCCTGGGACTCCTGCCGCCCGGCGCCACCACCGAAGGCACCGTCCTGGTCGAGGGCCGTGACGTCCTGACCGCCTCCGCCGACCGACTGCGCGCCCTGCGCGCCGGCACCGCCGCCATGATCTTCCAGGACCCCCGCGCCACCCTCAACCCGCTGCGCCGCATCGGGGACTTCCTCACCGAGGGCGTCCGCTCGACCGGGCTCATGGACGGGCCGACCGCCACCGCGCGGGCGACCGAACTCCTCGACGCCGTGGGCCTCGACGCCGGCACGCTCCAGAAGTACCCGACTCAGGTCTCGGGCGGCATGCTGCAACGGGTCGTGATCGCCGCCGCGTTGATGGGCGACCCGGCCCTCCTTCTCGCCGACGAACCCACCACCGCGCTCGACGTCACCACCCAGGCCGAGGTGATCGCCCTGCTCGCCCGGCTCCGCGCGAGCTTCCGCACCGGGCTGCTCTTCGTCACCCACGACCTCGACCTCGCGGCGGCCATCAGCGACCGCGTCTACGTCATGTACGCGGGGCGGATCGCCGAGACCGGCCCCGCCGAAGGCCTCTTCGAGCGCCCCCGCCATCCGTACACCGCGGCCCTGCTCGCCTCCACCCCCCGCCTCACCGACCCCGGCGGCAGGCTCCACGCCATCCCCGGGCAGCCGCCCGACCTGCGCACCCCGCTCAGCGGCTGCGCCTTCGCCGACCGCTGCCCCCTCGCCACCGCGATCTGCCGGGAGACCGCCCCCGAGGCCAGGCCCGCCCAGGGCCGTACCGAACACACCGCCGCCTGCCACCACAGCGACCGGCTCGCGGCTGACCAGGCGCAAGAAGGAGCGGTCGTCGATGCCTGAAACCGAACCCCTGCTGAGCGCGGCCGGCCTGAGCAGAACCTTCGGCGCCGTCAAGGCCGTCGACGACGTCTCCTTCACCCTGCCCGAGGGCGGCTCCCTCGGCATCGTCGGCGGATCGGGCTCCGGCAAGACCACGACCGCCCGCATCGTCGTCGGCCTGGAGCGGGCCGACACCGGAGAGGTACGCGTACGGGGCCGGGCCCGGCCCGCCCGGGCGGGCGGCCGGGCCCAGCGCCTCGCCCGGGCCCGCGAGGTGCAGATGGTCTTCCAGGACCCGTACCTCTCGCTCGACCCCAGGACCAGCGTCGAACGGGTCCTGCGGGAGACCCTGCGGCTGCACTTCCCCGACCGCGACCCCGAGCCCCGCATCAGGGAACTCCTCGACCAGGTCGGCCTCGGCACCCGCGCCGCCGACGCCCTGCCCCGGCAGCTCTCCGGCGGACAGCGCCAGCGCGTGGCCATCGCCCGCGCGCTCGCTGTCGAACCCGCCGTCCTCGTCCTGGACGAGGCGGTCGCCGCGCTCGACGTGTCCGTCCAGGCCCAGATCCTCAACCTGCTCGCCGAGATCCGCGAACGGACCCCGATCGGCTACCTGTTCATCACCCACGACCTCGGCGTGGTCCGGTGCGTCACCGACGAGGTCCTCGTCATGCACCGCGGCCGTGTCGTCGAGGCGGGCGCCACCAGCGAGGTGCTCGCCGCGCCGCACCACCCGTACACCCGGCTGCTCCTGGACTCCGTACCGCGCCCCGGCTGGAACCCGGACGGGATCGCGGCGGCCCGCCTGGAGCTGTCGTCCCCGCAGGCACACCCCCACACAGGAGGATGAAGTGACGCGATCCCTGAACAGGCGAGGCTTCCTCGTCGCCGCCGGCGCGACCGCCGTCGGCGCGGCCCTCGCCACCACGACGAACCTCGGCCGGGCCACGGCGGCCGCCGGCACCTTCCGGGTCCCCAACGAGGAAGTCCGCCACACCCGCACCTGGATGGCCTGGCCCGACTCCACCTCCATCTGGGGGAACAAGCTGAGCGGCGTCCAGGCGGACATCGCCCTGATCGCCCGTACGATCGCCACGTACGAGCCGGTCGTGATGTGCGCCAACTCCGGCAGCACCGCCAAGGCCCGTCAGCAGTGCGGCTCCGCGGTCACCGTCCTCAGCTCCATCCCCGTCGACGACGCCTGGATGCGCGACACGGGTGCCGTCTTCCGCACGGACGGCCAGGGCGGCCTGGACGCCGTCGGCCTGAACTTCAACGGCTGGGGCAACAAGCAGACCCACGCCAAGGACGCCCTGGTGGCCGGGCGGATCGCCACCTGGGTCGGTGTCCCCTTCACCTCCGCCGACCTCGTCGGCGAGGGCGGCGCCGTCGAGCAGGACGGCGCGGGCACCCTCATGGCGACCCGCAGCAGCCTGGTGAACCGCAACCGCAACCCCGGAATGACGGAACGCCAGATCGAGACCGCGCTGTTCGACGCGTACGGCGCCACCAAGATGATCTGGTTCGACGGCGTCCGCGGCCAGGACATCACCGACGACCACGTCGACGCCACGTCCCGTTTCCTCGCCCCCGGCGAGGCCCTCGTGCAGATGCCCCTGGCCTCCGACAACGACGCCTACGCACGCGACGCGCGCCAGCAGTTCAGCATCCTGTCCGCCTCGACGACCGCGAACGGCGTCCCCATGGACACGATGAAGCTCCAGGGCCCGGACTACTACAAGATCCGCTCCACCAACCCGGACTTCCTGGCCTCCTACGCCAACTTCTACCTCTGCAACGGCGCCGTCATCAGCGCCCACTTCGGCGACACGAAGGCCGACCAGGCGGCCCGGGCGACCCTGGCCCGGCTCTACCCGGACCGGGTCGTCGAGCAGCTGAACATCGACCGCCTCGGCACGGGCGGCGGCGGCATCCACTGCGTCACCCAGCAGCAGCCCGCCGCCTGACCCGGCCCCGCCGTCGAACCCACCCCGGTCTAGGCCCGGGTGGGTTCGACGGCGGACCAGCCCTTGGTGGTCGGGGTGAAGACCAGTCCACCCACCACCAGGAAGTCGGACGCGCCGTCCGGGCCGGTGGGCACGCCGCCGTCGGGGACGGTGAACCGGCCGGTCTTCTTCCGGGAGACCAGGTCGATCACCACCCCCGAGGTCCGGCACCTGACATACGCGAGACCGTCGGTGACCACCACCGCGTTCGCCGCCTCCGTGCGCGTGAGACCGGGGCACTCCTTCGCCAGCGGAACCCGCCACACGGCCGCGCCGGACTTCTGGTCGAGCTGGACGAAGCCCGGTTCGCCGTTCGGCGCGGCCGCCAGGAGGTACACCTTGAGCCCGGCCGAGGTGGGTCCCGACAGGGTCGTACCGGCGAACGGGATGTCCGTGGTCCGCCGCCAGGCGGGTTCACCGCGCAGCACACCCGTCCCGTCCTCCTTGGCGCACAGGAAGAAGGTCGCCCCGTCCCCTGACCCGGAGTCGGACTCGCCCTCGGCCGGACCCGGGCCCTCGTCCTGGGCCAATGTCAGTCCGCGATTCGCGCACGTTCCGGGCAGCGCGAACCGGGTGCCGTCCTCGGGCGTACCGAACGGCAACTCCTCACCGGTCGACGCGTCGAGGGCGGTCACGAAGCTGTGGGCCGACGCGCCGGAGCTCTGGGACCCCTGTACGTACACCCGGTCCGCCGCCACCCGCAGCACCGGGGGGCCGTCCCCGGTCCCGGACACCGTCCGCTGCCACAGGACCTTGCCGTACCGGGTCTCCAGTGCGGTGACCGTGCCGGACGCGTCGACCGCGAACACCCGGCTGCCGTCCGCGTCGAGCACCGGCCGCCGCAGCCGCTTCCTGGTCGGGTACGTCCAGCGCTCGGCACCGTCGACGAGGTCGTGGGCGGTGAACCCGTCCCTGCCGAGCACGATCACCGTGTGGCGTCCGGCGACCGCTCCGGGGGCCACCAACGGGCTCTGCCCCTCCACGACGTCTTCGAGCAGCTGGCCCCACAGCGGCTCGCCGGTCGCCGCGTCGAAGCGGCCCAGCACGTCGTCGGAGCCCGCCTCGGGGCCGGGGGCCGTGCACACCAGCGAGGAGTCCGCGTACACGCAGGCCCCCATGTCAGGCCGGCCGTTCCAGGCCCGCCAGCCGGCGGGGCGCCGGGCGGGCGCGTCGGCGTAGGCCCGGTTGCCGGTCGGGCTGCCGCCGTCGGTGGCGACGTACGCGGGGAGGGTCGTGGTGGTGGCGGGCCGGGCGGGCGGCCGCGTGGTGCTCTGGGAGGGAGGGGTCCTGGCGTCGTCGCGGGGAGCGCCGGGCGACTGGAAGTACCGCAGGTAGACCCCGCCGCCTGCCAGCAGCGAAGCCACGAGCGCCACTGCGAGGAGGGAGCGCCGACGCACCCGCCGGCGTCGCTCGGCCACCGCGCGGGCGTCGGGCAGCGGGTGCGCGACCGGTCCGGTGGGCGGCCCGCCCGCGTCGCCGGTCGGCGGCCCACCCGCGTCCTCGGTCGGCGGCCCGTCCCCGCCCGTGACCTCGTGGAGCCTCGGCGCGACAGGCGACGTGGGCGAGCCGTCGAGCGGGGACTCCCAGTCGTCCGCCGGGATCTCCGCCAGCGCGGCCAGCAGCTCGTCGGGGCCCGGCCGTTCGGCGGCCTCCTTGGCCAGGCACGCGGCGGCCACGGCCCGCAGCGGGCCGGTCAGCGCGGCGATGTCCGCCGGCTCCGACACCACGCGGTAGGCCGTCAGGTAGTGCGAGTCGGCGTCGAATGGCCCCCGGCCGGTCGCGGCGAACACCAGCACCGAGCCCAGCGAGAACACGTCCGACGACGCCTTCACCCGTGCCGGCGCGGACAGTTGCTCCGGCGACATGTACGGCGGAGTCCCGAGGATCTGACCCGTCGACGTGAGCGTCTGCTGCCCGGCGGCCCGTGAGATCCCGAAGTCGATGACCCGTGGCCCGTCGTCCGTGAGCAGCACGTTGTCCGGCTTCAGGTCGCGGTGGACCACGCCGGTCGTGTGCAGCTCGCGCAGCGCCTCGACGAGGCCCAGTGCGAGCATCCGCAACTCCGCCCCGCGCAGCGGCCCGTCGGCCTTCACCCGCGCGCCCAGCGTCCGCCCGTGCACGAGCTGGGTGGCCATCCAGGGCCGCTCCGCGTCCGGGTCGGCGTCCACCACGGCGGCGGTGAAGGCTCCGCTCACCCGCCGGGCGGCCGCCACCTCCTGCCGGAACCTGGTACGGAACTCGGGGTCGTCGGCGAACTGCTGGTGCACCAGCTTCACCGCGACGAGCCGGCCCGAAGCGGCCCGCCCCGAGTACACCGTCCCCATACCGCCCGACCCGAGGCGGGCGATCAGGTCGTACCCGCCGATCGTCCGCGGATCCCCGTCCCGCAGTGTCATGTTCGGCCTCGCCCCCGTGTACGTACCGTCCGCGGCACAGTATCCCGCACTACTATTCGGCATGCGCCTGACAGCAGTTGTGTACTGAAGGGGGAGATCAGCACATGACCATGCCCGAGAGTGCCACGGACGACTACGACGTCGTCATCGGCGGAGCCAGCCTCGCAGGCAGCGCCGCGGCGATCCTGCTCGCCCGGCGCGGCGCCCGCGTCGCCCTGCTGGAACGCCGCTCGGACCCCGAGGCGTACAAGGTGCTGTGCACCCACTCCATCACGGCCAACGCCTACCCGGTGCTGAAGGAGATCGGCCTCGTCCCCGACCTGGAGAAGGCCGGAGCGGTGCACAACGACGCGCGCTGGTACACCCGTTGGGGCTGGATCGAGCCGAGGCCCGCGGCGGGCGGCCCGGAACTGCCGTACGCGTACAACATCCGGCGCAGTGTCCTCGACCCGATGATCAGGGACCGCGCCGCGCGGACTCCCGGCGTCGATCTGCTCCTCGGCCATCAGGTGTCCGGCCTGGTCACGGAGGGCGGGCGGACGGTCGGGGTGCGGGCCTCGACACCGAGCGGCGAGCGGGAGATACGGGCCCGCCTGGTCGTCGGCGCCGACGGCAAGGACTCGGCCGTGGCGAAGTTCGCCGGGGTGGCCACCCGGGAGTACGAGAACACCCGGTTCGCCTATCTCGCGCACTACCGGGACCTTCCGCTGCGCGACGGGATCGGGCACACCTGGTTCCTCGAGCCCGACATGGCGTACGCGTTCCCCAACGACGACGGGGTGACGGTCATCGCCGTCGTCCCGGACAAGAAGCGGCTGCCGGACTTCCGGGAGGACCTGGAGGGCAGCTTCCTGGCCTTCGTCCGCGCCCTGCCCGACGCGCCGCCCATCGACTCCGCCGAGCGCGTCTCGAAGATCATCGGACTGGTCGACTACCCCCTGCGCAGCCGCAGGGCGACGGCACCGGGCCTCGCGCTCATCGGCGACGCCGCGCTGACCGGCGACCCGCTGTGGGGAGTGGGCTGCGGGTGGGCCCTGGAGTCCGCGCACTGGCTGACGGAGGCCGTCGGTCCGGCCGTGACCGGTCGGGGCGACCTCGACAAGTCCCTCGCGGTGTACGCCCGCAGGCACCGGCGCCGACTCGGCCCGCACCAGAACCTGGCCGCCGACTTCGCGAAGGCCAGGCCCTTCAACCCCCTGGAACGGCTGATGTTCTCGGCGGCGGCGCGAGACGCGTCGCTGGCGCGGCACATGCACCTGTTCGCGTCCCGCCTGATCGGCCCCTTGCGGTTCCTGAACCCCTTGGCGGTGGCCAAGGCGTCCGCCGTGAACTACCGGCATCGCAGGACGGCCGCGTAGCAACCGCACCGGACCCGGCGGAGCCGGGCGGAGGAGAAGGCGGCGGGCGGGGGAGAAGGCGCCGGTACGATCATGGGCCGGTGGGCCGAGACGACCGCCGCTCACCGTTCCGCCCTTGCTCTGGAGTCCCCCGTGTCCGTCATGCTGCCGCTCCTCGCGCTCACCGCGCTGGCCCTCATCGTCCTCAACGTGGTCCAGTGCGTCCGGGTCTGGCGGATCGCGGACCTGCCGTTGTGGCGCAGGGGGCTGCCCGTGCTGCTGTTCTGCTGCGCGCTGGCGGCGACGGTCACGCGGGTCAGGGACGGCGGCACCGCCTCCCACGCCTTCGTCCTCGCGCTGAACATGTCCGCCCCGGTCCTCGCCTCGTTCGAACTCGACCAGCACCGCAAGCGCCGGGCGGCGCGCCCGACGGAAGCCCCTGATGCCCCCGAAGCCTCCGGGTCAGCGGCCTGAGGACGCGATGTGGTCCCCGGACCACGCCGTGTGACCGCCACCGGGGGGCGTACCGTGGAGGGCACCGGAGGGAACGCGGCGGACGTCCGGGGCGAGAGGTCGTGAGTCCGAGATGGCGGTCTTCCAGCTGTTGAACGTGGCTCTGGTGTCGGACGAGTTCGGCCGGGTCACCGTGGACCAGGGCGCACCGGGGCAGGACGTCGTCGAGCTGCCGGAGGGGACGGTCGTGGGCGTCGCCCTGACCTTCCGTACCGACGAGGAGGTCGACGGGCTGACCTTCGTGGCGGAGCGGTCGCGCGAGGGGAGGACGATCGCCACCGCCCGTAACGTGCTCGGCGGGTTCCGGGCCGGAGGACCGTACGAGATCCAGCTGCCGGTCGAACGCCTGCCGGTCGGCCGGGGCTGCGGGACGTACGACGTGACGGGCCGCTTCCTCGACGCCGAAGGCCACGAACTGGCCCGCGAGAGCCACCGCTTCCGCATCGTCCACCGCCGCCCCGCCGACGCCCCGAGAGCGCGTCGCCGCCACCGCCGGGCCGCGGCCGCGACCCCGCCGCTCCACCCGGGGGCGGCCCGCCCCGCCTGATGCAGGGGGAGCAGCGAACAGGGCCTGCGTAGAAGGGGGTGTTTCGTCGTCCTGGCTTCGTATCTACCATGGTGAAACTCGTAGTCACTTTGCGAATATGAGGTGCGGGCCTCGTCCGCGAGCACCCTGGGAGTCCCGCATGCAGGTCGATCACCTTCTCCGCCTCGACCGTCTCGACCTCTCGCTGGTCTGGGGGGACGAGGCACTGCTCTTCCAGGAGATCGGCGGCGTCATGGCGACCGACCTGGAGGACCCGGCCAGGTTCCTGCAGCCGGGCGAGATCGTCCTCAGCGGTCTCGTGTGGTGGTCGTCCGACGGCGATCCGGCCAAGGCCGACCGGTTCGTGTCCGCCCTGCGCGAGGCGGGCGCGGTGGCCCTGCTCGCCGGGGAGGAGACGCACGGCGAGGTACCGGCCGCGCTCGTGGACGCCTGCCGAACGCACCGCGTCGCCCTGCTCGCCGTACCCGCGCACACCAGCTTCCGGGCCGTCACCGAGGCCGTCTACCTCCGTCAGTGGGGCGAACTCGGCCGTCGCCCCACCGACCACTACGCGCTGCCGGAGAACGTGCGCGTCGACCTCGACCGCGCTCTGGAACGGGGAGCGTCGGCCGCCGAACTGCTCGACCTCTCCTTCGCCCACCTCGGCACGCCCGACTGCCACCTGCTCACCGGCAGCGGCCGTACGGTCGCCAGGACCGCGACCGCGGCCGAACTCCCCGCCCAGCGCGCGGCGGAGGCGGTGCGCGGTCGGCACGGCACGACCGTGCGGATCGAGGCCGACGACAGCGTCTTCGACACCTGGTACCTGCACCTGCCGGAGGACGCCCGGGTGCCTCCCAGGATCCTGCACGAGATCGGCGAGCTCGTCGGCCGTCACCGTCGACGCGGGGACCGGCGGACGGCGCCCCGCCGCCAGGCCCACGAGGAGCTGGTGACCCGGGTGAGCGCGGCGTACGGGGAGGCGAACGCCCTTGAGGAGGGCCTGCGTTCGTGCGGGCTCGCCGACGCCGCCGCGTACACCGTGGTGGTCGCGGTCTCGGAGAACGCGGACGACCCGGGCGACGCCGCAGCGGCCCTGACCGAAGGCCTGAGGCACCAGGGCGCGGTCGCGTCCGCCGTCGCGGCGCGGCCCGGGGGCGAGGCCGTCGCGGTCCTCGCGCACGAGCCGGACCCCGGCGGCGAGGTGCCCGCACGGCTCCGCGAGGTGTGGCCGCTGCTCCACGCCTGCCGCCCCGGCGCCGCCCTGCACGCCGGAGTCAGCGACCCCGTCCCTGGCCCGGGCGACCTTCCCGGCGCCCTCGCCCAGGCCCGGTACGCCCTCGCGGGCGCCCGCTCGGCGACCCCCGCCGACGCGGCGGCGGTGCCGGCTGCGCGGGTGGCGCGGCCGGCGGACCTCGCCGACCTCAGGACGCTGCTCGCCGGTGTCCCCGCCGACGTACGGGCGGTGTACCAGGACACCGTCCTCGGCCCGTTGCTGGACGCCGGCAAGGGGTCGAACGCGACCCTCCTGGAGACCCTGGAGGTCTTCCTGGCGCACAACTGCTCCTGGGCGAGGACCGCCGAGGCCCTGCACCTCCACGTGAACACGGTCCACTACCGCGTGGAGCGCATCGAGGCCCTCACCGGCCGGGACCTGTCCCGACTCGACCACAAGCTCGACCTGCGGGCGGCCCTGCTCTGCCGCTGACCGGCGGGGGTCAGGGAAGGTCGATGTGCACGCTGGTCGACTTCACGCGTGCGGTGACCGTGACACCGACCTCCAGGGCCAACTCCTCGACGGCCTCGCGCGTCACGAGCGACACCAGCCGGTGCGGACCCGACTGGACCTCGACCTGCGCGGCCACGTCATCGACCCGTACCGCCGTCACGATGCCCACGAACGAGTTCCGTACGGAGGTCGGCACATCGTCCTCCGGCACGGCGTGCAGCCCGGCGCCGCGCTCGCTCGCGAACCGGGCCAGCGCCACACCGTCGATCGTGCGCTTGCCGGACCCGTCGCGCTCCATGCCCAGCCTGCCGCCGTCCGCCCACCGGCGAACGGTCTCCGAACTCACTCCGAGCAGCTGCGCGGCCTGCCCAATGCTGTACGACGGCACACCCGCACTCTAGGTCACCCCGGCACCGGGCGGCGCCTCGGCATCCGGTGGCGGGGGGAGCGGCGGGGGCGGTACCGCCCAGCGGATCAGGCCGATGATCGCGCGCCCGGCGAGCGGGGCGACGGGCATCATCAGACGCACCGCGAGCGGTGGGTCCAGCGAGGCCCTGACCCAGCGGGGCAGCAGCGCGACCGCCGCGGCTGCCAGGAAGGCGTACGGGAGCCGTGCGGGGAGCGGGATCGGCGGATGGGCCAGGAGGAAGCGGGCGGTCGCGCGGGACTCCGGGGTGCCCCGCAGCTCGGGCCGGTAGGCGGCCAGGCAGGCGGTCAGCTCGGCCATCGACTCGGGCGGCCGGTCCACGCCGAGCCGGCGTGCGACGAGCGCCATGTCCGCGACGTAACCGTCCTGTCCGGCCGTACCGAGCGGGCGGCGGCCGTAGCGCTGGTGGGCGCGCAGGAAGCAGGACGTCTCGGCGATGTGCACCCAGGTGAGCAGGTGCGGATCGGAGGCGCGGTACGGCACTCCCGTCGACGTCCGCCCCACGACGCGCGCGTGGACCTCCCGCACCCTGCGGACCGCCTGCTCCGCGTCGTCACGGGTTCCGAAGGTCGTGACCGCGAGGAAGGTGCTGGTGCGCTGCAGCCGCCCCCAGGGATCTCCCTGGAAGCCGGAGTGCGCCGAGACCGCCGCCATGGCGACCGGGTGGAGCGACTGGAGCAACAGGGCCGCGAGACCTCCGACGTACATCGACGCGTCGGCGTGCACGCGGCGCACGGGGCGATCGGGGCCGAACCATCGAGGCCCCGGCGTGCCGTGGATACGAGCGCGCTTCTCGTGCGCCGTCGGGCCCGCGACCCGCTGCAGCAGGGCCTCACCGGCTCGTTCCCGCAGTCCTTGGGCGAGCAGTGACGGCGATTGCACACCTCCAGTATGTCCGGCCGCCGTGCAGGGCGGCCAGACGCCGGTCAGGGCGGGGTGGAACCCGGCGCCGATCCCCCGGTGTCGCCCGACTCGCGCACGCGCCGGTAGTGCCGAGCCGCCCGGGCGCGGTTGCCGCACGACGGCTTGCACCACTCCTGCCGTCCATGGCTCTTGACGAAGTAGCGCACGCAGCGCGGCGCGGTGCAGGCGCGCAACTGCTCGCGCTGCGGCCCGCTCAGGAAGTCGATGGCCGCCCGGGCCAGGGCCGCCAGGAGGCGCACCCGGGGATCCCCCTCCGTCGACGGCAGACGGACGACGGGCGCGCCGTCCCGCGGCCAGTCCAGCTGCGGGACGACGGGTTCACGGGCGGCGACCCTGTTGAGGCGGGCCAGCGCCTCATCGGCCGGGAGCAGCCGATGGGCGTCGGCGGGGCTGGGCGGAGCGGGCCCGACCGCCCGGGCGAAGAGGGTCCGGACGGCCCGCCGTAACTCGGTGATCTCGGCCCTGAGGCTGTCGTCCGCCACGATCCCTCCGGCCGGAAGGGCGAGGACCGGCAGGTCGGCCCGCTCCTGGATCCAGCGGGTGGTCCCCGGAGCGGTGGCGAGGTCGTCGGTGACACCGCCGGCTCCGTCGTGGCGGATGGTGCTCGCCAGTTCCAGCGCCACCCAGCGTTCCTCCATCACCGTCTCCTCCTCCGCCCGGTCGGCGGCCCTTGATCACACGCGTACACACACCCTAGGGTCACCTAACGGAAAACGACAGAACTTCCGTTAGTCGGGAAACGAGGGGGATGCGAGATGACCTTGCTGCTCGCCCAGATCAGCGATCTGCACCTGGACGGCAGCGAGCGGGCCACCCGCCGCGCCATCCAGGTCATGGACCACCTGCGGGCCCTCCCGCGGCCGGTCGACGCGGTCCTGGTCACGGGAGACATCGCCGATCACGGCGAGGAGGCCGAGTACGAGGAGGCGGCCCGCATCCTGGCAGCCCCCTTCCCCGTACTGACCTGCCCCGGCAACCACGACGCGCGCCCGGCCTACCTCAAGGCCCTGCTGGGCGAGGAGCCGGACGACGGGCCGTCAACCGGATCCACCACATCGCCGGGACCGCCGTCCTGATGTGCGACGCGACCGTCCCCGGCCGCGACGAAGGACGCCTGGACGCGGCGACGCTCGACTGGATCGACAGCCGGCTGACCGCGCTGGCGCCGTCCACCCCGGCCCTGATCGCCTTCCATCAGCCGCCGGTCGACCTCCACCACCCGCTGCCCGACTCGTGCAGGCTCGAAGAGCCCGGGCGACTGGCCGCACTCCTCGATGCGCATCCCCATGTGGTCGCCGTCCTGACCGGACACGCCCACACCGCGGCCGCCTCCGTCTTCGCCGGCCGCCCCCTGATCGTCGGACCCGCCGTCACCTGGACCCTGCGGATGCCGTGGGAGGGCGACCGGCCCGCGGACCGCGACCAGCCGCCGGGCCTCGCGTTCCACGTCCTCGACGACGACCACCGTCTGACGACGCACTACCGGGTGGTCGTCTGACCCGGCCCGTCGACCGGGTCGTCCCCTGGGCCTCCTACTCCTCCTGCCCGGTCTTGGTGGGCACCAGGTCGAAGTGGTCGTCCTGGTACTGGAAGAGGAGGCATTCCTCTCCCTTCTCGCATCCGCTCAGGTGCGGCTTGTCCGCGGGGAGGCGGTAGTAGGAGCCGGCCGGGTACTGGACGCGCTTCCCGTCGATGTCCGCGTAGAAGGTGCCCTTCAGGACGACGGTCGGGAGGTCCTGGCTGTGGACGTGCATCGGATTGTCCTTCCCCGCGGGGAAGCGGACGAACGCCTCGTAGCTGCCGCTCCCCGCGAGATCGCCGCGCACGTTCGCGTACGTCACGCCGCCCGACCCCGGAAGTTCCTTCCATCCGAGACCGGCGGACGGGAAGGAGAGGAACGCGGAAGGGGCCTTCGCGGTCGGCGGTGTGGCCGCCGGGGCTGCCGCGCTGCCGCTGCCGCCACCCTTCTTGCTCGCCTGGTCGCCCTTCGCCTCGGCGTCGCCGGCCGAGCAGGCTGCCAGCAGGGCGACCGAAACCACCGCGGTGGTCACCGCGGTGAGGGTCCTCGCCTTGGCACGCATGGATGTCTCCCAACTCGTCAGGAATGTGAGGGCACACGCCGAAGCAGCGGAGAGCGAATGCGCGGAGCCGTCCACGATTCCCTTCCTCGCAGACGGCGAGTCCCGGTACGGCCTCCATCGTCAGCCGCGGGACCGCCGGGCCGCCATGACGAACCCCCTGCAGATCCGGACATGCGGGACGGGCGAAGAGGAGCGACCTGACGCAACGTCAATGTGCGGGACTGGTACGGGGAAAGGGGCCTGAGGCCCGAAGGAGTCTGCGCCCGAAGGAGACCTGCGCCCGAAGGAGGCCTGCGCCCGAAGGAGGCCTGCGGCCCGAAAGAGGCCTGCGGATCCTCAACCCCCGTAGCGGCGGGCGACGGCCGTCGCGCGGTCGCGCAGCGCGTCGCGCAACCACTGCGGGGCCAACGCCTCCCCGCTCGTGTCGAGTTGCCACAGGGCCCACTCGGCGTGCCTCGGATCCTGGAAGGTGACCTCGAGACGCAACCACCCGTCCGCCGGGTCGGCCTCCTCGGCCAGGACGGCGAGCGCGGTGCCGACCAGCTCCTCGCGCCGGGCCGGGTCCATCCGCATGCGTACGGTGACGGTGTCGCCGCCGGTACGGAACCGCCTGGCGCGCTCCTGCCAGGCACGGTCCAGATCGACCCGCTCCGGCCGCTCGGCGGGTTCGGCGAGCTCCTCGGCGGCCAGGACCCGGGAGAGCCGGTAGGTGCGGTCCTCGCCGGAGCGGATCGCGAGCAGGTAGCCCTGGTCGCGCACGGTGACCAGGCCGATCGGGTCCACCGTGCGCCACTTCGGCGCCTGGTCCACCGCCGCGTAGTGGATGCGCAGCTTGTGCCCGGCGAACACCGCGCTCCGGACCGCGGCCGCGATGACGTCCGGCACCTCGTCGGTGACCGGCCGGCGCGAGAGGAGATCCGTCTCCGGATCGACGAGCAGGCGCTGGGCCGCGCCCGCCGCGGTGGCCCGGTAGCTCGCGGGCAGCGCGTCGACCACCTTGAGCATCGCCGAGGCGAGCGACGAGCCGAGGCCGAACACCTGCGCGCCGCGCCGCGATCCGGCGACCAGCAGCGCGAGCGCCTCGTCGTGGTTGAGGCCGGTGAGCTCGGTACGGAAACCGGGCAGCAACGCGAAACCGCCGTGCCGGCCGCGTTCCGCGTAGACCGGAACACCGGCGGCGGACAGCGCGTCGATGTCACGCAGCACGGTCCGGGTGGACACCTCCAGCTCGCGGGCCAGAGCCGCCGCGGACAACCGGCCGTGTTGCCGCAACAACAGCACCAGCGAGACCAACCGATCGGCGCGCACGGCCGGAACGCTACCGGAATACGTGACACAGGGTGTCGTGATTGCCCGCCAGGCTGTACCCGCACCCCACAGACCTGCCCCATCCACCGCACAGGAGAGGTGACCCGCATGGCACACGCCATCGTCAACCCGGACGGCCTGCACGACCCGACCCCGTTCGGCTACAGCCACACCGCCACCGTCCCCGCGGGCACCGAACTGGTGCTTGTCGCGGGCCAGTACGGCTCGGGGCCCGACGGCGCGGTCGTCTCGGCCGACTTCGCCGAGCAGGTCAAGCGGACGTTCCACAACATCGGCGTCGCCCTCGCCGCCCACGGGCTCGACCTCGGTCACGTCGTCCAGCTCAGGACGTACGTGGTGAACCACGACGTCAGCAAGCTCGGCCCGATCGCCGGGGCCGTACAGGAGCTCTGGGGCACGAAACCGCCCACACAGACCCTCATCGGCGTCGCGAGCCTGGCCACGCCCGAAGTGCTCTTCGAGGTCGAAGCCCTCGCCGCCCGCCCCTGACGCGTCACGCGACGCTCCCTGACGCGCAACCCTGACGCACGACCCTGACGCACGACCGTGCGGCGCCGAACTCCTCGGCGCCGCACGGCGTGGTCGGCTTTCACCCGAGGCGGTGGAATTCGGCCAACATCCCGACGGATTCGCCCCGCCGGACAACCCGGCATCCCGTCCCCTCCTCTCACCCCACGGGCGCAGCGAGTGCTTCTCACCGCGCCGGCCGGACCGCACGACCGCAGTCCCGCGCTGCCCAGTTCTGCCCAGTCCTGCCGGGCCGGTGGCCCGCTGTCCGCTTCCTTCTCACAGCATCCGGAGGACGAGGGAACGATGACCACCAAGCGCACCACCCGGCTGCGGCGTCCGCTGCTCGCCGGTACCACGGCCGTCGCCGCCATGGCCGTCACGGCCGGTTTCATGACCGCCGCGCCGGACCAGGCGAAGGCCGCGACGGGGCCCAAGCTGAGTCTCATCGCGGCGACCGACGCCGTCACGCTCACCTCGTGGAAGGAGGAGCCCGGCGTCTATCTCGACCTGGGCACCTACCTGACCGCGGAGGGCAGCCCGCTGGAGTTCAAGGTGACCAGGAAGTCCTACAAGGACCCGGTGACCATCAACCAGACGGTGTTCGACGGCGGAAAGGCCAAGCCCAAGACGCTGCCGCTGGGCACCGTGAAGGACTTCTCCGGGCTGCCCGGCTTCACGGAGATCACGCTCACCGACAAGGCGGGCAAGAAGGTCGTCAGCCGGGCGGAGAGCTTCTGCCCGAACAACGCCAGCGGACGGGTACGGCCCGACGCGCCCGCCACCTCGAAGTATCCGGAGAGCTGTCCCACCAACCCGTTCACCCTCGGTTCCGTCTGGGGCGTCGAGAAGGGGTGGGCGTCCAACACCTACGCCGGCTCCTACACCCAGCCCCTGAAGCTCGCCGTCGGCACCTACACGGCCAAGATCGGGGTCGCCAAGAAGTACCGCGACCTCTTCGGTATCGCCGACAAGCCCGCGACCGTCAAGGTCACTGTCCAGGAGCGCAGTTGGGAGGAGGGCCCGGGTGGCGCGGCCGCCCGGTCGGCCGCCGCCGGGGAGCACGCCGGGCACGGCTCCGCCCACCAGGCCCCGGCCGCGCACGCCGGGCACGGGCCGGGGCACGCCCCGACGCCCGCCCAGGCGGGCGCGCCGGAGACCAGCGGCGCGGGCGTCTCGTACAACGTCGGCCACGGACCGCTGAAGGCCGCCCCGCCGGCCCTGCCCTGGGCGCTCAAGAAGCAGCAGCAGGCCGCGCGCGCCGACATGCAGCTGCAGACGGGCGACACCGCCGGGCAGACCGACGGATCGCGCAAGGCGCCTGCCCTCAATCCGATGTCCCAGCGGCCCACCGGCAAGGCCTCCGTCCCGGCGAACGTCCCCAAGCCCGACCTGCGGTCGCTGCCGGCCTACGGCATCACCATCAGCGACGGCGGCCAGGACGTACCCGGCAAGGACTACCTGGCCTTCAGCGCCAACGTCTGGAACGCCGGTCCCGCCCAGCTCGTGGTGGACGGCTTCCGCTCGCCCGGCAAGGCCATGATGGACGCGTACCAGTACTTCTACGACGCCAACGGCAAGCAGGTCGGCTACACCCCGACCGGCACCATGGAGTGGGACCCGCGCCCCGGCCATGTGCACTGGCACTTCACCGACTTCGCCAGCTACCGGCTGCTGAAGGCGGACCAGAAGGAAGCGGTGCGCAGCGGCAAGGAGGCCTTCTGCCTGGCCAACACCGACGCCGTCGACTACACGGTGAAGAACGCCAACTGGCACCCGTACAACACCGACCTGTCCACCGCCTGCGGCCAGGAGAACTCCATCTCCGTCCGCGAGGTCCTCGACGTCGGCTCCGGTGACACCTACACCCAGGACCTGCCGGGCCAGTCCTTCGACATCACGGACGTCCCCAACGGCACGTACTACATCCAGGTCCTGGCCAACCCGGCCAAGCGCCTGAAGGAGACCAACCTCGACAACAACAGCGCCCTGCGGAAGATCGTCCTCGGCGGCACCCCCGGCAAGCGCACCGTGACCGTCCCCGCGCACGACCTCGTGAACGCGAACTGATCACCGGGCGGGTGGCCCGACGACCTCGCCGCGCCACCCGCCCTCCGCCCGGCACACCGCCCCGCCGGGTCGAGTACACAGGGCGGATTGAGTAGCGGCGCTCAGGCCCGCGGCGGCCACGCGGCCCGACGATGAGGGCAACACCGCGACAGCCGGAAAGGCCGCCCCGCATGCTCAGTCGACTCGCCGCAGCAGTGGTTCCCGCCCTGGGACGGCTCGCCGTCACGGCCGACATCCCTCGGATGCCCGAGGGCGGTGCCGTGATCGTCGCCAACCACACCAGCCTCGCCGACCCCGTCGTCGTCCTCGCGGCCCTGCGCCGCATGGGAGTCGAACCCGTCGTGCTCTGCGCGGCCGGTCTGTGGCGCATCCCTCTGCTCGGCCGCGCCCTGACGCGTGAGGGGTACGTGCCCGTGCGGCGCGGGACCGCCCGAGCGGCCGAGGCCCTCATCGGAGCGGAGGCGGCCCTCCGCGCGGGCCGCTACGTCCTCGTGTACGGAGAGGGCGGCATCCCGGACCGCCCCGACGCGGCGGACGCCCCGCCACAGGCCTTCCGCAGCGGCCCCGCCCGGCTGGCAGCTGCCGCCGGGGTGCCGTTGGTGCCCCTTGGGCAGGCCGGCGCCCGCCGCATCACCTCGGGGAGCGTCGCCAAGCAACTCGCGGGCCTCCTGACCGCTCCTCTGCGCCGCCCCCGACTCCATGTCCACCTCGGGGCCCCGCCGCGGTTGCCCGCGGACACGGCATCGGCGACGGACGTGGCGCGGGAGTCCGTGACGAGGGCCTGGCGTACCGCGGCGTACCGCCGCACACCGAGTGAGAGCGCGGCCCTCACGCTCCACTGAGGGCAGGTCACCACCCACTTCTCTCCGCGCACAACGCTGTCCCTCACCCCTCGGCGCGGCCATACTCGGGCTCGGGCCACGGGAGCGGCGAGGGCGGGAGGCCACGGCATGGGTGGCGGCAATGACACGAGCCCGGTTCACCGGCCGTTCGGCCTCGACACGGTGATCCTCGCGGAGCCGCGGCGCTCGGTCCTGCGCCGGTACGTGGGGCCGAGGATGCACATGGCTGCGGAGGACGGCACGGTCCTGGCGTACCTCGACGAACGCGGCACCTTCGCGTACGTACTCCACGACCTCGACGACCGCCCGCTCCTGCGAGTCGACCTGCTCTCCGGAAGGGGTGGGTTCACCAGACCCGGCTTCCGGGTGACCGGCCCCGAGGGTGACCCGATCGGCGAGGTCCGTGCGGCGGGCCGCCTCCACCACACCCGGCTGCTCGACGTGGGGACGCCCCAAAGTGGCACGTTGCGGATCACCCGCAACGCACTCCTGGGCAGGGCCTGGCGGGTATGGGACGACAGCGACGGACTCGTCGCCGAGGTGACGGCCTCGACCGTGCGCGCGTTCGACGGCCTTCAGGGCTATCGCGTGGCTTTCGACCCACGCACCGGGATCGAGCAGCGTCGCCTCGTGGTCGGCGCGACGGTCTGTCTCCATGTGATCAGACGTCTGCTGAACCCCCCTCAGGGCAACGCCGCCTGACGGGGCGACAGGGCGTGTACCCACCCAGCACGCCGCATTCCGTCCCCGCCACGGAGGAGAGGGAGGCTTCCGCCACCGTGCGTTCGGGGGATCCGTATCGACCACCAGGTCGTGGTCGCCACGGACCGGCCTAGTAGGACGTGTTTGAGATGTGGTCACAGCGCTTGCCGTATGAGGGTGAGTTGGACGGTGGCCTCGTAGCGGACGGCAAGCTTGTCGTACCTGGTCGCGACGCCTCTGGCCTGCTTCAACAGACCGATCCGGCACTCGACCTTGTGTCTGCGCTTGTACATCTCGCGGTCGAATCCGGGCGGGCGGCCACCGGCCGACCCACGGCGGATCCGGTGGCCGGCCTGGTCGCGCTTCTCTGGGATGGTGTGCGCGATCCCGCGATTGCGCAGGTAGGACCGAATCTGGCGCGAGGAGTAGGCGCGATCCGCAAGGACGTGCTTCGGGCGAGTGCGCGGATGCCCAACGCCGACCCGAGGGACGCGGATCTTCTCGATGACCCGCTCGAAGACCGGTGCGTCGCCCCGCTGGCCCGCGGTGATGACAGCCGCAAGGACGTGGAAGGAAGCGTCCACCGCGAGGTGAATCTTGGTGGTCAGCCCACCGCGGGAGCGGCCGAGACCATGGTCGTCCGGCTCGGCCGCCAGGCCGTTCGGACGCGTCCGACTCGGATCGTCAGCCCCTTTTTGAGGGCGCCGGCGGCGTGTTGGTGCGCTCGACAAACGGTGGAGTCGACCGAGACCTCCCACTCGATGATGCCGTCGGCATCAGCCTTGACCTGCAGCTTCTCCAAGATGCGGGGCCAGATGCCGCCGATCTGCCAGCGCCGGAACACCGCATACACCGTCTCCCAGGGCCCATACCGCTCGGGCACATCCCGCCACGGCGAGCCCGTCCGCGCCCGCCACCAGATCCCGTCGAAGACCTGCCGCCGATTCCGCGGCGGTCGGCCCATCTTCGGTATCGGCGGCAACACGGCTTCCAGCCGTTCCCACTGTGTATCCGTCAGATCGCCCCGAGACATCTGAAGATCGTTTCACAGCCAGGGTGGACAGCAGCCCGTCAGCTCTGATCTGTGGTGGGCCGCCACGAACTGCCGGTCTCGCGTTCGAACGCCGGACGCACGTCAACGGTGTCGTACACGATACGCAGCGTGGCAATACGGCCGTCCTCGGCGAGCTCAGCCAGGTCCACCACGTCAAACGGCGCGGCAGCTCCGGACGGCAGGCGCCAATCAAAGTGGAACCAGAACGAAGTCAGTGCGGCCCCCTGCTGGGTCCGGCCCTCCGCCACCCCCAGCAGCGTCAGGCGCGCCCGGCTGGTATCGGCGAAGAGCTCGGGATAGAACTCCGTGGCCGGTCGGGGGCCGTACAGCGGAGAGTGCACCGTCGCTCCAGGCGCGAACAACTCCAGCACCGCCTCGGCATCCGCCCGCTCCAGCGCCGACAAGTATGCCGACACAAGCTCAGCTGCAGTCATGATCACTCACTCAAGGTCAGGCCAAATCGACAGCCCATGCTCTCTCATCCCACCCCTTGCGCTCCGCCCATCAACCGGCGCATGGCTTTATCGAGCATGTGCTCGATTCGCAACTAGGCCCGGCAGGGGGCGCCGTTCCGTTGTGCCCACCCGTTCCGCCCTGGGGGTCCCCCCGGACGGAGTCTGGGGGAGGAACGATTGCCCACAACGGGGGTGGACGGGGGCACTGCCCCCGGTGGGCGGGTGGTAGCGGGGGCTGGCCCCACCTCCGGTCGGCCGGACAGCCGGATGGCCCGGTGATCACGTGTCGGCGACGGTAGGGACCGTACCCAGCAAGTCGCCTACAGAGAAGGCAAGATCGTGCGCATCGTCACGGCCACCGCCGTCGCCCTGGCCCTCGTCGGCGCAGTCGCGCCGGCCGCCACCGCCCACCAGTCGGCCACCGACGGAATCTGGCGCACCGACGGCTACGGCACCGTGCTGTCCATCCGGAACGGAACCCTCCAGGAGTACCAGACCACCGCCGTCAGCTGCATCGCGGGCGACACCGCGCAGCGGACCGGCCCCGGCACCTACACCACGCCCGGACGCACCGTCCTCACCGTGCGCACCCGCGGGGACCGCGACCACGCTTCCGTACGGCTGGCCGGCGACGTCGGCGAACGGAACCTGCGCCGGATGACGGAACTGCCCGACGCCTGCACGCCTCCCGCCCCCGGGGATCCGCTCGCCACCTTCGACGTCTTCTGGCAGACGTTCGAGGAGAACTACCCCTTCTTCGCCGCCAAGGGCATCGACTGGCACGCCGTACGCGACCGGTACCGGCCCACGGTCCACGAAGGGACGACCCCGGACGAACTCTTCGCCGTCTTCAGCAAGATGGTGGAGCCGCTCCACGACGCCCACGTCGCCGTCTGGGACGTCGACGGCGACAAGGACGGCTTCCCCGACCGGTTCTTCGGGCAGCCCCGCCCCGGCACCGTCATGCCCGGCGGGACGCTCGACGCCAAGGTCAAGAAGTTCGTCGTGGAGCGCGACCTCAAGGACGCCCGGAACCTCCAGGACTTCGGCGCCGGGCGGATCACCTACGCCGACCTCCCCGGCGGTCAGGGCTACCTGCGGATCTCCGGCTTCGGCGGCTACGCCGGCGACAAGGCCCCCTACACCGCCGAGCTGGCCGAGCTCGACAAGGCGCTGGACACGGTCCTGAGCAAGGAGCGAACCCGGCACCTGAAGGGCCTGGTCATCGACCTGCGGATCAACGGCGGCGGCTCCGACGCCATGGGTCTCCACATCGCCGGGCGGCTGACCGACACCCCCTACCTCGCCTACTCCAAGCGGGCCCGCAACGATCCCACGGACCCCACCCGGCACACACGCCTCCAGCCCCTGTACGTCACGCCCGGCCAGGGCCCCCGCTACACCGGGCCGGTCGCCGTGCTGACCGGCGGCTCGACCGTCAGCGCGGGGGAGACCTTCACCCAGGCCCTCATGGACCGGCCCGGCCGGACCGTGCGGATCGGGCAGCCCACGCAGGGCGTCTTCTCGGACGTCATGGTGCGCAAGCTCCCCAACGGCATGTCGGTCTGGCTGCCGAACGAGGAGCTGCTGACCCGGTCGGGCAGGACCTTCGACGGCGCGGGCATCCCACCGCACCTCACCGAGCCGGTCTTCACCACGGAGGAGTTCGACCAGAACAAGGACTCGGCCTTCGACCGGGCCGTGAAGGTCCTGCGGGAGCGGGACTAGGCCGTGTATCGAAAGGATGGACGGGCCGGACAATGTGACGTCCAGGTCCGGCCCGTCCGTCCGCTGCTAGAGGTCGAGTTGGTACTGATGTGTCGTGTGCGTGGGGACGTAGCCGAGACTGTCGTTGATCTGTCTCATATGTGTGTTGCTGTCGGCGGTGTCGGTCAGGAGGCCGCCGATGTCCGGGTAGCGCCCATGGGCGTGTCGGATCGACTCGGCCTTCATCCATCGGCCAAGGCCGTGTCCACGGTGCTCGGGCAGCACGCCGGTGCCGTAGTGCTGGGCGTCACCTGTGCCGTTGCCGGGGACGACCAGCTCGGTGAAGCCGGCGATCGAGTCGTCGGAGGTGTCGACGGCGGCGACGGTGTGCAGGTGGTCGCCGCGCTGTTCGACGGCCTTCGCCGCGGCCCGGACCCGGTCCACGTCCCAGGCGACGATGCCGTAGTCGGTGTCGTCCATGGGCATGTCGTCCATGGCGCGACGTGAGGCGGCGAACGTCTCGGCGAGGTCGTCGGGCACGGTTCCGTGCCATGAGGTCAGCCGGTAGCCGGAGTGCGGGCGCTCGATGATGCGGGCGAGGGCGCTGATGTCCGCGTCGGCCAGCGGCAGGCGGGTGAACCTCAGAGTGAGGACCTTCCGGAAGCCGTGCGCGGGCAGGAAGTGGTCGCCCGGCGATCCGGCCTCGGCCTGTGCGATGACGCAGCGGCGGGCATCGTCCCGAGCAGCGGCCACGGCGGCGCCGAGGAGCTGCGAGCCGATGTGCCGGCGTCGCTCCGCCGGATGGACCTGGAGGGTCAGTTCGGCCAGATGTTCCTGTTCGGGGCTGTTGAACAGGCGCAGGAAGGCGGTCCCGGTGGGGATGGAATCAGCGTCGGACGCCAGCCATGCAAGTCGCCGGCTGTTCGGGCCGTGAGCGGGGTCGGTCAGTGGGGTGATGCGAGACGACAAGGTGTCTCCGTCGTGAGGAAGTGGCAAAGATCAGTACGCGGACTCAACTGCTGGGCACTCCTGCGCATGTGCTCCACACCTCCTCGTCGACAGCGCCGGTCCCGAACAACATCAGGCGGCTGGGAGAACTTAGCTGGGCATCGGTTCCTCGGCAAAGGATTAACGAAAGACCGGTGCGAGCCTGCGGTCACAGCCACTCGTTGATGGCCGCGACCAGCACAGTTGCCTCGTAGTGGACCGCCAGCTTGTCGTACCTGGTGGCCACGGCCCGGTGGCGCTTGAGGCGATTGATGCCACACTCGACGGCGTGCCGTGCGCGGTAGTCGATCTTGTCGAACTTCGGCGGACGGCCGCCGCGCGAACCGCGCTTCTTGCGATGGAGGGCCTGGTCGGCCTTGTCCGGGATGGTGCAGAGGATGCCGCGTTTGCGTAGGTAGGCGCGGTTCCTGTGGGAGGCGTACGCCTTGTCAGCGCGTACTCGATCGGGACGGACGCGCGGCCGGCCCGGCCCGATGCGGGGCACGCGGACCTTCTTCAGCACAGGTTCGAACTGTGGAGAGTCCCCGCGCTGCCCAGCAGTCAACACGATCGACATGGGCTTCTGGCCCTGCTCGACTGCCAAGTGGAGCTTGGTGGTGAATCCACCGTGCGAGCGTCCCAGGCCATGATCAGCGGGCTCGGTGAAGATGCCGCCCGGGGGTTCCTTCTGCAGGTCACCCTGCTTCCGTGCCCCAGCCGCATGCTGGTGGGCGCGGCACACCGTGGAATCGACGCTCAGGTCCCACACGATCGCACCCCGCGCATCGGCCAGGGCCTGGAGCTGAGTGAGGACCCGGTGCCAAGTGCCGTCCCGCTGCCACCGGCGGAACAGGTCATAGATCCGGCCCCACGGCCCGTACTCGACGGGCACGTCCCGCCACGGAACACCGGTACGGACCCGGAACCGTATGCCATCGATCAGCCGCCGCCGAGGCCAGACAGGCGGCCGCCCCGCCCTCGTCCCCTTCGGCAACAACAGCTCCAGCACCGCCCACTGCTCGTCCGTGAGATCTCCCCGCCCCATGAACCCTGATCATCCAACGCCCAAGATCCACTTTCGAAACACGGCCTAGGTTCGGGGTATGACGACCTCCCTGACCGGCAGTGCCTTCGACTCGCTCCTCCTGGACGCCGTGCCCGACGAACAGGCGTTGCGGCAGGTCTACGAACTCCCCAAGGACACGGCCCTGCGCAAGCAGATGACCGAACTCACCGAGCAGACCCGCCGGTTGATCGGATGCTCGTCGCTGGTCCTGGTCGCCAGTGCGGACGCCGAGGGCAACTGTGACGTGTCCCCGCGCGGCGGCCCCGCCGGATTCGTCGCGGTCCTGGACGAGCGGACGGTGGCGATACCGGACGCAACGGGCAACAAGCGTCTGGACACCCTGCGGAACGTGATCGCCACGGGCCGGGCCGGGCTGCTGTTCGTCATCCCGGGGCGCACCACGACGCTCCGGGTGAACGGCCGAGCCTGTGTCTCCACCCGTCCGGACCTGCTGTCGCAGCTGACCGCGGTGGGCAAGCCGCCGGCCAGCGCCCTGGTCGTGGGGATCGAGGAGGTGTACCCGCACTGTCCCAAGTCGCTCCTGCGCTCAGGGTCCTGGAAGCCGGAGCAGTGGCTGCCGGCGGACGCCCAGCCGACCTCGGCCGAGGTGACGCTGGCCCAGCTGCGGATGCCCCGATTGACGATCGCCGACATCGAGCAGGCGGAGGCGGACTCGCTGAAGTACCGGTACGAGTGACAGGATGAGCGCGATCGTCGGCCCGTTCACGACTCCGGCGACCCCTTGCAGGCCCTTCGCAACGGCGAACTCGGCCGGGAACGACCGCCCTTGGGCGCCACCATGGAGAGCCCGGGGAGCTAGGCCATCTTCTACCTGATCGTCGCCTGTGACGTCCTGTTCTGGGTGCTGTTGGTGAGCGGATTGGCGGTGCGCTACATCGCCGGCCGGCGCAGAGTGGGCGGGGCGCTTCTCCTGTGCGTGCCTCTGCTGGACGTCGTGTTGCTGGCAGCGACCGTCATCAGTGTGCGCAACGGCGCGGAGCCGAGTATCTGGCACGGCCTCTCGGCCGCCTACATCGGAGTCACCGTGGTCTACGGCCACAGCACGCTGCGTTGGGCCGACCAGAAGTTCGCACAGCGCTACGGCAACGCGCCCAAACCCACGACACCGACACTGTACGGCCGCCAGGCGATCGCCGCGGCCTGGCTCTCCTGGCTGCGCTTCCCGCTGGCGTACGGGATCAGTGTCGGCCTGACGGTCGGTCTGATCGCCCTGGTCGGAGGGGTACAGGAGGGCGCGCCGCTGCTGGTCTGGCTGAACCCGCTGACCAAGATCCTCGTCTATTCGGCGATCTGGCCGTTGACCACCACGTTCCGACCGGGAAGGGCCCCGAATCCGCAACCGCACGGCGAAGCTGCCTGACCCCCGGGCGTCCCTCCTCACCGCCCACTACCGCGCCTGCCACGCGTTCACGCCGGCATGGTCGAGCAGCGCTGGGGCCGGATCGTGAACATCGGAAGCGTCAACGCCCGCATCGGCCGGACGCACCTCGTCGCGTACAGCACGGCGAAAGCCAGGCTGCTGGGCCTGACCCGCTCTCTCGCCCGGGAACTGGGCCCGTACGGGATCTGCGTCAAGACGGTCCTGCCCGGAGCCATCCAGGTCGAGGCAGGGAACGCCCTCCCCGCCCGGCACCGTGCGCGGCCGGAGGACCAGATCAAGCGCCACAGGACCTCCGGGGTCGGGGCCGGCGCAAGGGACATCGCCTCGACCTCGACGTCGATGCGCGCCCGATCGGCGTCCACCTTCAGGAACACGTCGCCGACGCGTGGAGTCGCGCGCTCGGAATGGGCGACGACGACGTTGACCTCATCCACGGGCGACCAGTATCCCGAGGATGACCGCCGGCGTCGCCGGGTTTATCGCGTGCGAATACGCGGCTGCCCACCCCCCGCTACGCGGCAGCCTCGTGCACGACACCGACCTCTGACCAGGTCAGGCCCACCACTTTTGTTAGGAATTCTTAGCCCGACACCCTCGGTGACCGCCGACCCTCAACCTTGCCGTGGGATCGTTCCCGTGGTGGCCGCAGTGCTGCAAGCGGGGGCGTCCACTCCCCAGCCGCCGCGCATTCTCGCCGCATTCCCCCAGGGGTTCGGAACACCGCCAGGCGGACGTTCGTGTTTGTGAAGTTGATCAGAGGGTGCTTGGGTTTGCTACAGCCAGTCCTTCTTCTTGAAGACCACGTACAGGCTCGTGCACACCACCGCCATCAGCACCACCGCGAACGGATACCCGCCCACCCAGTGCAGCTCCGGCAAGGGTGTCGAAGTTCATGCCGTAGATCGTTCCCACCAGAGTGGGGGCGAAGAGGATGGCCGCCCACGACGAGATCTTCTTGAAGTCCTCGCCCTCGGGGCGCTGACCTGCACGGATCGCTGTACGAGCCGTGCAGACCTGCGGCTTTGCTTGTTTCCGGGGCTTTCGCGGTGACGCCGTTCTGAGCGGTTGATTCTCCCCAACCGCTCCCCGACGCGGCTTCATTCTCCCCAGATTCTCCCCAGCGAACGCTGATCTAGGAGAGGGCAACCGCTGGTGGAGCCGTTGTCCTGCCGCGCGAATGCTGACTGCATAGCGTTCGGAGGCCGAGCGGGCATGCTCGAATGGCTTGTCCCCCCCCGCAGGCCGCACTGCCCCGTGATCAAGGAAGTACGTCTCCAGGATCGTCGGGGTGGTGGCCGTGAACGCGATACACGAGCTCGTCCGGGTGGCGCATGACCCTGGCCAGCCGCCACGCTGCATCGTACGGTCTGCGGCCACGCTCCCGCGACCACAGGCAGAGGGCCAACAGACTGGTGAGCGGGTCGAGCAGCCAGCGCAATATGGAGCTCTTCACCGCTCGTCCTCCCTTGCTAAGAGGGCGGTCGCGGGCAGCGGTGCCACGGGCTCCAAGTCGTCGGACGGCGATGGCCAGGGGAACCCGTCGGCCCAGTCCATCTGGTCGAAGAGCGTGCGGGCGGTGGCCACGAATCGCGCCTGCTGCCCCGGCACGGCATCCAACCGTTCCCAGGCGTAGAGGAGGGCGTGCGCGAGACGCTCGGCTTCCGTGTACTCGGAGACCGACGTCCCGACCATGGGCAGGATGGTGGACCGGAATGCCTCCCAGTCGAGACTCGAGAGGTCGTCCAGATGTCGCTCCAGCCACCACAGGCGAGCGGTGTCCCGGTCGGCGCAGACGGTCCGTGCCAGCTCTTCTCGGTGCAACCGGTCCTGCGCGAGCTGGAATTCCACGTCGCGCAGGGCGTTCTGGTGCCTCTGGGCCCGGTCGGCGTCCTGCTGGGGGAGCAGCAGGGTGAGGCGTGCCTTGAGCCAGAGGCCGGGATGGCCGTCGGGGGTGCGCCACGGGGAGACCGCCAGGGTGAGCCTCTGTCGAGCGCACTCCAGTTCCTCGGGCCGATGCTTCCCGGCGATGCCACGACCGAGTTCGTCCAGGGCCAGGCGGGCCGCCGCTCGCGCGGCGACCCCGTGGCGGGTCCCGGCCGCCCGGGGATAGACCAGGTAGGTGAGAGTCCCGCGCGCGAGGAAGCGAACGCCCGGCAGACAGGTGGGCCAGTACGCCGTGAACCGGCCGACCCGCCGTCTCCACCAGGGGCCGGGACGATCAGTCACGCCTCCGACGCCTTTCGTACGAGGCCGTAGTGCTGCACGGCGCGGCCGAGGATGTCCCGCCAGAACGGCCGGACCACCGCACCTTCGGCCACCAAAAGCCGGTCGAGCCGCGGCCGCAGCCGAGGCGGGGCAAAGACCTCCGCGAGCAAGGCGATCACCGCCTCCTCTCGGTCGGCGTCGTGCTCGAACCGCTCCTGCCACCGGGTGAGCTGCCTGATGACGGCTTCCACGGCGTCGTCGATGGACAGGAGCGACTGCCAGGCGTGGACGAAATGCTCCCTGTTGCGCGGGGCATGCGCCGAGGCGAGTACCAGGTCTGTGCCCGCGTCACCGGAGACGAGCGCCAGGAAGGCCCCCAACGCCTGGCGGCGCGCCTTCCCACCGGCCTCGGATCCGTACTTCCTCAGCCACTGCACGACCGGCCTGTCCACCGTCTCGGGTGCCCGCTGGACGAGCCCCTGGAAGGCGTCGATCAACTTCCCGGCACCGAACTCAGTCCCGCCCGCCGCCTTGCCCAGGCGGGTCAGGGCGAGTGGGGGCTGCTCCAGGCCCCAGGGTCCGCCACAGACGTCGATGACCAGATCGAGCTTCTCCGGAGCGCTGGATTCAGCCCACTTGAGAAGCCGGTCCCGGACGTAGCGGCCGAGTTCCGCGTCGGCCGCGGCCTTCGTGAGCGCCTCGACGGCCAGGATCCGCCGAGGCCCGGTGAGGCCCGTCGCGAGGGCGTCGAGCATGCTCCGGTCATGCCGGCGCACCGCCAGGGACAGGAGGGCTTCGCTCGCCGAACGGGCGTCGTCCTCCGGGATGGACCGATCCGAGACGACACCGACCGCCCACTTCGTCAGCAGGTCGTGCTGGGTGGGGAACTCGTCCCAAAGGTGACGCAGGATGGCAGCGGGCAGCCCCTGACGGCTCCGGTCGTGGTGGGCACGGTCCCCGACGGGCAAGATCTCGGCAGCTTGGAGCCGGGAGGACGACGTCGCGTCGGTGAGCACATCGGCCGGCCCGCGGGCCTGGCCCAGCGACGCGAGCAGGTCGTCGGCTGCGCGGATGACGGAACCGCGGCGCCCTCCGTCGAGCAACGCTCCCGCCCACACCGTGACCCGGGTTGACAACAGCGACGGGCCACCGTCCGCCGTACTGCGCTTGTTGAGCAGATTCTCCACCGTGGTGTGCCAGTCACCGAAGCGGTCCACGGTCTCCTTGAGCTGTTCCCTGCCTTTGGCGGAGACGAGGAGTTGGGCCAGCCTGCACGCCTCGCGGGCGGGCGGGTCGGTGGCCCAGATGGCGGCGAGTTCCTTGTCCCCCAACCACGCCACGCGGTCCCGATGATTGCGCGCGTCGAGCTCGGCTTCGACCAGGCGTCGGGCAGGGGGGGACTCCAGCCGTACGGTGGTCTCGTTGATGGCGTCGGCCCACGGGCCCTGCCAGTCCCCCGGAGTGGCGAGCACCACCAGGAAGGACCCCTGTTTACGCAGCGTCGCACCATGGAGTGCCAGGTCCTGTCCGAAGCGGGCGGGGGGCTCGTCGGGGAGGTCGGAGAGATCGAGCACGTAGCCCGCCGCCGACTGCACCGGCAGGCAGTGGGTCCCGGGCTTCGACCATTCCGGTTCGAGATCGAACAGCGACGGCTCCTGCGGTGCCGCCGCACGGCGCAGGAGACGTACCGCCGCCGTCCGTCGGCCGCTTCCGGCGGGCGCGCACAGCACGACGACGCCTTGCTCGTCAAGGATCTTGGCGGCGTCCGGCAGGCGGTTCGGTACCCGGGGCTCGACGAAGCGTCCGTCCTCGCTCGCCCGGGAGGCGGGGTCGCGCGCATCGATGGGCAGCGGGTGGACGTAGTCACCGTTCAGGTGCACGGAGTAGTTGTACGCCTGGACTCCGCGGTCGCCGTGTTGGTGGAAACTCGGTGCGGTCGGCAGCGGCTCGGCGTGCGGTGCGCCGACCTGGAACCCGGTCGGCCGTCCGGTGGGCTCGGCCGGGAACTCCCGCGGCTGCGGCTGCGACGGCTCCACACCGTGGTTCGTCGGGTCGGGCAGCCCGGCGCTCTGGTCGCTCATCGCTGCCCCTTTCCATGGAAGTTGTATGCCTGGATGCCTCGATCGCCGGACTGGTTGAAGTTCACCGCGCCGGGACCCGCCGGATCCGTGGGTGCAGGCGTCACGTGCGCTCCGGCCCCCGGCTCCCCCTCGTCCCCGGCGGACGGCTCGAAGATGTCCGGATCCGCGAGGCCCCAGTCGAAGCCGGGAAGGTGCAGATAGGCCGGTTGCTCGAACTTCTTCACCCTGACCAGGTGCCGGTGGAAGTGCGCCGGCAGCACGGCACCGTTGACGCAGCCGCTCTCGAAGACGTCCTCGTACACCCGCTGGGAGATGATCACCGCGGTGTTGGTGATCTCGGGGTTGCCACGCTCGAGTACCGTCCGAAGCGCCTTGTCGTCCAGGAGCCGGTGGGTGTGGACCATGGGCACGCCCAGACCGCTGTGCGGCAACGGCCCGACGTGGATACTGACCCGCAGCTGCAGTGGGTTGAGGTGCGGGTTCTCGGCCCGCCGACGGCCGAGCGCCTGGCGAAGCGCGTCGGGGAAGTGCCCCACCAGCGCGGGCAGGACCTCGGGGTCCATGCCGGCGACGTAACCGTCCCCGGTGTGCTGGCCGAATACGCGCCGCTTCCAGTGCGCGCTGACGTTGCTGGCGCTCAGCGCCTGGGCCAGCAGCGGCGGGATGTCCGCGTTGACCCGCTGCATCTCCTTGCTGTCGAGTGCACCGAAGTTCCTGGCGTCCACGGCCAGGACGGCGTGGTAGGGCCACAAGGGCTCCCAAGACGGCAGCATGCGTTGCTCCTCGCGTCGCTCTCCCCGCCGACGTGGCGGGGAGAGCACCACCCTGTTCGAGGAGCTAGGAGCCGACCGTCCAGCATTGGACGGTACGGGTGTGTGGCGGGTCACATCACGGGAGCTCCGTGTGGTGGCCGGTCGCTGTCACCCGCCCCGTCGCCTTGGGCTGCGGCCCTCAGCAGGGCAGGATCCCTGACAACGAGCCGTTGGCGGCCGAGTGTCACGATGCCGGTGGACTGCAGACGCGCGAGGGCAGCGAGCGCGGACGACCGGCTCATGCCCGCCATCGTGGCCAAGTCCTCCCTGGGTATGCCGAGTTCGACGACGACGCCATTGCCCCCGTCACGGTGACCCACCTCGTCCGCGAGATGGATGATCACCCGTGCCAGACGCGCCGGCGGTGGGAGATGAGCAAGGTCGGCGCGCAGACGCTCTTGACTGTTCAGCCGGTCCACGCTCAACCGGTAGACGATCGACTCCAAGCGATGCCGGGCCACGTATCCACGGAAGGCATGCGCGGCCATGAAGACACCAGTGCAGGGGCGTACCGCAGTCACAGTTGCCGAACGCGGCCGGTCGAGCAGCACGCCCATCTCGCCGAGGACCTCGCCGGGGCCGCGGAGCATCAATGTCAGACAGTCCCCGGCCTCATTGCCCTGCACCACCTTGACGAGACCATCGACCAGTGCGATCACACCGTCGGGCGATTCGCCCTGGGCCAGCAGCACCGCCTGGCTCCGGTAGGTGCGGCGACGCCCGCGTTCGATCAAGTCGCGCCAAACATCAGGAGCGACGAGAGAAAGGAAGTTCACGGTGACACCTCCTGGCGCGTCACGCGAAGGCGGTAGCAACGGCGAAGAAGCCGCAGCCCGCGACTGCCAGGACGAGAGAGCACTGCACCCGGCGGTGTTTTGCCCAGGCGATCTCGCTCATCACCACCACTTGCCGGGTGAGCGGAGGTAGCGGGTCCGTGTTCCGCAGCGCCCTCTCCAGCGCATCCGGTTCCATGAGCCGCAGGTGCCCGAAGTACAGGAAGTCGCCATCACGTTCCGGCCCTCGCCGCTCTTTGCCGAGCCGGGGGGAAACCGCCCATGCGGCACAACAGGCACCCGCCATGATGAGCACGACACCGAGCCACAACAGCGTCTGAGCCGCGACAGAATCGAAACCGCCCGCCGCTCGCCGGGAACTTGCCAACAGGCTCAGTACGGCCAGCGTGGTGGACTGCAAGGTCAAGGCGAGTGCGGCTTTCGAGTCCGCCTTGGCCGTCGCATCCGCGACGGCTGACTGGATCTTCCATGCTGTTTCGGTCGGCTCAGCCGGCACGGTGACATCCCCCTAGGTACAGCGAGCGTGCACTGGTGCTGCGCTGAAGGCTGCGCCGGGATGACCGCCCGAAAACGCCCGGCGGACATCTTGGCCTGAACATGGTGGGGGCGGGCAATTCTGCGGGTACTGCCGTGAGGGGACGATCGCGCACCACCTCCCGGAGCGCTCGGGCTCCTTCGCGTGGGATTTGGCTCAGGGCCAATCGAGGGGTGAGATCCGGCGCCTGCGGCGCTGCGAGCCCTGAAAAGAGCAACGGTCGAAAGACCGCTGACGATTTGGTATGTACGAGAAAGGCCCTGACCGGTGTTGTCGCTGGTCAGGGCCTCACTCCGGAAGTGCCCCAGGCAGGATTCGAACTGCGAACACGCCTTCTGAGCCTGTTCATGCCCTAAGGTCACCGCCGCAGTCCTCACCGCGAAACGGTCGGTACCGTGATCACGATGCCGTGCGATCAGTCGATGTCCGGGCAATCGGACTCGGACTCTTCGAGGAGGCGGCTCGCGAGGTCGTCGGCCCACTCCACGGCCCAGGTGCGAAGAGCGGTGATGGTGGCATCGTCGAGGCCGTAGGCGGCGAAGGCTTCGTCATCGGTCCACTCGGCGCCGGTGAGGTTCGCCTGGAGGTCCTCGCGCTCGAAGCGGCCGCGGGCGTGGCGACGGCCGAACTCCTCGAGCTCGGAGTTCGTCCAGCGGTGGGAGGCAGCGAACACGTCGATCAGGTCGCGGGGCGCTCCTCGGTCGGCAAGGGCTCGGACCTTGGTCCCGATCACGTCCTCCTCCGCGAGGACAGGCCCGTAAGGGCTCTGAGCGACGGGCCGCCAGAAGATTTCCTTGAGGATGTCGACTTCACAGTCCTGCCCGGTGACTGGGTCGGTCACAGTGAAGCGAGCGGACAGAGGGGCAGTCTCCAGCGCCTGAACTTTCCAGCCCCTGGCCTTGAGGCCACTACAGAGCGCGGCCGCGATGTCGGCCATCGGCGCCGGGTTCTCGGTGGCGACATCGAGGTCCTGGCTGGGACGGTTCACGAGGCGGTGCGCCCTCACGGCATACCCGCCGGTGAGGACCAAGGGGTACGGAGAGCCGAGGGCAATCACATCCGCCAGTAGCCGGGTGTGCAGCTCCGGCATGTCCGTCACGCGGCTGCCCGGGCGCAGGAGGCGAGCTGGGGGAAGGCGTCCTCCCACACGGTGCGCACCGTGCGACCGACGAGGGTACGCAGCACGGGCCACTGCTGGAGGAGCAGATCCTGATTGAGGTAGCGGGGCAGGTCGTCGTGCAGGCCCTCGTGCAGGACGGTGCGGTACAGGCCCATGCGCTGGCGAGGTTTACTCAGGTCGTACGAGGTCATCCCGGACCAGGCCAGGTGCAGCGGCAGCTCTACGACACCTTGCGTCGGCCCATGCAGCTCGTCCAGCGACTCCGGCAGGCGGCGCTGGAACTTCTCCCGGTACAGCGCGAGGTTCTCGGCATCCGCGCCCGAGAGTTCCCTCGGCGCGGGTGCGGGGTGCTGCGGGCTGGAGGACATGCCTCCATTATGGCGGCCGCAGAAGCGGCGGGGGCCGTTGCTGCACATGTCGACGTCGGCCGCCTTCGGCGGGCTGGTGGGTGGCGGGGCGGCTTAGCGGCGGTATCGGGAGGCCGCACAGAGCGGGCGGACTTGCGGCTCCGCTCTGGAGTCAATGTCACTGTCTGTGATCCATTTCGGGTCAGCAAGGGTGACCGGCGTGATGCTGAGCGGGAAGCGCGATTGACCCGAGGCCGCAGACGCAGGGCCTCGATCGTCAGCCCATTCTCCCCGGGTTCTCCCCAGCGGCTGCAGGAGGGTAAAAATCCTGGTCAGAGGCTTGCTGGATGCAGGTAGACGAGATCACTTGCATCGCTTCTCCCCAGGGACTCCCCAGCGCCCCAAATGACCGTTTCGCGCCAGGGGTGTAGGAGCAAACCGTGTGCGCTGCGCGCGTGAGGTCCAACGCCTCCTACAGCCAGTCCCGCCGCTTGAAAATCACGTACAAACTGACGCAAACCACACCCATCAAGCCGATCGCGAAGGGGTATCCGAAGCTCCAAGTCAACTCAGGCATGGTGGCGAAGTTCATGCCGTAGATGGTTCCGACGAGTGTTGGTGCAAAGAGAATTGCCGCCCACGACGAGATCTTCTTGAAGATGTCGTCCTCGGTGCGCTGACCTGCGCGGATGACTCCGTTGGCTGGCCTGACCTGCAGCTTTGCTCCTCTCTGGAGCTTTCACAGTGACGCTGCTTTACGCGGTCGATTCCCCCCAGCCGCTCCCCAAGGGGCCTTCATTCTCCCCAGATTCTCCCCAGCGGCAGGTGGTGGTGGGGGTGGATCGTGGCTGGTCAGAGGGCGGGTTTCGCGTGCTGCTCCCGTCGCGCACCGTAGTCTCGCGGGTTGGCAGCCGAAGGCCGTTGCCTGGTCCAGCACCGGATGGTGAGGCGGCGGCCTGGGCCGACTACGTGTAGTTCGCCCTGTCGGTCATGACGACGTTCGGTACGACGGACGTCACGGTGATGTCGCGGGAGATGCGCCGGACGGTAGCGGCCAACGCGACCATCGCGTTCGTCTGCAACACGGTGATCGTGGGCGGCATGGTCGCGGCACTGGACGGCGGGCAGGGAGCCTGACCGGACGCTCTCGACCTCGACGGTGTGGGGGCGGTAGCCGGTTCGTCCGCGCCGTGCGGAGTGAGCCGGCCACCGCCCCTCGTGCTCAGGGGGTGAGCACGAGACGGATCGGGTCCCCGATCTTCTTCTCCAGCCGGGCGACGGCGTCCGCGGCTTCCGCCAGCGGGACGTGGGCGCTGACGGAGGGGCCGAGGTCGATCCGTCCGGCAGCCGCCAGGCCGACGAGCTGTTCCACGTGCTCCGGCTCGGAGCCATAGTGTCCGCGGATCTGCCGGACGTTGAAGCAGAAGTCGATGCTGTCAGCGACGGCGACCGGCTCCGGGGTGAGGCCGGCGAGCACCAGGACACCGTTCGGGCCGAGGACGGTGGCGGCCTGGGCGCGGGCCGCTCCGACGCCGGCGAAGTCGAAGGCGACGTCGATGCCCCTGCCCGCCGTGGCCTCGCGCACCGCTTCGGGGAAGTCGTTGGCCGCGGGGTCCAGCGCGTGGTCGGCACCGAACAGCAGGGCGCGCTCGCGGGCCGAGGGCAGCGGGTCGACGGCGATGACGGGGGCGGCGCCGACCAGGCGGGCGAGCCGGATGCCGTGGGCGCCGAGGCCCCCGGCTCCCCAGATGCCAACGGCCTGCGCGGGGCGGACCGCGCCGGTGTCCACGATCGCGGCGTACGGGGTGGAGACGGCGTCGGGGATGATCGCGGCCTGGTCGAACGGAAGGTGGTCCGGGATGGGGAGCAGGGTGTCCTCCCGGGCGAGGGCGTACTGCGCCCAGCCCCCGTCGTAGTCCACTCCTCGGGTCAGGGGCTGTCGGCAGAGCATGTGGCGCAGGCAGTCGCCGCAGTCGCCGCACGCCTGCCCGGCCTGGAGTACGACCCGCCGACCGGGGGTCCAGTCGCCCTTCACGTCGGGGCCGACGGTGTGGACGACGCCGGCCACCTCGTGGCCGGGGGTGATGGCGCCGGAGTCCTTGACAGCGTCGACCGGGTAGAAGGGGCTCAGACTGCCGTCGATCAGATGGATGTCGGACAGGCAGACGCCGGCCGCCCGCACCTCCACGAGGACCTCGCCCGGGCCGGGAACCGGGATCGGGACCTCTTCGACGGCGAAGGTACGGGTGTCCAGGCGCAGCCGTCCGGCCAGCATGGTGTTCATGCGGAAACCTCGATGTGCTCGGTGAGAAGCGCGCACGCAGCTCATGCGCTCGACATGGTCGATTGACCATGTCGCTCAACCGTGTCTAGTGACGAGGTCGCCTGTCAAGCCGCTTCCGCCGGACGTTCGGGAGGAGAGTCAAGTTCCGTCGAGTGACTGTGTCCTTCAATACAGTCACTCGACACGTTCACTCGACAAAGTCGCGTGTATGTTGGCTGGTGACTGCTGGAGTGCAACGAAAGGCACGCTCATGACTCAGGTGTCCGTAGGCGCGGCGCGGGCGATCCCCGAGCGCCCCCCGCTGCCCCTCGTAGGCCACGCGTTCAACGTTCCGGCGGGCGCGGACTTCCTGGCCTACCTGCTGAAGGAGTTCAGGGAATTCGGGCCCGTGTACCGGCTGCGGCTCTTCGGGAGGGACACCGTCATGGTCGGCGGTCTGGACCTCGTGACCGAGCTGTCGGACGAGACCCGCTTCCGCAAGCACGTGCACGCCGACCTGGTCGAGGTCCGGGCTCTGGCCGGCGACGGTCTGTTCACCGCCTACAACCACGAGCCGAACTGGCGCAAGGCCCACGACATCCTGATGCCCGCGTTCTCACTCGGCTCGATGCGCAGCTACCACGCCCCCATGCTTCAGGTCGCCCGGTCGCTGATCGGCAAGTGGGACCGGCTGGCCGGGGTGCAGTCGGTGGACGTGCCCGACGAGATGACGCGGCTGACCTTCGACACGATCGGCCTGTGCGGCTTCGGCTACGACTTCGAGTCCTTCCGCCGCGACGACCTGCACCCGTTCGTCGAGGCGATGTCCCGGGCTCTCGTCTTCGCCCAGGAGAAGGGCGAGTCCATCCCGGGCTCCGAACTGTTCAAGAGGAAGAAGGTCGAGCAGTTCCGCGCGGACATCGATCTGATGACGGAGCTCGTCGACGACGTGATCAGGGAGCGCCGTGCCTCCGGCGACACCAGCACGGACGATCTGATGGGGCTGATGCTGCACACGAAGGACCCCGTCACCGGCGAGCCGCTGGACGACGTCAACATCCGGCACCAGGTGATCACCTTCCTGATCGCCGGCCACGAGACCACGAGCAGTGCGCTCTCCTTCGCCCTGTACTACCTGACCAAGCATCCGGAGGTGCTCGCCCGGGCCCAGGCCGAGGTGGACGCCCTGTGGGGCGACACCGAATCCCCGGACCCCCGGTACGGCGACATCGGCAAGCTCACTTACATCCGCCAGGTGCTCAACGAGAGCCTGCGGCTGTGGCCGACGGCGCCCGCGTACGCCGTCGAGCCGATCGAGGACACCGTCATCGGCGGCAAGTACCCCGTACGCAAGGGCGAGTCGCTGATGGTGATCGCCTCGGCCCTGCACCGCGACGCGGCCTGGGGGGAGAACGTCGAGCTGTTCGACCCCGAGCGCTTCACTCCCGAGCGGGAGGCGGCCCGCTCGGTCCACGCCTTCAAGCCGTTCGGCAACGGCGAACGGGCCTGCATCGGACGCCAGTTCGCGCTGCACGAGGCCACCCTGCTGCTTGGCCTGCTGGTGCACCGCTACCGCCTGATCGACCACACCGACTACCAGATGAAGATCAAGTCGACGCTGACCATCAAGCCCGACGGGTTCAGCCTGAGGCTCGCCCGCCGCACCAGTGACGAACGGCGCCTGCCCGCCGCTGCGGCGGTGGACCCCGCCGCGGGCCGGGCCGCAGCCGTGACGCGCCGGGCGAGCGGGACCGCGCTGACGCTGCTCCACGGCTCCAACCTCGGCACCTGCGCCGGGATCGCCCGCGACCTCGGCACGGACGGCGAGGAGCACGGCTTCGCCCCGACCGTTGCCTCCCTCAACCAGTACACGGAGAGGCTGGCCGGCTCCAAGGGGCCCGTCGTCATCGTCGCCGCTTCCTACAACGGCCGCCCCACCGACGACGCCGCCGAGTTCGTCGCCTCGCTGGAGAACCTCGCCCCCGGCTCGCTCACCGGGCTGCGGTACGCCGTCCTCGGTGTCGGCGACCGCAACTGGGCGGCCACCTACCAGCGGATCCCCACCCTGATCGACGAGCGTCTGACCGCCGCCGGCGCCGTCCCGCTCCTGGAGCGCGGCAGCGCCGACGCCTCCGGCGACTTCGGCGGAGTGGTCGACCAGTGGACGGAAGACCTGCGGAAGGCGCTCCTGGACGAGTACGGCGAGGCGGTCGCCGGTGAAGCGGCCGCCCCTGCACTTGAGGTGGAGGGGGAAGGACTGTACGAGCTGGAGGACACCTCGGAGTCGGTCCTCGGCGGTCTCGCCGAGCGCCACGGCGTCCAGCCGATGGAGGTCCTCGAAGCGTACGAACTCGTCGACACCGACCACGAACTGGGCCGCTCCAAGCGGTTCCTGCGGCTCCGGCTGCCCGAGGACGTCACCTATCGGACCGCTGACCACCTGGCCGTCCTGCCCAGCAACCCCGAGGCCCTCGTCCAGCGCGTCGCCGACCGCTTCGGCCTCGACCTGGACCGCACCGTCCGGCTGCGCGCCCGCCGCCGGAGCCGGGGTGCCCTGCCCGTGGACCGGCCGCTGACCCTTCGCCGCCTGCTCACCGACTTCGTCGAGCTCCAGGACGCGGCCACCCGGGAGCAGGTCGCCGTGCTCGCCGAGCACACCGAATGCCCGCCCGAGAAGCAGCCGCTCACCGCGCTCGCCACCGCCGATCCCGAGACCTTCCGGGAGCAGGCGACCGTCGCGGGGCTCAGTGTCCTGGACCTCCTGGAGCGCTACCGCGCGTGCGAGCTGCCCTTCGAGCGATTTCTGGAGCTGCTGCCGGTACTGCGTCCCCGGCACTACTCGATCTCGTCGTCCGCCGCGGCCCGGCCCGGCGAGGCCGACCTGATGGTGTCGCTGCTCGCAGCGCCCCACCGGTCGGGCGAGGGCACCTTCCGGGGTATCGCCTCGCACTTCCTGCAGACCGTGGACGCGGGCGACGTGATCCAGGCCCGGGTCCTGCCGTGCAGCGAGTCCTTCCGCCTCCCCGAGGACACCTCCGTGCCGGTGATCCTGGTCAGCGCGGGCACCGGCCTCGCGCCCTTCCGCGGCGCGGTCCTCGATCGCCACCACGCCGGCTCGACCGGCACCCTGCTCTGCTACTTCGGCTGCGACCACCCCGACGTGGACTTCCTGCACCGGGAGGAGTTCGAGGCGGCCGAGGCGGCGGGCGCCGTCAGCATGCGCCCCACCTTCATGCACGCGCCCGAGAACGGCGCCCGCTTCGTCCAGGAGCGCATCGCCCGCGAGAGCGAGGAGGTGTGGTCGGTCCTGGAAGCCGGTGGGCGCGTCTACATCTGCGGTGACGGACGTCGCATGGCACCCGCCGTACGGGAGGCGTTCATGGCGATCTACCGCGAGCGGACCGGTGAGAGTGACGAGCGGGCCGTGGCCTGGCTCGCCTCGCTCGTCGGGTCCGGACGCTACGTCGAGGACGTCTGGGCCGGCTGACCCTCACGCAGAAACGGTGGTGGGGGGGGCGGCCGGGGGGGGCCCCCCCCCCGAGGGGGGGGGGGGGGGCCCGGGGCGGGCCGGGGGCCCCGGGCGGGGCGGGGGGGCGGCCGCCCCCCGGGCGGGGCCGCCGCCCGCGGCGAGGCGGGGCGGGGCGCCCCCCCCCCCCCACCCACACGCGGGGGGGGCCCCCCCGGCGGGGCCCCCCCACCACCGTTTTCGCGTCTTGTCAGGCCATCGGTACGTCCGGGGCCATCGGTACGTCAGGCAGGTCGAGGTCCCCCTTGGCCAGCGCCACGGTCGCGCCCACGAGCGCCCTGAGCCCCGTCCGCTCGGTGGCCTCGTCCGGCAGGGTCTGGAGGATCTGCATGGTGAGTCCGTCGAAGCCGGAGAGGAAGAACCGGGCCACCGTCGCGGGGGACTCGGCCAGTTCCTGCCCCGTCCTCTCGGCCGTCTCCGTGATGACCTGTGCGGTCACCTCTATGACCCGCCGGTAGTGGCTCTGCCGTGCCTCGTCGAGACCGGGCACGCGCAGGGCGAACAGGGTCAGCTCGCTGAGCAGCTGGTGGTGCGACGTCGGCTCGCGCACGGTGCCCCACAGGGCGCCCGCCAGGGCGCTGAAGGTCTCCTCGAAGCCCGCGTCCTCCGGCGCCGCCCGCCGCACCTGCGTCACCAGCTCGTCGGTGATCTGGTCCATGACGGCTCGGTACAGGTCCTCCTTCGTACCGAAGGTGTAGTGGACGGTGGCCTGCGCGACACCGAGCTCCGCGGCGATGGCGCGGGTACTCCCCGCGGCGACGCCCTCCCGGGTCATGAGGTCGATGGCCGCCTTGATCAACTGAGGGCGGCGCTCCGCCGCGGAAACATGAGCCATACGTCCACTATATCGACTTAGTCGATCGATCAAGTCGGCCCGGATCAGGCGTTACGTCACCTCGGCAGTCGACGCGCTGTCCGCGGGAAGGGCCTGCTCGGCCCAGATGACCTTTCCCTCGCGACCGTGCCGCGTCCCCCAGCGCTCCGCGCACTGGGCCACGAGGAGCAGGCCGCGGCCGCCTTCGTCGAAGATGCGGGCGCGGCGCAGATGCGGCGCGGTGCTGCTGGCGTCGGAGACCTCGCAGGTGAGCGTCGACTGGAGGATCAGTCGCAGCTGGATGGGGCTCTTGCCGTAGCGGATCGCGTTCGTGACCAGTTCGCTGACGACCAGCTCCGTGGTGAAGGAAAGATCTTCCAGCTCCCAGGCCGCCAGGACGTCGGAGGCGAAGCGGCGGGCCCCGGACACGGCTGCCGGATCGGACGGAAGGTCCATCGTGGCGACGTGGTTCGGGTCGAGGGCACGGGTCCGGGCGACGAGCAGAGCGACGTCATCGGCGGGGCGGCTGGGCAACAATGCGGCCAGCAGTCGGTCGCAGGTCTCCTCCAGCGAGTCCGGCGCCGAGGTGAGGACGTCGTGCAGCGTGGCGAGTCCGAGGTCGATGTCACGCGTGCGGCCGGCGATCAGCCCATCGGTGTGCAAGACCAGCAGGCTGCCCTCCCGCAGTTCGAACTCGGTCGTCTCGAAGGGGAGCCCGCCCAGGCCGAGGGGCGGTCCGATCGGTACCTCCGGCAAGGCCTCGCTGATCTTCGAGGGGGTTACGACGGTCGGCGGGACATGCCCGGCACTGGCCAGCGAGCACCTGCGCGAGACGGGGTCGTAGATCGCGTACAGGCAGGTGGCACTGGTCTCGCCCGCGTTCAGCGACTCCTCGCGCTGCATGCGGATGACCACGTCGTCCAGATGAGTGAGGAGTTCGTCGGGCATGAGGTCGATGTCGGCGAATGCGCGGACGGCTGTGCGGAGCCGGCCCATGGTGGCGGCGGCGTGCAGGCCGTGACCGACCACGTCGCCGACGACCAGCGCGACGCGGGCCCCGGACAGGGGAATGACGTCGTACCAGTCGCCGCCCACACCGGCTCGGGACCCGGCGGGCAGGTAACGCGCGGCCGTTTCGACGGCCGAGTGTTGCACCGTGTTCCGCGGCAGCAGGGTCTGTTGGAGGGCGAGCGCGGTGGAACGCTCATGGGTGTACCGGCGGGCGTTGTCGATGGACACCGCCGCCCTGGAGACGATCTCCTGCGCCAGCAGGAGATCGTCGTCGTCGAAGGGGGCCGAGGTGCGATGGCGTACGAACTGCACCAGGCCAAGGGTGTCCCCGCGGGCGTGCAAGGGCACGAGGAGAACGGAGTGGAGGCCGAGGTCGCGCAGAACCCGGCCGTGGGACACCGACGGCGCCACCCACGTGGGCATCTCGGTCCCCGCGATGTGGTTCAGGACGGATCGTCCGGTGGTCAGGGCGCGAACCGGTTCCGAGTCGTCGGGGTAGGCGTGGGTCTCACCGACGCGGAGCTGGGACTCCGGACAGCCGTCGAGGACGGAGCGCTGGGCGACGCGGCGCTGAGTCAGAGCATCCGGCGAACCGGTGCCCGTTTCGTCGAGTGCGGAGTCGAAGAGGTCGACGGTGACGAGGTCGGCGAAGTCCTCGGTGCAGACCTCTGTCAACTCCTCTGCGGTGCGGGTGATGTCGAGCGTGGTCCCGATCAGCTTGCTCGCCCTGTCGGTGAGGGCGAGCCGACGCTGCAGCAGATGGTCGCGTTCCTCCTGATAGGCGGTGACGACCTCTTCCGAGGAACGGTCCACATAGTCGAAACCGATCCCGACCAGCCTCACCGTGGCCAGGTTGATCATGTGCCAGTCGTCGGTGAGGCGGGGAGCTTCGGCCTGGAGCTGTTCGAGCAGGCTGAGATGGCCGAGCCGGTAGGCACGGAGGAGCCGGCTCACCGGGATCCCCCGCCGGGCGTAGAGGCGGGCGATGTCCAAGGCGGCCGGAGGAGCTTCCGGCGCGCTCGCACCGGGGCGGGCCTCCAGAAGATCCAGAAGGGCGGTGACGTGCTGGGCCGTCTCCTCCAGGGTCAGGGCCTCGATGTCCGCGTTCTCCCACAGCTCGGGGAACTCGCCGTTCAGGCGCTGGAGCAGCAGGGCGGCCAGCTTCTTCACCTCGGGTCTGAGGTGGCGGGCCAGCTGACCAAGGAACGCATCGACCTCGGTTCCCATAGTGCGAATGTACGGGAAAGCCATGGTGTGCGCTCCTCGGACAGTTGCGGCAGCCTCTGGTCGGCTCGGTTCTCAGAGGCCGAGGTGGTCGCCCAGGTCGGCGTAGTCGACCTGCCACAGGCCGGGAGAGCCCGTGGGGTACTGGGAGCGGAAGCCGAGCATGCGCTGGACACGCGGCGAGAGCGTCTTGGCGAGCTCCCTGTCGACCAGGAAGGGGTACGCCTCCTCGCCGGTGAGGAAGCCCGCATTGAACGTGAAGGCGAGGCCCCGCCGGTACTCGTCGCCGGTCCGGTTCGCCCCGCCGCCGTGCGCGGTCTTGCCGCTGATGAGAAGGACGTCTCCGGCGTTCATGACGGCGGGGATCGTCTGCTCGGGGGTCCCGCGGTCCTCGAAGTCGCTCCAGTGGTTGCTTCCGGGGATGACGCGGGTGGCGCCGTTCTCCTCCGTGAAGTCGGTCAGGGCGACCAGGAAGTTGATGGTGACTTCCGGGCCGCCGGGCCCCATGCCGATGAACGGGAACCAGTTCTCCAGGTCACGGTGGAGCATCTGCGCCTTGTTGCCGGGGCCGATCTCGATCACCTGGGCGGTGGTCATCCAGTACGTGCCCGACTCCTGGAGGAAGACCAGGTCGCTGATCTCGTGGACCAGGGGGTGGTCGATGACCTCGCTGCGGAACGTGGCGCTGTGCGTCACCAGGTTCGTGAGGCGCTTGGTGTTGCTGCCGTGGAACGCGGCCACGATTTCGTCCTCGTGGGTGGACCCCGGGGCGAGTGCCCGCAGCGGCTGCTCGATCTCGGCGTTGAAGCGGGCGATCTGCTCCTGCGTCAGGAAGCCCTGGATGATGACGCCGCCGTCACGGGTCACGATCTTGAGGATCTCCTCCGCCGGCGTGTCGTTCGCCACCGACGTCAGCGCCTGGGCCTTCTTCTGTGTCGTCATGTGCGTCCTCTTCCTCGATCTGAATCGCGGTTGATCGACCGCTCGATCAGCTGCGGGCGTTCCGTCTTCCGGGGACTCCCGCGCGGCGTCCTCGCGACGGTCAGGTGGGTTCGGTGGTCATGGCGTTTCCGCGTTGTTCCTGTGGTGGTCGTCTCACTGTCGCCAGCCAGTACCGCAGGCGAGAACGACAGCGGGCACCTGCTTCGCCCGGGCCCGGTGCACGATGCACAGTCCGGTCGCGGGCACGGCGGAGCTATCCGCTCACGGCGTCCTTGCCGGAGTCGATGCGAGCTCCGGGGGCGCTACGGGCAGAAGCGGGTTCCGGCGCCGTGTGCCGGGGGTGTGTGGCCCGCTCCCAGGGACGCGCGCTACCGAGCCATCCGAGGAGAAAGGCCGCCGGTACGGAGACCAGCCCGGGGGTGTGGAGCGGGAACAGGTTGAAGTCCTGCTCCGGCAGCAGCGCGTATTTCGTCCCGGACACAGCGGGGGAGGCGAGGGTCAGAAGGGTGCACAGGGACAGCCCTCCGTAGACGAGCCACAGCAGCCCGCGGCGGTTGAAGCCGGTCCAGAGGAAGGAGTAGACGACCGCGGGAAACACGCATGTGGCCGCGAGGCTCAGCGAGAAGGCGAGGAGGAACTCGATGGGATAGCGGTGTACGGCGGTGGTGAGGAGAAGACTCACGGCGCAGAGACCGACAACGGACAGCCGCAGGACTGCCGGCTCTCCGATCCCGATCCGGGTACGGCCCTTCCGCCCGATCAGGTCGCGGGTCACGGAGACGGCGGCGGCAAAGGTCACGCTTGCCACGGCTGTGAGGACGGCGAGGAAGGCGACACAGGCCACGAGGGTGATGAGCACGACCCGGCCGGTGGAGTGATGGGGGAGGACCTCCGACGCCAGGAGGATCGGGGCTCCCTGCCCCTTCACGTCGACCGCTCCGATCCGTCCGCTGCCCACCACCGCGGCCGCGGCGAAGCCGGTCGTGATCAGCAGCAGGTAGAAGAGGCCGGTCAGCCCGACGGCGACGCTCAGTGAGCGCCGGGCGGCGGGCACGTCCCGGCTGGCGCTGACGCGCAGGAGCAGGTGGGGCATCATCGCGGTTCCGAGGATGACGACGATGTGGTCACTGAGCGTGCCGAGCGGTCCGCCTCCGGCGGAGTTCTCCCACAGTCCGGGGCTGAGGTACTCGCCCGGTGACACGCTCTTGTCCATGGCGGCAGACAGCAGGGAGCCGGGACTCCAGTCGAAGGAGCGGAGCGCCAGCAGGGTCACCGCGGCGAGCATCGCCAGGGCCACGGGCACTTTGGCGACCTGCACGAAACTGGTACCGCGCAGATCGGCCACCCCTGCGAAACACGTGACCAGGAACCCCATCAGCACCGTGCACACCACCTGGGCCCGCTCGCTCGGCATGCCGATCAGAAGGGCGGTGGTGATGCCGCCGGCCCGCAGTTGCACCATGAGCAGAGGCACGGCGATGCACAGTGTCACCACGGCGCCGGCGATCCGTACTCCCGGCCCCTCGGCGCGCAGGGAGAACAGCTCGCCCAGGGTGTAGCGGCGGGTCGCGCGAATCCTGGAGGCGAGGAGCAGGAAGACGCCGAGTGCGAGGGCGCTGTCGACGGCGGTCGAGACTCCGTCGTAGCCGAAGAGGGCGATCGCTCCCGGCAGCGAGACCAGGATGATGACCGTGATCTGTTCTCCCGCCATCGCGACGCCGTTGAAGACGGGCGGGAGGGACCGGCCGGCGACGTAGAGGCGTTCCGGGTCGTCGTCCTGCGTGGCGAGCGTGAAGACCCACAGCAGGCAGAGGCCGATGAAGACGAGAAAGGCGCTGATGACCGCGCCCCGCGCGGCGGTGCCGATGAGATCGGGCGAGCCGACGCTCAGGAGGTGCGTCGTCACCACGCGCCCCCGGCCGAACGGGAGGCGGCAGTCGTCGCCGAGGCCGGTTCGAAGGAGGACGCGGCCCGGTTCTCGTACCACCAGGTCCCGCCGACGAGGACGACGAGCTGCGTGAGCGCCCATCCCATGGCGAGGGTGACACGTCCGTACACGGAGATCTCTCCGAGGGGCGTGGAGCAGGAGAGCAGCACACCGACGGCGAGCGGCAGCGCGTTGACAGTGACCAGCACCCGTGTGTCACGGGGAGAACGCTGGGAGGAAGCGGAGGGCACGGGACCTCTCTCTGGAAGAACAAGGAAGACGGACTCGGCTCGAGGGGCGCGGGGACGGTCGCAGCCGTTGAGGACTGGCGATGGAGTCGGGCAGCCGTGCTCCGTACTGGTCGGGACTCCATGCCTGCGACCGCGGGGGGCTCGACGGTGCCGCAGCCTCTGCAGTGGAGCTCGCGTCGTCTCTCGTCGACGAACGGCGGCCTCGGCGTGACGTCAGAGCAAGACGACCTGGCCGCGGTGAGGTTGATGAAGAGCCTGGTACCGGGACGCGTTGGGTGTCAGCGGCGAGTGGTCGCCGTCAGGTCGGCGTATCGCCCGGCCCGCTCCAGGAGTCGGGGGACCCCCGTCTCGAGCGACGGTCCGAAGACCGTGTCGTTCGGGCGCTCACCACGCTGCCAGCGGGTGTAGATGGCCTCGCAGAAGATCGCCGCCTTCCACAGGGCGAGGGTCTGGTACCAGGGAAGTGGGGTGAGATCGAGGCCCGTGCGGGCCTGGTAGCGCTCTGCCAGCTGGCGCTGGGTGAGGTAGCCGGGTGAACGGGTCACCTTGGTGAGTTCGAGCGGGGTGGCAGGGCTGCCGGCCTCGGACCAGGTGGCGGTGAGGTACCCCAGGTCCGCGAGCGGGTCGCCGAGTGTGGCCATTTCCCAGTCCAGGATGGCGAGGACCCTGGCGGGCGCCTGCGGGGCGAACATGAGGTTGCCCATGCGGTAGTCGCCGTGCACCACTGAGGCGGCCTGACTCGTCGGCAGGTTGCGGGCGAGCCAGTCCGCGATGTGCTCCACTGAGGGCAGGCTGCGGGTGGTGTTGACCTCCCAGAGGCCGCGGAACCGCTCGACCTGGCGCCGCAGATACCCCTCGGGTCGGCCCAGGGAGGCGAGTTCCCCCCGGGTCACGTCGATGCCGTGCAGAGCGACGAGGGTGTCGACGACCGCCTCGCTGGTCAGCCGGCGTTGTTCGGCGGGGGAGAGGTGGGGCGGGATCGTGTCGGTGACGACCGTGCCGTCGAGCCGGGACATGAGGTAGAACGGCACGCCCAGGACGTCCTCGTCCTCGCAGACGGCGACGATCTCCGGCACCGGCACCCCGTGCCCGTGGAGGATCTTCTGGATGCGTGCCTCGCGCACCATGTCGTGCGTCGACTTCGGCAGCGGCGGGCGCGGTCCGCGGCGCAGGACGACGGACTCGCTGCCGCGTTCGATCAGGTAGGTGACGTTGGAGTGGCCGTCGCCGATGCGTTGCCACGCGATCGGTCCGCTGCCGATGCCGTGTGTGTCGAGGAAGCCGGTGACCGCGTCGAGGACCAGGAGCGGAGGGCTGTCGAGGCGGCGGGCCTTCTCCCGGCTCGCGACGACCTCCACGCCGTCGGGGACGGTGTGCATCACGCGCCCCCGTCCCGGCCGACGACGGCGTCGCCCAGGTGACGCTCACCGGCCTGGACGGCGGCGCGCCGGCCGGCCGAGGCCCGGCGGGCGATGGCCCACCGGTGGGTCTCGTTGGAGCCGTCGTAGATGCGGAACGGGCGGACCTCGTTCAGGTACTGCGCCAGCGGCAGCCCGTCGGAGACCCCGTCCCCGCCGCAGATCTGGACGGCACGGTCGATCACCCGGTAGATCGCCTCCGAGCAGTGGACCTTCGCGACCGAGGACATCGCCGAGCCCGCCTTCGGGTCGCTGTGCAGCAGCGCCGCCGTCTTGGTGATGATCGCGTCGGAGGTCTCGATGTCGATGACGGACTCGGCGATCAGGTGCTGGGCCAGGCCGAGGGAGTCGATCGGACCGCCGAACAGCTCCCGCTTCCCGGCCCGGTCCAGCGCGATGTCGTGCGCCCGGCGTGCCAGTCCCAGCCATCGCATGCAGTGCGTGAGCCGCGCGGGGCCGAGCCGTACCTGGGCGTACCGGAAGCCGAGTCCGACCTCGCCGAGGACCGCGTCGTCGGGGACGAAGCAGTTCTCCAGGTACAGGTGCGGGTGGCCGCCGTCGATGGCGCGGTCGACGGTGTGGATCGCCTCGCCGACCCGGATCCCGGGGTTGGTCAGGTCGACCAGGAACATGGTGGCCCCCTCGGGGGAACCGTCCAGGGCCGGGGTCCGTGCCATCACGATGCAGAACCCGGCACCGACGGCGCCGCTGGTGAACCGCTTGTGACCGTCGATGATCCAGCCGTCCGTGGTGCGCACGGCCCGGGTCCGCAGCGCCGCCGGGTCGGATCCGGCCCCCGGGTGGGGCTCGGTCATGCCGAAGCAGGACCGGATGTCCCCGGCGGCCAGAGGCGCGAGATAGCGCTTCTTCTGCTCTTCGGTGGCGATCAGGTTGAGCATGTGCATGTTCCCCTCGTCGGGGGCCATGCAGTTGAGCGCGCTGGGGCCGATCGGCGAGTACCCGGCCTCCTGCAGGATCGGCGACCAGTGCTCGATGGGCACCCCTTGCCCGCCGTACTCCGTCGGCACGAGCGGCGCGAAGACGCCGGCGTCCTTCGCCGCGGTCTGCAGCCGGTCGCGCGTGGCCTGGTCGAGACGTCCGCCGGGTACGGGCTCGGCGTCGACGACGACCTCACGGACGAACCGGCGGGTGCGCTCACGCAGCTCCGCCACTTCCGGGGGAAGGTGGGTGAAGGTCATGGCAGTCCTTTCGGGGGTTGGCGGGGTCGTTACGCGGTGCCGCCGGCGACCGTGAGGCCGCCGTCGACGGTGAGGACGTGGCCGGTGACCCAGGAGGAGTCCTCCGAGGCCAGGTACGCCACGGCGGAGGCGATGTCCGACGGCACGCCCAGACGCCGCAGCGGATAGCCCTCGGCGACCTCGGCCTCCTTGCCCTCGTACAGGGCCTCGGCGAACCGCGTCTTCACCACGGCCGGCGCCACGGCGTTGACGCGGATCTCCGGGCCGAGCTCGACGGCCAGGGTCCTGGTCAGGTGGGACACCGCCGCCTTGCTCACGCCGTAGAGACCGATGCCGGGTGCGGGGGTGTCACCGGTCACCGAGGACAGGTTCACGACGGTGCCGTGGCGCTCGGTGAAACGCAGGCCCTGGTGGGCCACCGCGTCCTGCACCCAGGCGAGGGTGGCGAGGACGTTGACCTCAAGCACCTTGCGGGCGACGTCGAGGTCCAGGCCGACGACGGGGCCGTACGCCGGGTTGATGCCCGCGTTGTTCACCAGGACGTCGAGTCCGCCGAACTCGCGCGCGACGGTGTCGAAGACCTCGCGGCGGTGGTCGGGGTCGTCCGCCTTGCCGGCGACGGTGATGACGCTGCCCGGGGGAAACGTGGCGGCGGCCTCTTCGAGCGGTCCGGCCTTGCGGGCCGTGAGGCATACGCGCGCCCCCTCCGCGACGAGCCGTTCCGCGACGGCGAGACCGATGCCCTGGCTCGCCCCGGTCACGATGGCGGTGCAGCCCGAGAAACGGCCCTGGCCGGTGTGGTTCTCGCTCATGAATCAGTCCTTCGAGGGGGAATCCGGCTCGGTGCCGTCAAGGCCGCGGAGCTCGGCGCGACGGATCTTGCCGCTCTGGGTCTTGGGCAGGTCGGCGAGGAAATGGATCGTGCGCGGGCACTTGTAGGCGGCCAGCCGGTCGCGGGAGAAGGCGATCAGTTCTTCCGCCGTGGCGTTCAGACCCGCCTTGAGCGAGACGTAGGCGACGACGGTCTCGCCGCGGTAGGCGTCCGGCTGTCCGACGACCGCGGCCTCGAGGACCGAGGGGTGCTCGTACAGGGCGTCCTCGACCTCGCGCGGCCAGACCTTGTACCCGGACACGTTGATCTGGTCCTTGAGCCGGTCCACCAGGTAGACCCAGCCCTCCTCGTCGATGACGGCGACGTCGCCGGTGCGGAGCCGGCCCTCCGGCATGGTCCGGCGGGTGGCCTCGGGCTTGTCCCAGTAACCGGGCACGACCTGCGGCCCGCTCAGCTCCAGCTCACCCTGCTCGCCTCTGGGCACCGGCTCACCGTGCGGGTCGACGACGCGCGTGGTGAGGTGCGGCAGGGGTTTGCCGATGGACAGCGTCCCGCTCGGCAGGTGCACCGGCGCCCGCTCGCCCGGCGGCACGGCGATGACGGCGGACGTCGTCTCGGTCATCCCGTAGCCGTTGTGGAGGTAGACGCCGAACCGTTCACTGAACCGCTCGACGGTCGCCGGCGGGATCGGCGCGCCGCCCGAGTACAGGGCCTTCGCCGACGCGAAGTGCTCCGGTCCGGCCTGCGGCAGCTCGTAGATCGCGTTGTACGCGGTGATGGAGCCGATCGTGTAGGTCACCCCGTGCTCGGCGAAGGTCTCCAGGGCGACCTCGGGGTGGAACCGGCCCGCCAGGACCAGCGTGGTGTCGGTGAGCAGGGATATCGTCGCGTTGACCACCGCCCCGGTGATGTGGAACAGCGGGGCCATGGCGAACACGACGTCCCCGTCGCCCACACCCATCCACGACGCGCAGGTCGCCACCACGCTGAGGACGTTGCCGTGGGTGTTCATGGCGCCCTTCGGCGGCCCCGTCGTTCCTGAGGTGTACGTCAGGAACGCGACGTCGTCGCGGGCGGGCTCCACGGGCGAGGGGCTGCGGCCCTCGAACTCGCCGATCAGCGCCACCAGGTCGCCGTCCGGCGCGGGGGCGTGGCGCTCCGTCGTCGCGAAGACCCGCGGATCGTTGCGGGACTGGTAGTCCAGGGCCGACGTGCTGACCAGCCAGCGCACCGGGCTTCCCGCCAGCGTGCCGAGCGTCTCGTGGACGTCCACGTCCGCGCAGACGACCCCGACCGCCCCGGAGTCGTCGATGATCCGGCGCAGCTCCTGGCGCCGGTACATCGGATTGAGCCCCAGGGCCGTGGCCCCCAGCTTCCACAGGGCCAGCATCACCAGCGCGTACTGCGGAACGTTCTGCAGGTACACCCCGACGCGATCACCCCGGCCGGTTCCGCGGGCCTCGAACGCGGCGGCCAGGGCGTCCGACGCCGCGTCCACCTCCCGCACGGACAGAGCACCGTCGAAGAAGCGGAGCGCGATGCCCTCCGGGTTCTTCGCCACGCGTGCCTTCCAGGCGGCCACGAGCGAGCCGGGGGTCGCGTCCGTCCCCGTACCGAACCCGTCGGGGAACGTGTCCCGCCGCCGGCCTTCATCCAGTGTCATCCTGCCGTCCTTCCCACCCATGTCCATGCGCTTGTCGTGCCGGTCACGTGAGTTCGCGCTTGAGGATCTTTCCGGTGGACGTCATCGGCAGGGTCCGCACGATCTCCACGATGCGCGGGTACTTGTAGCCGGCCATCTGCTCCTTGCCCCAGGCGATCAGCTCGTCGGGACGAACCTCGGCGCCACGCTCGAGGATGACGAACGCCTTGATCTCCTCGCCGTGGCTTTCGTGCGGCACGCCGACGACCGCGGCCAGGCTGACCGCCGGGTGCGTCATCAGGACCTCCTCGATCTCGCGCGGGTAGACGTTGAAGCCCCCGCGGATGATCAGGTCCTTCGCCCGGTCGACGATGTAGTAGAAGCCGTCCTTGTCCCTACGGGCCAGGTCGCCGGTGCGGAACCAGCCGTCCCTGACGGCTTCGGCGGTGGCCTCGGGGCGGCCGTGGTAGCCCTTCATGACGTTGTGGCCCTTGACCGCGATCTCCCCGACGGCGCTGCCCGTGCCGTCGTCCTCGACCTCGGACCAGTCCGGCTTGACGAGCTTGACCTCCACGCCCCAGATCGGCACGCCGATGGAGCCGGGCCGGGGCTCTCGCGCCGGATCGCTGAAGGTCACCACCGGCGACGTCTCGGAGAGGCCGTAGCCCTCCAGGACCTGGACGCCCAGTCGCTCCCTGACCTGCTTGATGAGCTCGGCGGGAAGCGAGGCACCACCGGCGACACCGATGCGCAGGTTCCTCGCGATCCTCTCGACGTCGACGTCCTCGGTGAGCGCCTGCAGCAGGCCCCACCACATGGTGGGGACGCCCGCGAAGAAGGTGATGTCCTCCTGCTGCATCAGGGACACCGTCTGCCGGGCGTCGAACCGTGGCAGCAGCACCAGTGTGCTCGCCGTCGAGAAGCCGGCGTTCATCTGCACGGTCGCGCCGAAGGAGTGGAACAGCGGCAGCACGACCAGATGGGTGTCCAGCGCCGACCGGTTCTCCAACAGCTGGTTGACCGCCAGGGCGTTGAGCACCAGGTTGGCGTGGCTGAGTTCGGCGCCCTTCGCCTGCCCCGTCGTACCGCTCGTGTAGAGCAGCACGGCCGGATCGTCCCCCGACGTCCCGATGCTGTCGAACGTCGCCGCGGTGCCCCGCAGCGCGGCGCCCATGGTCTCGACGCCCTCGATCGGGCTCTCCGCCGCGGGATCGGCGGTGATGAGGAAGAAGTGCTCGCAGGCAGGGGTCTCGCTGAACCCGGCGTGCCCCTCCGCCCCCATCGGCAGGCCCTCGCCGCCCTCGAAGCAGAAGTACGCCTTCGCCTCCGAGTCGGCGAGGTGGTAGGCGACCTCCCGGCCCTTGAGCAGGACGTTGAGCGGTACGACGACGGCGCCGGCCTTGAGGATCCCGTAGTAGACGATCGGGAACCAGGGCACATTCGGGCAGCTGAGCGCGACCTTGTCGCCGGGCCAGATGCCGCGGTCCACCAGGAGGTTGGCGACCTGATTGGCGGCGGCGTCGATCTGGGCGTAGGTGAGACGCGTCGTGCCGAGGACGACGGCGTCCCGGTCCGGGTGTGTGCGGGCGGAGTCCTCGAGCAGGACCGAGAGGTTCAGCATGGTGTCTTCCGGAAAGGTGGACCGGGCCAGGCCGCGGGGGATCGGAACACGCGGCCTGGCTCGGGGCGGGTGGGGTTACACGCGGCTTGACGCGGACGTCAGAGCTGCCGCAGGAGCCGGTCGAGGGCCTCGGCCGTCGCCTCGATGTCGGCGGTGGTGTGTGCCGTGCTGAGGAAGACCTTGCCGGACGGCATGAACAGGAAGCCCTGACGCAGCATCCCGTCGAGGATCAGGGTCCAGAGCCCGCTGGTTCCGTGGAGCCCTGTGGCGCCACCGGCGGGGACGTACTGGAGGAGCGAGCCGACCCGGTTGAAGCTGCCGAAGTCGGGCGATGAGCCGAGAACGGCGCCGACGAGGGCTTCGAACTCGGACGAGCTCCGTTCGAGTTGCTCGTAGACCGCGGGGTCGGCCAGGACGCGCATCGTCGCCGCGACGGCCGCCAGTGCGATCGGGTTGGCGTTGAAGGTTCCGGCGTGGACGACGCCGGAAGTCACCTGGTCGACCAGATCCGCCCGGCCGACGACGGCGCTCTGGGTGAAGCCGCCGGCCATCGCCTTTCCGAAGACGGACAGGTCGGGAAGGACGCCGTACTTCTCGGCCGCCCCGCCGCGTGCGATGCGGAACCCGGCGATCACCTCGTCGAAGACGAGGACGACGCCGTGCCGGTCGCAGAGGGTCCGCAGCGTCGACAGGAACCGCGGCGAGGGTGCTTCGACGCCGGCGTTGCTCATCACCGGGTCGACGAGCACGGCCGCGATGTCGCGCTCGACGGACTCGCTCAGCAAACGCTCGGCCAGCTGTACGTCGTTGAAGCGCGCCACGACCAGGTCGTCAAGCACGCTGGCCGACTGCCCCGGCCCGCCGGGGGTGGCGGGGCGATCGCAGTCGTCCTCGGACATTCCGGCGTACACGGTGTCGTGCCAACCGTGGTAGCTCTTGGCGAACTTCAGGACGCGGCGCCGGCCGGTGGCGGCGCGCGCGAGGCGCAGCGCCACCTGCACCGCTTCGGTCCCCGTGTTGCTCCACAGCAGTCGCTCGCCGTGCGGCACCGCTTCGAGGACCGCTTCCGCCGCGAGGTACTCCAGTGGGTGGCCGGTGCCGACGACCTGCATCTTCGTCGCGACCTCGGACACCGCGGACAGCACGCGCGGGTCACCGTGACCGAGGACGAGCGGCCCCCAGGCCATCACGTAGTCGATGTACCGGTCGCCGTCCAGGTCCCAGACGTGTGCGCCTCGCGCCTCGCGCACGAAGAGCGGATGGGGAGGCATCGCGGCGCGCAGGCCCGACCCCACACCTCCGCCGATGCTGCGGCGGGCTCGCTCGAAGGCCGAGCGTGATGATTCCAGGGCCATGAGATCGCCCCTGCCTTTCAGTACGTGATCACCGAGCGGATGCCGATGCCGCGCTTCATCTGGTCGAACGCCTCGTTGACGGCCTTCAGGTCGATCACGCTCGTCACGAGCGAGTCCAGATCGATGCGGTGGTTCATGTAGTGGTCGATCAGCAGCGGGAAGTCGGAATCCGGCTTGCTGGAGCCGTAGTTGGAGCCGATGAGCGACAGTTCCTGATCGGACATGACGAAGGGGTCGATGGAGATCCTCATGCCGTCCGCCACCTGCCCGGCGACCACCGCCGTGCCGCCCCGGGCCAGGACCTCGTAGGCCGACTCGATGGTGCGGGGCAGCCCGATGGCCTCGATGGCGATCTCCACACCGCGTCCGTCGGTGAGCCGGCCCACCCGGTCGGCGAGGTTCTCGCGGGAGCTGTTGATCAGGTCGGTCGCACCGAAGACGCGTGCCTGCTCGAGCTTCTCGTCGGAGATGTCCGCGGCGATGATCTTCCGCGCGCCGGCGAGCCGGGCCCCCTGGATCGCGTTCAGCCCGACGCCTCCGCAGCCGAGAACCAGCACGGTATCGCTCGGCCGCACGCCTGCGGTGTTGACGGCCGCACCGACGCCGGTCGTGACGGCGCATCCGACCAGGGCCGACTGCGGGAACGGGGCGTCGTCCCGGATGGCGATCGCGGCTGATTCGGGCACGAGGGTGTACTGGCCGAACGTTCCGAGGCCCGCGAAGCTGTAGACGTCGCCCTGCTCCGCGGACGTGACCCGGGTCCGGCCGTCGAACGACAGGTGGTTCGCCGAGTGCCGGCTGACCATGTCACACAGGACCGGCCGGCCACTGATGCAGTACTGGCAGCGGCGACATGAGGGCGTCCAGGACAGCACGACGTGATCGCCCTTCTTCAGCGTCGTGACACCCTCACCGACGCTCTCGACGATCCCGGACCCTTCATGGCCGAGGATCATCGGCGCAGGAACCTCCCATTCGCCCGCGAGCACGTGAAGGTCGCTGTGGCACACCCCGCTCGCCTTGAGCCGCACCAGCACCTCGCCGGGCGGAGGCGTCGAGGGGAGCGTCACCTTCTCGATGGTCAGCGGTTCGTTCGGTGCTCTGAAGACGGCGGCGTCGAATTCAATGGTCATGACACATTCCCTTCCGTGCGCTGTGGCGATCAGGTCCGAGCGGTGCGGATGAGCTTCTTGTTGGCGAACTCGTCGATCCCGCCCCGGCCCAGTTCGCGGCCGAAACCGGACCGCTTGACCCCGCCGAAGGGCAGTTCCGCGCCTTCGAGGCCGACGCCGTTGACGAAGACCATGCCGGCGTCGATCCTGTCGGCGACGCGCAGCGCCTGCTCGGCGTCCGTCGTGAACACGTAGGAGCCCAGCCCGTACGGGGTCTCGTTCGCCAGCTCGACGGCCTCGTCCTCGGATCCGACGCGGTAGACGGTCGCGACGGGACCGAAGAGCTCCTCGGCGGCCGACGGCGAGGTCGGCGAGACGCCCGTCAGAACGCCGGGCGGGAAGTACGCCCCTTCGCGCTGTCGAGCGGAGACGAAGGTCGCCCCGTCAGCGACGGCTCGCTCGACCTGGGCCTCGACGTACTCGGCGGCGGCGACCGAGGAGAGCGGCGCCAGCCCGTCGGTCAGGGCGAGCACCTTCTCGGTGAACTTGTCGAGGAAGGCGTCGTAGAGGTCCTCGGCGACGATGAAGCGCTTCCCGGCGTTGCACGCCTGCCCGGCGTTCTCGAACCGAGCCTCGACCGCCGCCTGGACCGTGGCGTCGAGGTCGTGGGTCGACAGCACGATGAAGGGGTCGGAGCCGCCCAGTTCGAGCACCACCTTCTTGAGGTTGCGCCCGGCCTTCTCGGCGACCTCCGCGCCGGCCCGCTCCGAACCGGTGAAGGAGACGCCCTGCACCCTGGGGTCCGCGATGGCGCGAGCGATCTGCTCGCCGGTGGCGTGGACGTTGACGTAGCAGCCCTGGGGGAAGCCCGCGTCCGTGAACAGCTGCTGGAGTGCCTCGGACGACTCCGGACACTGCGACGCGTGCTTGAGCACGATGGTGTTGCCCAGCGCGAGGTTGGGTGCGGCGAACCGGGCCACCTGGTAGTACGGGTAGTTCCAGGGCATGATCCCCAGCAGCACGCCGACCGGCTGGCGACGGACGAAAGCGGTGCCCTCTCCCTCCAGAAGCTCGATCGGCTCGTCGGTGAGGAACTTCTCCGCGTTTTCGGCGTAGTACCGGTAGATGGAGGCGCTGAACTCGACCTCCCCGACGGCCTCTTCCACCGGCTTGCCCATCTCCCGGTGGATGATCTCGGCGAGCTGCTGGCTGCGCTCGCTGTGCAGGGTGGCGACGGCGTGCAACAGCTGGGCGCGCTGTTCCACGGAGGTCTGCCTCGACCAGCGCGCGTAGGCGTTCGCCGCCCCGTCGAGCGCCGCGGCGACGGTCTCGTCCGTCGCGGTGGGGTACTCCTTGACCAGCTTGCCGCTGGCGGGGTCCACCACCGCGTACACGTGCCTCTTCGCCATGCTGACTCCTTCTTCGTGATTCGGGTTCATGCGGGGGCCCCGGTCGCGCGGGCCGGGTTCGCGTCCAAGGCCGCGTTGTGGTCGTGCAGCGCGCGGTAGGCGCGGAAGTAGACGAATCCCTGGGTGCCCCAGGTCGCCAGCGCGGCGGTGTAGAAGATCGTGCGGTTCGCGTCGTCGAACGGCAGGGGGAAGAAGTCGTACGTGATCGCGATGGTGGTCCCGGCGGCCGTGACCAGTCCGGTCCAGATCGCCGGCCACCTCGCGCCCGCGTCCCAGAGCCGCTTGACGAAGTAGCAGAGGAACACGGCCGTGGAGAGGTTGACGACGACGTAGAACACGGCGACCCAGAACGCGTCACGGTCGGTGTGGAGATTCGCGTCGTGGAAGGGCCGGAGGAACAGGGCGGCCACGATCGCTACCCCGAACACGGCGACGTCGACGCGGCGGCTCGGCTTGTAGCGATGGGTGACCTTCATCAGGCCCAGGACCAGGATGAGCGTGATGCCGACCGACCTGGAGAATGCGTCGAAGAAGTACGCCAGGTCGTACAGGACGCTGTCGCTCTTGGCTCCGAGCAGCGACCAGAGCAGGAAGTTGCTGCCCGACGTCGCGACGACCATCCACTCCAGACCGAGGAGGTAGTTGCCGTACCGGCGGATGAACCTCCAGCCGTAGAAGTAGCCGGCGAAGATCATCCACAGGTCGGCCAGCAGGAACAGCGTCTCTCTCATCGCGCCGCCCCCTCGCGGACGCCGCGGGCCAGGAGGGCGACGACGTTCTCGGCGGTGCGCTGGCCCGTCAGAACCGCGCCGTTCATGGTTCCGGCCCATTCGCCGGCGGTTTCGGAGCCCGCCCAGTGGACGCGCCCGTGGGGCTCGCTCAGCGCCTTGCCGAAGCTCGTGGTCGCGTAGGGGGCGACGGCGGGGTTGGGGCCGCCCGGGGCGAAGGGCTCCGCTCCCCAGCAGTGGTCCACGTAGTCGATCGGGGTGAGCGCCTGCGGACCGTAGAGGTCGGCGAGCTGCCGGACCACCCGGTCGCGTCGGGTCTCGGGGCTGAAGCCGTCGAAGACGCGCGGATCGCAGAAGGCCATCAGGACGCCCGGTCCGCCGGGGGCGGGGGACACGTCGAAGGTGATGAACACGGTTCCGGTGTCGGTCACCGCCTCGCCGGAACAGCCGTCGGCCCGCCAGAACGGCCTCTCGTAGGCCACGAAGGCCTTGCTCAGCACGCCCATGCGCCAGGTGCGCGCGAGCCCTTCGGCCTGCTCGGGCAGAGCGGGATCGAACGCGATGGCGGCGCGGTGCGCGGGCGCGGCCGTGACGATCGCGTACCCGGCATGGATCTTCCCGGTGTCGGTGTGGACGGTCACGCCGTCGTCGTCCTGCGTGATGCGGCGCACCGGTGTCTCCAGGCGCACGCGGTCACCGAGCTTCTCCGCCACCCGTTTGGCGATCTCCTGCGTGGTCTCGACGAGCCGGTCCTGCTGTTGACCGCCGTCGACGTCCAGCATGTGGTCGAGCCCGCCCGCCGAACGGATGTAGCGCAGTGCGTGCAGCAGGGAGACGTCTCCCGGGGTGCAGCCCCACTGCACCTTGCTGATGACGGTCATCAGCGCACGGGTGCTGGGCAGCGCGTTCTTCCGGTCGAGCCACTCGCCGAACGAGACGGCGTCGAGCCGGCCGGCCCCCGGCGTCTCCCACGCCGCGTCCACGTCGACGGTCGCGACCAGCTTCTTCACCGCCGCCTGCATGCGGGCCATGTCCACCAGAGCCGCGGGGGAGACCTTGGGAATGGTGCCGCTGTAGGTGCGGCGCCGGCCCGCCATCCACAGCACGTTGCGGCCCTGGGCGAACTGGTCGGTGGTGGTGCACCCGACCCGGCTCGCGAGGTCCCGGACGGCGGTGTGGCGCCGGGCCACCCACGTCGCTCCGAGGTCGACCTGCACGCCGGCCACCTCGCCGGAGAGCGAACGGCCTCCGACCCGGTCGCGGCCTTCCACGACCAGGACGGATCGCCCCGTGCTCACCAGTCGCTCCGCCGCGCTCAGACCGGCGAAACCGGCACCGACGACCACGACGTCGACCGTGGTGCTCCCGGAGCGGGGCTCACGAGATCCGGACATGGCTGCCTCCTTCACCCACGCGGTTCGCGTGCTGCGCGATGTAGGTCGTGATGGGGCCGACGAGGGACTCGGGGAGGTGATGGCCCATGCCGGGAATGACCACGTGCTGTGCCGAGCGGATCGCCTTGACTGTCGCGGCGCCGCCGCTCGGGCTCACCAGTGGGTCTCGGTCGCCGTGGATGACCAGCGTCGGGGCGGTGATCCGGCTCAGCTGGGCCGTCCGGTCCCCGGAGCGCTGGATGGCCTGGATCTGGCGCGCCGTGCCGGCCGCCGGGTCGCCGCCGCTGCGGTCCCAGCCGCGCGCCGCGATGGCCGCCTCGGCCGCGTCGTCGATGGGGTGCCCCGTTCCCGCGATGTGACGGGTGAGCCTCAGGTGGGCACGGACCGCCGCGGTTCTGTTCCTCGCCGGCGGGGCGGCGAGGAGCCGGATCGTCGACAGGGCCGGCTGACCGACCTTGCGCGCCCCGGTGGTGGAGTAGAGGGAGGCCAGCGACAGGACCCGCTCGGGCGCCGTGGCCGCGATCGTCTGCGCGATCATCCCGCCCATCGACCGCCCGACCAGGTGCACCCGCGCGATCCCGAGATGGTCGAGTACGCCGACGGCGTCCTGGGCCATGTCGGCCAGCGTGTACGCGTCGCCGCGCGGACGCGAGGCGATCTGACGCCAGAGCCCGGGAGGGGGCGAGGCGACGAACGTCGACTGGCCGGCGTCGCGGTTGTCGATCGCGACGACCCGGAAACCGCGGGCGACGAGGGAGCCGACGAACGAGTCGGTCCAGAAGGTGAGGTCTTCGCCCAGTCCCGCGATGAGCAGCATCGCGGGGTCGTCCTTGTCGCCGTGGTCCCGGAAGCAGATCGTCATCCCGGACGGCAGGGTCGCGTACTGGTCGGCGCTCTCGACGGCGCTCGTCTCAGGCACGGGTGGCTCGCCTCCCGCCGGGTGCCGGCGCGGCCGCCCGGCGGGCGCCGAACCGGAGGTTCTCGTCGGCCACGGGGCCGCGCAGCGCCCTGGCGTCCTCGGGGTAGGACATCGCCATCCGCCAGGGCTTCTCGGGGCCCTGCTTGGGCAGGAGCTTCTCGCCGCGCTTGGCGTACCCCGCCTTGAGGTCCATGACGGGCCTGCGGTTCGTTCCCGGCGGTGCGACCGGAACCACCGTGTCGTATCCGCGGGCGTCCATGTGCCTGACCAGGTCGATGAAGTAACGGCACATCAGGCTCACCTTGAGCGTCCAGGACGAGGTGGTGTAGCCGATCGCCATCGCCCAGTTCGGCATCCCGCTCAGCAGCATGCCGCGGTAACAGAGCGCGTCCGCGATGTCGATCTGGTGCCCGTCGACCACGAGGGGCATGCCGTCGAAGAGCCGCAGGTTCAGCCCCGTCGCGGTGACGATGATGTCGGCTTCCAGCTCCTCACCCGACGCCAGGACGATGCCGCGCTTGCTGAACCTCGCCACGGCGTCGGTGACGACGGAGGCCCTTCCTTCCTTGATCGCGTCGAAGAAGTCGCCGTTCGGTGCCACGCACACCCGCTGGTCCCACGGGTCGTACGGCGGGTTGAAGTGCTTGTCGACGTCGAATCCCCTGGGAAGGCGCTTGACGTTCTCGCGCCGGATGAAGGCCCGTCCTGCCTTGGGGAAGGTCCGCAGGCCCTTCACGACGGCGTGCTCGGTCCAGATGTTCTTGAACCGCGTCACGGCGTACCCGCGTTCTTCCCCGAGCAGCTTCGTGAGCGCCAGGGCGACCTTGTCGACGCGGGGGAGCGCCATGACGTAGGTGGGGGTGCGCTGCAGCATCGTCACGTGCCGGGCGGCGCCTGCCCCGGTGGTCATGGCCGGCACCAGCGTGATCGCGGTCGCGCCGCTGCCGATGACGACGACCTTCTTGTCGCTGTAGTCGAGTCCCTCGGGCCAGTGCTGCGGATGGACGATCTGGCCCTCGAAGTCCTCCCGTCCCTGGAACTCCGGGGAGAACCCCTCGTCGTACCGGTAGTAGCCGGTGGCGGCGAAGACCCATTCCGCGTGGATCGTCCTGGTCCGGGTCGCTCCCGTGGCGGGGTCCGACGTCTGGACGGTGAGGGTCCACCGTGAGTCCGCCGTGGACCACTCCGCGCGGACGACCCGGTGGCCGAGCCTGAGGACGCGCTCCAGGCCGTTCTCCTCGACGGTCTCGTGGAGGTACTCCTTGATGAGGGGAGCGTCGGCGATCGCGGCTTCGTGGCGCCAGGGCTTGAACGCGTATCCGAACGTGTGGAGGTCGGAGTCCGAACGGATGCCGGGATAGCGGAACAGGTCCCACGTGCCTCCGATGTCGTCGCGCGCTTCCAGTACGGCGAGCGACTTGTCGGGCAGTTCCCGGCTGAAATAGGTGGCCGCGCCGATCCCGGAGATCCCGGCTCCGATGATCACCACGTCGAATTCCTCGACGGCGTCCAACACCTCAGCTGTCATGGCGTTTCCTCGCTGTTCCTGTGGCGGTTACCTCACTGTCGCGAGCCGCGACCGCCTGCGAGAACGACAGCGGGCACCTCCTTCGCCCGGGCTTGGTGCACAGTGCACAGGCGGGTCGCCCCGCTGAGCTCGTACGGCGGTCGGCGTCCGAGCCGCGACCTCGGCCGAGGCCGAGACTCGGCCTTTCGCGGAGCAGGGCGACGGGCGGCTTCGGCGTGGCGGCCGGCCTTTCGGAAGCCATTGCGGGGGCGAGGACGGCGTGATAGACGTTTGCCCCCCACGTGTTTAGTAGCACTAAACGCGTGGCTGTGGTCGTGCGCAGAGGACGAACCCGCTGTCCTCACCGTCTCGCTCGGAGCCACCTTCTTCCAGGACCGAGCCGGAGAGGCAGAAGCCGGATCTCCTCGCCCCGCTGCGCGAAAGCCGCTCCGGTTCGCTGCGCGTGGGCGTACCGCATCACGCACCCCTTCACACACCCATGACGAGCCGGTACCGGCCCGTGAGCCGAAAGGTGGTCGCGATGACCGACCTCTCCAAGACAGGGCACGTCGAAGCAGCCGACGGTGGAGCGGGTTCGGGAAACCCGCTCCACCGCGGGCTCGGCGTCTCGCAGATCGTGTTCATGGTCGTCGCCGCGGCGGCGCCGCTCGGGCTGGTGGCCGGCGGGGTGCCGCTCGCCTTCGCCGTGAGCGGCAGCCCGGGGATGCCGCTGTACTTCGCGCTGTCCACCGTGCTGCTGCTGGTCTTCGCGGTCGGCTTCACGCTGATGGCCGGACGGGTACGCAACGCGGGCGCCTTCTACGCCTACGTCCAGGCGGGGCTGGGCCGGATCCCCGGTCTCTCGGCCGCGACCCTCGCGCTCTTCTCCTACACGCTGCTTCTCGTCGGGGTGAACGCCTACGTCGGCGTCGCGACGAGCAACGTCATCGAGCGGTACGCCGACGTCGGCTTCCCGTGGTGGTCGTGGGCACTCGTCTCGCTGGGCGTCATCGCCTTCCTCGGCTATCGCGACATCGAGCTGAGCGCCAAGGTGCTCGGTGCCGTGCTGGTGCTGGAATCCCTGCTGCTCCTGGTCCTGGACCTCGGCATCGTGGGTCACGGCGGCGCCCATGGCCTGACGGCCGAGCCGTTGTCGCCGTCGATCGTGGGAACCGGCTCCCTGGGACTCGGCGTCATGTTCGCCATCTTCGGGTTCATCGGCTTCGAGGCGACGGCCGTGTTCCGCAGCGAGGCGAAGGACCCTGACGCCACGGTCCCGCGGGCGACGTACGTCGCGATCCTGGTGATCGGGGTCTTCTACTCGTTCACCGTGTGGGCGATCGTGGTGGGGGCCGGCGTCGACTCGGTGGTCGGAGCCGCGCAGGCCGACCCCGAGGGCCTGGTCCTCACGCTGACGCGTAGCTACGTCGGGTCCGTCTGGGCCGACACCATGCAACTACTACTGATCACGAGCCAGTTCGCTTGCGTACTGGCCTTCCACAACGTCGTGACGCGCTACCAGTTCGCGCTGTCCCGGGCCGGCGCGCTTCCGGCGTCGCTGGGTGTCGTTCACTCCCGGCACCGCGCGCCGTCAGCGTCCTCGGCCGTCGCCTCGGCGGTCGCGTTCGTCACCACGGTCGTCGTCGCCGTGCTCGACCTCGACCCGATCGGGGACCTCTACGCGTGGTTCTCCGGTGCCGCCACCCTCGGCATCGTCCTGCTGATGGCGGCCACCAGCCTCGCGGTCATCGGCTTCTTCCGGCGCGCCGACGGGCGGCAGTCGGTGTGGCGGACGGTCGTGGCCCCGGGCGTCGCCTTCCTCGGCCTGGCCTGCGTGGTCTGCATGATGGTCGCCAACTTCCCGCTCCTCGTCGGCACCACCACGGGTGCCTGGGTGATCGGCGGGCTCGTCGCCCTCTCGGCCGTGGCCGGCGCGGTGCAGGCCCTTGTCCTGCGAGCGCGCCGACCGGCTGTCTACGAGCGACTCTGAGCGACTTGCTGGTCAGCTCATGAGCGCAGGGGCGCGACCGGCCTGTGCAGCGTGCACCGTCCCCGGGGGAAGCCGGTGCCCGGTGTCGTTCTCACCGCGACCGTGGCCTGTGACAGTGGGGTACGAGGCAACCGCCACCGGCGAAGTTCGGTTTCGCCGAGCACCGTGTCGTGGGCGGGCCGACCGGGGCGCCCAGGGGAGTGACGTTGAAGAATCCGACGGTCGTGGTGGGGCTCGGCGCCACTGGCCGGGCCATCGCTTCTTCCTTGCTGCAACGCGCGGACGTGGAGATCGTGGGAGCGGCGGACCGGGACCCCCGCGTGGTTGGTCAAGACCTCGGAGTGCTACTCGGTGGCGTCGCGAACGGTGTCGTCGTCGTGAGCGACCCGGCCGAGCTGCCCGCCGCCGACCTCGCGATCGTGGCGACCGTCTCGGATCTGCACAGGGCGGCCGACGTCCTGCTGCCGCTGCTGGAGCGTTCGTACAACGTCCTGAGCATTTGCGAAGAGCTGGCCTATCCATGGCGGAGCCACCCCGATCTGGCCCGACGGCTCGACGACACGGCGAAGTCGCATGGCGTGACCGTCCTGGGCACCGGGGCGAACCCGGGCGTCCTGATGGACACCCTTCCTCTCCTCCTGACGGCACTGACTAAGCGTGTGGAGAGCGTGCGGATCCACCGACGGACGAACATGTCACGCTACGGCGCGATCCTGTCGAAGTTCGGCCTCGGTCTGACCATGCGCGAGTTCGCGACGGCTCGCAGCCGGGGCGAGGTCGTCGGACACTACGGCTTCGAGCAGGCCATCGGGGCGCTCGCGGCAGGGCTCGGATGGGATCTCGACTCGGTGGACGTGGGAGAGGTCGAACCCGCTGTCGTGACGACTTCGCCGCGCGTCGGGGACCACATGCGTATCGAACCGGGGCAGGTCGCGGCTGTCACTCATGCCGCCCGGGGCGTGCTCAAGGGCGAAGTGGTGATCGATCTGGAGATCACGTTCGGGTTCTTCGAGCCGGCCGATGAGGTGGCCGCGGGCGACGACTACCGGATCGTCGGAGAGGAGCAGGTCGTCGACCTCCGTTCCTCCGTGGGCTTCGATTCCTTCCTCAGCACCGTCGCGGCGGCGGTCAACGCCTCCACCGCGGTCGTCGAGGCGCGTCCCGGTCTCCCGTCGATGGGGGACCTGCCTGCCCGTTCGGTCGCGGCCAAGGGAGAGCGGCGAGCGGGCCGGGCCTCGCTCGGGGCCACGACTTCTCAGGACTGAGACGGAGACGCAGAAGACGGAGAACCTCCTGTTCGCCGTCTTCACGCGTCTCGCCGAAGAGTCGCCCGTCACGGTTGATCCGCCGGACGGGGACGGGGGCTCGGGCGCGCTGCCGAGCACGCCTCGACGCGGAGTACGAAGTGGGGCGGACGCCTCACCTGGAAGGAGATCGGGACAGCATGAGGACCGACGGCACGAAGTACACCAGCTTCACCGGCTGGATCGACCCGCCGGACGACGTGCGGCCCGCGCTGGACGGCGACCTCACCTGCGACATCGCCGTCATCGGCGGCGGCATGGGTGGCATGGCGGCTGCGCTGCGCCTCGCGGAGCGCGACCAGGAGGTCGTCCTGTTGGAGGCCGAGTTCTGCGGCTACGGCTCGGCCTCGCGCAACGGCGGTCAGATCGCCGGGGCGCCGGGTGGCGACCTGCGGATGCTCAGCCTCCAGTCCCCGAAGAAGATGCCGGTCATGGCCAAACTGGCGGAGCACGCGGGCCGCTATGTGGAAGACCTCATCAAGAGGCACGACATCGACTGCGACTACGTGGCGAACGGCCTGGTTTGGGGTGCGGTCTCACCCCTCATGATGCTCAGGGTGCGTACCCAGGCGGCGATCCTGCGCGCCTTCGGTGGGGGCGGGACCGTCGGCAGCAGGGAGGAGCTCGGCCTCCCCGCCGGCTTCGTGGGCGGGATGCGGGAATCCATCGGGGGGATGCTGAACCCGGGCAAGCTCGCTCGTGGTGTGCGTCGCGCGCTGCTCGCCTCCTCGGCCAAGGTCTTCGAGCGGACGCGGGTGAGCGATGTCCGGCGCACAGGCGGCATCGTCGAGATCACGACACCGCACGGCACCGTGCGGGCCGGCAAGGTGCTGCTCGCGACCAGCGTCTACGGCGGCGAGTGGGACATCACGCCCAAGAACCTCGCGACGCCGCTGTACGTCATCGAGATCGAGTCGGAACCCATCGCACCGGAGCGGCTCGCAGCGCTGGACTGGACCAGTCGGTCCGGCATCATCACCCAGCACCAGTTGATGACCCACTACCGGCTCACCGAGCGCAACACCATCGTCTGCGGGGTCCGCAAAGCGCAGCGAGGCCAGACCTACCCGCTCCCGGACCGGGTCCCGGACCCCAGTGTCGTGCGGGACATGGGGAAGGATCTGGCCAACCGGTTCCCGTCGCTGTCCGACGTGGCCATCGAGCGGGCCTGGGGCGGTTGGATCGGCATCAGCCCGGACTGGCTGTCGGTCGCCGGGCAGGTGGGTGACAACGTCTTCTACGCGATGGCCTGCAACGGCCACGGCCTCTGCCAGGTGCCGTACGTGACCCATCAGCTCGCCGACTACATCGTCGACGGTGAGATGTCGGAGGACCTCGCCGGCATCTGGTCGGACGCTTCGAAGTACTCGCCGTCGATGTCGCTGCTGATGCAGCCGTTCGTCCTCCGAGCCATCTGGGGGCTGGACCGGTTCAACGACTTCTTCAACGGCAGCAGGACGCGGGCCCGGCGGGCGCTCCGTCGTGCCAGGCGCGGGGGTTCCTGAGGGTTCGGGCGACGCCTGCTCCGTGACGGCGCGGTGTGAGATTGCCACCCGCTACGACAAGACGGCCGGGTCCTGCGAAACAGCCGTCGCCCTCGCATCACTCCTGATGCGGGCCCGGCATTCGACGCCAGGATCTAGGCGGGCCCTCGCGCGGCGCGCAGCAGGGGAGGCGACAGGACCCAGAGGACCTCGCTCACCGTCGTACCCGGATTGTCGAACTGGTGAAGCGTCTGGCCGGAGAACGAGGTGGACACCCCTGCCGACAGCATCCGGGTCTCGCCCCCGACGATCAGACGGGTCGAGCCGCTCAGCCCCATCGCGAAGATCGTGGTGGTGTCGAGCCGATAAGGGCCCCCGGTGCCCCCGCCTGGCTCGATCACGGAACGGAAGACCTGAAACGCCGTGGTGCCGGCGGGCGTGAGCAGGTACTCGGCCACGCCCTCACCGCCCATGCCGATCCGGCTTCCGCCGTCCACGACCTGCTCGTCGGGGTACGCGAACAGCTCCCCGACCCCGATCCGCAGCACCTCGCAGACGCGCAGCAACGTCGGGACGGACACGCTGGTGAGCCCACGCTCCAACTGGCTCAGAAAGCCCTTGGTGACCTCCGCCCTGCGCGCGACCTCCGTCAACGACAACCCGCGGTCGATCCTGATCTTCCGCAGCTGCGCGCCTGTGGACGCTTCGAGGGCGGCGGCGCCCCTTTCCGCTCCATCTGCTGTCCCGCCGTCACCGATGGACATGGTGTGCTCACCGCCCGTCCCGAGGCCGAGGTCGTGTGCCTGTCAGGTGACGGGCCGACCCGGACGAGTCCTCTCCGTGGCACGAGGCTAGGGCATGCGCGCCAGGGGCGGTCGGTGCGCCCCTGCGGAGGAGGGAGGGGGCGACGGCGTCGAACCCCTTGTGGTGCCGACGAGAGCGTGTAAATCTGCCGCCGTTTAGTGGTAGTAAACAGCGGCCGATGGCCGGCGCCTTCGCCGTCGGCGAGGTCGCCGACGAGCCCTTCATCTGGCTATGACACGGCATGTCGGGAGCCTTGGCTCCCCGAGAGCAGAGGGAGACTGAGAGCATGGAAGAGCTGTGGCCCCCGCCCTCCCGCGAGGTCGCCGATGCGATCAGGTCACTGTGTCAGCGCCTGCTGACGGAAACGGACGCCCTGGTCGACGCCTTCGCAAGGCCCTCTCTCGTCGCCCAGAACGATCCCGCTCTCCTCGCGGACGCATCGCTGGTCGAGGAGGATCGCGCGCTCAACCGCTCTGAGCTGGTCCAATGGTTGACCGCAAACGTTCAGCAACCGGGGCGGAGGGTAGAGCCCTACGTCAGTCCGAGGACCACGGAGTACATCAACGATCTCGTCTCTCGGGGCATCGCACCCGACTTCGCCGTTGCCTGGCGTGTGGCCCTGGGGATCGGCTGGCGGCGATGGCTGGAGGAATGCGTGGCGGACTGCGCGGACCCCGATCTTCTCGTGGGGATCCTGGACGTGACGGCGCAGTCGCTGGTGCAGTACGCCCTCGATTCCGTCGCGGCCCTGCGGCAAGCCGGCCTCGCCGCGGCGATGGGGAACACGGATGCCGAGGGGATCGCACTGATCCAGCTGATCGCCGGTGGGGCACCGATGGCGGAGGACCTCGCCGAAGGGCGCCTGCGCTACCGGATGGCGCGGTGGCACATGGGTCTCGTCCTCTGGGTCGATGATCCCCAGGAGGCCGACGCCTTGGACGAGGCGATCGCCGCCGTGCGCTCCTCCGCCGCAGGCCGGAGCGCCCTGGTGGCGCGTGCCAGCGCCACGTCGCGGTGGATCTGGCTCTCGGGGGAAGCCGTCCCGGACCTTCACCACGTGGAGAAGGACCTCGCGGCGGCCGACGAGGTCCGCGCGGCGGTGGGAAGGCCGGGACGCGGCCTCGAAGGATTCCGCTCCAGCCACCAGGACGCCCTCGCGGCCCAGGCGCTGGTGAGCCGGCTGGGGTCCGACCGGCGATTCACCGCCTACGCCGACGTCGAGCTGATCGACGCGCTCACGAAGGACCGGCCCGGTGCACGTCGGTTCGTCATCAACACCCTCGGGCCGTTGGCCGAAGCCGACACAGCCCTGCGGCAAGCCCTGCTCACCTACGTGCAGTGCGGCTTCAGTACCACCCGGGCGGCCGCCAACCTCTACGCGCACCGCAACACCGTCGAACGGCGCGTCTCACGCGCCAACGAGCTCTCGGCCGTCAAGGTGGAGGCCAACCCGACCCATGTGGCGGCGGCGCTCCTGGTGCTGGACATCGCACCTGACATCGTGACGATCGCCCCGAGCTGAGCTCATACCACGCAGCTACGGCGCTCGAGCTTCCTTGCCCTGGGAAAGGGCAGAACCGCGCCCGGACAGTGCCTAGTCAGGCTGCCATCGCCAGCGATATTCCTCCCGGGCCGTCTGCGATCGATGGCGAGGCGACGCCGACGCTGTCGCCCAGAGGCCGACGTCGGAGGTCGGCATGGCGAAGAGCGCTCCGGTGTGATGACGCATCACATGAAGCGGTTTGCGTTCCACGCGGCAGTCGTGAAGTGCTGCTGCCCTGCAGAGTCAGCCAAGGGCTGGAGCGTTGTCGGCCCGTCGGCCTAGAGGCGCAGCCCGCGTCACTCACTGTGATAGGCGCGGCATCGGTGCGCCGCACAGAGAGCTGCCAACTGGACCGTGTGCGGGCGGGCCGGCGAAGGGGCGTGAGGTGCAGCCGCCCTCCCGGGTTCTCCCCAGATTCTTCCCAGCGTTCGTGGATGCCTAAAAGGCCAGGTCAGAGGTTCTTTGGAGGGAGGGTGAGGAGATCACCCGCATCACTTCTCCCCAGGGACTCCCCAGTGCCCCATATGGCCGTTTCGTGCGATGGGTGCAGGAGCAAATCGTGTGCGCTGCGTGCGTGAGGTCAAACGCCTCCTACAGCCAGTCCCGCCGCTTGAAAATCACGTACAAACTGACGCAAACCACACCCATCAAGCCGATCGCGAAGGGGTATCCGAAGCTCCAGCTCAGCTCAGGCATGGTGTCGAAGTTCATGCCGTAGATCGTTCCCACGAGCGTGGGGGCGAACAGGATGGCCGCCCAGGAGGAGATCTTCTTGATCTCCTCGTTCTGCTCGAAGCCCGCCTCCGCCAACGCGCGCATCTCCGCGTTCTGTTGCTGGGTGACCAGGGTCGCGTTGACCGTCAGGATCTCCGTCAGGGCCTGGCGGAAGCCGTCGACGCGTTCGCTGGTGTGGGTGACGTGGTCGGCCACGTCGCGGAGGTAGCGCTGGAGTTCCTCGTCCGTGCCGTACTTCGCGAAGCCCGCCATCAGGCCGTGCAGCATGCCCACCAGGGGGCGGGTCGCGCGCTGGAACTCGACCATCTCGCGGGAGAGTTCGTAGATGCGGCGCGAGACCGCCGGGTCGCCGCTGAAGACCTCGGTCTCGATCTCGTCGATGTCGTTCTGGACGCCCGCCACCACCGGGGCGTAGCCGTCGACCACCGCGTCCAGGATCGCGTACAGGACCGCCTCCGGGCCCAGGGCCAGCAGGTCCGGGTCCTCCTCCATGCGGTGGCGGACCGCCGACAGGTCGGGGGCCGCGCCGTGCCGGACCGTGATCACGAAGTCCTGGCCCACGAAGATGTGCAGCTCGCCGAAGTCCACCTCCTCCTGTGCGTCCAGGTAGCGGGCCGCCCGCAGGACGACGAAGAGCGTGTCCCCGTACCGCTCCAGCTTCGGGCGCTGGTGCGCCTCGAGCGCGTCCTCCACCGCCAGCTCGTGCAGATCGAACTCGCCCGCCAGGGACAGCAGTTCGGACTCCGTCGGGCGGTGCAGGCCGATCCACGCCATGCCGTCCGGGTGCTCGCGCAGCTGGCGGAAGGTCTCGGCCAGGGTGTCGGGGGACGCCACCTTGCGGCCGTCGCGGTACAGCGTCGCCTGCACCACGCTCGGCCGGTCCGCAGCGGCGTCCTCCGCCTCGGACGGTGGCTGCTGAGCCTTCGGCCGAGGCGGCCCGGCCGGCGGTTCGGGCTGGCGGCGCCAGGCTGCGCGGGGGCGACGCTCCGACATCGTGGGGTCCATCTCCGTCTGCGTGGTCGTGGCCAGGTCTCCCGGGAAGGATATACGGGGTGAATTGCCGCAGCGCGGCGGCCGGTGCGGAGGCCATTTGCGGACACACTCCTGTCCCTGTCCGCGACCCTTGTCCCGGCCGGGCTAGCGGTGCACGGTGTCTTCCGTGGATGGCTTGCGGGCGACTTGCGGACAGTATCTGTCCGCAACTCCGAGTAGCGTGCCGCCATGGCCTCCACCTCGACGAACCCGGTCCTCTCCACCCGCGCCCTGGGCCGCGCCACGCTGGCCCGCCAGCTCCTCCTGGAGCCCGCCGCGATGTCCGCCAAGGACGCCGTCACCCACCTCCTCGGGCTCCAGGCGCAGAACACCAAGCCGCCGTACTACGCCCTCGCCGCCCGGCTCGCCGGCTTCCGCCCCGAGCACCTCTCCGCCCTCATGGAGTCCCGCGAGGTCGCCCGGATCGTCACGCTCCGCTCCACCATCCACACGCACACGGCCGAGGACGTCCTCACCCTCCGGCCGCTCGTCCAGCCCGCCCGCGACCGCGAGGTCAAGATCTTCCGCGCCGGTCTCGACGGCGTCGACCTCGACCGGCTCGCCGACCTCTCCCGCGCGCTCGTCGAGGAGGAGCCCCGCACCCCCAAGGAGATCCGCGAGGCACTCCTCGTCCACTGGCCCGACGCGGACCCGCAGTCCCTCTCCGTGGCCGCCCGCTGCCTGCTTCCCCTCGTCCAGGTCACCCCGCGCGGCCTCTGGCGCCGCAGCGGACAGGTCCGCCTCACCACCGCCCGCGCCTGGTTCCACACCCCCGGCGACGCCGAGAAGACCGACCTCGACTCCGTCGTCCTCCGCTATCTCGCCGCCTTCGGGCCCGCCTCCGTCAAGGACATGCAGACCTGGTGCGGCCTCACCCGCCTCCGTGACGCCTTCGAGCGCCTCCGGCCCCGGCTGCTCGCCTTCCAGGACGACAACGGCGTCGAACTCTTCGACCTCCCCGAGGCTCCCCGCCCCGACCCCGACACCCCGGCCCCGCCGCGCTTCCTCCCCGAGTACGACAACCTCCTCCTCTCCCACGCCGACCGCCGCCGCTTCGTCTCCGTCGAGGCGAAGAACCGCACCTGGAAGGGGAACCAGGCCTTCTCCGTCTTCCTCCTCGACGGCCTCCTCGCCGGGCTCTGGCGCCTGGAGGAGACCAAGGAGCGGACGACCATGACCATCCAGCCGTTCGGCCGTCCGTCCACGTCGCAGCGCGCCGCGCTCGCCGAGGAAGCCGAGCGCCTGCTCCGGGCGACGGGGGAGGAGGGTGTTCCCTTCGAGGTCGGGTTCGGGGTCGTCGATGCGTAGCCGGTGACGAAAGGTCGGTCGACGAGTGGTCGGTGAGGTGCCGGTGACGAAAGGTCGGCCGATGAGTCGTCCGTGAGGTGCCGGTGGCGTGCCGGTGAGGTGTCGGCGAGGAGTCGATGAGTCGGGGCGGTGAGCGGCGGCGAGCGGCGGTGAGGAGTCGATGAGGCAGGGCCGCCATCGGCGGTGCGCAGCCTTCCGTCCGTTACGGCAGTACCCCCGCCCTCCTTCCCGCCACCACCGCCTCCCCGCGCGTGTGCGCCCCCAGCTTCCGCATCGTCGAGCGGAGATAGCCCTTCACCGTCTCGGGGCGAAGCCCCAGCCGTTCCGCCGCCGTCGCGTTCGTCGCCCCCGACGCCACCGCCGCCAGTACGTCCAGCTCGCGCGGCGTCAGGCGCGCGCCCGGTGATGGGGGCGTCGGGCCCGCGGGGGCCGTCGAGGCCGTCTCCAAGCGCCCGCACACCTCCGACAGCCGGGCTCGCAGCCGCGGATCCGTCACCTGGGGCAGGAGACCGCGCAGCTCCGCGTGCGCCTGCCGGATCTCCTCCCACGAACACGACCACGCCCCGGACCCGCCGCCCGGCCCTCCGCCCGGCACGCCGTTCGACCCAACGCCCGGTCCGACGCCCGGCCCTCCGCCCGGCCCTCCGCCCGTTCCGACGCCCGGCCCTCCGCCCAGCCCGCTCCCCGCCCCCGAAACCGGCAGCCCCCGCCCCTCCTCCCGTACCGCCAGGGCCTGTTCCACGTCCCTGGCCGCCGCCACCGCCGCGTCGAAGACCCGGTCGCCGAGGGGCAGCGCGTCGCGGAGCGCCCCGTACAGCACGCCGCGCACCTGGCGCCGTACGACGACCGGCACCGCGATCACCGACCGCAGGCCCTCCGCCGACACCGGGCCGTCGTACTCGTGGGTGATGTGCCGTGCCGACGGATAGTCCACGACCGCGCAGGGCCGCGACAGCGCCAGGCACTTCCCGCCCAGGCCGCTGCCCGCCGCGATCGTGAGGCCCCGCAGGGCGGGGGTCACGGCGCCGCTCAGCTCCGCGATCCGCAGCCGGGCCGGGCGGCCCGACCGGCCGCCCCCGCCGGCCCGTCCGTCGCGCAGCAGGCCGCCGAAGACCACGTCCAGGCCCGTGGACCGGCGCAGCCGCAGCAGCGCCGCCCGCATCTCCACCGATTCCGTCAGCTCGGGCACGCGACCACTCCTTCACCCCCGAACGGGGGTAGTGAGACCTGGGTCACTGATTACACGATGTCCGTGACCGGTCCCGCAACGAGGAGGACACATGACGGCCACCACGGCGACGGAGAGGTTCCGAGCCGCCCGCGACTTCCTGCTCCAGCACCGCGAGGAGTACGAGGCCGCCTACGAAGGCTTCGCCTGGCCCCGCCCCGACCGGTTCAACTGGGCCCTGGAGTGGTTCGACGTCATCGCGGCCGGCAACGACAGGACCGCGCTGCACATCGTCGAGGAGGACGGCGGCGAGACGCGCGTCAGCTTCGCCGAGATGAGTGAACGCTCCGACCGGGTCGCCAACTGGCTGCGCACGTGGGGCGTACAGGCCGGTGACCGGATCATCGTCATGCTCGGCAACCAGACCGAGCTGTGGGAGACCGCGCTCGCCGCCATGAAGCTGCGCGCCGTCGTCATCCCCGCCACCCCGCTCCTCGGCCCGGCCGACCTGCGGGACCGGGTCGAGCGCGGCCGGGCCCGACACGTCATCGCGCGCGCCGAGGACACCGCCAAGTTCGACGACGTACCGGGGGAGTACACCCGGATCGTCGTCGGAGCGCCGGCGGGGCAGGAGGGCGGTCGGTGGATCTCCTACGGTGACGCCGCCGACGCCTCCCGTGTCTTCGAGCCCGACGGCGTCACCCGCGCCGACGACCCGCTGATGCTGTACTTCACCTCCGGCACCACCGCCCGCCCCAAGCTCGTCGAGCACACCCACACCTCGTATCCCATCGGCCACCTCGCCACCATGTACTGGATCGGGCTCAAGCCCGGCGACGTGCACCTCAACATCTCCTCGCCCGGCTGGGCCAAGCACGCCTGGTCCAACCTCTTCGCCCCCTGGAACGCGGAGGCGACGGTCTTCATCCACAACTACACGCGCTTCGATCCGGCCCGCCTGATGGCCGAGATGGAGCGGAACGGGGTCACCAGCTTCTGCGCGCCGCCGACCGTCTGGCGCATGCTGATCCAGGCCGACCTCACGCAGCTGAAGCACCCGCCGCGCGAGGTCGTGGCGGCCGGGGAGCCGCTCAACCCCGAGGTCATCGAGTCCGTGCGGCGGGCCTGGGGCGTCACGATCCGCGACGGGTTCGGGCAGACCGAGACGGCCGTCCAGGTCTCCAACAGCCCCGGCCAGCGGCTCAAGGAGGGCTCCATGGGCCGGCCGAGCCCCGGATTCCGGGTCACCCTGGTCGACCCGGTGAGCGGGAAGGCGGACGTGGACGAGGGGGAGATCAGTCTCGACCTCTCCGCCGACCCCGTGGGCCTCATGACCGGCTACCACGGCGACCCGGAGCGCACGGCCGAGGCCATGGCGGGCGGCTACTACCGCACCGGAGACATCGGCTCCCGTGACGCCGACGGCTACATCACCTACATCGGGCGCGCCGACGACGTCTTCAAGGCCTCCGACTACAAGATCTCGCCGTTCGAGCTGGAGAGCGCGCTCCTGGAGCACGAGGCGGTGGCCGAGGCGGCCGTCGTGCCGGCCCCCGACCCGCTGCGGCTCGCCGTCCCGAAGGCGTACGTCGTCCTCGCGGACGGCTGGGAGCCGAGCGCCGAGACGGCACGGGCGCTCTTCGCCCACTTGCGCGCCGTCCTGGCGCCGTACAAGCGGCTGCGCCGCATCGAGTTCGCCGACCTGCCCAAGACCGTCTCGGGGAAGATCCGCCGCATCGAACTGCGCGAGCGCACGGCGCGCGGCGAGGGCACGGAGTACACGGAAGGGGACCTGGCGTGAGCCTCTCGTACGCGCACGGCGCGAGCACCACCGAACTCCTCGGCGACACGATCGGCGCCAACCTCGAACGGACCGTCGCCGCCTGGCCGGACCGCGAGGCGCTCGTCGACCTGCCGTCCGGGCGCCGCTGGACGTACGCCCAATTCGGCGCCGACGTCGACAGGTTGGCCGGTGCCCTGCTCGGCAGCGGGGTCGCCAAGGGGGACCGGGTCGGCATCTGGGCGGTCAACTGCGCCGAGTGGGTGCTCGTCCAGTACGCCACCGCCCGCATCGGCGCCGTGATGGTGACCGTCAACCCCGCTTACCGCGCCCACGAGTTGGAGTACGTGCTCCGGCAGGCCGGGATCTCCCTGCTCTTCGCCTCCCGCACGCACAAGACGAGCGACTACCGGGCGATGGTCGAGGAAGTGGCCTCCAAGTGCCCCGAGTTGAGGGAAGCGATCTACTTCGGCGACCCCACCTGGGACGAGCTGCTCTCCCGTACGCCCGGAGAGCTGCGCCCCGCCCCGCTCGCCTGCGACGAGCCGGTCAACATCCAGTACACCTCGGGCACCACAGGCTTCCCCAAGGGGGCGACCCTCTCCCACCACAACATCCTCAACAACGGTTACTTCGTCGGGGAGATGATCGCCTACACCGAGCAGGACCGGATCTGCATCCCCGTCCCCTTCTACCACTGCTTCGGCATGGTGATGGGGAACCTCGCGGCCACCTCGCACGGCGCCTGCATGGTCATCCCCGCGCCGTCCTTCGATCCGGCCGCCACCCTCCGCGCGGTCCAGGAGGAGCGCTGCACGTCCCTGTACGGCGTGCCGACGATGTTCATCGCCGAGCTGAACCTCCCCGACTTCGCCTCGTACGACCTCTCCTCCCTCCGCACCGGCATCATGGCGGGCTCGCCCTGCCCGGTGGAGGTGATGAAGCGGGTGGTCGCCGAGATGAACATGGCCGAGGTGTCGATCTGCTACGGCATGACGGAGACCTCGCCGGTCTCCACCCAGACCCGGCGCGACGACGACCTGGAGCGCCGCACGGGCACGGTGGGCCGGGTCATGCCGCACGTCGAGGTGAAGGTGGTCGACCCGGTCACCGGTCTCACCGTCGAGCGCGGCGTCCCCGGCGAGCTGCGCACCCGCGGCTACAGCGTGATGCTCGGCTATTGGGACGAGCCGGAGAAGACCGCCGAGGTCGTGGACGCGGGCCGCTGGATGCACACCGGTGACCTCGCGGTGATGCGCGAGGACGGGTACGTCCAGATCGTCGGCCGGATCAAGGACATGATCATCCGGGGCGGCGAGAACGTGTACCCGCGCGAGATCGAGGAGTTCCTCCACGGGTACGAGAAGATCGCGGACGTCCAGGTCGTGGGCGTGCCCGATGCCCGGTACGGTGAGGAGATCCTGGCCTGCGTGATCCCCCGCGACCCCGCCGACCCGCCGAGCCTGGACGACATCACCGCGTACTGCCGCGACCGCCTCGCGCACTACAAGGTCCCGCGCCGGGTGGAGATCCTCGCCGAGTTCCCGATGACCGTGAGCGGAAAGGTGCGGAAGGTGGAGCTGCGGCAGCGCTACGGGGAGTAGCCGAACGCCAGGCGCAGGGGCTACGGCGAGGCGGGGGCCTGCCGGACCGCCGCGGCCCCCGCCAGTTCGCGGCGCATGCAGACCCGGGGCCAGGTCGCCAGGCCGTGGGCGGCCTCGGCCCGCTGGATCTCGCGCAGGCCGACGGTGAGCTCCGGATCGGACTCGGCGAGCGGGCGGAAGCCGAGGCGGGCGTAGTACGGGGCGTTCCAGGGGACCTCGGTGAAGGTCGTCAGGGTCAGCGCCGCGAGCCCGCGCTCGGCCGCCTCGGCCGCGAGGTGCTCGATCAGGGCGCGCCCGATGCCCCGGCGGGCGGCGTCCGGGTGCACGGAGACCTGCTCGATGTGGGCGGCCCCGTCGACGGTGTCCGCCAGCAGGTACGCGACCGGGCGGTCGGTCTCGTCGGCGGCCACCCAGGCGCGCCCGGCGCGCCGGTAGGCGTCCAGGACGTCCAGCGGCAGGGGTTCGTCGTCGGCGATGAACGCCATGCCGACGGAGCGGAAGGGCTCGCCCGCGGCCCGCTCGATGTCCTGGAGCAGCGGGAGTTCGGCCGGTGCGGCCGCTCGGATGTGCATACGACGAGTATGGCGCGGACCCTCCCTCAGCCCGAGCCCCGGCCGCCTCAGCCCGAGCCCCCGCCGCCGCCCCCGTCTCCGGCGGCGCCCGAGCTGCCTCCGGTCACGTCCTGGCCGCCGAACCAGCCTCGGCCGGTCGCGTACCCGTCCGCCCCGCCGCCCCGGCCCAGAAGCCCGCCGTCGCGGGAGAAGCGGGGGAGGAACAGCGCGAGCGCGGGGTCGCCGTAGAGGGCCACGTACAGCAGCACCCGATCGCCGTCCGTCACCTCGCGCCGGTGCGCGGGCAGCGGGTGCCGCTCCCGGAGCCCGGCGAGCAGCCGGCGGGCGGCCCGGGTGGTCGGCGGCAGGAACAGCAGGGCGAGCGCGGCACCGGCCGGCACGGCCCCGAGGGCGAGCGCGAGCGCGAGCTCCGTCCCGGAGGGCCGGGTGATCAGCAGGCCCGCGAGGACGGTCGCCACCGCGCCCACGAGCAGCACGCGCGCGGCCCGCAGCCGGCCGTGCGGGCGGAGCAGCCCCGCCCTGCCCAGTTCGGCCCGCAGAGCGTCGACCGCGCGGCGCGCCCGGGGCTGGGTGGCGAGGACCCGGAGACCGAGTGCGCGCCGCAGCGAACTGTGCACGCCGAGTTGAACCGGGTCACGTGTCCGGCCGGGCCCGCCGTTGGCCCGAATCGTGCCCTTCCGGCCGGCCGCGACGGCGCCGCGCTGGTGCAGCGCGACGAGCGCCACCACGACGACGGCCCGCGGCCCTCCCCTGAGCAACGCCAGTGCCTGCGGCGGCAGTTCTGCCCGCTGCGGGCTGCGCGTTCGCAACAGACCGAGTGCGAGCAGCAGTTGTCCGCACGACGCACCGATGAACCACCACGTGTCCGCCCCCATGACGTCCCACCCCCAAGGATGTTGTGCCCGGGGGAGCGTGATCGTCACGCGTGGAATGGCCGAATTCTGAGGTTAATTTGAGCCGGGTGGGGGTTCGTGCCCGCGGGGCGTCCTCACCGGCGGCCGGGCTACGCGCCTGTGGTGACCAGTTCGTCGGCCGGGGTGTTGACCGGCTGGGGGGTGCCCGTCAGGTCGAGGACGAAGAGCGGTATGCCGAGTTCGTCCGCGCGGGACCTGGCCTCCGGGGTGTAGCCGGCGAGGGAGAAGAAGACGCTCACGGCCGTGCTGCTGAGGCCGTTGAGCCAGAGGCACTCAACGGCTCGCAGGCCGGCCGGGCGGGTGCTCGGGTCGACCTGGGCGACGAGTCCGGGCGCCCGCAGGTCGACCTCGGAGGTGGACCGCTCCTCGGGCTGGACGACGTCACGGAAGCCGAGCCAGCGCAGATAGCCGGCGGACGCGACGACCGCGTCCCGGGCGGTGCGGATGGTCACGGGCCGGAAGGAGGGCCTGGGCGGCGCGGGGTGCGGCGCCGTGGGAGGCAGCGGTATGTGCGCGGGGTAGCGGTCCGCGAACGCGCGGTGGCCGCCGCTCTGCGGGGCGGCGTGGGCGCGGTTCTCGGTCGGGTCCGGGGCCGGGTCGGGCTCCGTGTGGCGCCGCCCGCCGCCGGCCCGCTCGCCTCGTGGGCCGCCGTCTCCGCCGTCCCCGGGGCCGCACCACTCGCCGGTGCCCGGGCGCGGGTCGGCCGCGGTGCGCGGGTCCACGACGCGCCAGGGTCCGGTGTCCGAATCGGCACCCGTACCGGAGCCCGTGCCCCGTCCCGTACCGTCCCCCGTTCCCGCGCCCGGTCCCGTGCCCCTCGCCGGTCCCGGGCCTCCGGTCACGGGCCGGACGGGGACGCGCAGGACCGTGCCGCAGGCGCAGCCGAGCTCCGGGTGGGGCCACTCGTCCGCGCGGCCGCAGGCGACGCAGCGGACCGTGACCCACTCGTCGGTCCAGTTCCGGTGCGTGACCGGCTCGCCCGTGGCCCCGGGGATCACCGGGGGCACCACCGGGGTGCCGCACGCGCACGGGAACACCGGCGCGGCGTACGGCTGCGTACGGAGGCATTCCGGGCAGCGCACCGGAACCGAGTCACCCACACCGAACCCCACGCCGAACCCCCTGTCTTCCGGGTCCCATCGTCCACCAATCCGCCACTTGAGGGGAGGGAGTTCGGCCAACGGCCGAGCGCCCTCCCTTGACGGCTCTCACCACCCCGACCTACATTGCTTCCGTATAGCAGAACAATACTTCCGCAATACGGAAACGGGTCGCCGAGACGGTGACGACCCGCTTCCGCCTGGCCGAAGCAGGAGCCCTCCCATGCCCCGTATGACCGCCGCCGCAGCGGCCGTTGAGATCCTCAAGCGCGAAGGCGTCACCAACGCGTTCGGCGTGCCCGGCGCGGCGATCAACCCCTTCTACCGGGAGCTCAAGAACGTGGGCGGCATCGCCCACACCCTGGCTCGCCACGTCGAGGGCGCGTCCCACATGGCCGAGGGCTACACCCGCGCCAAGGCCGGCAACATCGGTGTCTGCATCGGCACCTCCGGCCCCGCCGGCACCGACATGATCACCGGCCTGTACTCGGCGATCGCGGACTCGATCCCGATCCTGTGCATCACCGGCCAGGCCCCGGTCTCGAAGCTCCACAAGGAGGACTTCCAGGCCGTCGACATCGCCTCGATCGCCAAGCCCGTCACCAAGGCCGCCACCACGGTCCTGGAGGCCGCGCAGGTCCCCGGCGTCTTCCAGCAGGCCTTCCACCTGATGCGCTCCGGCCGTCCAGGCCCGGTCCTCATCGACCTGCCGATCGACGTCCAGCTGACCGAGATCGAGTTCGACCCGGAGACCTACGAGCCGCTGCCGGTCTACAAGCCGTCCGCGACCCGCGCGCAGGCCGAGAAGGCGCTGGGCTTCCTCCTGGAGGCCGAGCGTCCGCTGATCGTCGCCGGTGGCGGCATCATCAACGCCGACGCCTCCGACCTGCTGGTCGAGTTCGCCGAGCTGACGAACATCCCGGTCATCTCCACGCTCATGGGCTGGGGCACCATCCCGGACGACCACGAGCTGTCCGCCGGCATGGTCGGTGTCCAGACCGCGCACCGCTACGGCAACGCGACCTTCCTGGAGTCCGACACGGTCATCGGTATCGGCAACCGCTGGGCCAACCGCCACACCGGCTACAACATGGACGCCTACACCAAGGGCCGGAAGTTCGTCCACGTCGACATCGAGCCGACCCAGATCGGCAAGATCTTCGCCCCGGACTACGGCATCGCCTCCGACGCCAAGGTCGCCCTGGAGCTCTTCGTCGAGATCGCCAAGGAGTGGAAGGCCGCCGGCAAGCTGCCGGACTTCTCCGCCTGGGCCGCCTCCGCGCAGGAGCGCAAGGCCACCCTCCAGCGCCGGACGCACTTCGACAACGTCCCGATCAAGCCGCAGCGCGTCTACGAGGAGATGAACAAGGCCTTCGGCCCGGAGACCCGCTACGTCACCACCATCGGTCTCTCCCAGATCGCGGCCGCGCAGTTCCTGCACGTCTACAAGCCGCGCCACTGGATCAACTGCGGCCAGGCCGGCCCGCTCGGCTGGACCATCCCGGCCGCCATCGGTGCCGCCACCGCGGACCCGGAGACCCCGGTCGTCGCCCTCTCCGGCGACTACGACTTCCAGTTCATGATCGAGGAGCTGGCGGTCGCCGCCCAGCACAAGGTCCCCTACGTCCACGTCCTCGTGAACAACGCCTACCTGGGTCTGATCCGGCAGGCGCAGGGCAACCTGGGCATCAACTTCGAGGTCAACCTCGAGTTCGAGAACATCAACACCCCGGAGATCGGCGTCTACGGCGTCGACCACGTCAAGGTCGCCGAGGGCCTGGGCGTCAAGGCCATCCGCGTCGAGGACCCGAGCAAGCTCGGCGAGGCCCTGGAGCAGGCCAAGAAGATGGCCGTCGAGTTCCAGGTCCCGGTCGTCGTCGAGGCGATCCTGGAGCGGATCACCAACATCGCGATGAGCAAGACGGTCGACATGAGCGACGTCACCGAGTTCGAGGAGCTCGCGACCGAGCCCGGCCACGCGCCGACCGCGATCAAGGCCCTCAAGGTCTGATCCCGGCCCGCGCCGAACGGCCCCCGCTCCGAGAGCACCGGAGCGGGGGCCGCTCCGCGTTCAGCCTCCGTCCTGGGCCCGTACGAGCGCCGCGCCCGCTTCCGTCCAGTCGTAGAGGACGGACCGGCCCGCCCTGCGGCGCCGTACGAGACGGGCGTCGAGGAGCACCTTCAGATGGCGGCCCACGGACCCCAGGCCCTGCCCGGTCAGCGCCACCAACTGGCTCGTGGACAGCGGTGATCCGAGCCGTACGAGCACCCCGGCCCGGGCGCTCCCGAGCAGCGCGGCGAGCGCCTCGGGAACGGCCGGGCCGGCCGCGTCGGCCAGGGCGCCCGCGCACGGGTAGACGATCGCGAAACGCTCCGCGCCCTCCCACGACACCCAGCCCCGGCTCGGGGTCACGGGCACGAAGAACAGCCGCGCACCGGTTGCCGAACGCGGCGGGTAGTCACGGGTGTTGACCTGGAGCCGGCCCTCGCCGAGCCAGCGGGTGCGCCCCGGGCTGAGCTCGTCCAGGGCCGCCGCCCACCCCTCCCGGGTCAGCCTCGCCGTGCGCGCCAGGACGTCCGCCTCCAGGATCCTGCGACGCTTCGGCCAGGTCGGCAGGACCGTCTCGCGCCAGACCCAGGTGAGCAACTCGGCCATCCTGTGCGGCAGATCGGGTGCCGAGGCCAGTGGCTCGGGCACCGGACCGCCGCCCAGGGACACCGCCAGGTCGGCCACGGCCGCCGAGGGCGCTGTCGCGCGCACCCGGCTCACCTCCTCCTCGAAGCCCGGCTGGTGGTCGCCCCGTGGCGTGGGCGTCACGAAGTCGGCGTTCCAGGAGGTGCCGAGCGCCGCCCGGACGAGCAGGGCGTCGACCGGATCCGACGCCAACCGGGCCCGGTAGGCGGGGAGATGGGTCTCCAGCCAGGCTCGCTCGCCCGGGTGCGCGGTGTCCCGCAGGTCCAGGACCTGGAGCGCGGCCGTGACCTCGGCCAGCGGCGAGATCAGGAACCGACTGCCCGCGAGCGCGTCCGCGTCGACCTTCCACCAGCCCATGAGCTCCGGCCCCTCCGTAGTCCGCCCGGGCCCGCGCGCCGGCCCCCTCGGGCACGCGCCCTGGTGCCCGCGTGCCCGTCGTTTTCGCCGGTGCGCGAAACACTACCGGCCGCCCCACGCGCCCCCGCAGACTCCGCCGCATGCGCAGCTACCGCGGCCTCTTCCGTACGCCCGAGTTCACGCCCCTCTTCCTCACCTGCTCCGTGCAGGTCGCCGCCCAGACCGTGGCGGGGCTCGGCCTTGCCACGCTCGTCTTCCGGCAGACCGGGTCCCCGCTGCTCGCCTCCCTCGCGCTCTTCGGGCCCTCGCTCGCCCAGCTCCTCGGCGCCGCCACGCTCCTCTCGGCCGCCGACCGGCTCCCGCCGCGCGCCGCGCTCGCCGGCATGGCGCTGTTCTTCGCGGTGGGCTCCGCCGCGACGGCCGTGCCCGGGCTGCCGATCGGGGCGGTCTTCGCGATCCTGCTCGCCCAGGGGCTCGTCGGATCCGTCGGCGGCGGGGTGCGCTACGGGCTGCTCGGCGAGGTCCTGCCCCGCGAGGGGTATCTGCTGGGCCGCTCGGTACTGAACATGGCGGTCGGCGGCTGCCAGATCGCCGGGTTCGCGACCGGCGGCATGCTCGTCGCCCTGCTCTCCCCGCGCGGCACCCTGCTCACCGGCGCCGCCCTCTACCTCGTCGCGGCCCTCGTGGCCCGCCTCGGCCTCACCCGACGCGCCCCGCGCGCCACCGGCCGGGCCTCTGCGGCCGTGACCTGGGGTACGAACCGCAAGCTCTGGTCCTCCCGGGCCCGCCGTCGCGTGTACATCGCGCTCTGGGTGCCGAACGGGCTGATCGTGGGCTGCGAGTCGCTCTTCGTGCCGTACGACCCCGAGCGCGCCGGGCTGCTCTTCGCCTGCGGCGCGCTCGGGATGCTGGCGGGGGACACGGTCCTGGGCCGGTTCGTCCCGAGCGGACTCCGTGGCCGGCTCGCCGCCCCGCTGCAGGCGCTCCTGGCCGCCCCGTTCCTGCTCTTCGCGCTGGACCCGGGGCTGCCGCTCGCCCTCGTCGCCGTGACCGTCTCTGCGGTCGGCTACGGAGCGAGCCTGCTGTACCAGGAGCGGCTGCTCGACCTCGTACCGGAGGAGCTGAGCGGTCACGCCCTCGGGCTGCACACCTCGGGCATGCTCGCCCTCCAGGGGCTGAGCGCGGCGCTCGCGGGCGCCGTCGCCGAGGCCACCTCACCGCGCACGGCGATGGTGGTGCTCGCGCTCGCCTCGCTCGCCGTCACCGTGTCGCTCGTCCTCACCGAGGCGCCTTCGAGCGGACCACGACCGTCTCCTCGCACGGACCGTCGGCGAACAGCTTGAGCGCCTCCACCTCGTCCTTGTCGGCGCTCAGACCCCAGCGCAGCTTGGTGCCCACCCACTCGGCGGCGTAGCGGCAGTACCGGGCGGAGTCCGACGGCACCCAGTCGGCGGGGTCGCGGCCTGCCTTGTCCTTCTGGCTGCGGGCGGTGACGGCGACCAGCGTGCCGGGTACGCCCTGGTCGTTGGCGTACTTCTCGCGCCGGGCCGCCGTCCAGCCGGCGGCGCCGGACTCCCAGGCCTCGTTCAGGGAGACGACGTGGTCGACGCGGAGCGCGGCGGGGTCGGTGACGGTCTGGCCGTCGTAGTACGAGGTCCACTTCCCGCCGGTCAGAGCGCAGCCGGCGCCGGTCTTCGGGGCCTCGACGGCCTCCTCCAGGAGGACCTCGGAGCGGGTGTCGCAGCCGTCCTTGGCGTCCAGCCCCGCGTTCCAGTGCCGGAAGGCCGACTCCTTGTAGCCGGCCGGGTCCTCGGAGGCCTCGGTGAGGTCGGCGAGGGCGTCCGGGAAGAGGACGACGTTGGCCGACATGGCGGGGGAGGGCAGGGCGAGCGGGGACAGGATGAGGGCGAGCGGGGCGAGGCCCCGCACCAGGTTCTTGATCATGTACGAGTGGATAGCGGCGGGTGAGGGGCGCACACCCGGTGAATCGCGGTGCGCTCGCCCGTGCGGGTGTGGATCTTCACCGCAGAAACGATGCGCTGACGCCGACCGCTGTGCGGGAACGCGAAAGAGCGCGGAACCAGGGACCGTAAACCTGGTTCCGCGCTCTCGTTGTGCCCGCCCGACGGTGCGAGGCTGGCGCGACAGGACGTTCGCGCCGCCGGGCGGAGTCTTGGGGGGAGGTGGGGCGTTGGGACCGCGGCGGTGACGACGGGCCGGCCCGGGATCCCTTCCTTCAGGTCAAGAAGGGGCCTGGTCCGCCCTTACCACCGCACTGGCTCGTCGCCGCCGCGGTCCTCACGCTGTCCGTTCCGCCGGCCACCCCTCATCCGGGCCGTCGGTCCGGACGGCGTACGACATCTGACCTCCCGTCATATGTCGTACGCGGTCTGGATACCGCCGTGGATCAGTCCTCGCGCAGGTCGCGGACCGCCTCGGCCACGCGCTTGCCGTAGTCCGCGTCGGCGGCGGCGAAGTGCGCGAGGTTCTTCTCGATGATGTCCTCGCGGGACACCTGGGACAGGCCACCGGCGATGTTGGCGACCAGGCGCTTCTTCTCGTCCTCGGACATCAGGCGGTAGAGCTCACCGGCCTGGAAGAAGTGGTCGTCCTTGGCGTGCTCGGGCGCCGCGTGGGTGCCGGTCCAGCCGTGGATCGCCAGCGGGGCGGAGAGCGCCTCGTCGGTCTGCGAGGGACCGGAGTACGAGTTGGGCTCGTAGTTCTTGTCCGTGCGGCGGCCGTTGCGGGTCGCCATGAAGCCGTCGCGGCCGTAGTTGTCGGCAGACCCCCCGGAAACAGCCTTGGGGGCGTTCACCGGCAGCTGGGTGTGGTTCACACCGAGGCGGTAGCGGTGGGCGTCCGCGTAGGCGAAGAGCCGGCCCTGGAGCATCTTGTCCGGCGAGGGGCCGATGCCAGGGACGAAGTTGTTCGGGGAGAAGGCGGACTGCTCGACCTCGGCGAAGACGTTGTCCGGGTTGCGGTCGAGGACCAGCCGGCCGACGCGCTGCAGCGGGTAGTCGCTGTGCGGCCACACCTTGGTGAGGTCGAACGGGTTGAAGCGGTAGTCGGCGGCCTCGGCGGCCGGCATGACCTGGACGTACAGGGTCCACGAGGGGGCGACGCCGCGCTCGATGGCCTGGAGCAGGTCGGTCTGGTGCGAGTTGGCGTCCTTGCCGACGAGCTCGGCGGCCTGCTCGGCGGAGAGGGAGCGGATGCCCTGGTTCGTCTTGAAGTGGTACTTGACGAAGAAGGCCTCGCCCTTGGCGTTGGTCCACTGGTACGTGTGGGAGCCGTAGCCGTTCATGTGGCGGTACGAGGCCGGGATGCCGCGGTCGCCCATGAGCCAGGTGATCTGGTGCGTCGCCTCGGGGGCGTGCGCCCAGAAGTCCCAGACGTTGTCCGGCTCCTGCTTGCCCGTGAAGGGGTCGCGCTTCTGGGAGTGGATGAAGTCGGGGAACTTGATCGGGTCCTTGATGAAGAACACCGGGGTGTTGTTGCCGACGAGGTCGTAGTTGCCCTCTTCGGTGTAGAACTTCAGGGCGAAGCCGCGCGGGTCACGGACGGCGTCCGCGCCACCGAGCGAGTCGGCCACGGTGGAGAAGCGGAGGAACGTCTCGGTCTTCTTGCCGACCTCGGAGAGGAAGTCCGCCTTGGTGAAGCCGGTGACGTCGTCGGTCACCTCGAAGTAGCCGTACGCGCCGGAGCCGCGGGCGTGCACCACGCGCTCCGGGATCCGCTCACGGTTGAAGCGCGCGAGCTTCTCCAGCAGGTGCTGGTCCTGCAGCAGGATGGGGCCACCGACGCCGGCGGTGGCGGAGTTCTGGTTGTCGGCGACGGGGGCGCCGGACTCGGTCGTAAGCACGCGCTTCGACATGGTGACCTTCCGTACGGGAGCTGCACCGCTGACTGTGCGGGTGTTCAGGAGCGTAAATTCGCGCCGAACCCAGCGTCAACAGTTTGTTGAAAATGAAGTGGGGTGTTCCGGGCGGCGGCGGCGCCTGGGCGCGACAGGACAGGTTGTCAGCGCCGCCGCCGACCGGAAGTCAGGGGGGCCTGCGTCAGACCTGCTGGCCGGAGAGGCGCTCGACGGCGCGCAGCAGGGCCGAGTGGTCCAGGCCGCCGTCGCCCTGCGCACGCAGGGAGGCGACCAGCTGGGCGACGACGGCACCGACCGGGAGGGCCGCGCCGACGTTGCGGGCGGCGTCGGTGACGATGCCCATGTCCTTGTGGTGCAGGTCGATCCGGAAGCCGGGCTTGAAGTCCCGGTTCAGGAAGTTGTCCTTCTTGCGGGTCAGGACCGTGGAGCCGGCCAGACCGCCGTTGAGGACGTCCAGGGCGGCCTGGAGGTTCACGCCGGACTTCTCCAGGAAGACCACGGCCTCGGCGCACGCCTGGATGTTGACGGCGACGATGAGCTGGTTGGCCGCCTTCACGGTCTGGCCGGAGCCGTGCGGACCGCAGAGCACGATGACCTTGCCGAGGGCCTCCAGGATGGGCAGGGCCTCGTCGAAGTCGGCCTGCTCGCCACCCACCATGATCGACAGGACGGCCTCGATGGCGCCGGCCTCGCCGCCGGAGACGGGCGCGTCGATGACGCGGATGCCCTTCTCCTTGGCGTTCTTCGCCAGGTCCACGGAGGTCTGCGGGGTGATCGAGGACATGTCGACGATCAGCGCGCCCGACTTGGCGTTCTCCAGGATGCCCTCGGGGCCGTAGGAGATGGCCTCGACGTGCGGGGAGGCGGGCACCATCGTGATGATCACGTCGGCGTCCTTGACCGCGTCGGCGATCGAGCCGGCCGCGGTACCGCCGGCCGCGGCGAGGCGGTCCAGCTTGTCCTGCTCCAGGGTGAAGCCGGTGACGGAGTAGCCGGCCTTGATCAGGTTCTCGGACATGGGGGAGCCCATGATGCCGAGACCGATCCACGCAATCGCCGGGCGGGTGGGCTGGGAGGAGTCAGCAAGGTTGCTCATGGTGAGGGTGCCTCTCGAAAAACTGGTGGTACGGGGAGGGGGCCTGCGGACCGGCGGCTCAGCGGGCCGCGCGGGCCTCGGCCGGGAGCCACTCGAAGGACGCGGCGGCGTCGGCGGCCTTGTACTCCAGGCCGACCCAGCCGTCGTAACCGGCCTTCTTGAGCTCGTCGAGCAGCTGCTCCAGGGGGAGCTCGCCGGTGCCCGGCGCGCCACGGCCCGGGTTGTCGGCGATCTGGACGTGGCCGGTCTTGTCCGCGTACTCCGCGATGACCTGGCTGACGTTCTCGCCGTTCATCGACAGGTGGTAGATGTCGAGGAGGAACTTGGCGTTGCCGAGCCCGGTGGCCGCGTTGACCTTGTCGACGACCTCGATCGCGGCGGGGGCGCTCACCAGCGGGTAGAGCGGCGACTCCGGCTTGTTCAGGGTCTCGATCAGCAGGATCGCGCCGATCCGGTCGGCCGCGCGGGCCGCCAGGACCAGGTTCTCCAGGGCGAGGGTGTCCTGGATCTGCGGGTCGACGCCCTCCACGCGGTTGCCGTAGAGCGCGTTGAGCGCCTTGCAGCCGACCGAGGCGGCGAAGTCCGCCGCCACCTCGATGTTGGCGCGGAAGCGGTCGGACTCCTCGCCGGGCACGGAGAGCGCGCCGCGGTCGGGGCCCGGCAGCCGGCCGGCGTAGAAGTTCAGGCCCACCAGCTGAGTGCCGGCGTCGTCCAGAGCCTTCTTGAGGGCGTCGAGCTCACTCTGGGCGGGGGTGGCGGTGTCGATCCAGGGCCACCACAGCTCGACCGCGGTGAAGCCCGCCGCGGCGGCGGCCGCGGGGCGCTCCAGGAGCGGGAGTTCCGTGAAGAGGATCGACAGGTTCACATCGAAGCGCTGGTCCGTGTATCCCATGAGGGGCGGCGCTCCTTCCGTATTGCGGAAGTAACTTTCTGTCTGACGGAATGTTGCAAGGCAGGCTGCGCACTTGTCAAGGGGCTCCGGCAGCTCAGGGCTGCCGTCGGTGGACTTCCGGCCAGTAGCGTGGGGCCATGGTGCGTTTGAGAGTGGAGTTCACGACCGAGCCGTTCGACCTGGACGAGGCGCCGGAACACGCGGTCGTGGCCCGTGAGGTCATCCAGTCGGCCGAACTGGACGCGGTGGACGTCGGCCCCTTCGGCAATACGGCGGAAGGCGGCGCCGACGAGGTCCTCACGGCCGTCGACGCGCTGCTGCGCAAGTCCCTGGCGGCCGGCGCGACCCGTGTCTCCCTCCAGGTCAACGTGATCGGGGAGGAGTCGTGACCGAGCACCCGCTGATCACCGCCGTGAAGCCGCTGGTCGACGCCATGGGGGCCGAGATACTCGGGCCCGACCAGGCTCAGACCGACGACGTGGTGCTCGCCTGGGAGGGTGAGGACGTGCTCGCCGTACGGCTGCCGCAGCTCTCGGACTCCCTGGACCACATCCTCGCCGCGATGGAACGACGGCACGGGATGCCGCTCGCCGAGCTCGACCGCAAGGCCAAGCAGGAAGCGGTCCGGATGCTGGAGGCGCGCGGGGCCTTCTCGGTGCGCCACGGAGTGGAGACGGTGGCCGGGGCACTGGGTGTCAGTCGGTTCACCGTGTACAACTACCTGAACCGGGAGACCGCCCTGAGCAGGGAAAAGGCCGCCGAGAACGGCTAGTTGATCATGTCTGGCCAGGAGCCGTCGTCCGCATGTCGGGACGACGGCTTTTGTGTCACCGAGTTTTCAACAAAGTGTTGACGTGGTGTCGGCAAAGGGCGTTAGCTATCCGCAGCCCGTCAGACGCACAGCGAAAAACAGCCACGGAGGCTTCCCGTGACTTCAGGTACGACACCGGGCCTCACCCGGTTCAACACCTCCGCGGACAGCGACGCCGTCGCCGCCCTGCACGAGGTGTGCTCCAGCTCGGCGTGGGGGAGCAAGATCCTCGCCCAGCGCCCGTACACCACCGCCGACGCCCTCTTCCTCGCCAGCGACGCCGCCATGGCCGAGCTGACCGCGGAGGACCTGGCCGAGGCGATGGCGGGCCACCCGCCGATCGGTCGTCCGAAGGCCGGGGACCCGACCTCCTCCCGTGAGCAGAGCGGGATGGCCGGCGCCTCCGAGGAGCTCAAGGCCGAGATGCTCGAACTGAACCTGGCCTACCAGGACAAGTTCGGCCATGTCTTCCTGATCTGCGCCACCGGCAAGACCGGCGAGCAGATGCGCGACGCGGTCCGCGAGCGGATCGAGAACTCGCCCGAGGCGGAGCGGGAGATCGTCCGCACCGAACTGGGCAAGATCAACCGCATCCGCCTGACCCGTCTCGTAGAGAGCACTGAGGAAGAGAGCGCATGAGCACCGACACCACCGCTTCGGTGTCCACCCACATCCTGGACACCAGCATCGGCCGCCCCGCCGAGGGCGTGGCCATCAGGCTCGCGGCCCGCAGCGGCTTCGACGCGCAGTGGGTCACGCTCGGTGGCTCCGCCACCGACGCGGACGGGCGCTGCAAGGACCTGCCGGCCCTGCCGGAGGGCACCACCCACGTACGTCTCGACTTCGAGACCGAGGCGTACTTCTCCAAGAAGCAAGCCGAGGCGCAGCAGGACGCCCCCCGCGTAAGGGACAGCGGTGCGTTCTTCCCGGAGGTGGCGATCACGTTCGCCGTCAAGCCGGGCGAGCACTACCACGTACCGCTGCTGCTCAACCCGTTCGGCTACTCCGTTTACCGAGGGAGCTAGCAGACATGCCCACGATTCTCGGCCAGAACCAGTACGGCAAAGCAGAGAACCGCGTCGTCAAGATCACGCGGGACGGCGCCACCCACCACATCAAGGACCTGAACGTCTCCGTCGCCCTCTCCGGCGACCTCGACGACGTCCACCTCACGGGCTCCAACGCCCACTGCCTGCCCACCGACACGACCAAGAACACCGTGTACGCCTTCGCCAAGGAGTACGGGATCGAGTCGGCCGAGCAGTTCGGCATCCACCTCGCGCGTCACTTCGTGACCAGCCAGGAGCCGATCAAGCGGGCGCGCATCCGGATCGAGGAGTACTCGTGGGAGCGGATCGCCAGCTCCGACGCCAACTCCAAGTTCATCGGGTCCGACGAGGTGAACCACTCCTTCGCCCGCAAGGGCCAGGAGACCCGCGTCTCGCAGATCACGTACGACGGTGAGAAGTGGGAGGTCATCTCCGGCCTCAAGGACCTCGTCGTCATGAACTCCACCAACTCGGAGTTCTGGGGCTACATCAAGGACAAGTACACGACGCTCCAGGAGGCGTACGACCGCATCCTGGCCACGCAGGTGTCCGGTCGCTGGCGGTTCAACTGGACCGACGACGACCAGCGGATGCCCAACTGGGAGAAGTCCTACGCGCAGACCAGGCGCCACATGCTCGAGGCCTTCTCGGAGACGTACTCGTACTCGCTGCAGCAGACGCTGTACCAGATGGCCACGCGCATCATCAACCACCGCTCGGAGATCGACGAGGTCCGCTTCTCGCTCCCGAACAAGCACCACTTCCTGGTGGACCTGGAGCCCTTCGGGCTCAAGAACGACAACGAGGTCTACTACGCCGCCGACCGCCCGTACGGCCTCATCGAGGCGACCGTGCTGCGCGACGGAGCCACGGCGCAGATCCCGGTCGACATGACCAACCTCTAAGCGGCACCTCGTGGCCGCCCCCGCCCGCCCGACACCGGGCGGGGGCCGCCACACCCGGAGGGACGTACCCATGGCACAGCCCGCACAGGGGCCGGCATCCGCCGAAGGCCCGTGTTCCAACCCGCCGGCCGCCTCGCACGAGCACACCGTGTCCGAGGTCCACCCGGTGGACGAGAAGCTCCCCGCCTCGCGGCTGATCCCCGCCGCGCTCCAGCACATCGCCGCGATGTACGCGGGCGTGGTCACCCCTCCGCTGATCATCGGCCAGGCGGTCGGCCTGGACGCCGCCGGAATGACCCGGCTCATCGCCGCCAGCCTGCTCATCGCCGGCTGCGCCACCATCCTCCAGACGATCGGCGCCGGCCGCTTCGCCGGAAACCGGCTCCCGTTCGTCAACGCGGCCTCGTCCGCCGGCATCGCCCCGATGCTCGCGATCGCCGAGACCAGCGCCCCCGGCCACCAACTCCCCGCCATCTACGGCGCGGTGATGGTCGCCGGAGTCTTCTGCCTCGCCGTGGGACCCTTCTTCGGCCGACTGCTCCGCTTCTTCCCGCCGCTCGTCACCGGCGTCGTGATCACCCTGATCGGTGTCACCCTGATGCCGGTGCCGGTCAGCTGGGCCCAGGGCGGAAACGAGGAAGCCGCCGACTTCGGTGCGATGAAGTACCTCGCGCTCGCCGGCTTCACCCTGGTCGTCATCCTGCTCTTCCAGCGCTTCGGCAAGGGCTTCGTCAAGCAGATCGCGCTGCTCCTCGGCCTGTTCATCGGCACCCTCGCCGCGATCCCCTTCGGGATGGCCGACTTCACCGCCCTGCGCGAGGCGCCCGTCGCCGCGCTGCCCGGCCCCTTCGCCTTCGGGGCGCCCGAGTTCCAGCCCGCCGCGATCCTCTCCCTGTGCATCGTGATGCTGGTCCTCATGACCGAGTCGAGCGCCGGCATGCTGGCCCTCGGCGAGATCTGCGAGCGCCGCAGCGACGGCCGTACGATCACCCGCGGCCTGCGCACCGACGGCATCGCCACGCTGATCGGGCCCGTCTTCGGCGGGTTCCCCACCTCAGCCTTCGCCCAGAACGTCGGAGTGGTCTCCCTGACCCGGGTCCGCTCCCGCTATGTCGTCGCCGTCGCCGGTGGCGCCCTGCTGGTCCTCGGCGCGTTCCCGGTCCTCGGAGCGGTCGTGTCCATGGTCCCGATGCCGGTCCTCGGGGGTGCCGGTATCGTCCTCTTCGGTTCGATCGCGGTCAGCGGCATCCGCACCCTCTCGGAAGCCGGACTCGACGACAGCTCCAACATCATCCTGGTGGCTGTCGCGCTCGGAGCGGGCATCATCCCGCTCGCCGCTCCCACCTTCTACGCCGGCTTCCCGGCCTGGGCGCAGACCGTGCTCGGCTCCGGCATCAGCGCGGGCGCGCTCGTCGCGGTCACGCTCAACCTGTTCTTCCACCATCTCGGCACCCGGAGCCGTCACGCGGCCCCGGCACTCAAATCCTCCTAGGGTCCTGCCGTGCCCTCCCCCTACGACTCTGTCGTGGGGGGACCCCCACCCCCCGAGGAATGAAGGAAGCACCGCCATGGCAGCACCTTCGGCAGCGGTCGAGCGCATCGTCATCGAGAACTGTGCGATCGCGACCGTGGACGCGAACGACACCGAGTACGCCACCGGCCACCTCGTCGTCGCCGGCAACAGGATCGAGTCCCTCGGCGCCGGCAAGGCGCCCGAGGGCCTGGAGAACGTGGTCCGCCGGATCGACGCCACCGGTCATCTGGTGACGCCCGGTCTGATCAACACCCACCACCACTTCTACCAGTGGATCACCCGGGGTCTCGCCACCGACCACAACCTCTTCAACTGGCTGGTCGCGCTCTACCCGACCTGGTCCCGCATCGACGAGTCGATGGTCCGCGTCGCCGCCCAGGGCTCGCTCGCGATGATGGCCCGCGGTGGTGTGACCACCGCGATGGACCACCACTACGTCTACCCGCAGGGCTCCGGCGACCTGTCCGGCGCCATCATCGGCGCCGCCCGCGACATGGGCGTCCGCTTCACCCTCGCCCGTGGCTCCATGGACCGCAGCGAGAAGGACGGCGGCCTGCCGCCGGACTTCGCCGTCGAGACGACCGAGGGTGCGCTCATCGCCACCGAGGAGACCGTCAAGAAGCACCACGACGCCTCCTTCGACGCGATGACCCAGGTCGCCGTCGCCCCCTGCTCCCCGTTCTCCATCTCCACCGATCTGCTGCGCGAGGGCGCCGCGCTCGGCCGCCGGCTCGGCGTGCGCATGCACACCCACGGCTCGGAGACCGTGGAGGAGGAGAAGTTCTGCCACGAGCTCTTCGGCATGGGCCCGACGGACTACTTCGAGTCCACCGGCTTCCTCGGCGAGGACGTGTGGATGGCGCACTGCGTCCACATGAACGACTCCGACATCGAGGCCTTCGCCCGTACGAAGACCGGTGTGGCCCACTGCCCGTCCTCCAACGCGCGGCTCGCCGCCGGCATCGCCCGCGTCCCGGACATGCTGCGCGCCGGCGTACCGGTCGGTCTCGGCGTCGACGGCACCGCCTCCAACGAGTCGGGCGAGCTCCACACCGAGCTGCGCAACGCGCTCCTCATCAACCGCCTCGGCGCCCACCGCGAGGCCGCCCTCAACGCCCGCCAGGCCCTGCGCCTCGGCACGTTCGGCGGCGCCCAGGTCCTCGGCCGTGCCGACTCGATCGGTTCCCTGGAGGCCGGCAAGCTCGCCGACTTCGTCCTGTGGAAGATCGACGGCCTCGGCCACTCCTCGATCGCCGACCCGGTCACCGCGATCGTGTTCGGTGCCGCCGCCCCGGTGACGGCCTCGTTCGTCAACGGCAAGCAGATCGTGGAGAACAACCGCCTGCTGTTCGCGGACGAAGAGGCGATCGCCCGCGACGCGCGCGCGGAGGCCCAGCGCCTGGCCCGGATCACGGCCCAGGGCTGACCGACCTCCCCAAGGAGTCCGACCGAGGGGGACGGCCCTCGGTCGGTCATCGCGGACCCGAGCGGGGTCCGCGGACGGCCGGACGGGGGGTGCCCGTACGACAAGAGGTACGGCACCCCCCGGACGGTCGACGTGTGCAGCCTTCCACGCCTCCCCGGGCACACGACAGCTTTCCCGAAGTGCTCGAAGTACCCGAAGTGCTCGAAGTACCCCCCACTCCTCATGAGCCGCACACCGTGAGGCGCACGACCGCACCACTTTGCACCACCTCCCTGACATCCGCGTCACCGCCGACGTGTAACCGACCGGAGGAACCGCCGTGGCCGCCAAGCCCAGGTTTCGCAATGATGGATCCGACGCAAGCGCCGACATCGAAGACCAGAAGCATCCGGTCGACGAGACGCTGCCGCCCCTGAGAATGTTCACCAGCGGCCTGCAACACGTGGCCGCCATGTACGCGGGAGTAGTGGCCCCGCCCCTGATCGTCGGCGCGGCCGTCGGTCTCTCCGGCACCGAGCTGACCTTCCTCACCGGAGCCAGCCTCTTCACCGCCGGACTCGCCACCTTCCTGCAGACGCTCGGCGTCTGGAAGATCGGCGCCCGACTGCCGTTCGTCAACGGCGTCACCTTCGCCGGCGTCGCGCCGATGCTCGCGATCGTCGACACCACGGACGACAAGTCCGACGCGCTGCCGATCATCTTCGGCGCGATCATCGTCGCCGGACTGCTCGGCTTCATAGCCGCCCCGTACTTCTCCAAGCTCGTCCGCTTCTTCCCGCCGGTCGTCACCGGCACCGTGATCACCCTCATCGGTGTCTCCCTGCTGCCGGTCGCCTTCGGCTGGGCCCAGGGGCCCAATCCGGCGGCCGACGACTACGGTTCGACCACCTACCTCACCCTCGCCGCGATCACGCTGGTCGTGGTGCTGGTGCTGCGCCGCTTCACCCGCGGATTCCTGAAGCAGGTCGCGGTCCTGGTCGGTCTTGTCATCGGCACGCTGATCGCGATCCCGTTCGGGGTCACGGACTTCAGCCCGGTGACGGAGGCGGACATCGTCGGCTTCCCGACGCCGTTCCACTTCGGAGCCCCGCAGTTCGCGCTCGCCGCGATCATCTCGATGTGCGTGGTCATGCTCGTCTCGATGACCGAGTCGACCGCCGACATGCTGGCGCTCGGCGAGATCGTCGAGCGGCCCGCCGACGAGAAGACCATCGCCGCGGGTCTGCGCGCCGACACCCTCGGCTCCGCGATCAGCCCCTTCTTCAACGGCTTCATGTGCAGCGCCTTCGCCCAGAACATCGGTCTGGTCGCGATGACGAAGATCCGCAGCCGGTTCGTGGTCGCCTGCGGCGGCGGCTTCCTGGTCCTGATGGGCCTCTCGCCGGTGGCCGCCTCGCTGATCTCGGTCGTGCCGCGACCGGTGCTCGGCGGCGCGGGTGTGGTGCTCTTCGGCTCCGTCGCGGCGAGTGGCATCCAGACCCTGGTCAAGGCCGGTCTGGAGAAGGACAACAACGTCCTGATCGTGGCGGTCTCGCTGGCCGTCGGCATCATCCCGATCACGGCGCCGGAGTTCTACCACGCCTTCCCGGAGACCGCGAAGATCATTCTGGACTCGGGCATCTCCACCGGCTGTGTCGCGGCCGTCCTGCTGAACCTGGTCTTCAACCACCTGGGCAAGCGCGCCGACGAGGACACGGTCACAGCGCCCATGGAACCGGGCGAGGAGATCTCCGAGACCCGTGGTGCCAAGGCGGCGCACATCCACTGAACGCTCACCCGCCGTCCGTCGAGCCGGTCCCCGCGTACGACGCGGGGGCCGGCCGCGGGCGTTCGGTGGTGCTGATCAACCCGAACACCTCCGCCGACACGACGGCGATGATGACGGCGATCGCCCGGCGGACCCTGGGTCCCTCCGTCCGCGGGGTGACGGTGGCGCGCGGTCCCCGGATGCTGACCGACCCGTCGGCGCTGAGGGCCTCGGTGCCCGAGGTGGTCGCGGCGGCCCGCCGGGCACTGGCGGCCGGGGACTGCGCGGGTCTTGTGGTGGGGGCCTTCGGCGATCCGGGCGTGGCCGAGCTGCGGGCCTTCGCGGGCGTCCCGGTCGTGGGCCTCGCGGAGGCGGCCTGCGCGGAGGCGGCGGCCGGGGGAGCGCGGTTCGGGGTGGCGACGACGACCCCGGACCTGGCGGACGCGATCGGGCGCCGGATCGCGGACCTCGGGCTCGCGGACCGCTATACCGGGATCCGGCTGACCCGGGGTGGGGCCCACCGGTTGTCCGCAGAACCGGAGGCGCTGCGGGAGGAGTTGGCCGAGGCGGTGCGCGCGTGTGTCGTACGGGACGGGGCGCGGGCCGTCGTGATCGGCGGCGGCCCGCTCGCCGAAGCGGCGGACGCGCTCCGGGAGCGCTTCGACGTCCCGGTGATCGCCCCCGTCCCGGCGGCCTGCCGCCGGATCGCCCGCGAACTGGCGCGGCGCGATCCGGCGGTGCCGGAGGGGGACGGGCCGGGTCAGCCGATGTGGAAGCTGTCTCCGTAGACCTTCCAGTCCAGCGGGGTGTCGAGGTTGAGGTTCCTGTTGCGGACGAACACCCGCTGGGCCGTGTCGACCCGGCTGGTGTCGCTGTGCGCCTCCTCCTGCTTCATCGCCCAGACGCGGGCGTCGAGGAAGGCGTTGAGGTAGGTGATCTCGTTGCCGCCCTGGGCCGGCGGCTTCGCCTTCGCGAGGGCCTTCTTGCGGATGTTGCGGAAACTGGCCGAGTCGGTGCCGTCGCCGTGCATGACGATGGCGTCGTAGTAGACGAACTGGCCGAGCACGCCCACGCCGTCGCTCTTGGCCTGCTTGACGGCCGGGTTGAAGTACACCCGGTCGCGCTCGTCGTCCTGGGCCTTCTTGAAGGCGGAGTCCGAGGCGGCCTTGGCCCAGTCCCGCTCGAAGGCCGAGCCGAGGCCCGCGTGCGAGTCCGTGCCGTCGACCTTGCGGAGCGCGGGCAGGTACTTCGCGAGGACGTTTCCGGGCTTGCGCGCCGTGTAGAGCTCGACGAGGTCGAGCATGTCGCCCGTGCCGGAGCAGAAGCCGATGATGCCGGCGGTGTAGCCCCGGCCGTCGCCGATGTCCTCGATGTACTTGTACTGCGCCTTCCAGTCCAGCGAGGAGTTCTCCGCGCTGGAGACGAGCTTCATGGCGATCTCCTTCTTCGCCGGGTCGTCGAGACCGACGGCCGTGGCGGCGAAGGGCGCGGCCGCGCTCGACTCGGCGCGGACCGGGGCGGCGCCGTCCGAGGGGGCGGCGATGGCGGTCGCCGGAACGGCGAGCAGGGCGAGTCCGAGAGCGACACGGATCGCGGTGCGCTGATGGGGGTGGGGCACCGGAGCCTCCCGAGGAGAAGCGAGGGTTGGTTTGTTAGGAAGCTTTCCTACCAGTAGCCCGCGTGTCCGTACACCCCTGGCGCGCAAGGGAGTTGAGTGGCCGCCCTCACCTCTCGGCCTCGCCGCGCCGTCGGCACTCCCGGGCCAGATGGGGGTAGGCGGCGCCGATCGCCTCGTACAGCCGCGCGCGTAGGAGTCGTTCGGCCTCCGCCCGTCCCGTCGACCCGAACAGCCCGTCGAGCAGGGTCTCGTACCGCGCCAGAGCGTGCCGCAGATAGGTCACCTGCCACCGCACCAGCGCCCCGGCGGGCACCGCGCCCGGCTGCCCCGGCGCACCCGGCCGCCCCGGCCCACCCGGCGCGCCCGGCCCACCCGACCCCCCGCCCGGCCCGCGCGCCCCGAGCAGTTGCCGGTGCCGGACCGCGCGCCGCTCCAGCTCGGCCGCCGGGAGTCTGGGCACCTCGATCGGCTCCGCCCGGATCGCCGCGAGCACCGCCCTCCGTCGCCGCTCGGCCCCCGCCTCGGCCGCCGCGGAGCGGCTTCCGGGGGCGGCGGCGGACCGGGCGAACTCCGGTGTCCGCTCCACCGCCTCCACCCGCGCCAGCCGGTACAGCCGCACGGGCGCGAGCGACCATCGCCGGGGGTCCCGTCCCTGGATGTCGGGCTCGCCCAGCAGGTCGCGCACCATCGGGTCGGTCCAGCCGCGCTCACGCAGCCCGGTGAGCGTCACAAAGGTCGCACGGTCCGTCACGATTCCCCCTCGCGATAATTACTCAGCGTGACGAATCCAGTGAAGCGCACCCCACTGACAACCGCCCTCTTGCCGACTCGGACGGCGGCGTGCCATACAGGTCTGGACCAAGTCGACGGACGGAGGCATTCCTGTGCAACGCCCGCTCGCCGCAAGCATGTTGATGGCCGTCGTGCTCACCCTCTCCCTGACGGCGGCCTGCTCGCCCGCGCCCGCGAAGGACACCATGGGCCCCACCGCCCCCACGGGTGTCACCGCCGCCTCCGGCAGCGCCCAGACCGTCCACGTGATGTGGAACGCGGCCACCGACGACCGCGCGGTCACCGGCTACGAGGTCTACCAGCAGGGCCGCAAGGTCAAGGACCTGCCCGCCACCACCCTCATGGTCGACATCGTGAACCTCACGCCCGCGACCCCGTACGCCTTCACCGTCCGCGCCCGCGACGCCGCCGGCAACCGCTCCCCGCACAGCGCGACCGTCCCCGCCACCACGCTCGCCGCGAGCGCCCAGGACCGCACGCCCCCGACCGCCCCGCGCGCCCTCCACGCCACCGCCGACGGCAGCCACGAGGCCACCCTCACCTGGCAGGCGGCCCGGGACGACACCAAGGTCACCGCGTACGACATCTACCAGGCCGACGCCCGGATCCACACCGTCCCCGGCACCGCCACCACCGCCCGCCTCACCGGCCTGCGCGCCGGCACGGTCTACTCCTTCACGGTCCGCGCCCGCGACGCCGCCGAGAACTCCTCCCCGGACAGCGCCACCGCCGACCTCACCACCACCCCGGCCCCCGGCGCTCCCCCCAACACCGCCCCCACGGACCTGACGGCCACGGTGGCGAAGGGCGAGGTCACCCTCACCTGGACCCCGCCCCGCACCGGCGCGCCCGTCACGGAACACCAGCTCTTCCTCGACGGCGCCTTCGCCACCACCGTCATCTGGGGTGCGGAGCCCCCACCCGGCCGCGCCACCTACACCTTCACGGTCCCCACCACGAAGCCCGCCCGCCACAGCGTCAAGCTCCGCGCCCGCCTCCCCGACGGCACCTGGGGTGACTTCTCGGCCCAGCGCACCGTTGTCGTCCCATGACGGCGCCGCCTGGGGCGCCGTCCGGCCCGTGCCGGAACTACCCTGGGAAAGGTGGCAGGGACCGTGCTCACCAACACCGGGCTCGACGTGTTCCTCGACGGAACCCCGGAGCTCCGTGACCCTTCGTCCGTACGTGCCGCCGACGCGGTACTGGCGTTGCTGGCCCTGCGCGGGGCCGACCGCAGGAGCGGGCTGCCCGAGCCGAGCGTGGAGCTGGTGCGGCGGCTTCTCGTCGAGGACGCGCCGGCCTTCGTCTACGCCACCCCCGAGGAGCTGCCGGCCTACCCGGCCGTGCTCGTGGCGCTCACCGCGCGCGTGCGGGAGGCCGGGAGGCTGAACGCGAAGCGGCAGGCGCGGATCGTGGCCGCGGTCGAGGACATCGTGCCCGACTTCGAACGGGCCATGAAGGACCCCGCCAACTACACCTGGCAGCGCTGGTACGCCTCCCTGCTGCGCGCCGACGGGACCGACCCCGCCGACCCCGGCGCCGTACGGGCCTGGCTCGCAGGGCACGACGGGATGCGGCCGCCGGACGGGCTCCACCGCGCGGACCTGATGAACCGCAGCGACGTCGCCGACACCCTCCTCGCCGACGCGCTCAGCGGCGCCTACGTGCGCGAGGCGGAGCGGCCCTCACCCGCCGGGCCGCTGCTCACCGACGCGGACGTCGCGCACGGTCTCGGCAGGCTGGGCGGGCTCCTCGTCGACCGGTGGACCGCCGAAGGGCTCTCCGAGGCGCTCACCGGGCCGTACGCCCATCTGGCCCCGGGACCCGAGGCCTTCCCGCACCTCGTCCTCGCCGACACGCTGCTCGACGAGCACCTCAACTACTACGGGGACTCCTCGATCCCGCTGCCGCCCCCGCCCGTCGAGGCCCATGAGCCCCAGCGCTCCGTCGAGGCCGGGGCGGACCTGCTCGCCGCCGCCGTCGAGGAGATGAAGGGCGAGGACGGCGGTCTGTACGACGGCGAGGCCGCCCACCTGCTCTACGCGCTCTACCAGCGCGGCGCCTGCGCCGAGTCGGTCGCCCGCAGGGCCGCCGAGTTCGAGGACTGGCCGGTCGACCCCCGCATGGAGGACGCCCCCGTTCTCGTACCGGCGAACGCCCCCGCGGAGTACGCGCTCCCGCCCCTCGACGAGCTGTCCCGGCTCACCGGGACCGAGGCCACCGAGGAGCAGCGGGCCGTGCTCGAACCGGGCGCCCGCGCCATGGCCGGCGCCGTCGACCGGCTCGCGGGTACCGGCATGGTCTTCCGTACCGGCGACGCCTTCGGGCTCACGCCCTGGGGCGTCGAGGTCCTCCACTACCTGCTGCGGGTCCGCTGGGTCGCGGCACCCGACGGCAAGGAGGCCGCCGCCTGGGACGCCCGTACCGTGATCGCCGCCGCGGAGGGCTGGTCCGCCTCCGCCGCGACCCGCGTCCTCGCCGAGTGGCTGCACGCCCGCGACAACACCGTGGACGCCTGGTCCGCGCTGCTCGGGGCGCTCGGAACGGTCCACGCCGGGACCTTCGAGGCCGCCGGGACGCGCGCGCTCTTCGGCTTCCTCGACCCCGAGGCCGTCCCCGTCGAGGCGCTCCGGGCCGCCCTGGGCGACCCGGTGATGGGCGCGTACGCGTACGGGGTGCTGCGCGCCCGGGGCGAGGCGGCGGACGAGACCCGGGTCCCGCGGTCCGCGCGTGCCGTTCTGATCCTGGACCGGCTCTTCCGGCACGGGGAGGACGGCCGGGCGGTCCTCGACACGGCCGCCGAGGGCTGGCCCGGCGGCCTCGACGCGCTCGTCGCGGAGATGGCGGCCGTCGACGCGTACCTCGCCGAGCGGACCCTCGGACCGCTCCGTGTCCCGATGCCGGACACGAAGCGGACGAACGAGCGGGCGCGGCGCCGTGCCCGGAGCGGCCGGGGCGGACGCCGCACCCGCTGATCCCCGTGGGGGGTCGGTGCGACCGTCAGGAGACGGCCGACAGATACATGCCGGAGGCCCCGGCCCCCGCCGTGTTGCGGCAGGAGAAGTTCCCACTCGGCCGGTCCTGGATCAGCGCGAGGCAGCGTCCGAGGGCCAACTGCCCGTAGTGGTTGGGGTGGACGTTCTCCTGGATCGGCCCCTGCGTCTCGTTCGGGTCGATCCAGCGGGCCCACTCGCTCGTCGTGGCCGAGGCGGGCACCGTGGAGCTGACCAGCTTGCTGGCCTTGGCGCACACCTCACGGCCCTGGAGCATGTCGCGCAGGTCCATGAACTGCACCCCCTTGCTCGCCGCGACCCCCTTGAGCCGGTTCGAGACCTGGGGGACCAGCGAGTCCCGGGCCCAGTCGGAGTCAAGGTTCCAGAAGGGGCAGCCGCCCGTGCTGGTGCGGCTCCAGCCGCTCTCCGCGTAGCGGTTCTCCGATGCGCGCGGGATGGGCGAGGGGTACGACTGGAGCACGATCCGGTAGTCCGAGGCGGCGTATCCGGCTGCCGACATCACCGCGCGGATCTCGTCGACGGACTTGCCGACGTTCGCCATCGCGGTGTCGATCTTCGCGTCGACCGCGGCCTGCTGGTCGTCGTGGCAGTACGAGTACCAGACGATGTAGTCGGTCGCGCAGGACCGGATGATGTCGGCGAAGCCCAGGTCGTTGCCGCCGATCGACAGCACGATCGTGCCGACGTCGTGGGAGGCGGCGACGGCCGCGAGCTGGTCGGCCTGCGGCGCCTCGCCCTTGTACGCCACGCCGCCGTTCGAGGCGCGGAAGACGTTCCGGGTCGTCGCCCCCGAGCAGGCCAGGTTGATCAGCGCGGAGGCGATCGGCCCCGCGCTCTTCACCTCGGCCGAGTCGGAGCGGTGACAGCCGTTGGCCGCGGTCGTCCCGTACACCCGCGAGGGGTCGTACGCGCTGCCCGTCCATGCCCGGTCGGTGCCGTTCCGGTTGCCGCTCGTGGTCAGGCTGTTGCCCTGCCAGCGGCCCGCCTCGCCGGAGATGTAGCTGTCGCCCATCGACACGACGGCGGTGGGGCCCGAGCCGTTCGCGGCGACCGTCGGGGCCGCCCCGGTGGCCAGCAGGGTGCCCGTGGCGAGGGCGACGGTGGCGAGGGTGGCGAGTCTTCGGACCGTGCGGTGGGGGGTTCTGGGCATGGCTGTGTTCTCCTGCGTCGGTGCAGAGGAGTGGGGGACAGCCGCCGGCCGGTGGCATGCGGAATCTGGCACGCCATGGCTTGTTACCGCTAGGTAGCGTCTGGTTTCGGTTGCGTCACGTGCCCTGTGAAACACACTGGAGCGAAAGTCCGGGGGAGCCGGCACACGGGAAACGGCCCCGCCCCCGGTGCTGTGCGTTCACCGGGGGCGGAGCCGTTCTTTCGCGGGTCACCGGGATCGTGCGGGGACGCCGCGTGCTGTTCGGCCGCTGTGCGGGTCGGCCGAAGTCAGGGGGACTCAGCCGATGAGCTGGTCGTACGCGGGGAGGGTCAGGAAGTCCGCGTAGTCGGCGTCGAGCGAGACGTGCAGCAGCAGGTCGTGCGCCTGCTGCCACCGGCCGGCCGCGAAGGCCTCCTCGCCGATCTCCTCGCGGATCGCGGCCAGTTCCTCGGCCGCTACCTTGCGGGCCAGCTCGGGTGTGGCCGTCTCGCCGTTCTCGAACACGACACCCGCGTTGATCCACTGCCAGATCTGCGAGCGCGAGATCTCGGCGGTGGCCGCGTCCTCCATCAGGTTGAAGATGGCGACCGCGCCGAGGCCGCGGAGCCAGGCCTCGATGTAGCGGATGCCGACCTGGACCGCGTTGCGCAGGCCGTCGTACGTCGGCTTGGCGTCGAGCGAGTCGATGGCGATCAGGTCACCGGGCGCCACCGACACGTCCTCGCGCAGCCGGTCCTTCTGGTTCGGCTTCGCGCCGAGGACCGCGTCGAAGGAGGCCATCGCGATCGGCACCAGGTCAGGGTGGGCGACCCAGGAGCCGTCGAAGCCGTCGCCGGCCTCGCGGTCCTTGTCCGCCTTGACCTTCTCGAAGGCGACCTTGTTGACCTCGGCGTCCTTGCGGGACGGGATGAAGGCCGCCATGCCGCCGATCGCGTGCGCGCCGCGCTTGTGGCAGGTGCGGACGAGGAGTTCGGTGTACGCCCGCATGAACGGGGCCGTCATCGTGACCGCGTTGCGGTCCGGCAGGACGAACTTCTGCCCGCCGTCACGGAAGTTCTTGACGATGGAGAACAGGTAGTCCCAGCGGCCCGCGTTGAGGCCCGCCGCGTGGTCGCGGAGCTCGTAGAGGATCTCCTCCATCTCGTACGCGGCCGTGATCGTCTCGATGAGGACGGTGGCGCGGACGGTGCCCTGCGGGATGCCGACGTAGTCCTGAGCGAAGACGAAGATGTCGTTCCAGAGGCGGGCCTCCAGGTGCGACTCCGTCTTCGGGAGATAGAAGTAGGGGCCCTTGCCGAGCTCGATCAGGCGCTTGGCGTTGTGGAAGAAGTACAGGCCGAAGTCGACGAGCGCGCCGGGGACCGGGCGACCCTCGAACGTCAGGTGGCGCTCCTCCAGGTGCCAGCCGCGCGGCCGCATGACGACCGTGGCCAGCTCGTCGGCCTGCTTCAGCGCGTAGGGCTTGCCCGACCTCGGGTCCGTGAAGTCGATCTGCCGGGTGTACGCGTCGATCAGGTTGACCTGGCCGAGGACGACGTTCTCCCAGGTCGGGGCCGAGGCGTCCTCGAAGTCCGCGAGCCAGACCTTCGCGCCCGAGTTCAGCGCGTTGATCGTCATCTTCCGGTCGGTCGGGCCGGTGATCTCGACGCGGCGGTCGTTCAGGGCCGCCGGGGCCGGCGCGACCCGCCAGGAGTCGTCCGCGCGGATCGCGGCGGTCTCCGGCAGGAAGTCGAGGGTCGAGGTGCGGGCGATCTCGGCGCGGCGCTCCGCCCGGCGGGCGAGGAGCTCGTCCCGGCGCGGGGTGAACCGCCGGTGCAGCTCCGCCACGAAGGCGAGGGCCGCGTCGGTCAGCACCTCCTCCTGCCTCGGCAGGGGCGCGGCTTCGACGATCGCCAGGGGGGACGGCGCTGGTGCGGACATGAACGGTCACTTCCTTCAGCGGACTACGCGGGCGGTGCTGGGCGGTGCCTTGCGGTCGCCGGGCGTCACGGATCGGCACGGAGTGCCGCAGGCGCCGAGATACGGCCGCGGAGCGCCGTCAAAGGATCAGGCGCTTCTGAACAGTGGATACTAGTTTCCTCATGGTGGAAGTTCAATCGTTTGTTGATGTCGAGATTCTCTGGATCGACAGAACATGGCGCTGAGTGCCACGTCCTTCACTCAAGGTGCGCCAGATCCGCCTCCGTGTCGATGTCGTAGGGCTCGGCCACATCCGAACAGTCCACCAGGGTGATCGCATCCCGGTGCGTCTTCAGGTAGTCCCGCGCGCCCTGGTCGCCGACCGCCCCCGCCGCGATCCCGGCCCAGCGGTCCGCCCCGAACAGCACCGGGTGGCCGCGCTTCCCGTCGTACGAGGCCGCCGCGAGCACGTCCCGGGTGCGGTACGCCGACCTGACCCGGTCCACCGCCTCCGCGCCGATCCCCGGTTGGTCCACCAGGGAGACGAGCGCGGCGTCCACCGGCAGCGCCTCGGCCGCCAGCGAGGCGAGCCCGGCGCGCAGTGAGGACCCCATGCCCTCGGCCCACTCCGGGTTGTCGACCAGGACGCAGCCCGGAAGGTGCGCCCGCTCCCGTACGAGCTCGGCCGAGGCCCCCAGCACGATGTGGATCACCTCGCAGCCGCCCTCGCGCAGCACGCGCACCGCGTGCTCGACCAGCGGGCGGCCGCGGTGGGTGAGGAGGGCCTTGGGGCGGCCGCCGAGGCGCCGCCCGCCGCCCGCGGCGAGGAGCAGACCGGCCACCAGAGGAGTGGAATGCCGTGTGTTCGTCATGCTGACTGCATACCGCATGACACGGACGCCTGAATTGTGTCCACGGTGTGGCGCGCCGGGCGCGGAATGGCGTTAACTTGCTCGCGACTCCGGGCGCCCGACCACCGTTCGTCGGTCGGCTCGGAGTGGGGGAAGTTCGGCGCACAGTGTCGTGCGAGGGGGAGAACTGTTGTTGCGAAGCGTTGGGCAGAGGCGTGTGACAACCGGCGGCGACGAGGACCCGAGGGTGGCGGAGCTGCGTGCCGCCGTCTCCCGGCTCCGCCGTGAACTCGCGGGCCACCGGGCCGAGTTCACCGACCGTGGGATCGCCGAGGACGAACTCGCCGCACTGGACGCGATGGCCGTCAGCGGTATCCCCGAGGTCCGCCGGCTGCGCCGCTCCCTGCTCCTGATCGCCGGCTCGATCGGCTCCGTCAGCGCCCTCGCGGGCGGGCTCGCGAACGTCCGCCAGGCGGTCGAACTCTTCGGCGAACCGCCCCGCGAGGTCTGATCCGCTCGGGGCAGCCGCCTCGCTCGCTCAGGACGGGTGCCGGATCAGCCGCCGTGTGGTCGCCGTCGCCACCGCCGCCGTACGGGAGTCCACGCCCAGCTTGGCGAAGATGTGCACCAGGTGGGACTTGACCGTCGCCTGGCTCAGGAACAGCGCCTTGCTGATCTGCTGGTTCGACAGCCCCTCGCCCACCAGCTGGAGCACCTCCAGCTCCCGCTTCGTCAGCGCCTCCGCCGGGGTCCGCATCCGGTCCATCAGGCGGTGCGCCACCGCGGGGGCCAGCGCGGACTGGCCCGCCGCCGCGGTGCGGACGGCGGCCGCCAGCTCCTCCGGCGGGGCGTCCTTCAGGAGATAGCCCGAGGCGCCCGCCTCGACCGCCGCCAGGATGTCCGCGTCCGTGTCGTACGTGGTCAGGACCAGGACACGGGGCCCGCCGGGACGCGCCGTGATCGCCGCCGTCGCCTCCGAGCCGTGCATCCCCGGGCCGAACTGCAGGTCCATCAGGACCACGTCCACCCCGCCCGCCCCGGAAAGCTCCACCGCGAGCTCCACGGCCCGCTCGGCCGTGGCCGCCTCGCCGACCACCGCGAAGTCCGGTTCGGTGTCCAGGACCGCGCGAAGACCGGCCCGTACCACCGGGTGGTCGTCGGCCAGCAGAAGACGGATCGTCATGTCGGCTCTCCAGCGGGAAGGGGGAGGGACACGGCGACCGCCGTGCCCTGGCCGGGGGCGGACTCCACCGTGAACGTGCCGCCCAGCGACTCCGCCCGCGCGCGCATCGCCGGAAGACCGAAGCCGCCGTCCCCGGACGCGGGCGACGGCAGCGCCGGGTCGAAGCCCTTGCCGTCGTCGACCACGTCCAGCGTCACCGAGCCGGCCATGTACGACAGGGTGAGCTCAGCGCGGCCGGCCGAGGCGTGCCGCACCGTGTTCGCGAGCGCCGACTGGGCGATCCGCAGCAGCGCCACCTCGTACGGCGTCGGCAGCTCCACCGGCGTCCCGCTCACCGTGAGGCGGGCGCGCGGTGACGGCTCGGGGCCCGGCTCGCACAGCCGCTCCAGGGCCGCCGCCAGCGAACCGTGCTCCAGGTCCGGCGGTGAGAGCGCCCGGACGAACCGCCGGGCCTCCGCCAGATTTTCCTGCGCCGCCCGGCGCGCCGCCTCGATGTGCCCGGCGGCCGGCGAGCCCGCCGGCAGCGCGCGCTCGGCGGCCCGCAGCAGCAGCTGGATCGACGACAGCCCCTGGGCGAGCGTGTCGTGGATCTCGCGGGCGAGCCGCTCGCGCTCCGCGAGGGTGCCCGCGTGCCGCTCGGCCGCCGCCAGCTCCGCCCGGGTCTCGATCAGCTCCTCCACCATCCGCCGGCGCCGCTCGCTCTCCCGGTACAGCGCCTGGTAGCCGAGGACCGTCGCCACGGCCACCGCGGCGCCGAGCAGCGGCCCGATGAAGACCCCCGGGTTGACCGCCGCGCCATGGCGCACGTACGACAGGATCGCCGCGGCCGCCGTCAGGGTCACCGCGGGCAGCGCCCAGCGGACCGGCAGCAGATGCAGCTGGAGGAAGTACAGCGGGAAGGCCACCCACAGCCCGTCGGGCGTGGCCCAGAGCAGCGCCAGCCAGGACGCCCACAGCACGGCCAGCCAGAGCGCGGCGGCCCGCTGCGAGTCCCGTACGGCGGGCAGCGCCGAACCGGCCGCGTACACCCCGCCGGTCACCGCCGCGAGCGCGACCCCGGCCGCGGAGTCCGCCTTCAGCGCCGCGAGGGCCAGCAGTCCCGCCATCAGCAGGTGCAGACAGACGCGCAGCGCGCGCAGGGCGGGGGTGAGGGAACGCGGATCCATGGTCCGTCCAGCGTAGGCCGGGCCGGACAATCCGGACTCAACCGAAAGTTTGATTGTGGAGCCATCCGTGGCGCGATGCCGGGGGCCGTCGGTGCCGGGAAAGCTGGGCCGCATGTTCGTGGCATGGAGAGACCTGAGATTCGCCAAGGGGCGATTCACGCTGATGGGGGCCGTGATCGTGTTGATCACCCTGCTCGTCGGCCTGCTGTCCGGGCTGACCGCCGGACTCGCCCGGGAGAACATCTCGGCGATCACCGGTCTTCCGGCGGACCGGCTGGCCTTCGCCGCCCCGCCGTCCGGCCAGTCGGTCTCCTTCACCAACTCGACGGTGACGGAGGGGCAGTGGCGGCAGTGGGCCGAGCGACCCGGCGTGACGAGCGCGGAACCGCTCGCCATCCGCACGCTCAACGGCGCGGCGGGAGACCGGACCGCCGCCGTCTCCGCCTTCGGTACGGAGCCGTCGGCGGCCCTCGCGCCGGAGAGCGGGAAGCTGGGGCCCGGGCGGGTCGTCCTCTCCGAGTCCGCCGCCGAGGAGCTGGGTGTCGGCGTGGGCGGGTCCGTCCGGCTCGGCCCGTTGGAGGCGCGGGTCGCGGCGGTCGCGGGCGACGCCTCGTACAGCCACACGCCCGTCGTCTGGACCTCGCTCGACGACTGGCAGAAGCTCGGGCACAACGGCACCGGCCCCGAGGAACAGGCCACGGTCGTCGCCCTCGACCTGACGGGCGACGCGGACCCGGCGGCCGGGGACGAGGCGATCGGCACGGAGTCGCGCACCATCGACGGGGCGCTCACCGCCATAGGGTCCTACCAGGCGGAGAACGGCTCGCTGCAGCTGATGCGCGGTTTCCTCTTCGCCATCTCCGCGCTGGTCATAGGGGCCTTCTTCACCGTCTGGACGATCCAGCGGAGCGGCGACGTGGCCGTCCTCAAGGCGCTCGGCGCCTCGACCCCGTACCTGCTCAAGGACGCGCTCGGCCAGGCGGTCCTGATGCTCGGCGCCGGGACGCTGTCCGGCACCGCCCTCGCGGTCGGCGCGGGCGTGCTGATCAGCGGCGGGAACGTGCCGTTCGTCCTGGAGCCGCTGACCGTGCTCGGCCCGGCCGCCGTGATGATCGTCCTCGGTGTCCTCGGCGCCGCCCTGTCCATCCGGCGGATCACCGCCGTCGACCCGCTGACCGCGCTCGGGAGCGCCCGATGACTCTCCTCCTCGACGACGTGACCCTGACGTACCCGGACGGCGAGGGGCGGCTGACCGCCCTGGACGCGGTCTGTCTGGAGGTCCCGGCCGGTCGCCTGACGGCGGTCGTGGGGCCCTCGGGCTCGGGCAAGTCCAGTCTGCTCGCGGTGGCGGCGACGCTCGTGACACCGGACCGGGGGCGGGTGGTCGTGGCCGGTACGGACACGGGGCCGCTCGATCCGGCGGCTCGGGCGGCGCTGCGGCGCGAGCGGATCGGGATCGTCTTCCAGCAGCCGAACCTGCTGCCCTCGCTGACGGCGGTGGAGCAGGTGCAGGTGATGGCGCATCTGTCCGGGGCGAAGCCGAAGGCGGTACGGGCCAGGGCCCTGGCCCTGCTCGACGCGGTCGGCCTCGCCGACCAGGCGGCGCGGCGGCCCCACCAGCTGTCCGGCGGTCAGCGCCAGCGGGTCAACATCGCGCGGGCCCTGATGAACGAGCCGTCCGTGCTGCTCGTCGACGAGCCCACCAGCGCGCTCGACCACGAGCGCGGCGCGGCGGTCATGGACCTCCTGGCGGACCTGACCCGGGAGCGGTCCACGGCGACGGTCCTGGTCACGCACGACCGCACGCACGCGGCCCGCGCTGACACGGTGGTCCTGGTGGAGGACGGCCGGCTCACGGGGGCGCGGACGCCCGCCGCCTGACCGAAGGGTGCACGGAAAGAGGCCCTCTCCCCACCGGGGGAGAGGGCCTCTTCGACGCGTGCGCGTGCGCGTACGGCGTCAGCGTCACGCCTGGCCGTTGGCCGCCGTGTTCGCGAGGGCCGTGGAGAGCTCCTGGGCCACTTCCTGGAGGATCGGGACGATCTTCTCCGTCGCCGACTCCGTCACCCGGCCCGCCGGGCCCGAGATGGAGATCGCCGCCGCCGTGGGGGAGTTCGGGACCGACACCGCGAGGCACCGGACTCCTATCTCCTGCTCGTTGTCGTCGACCGCGTACCCCGTGTCCCGCACGGCGGCCAGCGCGTCCAGGAAGCCCTCCGGCGTGGTGATGGTCTTCTCCGTCGCCGCCGGCATGCCCGTACGGGCGAGCAGCGCGCGCACCTCGTCCGCCGGGGTGTAGGCGAGCAGCGCCTTGCCCACACCGGTGGAGTGCGGCAGCACCCGGCGGCCGACCTCGGTGAACATGCGCATCGAGTGCTTGGAGGGCACCTGGGCGACGTACACGATCTCGTCGCCGTCGAGCAGCGCCATGTTCGCGGTCTCGCCGGTCTCCTCGACGAGTCGCGCGAGGTACGGGCGGGCCCAGGTGCCGAGGAGTCGCGAGGCGGACTCGCCCAGGCGGATCAGGCGGGGGCCGAGCGCGTACCGGCGGTTGGGCTGCTGGCGTACGTAGCCGCAGGCCACCAGGGTGCGCATCAGGCGGTGGATGGTGGGCAGCGGCAGTCCGCTGCTGGCGGAGAGCTCGCTCAGCCCGACCTCGCCCCCGGCGTCCGCCATCCGCTCCAGAAGGTCGAAGGCACGCTCGAGGGACTGGACGCCACCGCTCGCGGCGGCGGGCTTGGCGGCGTCGGAGGTGCTGGCGCTGGACGTCGGCACGTCAAGGTCCTTTCGGGGCAGGCGGGCAAGGCAGCAGCCTACCGGGCCGTCGGGTCGGACACACGGTCCCGGTCCCGGCGTAAAGGCCGGTCAAGGGGTGTTTGTCCGGTGTCGGCGGGCGCCCGGGGGCGTCCGTCTCCACCCCGCATGTACGGAGCTACGTTCTACTGTACGAAATTTCTATTCCACTTCATGGAAACATCCAAGTGGCGGTCGATCGTCGACGGGCATCGCCGCGCGACGGCCTCATGCTGGAAGTGTGCCCTTGACGACATGTCGTCCTGAGTGAAGACTCCTTCAACAGTTCGTTGAAATTCTTGCTGGAAGGGGTACGGGTGGACGTCAACCTGGTACTGCGCTCGACTCGCGTCATCACCCCGGAGGGGACGCGGGCCGCGTCGATCGCCGTCTCCGGCGGAACGATCGCCGGTGTGCTGCCGTACGACGCCGAGGTCCCGGCCGGCGCCCGGCTTGAGGACGTCGGCGACGACGTCGTGCTCCCCGGGCTCGTCGACACCCACGTGCACGTGAACGACCCCGGCCGCACGGAGTGGGAGGGCTTCTGGACCGCCACCCGCGCCGCCGCCGCCGGTGGCATCACCACGCTGCTCGACATGCCGTTGAACTCGCTCCCGCCCACCACCACGGTCGAGCACCTGCGGATCAAGCAGGACGTCGCCCGTGCCAAGGCCCACATCGACGTCGGCTTCTGGGGCGGCGCGCTGCCGGACAACGTCAAGGACCTGCGCCCGCTCTTCGACGCCGGTGTCTTCGGCTTCAAGTGCTTCCTGTCCCCGTCCGGCGTCGACGAGTTCCCGCAGCTGGACCAGGAGCAGCTGGCGAACTCGCTGGCCGAGATCGCGGGCTTCGACGGCCTGATGATCGTGCACGCCGAGGACCCGCACCACCTGGAGGCCGCCCCGCAGAAGGCCGGCGAGAAGTACGCCGACTTCCTCGCCTCCCGGCCGCGCGACGCCGAGAACACGGCCATCGAGAACCTGATCAACCAGGCCCGCCGGCTCAACGCCCGCGTCCACGTGCTGCACCTCTCCTCCTCCGACGCGCTGCCGCTGATCCGGGCCGCGAAGGACGAGGGCGTCAAGATCACGGTCGAGTCCTGCCCGCACTTCCTCACCCTCACGGCCGAGGAGATCCCGGACGGCGCCACCGAGTTCAAGTGCTGCCCGCCGATCCGCGAGGCCTCGAACCAGGACGCGCTCTGGGAGGGCCTGGCCGACGGCACGATCGACTGCATCGTCTCCGACCACTCGCCCTCCACCGCCGACCTCAAGACCCCCGACTTCGCCTCCGCCTGGGGCGGCATCTCCTCCCTCCAGCTCGGTCTGCCGGCCATCTGGACCGAGGCCCGGCGCCGCGGCCACGACCTGGCCGACGTCGTCCGCTGGATGTCTGCCGCCCCCGCCGCCCTCGCGGGCCTGGACCGCAAGGGCGCGATCGAGGTGGGCCGCGACGCCGACTTCGCCGTGCTCGACCCCGAGGCGACCTTCACCGTCGACCCGGCCGACCTCGAGCACCGCAACCGCGTCACCGCCTACGCCGGCAAGACCCTGCACGGCGTCGTGACCTCCACCTGGCTGCGCGGTGAGCGCATCGCCGACCGCGGCACCCTCGCCGAGCCCACCGGCCGCCTCCTCGAAAGGACCCACTGACCCGTGACCGGCATACCCTCCTTCACCGGCGACGCCAGCCCCTACGGCGGCGGTGACCCGTACGCCGACTACCGCACCGCGGACTTCCCCTTCACGCAGTACGCGGACCTGGCCGACCGGCGCCTCGGCGCGGGCGTGATCGCCGCCAACGACGAGTTCTTCGCCGAGCGCGAGAACATGCTGAAGCCCGAGGCCGCCGAGTTCGACCCCGAGCACTTCGGTCACAAGGGCAAGATCATGGACGGCTGGGAGACCCGCCGCCGTCGCGGTGTCTCGGCCCAGCAGCCCCACCCGACCGAGGACGACCACGACTGGGCCCTCGTACGCCTCGGCGCCCCCGGCGTCGTACGCGGCATCGTCGTCGACACCGCGCACTTCCGCGGCAACTACCCGCAGGCCGTCTCCGTGGAGGCCGCGTCGGTCGCCGGCTCCCCGTCGCCGGAGGAGCTGCTCGCGGACGACGTGAAGTGGACGACGCTCGTCCCGCGCACCGCCATCGGCGGCCACGCAGCCAACGGCTTCGCCGTCGACGTCGAGCAGCGCTTCACCCACCTGCGCGTCAACCAGCACCCCGACGGCGGCATCGCCCGACTGCGGGTCCACGGCGAGGTCGCCCCCGACCCGCGCTGGCTGGCCGTCCTCGGCACCTTCGACCTCGCGGCCCTGGAGAACGGCGGCCAGGTCGAGGACGCCTCCGACCGCTTCTACTCCCCGGCCACCAACACCATCCAGCCGGGCCGCTCCCGCAAGATGGACGACGGCTGGGAGACGCGGCGCCGCCGCGACAAGGGCAACGACTGGATCCGCTACAGCCTGGCCGCCGAGTCGGAGATCCGCGCCGTCGAGATCGACACCGCGTACCTCAAGGGCAACAGCGCGGGCTGGGCGGCGCTCTCCGTCGCCGCCGAGGGCTCCGAGGACTGGACGGAGATCCTGCCCAGGACCCGCCTCCAGCCCGACACCAACCACCGCTTCGTGCTCGACACCCCGGCGGTCGGCTCCCGCGTCCGGATCGACATCTACCCCGACGGCGGCATCTCCCGCCTCCGCCTCTTCGGTTCGCTCACCGAGGAGGGCGCGGCGCGCCTGACGGCCCGCCACCAGGAACTGGGCGGGTAACGACACCCCGCCCGGCCCGCGAGGGCGCGCCGACCCGACAGCACCGGCGCGCCCTCGCGAAATCCCCCTTTCTCAGGGCTCCACCGCGCGGCCCCCCTACGCCGCGTGTCCGCCGTCCACCGCGAACTCCGCGCCCGTCACATACGCCGCGGCCGGGCCCGCGAGGAAGGCCACCGTCGCCGCGACCTCCTCCGCAGTGCCGAAGCGACCCAGTGCCGTCAGGGCCGCCTGGTCCGCCGCGTACGGGCCGTCCACCGGGTTCATGTCGGTGTCGATCGGGCCGGGGTGGACGATGTTCGCGGTGATGCCGCGACCGCCGAGCTCCCGGGCGAGCGCCCTGTTCAGGCCGATGAGGGCCGACTTGCTCATCGCGTAGAGCGTCCCTCCGGGGCCGGGGACGCGCGCCGTCATGCACGAGCCGACGGTGACGATCCGGCCGCCCCGTGCCATCCGCCCGGCCGCCGCCTGGGCGGCCAGGAACGCCGCCCGCACGTTCACCGCGAGGACCCGGTCCACGTCCGCGAGGGCCAGCGTGTCCAGCGGGGCGATCACCCCGACCCCGGCGTTGTTGACCAGCACGTCGAGCCGGCCGAACGCGTCCGCCGCCCACTCCACCGCGCCCGCCGCGTCGCCCGGGTCCGCCGCGTCGGCCCGCAGGGGGAGCGCCGTGCGCCCCGCCGCCTCGATGGCCGCGGCCACCTCCTTCGCCCGCTCCTCGCCCGTGACGTAGGTGAACGCCACGTCCGCGCCCTCCCGGGCGAGCCGCAGCGCCGTGGCCGCGCCGATCCCCCGGCTGCCGCCCGTCACCAGGACCGCCCTGCCTTCGAGCCCGTTCTTCGTGGACATCGCTGAACCTCCGTCAGACGTACGCGTCATTCGTTGCGGGTTCAATCAAAGGCTGCGCCGCAGGAGGGTGCTGGCGGCAATCGGACGTCGACGATCAGGCGTCCCGCGCACCGATGACTTTCGCCGGGCGGTGCGGTCAGAGCTTGTGAGACACGATGGACCGGGGGCACCGCACCCGGTACGCACAGCGGCACCCACAGCGAAGGGGCACCACCATGGGCAAGCTCTCCCTCACCCAGTTCGTGACGCTCGACGGCGTCTACCAGGCGCCCGGCGGCCCCGACGAGGACCGCAGGGGCGGCTTCGAGCACGGCGGCTGGGCCTTCCCGTTCGACGACGACGACTTCGGCGCCTTCGTCGACGAGGTCTTCGGGCGCCCCGCCGCCTTCCTGCTCGGCCGCCACACCTACGAGATCTTCGCCTCGTACTGGCCCAAGCAGACCGACCCCGCCAACCCCATCGCCTCCCAGCTCAACGCCCTCCCCAAGTACGTCGTCTCCCGCACGCTCCAGTCGGCGGAGTGGGACCCGACGACGATCCTCTCCGGCGACGCCGTCCAGGAGGTCGCGGCCCTCAAGGACCGCGTCGACGGCGAGATCCAGATGCACGGCAGTGGCGGGCTCGCGCGGACCCTGCTGGCCGCCGACCTCATCGACACGCTCCACCTGCTGGTCTTCCCCGTCGTGCTCGGTACGGGCTTCCGGCTCTTCGCCGAGGGCGCCAAGCCCACGGCCTTCCGCAACGTCGCCTCCAGGGCCACGAGCACGGGCATCTCCATCAACACGTACGAGCTGGCCGGCCGACCCGAGTACGGAACCTTCGAGTAGCCGAGCGCAGCAGAAAGGTGTAGCCACCACCGGACTCTCCCGGTACGGTGATCGTCCCGTGTGCGAGCCGCTGAAGTCTCCACCCCGTCCGACGTGTTGGAGCAGGCCGCCCCGATGTCCACGATCGCCGCATCCCTGCCGTACCGCGCCCCGCGCCGCGCCTGGCTCACCGACCTTCCGGTGCTCCTCGTCGCCGTCGTCTGGGGCGCCAGCTACCTCGCCGCCAAGGGCATCACCACCACGCACACCGTCGTCGCCGTCCTCGTGCTGCGCTTCGCCGTCGTCCTGCCCGCGCTCGCCGTCGCCGGATGGCGCGGGCTGCGGGCGCTGCGCGCCGCCCAGTGGCGCGGAGCGGGCCTCCTCGGGCTGATCCTCAGCGGGATCTTCCTCCTGGAGACCTACGGCGTCGTCCACACCTCCGCCACCAACGCGGGCCTGATCATCAGCCTCACCATGATCCTCACCCCGCTCGCCGAGGCCGCCGTCACCCGGACCAGGCCCTCCCGCGCCTTCCTCGGCGCCGCCGGTCTCTCGGTGGCCGGCGTGCTGCTGCTGACCCAGGGCGCCGGCTTCACCACCCCGTCGCCCGGCGACCTCCTGATGCTGCTCGCCGCCCTCGCCCGTACCGTGCACGTCATGGCCATGGCCCGGCTCAAGGCCGTCCAGGACGCCGACTCGCTCTCCCTCACCACCGTCCAGCTCGGTTCGGCCGTCGCCGTCTTCGCGCTGCTCGCCGCCCTCCCCGGCACCGGCGCCTCGCCCTGGTCGGTGGCGCTCGACTTCGGGCCGCGCGAATGGGCCGGACTGCTCTTCCTCTCCGTCTTCTGCACGCTCTTCGCCTTCTTCGTGCAGATGTGGGCCGTCCGCCGCACCTCGCCCTCCCGGGTCAGCCTGCTGCTCGGCACCGAACCGCTCTGGGCCGCCGCCGCCGGCATCGCGATCGCCGGCGACCGACCCGGCGCCCTCGGGGCCGTGGGCGCCATCCTCGTGCTCGCGGGCACGAGTTGGGGGCGCCGCGCCACCGACGAGAGCGCCCGGTAGGTTCTTGCCCCATGCGTTCACTGCCGTACGACATAGACTTCCGTGCCCGCGCCCGACGGACCCAGGGCTGGGGGCTCGGGCTGCTCGCCGTCGCCGGACTGCTGTGGATCTGCTTCGCGGCCGGGATCTTCTTCCCGTACACCACCGCCGACGGCCGCGACGAGGACGAGTGCGAGTCCCGCTGGAGCTCCGAGTACCTGCACAGTCAGCGCAGCTCGTGCGTCGCCGAACGCGACTGGCCGGAGATGACCGCCGTCCTCGCCGGCTCGATCCCCTTCGCCGTCATCGGCGGGGTCCTCTACACCAGCGGCTCCGTCTCCCACCGGATGGCCGAGCACCTCGCCGAGGTCACCCGCCTCAACGAGGCGAGCGACGCGCGGGAGCGGCGCTCCTCGTAGCACCTGGGCGCACGGGTGCTTCAGGCCTCAGGGGCGTTCCCAGAACTGGAGCACCCCGCCGACGGAGAAGCACACCGCGCCGGCCAGGGTGCCCCAGTTGGCGATGTCGACGTTCACCAGGCCGCCGGTCGCGGGCCGGGTGAAGGCGGCAAGGGCCGACACCATGAAGAGGACCGAGCCGAGCTGGTTGACCGCGACGATCCACCAGGCGAGTTCGTGCGCGCGCACGCGGGGCCGGCCGTGGCAGACCTCGACCAGGGCGAGGTGCCCGGAGACGAGGAAGAGGATGCAGCCGATCATGTCGGGGGTCCACACCAGCCGGTTCTCCTGCTGCACCGAGAGCCCGTGCAGCAGGGAGCCCACCAGGTTGATGCCGAAGACGATCGTGCCGGCGAACAACAGGAACGCGCTGAGCCAGTCGATCCGCGCGGGCTCGTAGCGCCACCACGACCAGGGCCGGGTGGTGAGTCCCCCGGCGGCACCCTCCCGCTCGGGGGTGTTGACGGCCTGGAGGAGTGAGGCGTACCCGCCGGTGTTGAAGAACAGGCCGCCGGCGAAGTAGATCCAGGCCCCCGTCACCGCACCGAACTGGGCCAGGCCGGCGCCGAGGGCGAAGAGCGCCCCACCGACCGTGAACGCTCCCGCGGCCACGGCGTTGAGCCGGCGCGCCCGGCCGACCGCCACGCTGTCCGCCGTCCGCGAGCGGGGCTCCGGCTCCCCGGCGGCGTGTACGGTCAGCCGCGCCCGCTTGCGCGCCTGGCGCGACTCCCAGACCGCGGTGCCCCCGTCGACGAGCCGCCAGGTGAGCCGGGTCGTGAACGGTCCCGCTCCCTCGGCGTGCTCGGTGCCACTGGTCACCCGCCGACTCTATCCCCGGGGGGATGAACCGCGCCTTTCGGGCAGGCGGGGGGCAGTCCCTAGGCGAGCACGTTGACGGCGCGGGCGATCACGAGACCGAGGATCAGCAGGGAGACGAGCGACTGGATCGCCATCGCGATCTTGGCCCAGTGCGCCAGCGGCATGACGTCCGTCGGGCTGAACGCCGTGGCGTTGGTGAGTCCCAGGTACAGGTAGTCGACGTACCGCGGGCGCCAGTCGGGGGTGCTGAGCTCGGGGCTGAGCTGCTGGGGGAAGGCGAGCGCGGGCGTGGCGGGCATCCGATGGGCGCGGGCCGCCGCGCCACCGCCGTCGAGTTCGAAGTACAGCAGGGAGAAGGCGAGGACGGTCCCGGCCCAGACGGTGCCGCCGGTCTGCAGCAGACCCGCGGCGGAGGCGGTCTCCTTCCCGCCGCTGACGATGTCGTCGACCAGCTGGACGGTCGACCAGACGGCGCCGAGCGCCAGCGCGCCGACCAGGGCGATCGCCACGCCGCGCAGGGCGGTGGAGCGGCGGTCGATCCGGCCGGGGTCGCCCGCGATCAGCGTCAGCAGGAGCAGGCCCTCGACGCTGGGGAGCACCCACTTGGGCGCCAGCCGCAGGTCGTCGGGGAGCAGCAGGGTCAGCACCATGGCGAGGACGACGGCGGTGGCCATCGGCCAGCGGGACTCGCCGACGACCCGGTCCCGCTGCTGGGCCGGCGGCCCGGCAGCCCCCGGGGCGTGCTCTCCGCTCACGTCGGTCGCCCCCTGTCGGTGTCGCGGCCCGGTGCGACGTGCCCCTGCCGCCCCGATCCACCCCACTCCACTACACCTGGGTCAGGCGCGCACCGCCCGGGACCCGTCCGGGGCAACCGGTCCGCCGCGGCTCCGCCTCACGTCCGGCGCCTGGTGTCGGCGATCATGACGATCGCGAAGCCGACGACCGCGATGGCGATGTTGGCGAGGATCTCGCGGTCCTCGAGGAACCAGACGTTCTCCGTCAGGAACCGGGTGAAGCCCATGAAGGGGAACCAGCCGGTCAGCTCGCGCAGCACCCCCGCGATGCCTCCGACGAGGATCACGCCACCCACGAACTCGAGAATCTTCTTCATGGGGCGATCATGGTTCCCCGCCCGTGCGGCCCGCGTCCGTCCGGAGGACAGAGCCGGTGCTACCGAAGTCTCGTGCTCCGCGACTTTGGTCGCGTCCGGCCCTCCGCACCCGGCCGTACGCCCCTGACGTGCGTACGTTGGGGGGTATGACACGTACGGACCCCTACGCCTGGCTGCTGCCCTCGGCCATGGCCGACCCCGCGGCCGCCGGTGCGCCCGGCCGCAGGCCGCGGCGGACCGTACGGGACTGGGTCGTCGACACCGCCCTCTTCCTGTGCGCCGTCTTCGTCGGCCTCCTCGCCGCCGAGACGAGCGACCAGTACAACAGCGAGGCCGTGGCCTTCGCGGACCAGATCGTCGGCGCCGCCGCCTGCTGCGCCCTCTGGCTCCGCCGCCGTTGGCCCGTCGGCCTCGCCGTCGTGCTCACCCTTGTCAGCGTCGTCGCGCCCGTCGCCGGGGGCGCCTTCCTGGTGAGCCTGTTCAGCGTCGCCGTCCGGCGGCCCTTCCGCGAGATCGCCTGGATCGGCGTGCTCGCCGCCCTCTCCTCGGTCGCCTCGGTCTTCGTACGGCCCGACCCCTCCACCGGAGCACCGCTCGGGATCGCCATCGGACTGATCCTGATCCTGCTCATGACCGCCTGGGGCATGCTCGTACGCTCCCGGCGCCAGCTCGTCGAGGCGCTGAGGGAACGGGCCAGGCGCGCCGAGGCCGAGGCCGAGCTGCGCGCCGAGCAGGCCCAGCGGCTCGCCCGGGAGGCCATCGCCCGCGAGATGCACGACGTGCTCGCCCACCGCCTCACCCTGCTCAGCGTCCACGCGGGAGCCCTGGAGTTCCGCCCGGACGCCCCGCCCGAGCAGGTCGCCCGGGCCGCCGGCGTCATCCGCGACAGCGCCCACGAAGCGCTCCAGGACCTCCGCGAGATCATCGGGGTGCTGCGCGCGCCCGGCGAGGGCGGCGAGGGCGACCGCCCCCAGCCCACCCTGGCCACCCTCGACGAGCTCGTCGCCGAATCCCGCGCGGCCGGGGCGAAGGTCGTCCTGGACACCACCGTCGACGACCCGGCCGCCGTCCCCGCGGCCACCGGCCGCACCGTCTACCGGATCGCGCAGGAGGGCCTCACCAACGCCCGCAAGCACGCCCCCGGCACCGACGTCACCGTCACCGTGCGCGGCCGCCCCGGCGAGGGCCTGACCGTCGACGTGCGCAACCCCGCCCCCACCGGTCCCGTCCCGCACGTCCCCGGTTCGGGCCAGGGCCTCATCGGACTCACCGAGCGCGCGACCCTCGCCGGCGGGCGCCTCGACCACGGCCCGGCCCCCGACGGCGGCTTCACCCTCCACGCCTGGCTACCGTGGCCCCCATGACCATCCGGCTGCTCATCGTCGACGACGACCCCCTGGTCCGCGCGGGACTCACCCTGATGCTCGGCGGCGCCGACGACATCGAGATCGTGGGGGAGGGCACCGACGGCCGGGACGTCCCCGACCTCGTCGCCCGGCTCGCCCCCGACGTCGTCCTCATGGACATCCGGATGCCGTACGTCGACGGTCTCACCGCCACCGAACGGCTGCGCGCCCGCCCGGACGCCCCCCAGGTCCTCGTCCTCACCACCTTCCACGCCGACGAACACGTCCTGCGCGCCCTGCGGGCCGGGGCCGCCGGGTTCGTCCTCAAGGACACCCCGCCGGCCGAGATCGTCGCCGCCGTGCGCCGGGTCGCCTCCGGCGAGCCCGTGCTCTCCCCGACCGTCACCCGCCAGCTGATGACGCATGTCGTCGGCCACCAGGAGCCGCCCCGGCGCACCACCGCCACCGGCCGTCTCGCCGAACTCGCCGAACGGGAACGCGAGGTGGCCATCGCCATCGGCCGAGGGCAGTCCAACGCCGAGATCGCCGCCGCCCTGTATCTGAGCGTGCCGACCGTCAAGACCCACGTCTCACGGATTCTGGCCAAACTCGACCTCAACAACCGTGTCCAGATCGCCCTCCTGGTCCACGACGCGGGCCTCCTGGACGAGGACGGCTGACACCCGCGACCTAGGGTCTTTCGTTTGGATCAGGCCGGATCAGGGAGCGGGGTCTGGTGCATGGGGTCTCCCCAGGCCCTCTGGGCCTAGGGGACGGATCGCAAGGCGGAGGAGGGAGTCAACGCGGAGCGTTGGGGACCGACGACAACGCGGCTGGGGGTACCCCCTGCTCGAAGAGCTTGGGGGAGCGGTGCCAGGGCCCGCGAGCCCGGCGTGATCCAAACGAGAGGCCCTAGGGTGGGGAGATGTCCGTCATCGATCTGGGGGAGTACGGCGCGGACTTCACCGCGAACCCGTATCCCTACTACGCCAAGCTCCGCGAGAGCGGTCCCGTCCACCACGTCCGCATGCCCGACGGCTGGGAGTTCTATCTCGTCGTCGGTCACGAGGAGGGCCGGGCCGCGCTCACCGACCCCCGGCTGGTGAAGTCGCCGTCCGTCATCGGCTTCGTCCCGGTCGACGAGGAGGTCATCGGCCCGAACCTGCTCGCCGTCGACCCGCCGGACCACACCCGGCTGCGCAAGCTCGTCGCGCGGGAGTTCACCGCCCGGCGCGTGGAGGCCCTGCGCCCGCGCGTGCAGGAAATCGCCGACGAGCTCGTCGAGGCGATGGCCGCCGAACCGGCCGGCCGGGCCGACCTCGTGGACGCCTTCGCCTTCCCGCTGCCCATCACCGTCATCTGCGAGCTCCTCGGCGTCCCGACCGCCGACCGCGAGTCCTTCCGCCGCTGGTCGAACGAGCTGGTCGCGCCGACCGGAGGCACGCCCGAACGGGAGATCGTCGAGGGCTTCGGCGCCTACCTCGACGAACTGATCGAGGACAAGCGGGCGGCCGGGCCCGCGGACGACCTGCTGTCCGCGCTCATCGCCACCCGCGCCGAGGACGGCGACCGGCTCTCCCTGCCCGAACTGCGCGGGATGGCCTACCTGTTGCTCATCGCCGGGCACGAGACGACCGTCAACCTGATCTCCAGCACCCTGCGCGCCCTCTTCGCCCACCCGGACCAACTCGCCGCCCTGCGCGCTGACTTCGGGCTCATCGACGGGGCCGTCGAGGAAGGGATGCGCTACGACGGCCCGGTGGAGACCAGCACCTTCCGGATCGCCAAGGAGGCGACCAGCGTCGGCGGTACGGACATCCCGGCCCACGCGCCGGTCTTCGTCTCCCTCGCGGGCGCCGACCGGGACCCGGCGCGCTTCCCCGCACCGGACCGCTTCGACATCCGCCGCGAACCGCGCGGGCACCTCGCCTTCGGGCACGGCCTGCACTACTGTCTCGGCGCGCCGCTCGCCCGGCTGGAGGGCGCCGTCGCGATCCGGACACTCCTGGAGCGGTTCCCCCGGCTGGAACTCGACCCCGAAGCCGCTCCCTGGGAGTGGATGCCCGGCCTGCTCATCCGCGGCGTGCGCCGCCTCCCCGTCCGGTGGTGACCCGATGACCGACACCGCACCCGCCCAGGACTTCGGCCTCGACCTCGCGCGCAAGGTCCTCGACGCCCAGCCGTTCAGCCGGCTCGTCGGCGCCCGGCTCACCGCCTTCGGCGACGCCGGGGCGACCCTGGAGGTGGACCTCCGCGAGGAGCTCCAGCAGCAGAACGGCTTCGTCCACGGCGGGGTGCTGTCCTACGCCGCCGACAACGCGCTGACCTTCGCGGCCGGCGCGGCCCTCGGCCCGGCGGTCCTCACGGCCGGGTTCTCCATCCAGTACGTCCGCCCGGCCGTCGGCGCGACCCTGCGCGCCCGCGCCTCGGTCGTCCACGCGGGCCGCCGCCAGGCGGTCGTCCGGTGCGACCTGCTGGCCGTGGACGGCGAGGGCACCGAGACCCTGTGCGCGGTCGCCCAGGGAACGGTCCTCGCGGCGACGGGCTGAGCGGACCGGCCCGCCCGGTCGGCTTGACGTCCGGTCCGCCACCCGCCCGGTCCGCCTTAGGTCCGGTCTTCCTTAGGTCCGGTCCGCCTACGACGGGATCTCGTCCAGGCGGACCGGGCGGCCCTCGCGCCGGGAGCGCTCGCACGCCTCGGCGATCCGGAGCGCCTCCAGAGCCTCCCGCCCGTCGCAGGGGTTCGGCGCCTCGCCCCGTACCAGCCGGACGAACGCGTCCAGTTCGGCCTCGTACGCGGGGGCGAACCGCTCCAGGAACCCCGTCCACGGCTTGACCGGGGCCGCCGGGCCGGCCGGCTCCACCGAGGTGAGCGGCGTCCGGTCGTCCAGGCCGACCGCGATCTGGTCCCGCTCGCCCGCCAGCTCCATCCGGACGTCGTACCCGGCCCCGTTGCACCGGGTCGCCGTCGCGGTCGCCAGCGTGCCGTCGTCCAGGGTGAGCACCGCCGCCGCGGTGTCCACGTCACCGGCCTCGCGGAACATCGCCGGTCCCGCGTCCGAGCCGGTCGCGTACACCTGGACGACCTCCCGCCCGGTCACCCAGCGCAGTATGTCGAAGTCGTGCACCAGACAGTCCCGGAAGAGCCCGCCGGAGAGCGGCAGGTACGCGGCGGGCGGCGGGGCCGGGTCGGAGGTGGCCGCCCGTACGGTGTGCAGCCGGCCGAGCCGCCCGGACCGCACCGCCTCCCGCGCGGCCGCGTACCCGGCGTCGAAGCGGCGCATGAACCCGAGCTGGAGCTCCGTCCCCGCCGCCTCGACCGCCCGCAGCGCGCCCAGCGTGCCCGGCACGTCCAGGGCGATCGGCTTCTCGCAGAAGGCCGGCAGCCCCGCGCCCGCCGCGCGGCCGATCAGCTCGGCGTGGGCCGCCGTGGCGGAGGCGATGACCACGGCGTCGAGCGCGTGGTGCTCCAGGAGCGCGTCCACGCCCGGCGCCGGCTCCGCCCCGACCGCCCCGCCGACCCGCGCCGCCCGCTCGGCGTCCGCGTCGGCCACCACCAGCGACTCGACCTCCGGGTGCCGGGCGAGCACGCCCGCGTGGAAGGCCCCGATACGACCCGTTCCGATCAGTCCGATACGCATGGCCCCCAAGGTGGTCCCGGACCAGGGCCCTGTCAAGGATTTGTCAGGACAATCGGACTTCACCACTTCCTGTCATCATCTCCTCGGGCTACGCTCCCGTCCGTGTCCAAGCAGCCCCCGCCCGCCGAGCCGCCCCACCTCGCCGTGGACCGCACCAGCCCGGTCCCGCTCTACTACCAGCTCGCCCGGCAGCTGGAGGCGGCCATCGAGAACGGGGCCCTTGCCCCCGGGAGCCTGCTCGGCAACGAGATCGACCTCGCCAACCGGCTCGGCCTCTCGCGGCCCACCGTGCGGCAGGCCATCCAGTCCCTGGTCGACAAGGGGCTCCTGGTCCGCCGGCGCGGCGTCGGCACCCAGGTCGTGCACAGTCAGGTCCGGCGTCCGCTGGAGCTCAGCAGCCTCTACGACGATCTGGAGGCGGCCGGGCAGCGCCCCGCCACCCGGGTCCTCGTCGACCGCGTCGAACCCGCCGCCGCCCGGGTCGCGGCGGCCCTCGGCGTACCGGAGGGCAGCGACGTCCGGTACGTGGAGCGGCTGCGTACGGCGCACGACGAGCCCATGGCGTACCTGCGCAACCACCTTCCGGCCGGGCTGCTCGACCTGGACGCGGGACGCCTGGAGGCGACCGGTCTCTACCGGCTGATGCGCGGCGTCGGTATCACCCTGCACAGCGCCCGTCAGACCGTCGGCGCCCGCGCCGCCACGGCCGCCGAGGCCGCACTGCTCGCCGAGGAGGAGGGAGCCCCGCTGCTCACCATGGAACGCACCACGTTCGACGACACGGGGCGCGCCGTCGAGTTCGGCTCCCACCTCTACCGGGCGTCGCGGTACGCCTTCGACTTCCAGCTCCTGGTCCGCCCCTGACCCGCCCCTCGCACGACCCGCACATGACCCACTCATGACCCACTGAAGTCCGCGCGACCCCCATGACCGATACTGCAATGCACGCAGAAGGACACAAAGGAGGGCACGGCCTCGTGACCAGGCTTCGGACAGGAGGGGTACGCGCCGCAGTCGGCGCCGTGCTCGCGGTGGCGCTCACCGCCGCACTCGCGGGGTGCAGCAGCACCGGCGGGAAGCGCGCGGAGGACGCCCGCAAGGCGGCCGCGGCCCAGGGGAAGGCGGCCGTGAACACCCCCCGGTGGACCTTCGCCATGGTGACCCACTCCGGCGACGGCGACACCTTCTGGGACATCGTCCAGAACGGCGCCGAGCAGGCCGCCGTCAAGGACAACATCAACTTCCTCTACGCCCACAGTGACGAGGCGCAGCAGCAGGCCCAGCTCATCGACTCGTACGTCGCGAAGGGCGTCGACGGCCTCATCGTCACGCTGGCCAAGCCCGACGCGATGAAGACGGCCGTCGAGAAGGCGGTCAAGGCCGGCATCCCGGTGATCACCGTCAACTCCGGCTCCGAGCAGTCCCAGGCCTACGGCGCGCTCACCCACATCGGCCAGGACGAGACCGTCGCGGGCGAGGCCGTCGGCGACGAGCTGGACGACCGAGGGAAGAAGAAGGCCCTGTGCGTCCTGCACGAGCAGGGCAACGTCGGCCACGAGCAGCGCTGCGCCGGAGCGAAGAAGACCTTCGACGGAGAGATGACGAACCTGTACGTCGACGGCACCAACATGCCCGACGTCCAGGCCTCCATCGAGGCCAAGCTCCAGGCGGACCCGGCCATCGACGCCGTCGTCACCCTCGGCGCGCCCTTCGCGGACGCCGCCGTCCAGGCGAAGAAGACCGCGGGCTCCGGCGCCGAGATCGACACCTTCGACCTCAACGCCAAGGTCGCCACCGGGCTCTCCTCCGGCGCCCTCGGCTTCGCCGTGGACCAGCAGCCCTACCTCCAGGGCTACGAGGCCGTCGACCTGCTCTGGCTGTACAAGTACAACGCCGACGTCCTCGGCGGTGGCAAGCCCGTCCTCACCGGACCCCAGATCATCACCAAGGAAGACGCCGCCGCGCTCAAGGGCTACACGGAGCGGGGCACCCGATGAGCGGTCTCGCCCCGACGGGCGACGGCATCGACCATGTCGACGAGCGGCTGCTGCGCACCTCCCCGCTGAAGAAGCTGCTGGCCCGGCCCGAACTCGGCTCGATCGTCGGCGCGATCGCCCTCTTCGTCTTCTTCTCGCTCGTCGCCGACAGCTTCCTGACCCCCTCCAGCCTGGGCACGGTCCTCTACGCGGCCTCCACCCTCGGCATCATGGCGGTGCCCGTCGCGCTGCTGATGATCGGCGGCGAGTTCGACCTCTCGGCGGGCGTCCTGGTCACCAGCTCGGCGCTGATCTCCTCGATGGTCAGCTACCAGATGACCGCCAACGTCTGGGTCGGCGTCGGAGTCTCGCTGCTCGTCACCCTCGCCATCGGCGTCTTCAACGGCGTGATGCTGACCCGCACCAAGCTCCCGAGCTTCATCATCACCCTCGGCACCTTCCTGATGCTGACCGGTCTGAACCTCGGCTTCACCAAGCTCATCAGCGGCACGGTCTCCACGAAGTCGATCGCCGACATGGAGGGCTTCCCCTCGGCGAAGAAGCTCTTCGCCTCCCAGCTGACCATCGGCGACGTCGAGCTCAAGGTCACCATCCTGTGGTGGATCGGCCTGGTCGCGGTCGCCACCTGGATCCTGCTGCGCACCCGCTTCGGCAACTGGATCTTCGCCGTCGGCGGCGGCGCCGACGCGGCCCGCGCGGTCGGCGTCCCGGTCAGCCGCACCAAGATCGGCCTCTACATGGGCGTGGCCTTCTGCGCCTGGATCTCCGGCCAGCACCTGCTTTTCTCCTTCGACGTCGTCCAGTCGGGCGAGGGCGTCGGCAACGAGCTGATCTTCATCATCGCGGCCGTCATCGGCGGCTGCCTGATCACCGGCGGCTACGGCTCCGCGATCGGCTCCGCGGTCGGCGCGTTCATCTTCGGCATGACCAGCAAGGGCATCGTGTACGCCGAGTGGAACCCGGACTGGTTCAAGTTCTTCCTGGGCGCCATGCTCCTGCTGGCGACGCTGCTGAACGCCTGGATCCGCAGGCGCGTGGAGGCAACCAAATGACCACGGAGGCCACTGCTCTCGTCGAACTCGACGACGTCAGCAAGTTCTACGGCAACATCCGCGCCCTCGAAGGGGTCTCCCTGGAGGTCCACGCCGGCGAGATCACCTGCGTCCTCGGCGACAACGGCGCCGGCAAGTCCACCCTCATCAAGATCGTCGCCGGTCTGCACCGGCACGACGCCGGCACCTTCCGCATCGAGGGCGAGGAGGTCTCCCTGGCCAACCCGCGCGAGGCCCTGGACCGCGGCATCGCCACCGTCTACCAGGACCTGGCCGTCGTCCCGCTCATGCCGGTCTGGCGGAACTTCTTCCTCGGCTCCGAGCCCACGAAGGGCAAGGGGCCCTTCAAGAGACTCGACGTCGAGCTGATGCGCGAGACGACCCGGACCGAGCTGCTCCGGATGGGCATCGACCTGCGCGACGTCGACCAGCCCATCGGCACCCTCTCCGGTGGCGAGCGCCAGTGCGTGGCCATCGCCCGGGCGGTCCACTTCGGCGCGAAGGTCCTGGTCCTGGACGAGCCGACGGCGGCCCTCGGCGTCAAGCAGTCCGGCGTGGTCCTCAAATACGTGGCCGCCGCACGTGACCAGGGCCTCGGCGTGGTCCTCATCACCCACAACCCGCACCACGCCTACCTCGTCGGCGACCGTTCCGTCCTGCTCAAGCGGGGCGCCATGGCGGGCAGCCACACCAAGAGCTCCGTCACCCTGGACGAGTTGACCCGGCAGATGGCGGGCGGCAGCGAGCTGGACGACCTGCGGCACGAGCTGGAACGCCCCACGTCCTCGTAACGGCCCTCCGACACCGCACCTGGCAGAATCGAGCCGATGAGTACCTACCGCGACCTCTCCCACCGCGGCGCCGCCCGGGCGACGGTGCTGCGGACCGTCGGCACCCGGGAACGGCGCTCGCACCTGACCGCGCCCCGGGTGCCCACCGTCGGCATCGACATCGGCGGTACGAAGGTCATGGCCGGGGTCGTCGACGCGGACGGCACGATCCTGGAGAAGGTCCGCACCGAGACGCCGGACAAGTCCAAGAGCCCCAAGGTCGTCGAGGACACCATCGTCGAGCTGGTCCTGGACCTCTCCGACCGGCACGACGTGCACGCCGTCGGCATCGGCGCGGCCGGCTGGGTCGACGCCGACCGGGCCACCGTCCTGTTCGCCCCGCACCTCGCCTGGCGCAACGAGCCGCTGCGCGACTCGCTCCAGTCCCGGCTCGCCGTGCCCGTCATGGTCGACAACGACGCCAACACGGCCGCCTGGGCCGAGTGGCGCTTCGGCGCCGGGCGCGGCGAGGACCACCTGGTCATGATCACACTCGGCACCGGCATCGGCGGCGCGATCCTGGAGGACGGCCGGGTCAAGCGCGGCAAGTACGGGGTGGCCGGCGAGTTCGGCCACATGCAGGTCGTCCCCGGCGGCCACCGCTGCCCCTGCGGCAACCGCGGCTGCTGGGAGCAGTACAGCTCCGGCAACGCCCTGGTCCGCGAGGCCAAGGAGCTGGCGGCCGCCGACTCCCCGGTCGCGTACAACATCATCGAACGGGTCAAGGGCAACGTCCCCGACATCACCGGACCGCTGATCACCGAGCTGGCGCGCGAGGGCGACGCGATGTGCGTCGAGCTCCTCCAGGACATCGGCCAGTGGCTGGGCGTCGGCATCGCCAACCTGGCCGCCGCCCTCGACCCCTCCTGCTTCGTCATCGGCGGCGGCGTCAGCGCCGCCGACGACCTGCTGATCGGCCCGGCCAGGGACGCCTTCCGGCGCCACCTCACCGGCCGCGGATACCGCCCCGAGGCCCGGATCACCAAGGCCCAGCTCGGCCCCGAGGCCGGCATGGTCGGCGCCGCCGACCTCGCCCGGCTCGTCGCCCGCCGCTTCCGCCGCGCCAACCGCCGCCGCGTCGAGCGCTACGAACGCTACGAGCGGTACGCCCAGGTCCTCCGGGCCGCCACCGATCCGCGCACCTCCTCCCGCTCCGCCCAGGACCGCACCACCCAGGACCCGCCTTCATGACCGTCCCCTCCCCGACCACCTCTCCCGAACAGGCCCCGAAGATGCCGGAGGACCGGCGGCACATGATCCGCCGTCGCTGGCTGACGGCGATCATCATCGTGCTGCTCGTCGGCATCCCCGCCGGGTACCTCATGATCTCCGCGGGGCAGAGCCGCGACAGCGGCCGCGACAAGGAGCGCGAGTCCTCGGCGACCGGTCTGAGCGACAACTGGCCCTCGCTGATGAAGCGCCGCGTCTTCGAGGTGCCGATCCCGGCGGGCAGCAAGAACGTCGCCTACTTCGAGACCAGCAACTGGAAGACCAGCCGGCTGTACGTCCAGTTCACGACGACCGCGGGCCGTCTCGACGCCTTCCTGAACGGGGTCGGCTCCAGCCGCTCGGCGCTGACCTCCGGCACGGTCACCGTGAGCCCGCGCGACGCGGACATCGTCGGCTGGACCTTCCCCGCCGACCGCGTCTGGTCCTCCACCACGGTCACCCGCGACAAGCCCAGGCCCAGCCAGGACATCACCGTCGACCTCACGGACCCCGCGTCCCCCACCGTGTTCGTGGTGTCCACCACGACCCCCTGACGGGTCCCGCACACCGCCCCACGTGGCCGCCGCCGCTACCGGGCGGCGTCCGCCCGCGCCTCCCGTCCGTGCGGGCTCGCGTCCCGCTTCCGCTGCTCGGCGCCGCCCGCCGGGACGCGCACCGTCGCCACCACGAGCAGTGCGGCGACCGCCCCCAGCGCCGCCGCCACGACAAGGACCGCGTTCAGGCCGGACGTGAACGCCTCACGCACCAGGCGCGCCATCTCGGCGCGCTCGCCTTCCGGCCATCCGGCGATGACCGACCGGGCCTGTCCGCCACTGAGCGCGGCGGCCGTGCCGTGCGGGTCGGGGACACCGCCGTCGGCCTTCAGCACCCCCTCGATCCGCGACTGGAAGATCACGCCGAACACGGCGATCCCCAGGGCGAAGCCCAGCTGGCGGACGGTGTTGACCGCGCCGCCCACCATGCCCGCGCGCTCGGGCGGGACCGTGGCCAGGGCCGCCGCCGCCAGGCTCGGTGTCACGAGGCCGACCCCCAGCCCGGCGACGAGGAGCCCCGCCACCAGGCTGGTGCCCGAAGAGCCCGCGTCGAGGGTGGCCTGCATGCCGGAGCCCAGGGCGACGAGCGCGAGGCCTCCCGCGATGGCCGCCCGGGGCGGCCAGGGGCCGAAGCGGCCCGCGAGGGCCGAGGCGACGAACGCGGAGGCGCACATGGGCAGGATGTACAGACCTGCCCGGACGGGCCCGTACCCCAGGACGGACTGCATCCACAGCGACGCGTACAACAGAGAGGCGAACGCGGCGCCCTGCAGGCACAGGGCGCCGATCATGATGCCGGTGAACGAGGGCCGGCGGAACAGCGACAGGTCGAGGACGGGGTGCTCGTGCCTCGTCTCGACCACGACGAAGAGGGTGAGGGCGGCGGCCGCCGCCGCGAACAGGCCGAGGGTGAAGGGTGCCGTCCAGCCGTCGGTGTGGGCTCGGATCAGCCCGAACGTGAGGGCCCCGCTCGCCACCGTGAACGTGACCACGCCGAGGACGTCCGCCGGCTGCCGGCCCTCGCCCCTCGCCTCGCGCACCGAGCGCAGCGTCATCACGACGGCGGCCAGGCAGACCGGCACGTTGACGAAGAAGATCCATCGCCAGTCCAGGTACTGGGTGAGAAGTCCGCCGACCATCGGCCCGGCCGCCGCGGCGACCGAGTTGGTGGCGCCCCACACGGCGAAGGCGACGCCCCGCTCCCGGCCGCTGTAGTGCATGCCGAGCAGCGCGATCGTCGTACCGAACATCCCGGCGGCGCCCAGGCCCTGTACCGCCCTGGCGCCGATCAGCACCCCCGCGTTCGGGGCGACCGCGCACATCACCGACGCCGCGGTGAAGACGAGCAGCCCGACGAGGTACACCTTCCTGCGGCCGATCCGGTCGGCGCGGGATCCGACGCCGAGCAGCAGCGACGCCAGGGCCAGCGCGTAGACGTCGACCACCCACTGCAGGTCGGAGAGCGTGGTGCCGAGGTCCGCCGCCATGGCGGGCAGCGCCACGACCACGATCGTGACGTCGAGGAGCAGCATGAAGGTGCCCAGACAGATCGCCGTCAAGGGCCACCACTTGCGCATCCGAACCCCTTTCCTGCCCGCCCGCACGGAAGAGGCGCTCCCGGCGGGACCATGATTCACGGCGGAGCGGTGATTCCCCCCAGGACCCGCGCGCCACGCCCGGCGCGTGGACCGCAGGGAGGTAAGCCCAGGTCCGCCTGGACGATCAGCGGTGGCAGGTCGGAACGCCCGCTCATAGCTTCGTCACATGACCAGACGACAGATCTCCCTCCTGGCCTGCACCGTGGCCCTCGTCGCCACCGGGCTCGGCGCGACCACCCCGACGGCCCACAGCCGCACGGTGCACCGGGTGAAGCCCGGCGAATCCATCCAGACGGCCGTGGACGCCGCGAAGCCGGGGGACACCATCGTGCTGTCTCCCGGTACCTACCGTGAGAGCGTCCGCATCACCACATCGGACGTGACCCTGCGCGGCTCGACCGTCTTCCGCACGGTCATCGCGCCCTCCAAGGCCGCCGCCGACAACACCTGCGCCAAGGCCGGACACGGCATCTGCGTGACCGGCAAGGACGGCAGCCCCGTCAAGGGCGTCACCGTGCGCTCGCTGACGCTCCAGGGATTCGCCAAGAACGGTCTGTGGGCCTCGCGGACCGACCGCCTGAAGGTCCATCGGGTGACGGCCGAGAGGAACGGCAACTGGGGCATCGCCCTGGAGAGGTCCGTCCGCAGCGAGCTGACCCACAACGTCGCCCGGGACAACGCGGACGCCGGCCTCTTCGTGTCCAACACCACCGACACGGAGGCCGGGGCCGTCGACGCCGAGGGGACCCGGATCAGTCACAACCGTCTCTCCGGCAACCGGATCGGCATCACGGTGCGGCGCCTGCGCAACCTGACCGTCGACCGCAACGAGGCGACCGGGAACTGCGCCGCCGTGTTCGTGGTGGGCGACGAGTCCACACCGCGCGCCGGGGCGATGAGCCTGCGCGGGAACCACATCCACTCCAACAACAAGCACTGCCCCAAGACGCCCCGACTGCCCTTCCTGCAGGGCTCGGGGATCGTCCTCACCGGCGCGGAGGAGACGCTGGTCGCGCGGAACCGGATCGAGGACAACGTGGGCACCTCGCCGCTGTCGGGCGGCATCGTGCTCTTCAAGAGCTTCGTCGGGGCCCTCAACGAACGCAACGAGATCCGCGACAACGTCGTCCTGCGCAACGGTTCGGCCGACCTGGCCAACCGGGACACCGGCAAGGGCAACACCTTCAGCGGCAACACCTGCGAGGTCTCCGAGCCCGCGGGCATGTGCTGAACGGTCGGATCCACTCCCTCACCCACGGCACGACTGCACAGACAAGGCGACAGATGACGACTGTTGATCCGGCTCCGCCGCCGCCCATGAGGCTGCGGGAACTCGTATTCGGGGCGGCGTGCGCCGCCGCCGTACGCGCGGCCGCCCGCCTGGGCGTGGCCGACGCCCTGGGCGACACGCCCATGACCGTGGAGGACCTCGCGGCGGCGGTCAAGACCCAGCCGCGGACCCTGCGCCGACTGCTGCGCGCCCTGTCCTGCCAGGGGGTCTTCGCCGAACGGGCCGACGGCACCTTCGTCCACACGGAGATGTCCCGGCTGCTGCGCGAGGACGACCCGCAGAGCCTGCGCTACATCGCCCTGTGGTGCACCGAGCCGTGGACGTGGGACGTCTGGCCGAAGCTCGACGAGGCGGTGCGCTCCGGCCGCAACGTCTTCGAGGACGTGTACGAGAGGGAGTTCTTCGCGTACCTCAACGAGGACGCGCCCGAGTCCGCGTACGTGTTCAACCGGGCCATGACGACGTCGAGCCGGCAGTCGGCCCAGGACGTCGCCGACCTGCTGGATCTGCACGGCGTGTCGTCGGTCGTCGACATCGGCGGCGGGCAGGGGCACGTCCTGGCGAGTCTGCTGGAGAAGCACCCCGACCTGCACGGCACGCTGCTCGATCTGCCGAGGGTGGTGGAGAACGCCGATCCGCGCCTGCGGGCGGACGGTCCGCTGGCCTCCCGGGTCCGGATCGTGCCCGGCGACTGCCGTGAGGCCATCCCCGTCCAGGCGGACGTGTACATCATCAAGAACATCCTGGAGTGGGACGACGACAGCACCCGCAGGGCGCTCGCCAACGTCCGCCGGGCGGCGCGCCCCGGTGCACGGGTCGTCGTGATCGAGAACCTCGTGGACGACACGCCCTCGATGCGGTTCACGACCGCCATGGACCTGCTGCTGCTCCTCAACGTCGGCGGCGCGAAGCACACCCGGCAGAGCATGGTCGACCGGCTGACGGACGCGGGGCTCGTCATCGACGAGATCCGCCCGGTCAACGCGTACCTCCACGCCTTCGAGTGCACCGTGCCCGCCTGAGGGCGGTGAACGAGGACACCCCGAAACCCGAGGCCGCCCGCTCCGCGTCGTTCGCGGGGCGGGCGGCCTCGGGTTTCGCTGCCGGGCGCGTACGGACCTCGGGGGTCAGGAACCCCCGTCGCGTTCCCAGCGGTAGAAGCACTGTGCCATGGCGTCCTTGGGGCTCCGCCACGTCTGCGGGTCGTACGCGCTGACGTACGCCGACAGGCGCTCGCTGGTGTCCCGGAACTCCGGGTGGCCGGCCAGCTTCGCGATGGCCGGCGCCGGGTCCTGGTCCGACTCGATGAGGTGCAGGTACACATCACCGAACTGGAACAGCCGACGTCGGGTGACGCCGACGAGGTGCGGGAGTTCGCCGCGATCGGAGGCGGCGAACACGTCGGCGATCGCCGGTGCCGAATCCGGCACCATGCGGGCGACGATCAGAGCGTGGTGCATCGAGCGTCCTTCCTGGGGAGCGCGGCCGCTGCGGGTGCGCAGGTGGGCGGGTGCGCGAGAGCCGCGGGGGTGCGCGGCCCGGTGCGGGTCAGCCGGGCAGGACCGAGGCGCTCCGGCGGTCGCGGGCGACCTGCTCGATGCGGTCCCGGATGAGGGCCATCTGCGTACGGGAGTTGCGGTTGATGTTGTCGGTCATCCAGTCGTCGTCGACCGGAGCCTCGGGCTTCATCGCGAAGTCCTGGACCCAGCGCATGTGCACGCCGGCCGGCGTCTCCTCGTACTCCCACCGGATGTTCATGTGGTCGAACGGGCCGGTCTCGACGCGGCGGGCGCGGACCGTCCGCCCGGGGCGGTCGACGGTGCGCTCCGACACCCAGCTCCAGACCTTCCCGGACTCGTCCGGGTGCATGGTCAGGCGGAAGGTGGTCGAGTCGCCCTCGCGGTCGAGCACCTCCAGGGAGGCGTATTCACTGAAGAGGCTGGGCCAGTTCTCGATGTCGTTGGTGATGTCCCAGACGAGATCGAGCGGGGCGTCGATGGTGATGCTGTTGTCAGTGTGACCGGACACCGTCAGACTCCCGTCTTGAGGGCGGTGTTGACGAGGTCGAGGAACTCGGCCGGCGTCTTGCAGCGCTCGGCGTCGGTGGGCAGCGACACGCTGTACCGGTTCTCCAGCTCGCCGACGATCCCGAGCAGGCCGAGCGAGTCGACGCCGAGACCGGCGAACGGCGTGTCCGGCGCCTTCTCCAGCTCCGGGACGGGGACGGTGACCCCGGCCGACTGCTTCATCAGCGCGGCGAGTTCCTCGAAGGTGAGGGTGGTGGTGATCATCTGTGCTCTCCTTCCCGCCCGGTCCTACCGGGCGGATTCGTCGCCGCGGCGCAGGACCAGCGCCGCGTTGGATCCCATGAGTCCCCGGCTGAGGACCAGGGCCGTGCGCAGCTCGGCGGGGCGAGCGCGGGACATCACCAGATCGAGGTCGTGGCAGATGTCGAACACGTTGGGGGTGGGCGGAACGACGCCGTGCTCCATCGCGAAGACCGCGGCGGCGGTGTCCAGGACGGGTGCCCCGCAGTAGGCACGGCCGATGCCCGTCTTGGGCGCCGTGACGGGTACGCGGGTGGCGTGGTCCCCGAGGGCGTCGGCGATCGCCAGCGCCTCGGCACGGTCCGCCTCCGGTACGCCCAGGGCGTCGGCGAAGACGACGTCGATCTCCTCGGGGGCGCACCCGGCCTCGTCGAGGGCGACGCGGACGGCGCGGGCGAGTCCCTCCCGGGACTCCTCCCACCGGGAGGCACCGGTGAACGTGGCGCCGTGGCCGGCCACGACGGCCCGGACGGCCGCTCCCCGGTCGCGGGCGCGGGACTCGTCCTCCACGACGAGCATCGCGCCGCCCTCCGCCGGGACGAACCCGCAGGCTCCTCGGGTGAAGGGCCGGTAGGCGCGGTCCGGGTCCTCGACGGTGCTGAGCTCCGGGTATCCGAGCTGGCACACCATCGAGTACGGGGCGAGCGGCGCCTCCGCCGCTCCGACGATCACCGCACCGGTCCCACGTCGTACGGCCCGGGCCGCGTGGGCGAGGCCGTCCAGGCCTCCCGCCTCGTCGCTCGCGACGACGCCGCACGGCCCCTTGAACCCGCTCCGGATGGAGATCTGGCCGGTGCTCGCGGCGTAGAACCAGGCGATGGACTGGTACGGGCCGACGAACTTGGATCCCTGGCCCCAGAGCTTCTGGAGCTCTCGCTGGCCGAACTCGCCGCCACCGGAACCGGCCGCGGTGACCACGCCGATCGAGAAGGGCTCCTCCGGATCGTCGAGGGCGAGGCCGGCGTCGTCGAGGGCGAGCTGGGCCGCGGCCATCGCGTAGTGGCTGAAGCGGTCGGTCTGGACGAGGAAACGCTCCTCGATCAGGTCCGAGGCGTCGAAGCCCCGGACCTCGCCCGCGACCTTGAGCGGCAGCTCCTGGCAGCCCTCGCGGGTGATCCGGTCCAGTACGCCGAGGCCTTCCCGGACGGACTTCCAGTACGTGTCGGCACTCAATCCGTTGGGAGCGATCACACCGATGCCGGTGACGACCGCCCGCCGTGGGCGCTCAGTGCTCATCGTGTCCTCCCGCCCGGCCCCGTCAGGAGGACCGCGGACTGGAAGCCGCCGAATCCGCTGCCCACGGAGAGCACGTTCCTGAGCTTCCGGGGGCGGGCGGTGCGCGGCACGTAGTCCAGGTCGCACTCGGGGTCGGGGGTCTCGTAGTTCGCCGTCGGAGGTACCACCTGGTGCTTCAGCGCGAGGACGCACGCGGCCACCTCGATCGCGCCGATCGCGCCCAGCGAGTGCCCCACCATGGATTTGATGGAGCTCATGGGCGTGTCGTAGGCGTGCGCGCCCAGGGACAGCTTCACGGCGGCGGTCTCGTGCCGGTCGTTCTGCCGGGTGCCCGAGCCGTGCGCGTTGACGTAGTCGATCAGCGTGGGGTCGAGACGGGCCTGGTCGAGCGTGGAGTCGATCGCCCGTGACATCTCGAGCCCTTCGCCGGTCAGACCGGTCATGTGGTACGCGTTGCCGAAGGTGGCGTAGCCGCCGATCTCGCAGTAGATGTGCGCACCGCGAGCCCTGGCGTGCTCGTACTCCTCCAGGACGAGCACGGCCGCGCCTTCGCCCATGACGAAACCGTTGCGGTTGTTGTCGAAGGGCCTGGAGGCGTGCTCCGGGTCGTCGTTGTCGGGCGACGTGGCCTTGATGGCGTCGAAGCAGGCCATGGTGATCGGGGATATCGGGGAGTCCGACGCGCCCGCGATGCAGACGTCCGCCCGGCCCTCCTCGATGGTGTGGAAGGCGTAGCCGACGGCGTCGAGGCCGGAGGTGCAGCCGGTGGAGACGGTCTGCACCGGGCCGCGGGCGCCGAACCGCTCGGCCACGACGGAGGCGAGGGTGCTCGGCGAGAACGCCAGGTGCAGCTTGGGGTCGGCGGCGCGGTGGTCCACGTCCCACCGCTGCCCGCCCTCGCTGACCAGGACGTAGTCGTGTTCGAGCCGGGTGGTGCCGCCGACGGCGCTGCCCAGGGAGACGGCGACGCGCCAGGGGTCCTCGCTGTCGGTGTCCAGTCCGGAGTCGCGGACGGCTTCCCCGGCGGCGACGACGGCGAACTGGATGTACCGGTCGGCGTGCCGGCTCAACTCCGGGTCGAGGCCGTGCTCCGCCGGGTCGAAGTCGCACTCGGCGGCTATCCGGGAGCGCAGCCCGACCGGGTCGAACAGGGTGATGCCACGGGTCGCGGTACGGCCGGCGGCGAGGAGGTCCCAGAACGCCTTCGCTCCGGTGCCGCCCGGAGCGACCACACCGATACCGGTGACGGCCACACGCCGGGTCACTCGATGGCCCCGCTTCGCTCGGACACCTGTCCCGGGTCGCCCACGGTCAGGTGCGGGCCCGCGGCGGCGAGCTCGGCCTCGTCGGTGACCTCGGTGTCGACGTGTCCGAGGCTCGGCCGGGGGGCGAGCGGGCCCAGGTGGAAGACCATCCGAGCCTCCACGTCGCCCACGTTGCGGAAGCGGTGTCGCATGTCGATCGGGATCAGGAGACCCTGATCGGTCGTGAGCGCGTACGTCTCGCCGTCCAGGTCCACTTCCAGCGCGCCCGAGACGACGTACACGAACTCCTCGGAGTACGGGTGGTAGTGCTCGCCGATGCGCTCGCCCGGTTGAACGATGGCCAGTCCCATGAAGCCGCTGGTGGACCCCACGGTGGCCGGCGTGAGCATGGCCCGCAGGTCACCTCCGCGCCTGCGGTTGGGTTCCGTCTCGTCCAGGGTCACGATGCGTGGGCGCTGCTTGAGCATGGTGGGTACCTCCGGATGTGGCAGTGACGTGCTGAGGGGCGACTGCTACGGGGCCGCGACCGGCTGTCAGGAATCGGCCGTGCGGTCGGTGACGGGCAGCATGTCGGCGTGCGACAGAAGCCGGTTGACGTTGCGCTCCGTCTTCAGGGAGCCCTCGACGCCGATCGCGGCGCCGTCGAGAAGGAGTTCCAGCTCCGCGGCCTTCCCGGAGCCCTTGAGCCCGAGCGAGGCGACGGGGTCCAGGTCGAGTTCGCCCGTGATGTCGACGAGGCGCACCACGATGTCGTCGCGCTGGAACACGGTGCTGCCGTACACCGGGCTGTCCGGATCGTCGGCAGCGGCCCGGTCCTGATGGGCGAGCAGCCGGGCCAGCTCCATCCCGCGGCCTTCCTTGGCCGGGTAGTACAGCGCGTGCCGTCGCAGCTCGGCCGGGGCCGGCCGGCTGGACACCACGTGCTGGACGGCCGGGAGCGCGGCCCGGGTGAAGAACACCCGTGCCGACTCGGGGTCGGTCAGGTCCCGGTCCTGCTCCAGGTACGGGTTGATGGCCTCCTCGACCGCCCGTACCTCGGGCTGACGGGCGACGTGCCGGAGCGCCACCAGGAGGTCGCCCTCCACCTCCACGGCCCGCACGACGCGATTGCCGTGCATGAAGAGGGAGGTACGGCGCAGCCGCGTGGTCTCGTCGACCTGGGCCCGGGGTGACTCGTACCCGGCCAGGAGCTCCGCCACCTTCGACTCGGAGCCCGGCTTGACGGTGAAGGTGAGGGCGTGGCGTGCCACACCGTCGCCCACGCGGGCGGCCACCTGCGCGTCCGCCGGCGCCGCGGCCCGCGAGGCCGACCGATCGGGACCGGTCTCCCGGAGGATGCTGTAGCGCATGGAACGGGTGTCCCGGACGCAGCTGTGCATCGGCTTGACCGTCTGGACGTGCTCCTCGCTGTTCACCCATGCGAGGAACGGCGGGGCGCTCTCCCACTCGCTGGTGATGAGCCACTGCGACGGGTTCTCGATGGACTGGCAGAGCTGGTCACTGATGTGACCGGGAACGGAGGCGACCTGCTTGCGCATGAGTTCGTACGCGTCCAGGAACTGCTCCTGCGCTCCTTCGTACAGGTCGAGCAGGAGGATGACCCGCAGTCTGGAGCCGTCGAAGGCAGACTGCGAGATGCGTCCCGAGGGGGCCATCCGGCACACCTCTTCTCTTCTCAGTGGGGGGTGGGGAAACGACCTGCGCGACCGAAACGCCGGAGTCGTGATGTGTCGATGGTTGACAGGAGCGCCGAGAGCGCGCGAGCCCGAAAGAGCGGACGAGTGAACCGCGTGTCATCCGGGTGCCCCCGGCACGCGGACCCGTCCCCGAAGGGCTTGAATCTGGATCCCATCCCCGACCCGCGTCGCAGGACGCCGGGAGACGAACAATGAACCGATTCGACGTGGCCGGCGAAGCAGCAGGTCACCGTACGCCCGTACTCATCGTCGGCGGCTCACTGGTGGGCCTGTCCACCTCACTGTTCCTGGGACGCCTCGGAGTTCCGCACACACTGGTCGAGCGCCATGCGGGCACCTCGATCCACCCGCGCGGCCGCGGCAACAACGTGCGCACGATGGAGCTGTTCCGCTCCGCCGGGGTCGCGCGGTCCATCCAGGAGGCCGCGTCCGTCCTGGCCCACAACAGCGGCATCCTGCAGACGCCGAGCCTGGTGGGTGATGCCGGTGGGTGGCTGTTCAAGGAGATCGACCCAGGCGGCGGTCTCGCCCGCTTCAGCCCCGCCGCGTGGTGCCTGTGCAGCCAGAACGACCTCGAACCGGTGCTGCTCGAACGCGCCCGGGAGCTGGGCGGGGACCTGCGCTTCTCGACGGAGCTGATGTCCTTCGAGCAGGACGCCGAAGGGGTGACCGCGCAGGTCAAGAGCCGCGACACCGGCGAGCACACCACCATCCGCGCGGACTACCTCGTCGCGGCGGACGGCCCGCGCAGCCCGGTGCGCGAGCTGCTCGGCATCGGGCAGAGCGGTCGGGGCGACCTGTTCCACAACGTGAGCGTCACCTTCGTCTCGCGCGGCCTCGCGGACGTCGTCGGGGACCGGCACTTCATCGTCTGCTACCTGACGAACCCGGAGGCCGACGGGGCCCTGCTGCCGGTCGACAACCGGGAGCGCTGGGTGTTCCACGCTCCCTGGCACCCCGAAGACGGCGAGACGCTGGAGGAGTTCACCGACGAGCGGTGCGTCGCACACATCCGGCGGGCCGTGGGAGTGCCGGACCTCGATGTGGAGATCACCGGCAAGGCGCCCTGGCACGCGGCGGAACGCGTCGCCGAACGCTACGGGGACGGCCGGGTGTTCCTCGCCGGCGACTCCGCCCACGAGATGCCGCCCACCGGGGCGTTCGGCTCCAACACCGGTATCCAGGACGCGCACAACCTCGCCTGGAAACTCGCCGCCGTCCTGGGCGGCTGGGCCGGCCCCGGACTGCTCGCCTCCTACGACGCGGAGCGCCGGCCGGTGGCGGAGGCGACGAGCGCCCGCGCCTCGTCGCGATCGGTCGAGCACAGCCACCCCGGGTACGCCCCCGGCACCGGATCCGACAGCCCCAAGGGCAGGAAGGGCGGTCTGCTCAACGAGGTGCTCGGCTACCGCTATCCGCGGGGCGCCGTCCTGGGCGCCGACGGGTCGCTGCCGGTCGTGTCCGAAGGGCTGCGGCTGACGGGCGAACCCGGGAGCCGGGCACCCCACGTGTGGCTGAACCGCGCCGGTACCCGGATCTCCACCCTCGACCTGTACGAGCGGTCCCTTGTGCTCCTGAGCTCCGAGGACGGCGCCGGCGGCTGGCACACGGCGGCGACCCGCCTCCGGCAGGAGCTGCCGGTGCCGCTCGACTCGTACCGGATCGGCGACGGCCCCGACGCGGAGCTCGCGCCCGAGGACGACACCGACTGGAAGGAGACCCACGGCGTCACCGTGGACGGCGCGGTCCTCGTCCGTCCCGACGGGTTCGTCGCGTGGCGGTCGGAGGGGGCGCCGCCGGATCCCGGAGCGGCGTTGGAGCAGGCCGTCATGGCGATCCTGGGCCGGGTCTGACCCCTTCCGTCGACACAACTAGCCCGTTCGCGCGCGGGACGCCATGCGATTGCGGGCGCCGTGCGGGCCGCCGTGACCTGCACAGACGATCAGCGGCAAGGACGATCAAGACCCCGACCGGGGGACATCGCGCGCGACCTTCCCGTTGCGGTGATCACCGGTCGGGGATCTTCTCGTGCACGGAGCACAGCACAGGCGCCGCGCGGACCAGCCGGCCAGGAAAGCTCCGCCGAAGGAGAGAAGAAGCATGCGTGTCACACGTACAGGTGTCCAGCTCGCCCTGGTCCTGAGCACACTCGCCCTGTCCGCACCCGCCGCCGTCGCCGACTCGTCCGGCAACGCCTGGGTCAATCCCTGGAAGGCCTCCCCCGGGAGCACCGTCACCGTCAGCACCACCGCCTGCGGCACGGAGACGTACGGCAAGGGCGAGTCGGAGGTGGCCGGGTCGTTCCACCTCCTGCCGGGCGACCGGAAGGGCGTCCTCGTGGGTGAGTTCACGCTTCCGGCCGACGCCCGCTCCGGCACGGACACCGTGACCCTCAAATGCCCGCCCCGCATCAAGCAGACCCTCACCTACCAGATCTCGGGCCGGCCGAACGGTGCCGTGGAGGCGGGCTTCGGCTGGGCCGCCGGCGCCGCGGACGGGGACGACGACGGCAGCCCGTACGCCGTCGGCGCACTGCTCCTCGGCGGCACCGCCGCCGGCGTCCTGATCGGGAAGCACCGTCGCACCGCCGCCCGGAACTCCGGCTGACCCCACACCGCACGACCCCATCACCCACCACGACCCGACGACCCACCACGGCCCCGGCTCCGCGAGGAGATCCGGGGCCGCGAAGCGTCGGGCGCGACCCGGCGAAGGGCGGGGCAGGGGGAGATGAGAGGGTCTTGCGGGTGAGTGATACACCGAGTAACACCCTGCAATACCGCCTCGACGGGAGAGAAGACGCCCCGGTTCTGGTCCTGGGCCCTTCGCTCGGCACGACCATGCACATGTGGGACCGGCAGATACCCGAGCTGACCCGGCAGTGGCGTGTCGTCCGGTTCGACCTGCCCGGGCACGGCGGTGCGCCCGCCCACCCCTTCACCTCCGTCGCCGAACTCGGCGACCGGCTGCTCGCCACCCTCGACGAGCTGGGCATCCAGCGCTTCGGCTACGCGGGCTGCTCCATCGGCGGGGCCGTCGGCCTCGACCTCGCGCTGCGCGCACCCCACCGGGTCGCCTCGCTCGCCCTGGTGGCGACCTCGCCCCGGTTCGGCAGCGCCGACGAGTTCCGCCAGCGCGGTGTGATCGTCCGGACCAACGGCCTCGACCCCATGGCCCGTACCGCCCCCGAGCAGTGGTTCACCCCCGCCTACAGCGCCGCGCAGCCCGCCATCGTCGAGTGGGCCGTCCAGATGGTCCGCACCACCGACCCCGGCTGCTACATCGGAGCCTGCGAGGCGCTCGCCCTCTTCGACGTCCGGGAGGCGCTCGGCCGGATCGGAGTCCCCGCCCTGGTCCTCGTCGGCTCCGACGACCAGGTCACCGGCCCCGCCGAGGCCCGCACCCTGGTCGCGGGGATCGCCGACGCCCGGCTCGCCGTCGTCCCCGGCGCCTCCCACCTCGCGCCCGTCGAGCAGCCGGCCGCCGTCACCGAACTGCTCATCGACCACTTCGCCGGGATCGTCCACGACACCCAGAGCACGCTGCCGGCGCCGCCGATGCCGCCCGTGTCCGCCACCGTCGTGCCCGTCGCCGAGATCGCGCCCGCCGAACCGGCCGACGAGGCCGCCGGGACCGCGCGCCCCGACCCCTACGAGCGGGGGGACAGGCTCCGCCGGGAGATCCTCGGCGACGCCCATGTGGAGCAGGCAGGCGCCGACGCGTTCGGCGCCGACCTCCAGGACCTGGTCACCCGCTACGCCTGGGGCGAGGTGTGGCACCGGGACGGCCTCGACCGGCGCACCCGCAGCTGCGTCACCCTGACGGCGCTGATCGCGGGCGGCCACCTCGACGCCCTCGCGGACCACACCCGGGCCGCCCTGCGCAACGGGCTCACCCCCGACGAACTCCGCGAGATCGTGCTCCAGACCGCCGTCTACTGCGGCCTCCCGGCCGCCGAGAGCGCCCTGCGCGTGATGGGCCGGGCGATCAAGGAGGAGACGACGCCTCCGGACACTCCCTAGATCATCTCCGGGCGTAGGCTGACGGGGCCCGTACGCCCGTCGTGAGGTGGAGTGCCGTGAAGCTGACGAAGATGTCGCACGCCTGCGTCCGTCTGGAGAAGGACGGGCGGACGCTCGTCATCGACCCCGGCGGCTTCAGCGAGGAGGACGCCGCGCTCGGCGCCGACGTCCTCCTCGTCACCCACGAGCACCCCGACCACTTCGACGAGAACCGGCTGCGCGCCGGTCTCGAGGCCAACCCGGCGGCCGAGATCTGGACCCTGCGCAGCGTCGCGGACCAGCTGTCGGCCGCCTTCCCCGGCCGCGTCCACACCGTCGGCCACGGCGACACCTTCACCGCAGCCGGGTTCGACGTCCAGGTCCACGGCGAGCTGCACGCGGTGATCCACCCGGACATCCCCCGGATCACGAACATCGGCTTCCTGGTGGACGGCACGGTCTTCCACCCGGGCGACGCCCTGACCGTCCCCGACCGGCCGGTGGACACGCTGATGCTGCCCGTGATGGCCCCCTGGAACAAGATCTCCGAGGTCATCGAGTACGTCCGCGAGGTCAAGCCGCGCCGCGCCATCGACATCCACGACGCCCTGCTCACCGACCTCGCCCGGCCGATCTACGACCGGCAGATCGGCGCGCTCGGCGGCACGGACCACGGCCGGCTCACCCCGGGCGACTCCACCCGGCTGTGACCCACCGGCGCTCGCGGACGGTGACTGTCACACCCCGCCGTTAGGCTTGCGCTCATGCGCATCGCGACCTGGAACGTCAATTCGATCACTGCCCGCCTGCCCCGACTCCTGGCATGGCTGGAGAGCACCGGCACGGACGTGCTGTGCGTCCAGGAGACCAAGTGCACCGCCGAGCAGTTCCCCACCGACGAGCTGCGCGAGCTGGGGTACGAATCGGTGGTCCACGCCACCGGCCGGTGGAACGGCGTGGCGCTGATCTCCAAGGTCGGCCTCACCGACGTCGTCACGGGCCTGCCCGGCGGTCCCGAGTACGAGGGCGTGCAGGAGCCCCGGGCCGTCTCCGCGACCTGCGGACCGGTCCGGGTCTGGTCCGTGTACGTGCCGAACGGCCGCGAGGTCGCGCACGAGCACTACGCGTACAAGCTCCGCTGGCTGGAGGCGCTCCGCGCGGCCGTGGCCGAGGACGCGGCGGGGGAGCGGCCCTTCGCCGTCCTCGGTGACTACAACATCGCCCCGACCGACGACGACGTGTGGGACCGGGCGGCCTTCGAGGGCCTCACGCACGTCACCGAGCCGGAGCGGGCCGCGCTGACCGGGCTCCGTGAGACGGGCCTGGTGGATGTCGTCCCGCGCCCGCTCAAGTACGACCACCCGTTCACGTACTGGGACTACCGCCAGCTCTGCTTCCCGAAGAACCGGGGCATGCGCATCGACCTGGTGTACGGCAACAAGCCGTTCGCCGACGCGGTCAAGGACGGCTACGTCGACCGCGAGGAGCGCAAGGGCAAGGGCGCCTCCGACCACGCCCCGGTCGTCGTCGACCTGGACGTCTAGGTTCCGATCCCCGTCCCCGGCGCCCCGGCGTGGATGATCTCCGCGCGCCGGGTGGTGCCACGGGAGGGTGAAATGCGACGCTGTTCGGATGAACATCCCGTTCCTGGACAACTGGCGCAAGCGGCATGAGGCCGATCAGCCCCCCTTGGCCGCGGCCTTCGACCGCGACCCCGAAGGGGTGGGTGACCTGCTCGCCGAGTGCGAGCTGCTGCGTGCCAGAGTCCAGGACCGCGGGGTGACGCTGGACGACAGTCCCCGCTCGCTCGCCGCGCTCGACCAGCTCCCGCCGCGCTGGCGCGACGACCCGGAGGAGCTGCCGTGGATCGGCAACGACGCCGGTCTGTATCTCGGCACCGTCATCGTGCGGAACGTTCCCGGTGCCGCCTGGCAGGTGTGGCCCGGCGGGCAGCCGGTGGTGCGGCTCGCCTCGGGCCGGGAGATCAATGTGGTCGAGGCCGGGCTCGACTGGGCCATGACCGGATCGCCGGAGCTCTCCCAGATGTACGGCGAGGCCGCCGAGTTCTGAGTGTCCGCACCCCCACGGGACACCCTTCTGCAGTAAATACTGCTTATGCCGTTTTTACGCGTGTCGACCATGAAGTCCCTTTTTGCGCCGGATAGTTTGCGCTGACCTCGACACGGCTGAAAAGGGGCAGGGGAGCGTATGGCGGTCGTCGATCCGTTGATCGAGCTGCGTGACGTCAACAAGCACTACGGCACGCTGCACGTCCTCCAGGGCATCAGTCTCACCGTCGGGCGCGGGGAAGTGGTCGTCGTCATCGGGCCCTCGGGCTCGGGGAAGTCCACGCTCTGCCGGGCCATGAACCGGCTGGAGGCCGTCGAGTCGGGCGAGATCATCATCGACGGACAGCCCCTCCCGGAGGAGGGCAGGGCGCTCGCCCGGCTGCGGGCCGAGGTCGGGATGGTCTTCCAGTCCTTCAACCTGTTCGCCCACAAGACCGTGCTCGCCAATGTCTCCCTGGCACAGATCAAGGTCCGCAAGCGCAGGAAGGAGGACGCCGACCGGCGCTCGCGCGAACTCCTCGACCGGGTCGGTCTCGCCGCCCACGCCGACAAGTTCCCCGCCCAGCTCTCCGGCGGCCAGCAGCAGCGGGTGGCGATCGCCCGCGCCCTGGCCATGGACCCCAAGGCGCTCCTCTTCGACGAGCCGACCTCCGCCCTCGACCCCGAGATGATCAACGAGGTCCTGGAGGTCATGCAGCAGCTGGCCAGTGAGGGCATGACCATGGTCGTGGTGACCCACGAGATGGGCTTCGCGCGCTCCGCGGCCAACCGGGTCGTCTTCATGGCCGACGGCCGCATCGTCGAGGACCGCACACCCGAGGAGTTCTTCACCAGCCCGCGCAGTGAACGCGCCAAGGACTTCCTGTCCAAGATCCTCAAGCACTGAGCGGGGGTGGACACCACATGCACCGTACGCGCCGTCGCCTCGCCCTCCTCACGCTGCTCGCCGCCGCGGTGACCGCGCTGGTTGCCTGCGGCAAGGAGGGCAGCCCGCCCGTCAAGGGTCCGCAGCCCGACGAACTCCCCGTCTACCAGGTCCAGTCGGCGTTCCAGCTGCCCGAGTCACCGACCTGGGAGCGGGCGCGGAAGCGCGGCCATCTCGTCGTCGGAGCCAAGGAGGACCAGCCCTACATGGGGGAGAAGGACCCGGCCACCGGGCGGTACTCCGGCTTCGACATCGAGATCGCCAAGATGCTCTCCGCCTCCCTCGGCTTCGACCCCGCCACGATCAGCTTCCGGACCATCGCCTCGGCGAACCGCGAGACCGCCCTGCAGAACGGCCAGATCGACTACTACGTCGGCACCTACACCATCAACGACAACCGCAAGAAGCTCGTCGGCTTCGCGGGCCCCTACTACCTGGCCGGCCAGTCGCTGCTCGTCCGCACCGACGAGAACGACATCCACGGCCCGCAGGACCTCGATGGCAAACGGGTCTGCTCCGCCGCCGGATCCACCCCGTACCAGCGGATCGAACGGGACCACCCGAAGGCGGAACTGGTCGCCTACGACACCTACTCCGTCTGCGTCGACAACCTGCTCACCTACCAGGTCGACGCCGTCACCACCGACGACACGATCCTGATGGGCTACGCGGCGAAGGTCCCCGACGAACTCAAGGTCGTCGGCAAGCCGTTCTCCGAGGAGCCGTACGGCGTCGGCGTCCCCCGCAGCGACAACGCCCTGCGCTTCGCCCTCGACGACGCCCTCGCCGGGCACGAGAAGAACGGCGACTGGAAGAAGGCCTACGACGTGACCCTCGGCCTCTCGGGGGTGCCCGCCCCGCAGCCGCCCGCCATCGACCGCTACCCGGCGAGCTGAGGAAGGAGCGCCCCGCATGGACGTCCTGACGGACAACTTCGAAACCTACGGCGAAGGCTTCCTCGGCACCGTCGAACTCACCGTCTACTCCTCGGCCCTGGCCCTCGTCCTCGGCTTCGTGATGGCCGCCTTCCGGGTCGCACCGGTCGGCTCCTTCCGGGTCTTCGGCACGGTCTGGGTCACGATCCTGCGCAACACCCCGCTCACCCTGCTCTTCTTCGCCGTGATGCTGGGCCTGCCGCGCTTCGGACTCGTGCTCCCCTTCGAGCTGTTCGCCGTCCTCGCCCTCGGCTGCTACACCTCGGCGTTCATCTGCGAGGTGCTGCGGTCCGGCATCAACACCGTCCCACGTGGCCAGGGCGAGGCGTCCCGGAGCCTCGGCATGACGTTCGGTCAGACCCTCAACGCGGTCGTACTGCCCCAGGCGTTCCGCTCCGTCATCCCGCCCATCGGCTCCACCCTGATCGCGCTCGCCAAGAACTCCGCCATCGCCGGGGCGTTCAGCGTCAACGAACTCCTCGGCACCTACAAGACGCTGAGCGAACTCGGCTACAACATCGTCTGGACCTTCGTCTGGATCGCCGTCGGCTACCTCATCATCACCCTCACCATCAGCGCGATCTTCAACGTCCTGGAGAAGCGCTGGGGAGTCGCCCGATGACCGAGTCCACCGCCCTCTACGACATCCCGGGACCGCGGACCCGCAAGCGTCATCTGCTGTACGGCGTCATCTCGACCGTCGTGATCCTGGCGCTGGCCGGCTGGATCCTCTCACTCCTCTTCGACACGTCCCAGTTCACGGCCACCAAGTGGTCGCCCTTCGAGTACATCGGCATCCAGGAGCTGCTGCTCCGCGGTCTCGGGAACACCCTCAAGGCCTTCGCGTACGCCTCGGTGCTCTCGCTCGCGTTCGGCGCCGTCCTCGCGGTCGGACGGCTCTCCGAGCGCGCGGTGTTCCGCTGGGTCTCGACCCTGCTGGTGGAGTTCTTCCGTGCCATGCCCGTGCTGGTGATGATCTTCTTCATCTTCGTGGCGCTGAAGGTCCAGCCGCTGCCCGCGCTGGTCGCCGGACTCACCCTCTACAACGGCTCGGTGCTCGCCGAGGTGTTCCGTACAGGTATCAACTCGGTCGGTCGCGGCCAGGGGGAGGCTGCCTACGCGCTCGGTATGCGCAAGTCCCAGGTGATGACGTACGTCCTGGCGCCGCAGGCGCTGCGCGCGATGCTGCCGGCCATCATCAGCCAGCTGGTGGTGGCGCTGAAGGACACGTCGCTCGGATTCCTCATCACCTACGAGGAGTTCCTGCACGCGGGGAAGCTGATCGCGTCGAACCTCGACTACGATCTGCCGTTCATCCCCGTGGTCATGGTCATCTCGCCCATCTACATCGGGATGTGCATGCTCCTCTCCTGGTTCGCCACCTGGGTGGCCAGGAGGGAGCGGCGCAGTCCCAAGACACAGGCCGCGGACGTCGCCCCGGCCGAACCAGGGACGCTGCTGCCGGGTGGGGGTCCCCCCACGCGGCCGTAGTGGCCGCGCAGTAGCTCGCGGGGAGCCAAGCCCGCCCGGCAGCAGCCGGTGATCACTCCGCTCGCAGTGGGACCGACAGGTACGAGGGGTCGGCCGCAGGGGAGGAGAAGGTCAGCTGCGCGCCGGTCGGGTTGTGCTCGATGTAGAGCGGGTCCACGGTGTCGACGACCAGGGCGAGCCGGTGGCCCGCGGGAACGTCGTAGGCCGTGGAGAACAGCTCCAGGTCGACCGGGAAAGGAGTGCCGGGTGTCTTGCCGTGGAAGGTGTACGGCGCGTTGCTGACCAGCTTGCCGAGGCCGAGCGGGCCCACGTCGTAGAGGTACGCGACGAGGGTGCCGCTCTCCTTGGTGGAGGTGACCGTGGTGTGCAGCTTCGCCGTACCGCGCACCCGCTGGGGCGCGTCGTACCGCTCGGACTGCCATACCCCGGCGAAGGAGCGGGGGAGGAGCGGGATCGAGGCGACCGGCGGTGCCTTGACCAGCTGGTCGAGGAGGTTGGAGAGCAGGACCACACCGCCGTTGGCGCCGGAGTCGATGTTCGCCCAGATCCGCTGGGAGCCGCCGAGGGAGATCTTGCGCTCGTTCGCGCCGACCGACTTCCAGTCCGGGTAGCCCTCGTAGCCTCCGGTGGACCTCGACTTGAGCTGGACGGGCTGCTCGCGGTCGATGCCGTTGTCGACGCCCTTGAGGTGGTGGTCGAACCAGCGGTGGGCGCTGGTCCAGGTGTCGTTGGGCAGTCCGAGCAGGCCCGTCGCCTCGGCGGTGGCGTGGTCGCCGGGGCGGAACTCCAGGCGCTTGGGGCCGCGGAGCTTCTCGTAGAAGGAGGCGTACTGGTTGGGCGGGAAGATGGTGTCGCCCCAGGCGTTGCCGAGCATGATCGCGGCGCCGTTGGCGTTGATCCGGTCGAGGTAGGTGGCGGGTGACCGCTTCTCGCCCCAGGCGATCATCTCGCCCTCCTTGGCGAGGTTGGAGGAGAGGAAGTCGCTGAGGATGCCCTTGAGTTCGGGGCCGGGGCGGCCGGTGAGGAAGCCCGCGCCGCCGAGCAGCGCGGCGGCCTGCAGGTGCTGGGTGCGGCCGCTGTAGATGGACTCGATGAGGTCCGCCCAGCCGCTGAGGGCTGCCACCGCCTTGATCCGCTTGTCGTGCGCGGCGGCCAGGAGGCTGATCCCGGCGCCGTAACTCACGCCCGCCATACCGACCTTGGCCGGGTCGGCGGGGGTGTTCGCGAGCGCCCAGTCGATGACCTTGGAGGCGTCGGCCACGTCCCTCGGCCCCGCGGTCTCGATCTCGCCGCCGGACTGCCAGAAGCCGCGCGAGTTGTAACTCACCACGACGTAACCGGAGTCGGCGAGCTTCTGCGCCTGGGCGAGGTACTCGATCTGGGGCACGGCCCAGCTGGTGGGCAGCACGATCACGGGGTAACGGGCCGCGGCGCCGGCGCCGGCCGGGGTGACGACGTTGGCCTTGAGGACGGTGCCGCCGTCGCCGGCGATGTCGACGAAGCGTACGGAGGGGGCGGCGGTGGCGGCGGACGGGGCGGCGGTGGCGGCGGGGGCGACGCCGAGGGCCGTCCCGGCCACCAGGGCGGCCGAGACGGCGAGGGAGAGAGGTGCGCGCACGGGGGGTCACTCCTTGCTCGTGCCACTGGTGGGGACAGTGCAAAGTGACCCGACGGTAACCGGGCGGGCTTACCCGAGGTAACCGGTCGGTAAGTTACGCGAGGGTAACGATTGTTGAACGTGTGATCAGCGCAGGGCGCTCTTCGCCTGCCACTCGGCCCACGAGAGGTTCCACTCGCCGTACCCGTTGTTCAGGGCCTGCGTCCCCTTGGCGTCGGAGCCCGTGACCTCGAAGGGGTCGCCGACCTGGACCGCGTCGTACACACTCTTCGCGTCGGCGTCGCTCATCCCGATGCAGCCGGAGCTCTTGTTGGCGTTGCCGAAGTAGGCCGCGTTCCAGGGCGCCGCGTGCGCGTACATGCCCGACCAGGTCAGCCGCATCGAGTAGTCGACCATCTTGTCGTAGGCGTCACCGAGGCCGACCGTCTCGGAACGCATGTTGATGGTGCCCTCCTTGGACATCAGGACCGTCTTCCCGCGCCAGGACGCCTTCTCGCCGCCGGGCGTACCGGCCGACATGGGCACGCTCTTCACGGTCACGCCGTCGCGCGTCAGGGTCAGCCGGTGGTTGTCGAGGTCCACCTTGACCAGCTGGTTCTTCCCGATCGAGAAGGTGGTGGTGTAGTCCCGGACGAACCAGCCGCCGGCGGCGCCGGAGTCGATCCCGCCGAGCGTGGCGTCGAGCGTGACCTTCGTACCGGCCTTCCAGTACTCCTTCGGCCGCCAGTCGACCCGGTCCTTGCCCGACCAGTCCTGCATCCAGCCCCAGGAGCCCTCGGTGTTGTTCGAGGTGGTGACCTTGAGGTGCTTCTCGACGTCCGCCTTGTTCTTCACCGGGTGGTCGAAGACGATCGACAGCGGCTGGCCGATGCCGACGGTGGTGTTCTTCCCCGGGGCCAGGGTCAGCTTGTTGACCTTCTCGGGCGCGGCGGTGGTGAAGGCGGCCTTCGCGGTGGCCCCACCGGCGTCCCGCGCCTCGACGGCGTACGCGGTCCCGGGCGTGGCGTTCCGCGCGGACGTCCACGTCCTGCCGTCCGCGGCCACCTTCCCGTCGAGCCGCGCCCCCTTGGAGTCGGTCACGGTCACCTCGCGCAGCTTCCCCTCGGCCAGTGTCACGGTGACCGGCTCACCGGCCTTGGCGCTCTCGCCGGTGAGGTTCACGGATATCCGCATCGGCGGCACCTCCTTCGAGCCCGTCGCCCCACCGTCGCCCCCGGCGGCCACCGCGCCCCCGGAACACGAGCTGAGCGCGGCGACGGCGAGGGCCACGCCGGTGGCGGTGAGCAGGGCGCGCGGGCGGGTGCGGTTCACAGGGACAACCTCCTGAGTGATCTCTCTTGCCGAGGGAAGAGGGCAGGAGGACGCCGGAGGTTGCGACAATCCGATGAATTCCGGTGATGTCGGATGTGAGATGGGCGATACTCGGCCACCGTGCGACCGGGGCGGCGCTCTGGAAACCTCCGGGCCGTCGGGCCAGGGTGGGGGCGTGGAGAGTGAGAGTGGGGTTCCCGATGTGTTCGACCCGAGTATCTACGCCGACGGCGTTCCGCACGGCGCCTACCGCGTGCTGCGCGATCGGTGGCCCGTCGCGTGGCAGGAGGAGCGGGCGGTGCTCGGGTGGCCCGAAGGGTCCGGCTTCTGGGCGGTGACGCGGCACGCCGACGTCGTACGGGTGCTCAAGGAGCCCGCCGCCTACTCCTCGTATCTCGGCGCCACCCAGATCCGCGACCCCGACCCGGCCGACCTTCCGTTCATCCGGCGGATGATGCTCAATCAGGACCCTCCGCACCACAACCGGCTGCGCCGGCTCGTCAGCCGGGCCTTCACGCCCGGGCGGATCGAGCGGTTCACGGACACGGTGCGGGCGCGGGCCAGGGAACTCCTCGCGGGCGCCCTCGACGACGGCCCCGAGACCGACCTCGTCCGCGCCGTCACCGACGACTACGCGCTGCTCAACCTGACCGACCTGCTGGGCGTGCCCGCGAGCGACCGGGGCCTGCTGCTCGCGTGGACCGAGCGGGTCATCGCCTACCAGGACCCCGACGAGCCGCCCGTCCTCGACGACCAGGGTCGGCCCGTCAACCCCCGCTCGCCCGCGATGCTGGCCGAGATGTTCGACTACGCCCGCGGGCTCGCCGCGTACAAGCGGAAGAACCCCGCCGACGACCTCATGACCGTGCTCGCGGGCTCAGAACTGCACGACGCAGAACTCGAGATGTTCTTCTTCCTGCTGACCGTCGCCGGCAACGACACCGTTCGCAGCGCCGCCCCCGGCGGACTGCTCGCCCTCGCCCGCCACCCCGACGAGCGGCGCCGGCTGTGGAGCGGAGAGGTCGCCCTGGACCGGGCCGTCGAGGAACTCCTGCGCGTCCACCCGCCCGTGCTCTCTTTCCGGCGCACCGCGACCCGCGACACCGAACTCGCCGGGCGCCGCATCGCCGCCGGGGACAAGGTGGTCGTCCTCCACGCCTCCGCCAACCACGACGAACGCGTCTTCGCCGACCCCGGCCGGCTCGACCTGGCCCGCCACCCCAACCCGCACGTCTCGTTCGGTGAGGGCCCGCACGTCTGCCTCGGCGCGCACTTCGCCCGGCTCCAGCTCCGCGTCCTGCACGAGGAGGCCCGTCAGGCCCTGGGCGACCTCGAACTCGCCGCCCCGCCCCGGCGGCTCGTCTCCAACTTCGTCAACGGCCTCAAGACGCTGCCGGTTCGGGTACGGGCGCGGTCCGCGCCGCCGTCGTGACATCGGCGACCAGCTCCACGACATCGGGGCCGTACGCGTCCGAGTTGACGATCCTGAGGAGGAGTACGAAGGGGCCGGAGCCGTACTTCCGGGCCAGCTTCTCGTGGTGCCGGGCCAGATAGCGGCTCGCGGCCCGGTTGGCGACGGCGGCCTGACCGCAGAGCAGGAAGACCGGCAGCCCGCCCTCGCCGCCGGTGAGCCGGGCGAGGACCACGTGCTCGGTGGCCCCGTTCACCAGCCGGTACTCCTGGCCCCCGACCGTGAACATGCCCCGGTCCGCGGCCGGCTCCGACTCCACGTTCATCGTCATGCCGGGCAGCAGGGACGACAGGTGCGCGGCCATCCGGCGGTTGGAGTACGGCCCACCGACGCAGAACTCCGCGCGGTCGCCCAGGCCCTGCCGGGCCTCGTCGTGCTGGACTATCTCCGGGCGTGCCCCGCAGTCCTTGATCAGGGCGGAGAGTTCGAGCAGAGCGGAGACGTCGATGTGGTTCACCGCCCGCTCGCTGCCCGCCTGGCGGTTCACCACCAGCAGGCACTCGGAACCGTCACGCAGTCCGAAGAACGCCTGCTTGCGCCGGAGTCGACGGCGCCACAGATACGTCCGGGTCAGCCAGCCCAGCGACGCGCTGAGCCCGGTCGCCAGCACTCCCAGCACGACATTGCGCAGGTCTTCGTTCATGGGCGCGCATGGTAGCGGTACGGCGTACCGCTGTTCGAGGCGGTCCTGACGGGAAGGCGGGCCGGAAGTTACGCTGCGCGGACGGCCGTTGACTGGAGGTACAAGTGCGACGCTCCACCGCTCGGAAGGTCTCTCTGCTCGCCGTCGCCGTGACGGTGCTCTCGGTGGGCGCGGCGGCGCCACCGACGGGGGCCGGCCCGCGGCCGCCCGTGAAGGAACCCGTCGCCGTCGGCTACGGCGGCGCCGTCGCGAGCGTCGACGCCGACGCCTCCGCCGTGGGCATCGAGGTGCTCCGCAAGGGCGGCAACGCCGTCGACGCGGCCGTCGCCGTGGCCGCCGCCCTCGGCGTCACCGAGCCGTACTCCGCGGGCATCGGCGGAGGCGGCTACTTCGTCCACTACGACGCCAGGACCCGCACCGTGCGGACCATCGACGGCCGCGAGACCGCGCCCGCCTCCGCCGACGCGAACCTCTTCGTGGAGAACGGCAAGCCCATCCCGTTCGAGGAGGGCATGACCAGCGGCCGCAGCGTCGGCACCCCCGGCACCCCGGCGACCTGGAAGGCCGCGCTCGACGCCTGGGGCAGCAAGCCGCTGCGCACGCTCCTCGAACCCGCCGAGCGCCTCGCCCGCGACGGCTTCACCGTCGACGCCACCTTCCGTGCCCAGACGGCCTCCAACGAGGCCCGCTTCCGGGACTTCCCGGCCTCCTCGGAGCTGTTCCTGCCCGGCGGCCAACTGCCCGTGGTCGGCTCGACGTTCAAGAACCCCGACCTCGCCCGTACGTACGACAAGCTCGGCCGGGAGGGCGTCGGGGCGCTCTACCGGGGGCCGCTCGCCCGGGACATCGTCGACACCGTCCGCAAGCCTCCGGTACGGGCCGGGGCCACCCGTGTCGTCCGGGCCGGCGATCTGACCGAGCGGGACCTCGCCACGTACGAGACGGAACGGCGCCGGCCGACGAAGATCTCCTACCGCGGCCTCGACGTCTACGGCATGGCCCCGTCCTCGTCCGGCGGGACGAGCGTCGGCGAGGCGCTCAATATCCTGGAGCGCTCGGACCTCTCCTCCGCCTCGCGCGCCGCCTACCTGCACCGGTTCATCGAGGCCAGCCGGATCGCGTTCGCCGACCGGGGCCGATGGGTCGGCGACCCGGCCTTCGAGGACGTGCCCACCCGGGAGCTGCTCTCGCAGGGCTTCGCCGACTCCCGGGCGTGCCTGATCCGCGACGACGCCGTGCTGACCAGCCCGCTCGCACCGGGCGACCCGCGCGACCCGGCGGCCTGCGCGAGCGGAGGGACGGCCGCGCCGACGACGTACGAGGGCGAGAACACCACGCACCTCACGGTCGCCGACCGGTGGGGCAACGTCGTCTCGTACACGCTCACCATCGAGTCGACCGGCGGCAGCGGGATCACCGTCCCCGGCCGTGGCTTCCTGCTCAACAACGAACTCACCGACTTCTCCTTCGCCCCGGCGAACCCGGCCGTCCACGACCCGAACCTGCCCGGACCCGGGAAGCGGCCGCGCTCCTCGATGTCCCCGACGATCGTGCTCGACCGGCACGACCGCCCGGTCCTCGCGCTCGGCTCACCGGGCGGGGCGACCATCATCACCACCGTGCTCCAGACGCTGACCGGTGTCCTGGACCGCGGACTGCCGCTCGTCGACGCCATCGCCGAACCCCGGGCGAGCCAGCGCAACCAGACGACGACGGAGCTCGAACCGGGCCTGTGGAACAGCCCGTTGAAGGCGGATCTCGAGGCGATCGGGCACGGCTTCCGGCAGAACCCGGAGATCGGCGCGGCGACCGGCGTCCAGCGCCTGCCGGACGGGCGCTGGGTCGCCGCCGCCGAGACCGTACGGCGCGGAGGCGGCTCGGCGATGGTCGTACGGCCGGTGGGGTAGGAGCCGGTCGGTCCGGCGGGGCCCTCGGGGCGGCGGCGCTACAGCGCCGTGAGGATCCGGGGGCCGTCGTCCGTGATCGCCACCGTGTGCTCCGCGTGCGCGGCGCGCGAGCCGTCGACCGTACGCATCGTCCAGCCGTCCCGCGCCGTGTAGTGGTCGTCCCCGCCCCCGGCGATCACCATCGGCTCGATCGCGAGGACCATGCCGTGCCGCAGCGGCATGCCCCGGCCCGGGCGCCCCTCGTTGGGGACGCCCGGGTCCTCGTGCATCGCGCGCCCGATGCCGTGCCCGCCGAAGCCGTCCGGGATGCCGTACCCGGCGCCCCGGCAGACCCGGCCGATCGCGTGGGCGACATCCCCGATCCGGTTGCCGACGACGGCCGCGCCGATGCCCGCCTCCAGGGCCGCGTACGCCGTGTCGATCAGCCGTGTGTCCGCCGGGCGCGCCCGGCCCACCGTGAAGCTGACGGCCGAGTCGCCGGCCCAGCCGCCCAGGAGCGCCCCGCAGTCGACGGAGACCAGATCCCCGTCGGCGAGGCGGCGGTCCTCGGGGATGCCGTGCACGATCGCGTCGTTCACCGAGACGCACACGACCGCCGGGAACGGCACCGGCGCCCAGTCGGGGCGGTAGCCCAGGAACGGCGATCCGGCCCCGGCCGCCGTGAGCACCTCGCGGGCCACCCGGTCCAGCTCCCTGCCCGTGACCCCGGGCGCCGCCTTCTTCCGAACGGCCGCCAGCGCCTCGGCGACCACCCGTCCCGCGTCGCGCATGGCGCGCAGGTTCTCGTCCGTCTTGATCTCCACCATGCCAATTACTATACCGGTATTAGAATGGCGGCATGGTGCGCACACCCCTGACCCCCGAAGAGCGCGAGCGCGGCGAGCGGCTCGGCCGTCTGCTCCGCGAGGCGCGCGGCGACCGCTCGATGGTCGAGATCGCGGCGGTGGCCGGGCTCTCGGCCGAGACCCTCCGCAAGATCGAGACCGGACGGGCCCCGACCCCGGCCTTCTTCACCGTCGCCGCGCTGGCGGCCGCCCTCGGCCTGTCGATGGACGAGCTGGTCGTCCGGTGCGCGCTGGTGCCCGTCTGACGGCCGGCGGGAGCCTCCGCGTACCCTCGACCGCATGATTCCCGAGGAGCTGCGCCGCGGCCGCTACGTCAGCCTGACCACGTTCCGCCGCGACGGCACCGGTGTCGCCACCCCGGTCTGGTACGCCGTGGACGGTGACGAACTGTTCGCGTACTCGCGCTCCGACGCCTGGAAGGTCAAGCGGCTGCGGAACGACCCGCGCGCGGTGGTCGCCGTCTGCGACGTGCGCGGGAACGTGGCCGACGACGCGGTGCGCGTCGAGGGCGTCGGCCGGCTCCTGGAGGGCGAGGAGATGCGGCGGGTGCGGAAGCTGCTGTCGCGCAAGTACACCTGGCAGTACTGGCTCGTCGACTGGCCCGCCACCGTCGCCCGGCTCGGCAAGCGGCCGCACACGGGGATCGCGGTCCGCCTCTGAATTCCGACCCGTTCGCCGCGAGGTGATCGCCCGGCGAAAACAGCCTGTAGTCGTCCCGTAACACGACTGCGGTCGAATGCCCGTGGACCGGAAGGTCCCAGTCGAGTGCGCGGGCGGTGCGGGCGATATGACGGTGTATCAACTCCCGGCGGAAATGGGCGCGTTCGCGCGCTACCTGGGCGGCATGGCGGAGCACCTCGTCGCCGGCGAGGGCTGGTACGGCGTCTTCGCCGGCCGTGACCCCGACGGCCTGCGGGCCTGCTTCGGCGGTACGGAGATCCCGCCCTGGGACGTCGTCGAATCGCTGCTCCAGGACCTGGGCGAGTCGCCGCTGGGTGCCGAGGCGGCCCGGGCCAGGGCCCTGCACGCGGCGGCGGCCGCCGCGCACGATCGACGGCCCGGCGGGGCGGAGGCGCTGGAGGAGCGGCTCGCGGCGATGGAACGCGAGCGCCGGTACGCCGAGGCCCGTGCCGACGAGCTCGCCGCCCGTCTGAGAGCGGCGCCGCACGCCCCGGACGGCGACCGGATCGCCGACGCCCTCGCCTGGGCCGGGGACGACCACGCCCGCGCGACGGCCCGCGTGGCGGAACTGACGGCACGGCGCGCGGCGCTCGGACCCGACGGGGGGCGGGCGCCTGCTCCCGAGCCCGCTCCGGCGTCCGGGGCCGCGCCCGCGCCCGCTGTCCGGCGCAAGCCGCGGGGTGCCCGGTACGCCTGGTTCGACGACGTCGAGGAGGCGCAGCTCCCCGCCCCCGAGCCCCGACCCGAGGCGGTCGCGCTGCCCATGGCGGGCGGCGCGCCCCGGGGGGCCCGGTTCGGCGGCGCGGACGCGGCGCAGGGGGGCGGCCGCGCCGGTACCGCCGGCACGGAACAGGCCGCGACGGAAGCGGCCGCGACCGAGGCGGACGCCGTCCGGGCCGCGGGCAACGCCGTGTACGCCCTCCGGCGGCTGCGCGCCCAGGGCCGCAGCGGCGAGGCGCACGTCCTGCTCTGCGAGGCCGTCGCCGGGCCGCCCGGCTGGCTTCCGGCCCTCGCGGCGGAGCTGCACCGCGTCGGCCTCGGCGCCGACTGGTCCACCCTCCTCTGGGAGGCTGCCTCGCTGCCGCCCGGCCGGCTGGCCGCCGTCGCAGGGGCGCTCGCCGACGCGGGCAGGGTCGAGGACTGCGAACAGCTGCTGCGGCAGGGCGTCGCCCGGCCGGTCGGCGAACTGGCGGGCGCATGTGCCGCGTTGCGCGCCGAGGGGCATCAACGGGAGGCGGACGCCCTGCTCGCGGCCTTCGTCCGGGCCCGTACCCCCGAGGACGCCGCACGTCTCGCCGCCGCCGACCCGCACGCCCTGATCCCCCTGCTGCGCACCGCCGCCCGCACGGTCTCCCCGGCCCGCGAACGCGACCTGGTCCACGCCCTGCGCGTCGCGGGCATGGCCGGAGGGTGAGGCGCCCGGGGGTGTCGGGGGTCGTCAGGGTCACCCGGTGGACCGCCGTCCCGGTCCCGTCGGTGTCACATGGGCGTACCCCTGCGTGTCGGTGCGTGTCCGACATGGACCACTCGGGTATGAAACATGATCGACTCCGGCGGTTCACGGCGGTGGTCTTGCTCCGGGGTGTGACGGGGCTTACGTTCTCCTCCTACGCACCGCGTCTACGGGCGTAGAGGCTCTCTGACGCCGCGCCGAAGGAGCAGCTCATGACCGACGTCGTACGCGCCGCACTCGTCCAGGCGACCTGGACCGGCGACACCGAATCCATGATCGCCAAGCACGAGGAGCACGCCCGCGAGGCGGCCCGGCAGGGTGCCAAGGTCATCGGGTTCCAGGAGGTCTTCAACGCCCCGTACTTCTGCCAGGTGCAGGAGCCCGAGCACTACCGCTGGGCCGAACCCGTCCCGGACGGGCCGACCGTCACACGGATGCGCGAGCTGGCCCGCGAGACCGGCATGGTGATCGTCGTCCCCGTCTTCGAGGTCGAGGGCGCGGGCTTCTACTACAACACCGCCGCCGTCATCGACGCGGACGGCTCCTACCTCGGCAAGTACCGCAAGCACCACATCCCCCAGGTCAAGGGCTTCTGGGAGAAGTACTACTTCCGGCCGGGGAACGCCGGCTGGCCGGTCTTCGACACCGCCGTCGGCAAGGTCGGCGTCTACATCTGCTACGACCGGCACTTCCCGGAAGGGTGGCGCCAACTGGGACTCAACGGAGCCCAGTTGGTCTACAACCCGTCGGCCACGCACCGCGGCCTCTCCTCCTACCTCTGGCAGCTCGAACAGCCCGCGGCCGCCGTCGCCAACGAGTACTTCGTCGCCGCCATCAACCGGGTCGGCATCGAGGAGTACGGCGACAACGACTTCTACGGCACGAGCTACTTCGTCGACCCGCGCGGCCAGTTCGTCGGCGACGTCGCCTCCGACAAGGAGGAGGAACTCCTCGTCCGCGACCTGGACTTCGGGGTGATCGAGCAGGTGCGGCAGCAATGGGCCTTCTACCGCGACCGACGCCCCGACGCCTACGACGGGCTGGTGCGGCCGTGACCGACCTCTACGCCCGCCACCGCGCGGTGATCCCCGACTGGGTCGCCCTCTACTACAAGGACCCCATCGAGATCACCCACGGCGAGGGCCGGCACGTCTGGGACGCCGACGGCCGGAAGTACCTCGACTTCTTCGGCGGCATCCTCACGACCATGACCGCCCACGCCGTGCCCGAGGTCACCAAGGCCGTCGCCGAGCAGGCCGGCCGGATCATCCACTCCTCCACGCTCTACCTCAACCGCCCCATGGTGGAGCTCGCCGAGAGGATCGCCACCCTCTCCGGCATCCCCGACGCCCGGGTCTTCTTCACGACCTCCGGCACCGAGGCCAACGACACGGCCCTACTGCTCGCCACCGCGTACCGCCGCACCAACCAGATCCTGGCGATGCGCAACAGCTACCACGGCCGCTCCTTCTCCACCGTCGGCATCACCGGCAACCGCGCCTGGTCCCCGACGAGCCTCTCCCCGCTCCAGACCCTGTACGTGCACGGCGGCGTCCGCACCCGCGGCCCGTACGCCCAGTACAGCGACGAGCGCTTCGTCGAGGCCTGCGTCGCCGACCTCGAAGACCTCCTCGGCCACACCCGGGACGTCGCCGCGCTGATCGCCGAACCCGTCCAGGGGGTCGGCGGCTTCACCTCGCCGCCCGACGGGCTGTACGCCGCCTTCCGGCGCGTCCTCGACCGGCACGGCATCCTGTGGATCTCCGACGAGGTGCAGACCGGCTGGGGCCGGACCGGCGACAACTTCTGGGGCTGGCAGGCGCACGACCGGGCGGGCCCGCCCGACATGCTCACCTTCGCCAAGGGCATCGGCAACGGCATGTCGGTCGGCGGAGTCGTCGCCCGCGCCGAGATCATGAACTGTCTCGACGCCAACTCCATCTCCACCTTCGGCGGTTCACCGATCACCATGGCCGCGGGCCTGGCCAACCTCGCGTACCTCGTCGAACACGACCTCCAGGGCAACGCGCGGCGTGTCGGCGGCCTGCTGATCGAGCGGCTCCGGGCCGTCAGCGCGGGCATCGACGCCGTACGGGAGGTCCGCGGCCGGGGCCTGATGATCGGCATCGAACTCACCCGGCCCGGCACCGACGAGGCGGACCCGGCGGCGGCCGCGGCCGTCCTGGAGGCCGCCCGCGAGAACGGCCTGCTCATCGGAAAGGGAGGCGGCCACAACACCAGCTCCCTGCGGATCGCCCCGCCGCTCTCGCTCACCGTCGCCGAGGCCGAGGAGGGCGCCGCCATCCTCGAACAGGCCCTGCGTTCCCTGTAGTCCACCGCCTTCAGCCAGGGGGTCACCCGTGAGCACCCGCACCCTCATCCGCGGCGGCCTCGTCGTCACGGCAGCCGACGAGATCCACGCCGACGTCCTGATCGAGGACGGCCGGATCGCCGCCCTCGCGGCGCACGGTTCCGACACGGCCGCCGGCTGGACCGCCGACCGCACGATCGACGCCACCGACCGCTACGTCATCCCGGGCGGTGTCGACGCGCACACCCACATGGAGCTGCCGTTCGGCGGCACCTTCGCCTCCGACACCTTCGAGACCGGCACCCGCGCCGCCGCCTGGGGCGGCACCACCACCATCGTCGACTTCGCCGTCCAGAGCGTCGGCCACTCCCTGCGCGAGGGGCTCGACACCTGGTACGCCAAGGCCGACGGCAACTGCGCCATCGACTACGGCTTCCACATGATCATGTCGGACGTGAACCAGTCGACGCTGAAGGAGATGGACCATCTGGTCCAGGAAGGCGTCAGCTCGTTCAAGCTGTTCATGGCCTACCCGGGGGTCTTCTACTCCGACGACGGGCAGATCCTCCGGGCGATGCAGCGGGCCGCCGACGACGGCGGGCTGATCATGATGCACGCCGAGAACGGCATCGCCATCGACGTCCTGGTCGAACAGGCCCTGGCCCGGGGGGAGACCGATCCCCGCTACCACGGCGAGGTCCGCAAGGCCCTCCTCGAAGCGGAGGCCACCCACCGCGCCATCCAGCTCGCCCGGGTGGCCGGGGCTCCGCTGTACGTCGTCCACGTCTCGGCGGAGGAGGCCGTCGCCGAGCTGGCGGCGGCACGGGACAAGGGCCTGCCGGTCTTCGGCGAGACCTGCCCGCAGTACCTCTTCCTCTCCACGGACAACCTCGCGGAGCCGGACTTCGAGGGCGCCAAGTACGTGTGCAGCACGCCCCTCCGGCCGAAGGAGCACCAGGCGGCCCTCTGGCGCGGCCTGCGGACCAACGACCTCCAGGTGGTCTCCACCGACCACTGCCCGTTCTGCTTCGTCGGCCAGAAGGAGCTGGGCCGGGGGGACTTCTCCAAGATCCCCAACGGCCTGCCGGGCGTGGAGAACCGCATGGACCTGCTCCACCAGGCCGTGGTCGACGGCCACATCTCCCGCCGCCGCTGGATCGAGATCGCCTGCGCGTCCCCGGCGCGGATGTTCGGCCTGTACCCCCAGAAGGGCACGATCGCGCCGGGTGCGGACGCCGACGTCGTGATCTACGACCCGCACGCCACCCAGACGTTGTCGGCGGAGACCCACCACATGAACGTCGACTACTCGGCGTACGAGGGGAAGACCGTCACCGGCCAGGTCGAGACCGTCCTGTCACGCGGCGAACTCGTCATCGACCAGCGGAAGTTCACCGGGCGCGCCGGTCACGGCGTCTTCACCCCGCGATCCACCTGCCAGTACCTGAACTAGGAGAACGACGACGTGGACTTCGGACTCGTCCTGCAGACCGACCCGCCCGCATCCGAGGTGGTCGGCCTGATGCGCCGTGCGGAGCGCAACGGCTTCCGCTACGGCTGGACCTTCGACTCCGCCGTGCTGTGGCAGGAGCCGTTCGTCATCTACAGCCAGATCCTCGAACACACGACGAAGATGCACGTCGGCCCCATGGTCACCAACCCGGGCACCCGCACCTGGGAGGTGACCGCCTCCACCTTCGCCACCCTCAACGACATGTACGGCAACCGGACCGTCTGCGGCATCGGCCGCGGCGACTCCGCGATGCGGGTCGCCGGCCGCAAGCCCAACACCCTGGCCCGGCTCGGCGAGGCCATCGACGTCATCCGCGACCTCGCCGAGGGCCGCGAGGCCGAGGTGGACGGCAACCCGATCCGTATCCCCTGGGTGAAGGAGGGCAGGCTCCCGGTCTGGATGGCGGCGTACGGCCCCAAGGCCCTCGCGCTCGCCGGGCAGAAGGCCGACGGCTTCATCCTCCAGCTCGCCGACCCCTTCCTGACCGAGTGGATGGTGAAGGCGGTCCGCCAGGCCGCGGCCGACGCCGGCCGCGACCCCGACGCCCTCACCATCTGCGTCGCGGCGCCCGCGTACGTCGGCGACGACCTGGCGCACGCCCGGGACCAGTGCCGGTGGTTCGGCGGGATGGTCGGCAACCACGTCGCCGACCTCGTCGCCCGGTACGGCGAGCACTCGGGCATGGTCCCGGACGCGCTCACCGCGTACATCAAGGACCGCCACGGCTACGACTACAGCCACCACGGCCGGGCCGGAAACCCCGACACCGAGTTCGTCCCGGACGAGATCGTCGACCGGTTCTGCCTGCTCGGCCCCGCCGAGGCCCACATCGCCAAGCTCCGGCAGCTGCGGGCCCTCGGCGTCGACCAGTTCGCCGTCTACAACATGCACGACAGCCGGGAGGGCACCATCGACGCCTACGGCTCCGAGATCATCCCCGCGATCAACTCCTGACCCGCACGCGCGGGTCCTAGAAGCCCGGCGGGCAGGCGGCGAGCAGGGGCAGCAGCGGGGCCGTCAGGGCCAGCGACGCCGCCGATCCCCGCACCGCAGGGTGTGGGGCCCGGCCGGGGGCGAGGAGGCGACGCATCCGGAGCAGCGCGGTCGAGCCGCCCGCGCCGAAGGCGCCCTTCGGGGTGCGACCGGCAGCCAGCTCGTACATCGCCGTCGCGAGGACCTCGCCGTGATGGCTCCGCAGCGCGTGGTCGTCGGCGATCATCTCCACCAGGATCGCCATCTGCTCCCGCGCGCGGCGAGCGAGCGGTACCCACGGGAACACGCCGGCGAACGCGCGGGTCGCCGCGATCAGCAGATGGTGCCGCCCGGCGACGTGCGCGCGCTCGTGCTCCAGGACGGCCGCGAGCTGCTCGTCGGTGAGCAACCGCACGGCCGCCTCGCTCACGACGACGCGCGGGCGGAAGCCGGGCAGGCAGTACGCCGTGGGCGCGCCGTGCGGCAGGACGGTCGCCCGCAGCCGGTCGCAGCGCACCCCCACCTTGTCGAGCCGGTCGCGGTGCCGCGCCCGCGCCACCCCCGCGCGCAGCACGTGGAAGGCGAACGCGCCGAGGACGGTGGCCACCACTGTCGACGGCAGGAGCGTCGCGAGCAGGCCGGCCGTGGAGGGGTCGGGAGCGGCAGCGCCGTCCGTACCGACGCCGCAGGCGTGCAGGAGTCCCACAAGACCGGCGTGCAGATGCTCCGTGGGCGCGGCCAGTTGAGACGTGGCCAGCACGGCCGTGAGCGTGAAGGAGACGAGGAGCGCGAGCCACACCGCGGCGCCCAGCACGGGGGCACGGTGCGGCCACGCGCTGCGCACCAGCACCCACGGGCCGGCCGTGCCGACGAGGGCCGCGTAACCCAGGAGCGCGGGGGCCGCGTTCACTGCTTCGTCCGCCGCCCGACGGTCCGGAGCGCCTTGCGGAGCGCCGCGATCTCGTCGGCGTCGAGGTTCCCGACGAAGTGGACGAGGGCGCCCTCGCGGTCCTCGCTCGCCTCCAGGCCGTCCTCCATCAGCGCCGCCGAGTACGCCTCACGGCTCGCGGCCGCCCGGTACCGCCAGATCCGGCCGTCGCGGGCCCGGGTCAGATGGCCCTTGTGGAAGAGGATGCTGGTGACCGTGGTCACGGTCGTGTAGGCCACCTCCCTGTGGAGGTTGATGTCGTCGACGACCTCACGGACGGTGGCGGGGCGGTCCCAGCGCCAGAAGCGGTCCATGATCTCCGCTTCCAGTTCCCCCAGCCGCCGCATGGCCCGTTCCTCTCCGCCGAAACCTTCGGATTCATAGTAGAGGGGCGTTCGAGCGGGGTGAGCGCCCTCGGTGCCGCACGCGGGGGCGGGCGCCGCGCGAGCGCCCGCCCCCTCTCGCTCCCGTCGGGTCAGACGGTCACGGTGCGCGGACGGAGTTCGGTCGAAGGACCGGCGAGCCGGCCGGTCCGGTGCAGTCCGTACAGCGCGGCGGTGCACGCGAGGCCGAGCGCGGTGAGCGCGAGCCAGGGCAGCGCGGAAAGACCGGCCCTCCGCGCCGCGTCGAGCGCGGCCCCCGTCAGGAGGTTGCCCAGGGTGATGCCGATTCCGCAGACCGTGTTGTACAGGCCGTAGTGCGTGGCCACGAGCCGGTCGCCCGAGAGCCGGACGATGGTGTCCATCTCGAAGGGGTACGCGATCATCGTCCCCACCGCGAGGAGGAGCGCGCAGAGCGTCGGCGGTACGGAGGCCAGCAGCCACCGGCCGAGGCCCTCACCCGGCACGGGGACCGCCGCGGCCAGGAGCAGCGGCACGAAGGCCACGCCCATGACGAGCAGTCCCCGGGTGAGGGCGCGCCCCGGTGCCATGCGCGCCTTGCACCAGGCGGTCACCCGTGTCTGGAAGAGGATCGTCGTCAGCCCGGACACCGCGAACAGCACGGCCACGGCCGCCGTCCCGAACGTTCCCTCGCCGCCGAGCCGCCGCACCTCCAGCGGCAGCGCGAGGTAGACCTGGAAGGACAGGACGTACGAGCCGATCATGGCCACCGAGAACAGGACGAACGGGCGGTTGCGGAGAATGCCGCGCCACTCGGCGAGCACGCTCCGCCCCTCCTTCTCCTTCGGCTCCTCCCCCCGGCGGGCCGGCAGGGCACGGATCTGCACCACGCTCAGCACGGCGAAGGTCCCCGCCGCGACCAGGCAGGTGACGCGGAAGTCGACCCCGGTCAGCACCATGCCCACCAGCGGCCCGAGCAGGATGCCCGCCTGGTAGAAGACGTTGAACAGCGCGAACGCCTCCACTCTCCGCTCACCGGCGTCGACGGCGAGGTAGGCGCGGGTGGCCGGGTTGAACAGCGCGCCGGCCAGGCCGGTGGCCGCCGAGGCGGCGATCAGTGCGGGCACGGAGTCGACCAGGCCGAGGGTCGCGAAGCCCACCGTCCGCAGCACGAGACCGGCGATGATCAAGGGCTTGTAGCCGAGCCGGTCCGCGAGCGTGCCCCCGACGAGGAACATGCCCTGCTGACTGAAGTTGCGCACGCCGAGGATCAACCCGACCAGCCAGCCGGCGAGCCCGAGCGGCCCGGCCAGGTGCGCGGCGAGGTACGGCATCAGCATGTAGAAGCCGAGGTTGATCGTGAACTGGTTCACCATCAACAGCCGCACGCTCCGTTCGTACGAACGGAACTGGGAGTACGTGCCCTTCATCAGGCCTGCCCCTCCGCGCGCTCCTCCGTGCCGTCGTCGCCCGCCGTGACGTCGCGGTCCTCCGCGGTGAGCGTGAGCGGGTCGACCACGGTGGCGCAGCGGGTCCAGCGGGTGACCTCCTTCTCGTCGAGGCGGCCGATGACGTCCGGTTCGGGCGACGGCGGGGTGTCGAGAAGGCCGTGCGCGGCGCAGTAGTCGTCGTCGTACACGGTGCCGAGATAGCGCTGCGGTCCGTCGGGGAAGACCGCCGCGATCCTGGCCTCCTGGGGCAGCGAGCGGGCGAGCCAGCCGGCCACGAGCGCGACCGCGCCGACGCTCCAACCGCCTGTCGCGTAGTGGGAGGTGGCGAGTTGGCGGCAGGTCCACACCGCCTCGGCCGGCGCCACCCAGTGCACCTCGTCGAACCGCTCGTACGCGACGTTGCGCGGGTAGATGCTCGATCCGAGCCCGCGCATCAGCCGCGGCCGGGCCGGCTGGCCGAAGATCGTCGAACCGATGGTGTCGACCCCCACGAGGGTCAGATCCGGATACAACTGCCGCAGGACGCGAGAGACGCCCGCCGAGTGCCCGCCGGTGCCCACGCTGCACACCAGGACGTCGATGTGCCCCAGCTCCGCGGCGAGTTCGAGGGCCAGCGGCGTGTACGCGGTGGTGTTGTCCGGGTTGTTGTACTGGTCCGGGCACCAGGAACCCGGGTGCTGTTCGAGGAGTTGGCCGACCCGGTCCCGGCGGGCCTGCTGCCAGCCGCCGACGGGGTGCGCCTCGGTGACCACGTTGACCTGGGCGCCGTACGCGGCGAGCAGCCGGGTCATGGAGAGTTCCAGGCCCGGGTCGGTGACCAGGGTGACGGGGTGACCGTGGACCATGCCGGCGAGCGCGAGGCCGAGGCCGAGTGTGCCGCTGGTGGACTCGATGATGCGGGCACCGGGGCGCAGGTCGCCCCGGGCGCGGGCCCGTTCGACCATGTGGAGACCCGGGCGGTCCTTGATGCCGCCGGGGTTGAAGCCCTCCAGCTTGGCCCAGAAGCCGCGGCCGGCCGGGGTGAGGGGCTCGGAGATCCGCAGCAGGGGCGTGTTGCCCACAAGCCCGGACAGGGCGGAGCGGGTGGGGGGTGTGGCGTCGGTGGTCGAGGAGTGCATGGTTTCGCTCTCGATTCGATGGTGCGCGTCAGGGTGGGTTCGGGGGAGCGGCCGCGCGGTGCGCGGACGGGAGCCGAACGGCCTACACGCGCCACCGGCAGACGCGGATCTGCGTCGAACGGCCTGGTTCCGCCATGGCGGCCCGGCCGTGCGGAGGGCGCTCGCCGCGTTCCGCGGGCGAGGCCGGTCCGTCGTCGATCGCCATGGCCGATGTGGCGGCTGGGGCGGAAGTGGCGGCGTCGGGCGCCTGCCGTGGCAGGAGATGGGCGTCGGCCATCAGACCGGGGGCGGTGCAACCGCCGCCGCCGTGATGGTGGCGCGGATGCTGAGGGAACCCGCCGTCGGGCGGGGCGACTTGGAGGTCGACGGCGAGGGTGCTCGCGGTGGCCGTGCTTCTCTCCGCCCAGGGGTGCGCGGTGTCACCGAGCGGGGCGAAGCAGAGCACGGCCGACAGGAGCAGGGCGCCGATGACGGCGGCGAGCAAGGGGGTGCCGTGGGGTGGGCGGGTCGCAGGTCCTCCGGGCGGCGGTCCTCGGTCCCGCGAGCGCAGGAGGGAGACGCCCCGCGACGGTCGGGGGTGTGGGGGGTGGTACGCGAGCGGGTCTCGGGTCCGACGCGCGAGCTGGTCCGCGCCGGCGCGGCAGGGAGCCGGGGCCGCGTTCTAGACCTGAAGGACCGCTGAGGCTCTGGGCGTTGACGCCGACGGCACGGCTGCCCGGCTCATCGCGGCGTCGTTCCGGCAGCAGACCTGGACCGCGTGGGCCGCCTCGGTCTGTCGTGCGCCGCACGGTGCGCCGGGTGCGGGCGTTCCCGTCGGTGTCAACGGCGAGCACTCGTGTGCGGGATGGCTCGGGTCGTGCTTGCCGGAGCTTCCCGCGAGGCCGACGAGGGCGCCGACCACGGCGGAGGCCGGGACGGACGCGGCGGGGGAGGAGGCGACCGAGGTCTTGTGCGCGTCAGATCCGTACACGTCGGCTCCGTGCCCGGCCAGGAGACCGAACAGCAGCGCGGCCAGACCGAGTAGACGTCGCAGCCCCGCCGAGGAGCGGGAATGCGGCGCACGCGAACGCGGCCGGGCTGTCATCACGCCGTGATCCTAACCATCGCTCGGGGCCGGTTCTGAATTCCATGGGAAACGCGGCGTGAATTCGAGGGTGAGTTATCGGCCAATCGGCCGATCCGCTTTTCCTTTCGCGTCAGCCGATGCGTACGCCCCACATGAACGGCATGCCGCTGCGGGCGATGGATTCGTACCGGACCTGCGCACCCGGCTTGGGCGAGTGCAGGATCTGCCCGTTGCCCGCGTAGAAGCCGACATGGCTGAGATCGGTGCGCATGATGACGAGGTCTCCGGGCTTCAGCGCGCCGAGAGAGTCGATGCGGGTCCCGGCGGCCGCCTGCGCCTGGGAGGTGCGGGGTACCGTCACGCCCGCCTGGCGGAAGGCCCAGGAGGTCAGACCGGAGCAGTCGAAGGACGCCGGGCCGCTCGCGCCCCAGACGTACGGCATGCCGACCCGGCTCCTGGCCGCGGCGAAGGCCTCGGCGGCGCGCTGGGAGGCACTCGCCTCGTTCCCGAGGTTCACCCGTGCGCTCGCCCGGTTGGCCCGGTCCTCCTCCTGGGCGATCCGCGTCCGTTCCTTCGCCGACAGCGTGTTGAGGAGCCGCTGTGCCTCGCGCAGCTTGCCCTGGATCTCGGCCTTGCGCCCGCCCAGCTGCTTCTGCGCGGCGTCGAGGTCGCCCAGTTTCCGCGTCGCCTCCCCGCGCTGCAGTCGCAGGGCCTGCTGCTGGGAGAGGAACTGCCGGAGGACCGCGGCCTGTCGCTCGCCCGCCCGGTCCAGCGCGGACGCCTTCGCCAGGTAGGTGTCGGGGTCCTCGGAGAGGAAGAGCTGGAGCGCGGGATCGAGGCCGCCCGAGCGGTACTGGCCCGCCGCCACCGTGCCGAGCCGGTCGCGTAGTTCGTTCACCTCGCCCTGCCGGCGGGCCACCGCGTCCTGGAGCGCCTTCGTCTCCCCCCTGAGCCTGTCGGCCTTCTCCTTGGCGCCGTTGTACTGCTCCGTCGCCTGGGTCGCCTGCTCGTAGAGGCGGTCCACCTGCGCCCTGACGCCTTTCTTGTTGGGGTCGGGCAGGGGGTCGGCGGAGGCCGGCTGGACGGAAAGGGCCACGGCCGCCGCGGCGGTGGCGGTGACGAAACCGGTACGGCGCGGATGGGGCTGGGGCGGGCGGCGGTGGGCTGCCATTGCGGAGCTCCTTCTTCCTGGGGCGCGGACGGTCTTGGCGACCGCCGGACAGGGGCCGGTGAAAGCTTCGTAGATTCTAAGTTGCTTAGATGACTAGGTCGAGAGCGGCCCCTGCGGACGACCGCGGGGACGCGGCGGGGAACCGCCGGGCGGGGCGGGGCGTGACAGTGAGCGCGGGGAGTCGGGGCCGACGGGGAGGGTGCGGGGATGCCGGACGCGGGCGCGATACGCGAAGTGTTATGTGAGACAGCCGAGTTGCGGGAGCGCGCCCGGCAGGATCCGGGGCGGTACCTGCCGCGGCTCGGGGCGTGTCTGCACGGGCTGGCCTCGCTGTTGGCCGAGGACCCCGAGCGGTTCGGCGAGTCGGCGGAGGTGCTCGGGGAGGCCGTCGACGTCTTCCGGAAGCTCGCCGCGCTCGATGCCGAAGGGCACGCCTCCGGACTCGCCGCCACGCTGGGCCGCCGTGCCCTCGTCCTCGGCCTGCTCGGCCGGCGGGCGGAGGCGTACGAACAGGCCCGTGAGGCCACCGGCCTGCTGCGGGACCTCGCCCGGCGCGACCCCGGTCTCCACCTGCCCGACCTTGCCTGGTCGCTCACCAACCTCGGCAACCAGCTCGCCGAGCTGGGGCGCCATCACGAGGCTCTGGAGGTGATCCGCGAGGCCGTGGCGATCCGGCGCCGGCTGGGAGAGCGGGACGCGCTCGCCTCCGCGCTCGGCGAACTGGGCATCAAGCTGGGCGAGATGGGGCGCGGCGACGAGGGCGTCGTCACCCTCCGCGAGGCCGTCGACCTCTTTCGCGCCGCCGCGCCCCGCGCGGATCCCGGGGAGCGCTACGCGACGGTCCTCGCCCTCGTCCACCAACTGCACCAACTCGGCCGTGAGGCCGAAGCCGCCCCGTACGTGGCCGAGTTCGTGGACCTGCGTCGGTCCGTCGCGACGAGCGATCCCAGTCGACTCGCCCTGACGGAAGCGCTGTTGCGCCGCCATGGGTACACGGTGACGTCGGACGGCCGGTTCCGGCGCGAGTCCTCGGGATCGAGGAGCTCCTCGGGCTCCTCCTCGCCGCCGCGCCCTTCCGTCCCGCTCGACCGCGTGCACGGCATGAACGACCAGGCCCTGCGGCTCGTCTCGGCCGGGAACCTCGATCTGGCCGCCGAGATCCTGCGCGACGCCGTCGCCCTGTGCCGTACGTCCGCCGCCGCCGGAACCCGTACCGCCACCGGCGCACCCACTCGTACCGGCGACGGCGCCGACGTCGCCCTGGCGCTGGCCCGGTCCCTGCACAACCAGGCGCTGACCCAGGGCTGGCTCGGCCGGCCTGCCGACGCCCTCGCCTCCGCCGACGAGGCCGTCGGCCTCTACCGGCGGCACCTGAAGGCCCATACGCGCCGGATCCGCCCCGCTCTGGCCGACTCCCTCGACAGCCTCGGCAACCGGCTCGCCGCCCTCGGCCGCCATGTCGACGCGCTCGCGGCGGCCGAGGAGTCCGTCGCCCTCTTCCGGCGGCTCGCCGAGGACGACCCCAGGACGCACCTGCCGAGCCTCGCCCGAGCGATGAACAACCTGAGCATCCGCCTCACCGACACCGGCCGTCATGACGAGGCGCTGCGCTCCTCGCGGGAGGTCGTCGCGATCTACCGCGGGCTGCGGGTGGACGACCCGGAGAAGCACCTGGACGGGGCGATCCACGCCCTCGCCAACCTCGCCCTCCGGCTGGCCCGCGCGGACCGCGAGGACGAGGTCCTCGCGCCCACCATGGAGGCGGTCGACCTCCTCTTCGGCGCACGGGGCCCGCACCACCCGACCAGCGATGTCGCGCGCCTCGCGGAGTCCCTCAGCTGGCTCGCCCGGTACCTGAGGAAGCACGGCCGCCGCGGCGAGGCCCGGACGGTGCGCAGAGCGGCGGCGGCACTGCGCCCCTGAGCGCGGGGGCCGCGATCCGCCGGTCAGTCCCTAGCCCTGTCTGCGGACCATCTCGTCGATCCAGATCGGCGCGAACGGGGAGGTGCAGCCGGGGGACGTCGGGTAGTCCTTGAGGACCTCGAGCTTCTCGCCGATGCCGATCGCGCGGGTGCGGTACGCGGGGTGCTGGATGCCGATCTGGGCCAGGCAGGTGTTCATGGCCCACTGCAGGCGGTCCGGAGCGTCCTTCATGTGCGACTCGATGACGTCGAGGAGTCCCGCGAGGTCCAGGCCGTCGGGCTTCTTCACCACGCGCTCGGCGGTCAGCGCCCAGCCTGCGCTCGCGACCGCCGGGTCCGGATCGGCGGTCCAGGCGAGGCGCAGTTCCTCGGCGTGCGGGCTCTTCTTCACCACGTAGTTCACGAGCCAGTCCTGGACCTTGGGGGCGCGCGCCTCGCGCACCATGCGGTCCAGTTCGTTCTGTTCGTACGCCTTCGGGCGGCTGATCAGGATCGCCAGCAGGCGCGCCGCCGTGTCGTCCGTCGCCCAGAGTCCGCGCGCCAGCTCCTGCTGCGTCCTGAGCCGCTTCGCGACCGCGCGCAGCTTTCCGAGGTTCACGCCGTGATCGTCGCCGTGCCGCTCGTTCACGGCGCGCGCCTTCGGGTCTTCGAGGGCGGCCAGCTCGGCCATCACCTCGGCGACCGTCGTCCCGGTCGAGTCTGTCGCGGCCACCTCGGTCTCCTCCCGATCCACCTGCCCGATCAGCCTACGTGACCCTGCTGACAAGGAGGCTACTCTCCAGTAAGGTTCCGGCATCTTCGAGACGAGGGGGCTGGCGTGAGCGCGGTCGAGCACAGCGGACTGGCCGAGCGGGCGCGGCAGTTGGCCGAGGGTACGGTCACCTCGACGGCCCTCGTCCAGGCGGCCCTCGACCGGATCGAGGCTACCCAACCCACCCTGAACGCCTTCCGCTGCATCCGCCCGGAGGCCGCCCTCGCCGAGGCCGCGGAGGCCGACCGCAGGCTCGCCGCCGGGGAACGGCTGCCGCTGCTCGGCGTGCCGATGGCCGTCAAGGACGACACCGACGTCGCCGGGCTGCCCACCCGCTTCGGCTGCGCCGGGGACATCCCCGCCGCGACGGAGGACGGCGAGGCGGTACGGCGGCTCAAGGCGGCCGGGGCCGTGATCGTCGGCAAGACGAACTCCTGCGAGCTCGGCCAGTGGCCGTTCACCGAGGGCCCGGCGTTCGGAGCCACCCGCAACCCGTGGAACACCGATCACACCCCCGGTGGCTCCTCCGGCGGATCGGCGGCCGCCGTCGCCGCCGGGATCGTGCCCGCCGCGCTCGGCTCCGACGGCGCGGGCTCCATCCGCATACCCGCCGCCTGGACCCACCTCGTCGGCATCAAACCGCAGCGCGGCCGGGTCTCCGTCCACCCGTACGACGACTGCTTCCAGGGACTCACCGTCAACGGCCCGCTCGCCCGGACCGTCGGCGACGCCGCCCTGCTCCTCGACGCGGTCGCCGGGCCGCATCCCGGCGACCGCTTCCAGCCCACCGTCGTCGACGCCTCGGCCGCGGCCCGCAGGGAGCCCGGCCGGCTGCGGATCGCGCTCGCCTGGCAGGCGCCGTTCACCGCCACGTACAACCCCCTCGACCGCGCCGTACGGCGCGCCGTCGCCGATCTCGCCGACGCGCTCAGCGGTCTCGGTCACACCGTCGAGGAGGCGCGCCCCCGCTACGGGCTCATCGGGCTGAGCTTCCTGCCGCGCGCGGCCGCGGGGATCGCCGAGTACGCCGACCGGCACCCTCAGCCGGAGCTGCTCGATCCGCGCACCCGCAGCGCCGCGGGCAGCGGTCGCAGGCTCGCCGGGCGGCCCCTGCGCGCGGCCCGCGCCCGCGAATCCCGCCAGCACCGCAGGATCGGCGCGCTCTTCGACACGTACGACGTGCTGCTCGCGCCGACGACGGCCGTTCCCCCGCCCCGTATCGGCACCTTCGACGCCATGCCTGCCTGGCGCACGGACCTGACGATGGCCTCCGCCTGCCCGTACGCCTGGCCCTGGAACGTCCTCGGCTGGCCGGGTGTGAACGTACCCGCCGGCTTCACCCCCGAGGGTCTTCCCGTCGGCGCCCAGCTTCTCGGGCCCGCGGGCAGTGAGCCGCTCCTCGTCTCGCTCGCGGCCCAACTGGAGGACGACCAGAAGTGGTTCGCCCACCGCCCGCCCGCGCCGGACCGGACGCGGCCCGCCCCCAAGGGGTGAAACCGTCCGAGAGGTACTCCGCGGGGAAACGGAGGGTTACGAGGACGGCGCTTCGGGTGTCAGACCGCCGTGCTTAGCTGGACGCATGACTGCAGTGACTGGACGCACGACCGAAGAGTTTCTCGAGCACGTCCTCGGCGGTGGTACGACCGAGGTGGAGGAGGCCGTCCGCAAGGCGGCCGCCGCCGAGATCACGCCGCGCTTCCGGCAGCTGGACGCGCACGAGATCGACGAGAAGAACGGGCCGCACGACCTCGTGACGGTCGCCGACCGGGCCGCCGAGGCCCACCTCACCGCGTCCCTCACGGCTCTGCTCCCCGGCTCGGTGGTCGTCGGCGAGGAGGCCGTCCACGCCGACCCGACGGTGTACGAAGCCATCCGGGGCGACGCCCCCGTGTGGATCGTGGACCCCGTCGACGGCACCCGCCAGTTCGTGCGCGGCGAGTCCGGGTTCTGCACGCTCGTGGCCCTCGCGGTCCGCGGCGAGCTGCTCGCCTCCTGGACCTTCGCCCCCGTGCTCGACGAGATGGCGATCGCCGTGCGCGGGCGCGGCGCCACGCTCAACGGCGCGCCGATACGGGCTGGTTCGCCCGCCCCCGGGGCGGCCCTGCGGGTCGCCACGTCCCACCCCGACTACACCACCGACGACCAGAAGGCCGCCCTGCTCGGCCTGCGCGTCGAGGGCGTGCACCCGCGTCCCTGCGGCTCCGCCGGACTCGAGTACCTGGCCGTGGCCCGGGGCGACCTCGACGCCACCGCCTTCTCCTGGGAGTACGCCTGGGACCACGCCGCCGGCCTGCTCCTCGTGGCCGAGGCGGGCGGCGCGGACACGACCGTCGCGGGCGAGCCGTTCCGGATCACCGGTGGCAACGCGCTGCCCTTCACCGCGGCGCGCGACCAGGCCACCGCCGAGCGGATCCGGACACTGCTCCAGGGGCGGTGATCCGCGCCGACGCGCCGGAATATCCTGGGAGCCTTGGCCATCGGCTGACTGACGAAGGAGTCCAAGGTGCCGTCGATGCTCGATGCCGTCGTCGTGGGAGCGGGACCCAACGGACTGACCGCCGCGGTGGAACTCGCCCGACGCGGCTTCTCCGTCGCCGTGTTCGAAGCCAAGTCCACCGTCGGGGGCGGTGCGCGCACGGAGGAGCTGACCCTCCCCGGCTTCCGCCACGACCCCTGTTCCGCCGTGCACCCGCTCGGGATCGGCTCCCCCGTCTTCAACACCATGCCGCTCGACCGGTACGGCCTGGAGTGGCTGCACGCGCGGCTGCCCATGGCCCACCCGTGGGACGACGGCACCGCCGCCGTGCTCTCCCGCTCCGTCGCCGAGACCGCCGCCTCCTTCGGGCCGCGCGACGCCGGCACTTACCGCCGCCTGGTCGCCCCGTACCTCGGCAAGTGGTCCACCCTGACCAGGGACTTCATGTCCCTGCCGCTCACCGCGCTGCCCAGGGACCCGGTCACCCTCGCCCGGTTCGGGCTCGACGGGCTGCGGCCCTCGACCTGGCTCACCCGCCGCTTCCAGGACGAGAAGGCGCGCGCCCTCTTCTCCGGCCTCGTCGGCCATGTCATCGCCCCGCTCGACGGCTTCGCCACCTCGGCGGTCGGGCTCGTCTTCGCGCTCGCCGCGCACGAGCACGGCTGGCCGCTGCCCAGGGGCGGCTCCCAGTCGATCTCGGACGCCCTCGCCGCGTACCTGAAGGACCTGGGCGGCGCGGTCCACACCGACTACGAGGTCAAGCGGCTGGACGACCTGCCGCCGGCCCGCGCGTACGTCTTCGACACCTCGCCCACCGCCCTCGCCCGGATCGCCGGCTTCGGCGGGTACTACGACCACTACCGGTACGGCGCCGCAGCCTTCAAGATCGACTACGCCCTGGACGGCCCCGTGCCCTGGACGGCCGAGGAGGCCCGTGCGGCCGGGACCGTCCAGATCGGACCCACCAGCGGAGAGATCGGCACCGCGCTGCGCCAGGCCTCCTCCGGCACGGCGCCCCGGACGCCGTTCCTCATCACCGCCCAGCCCAGCCTCGTCGACCCCGGCCGCGCCCCCGAGGGCAAGCACGTCTTCTGGGCGTACGGCCATGTGCCGAACGGCTGGGACGGCGACCTCACGGACGCCATCGAGCGCCAGATCGAGCGCTTCGCCCCCGGCTTCCGCGACCGCGTCCTGGCCCGCGCCACGGCGGGCCCGGCGGAACTGGCCGTCCGCAACGCCAACTACGTGGGCGGCGACATCGCCTGCGGCGCTGCGCGCGGACTCCAACTGCTGCTGCGCCCCAAGCTGTCGCTCTTCCCGTACGCGACCCCTCACCCGGCCGTCTTCCTCTGCTCCTCGGCGACCCCGCCCGGTCCCGGCGTGCACGGCATGTCCGGGCACAACGCGGCGAAGGCGGTCTGGCGCAGGCTCCGGGCGACGGGACGATGACGGACGGCCGGGTGATGACGGGTCGCCGGGTGATGTCCGGTCGCCGGGCGATGACGGGTCGCCGGGTGATGATGGTCCTATGACCACGCACCCGGCCATCGTCCTCGTTCTCGGGGACATCACCGAGCAGCACGCGGACGCCATCGTCAACGCCGCGAACTCCTCCCTCCTCGGCGGAGGCGGCGTCGACGGCGCGATCCACCGCAGGGGTGGCCCCGAGATCCTGGCGGAGTGCCGCGCCCTCCGGGCCGGCCACTACGGCAAGGGCCTCCGCACGGGCAAGGCCGTCGCCACCACGGCGGGCCGGCTCGACGCGCGGTGGGTGATCCACACCGTCGGCCCGGTCTGGTCCCGCGACGAGGACCGCTCGGAGCAGCTCGCCTCGTGCTACCGCGAGTCGCTCCGTGTGGCGGACGACCTCGGCGCGCGCACCGTCGCCTTCCCGGCCATCTCGACGGGGATCTACGGCTGGCCGCTGGACGACGGCGCCCGCATCGCGGTCGAGACGGTACGGAGCGCGGGGACCGCCGTCGAGGAGGTCAGGTTCGTCCTCTTCGACGAGACGGCCTATCGGGAGTTCGCGATCCAGACCCGCTGACCGCTCCGCCGCACGCATCCGGCGGCCGCGCATCCGGCGAGGCGGCTCAGGGCGAACTCTGTGTGGCGTTCCGTCCGGGGCATGACGGTCCCGGACCCGACGGAAAGGGGTGCCCGCCCATGAAGTGCCTGGTCACCGGCGCGGGTGGCTACATCGGCGGCCGGCTCGTGCCCGAACTGCTCGACGCCGGGCACACCGTCCGCTGTCTGGCCCGCACCCCCGCCCACCTCCGCGACCACCCGTGGGCGGACCGCGTCGAGGTGGTGCGGGGCGACGTCAGGGACGCCGACAGCCTGCGGCCCGCGCTGCGCGACGTGGACGTCGCGTACTACCTCGTGCACTCGATGACCTCCGGGCGGGACTTCGAGGAGACGGACCGCCTCGCCGCCCGCACCTTCGCGACCGAGGCCCGGGCCGCCGGGGTCCGCCGGATCGTGTACCTCGGGGGCCTCACCCCCGCCGGAATCCCGGTCGACGAGCTGTCCCCGCACCTGCGCTCCCGGGCCGAGGTCGGCAGGATCCTGCTCGGGTCCGGGGTACCGACGACCGTCCTGCGGGCGGCCGTCGTGGTGGGCTCCGGCTCCGCCTCCTTCGAGATGCTCCGCTACCTCACCGAACGCCTCCCCGTCATGGTGACCCCGAGCTGGGTCAGCACCCGGGTCCAGCCCATCGCCGTCCGGGACGTCCTGCGCTACCTCGCCGGCAGCGCCCAGATGCCGGCCGACGTCAACCGCGCCTTCGACATCGGCGGTCCCGACGTCCTCACCTACCGGCAGATGATGGAGCGGTACGCCCAGGTCGCCCGGCTGCCCCGCCGGCTGATCCTGCCCGTGCCGATGCTGACCCCACGGCTCTCCAGCCACTGGATCGGTCTCGTCACCCCGGTACCCGCCGCGCTGGCCCGCCCCCTCGCCGAATCCCTCCGGTACGAGGTCGTGTGCGCCGAGCACGACATCGCCCGCCACGTCCCCGACCCGCCGGGCACGCCCCTGCCCTTCGACCGCGCCCTGGCCCTCGCCCTCCAGCGGGTGCGCGACGCCCAGGTCGTCACCCGCTGGTCCTCGGCCGCGCTGCCCGGCGCCCCCAGCGACCCGCTGCCCACGGACCCCGACTGGGCGGGCGGCAGCCTGTACACCGACGAACGGGAACGGGAGGTCGAGGCCCGCCCCGAGGAGCTGTGGCGGGTCATCGAGGGGATCGGCGGTCAGAACGGCTGGTACTCCTTCCCGCTCGGCTGGGCCGTTCGCGGCTGGCTCGACCGCTTCGTCGGCGGGGCCGGGCTGCGTCGCGGTCGCCGTGACGCCGCCTCCCTGCGCGTCGGGGACGCCCTGGACTTCTGGCGCGTGGAGGAGATCGAGCGGGGGAACATGCTCAGGCTCCGGGCGGAGATGCGGCTGCCGGGCAAGGCCTGGCTGGAGATGTACGCGGAGCGGGACGGCGACGGCAGGTCCCGGTACCGGCAGCGCGCCCTCTTCCATCCGCGGGGTCTCGCCGGCCAGCTCTACTGGTGGAGTGTCGCCCCGTTCCACGCGGTCGTGTTCGGCGGCATGGCCCGCAGGATCGCCCGTACGGCCGAGGAAGGCGCCGTGGAAGGGGCCGCGGGAGGCGCCGGGCAGACCGTCGAACGGCGGCGGTGACGCTCGCCGCGTCCCCGAGCGACGCACGGACGACGCGTCTGCGTCATGGCCGGTCGGGGAGGAGCGGGAGGTCCGTGTAGCGGTGGGTGAGGACGTCGAGCGCCTCGCGCAGGCCGGTCGGGCGGAGCATGCCCGGCGCGGGCGTTCTGCCCGCCCAGCCGGGACCGGCGAGGAGCACCAGCGGGCGCGTCCGGGCGCCTCTGACCCCGAACGAGGTGTCCGCGACGTGCTGGGCCAGGGCGTGCGCGGCGGTGGAACGGGACTGGGACCAGAGGACCACGGCCAGCGGACCGAGCCGTCCGACGGCCGAGCCGAGTGCCTCGGCGGGCACGGAGGCGCCGAACATCCGGGTGGGCAGGGCCCGTTCGGTCAGACCCGCCGTCAGGGCCTCCAGGGGGAGGGTGTGTTGTTCGCCGGGGACGCAGGCCAGCAGGACCGGTGGGGCGTCGGCGCGGTGCGGACGCGCGGTGTCCGCCGTCCTGCGCAGGGCCGTGGAGATGTGCCAGGACAGCAGGTGCTCGACCTCGACGTACCGGTCGCCGGACGACTCCCACTTGCGGCCGACCGCGTGCAGCGTGGGCCCCATGACCTCCTCCCAGGAGGTGACGAGTCCGTGCGTGGTGAGCAGGCCGCGCAGCAGCGTGTCCATGGCCGGGCTGTCGAGGCGCACCGCGGCCCGGGCGAGACCCCGGAACTCCTGCCGCACGTCGGCGAGCGGCAGCCCGTTGCCGGACCCCGGGGCACGGGTGGGCGGCGCCGTCGTCGCGGTGGGCTCGGCCGCCGGGGTCGTGGTGCCCGTCCGGGCCAGCCGGGCGGCCTCCGCGGGGGGTACGCCGGACGTGGTGAGGCGGCACATCGCCTCCAGCATGGCCACGTCGGCCGGTGTCCAGCGCCGGTGCCGGCCGTTCTCGCGCGCGGCCGGACCGATGCCGTACCGCTGGTCCCAGGACCGGAGCGTGGTGGGGGAGACGCCCAGGCGCCGCGCGACGGCCCCCGTCGTGATGCCGGTCGTGCCGTCTCCCATGCGTCCAGTCTAGGGCCGTACGACGCACAAGCGATGCGACGTCCAGGGCTGCCCCGGCCCCCTGCGGGGAACTCGCGAGGGCCCGGGAGAGTTCACAGGGGGACGCGCGGTACTCGCGCGGAGCAGCGAACGCGTACGCGAGGTGGCACGGATGGCGATGTGGGACCGGATCAAGGACCAGGCCAAGGGGCTGCAGCAGCAGGCGCAGGGAGCGCGCGGCGCCGGCTCCGGCACCTCGGCCCGGCCGGGCGGGGGAGCGGGCGGGGGGTCCAAGGCCCAGCTCGTGGGCGTGCTCAAGACCCAGCTTGCCTCTCTGAAGACGGAGCTCAAGAGCGGCGCGTACCGGGACGCCAGCATGGCCATGTGCGCGCTGGTCGCGGCCGCCGACGGGTCCGTCGACCCGGCCGAGCGGCAGCACGTGGAGTCGCTGATCCTGCAGAACGACGTCCTGCGCAACTTCCCGCCGGACCAGCTGCGGGAGCGGTTCAACAAGCACGTCGACCAGTTGACGTACAACTTCCAGCAGGGCAAGGCGGAGGCGCTGCAGGAGATCGCCAAGGCGGCGAAGAAGCCCGTGGAGGCCAAGGCGGTCGTGCAGACCGGCTTCGTCGTCGCCGGCGCCGACGGGTACGTCGCCCCGGCCGAGGAGCAGGTGCTGCGGGAGGCGTGCGCGGCGCTCGGGGTCTCCCCGCAGGAGTTCGGCCTCTGACCCTCCCCGCCGCGGACCTTCCCTGCCCGCGCCCGGCTCAGGCCGGGCGCGGGTAGACCTTGGACTGCTTCACGCTGCCGTAGGCGAAGCTGGACTCGATCGAGGCGATGCCCGGGATCGCGTGGATCCGGTGCCGCACCAGGGATTCGTACGCCTCCAGGTTCTCGATCACGACCCTGAGCAGATAGTCGCTGCTGCCCGCCATCAGATAGCAGTCCTGGATGTGCTCGATCCGGGCGACGTGGTCCTCGAAGACGTCGACGATCTCGCGCGTGTGGCGTTCGAGCCGGATCCGTACGAAGACGGTGATCGGCAGCCCGAAGCCGACCTGGTCCACGACGGCCGTGTAGCCGCGGATCAGGCCCGCCTCCTCCAGCCGGCGCACCCGGCGCAGACAGGGGGAGGGGGAGAGCCGGATCCGGTCGGCGAGGTCCTGATTGGACAGGCGGCCGTCCGCCTGCAGCTCGCGGATGATCTGGAAGTCCACGGCGTCCACGCCCACTCCTCGCTGCTACCGACCGATCCTTGGCAGATCCTGCCCCCACGGTAGGTCTGGAGGGCAGAACTGGCAATCGGCTGCCCCGCCACAAGCCCTACCGTTGCTCGAAACCAGTGGATTCGAGCGGGAGGCTCCTCGTGGGGGGTATACGGACGGCGGGAGCACCGCCGCTGCGGCAGGCGCCCGGCGCCGACGAGCGGACCGGCGCCGACGACCGGACCGGCGGCGAAGACCGGACCGGCAGCTCCACCCGGACCGGCGGCGGCAGGCTCTCGCCGCAGGCCGTGGGCCTCGTCGCCCTGCTCCTCACCGTCGCCATCTGGGCGGCCTTCGCGCTCAGCGCCCGCGCCCTCGGCGCCTCCACCCTGCTGCCCGCCGACGCGGCCCTGCTCCGCTTCGGCGTGCCGCTGGTGGTCCTGGCCCCCGCCCTGTGGCGGCGCCGCCGGCGCCTCCTCGCGGTGCGGCCGGCCACCGCCGCCAAGATCGTCTGCGGTGCCGGCGTCCCCTTCTTCCTCGCCGCCATGTACGGCGGCTCGCTGACCTCGGCCGCCTTCGTGGGCGCCATCGTCCCCGGCATGGTCCCGCTCTTCGTCTCCGCGCTCATGGTCGCGGGCGGGAAGAGCGCCCCGCGCGGAACCCAGGCGGCCGGCCTCGCCCTGATCGTCGCCGGGGTCGGCGCCCTGGTCTGGCGGTACACCGCCGCCCTGGACGCGGACGTCCTGCTCGGTGCCGGAACGTTGCTGCTCGCCAGCGGCCTCTGGGCCCTCTACACCGTGGGCCTGCGCGAGGTCGACCTCGACCCGATCGGCTCCATCGGCCTGCTCTGCCTGCCCTCCTTCGCCGTCGTCGCCCTGCTCGCCCTGACCGGCGTGCTGCCCACCGGACTCGCCCACGCCGCCGCCGGTGACATCGCGCTCTTCCTCGTCGTCCAGGGACTGGGCGTAGGGCTCTGCGCCGGACTGCTGTACGCCTTCGCCATCCGCCGTCTCGGCCCCGAGCGCAGCTCCGTCGTCGGCAGCCTCAGCCCGGTCGTCGTCGTTCTGCTCGCCGTCCCGCTCCTCGACGAGTCGCCCACGCTGTCCGTCCTCGTCGGCGTCCCCCTCATCACCCTCGGCGTCGCGCTCGCCAACCGGCGCCCCCGAACCAAGGTCTCCGCCCATGCTTGAGCTGCTCGCCGCCCCGCCCGTCGACCCGCTGTGGGACCTGTCGGCCGAGTTCGCCGCCGACCCGCGCCCCGAGCGCCTCGACCTCGTCCTCGGCGTCTACCGCGACCACACCGGGGTCACCCCGGTGATGGCCGCCGTCAAGGAGGCCGAGATACGCCTGGCCGACCGGGCCGCCTCCAAGGAGTACCGGGGCCTCTCCGGCAACACCGCCTTCAACCGGTCCATGGTCTCCATGGTCCTGGGCACCGAGGAGCGGACCGCCCGCGCGACGGCCGTCCAGACCGTGGCCGGCACCGGGGCCCTGCGGCTCCTCGCCGATCTCGTCCGCCAGACCCGCCCCGGCACCACGGTGTGGATCAGCGACCCGGCGTACGTCAACCACCGCCCGATCCTCGAAGGCGCGGGGCTCACGGTCCGCACGTACCGGTACGGCGACGGTCTGCTGGAGGACCTGCGCGCCGCGCGCCGGGGCGACGTGGTCCTGCTCCAGGGCTGCTGCCACAACCCCACGGGCACCGACCCCGACGCGGAGACCTGGGAGGCGCTCGCCGGGCTCGCCGGCGCGAACGGCTGGGTCCCCTTCGTCGACCTCGCCTACCACGGCCTCGGCGACGGCCTCGACGCCGACCTGTGGGCCACCCGCATGCTGGCCGACCGGCTGCCCGAGGTGCTGATCGCCGTCAGCTGCTCCAAGAACTTCGGCCTCTACAGCGACCGCACCGGCTGCGCCATCGTCCTCGGCCCGTCCCGGCAGACCCTGCGGCACGTCGAGACCGCCCTGCAGAACGCCGCCCGCGTGCTGTACTCGATGCCGCCCGACCACGGCGCCGCCGTCGTCGCCACCGTCCTCGAGGACGCCGGGCTCCGGGACACCTGGCGGTCGGAACTCGACGCCATGCGCGGCAGGATCGCCGCCAACCGGGCGGACCTCGTCGCCCACCTGGACGCCCTCGGCCACCCCGACGCGGCGGCCTCCCTCCGGCGCCAGAAGGGCATGTTCTCCATGCTCCCCCTGACGCCGGAGCAGATGCGCCGGATGCGCGAGCGGTCCGGCGTCTACGGGACGGACGCCGGCCGCATCAACATCGCGGGGGTCTGCGCGCACCGGATCCCGTTCCTGGCGCAGTCCGTCGCCGCCGCGCTGGACTCGCCCGCTACACCGCCGGGCGGCACAGCAGCGCGGCCGGTGACGGCCGGGCCCCGAACCGGGTGGTGAACGCGATCCCGGCCGCGTACTCGCCGGGCGCGCACTGCCCCTTGTAGTGGCCCTGGGCGTACTCGCCACCGGGGTTACCGGCCGGGCGGTTGTCGCCGCGGTCGAACCACAGCGTGCGTCCCGCGCCCGCCGGGAGCGCCGTGCCCGCCGGGGCGCACAGGGCGGCGGAGACCCGCGCGCCCCTGAGGCTGTAGCCGATCAGGAACTGCCCGGCCGGGCACTGGTACTTGGTGTAGCCCGAGGCCCAGTCCCCGCCCGCCGGGACGTACGACTCGTCCCGGACCACCGTGTGGCCGCCCGAGCCGGCCCGCAGCCCCGAACTCACGCAGAGGCCACGGCCGCCCGTGTGGCTGAGCCCGGCGAGCCGGGACCCGTCGGGGCAGACGGCCTTGCGGGCGCCGTTGTCCCAGTCGCCCGCGGCCCGCACCCGCAGCGAGGCGTTGTGGTCGCGGTGGTCGGTCGTCAGCTGGTACCAGGCGGTGGAGACGGGCACCGCTCCCGTGCGGCCGGGCGCCCGCGTCAGGGCGGTCCAGGCCGGGGCGCGCCAGTCGTCCGCGTCCAGGACGCCGGTCCGCCGGCCCTCGGAGTCGTACCGCAGCAGCGCCCAGCTGTCGCCGCCGCCACCGCTGGTGTGCCAGCCGACCAGGGGCCAGTACGCGTAGTCCACGTCGGCGTCCCGCAGCAGCTCGGTCAGGTTCCCGAACCAGGCGCGCGGCCTGTCGACGCGCTCGTCGGCGCCGATGCCGAACTCGCTGACCCAGACCGGGGCGGTGACGTGCGTGCCGGTCTCGGCGGAGACGTACAGCGCCTGGTCGTGGACGACCTGGCGGAGCTGCTCGCGGGTGAGGTCCTGGTAGCGGGGGTCGGTGGTCTCGCCCATGCCGGTGGCGCCGCTGTGGTTCGGTCCCGTGTAGCCGTAGAAGTGGGCCGAGTAGACCAGCTTGCCGGAGACCACGAGGGTGTGCGACAGGGTACGGACCGGGGCGAGGGCGGGGCGGCCGTGCGGGAAGCCGTCCACGGGGATGCCCTGCCAGTTGATGCCCTCGATGACGATGAGCAGGCCCGGGTTGGCCTCCGCGAGGATGCGGTCGCCCGCCTCCTGCGCGGCGGCGTGCCAGTCGTGGTTGTCGCCGAGACCCCAGTTGGGGTCGTCCCAGATGTCGCGCCGGACCTCGTTGTACAGGTCGGCGCCGACCACGCGCGGGTTGGCGCGGTAGCGCTTCGCCATGAAGACCCAGTCGTCGGCCCACTGGGCCGTGGACTGCCCGCTGCTGTTCCAGCGCTCGTTGCCGTCCACGCCGCAGCACCAGCGGGTCGTCACGGTGTGGTTGTTGAGGACGACGGCGAACCCGCCGTCGGTGAGGGCGGCGACGACGGCGTCGAAGACCTGGAGCGGGTTCTTGCCGCGCAGCCCCGGGTTGGCGGCGACGGCCGTGTCCGGCACGGGAGCGGTGGCGCGCAGCATCTCGTTGGAGAACGGCAGCCGGATGCTGTTGAGCCCGAGGGCGCGGAAGTCGGCGAGGAGGGTGGGCAGCGGGACGCGGTCCAGGCCGATCGGGATGCCGTGGGCGTTCTGCCCGGCGTGGTGGTTGGCGGGGTCGGCGAGGTCGCCGGAGCCGTTCCACGAGCCCTGGGCGCCGTCCCAGTTCGCCGAGCGGAGCCGGAAGCGGTCGCCGTCGGCGTCGACGATGTACCGGCCGCGCGTGGACAGCGGCGGCGTCCAGTCGACGGCGGCCGTGGCCGCTGCCGCGGAGGGGGTCTCGGAGGGCGGGCCGGACCGCGCCGCGGCGGCGCCCGGCACGACGGCCGGGGCCAGCAGGGCGCCCACGAGCAGGGCGCCTCGGACCACACGTAACAAGCTCTGCATCTGGTACCTGCCAGGACGGTGGGGGAGTGGGCGGCGCCAAGTTACCGGCGAGTCGTTTACGGCGGAACCCCCCCGGCGCCCGGCGACTCCCTCAGCCGTACGACCCCGGCCCGGCCACTCCCTCGGCCCTGCGACCCCGGCGGTCCCGGCCACTCCCTCAGCCGAACCGCAAGGCTCCGTGACGAGGGCTCGGATAGGGTGATCGAGTAGGAAGACACCCCCCGGGGTTAGGTCGAACCGTTGGACACTTCTGAGTCGGCGAGCCAGACGCCGGAGCGACCGCCGGCGGCCATCGGTTACGCCGGTGTCCTGCGGGAGGTCCTCCCGATCGCCCTCTGGCGCGAGGACGCGGACGGGTGCGTCGTCGAGTGGTCGCTGGCCGCCCAGGACCTGCTCGGATACCGCCCCGAGGAAGTCATCGGCCGCCCCGCCGCGCCCATTCTGGTGCCCGAGGCCAACCAGCAGCTCGCCGACCAGCTGACCCTGCGCGTCCAGGCCGGTGAGACCGTCGTCGGCACCCTGCCCGTACGGCACAGGGACGGTCACGAAGTGACCATGGAGATGTGGATCGTCCCCGAGGTCGACCCCCAGGGGCGACCGGGGGCCATGCTCATCGCCGTCGAGACCTCCGAGGTCCTGCGCATGCGGGACTCGCTCGCCGCGCTCCAGAGCCTCTTCACCCAGTCACCGATCGGCCTCGCCACCCTCGGCAACGACCTGCGGTTCATCCGGGTCAACGACGCGCTGGCGCGGATGAACGGCCTCTCACCCGCCGAGCACCTCGGAAAACGGCTCACCGAGGTCGTGCCCGGCGTCAACGCCGTCGCCCTGGAAGCCACCATGCGGCAGGTCCTGGACAGCGGCCGGGCCGTCGTCGACGTACGCCGCACCGGCCGCACCCCGGCCGACCCCGAGCACGACCGCACCTGGTCCTGCTCCTACGCCCCGCTCGTCGACGGCTCGGGCCGCCGGCTCGGCCTGATCGCCTCCCTCATCGACATCACCGAGGGCCAGCGGGCGCTCGTCGAGGCCGAGCGGGCCAACCGGCGCTTCGCCCTGCTCGCCGAGGCGGGCAAGACCATCGGCACCACCCTCGACCTGCACCAGACCGCCGAGGAGATCGTCCAGCTCTTCGTCCCGCAGCTCGCCGACTCGGCCGACGTCCAGCTGCTCGAATCCGTGCTCGAACCCGACGACGTCGGCGCCGCCACCCAGGGGCTGCTGCGCCGCCTCGCCGCCACCTTCCCCGACCCGACCGCCCCCACCGCGGTGCTCGTCCCGGGACAGACCTTCCAGATCCCGCTGGGCACCCCGTACGAGCAGGTCATCACCGACGCCAGGCCGATGAACCTCCACCACTCCGACCTGCCCGCGCTCTTCCCCGACCCGCGCACCGAACCCCTGCGCGCCTACTTCGAGGCCAGCATCGGCTGCGCGCGGATCGTCCCGCTGGTCGCCCGCGGCAGGGTGCTCGGCACCGTCTCCGTGACCCGGCTCTCCGACCGCGAACCCTTCGACGAGCAGGACTTCGTCCTCATCGACGAACTCGTCGCCCGCGCCGCCCTGAACATCGACAACGCCCGGATGTACACCACCCAGCGCGAGGCCGCCCTCACCCTCCAGCGCAGCCTCACCAACAGCGGCCTGCCGAAGGCCGAGGGCCTGGAGCTGACCGGCCGCTACCTGCCCGCGAGCGACCACGACGTCGGCGGCGACTGGTTCGACGTCATCGTCCTGCCCGAGGGCAGGACCGCGCTCGTCATCGGCGACGTCATGGGCCACGGCATCCACGCCGCCGCCGTGATGGGCCAGCTCCGTACGGCGGTGCGGACCCTCGCCCGGCACGGCGTGCCCCCCGCCGAGCTGCTGCACTCCCTCGACGCCGTCGTCGCCGACCTGGGCGAGGACGAGATGGCGACCTGCGTCTACGCCGTGCACGACCCGGCCACCGGCAGTGTCGTCCTCGCCCGCGCCGGACACCCGCCGCCCGCCGTGGCCACCGCCGACGGGGCGATCACCTTCCTGGAGGGGCCGCCGGGCACCCCGCTCGGCACCGGTGGGCAGGCCTTCGCCACCGAGGAGGTCCTGCTGCCCCCCGGCAGCCTCCTGGTGCTCTACACCGACGGCCTCATCGAGGCCAGGGACCGCGACCTCGACGAGGGCATGGACCGGCTCGCCGAGGCGCTGGTCGACGTCGAACGACCGCTCAGCCAGGTCTGCGAGGCCATCCTCGACCAGCTCCTGCCCTGCGCGCCGGGGGACGACGTGGCGGTCCTGCTGGCCCGTACAGCCCTGCGCTGAGCGCTCCCCGCGCTGTGGCCTCCCCGCCCCGAGGCTTTCCCGCGCTGAGGCCGGCGCGCCCGTCCGGGTTCACCAGGCGAGGTCCTCCAGCGCGTCCAGGTCGGGCACCGGCATCGGCGGCAGCTCCGAGTCGGCCGTGGTCAGCGGCAGTTCGGCCCAGATGACCTTGCCCCGGTCGGTGTAGCGGGTGCCCCACCGCTCGGCGAACTGCGCGACGAGGAACAGCCCGCGCCCGCCCTCGTCGGTCGTCGCCGCGTACCGCAGATGCGGGGCCGTGCTGCTGCCGTCGGAGATCTCGCAGATCAGCCGGCGGTCGCGCAGCAGCCGGACCCGGATGGGCTCGGCGCCGTACCGGATGGCGTTGGTGATCAGCTCGCTGAGGATCAGCTCGGCCGTGAACGCGACCTCGTCGAGACCCCAGTCGGCGAGCCGCGCGGCGCCCTCGTTGCGGACCCGGGAGACGTTCGCCGGGTCGGCCGGCACGTCCCACTCCGCGATCCGCTCGGACTCGAGGCGCCGGGTGTCGGCGACGAGCAGCGCGATGTCGTCGTCCGGGACCGGCACGAGCAGCGCCGAAAGGATGTCCGTGCAGGCCTGGTCGGGGCTGCGGCCGGTGGTGGCCAGCGCCTCGCCCAGCAGCCCGAGACCGGTGTCGAAGTCCCGGTCGCGGGCCTCCAGGAGGCCGTCGGTGAACAGCACCAGACGGCTGACCTCCGGCAGATGCAGCTCGGTGGTCTCGAACGGCATCCCGCCCACCCCGAGCGGCAGCCCTGCGGGCACGTCCGGGTACTCGACCCGGCCGTCCTGGTGGACGAGCGCGGGCCCGGGGTGCCCGGCCCTGGCCATGGTGCAGCGGCCGTCGGCGGGGTCGTAGATGACGTACAGACAGGTGGCTCCGGTGATCCGCTCCTGCCCCTCGCCATGTGCGTCGCCCGCACCGCCCTCGGCCGCGGTCCCGCTGTCGGGGCCGCCCTCCGACGGGCCCCGGTCGATCCGGTCGATCAGCTCGTCGAGGTGGCCGAGCAGCTCGTCCGGCGGCAGGTCGAGGGTGGAGAAGTTGAGGACCGCCGTCCGCAGCCGGCCCATGGTGGCCGCCGCGTGCACCCCGTGCCCGACCACGTCGCCGACGACGAGCGCCACCCGGGCCCCCGGCAGCGGGATCACGTCGAACCAGTCGCCGCCGACGCCCGCCTTGGCCGGCAGATAGCGGTACGCCACGTCCACCGCCGACAGGTCGGGCAGGATCCGGGGGAGCAGGCTGCGCTGCAGCGTCACCGCCATCTCGTGCTCGCGGGTGAAGCGGCGGGCGTTGTCGATGGAGACCGCCGCCCGCGCCGTCAGCTCCTCGGCGAAGTTCAGGTCCTCGTCCCCGAACGGCTCCTCGGTCTCCGAGCGCCAGAAGTTCGCCATTCCGAGGACCACGCCCCGGGCGACGACGGGCACGGCGACGAGCGAGTGCAGACCGTACTCCAGGGCCCCCGAGGCGCCCTCGGGGTCCTGGGCCCGCCAGCCGTCGGCCGCGGCCAGCTCGGCCACCAGGACGGCGCGACCGCTGTCGAGCGCCTGCGCCATCGGCGTCGACGGCACCACGCACCGGATCCGGTCGCCCACCGGCTGGAAGGGATGCTCCTCCTGGATGCCCCGCAGCGCGGTCCGCCGCATCTCGCTGAGCGCGCGCGACGGCTCCTCGCCCCGCAGCACCGACTCGGGCAGCTCCACCGTGACGAAGTCGGCGAAGCGCGGCACCGCCACCTCCGCCAGCTCCTCGGCGGTCCGCACGACGTCCAGGGTGGTGCCGATCCGCACCCCTGCCTCGTACAGCAGCTGCAGCCGCCCCCGGGCGACCTCGGCGCGCCCGGAGACGGTGGACAGCTCGGTCGAGTCCCGCAGCGTCATCACGGTCCCGGTGGGACGGCCCATGTACGGCTTGGTGGGCCGTACGTTGACGGCCAGCAGCCGGTCCCCGGCCAGGTGCACCTCGTCGTTGACCACCCGGTCGGCGGAGAGCAGCGCGGCGGTACGGGGGTCGAGACCCAGCTCGGTGACGTGCCGCTGCTCGGCGTCGGGCCCCAGGTCGAGCAGGCGTCTGGCCTCGTCGTTGGCCAGCAGCAGCCGCCGGTCCGCGTCGATGATGAGCACCCCCTCGCGCACCGCGTGCAGGACCGCCTCGTGGTGCTCGTTGATCCGGGTCATCTCGACCGGCCCGAGCCCGTGCGTCTGCCGGCGCAGCCGCCGGCTCACCAGCGCCGCGCCGCCCACCGCGAGCAGCAGGGCGCCCGCGGCCGTGCCGAGCAGCAGCGGCAGCTGGCCCTCGACGACGTTGCCGACGTTCTCGACCTCGATGCCCGTGCTGACCAGCCCCACGACGTCGCCGTCGTCCGTGCGCACCGGAACCACGGCCCGGACCGCGTCCGACGGCTCACCGTAGAAGATCTCCGTGAACGACTCGCCCGCCCGGGCGCGCGCGATGTCGCCGGTGGTCCGCTGCCCGATCAGCTCCGGCCGGGAGTCGGTGTAGCGGATCCCGTCCGGGGTCATCACGGCGAGGAAGTCGAGGCCCGCGGCCGTACGGGCGGCCTCGGCCCGCAGCTGGAGCTCGGCGGTCGGGTCCGGGGACCGGAGCGCGTCCAGCAGGCCGGGAGCGTGCGCGAAGGCCTCAGCGGCAGCGAGGGAGCGGTTGCGCGCGTCGGTCTCCGTGTTGTACCGGGCCTGGAAGATCAGGGCCAGCGCGCCCACGGTGACCAGCACCACGACGATGACCGCCTGGAGGGCGAACACCTGCCCTGCGACGCTGCGCAGCCCCCACCCCTTGGGCCGGTGGCCGAGCCGTCCGCTCATGGGGTGCTTCTCGCTGGTTCGGCTGTCGTCAGGGATTCTGCAGTCACCCGTCCACTTCCTCGGTTCCTCGGCCCGCCGGCGGCCTCGGGGATCCACTCCTTCCATGCTGCTCCCCTCCCGGCGGGATATCGACACGGACCGGGCCGCACGCGGGACCCCGAGGGCGTCCCGGAGGCCGCCACGGGGCTCCGGGACGTCCCCGCTCCGGGAAGGTCCATGTCGTTTTCTCGCCAGCGCACGCCTCCGCGGTCCCCGACGATGGAGCCATGTACACCGACACCGAGCGCTGCGTGCGGGCCGTCCGGTCGAAGGACGCCCGCTTCGACGGCGTGTTCTTCACCGCCGTGCTGACCACCCGGATCTACTGCCGTCCCAGCTGCCCGGTCGTCCCGCCCAAGGCCGAGAACATGGTGTTCCACCCGAGCGCGGCGTCCTGCCAGCGCGCCGGGTTCCGTGCCTGCAAGCGCTGCCGCCCGGACACGAGCCCCGGCTCCCCCGAATGGAACGTCCGCGCCGACGCCGTCGCCCGCGCCATGCGGCTGATCCAGGACGGCATCGTCGACCGCGAGGGCGTACCCGGGCTCGCCGCCCGGCTCGGCTACTCCACCCGCCAGATCGAACGCCAGCTCCTCGCCGAACTCGGAGCCGGACCGCTCGCCCTGGCCCGCGCCCAGCGCGCCAGGACCGCGCGGCTGCTCATCGAGACGACACCCATGCCGATGGCCGAGATCGCCTTCGCGGCCGGGTTCGCCTCGATCCGGACCTTCAACGACACCGTCCGCGAGGTCTTCGCGCTGACCCCGGGGGAGCTGCGCGCCCGCGCGACCCGGTCACCCGTCACCGCCGACACACCGAGCACTCCGGGTGTGATCGCGCTCCGGCTGCCGTACCGCGCCCCGCTCAACCCGTCCAACCTCTTCGGCCATCTCGCCGCCACCGCCGTCCCCGGCGTGGAGGAGTGGCGGGACGGTGCCTACCGGCGGACCCTGACCCTGCCCCACGGGCACGGCATCGTCTCCCTCGCCCCCCGGCCCGACCACATCGCCTGCCGGCTCTCCCTCACCGACCCCCGCGACCTCACCCTCGCCATCAGCCGCTGCCGCCGGCTGCTCGACCTCGACGCCGATCCGGTCGCCGTCGACGAGCAGCTGCGCGACGACCCGCTGCTCGCCCCGCTGGTCGAGCGGGCGCCCGGGCGGCGCGTGCCGAGGACCGTGGACGCGGCCGAGTTCGCCGTCCGGGCCGTGCTCGGCCAGCAGGTCTCCACGGCCGCCGCCCGCACCCACGCGGCCCGGCTCGTCGCCGCGCACGGCGTTCCCGTCGACGACCCCGAGGGCGGCCTCACGCACCTCTTCCCGGCCCCGGAGGCGCTCGCCGGGCTCGACCCCGAGTCCCTCGCGCTGCCCCGCAGCCGCCGCACGACCCTGCTCACCCTCGTCGAGGCCCTCGCCGACGGCTCCCTGAGTCTCGGCCCGGGGACCGACTGGGACGAGGCGCGCGCCCGGCTCCACGCCCTGCCCGGTTTCGGCCCGTGGACCACGGAGGTCATCGCCATGCGGGCGCTCGGCGACCCCGACGCCTTCCTCCCCGGCGACCTGGGCGTGCGCCGTGCCGCCGAGGGCCTCGGGCTGCCGTCCACGCCCGCCGCGCTCACCGCCCGCGCCGCGCGGTGGCGGCCCTGGCGCGCGTACGCCGTCCAGTACCTCTGGGCCACCGACAGCCACCCGATCAACCACCTCCCCGCCTGAGCCCCGCACCGAGGAAGCCGACCCGAAGGAAGCCGACCCACCATGTCCGACGTCCGGCACACCGTCATCGACAGCCCGTACGACGCGCTGACCCTGGTCGCCGTCGACGGTGTCCTGAGCCGCATCCACATGACCGGCCAGCGCCACCGCCCCGCCGAGGAGACCTTCGGCGCACCCGACCCGAGCCCCTTCGGCGAGACGACCCGCCAGCTGGAGGCGTACTTCGCCGGTGAACTCACCCAGTTCGAGCTGCCGTTGAAGCTGATCGGCACCCCGTTCCAGCTCCGGGTCTGGGAGCTGCTGTGCCGGATCCCGTACGGCGAGACACGCAGCTACGGCGAGTTGGCCGAGGAGCTCGGCAACCCCGGGGCCTCGCGCGCCGTCGGCCTCGCCAACGGCAAGAACCCGGTCAGCATCGTCGTACCGTGCCACCGTGTCGTCGGCGCGAGCGGCTCCCTGACCGGCTACGGCGGCGGCCTCGACCGCAAGCGCCGACTGCTGGCCTTCGAGTCGGGAGCCGCCGGGGCGGAGGCGTCGCTCTTCTAGGGGGTGTCCTGGCGCAGCCGCTCCAGGAGCGCGGGGAGCGCGGTGCCGATCGGCTCGCGCACGATCTCGTCGGCGATCTCGTCGTACGGGGTGGGCTGCGCGTTCACGATGATGAGCCGGGCCCCGTGCTCGGCGGCGATCCCCGCGAGCGAGGCGGCCGGCTGCACCTGGAGACTCGTGCCGACCGCGAGGAACACCTCGGCCGCCTTGGCGATCGACATGGCCTGGCCGAGCACCACCGGATCGAGCCGCTGCCCGAACATCACCGTCGCCGACTTCAGGATCCCGCCGCACAGCGCGCACTTCGGGTCGTCCTCACCGGCCCGCACCCGGTCGAGCGCCTCCTCCATCGAGGAGCGGGCGTGGCAGGACGTGCACACCACCGACCGCGCGGAGCCGTGGAGTTCGAGGACCTTGCGCGCCGACAGACCGGCGATCTGGTGAAGCCCGTCGACGTTCTGCGTGATCACCCGCACCGGGTTCCCGGTCCGCTCGAACGCGGCGACGGCCCGGTGCGCCGCGTTCGGCTCGGCGCGCAGCACGGGGCCGTCGAGCCGCGTCCGCCACGCACGCCGGCGGACGTCGGGGTCGGACATGTAGTGCTCGTACGTGGCGAGCTTCTCGGCCTCCGGGTCGCGGGTCCACACCCCGTCGGGGCCCCGGTAGTCGGGGATGCCCGAGTCCGTGGAAACACCGGCTCCGCTGAGGATCGCGACCATGGTCATGGGGCCGAGCGTAGGCAGGTCCGAACACCCCACGCGAACGGATTACCGACTGCTAGGTTCCGGCCATGACCACAGCCCCCGACCGGCGAGGCCGGCTCCTCACCATCGGCTGCTCCCTGCTGATCGGCGCCATCCTCCTGGTCGTGGCAGGCCTCCTGCTCGCCTCCTGCGCGGTCACCGCCCACTTCGACCGGCCCGTCGAGCCCAAGACGCCCGTCGGCACCCCGCGCTGAACCGGGGGAGAGGCGGCATCATCGGGAGGGAGGCGGGGCGGCTTCCTCGTACCGAAGGGAGCGGCACCGCACCGGTCGACGCAAGGAGTGCGGAGTCATGCGCGTCCTCATGGTCGGGGCGGGAGGCGTGGGTACGGCGATCACCCGGATCGCGGCCCGCCGTTCGTTCTTCGAGCAGGTCGTCGTCGCCGACTACGACCCCGGGCGCGCCGAGGCGGCGGTCACCGCCCTGGGCCCGGACGAGCGCCGGTTCACCGCGATCCGGCTCGACGCCTCGGACCGGGCCGCCGTACGGGCCGCCCTCGCGGAGCACCACTGCGACGTCCTCCTCAACGCCACCGACCCCCGTTTCGTCCTGCCGCTCTTCGAGGCCGCCCTCGCCGAACGCGCCCACTACCTCGACATGGCGATGTCGCTGTCCCGGCCGCACCCCACGCGTCCGTACGAGGAGTGCGGGGTCAAGCTCGGTGACGCGCAGTTCGACCGGGCCGCCGCGTGGGAGGCGGCCGACCGGCTCGCCCTGGTGGGCATGGGCGTCGAGCCGGGCCTCGCGGACGTCTTCGCCCGCCACGCCGCCGACACGCTCTTCGACGAGATCGAGGAGATCGGCGTCCGCGACGGCGCGAACCTCGTCGTCGACGGCTACGACTTCGCCCCGTCCTTCAGCATCTGGACCACCATCGAGGAGTGCCTGAACCCCCCGGTCGTCTACGAGGAGGGGCGCGGCTGGTTCACCACCGCACCCTTCAGCGAGCCGGAGGTCTTCGACTTCCCCGAGGGCATCGGCCCCGTGGAGTGCGTCAACGTCGAACACGAGGAGGTCCTCCTCGTCCCCCGCTGGGTCAGGACCCGCCGCGTCACCTTCAAGTACGGCCTCGGCGAGGAGTTCATCGGCGTCCTGCGCACCCTCCACAAGCTCGGGCTCGACCGCACGGATCCGGTCACCGTGCGCGGCGCCGACGGAGGCGAGGTCCGCGTCTCCCCGCGCGACGTCGTCGCCGCGTGTCTGCCCGACCCCGCGGGCCTCGGCGACCGGATGCACGGCAAGACCTGCGCGGGCACCTGGGTCAAGGGCACCAAGGACGGGAGGCCCAGGGAGGTGTACCTCTACCACGTGGTCGACAACCAGTGGTCGATGCGCGAGTACGGCTCCCAGGCCGTCGTGTGGCAGACCGCCGTCAACCCGGTGGCCGCCCTGGAACTCCTCGCGACCGGGGTCTGGCACGGCCGCGGTGTCCTCGGCCCCGAGGCGCTGCCCCCGGCCCCCTTCCTCGACCTGCTCACGGAGTACGGCACGCCCTGGGGCATGCGCGAACAGTGACCGGTGGCCCGACCGCCCCGGCCGCTTCCCGCACATGCGCCGCGGACCGGGCCTCCTTACGATGAAGGCAGCAGTCTCCCTGTTCTGTCCGGGCACCACCGGGGCGGAGGGACCATGGCCACCGAAGATGCCGCCGCCGAGGGCGCCAGGCCCGCCGAACGCCCCGCGCGCCTGAAAGCGAACGCCATCGGCTTCGTCGACGCCCTGGTGATCGGCCTCAACTCCACGTCCCCCGCCTACTCCCTCGCGGCCGTGATCGGCCCGGTCGTGGCCCTGGTGGGGATCTACGCGCCCGGCGTGATGTTCGCGTCGTTCGTACCGATGCTGCTGATCGCCTCCGCGTTCTACTACCTCAACAAGGTCGACCAGGACTGCGGCACGACCTTCTCGTGGGTCACCCGCGCCATGGGCCCGTGGGCCGGCTGGCTCGGCGGCTGGGCCATCGCGATGACGGGTGTCCTGGTCGTCGGCTCGCTCGCCGACGTGGCGGTCAGCTTCGGCCTGCTCGCCGTCGGGCTCGACAGCTGGGTGGACAACACCTTCGTACGCCAACTGCTCACCGTGCTCCTCATCCTGGGGATGACGGCCGTGTGCGTCATCGGCACCGAGCTGTCGGCCAAGGTGCAGAACGTCCTCATCCTGGCGCAGGTCGCCTGTCTGCTGATCTTCGTCGCCGTGGCCCTGTACGCGGTCTACGCCGACACCAGCGTCTACGACTCGGCCGAGCCCTCCTGGAGCTGGCTCAACCCCTTCGGCGCCGGCGGCGCCGCGCTGACCGGCGGGCTGCTGCTCGGCGTCTTCATCTACTGGGGCTGGGAGTCGGCGGTCAACCTCACCGAAGAGGTCAGGGACTCCGCGAGCGCCCCCGGCAAGGCGGGCCTCTGGTCGACCGTCATCCTGCTCGTCACCTACGTGTCCGTCGGCTTCGCGGTCGTCGCCTACGCCGGACCGGTGTTCCTCGCAGAGAACGCCGACGAGGAGGAGTTCATCTTCGCCCAGCTCGCCGGGGACGTCCTGGGCGGCTGGGACTGGATCCTGCTGCTCGCGGTGTGCACCTCGGCCATCGCCTCCACCCAGACCACCATCATCCCGGCCTCGCGCACCGCGCTGTCCATGGCCCGCCGCCGGGCGCTGCCCGCGCACTACGCCCACATCAGTTCGCGCTTCCGCACCCCGGACGTCAGCACCTGGTGGGTCGCCGCCATCGCCATCGGCTGGTACCTCGCGGTGAACCAGATCAGCACCAACGCCCTCTACGACTCCCTGACCGCGCTCTCGCTGCTGATCTCCTTCTACTACGCCCTCACGGGCCTGGCCTGCGTGGTGTACTACCGCCGCCATCTCTTCGAGAGCGTCCACAACTTCCTGCTGATCGGCCTCGGGCCACTGGTCGGCGCGGGGCTGCTGACCTGGCTCCTCGTGAGGTCGGTCGCGGACATGTCCGACCCGGAGAACTCGTACAGCGGCACCTCGTGGTTCGGCCTCGGACCGCCGCTCGTCATCGGCATCTGCATCGCCCTCACCGGGGTGATCCTCATGATCGTGCGGCGGCTGTGGGCACCGGCGTTCTGGAGCGAGCGCCCGGGCGTCGCCGACCCCGACCTGGTCCACGGTCACGGTCACGGCCACGACTCCGGCTCCGGCTCCGGTTCGGGTTCCGGTTCCGGCGGAGGGACATGAGATGTCGGTCGTGCTCGGATACGACGAATCCCCCGGCGCCGCCCGCGCTTTGCGGATCGCCGTCGAGGTGGCGAGCGCCTTCGACGAGACGCTCGTCCTGGTCTACGGGGTGGCGGTTCCCGGCCCCTCGGGCGAGGAGTACCGGTCCCACGTCCAGGCCGTCCGGGAAGCCGGCCGCACCGGTCTGCGGCACGCGGTCACGGAGGCCGAGCGGGTGGGTGTACCGACCGTCGTCGAGGTGATCGACAAGAAGCCATCGGAGGCCCTGATCGACGCCGCGCAGCGGCACGCCGCCCGGGTCATCGTGGTCGGCAGCTGGGGCGAGAGCCCGATGCGCGGCGCGCTTCTCGGCTCGACGCCCCACAAGCTGCTGCACCTGTCCCAGGTCCCCGTCCTCTGCGTGCCGCCGGACAGCTTCTAGGGGCGGTCGGTTCAGCGGACCGGGCGGCCGTTCTCCAGCTCCACCGGGCCGCCGCCGTCCGCCAGGGCGTCGAGGGCCGCGACCACCCGCCGGCCCAGCGAGCCCGGGAGATGGGCGATCGCCTCGGCCGGCTCGATCAGCTTCCAGGAGAGCAACTCCTCCTCCTGCAGCCGGATCTCCGCGAACCGCTCCGCCGGCAGCACCCCGCCGTCGTACACGTACGCCACGATCGGCGGCCGGCCCGTGCCGTTCGCCCAGTCGACCGCGAGCAGCGCCCCCAGCTCCAGGTCGAGGCCGATCTCCTCCGCCGTCTCGCGGCGCGCCGCCTGCCGGGGCGTCTCACCCGTGTCCGACTCGATCGTGCCGCCCGGCAGGGTCCAGCCCTCCCGGTAGTTCGGCTCGACCACCAGGACGCGCCCCGCGCCGTCCCGGAAGAGCGCGGCGGCACCCGCGAGGACACGCGGCAGGCCGGCGATGTACGTGGCGTAGTCGTCCGTCGTCATGCCGTCAGCGTAGCCAGCCGCAGCGTCCGCTCGGCAAGTTCGCCGATCCGCACCCGGTCGAAGCCGAACACCGCGCTGCGCACCTGGTCCCGCAGCGGCTCCGACCACTGCGGAGGAATCGCCGCCGCCCCGCACATCACCCCGGCCACCGAACCGGCCGTCGCCCCGTTCGAGTCGGTGTCGAGGCCGCCCCGGACGGTCAGGGCGAGGGTGGCGGTGAAGTCCCCACCCCCGTACAGCAGTCCGGCCGTGAGGACCGCCGCGTTCGGCACGGTGTGGATCCAGCCCATTCCGGCCGTCCGCTCCGCGAGTTCGGCGAGCGCGTCGGACCACCCCACCCCCGACTCGTGCAGCGCGATCGCGTGCCGGACCGTGCGCGCGAGCCGGCTGCTCGCCGGGATCCGGTCGAGGGCCGCCTCCAGGGCCGTGCGCACGTCCGGCGCGGTGAAGGCGGCGGCGACCAGCGCGGCCGCCCACATCGCGCCGTACACCCCGTTCCCCGTGTGGGACAGCACCGCGTCCCTGCGGGCGAGCGCGGCGGCGCGGCGCGGGTCGCCCGGGGAGGTCCAGCCGTAGACGTCGGCCCGGATCAGGGCGCCGATCCACTCCTGGTGCGGGTTGTCGTAGGTGGCGGTGAGCGGCGGCTTCAGACCGTTGGCGAGATTGCGGTAGGCGGTCCGTTCGGCGGTGAACGTCTGCAGGTAGGGCAGCCGCAGCAGCCAGTGCTCGCCCACCTGCTCGGTAGTGAAGGCGAACCCGTGGGTCTCCAGGAGGTGCAGGCCGAGGATCGAGTAGTCGATGTCGTCGTCCCGGCAGCTCCCCCTGATCCGGCCGCGGACGCACTGCGGCCACTCGGGCCGCAGCTCGAACCCCTGCGCCAGGGCGTCGGGAGGCGGCGCCGGAAGATAGTCGGTGAGTGGCAGGGCGTCCGTCAGGCGCAGGTACCGGTCGATGAGCTCGGGCGTCCACAGATCGCCCCGCTCGACGGGTTTGCCGAGCATGTTCCCGGCGATCCGGCCCGTCCAGCCTCCGAGGATGCGGTCGGCGAGTTCGCCCTGCTTGAACGCCATACGTCCGGTCTACCGAACGCGGCCCGGTCCCGCCCGCCGAACACGCCGCCCACCGCCCACCGCCGGCCTCGGCCCTCCACCTGCCTCAGCCTTCCCCACGGGGTTCCTCGTCCGTGTCGCTGCGGGACTTCGCGGCGCGGCGCAGGCGGTGGTGGTGTCCGGCGCCCTGCTCTGTCATCGCCTCGCCGACCATCGCCCGCACCGCGTCCCGTACGCCGTGCAGCGCGTGGTGGCGCGCCGGGCCCGCGCCCGGGTCCTCGCGCAGCTCCTTCAGGAGGGCCCAGCACAGCCCCAGCATCACGATCACGAACGGCAGCGCCACCAGGATCGTCGCCGTCTGCAGCGAGTTCAGTCCGCCCGCGACGAGCAGCACGGCGGCCACCGCCGCCATGAGGATGCCCCAGGTGACCACGAGCCAGGTCGGCGGGTGCAGCGAGCCGCGGCTGGTCAGCGAGCCCATCACCAGCGACGCCGAGTCCGCGCTGGTGACGAAGTACGTCATGACCAGGATCATCGCGATCACCGACGTCACCGTGCCGATCGGCAGGGCGTCCAGCATCGCGAAGAGCGAGGCCTCCGCCCCGTCCTTCACCGCGCCCGCGAGATCGGCCGCGCCGGTCGAGTCGAGGCGGATCGCCGTCCCGCCCATCACGCAGAACCAGACGACCGTCGCCCCGCTCGGCACGAGCAGCACCCCGATGAGGAACTCCCGGATCGTGCGGCCGTGCGAGATCCGGGCGATGAACGTGCCGACGAACGGCGCCCAGGACAGCCACCAGGCCCAGTAGAAGATCGTCCACGCGCCCAGCCACGAGGGGTCCGTGAAGGCGCCCGTACGGGTCGCCATCGGCAGCAGCTCGTCCAGATAGCCGCCGAGGGAGGCGGGGATGGAATCGAGGATGTAGACCGTCGGGCCGAGGAGGAAGACGAAGAGCATCAGGCAGGTGGCGAGCACGATGTTGATCGTCGACAGCCACTTCACACCCTTGTGCAGTCCCGAGAAGGCCGACAGGACGAAGGCGGCGGAGAGCGAGGCGATGATGATCAGCTGCGTCGCCGTCGAGTCCTCGACGTCCATGGTCAGATTGAGGCCCTTGGAGACCTGGAGCGCGCCCACGCCCAGGCTGGTCGCCGTGCCGAAGACCGTCGCGAAGACGGCGAGCAGGTCGATCGCCCGGCCCTGCCACGACGCCGCCCTGCGGGCCCCGATCAGCGGGACGAACGCGGAGCTCAGCCGGGAGCCCCGGCCCTTGCGGAAGCCCGCGTAGGCCAGCGCGAGGCCGGCGATGCCGTAGATGGCCCACGGTGTGAGCGTCCAGTGGAAGAACGAGTACTCCATGGCGTTGAGGGCGGCGGTGCCGGTGCCCGGCTCGGCGCCGCTCGCCGGCGGCGGGGACAGGTAGTGCTGGAGCGGCTCCGCGACCCCGTAGAACATCAGACCGATGCCCATGCCCGCGCTGAACATCATCGCGATCCACGCGAGGTCGGTGAACTCCGGCTCGGAGTCGTCCGACCCGAGCCGGATCCGTCCGTAACGGCTCAGCGCGATCACCACGCACAGGACCAGGAAGGTGTCGGCGGCGATCACGAAGAGCCAGGCGAAGTTGTTCAGGACCCAGCCGAGGGCGGACGTGGAGGCGCTGTCGAAGGAATCCTTGCCGAGGGCGGCCCAGGCCACCATCGCGACGACGGCGGCCACGCCGATGCCGATGACCGCCTGATCAGGGGCGGGACCGGCGGACTTCTGATCGATCGGATCCGATTCCGTGCTCATATGCGCCCACTATGGTGCGGAATATCGCCTTATCAGGGGGTGGCACGCCGTCTGGGGGTGCGGATAGGGTCGGCCTCGGCGCGACTGCACGTTCGAAAGCAAGGGATGCAAGGTGACGGACGGAGCAGTAACTGAGGTCGCACGCGTACTCGTCGCGGCCGACAAGTTCAAGGGCTCGCTCACGGCCGTTCAGGTCGCGGAGCGGGTCACAGCAGGTCTGCGACGGGTCGTCCCGGAGCTGGAAGTGGAGACCCTGCCGGTTGCGGACGGCGGCGACGGTACGGTCGCGGCCGCGGTGGCGGCCGGTTTCGAGCGCCGTGAGGTACGGGTGACCGGGCCGGTCGGCGACCCCGTCACGGCGGCGTTCGCGCTGCGCGGGACGACGGCCGTGGTGGAGATGGCGGAGGCCTCGGGCCTCCAGCTGCTGCCCGCGGGTGTGTTCGCCCCCCTGACGTCGACGACGTACGGCTCCGGCGAGCTGCTGCGCGCCGCCCTGGACGCGGGCGCCACGACGATCGTCTTCGGCGTCGGCGGCAGCGCCACGACGGACGGCGGCGCCGGGATGCTGGCCGCGCTCGGCGCGGTCTTCCTGGACGCGGCGGGCGAGCGGGTGGGACCGGGCGGAGCGGCGCTTGCGGCGCTGGCGACCGCGGACCTGTCCGGCCTCGACCCGCGCTTCGCCGCCGTGGACCTGATCCTCGCGAGCGACGTCGACAACCCGCTGACGGGCCTGAAGGGCGCGCCCGCGGTGTACGGCCCGCAGAAGGGCGCGACGCCCGAGGACGTCGAGACGCTCGACGCGGCGCTCGCGCACTTCGTGACGGTCCTGGAGAAGGCCATCGGCCCCAAGGCCGCCGAGTGCGCGGTCGCGCCGGGCGCGGGCGGCGCGGGCGGCATCGGCTACGGGGCGCTGGTCGGCCTCGACGCGAGCTTCCGCCCCGGCATCGAGCTGATGCTGGACGTCCTCGGCTTCGCCCCGGCCCTCGACCGGGCCACGCTCGTCATCACCGGCGAGGGCTCGCTGGACGAGCAGACCCTGCACGGCAAGGCCCCGGCGGGTGTGGCGGCGGCGGCCCGGGCCGCAGGCAAGCCCGTCGTGGCGGTCTGCGGCCGCCTGGCCCTCACCCAGGAGGCCCTGACGGAGGCCGGCATCCGCCGCGCCTACCCCCTCTCGGCACTTGAGCCCGACCCGGCCAAGTCCATCCCGAACGCGGGCCCCCTCCTGGAAGAGGTCGCGGCCACCATCGCGGCGGACTACCTGGCGTAGGCCCGCCAGCGCCGGCCCGGACGAGGCAGGCCGTGGCGGGCAAGCCCCGAAGCCGCCGCCCCGGGTGCGGGGCGCGGCTCCGCACCCCCACCAGCCCCCGGCAGGGTCTCGGGAAGGGGCGGGGTGGGGGGTGTCGCCCCGGCGGTCACCCCACCCCCGCCCCCGTCAGGCGGAACGCGTCGAGTGCCAGGGTCATCTCCGTCAGGTCCCGTGGCCGGGACAAGGACCTCGACGTCAGCTGCTCCAGGCGGCGCAGGCGGTTGAAGACCGTGTTCCGGTGGCAGTACAGACGCGACGCCGCCCGCCCCGCCGAGCCCTCGCAGTCCAGCCAGACGTCCAGCGTCTCAAGGAGGACCGCACGGTCCGAGGGGTCCAGTTCGAGCAGCGCGCCCAGGACGTCCGCCACAAGGAGACCCGCCAGCTCCGGCTGCCCCACCACCAGCGCGCCCGCCATCCTGCGGTCGAGGCGGACGATCTGCCGCGAGTCCGGCGGACTCGTCCGCAGCGCCAGCTCCGCGAGCCGCCGGGCCCGGCCCAGCTCGGCCAGGCCCGTCACCACCGGGCTGATCCCGCCCGGACCCGGACACCGCCCCTGCAGCAGCTCCGACAGCGCGTCCAGACCCGTGCCCTCGGCCAGCGACACCACCCCGATCTCGCAGTCCGCGCCCATCCGCCACAGGAACCGCACCCCGGCCCCCTGAAGCCGCCGGTGGAACGGCTCCGGAACCTCCCGGCGGTCGGGCCGCAGCACCACCACCGCGTACCGCCCGTGCTCCGGCAGGTCCAGGCCCGCCGCCGCCCGTGACGTGACCTCGGGCGAGCGCTGCCCCTGGAGCAGCGCGTCGAGCAGCGCCTGGAGCTGCTCGTCCGTACGGCGCCGCAGCTCCAGCTCCGTCGCCCGGTACGCCTCCGACGCCGTGTCCGCCTGCGCGTCCACCGCCGACCACATGATCGTCGCCGACTGGGTCAGCGCCGCGAGCCTGGGCGGGAACGCCGACGCGTCCTCGATCAGCGCGTCCCACACCAGCTGCCCGGCGTGCCGGTACGCGTGCACGACCAGCTCCAGCGGCATGCCCTGCTCCGCGCGCCGCCGCCCCAGCTCGTCCGCGTGCGCCAGGTCCCGCCGGGGCGTGTCCCGGGGCGCCGAGATCATCTCGATCCCGATCCGCAGGGCCTCGTGGGCCTCGTGCCAGTGCTGGTCGTACGGCACGATCCGGCCGTACGCCGGTTCGTACTCGTGCAACTCCCTCAGATGCTCGTCCACCAGCTCCGGCAGCCGCTCCAGAAGCGCCGTGCACGCCTCCGCCAGCAGCTTCCAGTCGTCGCCGGTCCGCGGTCTGCGCCGTCCCATGCCCGGAGGATGCCACCCCCGCCCCCTTCCCGACAGGCCCCTGACACGCGGTGTTGTGCGCGTGCACAACCCACCCCCGCGCCCGCTGGTCACCGGCAGCGTTTCGGCCGCCGCACGTGGACGGACGGGCACCGCGGTGCTGGGGTGAGCGCCACTGAACGGGCCACGGAAGGGGAGCCATGGGAGGGACCGCACTCGCCCTCGAGGTCGCGGACCTGTCGGCGGGATACGGACCGGTTCGCGCGCTGAGGCAGGTGTCGCTCACCGTGCCCGAGGGCGGAGTCGTCACCGTCCTCGGCGGCAACGGAGCGGGCAAGTCCACGCTGCTGCGAGCCGTCTCGCGCACACTGTCGTTCCACGGCGGAGCCGTCACCTCCGGCACCGTGACCTTCGGCGGCCGGCCGATCGGCGGGCTCGCCCCCGACCGGGTCGTCGCCGCCGGGGTCTCCCAGGTGCCGGAAGGGCGGCAGGTCTTCGCGCGGATGACCGTCGAGGACAACCTGCGCGCCGGGGCGCTCGGCGCCCGCGACGACCGCGCGGGAAGGGCCGCCGCGCTCAAGCGGGTCCACGAGCTCTTCCCCGTCCTCGCCGAACGCGCCCACCAGCGCGCCGGGCTCCTGTCCGGCGGCGAGCAGCAGATGCTCGCCGTCGCCCGGGCCCTGATGGCCTCGCCGAAGCTGCTGCTCCTGGACGAGCCCTCGCTGGGCCTCGCCCCGCTGATGGCCGCCCGGATCGCCGACACCATCCGCGAGATCAACGCCCAGGGCACCGCCGTGCTCCTCGTCGAGCAGAACGCGGCGCTCGCGCTGCGGCTCGCCACCCGGGCGTACGTGCTGGAGGTCGGCGAGGTCACCCTGTCGGGACCGGCCGCCGAACTCGCCGCGTCCGACGAGGTCCGCCGCCGCTACCTGGGCGTCGTGGACGAGGACGCCGCCGCCGACGCGGCGACCGCCGCCACCGTCCACCCGGTGCTCTCCCGCTGGGAGGCCGCCCGATGACCCCGACCGCCCCCGGGCGCCCGGCGCCCCCCGACGGCCCGACCGCTCCCGACGTGCCCGCACTCGACGTCCGCGACGTCACCGTCCGGTTCGCCGGGCTCACCGCCCTCGACGCCGTCTCCTTCACCGTCCGCCCCGGCACCGTCCACGCCGTCATCGGCCCCAACGGCGCCGGCAAGTCCACCTGCTTCAACGTGCTCTCCGGGGTCTACAAGGCGACCTCGGGCAGCGTCCGCTTCGGCGGGCACGAGCTGACCGACCTGCCCCCGCACAAGATCGCCGAGCTGGGCGTCGCCCGTATCTTCCAGAACCTCGCGCTGCCGCCCCGCGCCACCGTCGAGGACAGCCTGATGCTCGGCCGGCACCGGCTCACCAGGACCGGCTTCCTCGCCGCCGGACTCCGGCTGCCCTCCGCCGCCCGCGAGGACGCCCGCCACCGGGCCCGCGTCCGCGAGATCGCCGCCTTCGTCGGCCTGGAGAAGCAGCTCCAGCAGCCCGCGGGCTCACTTCCGTACGGGCAGCAGAAGCTCGCCGAACTCGCCCGCGCCCTCTGCATGGAGCCCCAGCTGCTCCTCCTCGACGAACCCGTCGCCGGGATGACCGCCGACGAGCGGCGCCGTACCGCCGCCGTCATCGCCGGCGTCCGCGACAGCCTCGGGATCTCCATCGTCCTCGTCGAGCACGACATGGGAGTGGTGATGCGGCTCGCCGACGCCGTCACCGTCCTCGACTTCGGCCGCCGGATCGCCGACGGCGCCCCCGGCGACGTACAGAACGACCCGGCGGTCGTCCGCGCCTATCTCGGAGAGGAGACCGCCGAGTGACCACCTTCGCCGAACTCCTGCTCAACGGCGTCTCGTTGGGCTCGATCTACGCCCTCATCGCCCTCGGCTTCGTGGTGATCTTCCGCGCCACCGAGGTCGTCAACTTCGCCCACGCCTCGCTGCTCCTCGCCGGCGGCTACTTCACCGCCGTCCTCCACGACGACATCGGCTTCTGGCCCGCGCTCGCCGTCGGTATCGGCGGAGCGGCGGCCGTCGGCGCGGCCGTCGAGTTCCTCGTGATGCGCCGCTACCGGGGCTCCGACCACAGCGTCCTCGCCATCGTCACCATCGGCGTCGACATCCTGCTCGCCACCGAGCTGACCCGCCGCATCGGTACGGACATCCTGTCCCTCGGCGACCCGTGGGGCGACGCCGTCGTCACCTTCGGCCCGGTCACCCTCGCCCAGACCCGTATCGCGGCCTTCCTGGCCGCCGCCCTGCTCATCACCGCCTTCCTGCTGGCCTTCCGGTACACCTCCTGGGGCGTCGCCATGCGCGCCGCCGCCGAGAACCAGGAGACCGCCGCCCTGATGGGCATCCGGCTCGGCCGGGTCTCGCTCGGCGCCTGGGCGGTGGCCGGCGGACTCGCCGCCGTCGCCGCCCTCTTCCTCACCGTCTTCCCCACCCCCGGCCTGGAGCGCTCCACCTCCTTCGCCGCGATGAAGGCCTTCCCCGCCGCCATCCTCGGCGGCCTCGACTCCACCACCGGCGCCCTCGTCGGCGGCCTCCTGGTCGGCGTCACCGAGTCCCTCGCCACCGGCTACCAGGGCGATCTGACGTTCCTCGGCCGGGGCATCGGCGACCTCGCCCCGTACCTGGTGATGGTCGCGGTGCTGCTGATCCGCCCGGCCGGACTCTTCGGCACGAAGGAGCTCGCCCGTGTCTGAGACCCTCGCGCCCCGCTCCTTCGCCGCGCTCGCCCGGCCCCGCGTCTACGGATGGGCCGCCGCAGGACTCGTCCTCGTCGCCTTCCCCTTCTACCTGGACCGCTTCTGGCTCCAGGCCGGGCTCTTCGCCATGGCCGCCGCGATCGGCGCCATCGGCATCAACCTGCTGACCGGCGCCACCGGCCAGCTCTCCATGGGCCACGCCTTCTTCCTCGCCGTCGGCGCCTACGGCTACTGCGCCTTCGCGGGCGACGGCGCGGACGGGCTCACCGGGCTCGGTCTGCCGGGCTGGCTCGCCGCCGTCCTCGCGGTGGTCCTCGCGGGTCTGGCGGGCGGTGTGTTCAGCCCCATCGCCGGCCGGCTGCGCGGTGCCTACCTCGGCATCGCCACCCTCGCGCTGATCTTCATCGGCCAGCACGTCCTCTTCAACGCCCACGACCTCACCGGCGGCTTCAACGGCCGCGCGGTGCCCCCGCTCAGCCTCTTCGGGATCACCTTCGACGACACCGAGCTGCTCGTCGCCCAGGTGCCGTTCGGCTCCGCCGAGAAGCTCTGGTACCTCGGGCTCGTCCTCCTCCTCGCGGGCGCCCTGTTCGCCCGCGGGGTGCTGCGCGGCCGCCCCGGCCGCGCCATGAACGCCATCCGGGACCACCGGATCGCGGCGGGCGTCATGGGCATCCCCGTGGCCCGCTACCGCGCCGCCGTCTTCGTCCTGTCGTCCATGTACGCGGGTCTGGCGGGCGTGCTCCTCGCGCTGGTCTTCCAGCGGACCGTGCCGGAGTACTTCGGCATGCTGCTCTCCCTCGAATACCTGGCCATGATCGTCATCGGCGGTCTCGGCTCGGTCGCCGGAGCGGTCGTCGGAGGCGTCTTCGTCTCCCTGCTGCCGCAGCTCCTCAACCGGTACAGCGACGCGCTTCCCCTGGTCTCCGCCCCCGGGACGGGCGGGATCGCACCGGGGGAGGCCGCCCGCTACCTCTACGGCGCCGCCGTCGTCGCGGTGGTGCTCTTCCTGCCAGGAGGCCTGGTCCGGCTGGCCGCCCGGAAACGCAAGCGATCCACCCAACCCTCGACCTCGCACTCCTCTGGGGAGGAACGATGACCCACCGTCGCCTGACGTCCAGAACCCTGGCCGTCGCGCTCGCCACCCTCGTCGCCCTGACCGCCGCCGGCTGCAGCTCCAAGGCCAAGACCGGCGAGGACAAGGGCACCGGCGCCGGCGGGGTGAAGTCCGGTACGGGCGTCACCGACACGACCATCACGCTCGGCGCGCTCACCGACATGACCGGGGTGTACGCCACCCTCGGCAAGAGCGTCACGCAGGCCCAGCAGCTGTACGTCAAGCAGGTCAACGCGGCCGGCGGGATCTGCGGCCGGCAGCTGGAGCTGACGGTCCGCGACCACGGCTACGACCCGCAGAAGGCGCTCTCCGCGTACACCGAGCTGGAGCCGAAGGTCGTCGGCTACGCCCAGTTCATCGGCTCCCCGTTCGTCGCGGCGGTCAAGCAGCGCGTGGACGGCCAGGACAAGGGGCTCGTGCTGCCCCAGGCCTGGTCGGCCTCCCTGCTCGGCTCCCCGTACATCCGCGTCCTGGGCTCCACGTACGACATCGAGACGATCAACGCCGTCGACTTCCTGGTGAAGGAGAAGGGCCTGAAGGCGGGCGACAAGATCGGGCACGTCTACTTCGAGGGCGACTACGGCGAGAACGCCCTCGCGGGCTCGAAGTACGCGGCCGAGAAGGCGGGCCTCACCGTCGTCGAGCAGAAGATCAAGCCGACGGACAACGACATGTCGGCGCAGGTCGCGGCGCTCAAGCAGGCGGGCGTCAAGGGCATCGTGATCAGCGCGGGCCCCCGCCAGGCCGCCTCCCTGGTCGGCGTGGCGGCGGCGACGAAGCTCACCGTTCCGGTCATCGGCAACAACTCGGCGTTCGCCCCGCAGCTGCTCGGCACCCAGGCGGGGCCCGCCCTGGAGAAGATGTACTGGTTCGCCTCGCCGAGCCTGCCGATCGGCGCGGACACCGCGGCGGCGAAGAAGCTCGTCGCCGACTACAAGGCCGCGTACCCGAGCGACAGCCTCGACAACGGCATCGTCGCCGGCTGGACGGCCGCGAGCGTCTTCGGCGAGGCACTGAAGAAGGCCTGCGCGTCCAAGGACCTCACCCGGGAGGGCATCGACAAGGCGCTGCTGACCCTGAAGGACGTCGACCTCGGCTTCGGCATGACGCACGACTTCAGCGACCCGAAGGCCCCGTCCTCCCGCGAGTCGGTCATCATCCAGCCCGACAAGACCGTCCCCGGCGGCATGCGCACGGTCCGCGAGCCGTTCATCTCCGACGCCGCGAAGGAGTTCACCCCCAAGGCCGGCTGACCCCCGCCCGTACGGCACGCCCCGCCGCGCACCCCGCGCGGCGGGGCTCCGGCGTGTCATCTCCGCGAAACAGGACCGTGTGAGGCTCGGGCCATGGACACACACGCCCCCGCGACCACCGTCGACCTCCTGGACCCCGCCCGGATCCGCGCCCATGCCGCCGACGGCCTCGCCGCCCTCCTCGTCGACGCGGTCGACGGCGGAGCCTCCCTGGGCTTCCTGGCGCCCCTGGAGCCCGCCGAGGCGGCCCGGTGGTGGCAGAGCGTCGCCGACGAGGCGGAGCGGGGCGTACGGGACGTCTGGGCGGCCCACGGCCCGGACGGCGAGGTCCTCGGCGTGATCACCCTCGTCCGTACCGACAAGGCGAACGGCCGCCACCGCGGCGAGATCGCCCGGCTGATCGTCCACCGCGCCGCCCGCGGCCACGGCCTGGGGGCGGCCCTGCTCGCCGCGGCGGAGGCCCACGCGGCCGGCGAGGGCCTCACGCTCCTGGTCCTGGACACCCAGACCGACAGCCCCGCCGAGCGGCTGTACCGCAAGGCCGACTGGACCCCGGCCGGCACGATCCCGGACTTCGCCGCCGACCCCACAGGCACCCTGCGCCCCACCACGCTCTACTACAAGCGTCTCCCCTGAGGCGGACACGACGTGAAGCGGACACGAGGAAGGGCCCGGAGACCATGTCTCCGGGCCCTTCCTCGTACACATGAGGCTTTCCGCCTACCGCACCTGCGCGGCCTCCGCCTCGCGGGCCTCGCGGCTCTCACGGCGGTTGTCACGGAAGGTGTTCACTCGCCGGGCCGTCGCGAAGAGGGGGATCACGGCGCCCAGGACCACCTGCAGCGCGCAGCCGGTCTGGAGCAGCAGCTGCCCGCCCGGGGCGTCGAACGCCCAGGCCGCCAGCATGCCCATCGCGCCCACGATCCAGCTGAGCATCGCCACCGCGAGGATGCCCCGCGGCTTCGGGTACTCGACCCGGCTCACCATCAGCCAGGCGACACCGATGATCGCGAGCAGCGTCGGGACGAACGGCAGCTCCAGAAGCACGATCGAGACGACCGTCAGCGCGCCGAAGGGGCTCGGCATGCCCTGGAACATGCCGTCCTTCATCGTCACGCACGAGAATCTCGCGAGCCTCAGCACGACCGCGAGCAGCACCGCGACCGCGGCCACCGCCGAGACCTTCTGCTGCGCGCCGTCCGGGACCGCGACCATGCCGTACACGAGGACGAAGTAGGCCGGGGCCAGACCGAAGCTGATGAGGTCCGACAGGTTGTCGAGCTCCGCGCCCATCGGCGACGAGCGCAGCTTGCGGGCCACGATGCCGTCGAAGAGGTCGAAGATCGCCGCGGCCAGCATGAGGATCACGGCGGTGGCGGCGCTGTTGCGCGCCATGCCGGTCTCCGCGCTGCCCGTGAGGTGCGGGATGAGGATGCCGGTGGTGGTGAAGTACACCGCCATGAATCCACACGTGGCGTTACCGAGCGTGAGGGCGTCCGCTATGGACAGCCTCAGCGACAGCGGCATCTCCTCCGACTCCTCGGCCTCCTCCGCGTCCGCGTCGGCGGCCCAGTCGGCGGCCCGGGTGTCGGGATCAATCACGGTCAATGCGAGTCACCCCCGCGGTCGTGGTCTGACCGACCTCGACGGCGACGTCGACACCTTCCGGAAGGTAGATGTCAACGCGCGACCCGAAGCGGATCAGACCGATGCGCTCGCCCTGCTCGACCTTCGTCCCCTGGGGGATGTACGGCACGATGCGCCGGGCGACGGCACCGGCGATCTGCACCATCTCGATGTCACCGAGCTCGGTGTCGAAGTGCCAGACAACGCGCTCGTTGTTCTCGCTCTCCTTGTTGAACGCCGGGACGAACCCGCCGGGGACGTGCTCCACGGACGTCACCGTGCCGGCCAGCGGCGCGCGGTTGACGTGGACGTTCAGCGGGCTCATGAAGATGGCGACCCGGGTGCGTCCGTCCTTCCACGGCATGATGCTCTGCACCACACCGTCGGCGGGGGAGATGACCCGGCCCTGAGCGATCTCGCGCTCGGGGTCGCGGAAGAACCACAGCATGCCCGCCGCCAGAGCGGTGGTGGGCACGGCGATGGCCGCGGCACGCCGGGACTTGCGCGCACGCGCGAGGCTCAGCGCCGCGGTGGCGACGGTCGGCAGAAGCCACGGCGATGCTCCGCGTGCGATGCGTACGCCGGCGAGGCTGTCGCGAGGTGCAGAGGTTTGGCTGTGGGGCATGGATGACCTTCGTAGCGGATGATGCCGCACTGGCAACGGGGGACGGCGGCTTTCAAACGATGCTATCGGTTGCGGGCCGCAACTGGGTAAGCCAGCAGCCGAGTCGGCGGCCGGAAGACGGACACGGGGTGTGATCTTCTTCGCGGCCGAACCGACTCAAAGGCGACAATCAACCCTGGAACCGGTACTCCTCGAGCAGCCGACGACCGATGATCATTTTCTGGATCTCGGCGGTACCTTCACCGATGAGCAGCATCGGCGCCTCCCGGTAGAGACGCTCGATCTCGTACTCCTTCGAGAACCCGTATCCGCCGTGGATACGGAAGGCGTCCTCGACGACTTCCTTGCAGTATTCGGAGGCGAGGTACTTCGCCATCCCCGCTTCGAGGTCGTTTCGTTCCCCGGAGTCCTTCTTGCGTGCTGCGTTCACCATCATCGCATGAGCGGCCTCGACCTTGGTAGCCATCTCGGCGAGCTTGAACTGAATCGCCTGGTGCTGGGCGATCGCCTTGCCGAAAGTGTGACGTTGCTGGGCATACGAGACACCCAGTTCAAAAGCACGCTGCGCGACACCGCAGCCACGGGCCGCGACATTGACGCGGCCGACCTCCACGCCGTCCATCATTTGGTAAAACCCTCGGCCGGTGACCCCGCCGAGGACCCGATTGGCCGGAATGCGCAGTCCGTCCATGATGAGTTCGGTCGTGTCGACGCCCTTGTAACCCATCTTGTCGATCTTCCCCGGGATCGTGAGGCCGGGGCGGACCTCTCCGAAGCCGGCCTCCTTCTCCACGAGGAAGGTCGTCATCGACTTGTGGGGCGCGGTCCCCTCGGGGTGTCCTTCGTCACTTCGGACGAGAACGGCGACCAGGGTTGACGTTCCGCCGTTCGTCAGCCACATCTTCTGGCCGTTGAGGACGTACTCGTCGCCGTCCTTGACGGCCTTGGACGTGATGGCCGACACATCCGAGCCGAGGCCCGGCTCCGACATCGAGAACGCGCCACGCGTCTCGCCGGCCGCCATCCGGGGCAGGAAGTAGTCCTTCTGCTCCTGGGTGCCGTGCTGCTTGAGCATGTACGCCACGATGAAGTGGGTGTTGATGATGCCGGAGACCGACATCCAGCCACGGGCGATCTCCTCCACGCACAGCGCGTAGGTGAGCAGCGACTCGCCCAGGCCCCCGTACTCCTCGGGGATCATCAGACCGAAGAGACCGAGCTCCTTCAGCCCGTCCACGATCTGCTGCGGGTACTCGTCGCGGTGCTCCAGTTCGGTGGCGACCGGGATGATCTCCTTGTCGACGAACTCCCGGACGGTCTTGAGGATCTCCTGCTGGACGTCGGTGAGCCCGGCGGTCTGGGCGAGTCGGGCCATGGCTACTTCTCCGTCTTCTTGGCGGGCTCGATGAGCTCGGGGCGGCCGGGCTGCTCGCCGCCGCGCTCCTTGATGTACGTCTCGGTGGGCACCATCACCTTGCGGCGGAAGACGCACACGAGCGTGCCGTCCTGCTTGTAGCCCTTGGTCTCCACGTACACGATCCCGCGGTCGTTCTTCGACTTCGACGGGGTCTTGTCGAGGACCGTGGTCTCGCCGTAGATGGTGTCGCCATGGAAGGTCGGCGCCACGTGGCGCAGCGACTCGATCTCCAGGTTGGCGATCGCCTTGCCCGAGACGTCCGGCACGGACATGCCGAGCAGCAGCGAGTAGATGTAGTTGCCGACGACGACGTTCTTGCCGAAGTCCGTCGTGTTCTCGGCGTAGTTCACATCCATGTGCAGCGGATGGTGGTTCATCGTCAGCAGACAGAAGAGGTGGTCGTCGTACTCGGTGACCGTCTTCCCGGGCCAGTGCTTGTAGACGGCGCCGACTTCGAACTCTTCGTAGGTACGGCCGAACTGCATCGGACTCAGGCCTCCGGGATCTCGAACTTGCTGGTGCGCTGCATGCCGGCGGCGCGGCCCTTGCCGGAGATGACCAGGGCCATCTTGCGGGAGGCCTCGTCGATCATCTCGTCGCCGAGCATGGCCGAGCCCTTCTTCCCGCCGGCCTCGGAGGTGTAGTAGTCGTACGCGTCCAGGATCAGCTCGGCGTGGTCGTAGTCCTCCTGCGAGGGCGAGAAGATCTCGTTCGCGGCGGCGACCTGGTCCGGGTGCAGCACCCACTTGCCGTCGAAGCCGAGGGCGGCGGCGCGGCGGGCGACCGCCTGGTAGCCCTCGGGGTTGCGGATCTGCAGGTAGGGACCGTCGATCGCCTGGAGGTTGTTCGCGCGGGCGGCCATCAGGATCTTCATGAGGATGTAGTGGTACGCGTCGGCGTCGTAGCCCGGCGGCTGCTCGCCGACGACCAGGGACTTCATGTTGATGGAGGCCATGAAGTCGGCCGGGCCGAAGATGATGGTCTCGACGCGCTGCGAGGCCGTGGCGATCGCGTTGACGTTGTTCAGGCCCTGCGCGTTCTCGATCTGCGCCTCGATGCCGATCTTGCCGACCTCGAAGCCCATCGTCTTCTCGATCTGGGTGAGCAGCAGGTCGAGCGCCACGATCTGCTGGGCGTCCTGGACCTTCGGCAGCATGATGCAGTCGAGGTTCTGGCCGGCGCCCTCGACGACGGTGACGACGTCCCGGTACGTCCAGCGGGTGGTCCAGTCGTTGACCCGCACGACACGCGTCTTGCCGGTCCAGTCGCCCTCGTTGAGGAACTTGACGATGGTGTGCCGGGCCTCGGGCTTGGCGAGCGGCGCGCAGGCGTCCTCCAGGTCCAGGAACACCTGGTCGGCGGCGAGCCCCTGGGCCTTCTCCAGGAAGCGCGGGTTGGAGCCGGGGACCGCCAGGCAGGAGCGGCGGGGGCGCAGCCGGTTCACGGGGGAAGCGGGGCTGGTCATGCGGGGACCTCCAGGGGGTCGAGCTTGTTCGCTTTCCGGATCTCGTCGACGATACGGCCGATGATCTCGGTGATGCCGAAGTCCTTCGGGGTGAAGACGGCGGCCACTCCCGCCCGCTTCAGTTCGGCGGCGTCGGCGTTCGGGATGATCCCGCCGACGATGACCGGGACGTCGTGGGCGCCGGCCTCCCGGAGGCGGTCCAGGACGTCGGGGACCAGTTCGGAGTGGGAGCCGGAGAGGATCGACAGGCCGACGCAGTGCACGTCCTCCGCGAGGGCCGCGTTGACGATCTGCTCGGGCGTCAGCCGGATCCCCTGGTAGACGACCTCGAATCCGGCGTCACGCGCGCGGACGGCGATCTGCTCGGCCCCGTTGGAGTGCCCGTCCAGGCCCGGCTTGCCGACCAGGAGCCGCAGCCGCCCGGAGCCCAGCTCCGCGGCGGTCTTCGCCACCTTCTCCCGGACGAGGGCGAGCGGCGTGCCCTCCTCGGCCGTCACCGCGACCGGGGCGGAGGAGACGCCCGTGGGGGCGCGGTACTCGCCGAACACCTCGCGCAGCGCCCCGGCCCACTCGCCCGTGGTGACCCCGGCGCGGGCGCACTCCAGGGTGGCCTCCATGAGGTTCGCGCTGCCCCGGGCGGCCTCCTTCAGGCGCTCCAGCGCCTTGCAGGGGCGCGGGTGGTTGAACGGGGGCTGGTAGCGGGTGTCGCGCCAGGTGCCGAGGGAGGCGACGACCTTGGCCTCGTTCGCCGGGTCGACCGACATGATCGCCGTGTCGAGGTCGGCGGTGAGCGGGTTCTCCTCGGTCGACTGGAAGATGTTGACACCGATGATCTTCTCGTCGCCCGCCTCGATCCGGGCGCGCCGCTCGGCGTGCGAGGAGACCAGCTGCGACTTCAGGTAGCCGGACTCGACGGCTGCCATCGCGCCGCCCATCTCCTGGATCCGGTCGATCTCCGCCAGGCACTCCTCGACGAGCGAGTCGACCTTGGCCTCGATGACGTGCGAGCCGGCGAAGATGTCCTCGTACTCCAGCAGGTCGGACTCGTGGGCGAGCACCTGCTGGATGCGGAGCGACCACTGCTGGTCCCAGGGGCGCGGCAGGCCCAGCGCCTCGTTCCAGGCGGGCAGCTGGACGGCCCGCGCGCGGGCGTCCTTGGAGAGGGTGACGGCCAGCATCTCCAGGACGATCCGCTGGACGTTGTTCTCCGGCTGCGCCTCGGTCAGCCCGAGCGAGTTGACCTGGACGCCGTAGCGGAACCGGCGCTGCTTGGCGTCCTCGATGCCGTACCGCTCGCGGGTGACCTTGTCCCAGATGCGGCCGAAGGCGCGCATCTTGCACATCTCCTCGATGAAGCGGACGCCCGCGTTCACGAAGAACGAGATACGGGCGACCACTTCGCCGAAGCGTTCGGCCGGGACCTGGCCGGAGTCCCGGACCGCGTCGAGCACCGCGATCGCGGTGGACATCGCGTACGAGATCTCCTGGACCGGAGTGGCCCCCGCCTCCTGCAGGTGGTAGCTGCAGATGTTGATCGGGTTCCACTTCGGGATGTGGTTCACCGTGTAGGTGATCATGTCCGTCGTGAGCCGGAGCGAGGGGCCGGGCGGGAAGACGTGCGTCCCGCGCGACAGGTACTCCTTCACGATGTCGTTCTGGGTGGTGCCCTGGAGCTTGGTGACGTCCGCGCCCTGCTCCTCGGCGACCACCTGGTAGAGCGCCAGGAGCCACATCGCCGTGGCGTTGATGGTCATCGAGGTGTTCATCTGTTCCAGGGGGATGTCCTGGAACAGCCGGCGCATGTCACCGAGGTGCGAGACCGGGACCCCGACCCGGCCGACCTCGCCGCGGGCGAGGATGTGGTCGGGGTCGTAGCCGGTCTGCGTGGGCAGGTCGAACGCGACCGAGAGGCCGGTCTGACCCTTGGCGAGGTTGCGGCGGTACAGCTCGTTGGACGCCTCGGCGGTCGAGTGGCCGGCGTAGGTCCGCATGAGCCACGGCCGGTCCTTCTGACGCTCTGTCATGGACGTGTCCCGGTCTCAGATGTTGCGGAAGCGGTTGATGGCGTCGATGTGCTTCACGCGCATCTCCGGGTTCCGGACGCCCAGGCCCTCCTCGGGGGCGAGCGCGAGGACGCCGACCTTGCCCTGGTGCAGGTTGCGGTGCACGTCGTAGGCGGCCTGGCCGGTCTCCTCCAGGGAGTAGACCTTGGAGAGCGTCGGGTGGATCTTGCCCTTCGCGATCAGCCGGTTGGCCTCCCAGGCCTCGCGGTAGTTGGCGAAGTGCGAGCCGATGATGCGCTTCAGCGACATCCACAGGTAGCGGTTGTCGTACTCGTGCATGTAGCCCGAGGTCGAGGCGCAGGTGGTGATGGTGCCGCCCTTGCGGGTGACGTACACGCTCGCGCCGAAGGTCTCGCGGCCCGGGTGCTCGAAGACGATGTCGATGTCCTCGCCGCCGGTCAGCTCGCGGATGCGCTTGCCGAAGCGCTTCCACTCCTTGGGGTCCTGGGTCTGCTCGTCCTTCCAGAACTTGTAGCCCTCGGCGTTGCGGTCGATGACCGCCTCCGCGCCCATGGAGCGGCAGATGGCGGCCTTCTCCGGGGAGGAGACGACACAGATCGGGTTGGCGCCGCCGGCCAGCGCGAACTGGGTGGCGTACGAGCCGAGTCCGCCGCTCGCGCCCCAGATCAGGACGTTGTCGCCCTGCTTCATGCCGGCGCCGTTGCGGGAGACCAGCTGGCGGTACGCGGTGGAGTTGACCAGACCGGGGGAGGCGGCCTCCTCCCAGCTCAGGTGGTCCGGCTTCGGCATCAGCTGGTTGGACTTGACCAGTGCGATCTCGGCCAGGCCGCCGAAGTTGGTCTCGAAGCCCCAGATGCGCTGCTCGGGGTCGAGCATCGTGTCGTTGTGGCCGTCCGAGGACTCCAGCTCGACCGAGAGGCAGTGCGCGACGACCTCGTCGCCCGGCTTCCAGGAGTTCACGCCCGGGCCGGTGCGCAGCACGACGCCCGCGAGGTCGGAGCCGATGATGTGGTATGGCAGGTCGTGGCGCTTGCTGAGCTCGCTCAGGCGGCCGTAGCGCTCCAGGAAGCCGAAGGTGGACACCGGCTCGAAGATCGAGGTCCAGACCGAGTTGTAGTTCACGGAGCTGGCCATGACGGCGACCAGGGCCTCGCCCGGGCCGAGCTCGGGGAGCGGCACGTCGTCCAGGTGGAGCGACTTGCGGGGGTCCTTCTCGCGGCTCTCGAGACCGGCGAAGATCTCGACCTCGTCCTTGTGGACGGTCACGGCTCGGTACGACTCGGGGAGCTTGATGTTGGCGAAGTCCGAGGACGTGGAGTCCGGGGACTGGATCGCGTCCAGGATGTCCTTCACGGGGTGCCTCCGGCGGTGCGGTGAACGTCAGGGGAGTTACAGCGGTGGAGGTGTGCCGTCGGTTCGGCGGGTGGTGCGGGGTGGGCCGGCGCCTGGTGGGCGCTGACGTTGCCTGTGACGCAGGCGTCCGGGCGCACAATCACGATCGCTTGTGGGGACAGCCGGCGCACGAGGAGACCTCTGCGCGCCGGCCGCCCGGACAACATCAACGTATGGCACCGCGTGTCACCTGACAAGGCACTGCGTGCCAACAATTTCACTCATATGCAATCTGCTGGTCACACATGAGCGATGATCGATCGAATCGGTCCCCGTGTGGGCTGCAAATCGCCAGGAAAGCGGCGAAGGCCGCCCCGTGGTCGGGGGCGGCCTTCGCCGTACGTGGAGTGCGTGGAGGGTGCCTCAGCCCTTCAGGGCCTGCTGGATCGTCCGCATGACCTCGTCCAGGGGCGCGTCCGTGCGCGCCACGGCGATCACCACGTCCCCCTCGCCGGTCACCGTCGCCGCCGCCGGGGCGGAGGCCTGAGGCGCCGCCTGGGCGGCCTGCCCGGCCGAGGCCGGGCGGGCGCCTATGCCGGAGCCGAACGTGTCCCGCACGATCGCGAACGCGTGGTCGAGCTGCGTCTCCACGTCGCCCTGGCCGCCGGCCCGCAGCCAGCGGCGCAGCACGTGGTTGTGGGCCGTGACCACCGCCGAGGCGGCCACCTCGGCGAGCAGCGGGTCGTCGTTGCCGTCGTGGTGGTCCCGCTCGTCGAAGTGACCCAGCAGATAGCGGGTGAAGAGCCGCTCGTAGCGGGCCACCGAGGCGATCTCGCGCTCCCGCAGGGTGGGCACCTCGCGGGTGAGCCGGTACCGCTCCACGGAGACCGCGGGGGACGCCGCGTACATCTTCATGACTTCCTTGATGCCCCGGCAGACCGTGTCCAGCGGGTGCTCGTGCGGCGGCGCGGCGTTCAGCACCGCCTCCGCCCGCACCAGGGTGTCGTCGTGGTCGGGGAAGATCGCCTCTTCCTTGGAGCGGAAGTGGCGGAAGAACGTCCGGCGGGCCACCCCGGCCGCCGCCGCGATCTCGTCGACCGTGGTGGCCTCGTACCCCTTGGTCGCGAACAGCTCCATGGCCGCGGCCGCCAGCTCACGGCGCATCTTCAACCGCTGCGCGGCCGCGCGGGTACCCGCGGCGCTCTCCGTGTCGGCGGTGGACAGGGACGTGGCACGGGGTGACTTCGCGGCCTTGGACATGTCCTGAACGTACTGCATCAGTGCGGGAGTGTGCCCAGGTGGGGGAGGGTCGCCGGGGCCCGGCCCCGGGGTGCCGGAGGCGCTCCCGGGGCTCAGCAGCCCTCCCCAGCCCGCGGAGGGCTCAGCGACGGGCATATTCGCGGAAGCCGCGCCCCGTCTTGCGGCCCAGGCAGCCGGCCGCCACCAGGTGCTCCAGGAGCGGCGCGGGGGCCAGGCCCGGGTCGCGGAACTCGCGGTGCAGCACCTGCTCGATCGCGAGCGAGACGTCCAGGCCGACCACGTCGAGCAGCTCGAACGGCCCCATCGGGTAGCCGCCGCCCAGCTTCATCGCCGCGTCGATGTCGTCCAGGCTCGCGTAGTGCTCCTGGACCATCTTGATCGCGTTGTTCAGGTACGGGAAGAGCAGCGCGTTCACGATGAAGCCGGCCCGGTCGCCGCAGTCCACCGGGTGCTTGCGGATCTTCGCGGTCACCTCGCGGACCGTGGCGTGCACGTCGTCGCCGGTCAGGACCGTGCGGACGATCTCGACCAGCTTCATCGCGGGCGCCGGGTTGAAGAAGTGCATCCCGATCACGTCCTGCGGGCGCGAGGTCGCGCGGGCGCAGGCGACGACCGGCAGGGACGAGGTCGTGGTGGCGAGCACCGCGCCGGGCTTGCAGATCTTGTCGAGCCGGGCGAAGAGCTCCTGCTTGATCGCCAGGTCCTCGGCGACCGCCTCGACCGCCAGGTCGACCTCGGCGAAGGCGTCGACGGAACCGGCCGCGGTGATCCGGGCCAGCGTCTCGTCGCGGGCCTCGCCGGTCATCCGGCCCTTGTCGACCGAACGGGCGAGGGACTTCGCGATCCGGGCCTTGGCGGTGTCGGCCTTCTCCTGCGAGCGGGCCGCGAGCACCACCTCGTACCCGGCCTTGGCGAAGACCTCGGCGATCCCGGAGGCCATCGTGCCGGAGCCCGCCACGCCGACCGAGCGGACCTCGCGGCCCTGCGTGGTGGCGGCGCTCTCCAGCGGGGTCAGCGCGTCGCGGACCGTGGTCGCCGAGCCGGCCGCGTCGTACGTGTAGAAGCCGCGGCCCGACTTGCGGCCGGTCAGGCCCGCCTCGCTGAGCTGCTTGAGGATCGGGGCGGGGGCGTGCAGCCGGTCGTGCGACTCGCTGTACATGGCCTCCAGGACCGTACGGGCGGTGTCGATGCCGATCAGGTCGAGCAGCTCCAGCGGCCCCATCGGCAGCCCGCAGCCGAGCTTCATGGCGGCGTCGATGTCCTCGCGGGAGGCGTACTTCGCCTCGTACATCGCGGCGGCCTGGTTGAGGTAGCCGAAGAGCAGCCCGTCGGCGACGAAGCCGGGGCGGTCGCCGACCGCGACCGGCTCCTTGCCGAGGTCGTGCGCCAGGGCCGTGACGGCCTCGACGGCCTGCGGCGCGGTGAGAACGGAAGAGACGACCTCGACCAGCTTCATGGCCTGGACGGGGGTGAAGAAGTGCAGCCCGAGCACGCGCTCAGGGTGCGCCGAGTCGGCCGCGAGCCGGGTGACGGAGAGGGCGTTGGTGCCGGTGGCGATGATCGCGTCGGGCCGGACGATGGCGTCCAGGGCCCGGAACACCTCCTGCTTGGCCTCGTACGACTCGGGAACGACCTCGATCACCAGATCGGCGTCGGCCGCCGCCTGCAGGTCGGAGTAGGTACGGAAGCGGGCGAGGACGTCCCGCCGCTCCTCCTCGGTGATCCGCTCACGGGCCACCGCGCGGGCGGTGGACGCCTCCAGGGCGGCGACCGCCTGGCCGGCGGCGGCTTCGCTGATGTCGATACCGATGACCTCGCGGCCGGCCCGGGCGAGGACATCGGCGATGCCCTTGCCCATGGTGCCGAGACCGACGACGGCGATGGTGGAGAGAGGGGTGTCCATCAGGGGACTCCAGGAGGTGAAGAGTGACGACTGAAGGCGGCGATCGCGGGAGCGGCAAAGCGAATCGCGGGGGCGAAACGGATCGCGGGGCGAAACCGGATCGCGAAGGCGGAACAGGGCCCGTACGGGCGGAACTCGGTTCACGTACGAGCGGAGGAATCGCGGACGAGCGAACGCATCGCGTGCGGGCGAAACGGGTCTCGTAGGGGCGAAACGGGTCGCGATGCGGGTGCGTGAAGAACCCGCGGGAAAAGGGGCGACGGACTCTGTCCCGGAGTCACGCCTGAAACTGCCGAACCGACACACTCGATCTCACGACGGCTGCGTCACCAGGCCGTGGTGAGGGTTGCGGGGGTGACCCGCTCACCTGAGATTAACCGGCGGGTAACGAGCGCGCCAGTCCCGGGGAGTTCAGAAAATGTGATCTGGATCGCGGATACGCTGACGGTCATGGAAATCGCCCAGGACCCCGAATTCTGCTCGATGATCGATCGATTGCGGGACGAGATCCACGGCGGCGGTGAAGCCGAACGGAAACCATTCGAAGAACTCGTCGCCACCGACGATCCCGAGGAGTTCGCGCGCGTCCTGACCGCGCCGGGCCGACCGCTCTGGGCCCGCGAACTCGCCGCCTTCCGGCTCGGCCTCGCGGGTGACCCGCGCGCCTTCGAGTCGCTGGTCCTGCTCCTCAACCACCGCGACCCGGAGCGCTGTGTCTCCGCCGCGTACGCCCTCGCCCGGCTCGGCGACCCCCGTACGGCACGGGCCGCCGCCGCCCTCGCCACCAACGAACTCCGCGTCGCCTACGCCCTGTTCCCGGTCCGGCTGCTCACGGAACTGCGCGCCCCCGAGTCCGTGCCGGCCCTGGTCGCCGTCCTCGAACGGCACCTGGCGAGCGACGACCCGCACTGGCGCGTCGGCCTCGCCTGTGTCGAGGGTCTCGGCACGCTCGCCGACCACCGCGCCCGGCCGACCCTCGAAGCCGCCCTGCCGCACCCCCGCCTCGGCCCGGCCGCCGAAACGGCCCTCGCCCGGCTGGCCGGGACTCCTTAGCGCCCGCCGTCCACGGCCACCAGCCTGACCGGGGCCGTGGCGGCTCCGGATCCGTCCGGAGCCGCGTCCTCCGGGACCAGCGCGAAGGCCTCGATCTCGATGAGCAGCTCAGGGCGGACGAGCGCGGCGACCTGGACCGCCGAACTCGCCGGCAGCGGGGCCGCGCCGAAGGCCTCGTCCCGGGCGGCCCGGACGGCGGGGAGATGGGCGACGTCCGTGACGAAGTACGTCAGCTTCACCACGTCCTCGAACCCCGCGCCGGCCGCGGCCAGGCAACGGCGCAGGTTCGCGAAGACCTGACGGGCCTGCGCCGCCGGGTCGTCCGCCCCCACGACCGCGCCCGAGGCGTCGAAGGCGCACTGGCCGGATATCGCGACGAACCGGCCGGTGCCCCATACGACGTGGCTGTACTGAGGGCTGGCGGCGATGCCGTCAGGGGCGGACACATGGGTCAGGTGCGCACTCATGACCGACATCCTCGCGCACGCCACCGACAGTCCGGGCCGGACCCCGACGAGGGGGCCCGGCCCGGTGGTGCCGCGTGAGTCCCAGGTGCCGCGCGAGTCCCTCAGCGCTCGTGACCCAGGAGCGCGTGCAGGACGTCCCCGCCCGTGGCGGCCGGTGCGACGGCGGTGCGCTTCCCCGTGGGCTTCGCCGCCTTCGGCTTCGGCTCGGGCTCCGGGAGCGCCGAGCAGACCGCGTCCGCCTCCGCCTGCCCGTCGCCGCGCGGCACGACCCCCGTGGCGAGGTAGGACGCCAGGTGCTCGTCCATGCAGTCGTTGCCGCCCAGCGTCACCCCGTGGTTCCCGCCGCCCTCCTCGACGACCAGGCTGGAGCCCTGGACCATCCGCCGCAGCGCCACACCGCCCTCGTACGGAGTGGCCGCGTCGTCCGTCGCCTGGAGGATCAGGACCGGCGGCACCTCGTCGTTCGAGACGTCCGGCGGCGTCAGCGAGTCCACCGGCCAGAACGCGCAGGGAGCGTTGTACCAGGCGTTGTTCCAGGTCGAGAACGGCGCCTTGGCGTGCACGTCCCAGTTGTCGGCGCGCCAGGTGCTCCAGTCCCGCGGCCACTTCGCGTCCCTGCACTGCACGCTCGTGTAGACCGAGTAGCTGTTGTCGGCCGCCGGGTCCGCCGCCCCGTAGTTCTCGTACGCCCGGGTCAGCGGGACCGCGTCCTTGTCGTTGACGTACGCCGAGAAGGCCTCGGCCAGCGTGGGCCAGTAGCCGTTGTAGTACCCGCCGGGCAGGAACGTGTCCTCCAGCTCGCCCGGCCCGACCTTGCCGCCCGCCGGAGTGGTCCGCAGCGCGTCCCGCATGCCGTACCAGGCGGCTTCGACCGCCGCCGGGTCCGTGCCCAGGCCGTAGCTGTCGTCCTGGCGGGCCACCCAGGCCATGAAGTCCTTGTGGCGGGTGTCGAAGGCGTAGTCCTGCGCGATGTTGTCCTCGTACCAGACGCCCTGCGGATTGACGACCGAGTCCAGCGCCATACGGCGCACCCGCTCCGGGTAGAGCCGCGCGTACACGGCGCCGAGGTAGGTGCCGTAGGAGTAGCCCAGATAGTTCAGCTGCGACGCGCCGAGCGCGGTGCGGATCGCGTCCACGTCCCGCGCGGTGCTGACGGTGTCGATGTACGGCAGGACGTCGGCGTACTTCTCCCCGCAGGCCTTCGCGAAGGCCTGCGCCCGCTCGACGCCGAGCCGCTCGCCCTCCGCCCCGACCGGCACCGAGTCGGGGCGCACGGGGTCGAAGTGGCCGGGCCGGCAGTCCAGCGCGGGCTCGCTCCTGCCGACCCCGCGCGGGTCGAAGCCGATGACGTCGTACTCGGCCGCCACCTTCGCGGGCAGCGAGGCGGCCACGAACCCGGCCATGGTGCGGCCGCTGCCGCCCGGCCCGCCCGGGTTGACGAGCAGCGGCCCCTGGAAGGTCCTGGCGGTGTGCGGGACCCGGGTGAGCGCGAGCGTGATGCTCCGGCCCGCCGGGTCGTCGTGGTTCAGCGGCACCTTGAGCGTGGCGCACTGGAGCTTCGGATACGCCTGTGTGGCACAGCCGCTCCAGACGAGCGGCGCGATGGGGCGGGGGGCCGGCTCGGGCCGGGGAGCCGCGGACGCGGGCAGGACGGTGGCCGTCCCGGCGACCAGCGCCCCAGCCGCGATCAGCATTCCTGCGCGTGTGGTCATAGGGCGTCCGTGCCCCGAAGGGAAGGGGAAAGGACACGCACGGCCCAGAGTTGACCCGAACAGACGATCCGTCAGTTCATCACACGGCCGAATCGCGGGGGAGGGGCCGGGACGTTCACAGGAGGCTCAACTGCTCGGACGCCCCCGCGAGGGCCGTGGGCTCCTCCGGTGCCGGTATCCGGCGCGGCGCGCCCCGGCCGACGGGCCCGATGCCGAACTCGGCGGCCAGCTCGTGCACCTGACGGGTGATCCGGCGCTGGTACCAGGTCGGCGCGTAGGCCCCGTCCGCGTACATCCGCTCGTACCGTCCCACGAGCCCCGGGTGGTGTCGCCGCAGCCAGGTGAAGAACCACTCGCGGGCCCCCGGTCGCAGATGCAGCACGAGCGGGGTCACGGAGGTCGCGCCCGCCTCGGCGATGGCGCGCACCGTCTCCCGCAGCTGCTCGGGCCGGTCGCCGAGGAAGGGGATCACCGGGGCCATCAGCACCCCGCAGCCGATGCCGTGGTCGCCGAGGGTCCGTACGACGTCGAGCCGCCGCTGCGGGGAGGGCGTGCCGGGCTCGACGGTCCGCCACAGCTCCTGGTCGGTGAAGCCGACGGAGACGGAGATGCCGACCTCGGTCACCTCGGACGCCTGCACGAGCAGATCGAGGTCGCGCAGGATCAGAGTGCCCTTGGTGAGGATGGAGAAGGGGTTCGCGTGGTCCCGCAGGGCCTCGATGATCCCCGGCATCAGCCGGTAGCGGCCCTCGGCGCGCTGGTAGCAGTCGACGTTCGTGCCCATCGCGATGTGCGCGCCCTGCCAGCGCCGGGAGGAGAGCTGGCGGCGCAGCAGCTCCGGCGCGTTGATCTTCACCACGATCTGGGAGTCGAAGTCGAGGCCGGTGTCGAGGTCCAGATAGCTGTGGGTCTTGCGCGCGAAGCAGTACACGCACGCGTGGGTGCAGCCGCGGTACGGGTTGACCGTCCACTCGAACGGCATGCGGGAGGCGCCCGGCACCCGGTTCACGATCGAGCGGGCCCGCACCTCGTGGAAGGTGATCCCGCGGAACTCGGGCGTGTCGAAGGTGCGGGTGGTGACCGCGTCCGCGCCGAACAGCGCGGTCTCGGCGGCGACGCCGTTGTCGCCCAGATTGTCCCAGCGCATGGACGCCTCCTCGGTAGCCGTGTCCTCAGCCGTCCCCCAGAATAGAACACCTGTTCCCTTGATCGTCGCAAGCCGGATCGCAAGCCGGACCGCAAGCCGGATCGGGAACCGGAGGGGAACCCGGATTTGGGGGGCCCGCGCGCAGGTGGTTGTCTTGGCGCCACACCCCTGAAGAACCAAGTGCTGGAGGAAGTGCCATGGCGCAGGTCGAGGCCACGACGGAGCGGATCATCGCGGCGGACCCGGAGACGGTGTTCGACACCCTCGCCGACTACACCGGCAAGCGCGCGAAGCTGCTCCCGGAGCACTTCAGCGAGTACGAGGTGCGCGAGGGCGGCGACGGCGAGGGCACCCTCGTCCACTGGAAGCTCCAGGCCACCAGCAAGCGCATCCGCGACTGCCTCCTTGAGGTCACCGAGCCCACCGACGGGCAGCTGGTGGAGAAGGACCGCAACTCCTCCATGGTCACCACCTGGACGGTCACCCCCGCCGGTGAGGGCACGTCCAAGGCCGTCGTCACCACCGTCTGGAACGGCGCCGGCGGCATCGGCGGCTTCTTCGAGAAGACCTTCGCACCCAAGGGACTTGGCCGGATCTACGACGCCATCCTCGCCAACCTCGCGGCCGAGGTGGAGAAGTAACGCCCCCGCGCTCACCGATTCGAGTGGTTTTCCCGCGACCCCCGCACGAGCGCCCCGCGCACGCGGGGGTCGCGTGCCTCTCCGCAAATACGCTGATGAGCGCCCCAAGTGCGCCGTGCGGCAGGCCCGTTCGCGATCTTGGCCCGCGCTGATCTTCCGTACCGTCCGACTTGCTCCCGCTTCGCGCCCAATGCGAAGAATGGCGCGGCGCTGAAGTCGTGACGAGGGGAGCAGCACGTGGGTGCGATCACGCTGGCGAAGGACGACGTACCGCGCGTCGCGGACGGTCCGCCCGCCGGCCAGGCTCCACCGCCTCCGCCCGAGGAGGGCACCCTCGACCCCCGCCGCGTCCGGCTCGTCTTCTTCGGCCTGATGCTCGCCCTGCTGCTCGCCGCCCTGGAGCAGATGATCGTCGCCACCGCGCTGCCGAAGATCGTCGGCGAACTCCAGGGCCTGGACCGGATGTCCTGGGCGATCACCGCCTATCTGCTGACCGCCACCATCGGCCTGCCGATCTACGGCAAACTCGGCGACCTCTTCGGCCGCAAGGGCGTCTTCCTCTTCGCCATCGTCGTCTTCGTCATCGGCTCCGCGCTGGCCGGCTGGTCACGCTCCATGGACGAACTCATCGCCTTCCGGGCCGTCCAGGGCGTCGGCGCCGGCGGGCTCATGATCGGCGTCCAGGCGATCATCGCGGACATCGTCCCGGCCCGGGAACGCGGCCGCTACATGGGTCTGATCGGCGCCGCCTTCGGTCTCGCCTCCGTCGCGGGCCCGCTGCTCGGCGGCTTCTTCACCGACCACGTCTCCTGGCGCTGGTGCTTCTACTTCAACGTGCCGTTCGGGCTCGTCACCCTCGCCGTCGTCGCCGTCGTGCTCAAACTGCCCAAGCCGCAGAGCCGGGCCAGGCTCGACGTCCTCGGCGCTGTCCTGCTGGCCGCTGCCTCCACCTGCCTGGTCCTGCTGACCAGTTGGGGCGGTACGGAGTACGCCTGGGACTCCAAGGTCATCATCGGCCTCGGCGCGGGCGCGGCCGGAACGGCCCTGCTCTTCCTCGTCGTCGAGCATGTCGCCCCCGAACCCCTCATCCCGCTGCGGCTGTTCCGCGACTCGGTCTTCACGGTCACCAGCCTCGTCGGCGCGGTCGTCGGCATCGCGCTCTTCGGCGCCGCCAGCTATCTGCCGACCTTCCTGCAGATGGTCGAGGGCGCCACCGCCACCGAGTCCGGCCTCCTCATGCTGCCCCTCATGGGCGGGATCGTCCTCGCCTCGATCGTCTCCGGACAGCTCATCACCCGCACCGGCCACTACAAGATCTACCCGGTGGCCGGCGGGGCGATCTCCGTCGTCGGCATGTGGCTGCTCTCCCGGATGGAGACCGACACCCCGCGTCTCCACCACAGCCTCTGGCAGGCCGTCCTCGGCATCGGCATCGGCCTGGTCATGCCCGTCCTGATCCTGGCGGTCCAGAACTCCGTCCGCCCCGCCGACCTCGGCACCGCCACCAGCGCCCACAACTACTTCCGGCAGATCGGCGGCAGCGTCGGCGCCGCCGTCTTCGGCACGCTCTTCGCCGCCCGCCTCGACGACGCCCTCGCCGACTCCCTGCCGCGTACGGCGGGCGCCCCGCTGCCCGCCGCCGAATCGATCACCCCGCAGACGGTGCACGCCCTGCCGCCCGCGCTGCGCGACGCCTATATCCAGGCGTACGCGGACGCGATGCCGCGCATCTTCCTCTACCTCGTGCCGGTCCTCGTGCTCGGCCTCGTCCTCGCCTTCTTCCTCAAGGAGAAACCGCTGGTGTCCCACCACACCCCCACCACCGAGGCCCCCACCGCCGTGCCCCGCGCCCGCGCGGCCGCCGCCCCCGCGTACACCGCGGGACTCCCCGTCTGCGGCACGGTCCAGCACCACGACGGCAGCCGTGTCCCACGGGCGGCGCTGACCCTCATCGACGTCCAGGGGCGGCAGATCGGCCGTGGCGGGAGCGGCGAGGACGGGCGGTACGCGCTGAGCGTGCCGGGACCCGGCTCGTACGTGCTGATCGCGGCGGCCGGCGGCCACCAGCCGCAGGCCGTCTCCGTCACCGTCGGCGAACGGCCCGTGGAGCTCGACGTGGTCCTCGGCGGCGCCGGACGGCTGGCCGGCTGCGTCGTGACCGCCGACGGAACTCCCGTACGGGACGCGGCGGTCACCCTGACCGACGTACGCGGCGAGGTCGTCGCCTCCACGCGCAGCGGACGCGAGGGCGGCTATGTGATCACGGAGCTGGTGGCGGGGGAGTACACGCTCGCCGCGAGCGCCCCGGCCTTCCGGCCCGCCGCGCTGCCGGTGAGCGTGCAGGCCTCCCGCGAGACCCGCCAGGACATCGAGCTGGCGGGCGGGGCCGTACTGCGCGGGACGGTACGGGCCGGGGGCGGCCGGCCCGTCGAGGACGCGCGGGTGACGCTCCTCGACGCGGCCGGCAATGTCGTCGACACCCTCACGACCGGACCGGACGGCACCTTCCGCTTCGTCGACCTGTCCTCGGGCGAGTACACGGTCATCGCGGCCGGCTATCCGCCGGTCGCCACCGTGCTCCAGGTCGCGGGCGGCGGACGCACCGAACGCGACCTGCAGCTCGGCCACGAGGACTGACCGGCTCGGGTCCGCCCGAGCGTTCCGCGCCCCTCAGGAGGCGGCGGTCGCCTTGCGCAGGGTGTCGATGCAGGTGCTGATCGCCGCCTGGAGGGCTTCGAGGCGCTGGAGCATGTCGTCCTCCATGACGTCCTCCTCCAGGACCTCGTCGAGGGTCAGCTCCTCGAAGACCTTCGTCGCCTTCTGCAGGCTGTTGTAGAACTTCGTGCGGCGCTCCTGGACGCGCAGCGCGGGGTCCGCCTCCACGGCCTCGGCGACCATGACCTTCACCGCGTCGTACGCCTCACCGGCCCACTCGCCCGCCTCTTCGGCGTCGTCGAGCTCGTCGATGAGGGAGAGGTGCCGCTCGGCCTCCGCCCGCAGGGCGGCGGGTGCCTCGACCGTCTGCCCGGCGGGCGTCCTGATCTGCCCGTTCTCCACGATCTGCCGTACGTAGCCGATCCGGTCGGCGGCCTTGGCCTCGTTCGCGACGGCCTTCTTCAGGTCGCCGGTCCTGGCGATGGCGCGGGCCATCTCGGTCTGGAGGGCCGGGTCGTCCTTCATCCGGTCGAGCAGCGCGCCGCGCGCGGCCTCCGCCGTGCCGGGGTCGGCGAGGATCGCGGCCCGCAGGGCGGTCGGGTTCTCGGCGACCTCAAGGGCCTTGGTGGGCCGGATGCCCTCCGCCTCGGCTGCGGCGGTGATCGCGTGCCCGCGTACGGAGGAGGCGCTGGAGCGGGAGGAGTAGTACGAGAGCCAGACGTCGGCCTCGGGCAGCTCGATGGCCTCGCCCGGGGCCAGCGCCTCGAACTGCGGGACGAGGCCGTCGTCGGCGGCCATGTCCCAGGCCTTGTAGAAGCGCATGACCCGCTCCGGGGAGCACTCCGCCAGCTCGGCGAAGGCCTTCGCGGAGACCTTCCCGGACTCGTCGGCCGCCTGCCCGCCCGGGCGCACGCTCCGTGCCACCTTCAGTGCGAACGCCCAGCCGCCGGTCCGGGCGTAGACCCCGAACTCCCGGGCGTCCCGCACGACCACGTCGGGCACGTCCTGGACGACGAAGTCGGTCGCCTCGGGGGTGGCGGCTGCTGAGGGGGCGATCACGGTGGTCACCGAGAGGTCTCCTGGCGTAGGGGGCGGGCGGAAAACTGCAGCGGCCAGCCTATACGTACGCGTTGACGGGATATCGCCCGATTTCGGGTCAACGCGGGCATGCTGGCCGGAAGAGTATTGGACCGTGCAGTCCAATACTTGCTACGGTGCTCGCATGGCACGCCCGAAGACGTTCGACGAGGCGCGCGCCCTGGATGCCGCGATGCACCTGTTCTGGGAGAAGGGCTACGAAGCCACCTCCACCCAGGACCTGTGCGAGGCGACCGGCCTGGGGCGCAGCTCCATCTACAACACCTTCGTCAGCAAGCACGCCCTGTTCCTGCGGGCGCTGACGCGCTACACCGAGATGACCACGAGCGAGCAACTCGCCCTCCTGGAGGACGAGTCGCTGCCGCCCGCGGACCGGCTGCAGGGTGTAATGGCATCGGTCGTCGCGATCGAGGAGACCCATCGCAGGGCCGGGATCGGCATCGGCTGCCTCGGCGTCAACACCACCGTCGAGCTCTCCGGGCGGGACGCCCAGGTGGCCGCGCTCCTCGGCCGGGACCAGGAGCGCCGGCTCGCGGCGCTCACCGCGACCATCGCCGCCGGACAGAGCGACGGCGTGTTCTCGCGGGCCCGCAGGCCCGAGGAGTTCGCGCGGTTCTTCGCCGCCGCCGTGGCCGGGATGCGGGTCTCCGCGCAGAACGGCGCCGATCGCGCCGTCATCGAGTCCATCGCCGCCGTCGCGCTGGACGCCCTGACCGTCTGACACCCCCCGGCGCACGTGACCGGCGGGGCCTCCGGGGCTCCGCCGCGCGGTCCCGCACCCCTGTTTCGTACTGATCAGTCCAAAACTGGACCCGAGCAATGAAGGACGTGAACCCACGTGCCACGCGCCGTGTACGTACTGGCCATCGGCATCTTCGCCATGGTCACCAGCGAGTTCGTCGTCGCGGGCCTCATGCCGCAGATGGCGGCCGGGCTCGACGCGACCGTCCCGCAGATCGGCTACCTCATCACCACCTTCGCCGTCGCCATGGCCGTCGGCGGACCCTTCCTCACCGTCGCCGTGCTCAGGCTGCGGCCCAAGCCCGCGCTCCTCGTGCTCTTCGGTGTCTTCCTGGCGGGCAACCTGCTCGCCGCGACGGCGACTTCGTACGGGGCGATGGTCGCCGCGCGCGTCGTCACGGGCGTCGCCAGCCAGGCCTTCTTCGGTGTCGCCCTCTCCGTCTGCTCCGCGCTGACCCGGGAGGAGATCCGCGGCCGGGCCATCGGTGCGGCGATGAACGGCCTGATGCTCGGCACCCTCCTCGGGCTCCCGCTCGCGACGTTCATCGGCGGGCACCTGGGCTGGCGCGCGGCCTTCTGGGCGATCGCGGTCCTTGCGGTGCTCGCCGCCGCGGCGGTCGCGGTGGGGGTGCCCGACCTGGAGCTGCCGGGGAACGGCGGCGACTCGCTGCGCGCCGAGGTCCGGGTCTTCCGCAGGCCCCGGCTCTGGTCGGCGCTGGTCACCAGCACCCTCATCATCGGTGCGACCTTCTCCGCCTTCAGCTACTTCAACCCGATCCTCACCGAGGTCAGCGGCTTCGACGAGGGCGCCGTGCCCCTCCTGCTCGTCCTCTATGGCGCCGCCACCGTCGTCGGGAACACCGTCGTGGGCCGGCTCGCGGACCGCGCCACCATCGGCGTGCAGGTCGTGGGGCTCGCCCTCAACGCCCTGTTCCTCGGCGGCTTCGCGCTCCTCGCCGACCTCGGCCCGGCCGCCGTGCTCCTCATGGCCGGCATCGGCCTGGTGGGCGTCACCATGAACCCGGCCATGGTCACCCGCGTCCAGCGCGCCGGCAACGCCGGGCCGCTCGTGAACACGGTCCACTCCTCCTTCATCACCCTCGGCGTCATCATCGGCTCGTCCGTCGGCGGCCTCCTCGTCGAGGCGCGCGGGCTGCGCGCGCCGCTCTGGCTCGGCGCGGGGCTCGCCGTCCTCGGTCTGCTGTCCCTGCTGCCCGAGCGTGCCCGTCGCCCCGACCGTGACCGCACCCTCATAGAGGTCTAGACCATTAAACCTTTGCGGGGTCCTGGCCTGGCCCTACCTCGCGGCGTAACGTGACGCCGCAGGAGCGTCGTCGTCACCGAACGTGAGGGGACAAGGCTAGTGAAGATCCTGATCAGCGCCGACATGGAGGGTGCCACGGGCGTCACCTGGCCCGCCGACGTCCTGCCCGGGACGCCGGAATGGGAGCGGTGCCGGCCCATGTTCACCTCCGACGTGAACGCGGCGGTCCTCGGCTTCTTCGACGGCGGCGCCGACCAGGTGCTGATCAACGAGGCGCACTGGTCCATGCGCAACCTGCTGCTCGAACAGCTCGACGAGCGGGCCGAGATGATCACAGGGCGGCACAAGACCCTGTCCATCGTCGAGGGGGTGCAGCACGGCGACGTCGACGGCATCGCGTTCATCGGCTATCACACCGGCGCCGGCACCGAGGGTGTCCTCGCCCACACCTACCTGCCCAACTCCCTCACGGGCGTCTGGCTGAACGGAGTCAGGGCGAGCGAGGGGCTGCTCAACGCCCATGTGGTGGCGGAGTACGGCGTGCCCGTCGTCCTCGTCACGGGGGACGACCTGACCTGTGAGGACGCCCTCGGCTACGCGCCCGAGTCGCGCAAGGTCGCGGTCAAGGACTACGTCTCCCGGTACGCGGCGGTCTGCAGGACCCCGAAGCGCACGGCGAGCGAGATCCGGGCCGCCGCGAAGGACGCCGTCGCCCTCGCCGTACGACACGAGCCGGTGGCGGCCGGGCCGTTCACCGTCGAGCTGGAGTTCGACGCCGAGCACCTGGCCGGCGCCGCGACCGTCGTCCCCGGGGTGGCCCGGAGCGGCGAGCGCCGCGTCGCGTACACCAGCGCGACGATGTACGAGGGCATTCGCACGTTCAAGGCGGTCACCACGATCGTCTCCGCAGCGGTGGAGGAGCAGTATGGCTGAGCCCGTCCCGAGCCTGGACCGTGCGGCGCTCGACAGCGCGGCACTCGACGAGGTGGTGACCTTCACCTCCGAGCTGATCCGGATCGACACCACCAACCGGGGCGGCGGGGACTGCCGCGAACGGCCCGCCGCCGAGTACGTCGCCGAGCGGCTCGCCGCCGCCGGCCTGGAGCCCGCCCTCCTGGAGCGGACACCGGGCCGGACGAACGTGGTCGCCCGGATCGAGGGCACCGACCCGTCCGCCGACGCCCTCCTGGTCCACGGTCACCTCGACGTCGTCCCGGCCGAGCCCGCCGACTGGGCCGTCCACCCCTTCTCCGGCGAGGTCCGCGACGGAGTGGTCTGGGGGCGCGGCGCCGTCGACATGAAGAACATGGACGCGATGGTCCTCGCCGTCGTCCGCTCCTGGGCCCGCCAGGGCATCCGGCCCCGCCGGGACATCGTCCTCGCCTACACCGCCGACGAGGAGGCCAGCGCCGAGGACGGCTCGGGCTTCCTCGCCGAACACCACCCCGGCCTCTTCGAGGGCTGCACCGAAGGCATCAGCGAGTCCGGCGCGTTCAGCTTCCATCCGCAGCCCGGCATGACGCTCTACCCGATCGCGGCGGGCGAGCGCGGCACCGCCTGGGTCAAGCTCACCGCGCACGGCCGGGCCGGACACGGCTCCAAGGTCAACACCGCCAACGCCGTCACCCGGCTCGCCGAAGCCGTCGCCCGGATCGGCGCCCACAGCTGGCCCGTCCGCCTCACCCCGACCGTCCGTGCCGCGCTCACCGAACTCGCCGCGCTGTACGGCATCGAGACCGACGTGACCGCCCGGGACTTCGATGTCGACACGCTCCAGGAGAAGCTCGGACCGGCGGCCGCGCTCGTCGAACCCACCGTGCGCAACAGCGCCAACCCGACCATGCTGGAAGCCGGTTACAAGGTCAACGTCATTCCCGGCCGCGCCGTCGCGTACATCGACGGCCGCACACTGCCCGGCGGCGAGGAGGAGTTCGCCGCGACGATGGACCTGCTCACCGGGGACCACGTCGCGTGGGAGTACCACCACCGCGAGGTCCCCCTGGAGGCCCCGGTCGACTCGCCGACCTTCGCCCGACTGCGGGCGGCCGTCGAGCACTTCGACCCGGCCGGGCACGTCGTGCCGTTCGCCATGTCCGGCGGCACCGACGCCAAGCAGTTCTCCCGGCTCGGCATCACCGGCTACGGATTCTCCCCACTGCGACTGCCCCCGGAGCTCGACTACGCGGCGCTCTTCCACGGAGTGGACGAGCGCGTGCCCGTCGACGCCCTGCACTTCGGCGTCCGGGTCCTCGACCACTACCTGAAGTCGGCGTAGGTTGCGTCGGGTTCGAGTTCTCGTTCCACCGCCCGAGTCCGTGTAAAGGAAGTCGCGATGGTACCCACGGGCCCCTACGGCACCTGGCCTTCCCCGATCGACGCCGCGCTGGCCGCCCGCCACGACGGGCGGCCCGAGTACGTCGGCTTCGTCGGCGACGAGGTGTGGTGGACCGCGCCCCGCCCCACCGAGGGCGGCCGGCGGGCGCTCGTCCGCCGGCGCGCCGACGGCACCGAGGAGTCGGTGCTCCCGGCCCCCTGGAACGTCCGCAGCCGGGTCATCGAGTACGGCGGACTGCCCTGGGCCGGACGGGCGCGCGCGGACGGCGGCCCGCTCCTCGTCTTCGTCGACTTCGCCGACCAGCGGCTGTACGCGTACGAGCCCGACGCCCCCACCGAAGCCGGGCCCCGGCCGCTCACCCCCGTCTCCGCCGTCGGCGGCGGGCTGCGCTGGGTCGACCCGCTCATCCACCCCGAGCGCGACGAGGTCTGGTGCGTCCTGGAGGAGTTCACCGGCCCGGCCCCCACCGACGTGCGCCGGGTCCTGGCCGCCGTACCCCTCGACGGTTCGGCCGTCGACGACCGGGCCGCGATCCGCGAACTCTCCGACGGACGCCACCGGTTCGTCACCGGACCCCGGCTCTCCCCGGACGGCGGGCAGGCGGCCTGGATCGGCTGGGACCACCCCCGCATGCCCTGGGACGGCACGGAGGTCCTCCTCGCCGACGTCGCCCCCGACGGCACCTTCGGCCCGGCGCGGACCGTGGCCGGCGGCCCCGAGGAGTCCGTTCCGCAGGTCGGCTGGTCGGCCGGCGGACAGCTCCTCCACGTCAGCGACCGCAGCGGCTGGTGGAACCTCTACCGCACGGACACGGACACGGGCACAGGCACGAGCACGGGCGCCGACGGCAGCGGCGAGCCGGTCGCCCTGTGCCCGCGGCCCGAGGAGTTCGGCGGGCCGCTCTGGAAGATCGGCCTCACCTGGTTCCAGCCGCTGGAGAACGGGCTCGTCGCCGTCATCCACGGCAAGGGCGCCACCGCCCTCGGGATACTCGACCCCGACAGCGGCGAACTCGTCGACACCGCCGGGCCGTGGACCGAGTGGGCCGCCACGCTGGCCGTCCACGGCACCCGGGTCGTCGGCGTCGCCGCCAGCCCGCGCAGCGCGTACGAGGTCGTGGAGCTCGACACCCGCACCGGCCGCGCCCGGGTCCTCGGCTCCGCCCACGACGACCCGGTGGACCCGTCGTACTACCCCGAGCCCCAGATCCGCACCTTCACCGGGCCCGACAACCGCGAGATCCACGCCCACGTCTACCCGCCCCACAGCCCCGACCGGACCCCGTCGGGACAGGAGCTGCCGCCCTACGTGGTGTGGGCGCACGGCGGGCCGACCGGGCACGCCCCGCTCGTCCTCGACCTGGAGATCGCCTACTTCACCTCCCGGGGCATCGGCGTCGCCGAGGTCAACTACGGCGGCTCCACCGGCTACGGGCGCGCGTACCGCGAACGGCTGCGCGAGCAGTGGGGCGTCGTCGACGTCGAGGACTGCGCCGCTGTCGCCGAGGCCCTCGCCGCCGAGGGCACCGCCGACCCGGCCCGGCTCGCCGTCCGGGGCGGCAGCGCGGGCGGCTGGACCACCGCCGCCTCCCTCGTCACCTCCGACGTCTACGCCTGCGGCACGATCATCTACCCCATCCTCGACCTCCTGGGCTGGGCCACCGACGAGACCCACGACTTCGAGTCCCGGTACCTGGAGTCGCTCGTCGGCCCGCTCGCCGAGGTGCCCGCCCGCTACCAGGAGCGCTCGCCGCTCGACCACGTCGAACGGATCTCCGCGCCCTTCCTGCTGCTCCAGGGCCTCGACGACGTGATCTGCCCGCCCGCGCAGGCCGAGCGCTTCCTCGCCCGGATGGCGGGACGGGGCGTCCCGCACGCGTACCTCGCCTTCGAGGGCGAGGGGCACGGCTTCCGCCGGGCCGAGACGATGATCCGCGCCCTGGAGGCCGAACTCTCGCTGTACGCGCAGACCTTCGGCGTCGTGCGCTCCGACGTGCCCCCGCTGGAGCTGAGGAAATGACCGTGACCGCGCTGACCCGGCCCGCCCGGCTCCGCCCCGGCGCCCGCGTGGCCGTCGTCGCCTCCAGCGGGCCGATCCCGGAGGACCGGCTCGTCGCGGGCCTCGACATCCTGCGCGGCTGGGACCTGGAACCGGTCGTCGCGCCCCATGTCCTCGACACGCACGGGGAGCTGGGATACCTCGCCGGCGGCGACCAGGACCGGGCCCGGGACCTCCAGGAGGCCTGGTGCGACCCGGACGTCTCCGCCGTGCTCTGCGCCCGCGGCGGCTACGGCGCCCAGCGGATGGTGGACCTGCTCGACTGGCCGGCGATCCGCTCCGCGGGGCCCAAGGTGTTCGTCGGCTTCAGCGACGTCACCGCCCTGCACGAGGCGTTCGCCGTCCGCGCCGGTCTCGCGACCCTGCACGGCCCGATGGTCGCGGCGGCCTCGTTCCTCAAGGACCCGCGCACCCAGGAGTCCCTGCGCGCCACGCTGTTCGAGCCCGAGTCGGTCCGGACCCTCGGCCTCCCCACCGCCCGCCCGCTGGCCCCCGGCCGGGCGCACGGCGTGACCCTCGGCGGCTGCGTGAGCCTCCTCGCCGCCGAGCTGGGCACCCCGCACGCCCGTCCCTCGGCCCGCGGCGGCCTGCTGCTCCTGGAGGACGTGGGGGAGGAGCCGTACCGGCTCGACCGCATCCTCACCCAACTCCTGCGCTCCGGATGGCCGGCCGGCGTCGCGGGCGTCGCCCTGGGCTCCTGGGAGGAGTGCGGACCCTACGAGGATGTCCGCGCGGTCCTCGCCGACCGGCTCGGCGGCCTCGGCGTGCCGGTCGTGGAGGAACTGGGCTTCGGCCACAGCGAGACCGCGCTCACCGTCCCGCTCGGCGTTCCCGGGGTCCTCGACGCGGAGTCGGCGACCCTGACCCTGGACGTGCCGGCGCTCGTCTGAGGCGCGCGTCCGGACCGCCCGCGCCCACCGCACTCCTTCACTGAATCTCCGTCAACAACCGCTGTCCGACGCGTTGACGCGGTCTGACACGTGTCACACCATGGGCCCGCTCGGTGCATACCAGTCGGAAATCCTCAGTGTGGAGGCCCCCGTGTCCGTGTCCCGCGCGCTGCCGCTGTCCCGCACGCTCCTCGCCCTGGCCGCGACCACAGCCCTTGCGGCGCCGCTCGCCGCGGCGGGCCGCGCGCAGGGCGCCGAGCCCGGCACGTACACCGTCACCCCGCTGACGTTCACCGTCGAGGCGGGCGGGCGCACCTGCGGCGTCGACGCCGACCTGTACCGGCCGGCCGGGGTGGACGCGGCGCACCCCGCACCGGCCGTGCTCGCCACCAACGGCTTCGGCGGCAGCAAGACGGACGGGTCCACGGACGCCATCGGGAAGGCGTTCGCCGAGCGCGGGTACGTCGGTCTCGTCTACTCCGGGCTCGGCTTCGGCAGGTCGGGCTGCCTGATCTCCCTCGACGACCCCCGTATCGACGGGCAGGCCGCCGCCCGGCTCCTCGACTTCCTCGGCGGCACCCGCGCGGCCGACGACGGCATCCGCGCCGACTTCGTCGTCCGGGACGGCGCGGGTGACCCGCGCGTCGGCATGGTCGGCGGCTCCTACGGCGGCGCGATCCAGCTCGCCACCGCCTCGGTCGACCCCCGCCTCGACGCGCTCGTCCCGCTCATCACCTGGAACGACCTGGCGTACTCCCTCGCCCCGAACGCCGCGGACCGGGCCACCCCCGGCGTCTTCAAATGGCAGTGGGCCAACGGCTTCTACCTGATGGGGGAGGGGCAGCCGCTGCTCGTCCCGTCTCTCGACCCCTCCCGGATCAACAGCCTGCGCTGTCGGCACTTCGTCACCGACGCCTGCGACACCGTCCGGCTCCTCAACTCCGGCCGCTACCCCGCCGCGGAGACGAGGAAGATGCTCGACTTCGCCCGGAGCGTCTCCCCGGTCTCCTACCTCGACCGGGTCACGGCGCCGACCCTGATCGTCCAGGGCCAGGCCGACAGCCTCTTCACCCTCAACGAAGCCCAGGACACCTACGAGCGCCTCCAGGCGCGCGGCGTCGAGACCAAGATGATCTGGCAGTCCTGGGGCCACAGCGGAGGCCAGGCCCCCGGTGAACTCGACCTCGGGCAGGGCAACCTGGAGACCAGCTACGTCGGGCAGCGCGTCCTCGCCTGGTTCGACCGCCACCTCCGGCGCGACGCGGCCGCCGACACGGGCGCCGAGTTCGCCTACTACCGCTCCTGGCAGAGCGGCTACGGCACCGCGGCCCGCGTCCCCGCCCTCAGCCAGAAGCTCTACCTCTCCGGCGACGGCAAGCTCGTCGACAACCGCGCCAAGGTCGCCCGCGGTTCCCGCGCCTACACCAACTGGCCGGTCCCCACGAGCCACTCCGAGTCCTCGCTCGCCGGTCTGATCGGCCTGCCCGACCCGCAGCCGTACGACCTCGCCGGCACCCACCTCGCCTGGACCAGCGCCCCGCTGACCGCCCCCGTCGACCTCGTCGGCGCCCCGAAGGCCACCCTCCGGGTCGTCTCCCCGAAGGCCGAGCGGGTCCAGGACTCGGGCGACGCCGCCGACCGGCTCGTGCTCTTCGCCAAGCTCTACGACGTCGCGCCGGACGGGACGAAGACCCTGGTCAACCGGCTCGTGGCGCCGGTGCGCGTGCCCGACGTGACCCGGCCGTTCACGGTCGAACTGCCCGGCATCGCCCACCGCTACGAGGCGGGCCACCGGCTGGAGTTCGTGATCGCCGCGAGCGACGACGCGTACGCCGGGAACCGCGGTGTGAAGCCGGTGATCGTCACCGCCGCGCCCGCGGACACCGGCACCCTGGAGCTGCCACTTGTCAAGGGCCGGGTGGGTTAGCAGCCAGAAGGGTGGATTCACGCGACCTTCGGTCGTTCTTTACCTGTTCTTTTCCCACTCTGCGGGCAGCGGGCCGCAGACTGTGCCTCCGCCTACGCACCGTGAGACGCCGGTGCGGGTGGCATCTCCCCGCCTCGTAGAAGGACCGAAGGCCCCGTGCCACTTCCCCTTGTGCTGTCCGGCCGCACCGTACGGCTGGAACCCCTTGCACCACAGCACGCCGTCGCGATCGCCGCGGCCGGCACCGAGGACCGTACGACGTACGCGTTCACGCCCGTCCCCCACAGCCTGGACGCGGCGGAGATCTATATCGAACGGGCCCTGGCCGATCAGGCCGCGGGCCGGGCACTGCCCTTCGCCGTCGTCAGTACCGCCGACGGGCGGGTCGTCGGCTCCACCCGCTTCCTGGAGCTCGACTACTGGCAGGGCCCCCTGGTCTGGCCGGCCGTCCCCGGGGTGCCCTACGGCGACCCGCTCACCGCGGTCCCCGACGCGGCCGAGATCGGCAACACCTGGCTCTCCCCGGGAGCCCAGGGCACCGGCATCAACGCCGAGGCCAAGCTGCTGATGCTGCGCCACGCCTTCGAGGCCTGGGGCGTCCGACGCGTCTCGATGCGCGCCGACGCCCGGAACCTGCGCTCGCGGGCCGCCATCGAACGCCTCGGCGCCACCTGCGAGGGCGTGCGCCGGGCCCACTCGCGCGGCCTGGACGGCGCCGTACGGAGCACCGCCTTCTATTCGGTCCTGGACGAGGAGTGGCCGATGGTGCGCGGGATCCTGGAAGCCCGCCAGGCGGCGGGCATGACCCGTGCCGCCGCCGGCACCGCCACGGACCCGCGCGGTCCGCTCGTCCCCGCGTAGCCGCCGCGCGGAGTCGGCCGGGCAGCCCCCGCTCGGACCGGGGGCTGCCACGGCCTGTCCTCAGGGCGTGGCAGCCCGGGGGTCACGGCCTGTCCTCAGACCCCGGCCCTCGGCTCGAGGCGGCTTCCGCGCGGCCGGGTCAGGGACATGATGTCGCTGGGGCCGTCCAGCGTGATCCGGTGCCACCGGCCGCGCGGGACGACCGCCGCTGCACCGGCCGCCAGCTCGATCTCCTCCTCGGCGTCCCCCGGCCGCTCGGGGCGGAACGAGAGCCGGATCCCGCCCGTCAGGCAGGCCACCACCTCGTCCGCCTCGGTGTGGATCTCCCAGTGGTCGGCGTGGACGTCGGCGTCGTCCTCCACGTGGAAGGTCATCACCTGCCAGCCGTCCCGCTCGGGGTCGAAGACGGGAGGTACGGCGCGCACCTCGCCGCCGTGGTCGAGGCGGAGGAACGAGGAGAAGAGGTCGATCGGGGTGACGCTCATGTCGTGAGGCCTTTCCTCGGTGGTCGTGGGGAGGGTGGTGGTTCAGTCCGTGCCGGCGGTCAGTCCGTGCCGGCGGTCAGCGCGCGCCGCAGGGCCGCGCAGAGCTCGGCGAGCTGCCGCTGGGAGACATCGGCGGAGAGGATCGCGAGCGACCCGTGGAAGGTGCCCGGCCACTGGTGCAGTTCGACCGGCACGCCCGCCCGGAGCAGGCGCAGCGCGTAGTCGAGGTCCTCGTCGCGCAGCGGGTCGAGCTCCGCCGTGGAGATGTACGCGGGCGGGAGCCCGGACAGGTCGGCGGCCCGGGCCGGCGCCGCGTACGGGGTGGCGGGCTGTGCGCCCAGGTAGTGCCGCCATGCCACGGCGAGGGTCTCGCGGTCGTGGGCAGGGGTGTCGGTGAAGGTCCGCTGCGACCAGGTCTCCTGCCGGTCGTCCAGGGCGGGCTGGTTGAGCACCTGGAAGCGGATCGCGGGACCCTGCTCGTCCCGCGCCCGCAGCGCGACCGCCGCCGCGAGCCCGCCACCGGCGCTGTGTCCGCCGACCGCGATCCGCTCGGGGTCGATGCCGAGTTCGGCCGCGTGCTCGGCCGTCCAGGACAGTACGGCGTACACGTCGTCGAGGGCGGCGGGGAACCGGTGCTCGGGAGACCGGCGGTAGTTCACCGAGATCACGACCGCGCCGGAGCCGGCCGCGAGCCGGGCGCCCCAGTGGCGTTCGGTGTCCAGGTCGCCCACGACCCAGCCGCCGCCGCTCAGCCAGAGCACGGCGCCCCGGGCGTCCTTCGGCCGGTAGATCCGTACCGGCACGTCCGGATCGGCGGGCACCGTGCGGTCCTGGACGTCCAGGCCGGTGGTGTCCGGCGCCGGTATCGAGGCGGCGAGCGCGGCGACCCTCGCACGGGCGGCCACCGGGTCGGTCAGGTCCTGTCGGGGGAGCAGCGGGACGAAGGGTTCGAGTTCGGGATCCATGCGGCTCATCCTCACGGCCACGGACCGCGCGGTCACCCCGGCGCCCGTCGCGCTTACCGCCCCGAAATCGCACCGATCGGCGCCCCCTCCGAGGCCCCTCGCGCGCTCTACTCTTGCGCCATGGAGGCACTCGCCGTACGGCTGTCGGGACTGGATGCGTACGCCGAAGGCGCGATCCGCGTCGTCGCGTTCTACGACACCCTCATGCGCCGCAGGGTCGACCTCCCGGCGCTCGCCCGCGCGTCGGCGGGCCTCGCCGAGTGCGTGGCCGGGATCCGGCTCCACGGCACGGGACGGGCGTGGCGCGTGGCACCCGACGGCAGTCGGCCGTCCAACGCGTCCTCACCGGTGTCCGGGGCGGCGCCCGTGCCGATCACGCTGGACGAGGAGGAGATCGGCGAGGTGTGGCTGGAGCGGCCGGGACCGCCGCTGCTCCTCGACACGGTGGTCCTCGAGCGCCTCGCCCTCGCCGCCGCGACGGTCGTCGAGCGGTACGGTCCCGCCCGCACCACCATGGCCGACCCCGCCCTGGTCGAACTGGTCATCAGCTCCGGCGGCGACGCGGCCGCCACGGTACGGGCGTTACGGCTCCTGGGGTTCCCCGCCGACGCGCCGGTCGAGGTCGTCGCCGTACGGTCGCGGCTGCCGCTCCACCGGATCGGAGCCCTCGTCTGCCCGGGCCGCACCGTGAAGGCGGCCACGGTCGGCGACGTGGGCGTCCTCCTGACCAGCGGGGTGGCCGAGGACCGGTTCCCGGCGGATGCCCGCGCGGGCATCGGCGCCGCCGACAGCCCGGAACGGTCCTGGCGGGAGGCCCGCACCGCGCTCCGTTTCACCACCCCGCACCACCCGGTCGTCCACCACGCCCGGCTCGGGGCCATGGCGCTCCTCGCGCAGCTGACCCCGGACGCCGCACGGGAGAACGCGGACGTGGCGGCGGTCGCCGCCCTCGCCGACAACCCCGGCGACCTCGCGACCCTGGACGCCTACTGCGCCACCGGCTCCCAGCGCCGGGCCGCCCAGCTGCTCCACCTCCACCACAGCAGCGTCGCCCGCCGCCTGGAGCAGATCGGCAAGACGCTCGGCGTCGAACTCACCGAACCCGCGGGCCTCGTACGGGCCACCGTCGCCCTCACGACCTGGCGGCTGCTCACCGACCGGGACGGCTGAGACGCGCACGGGCCGGACGCGCCACGGGCCGGGTGGGACCCCCCGTCTCCCACCCGGCCCTGCCCGCCGCCGCGACTACGCCGCCTTGAGCGCCGCGTAACCCGGGCGGACGACCTCGTCGATCAGCCGCTGACGCTCCGGGAGCGGCAGGAAGGCGGCGTCGAGGGCCGCGACCGTGAACTCCTCGAAGACCTCGGGGCCGTAGCCGAAGGCGTCGACCATGTGCTGGAACTCCTCGCTCATGGTGGTGCCGGAGACCAGCCGGTTGTCCGTGTTCAGCGTGATCCGGAAGCCGAGCCGGCGCAGCTCGTCGATCGGGTGCGAGGCGTAGTCCTTGGCCGCGCCCGTCTGGAGGTTGGAGGTCGGGCAGACCTCCAGGGCGATCCGGTTGTCGCGGACGTACGCGGCGAGACGGCCGAGCGTGCCGTCCTCGGCGATGTCGTCCGTGATCCGCACGCCATGACCGATCCGCTCGGTGCCGCAGACCTGCACGGCCTCGTGGATCGACTCCGCGCCGACGGCCTCGCCCGCGTGGATCGTGAAGTGGCAGTTGTGCCGCTTCAGGTGCTGGAAGGCGGGCAGGTGGCGGGCCGGCGGGTTGCCGATCTCGCCGCCGGCGATGTCGAAGCCGGCCACGCCCTGGTCCCGGTGCGCCACCGTGAGCTGGGCGATCTCCAGCGAACGGTCGGTGTGACGCATGCCCGTGAGGAGGGTGCGGACGGTGATCCGGCCGCCCGAACGACGCTCGCCCTCGCGGAAGCCCTCGTTCACCGCCTCGACGACCTCGTCCAGGGTCAGCCCGGCCGCCAGGTGCTGCTCGGGGGCGTAGCGGATCTCGGCGTAGACGACCCCGTCGGCCGCCAGGTCCTCGGCGCACTCGGCCGCGATCCGGTGCAGCGCCTCGCGGGTCTGCATCACCGCGCAGGTGTGGGCGAAGGTCTCCAGGTACCGCTCCAGCGACCCGGAGTCGGCGGCGTCCCGGAACCAGACCGCGAGCGCGGCCGGGTCCTCGGTCGGCAGCGCGGTGTAGCCGCACTCCCGCGCCAGTTCGACGATCGTGGCGGGACGCAGCCCGCCGTCCAGGTGGTCGTGGAGGACGGCCTTCGGCGCGCGGCGGATCCACTCGGCGACGGCGGTGGCGGGGGCGGCGGCAGACGCAGCGGCAGGGTTGTCAGACAAGTGCATGGCGCGGAAGTGTACGCCACCACGGGCGCGGGGTGCTGTGACGGACGTCGCCCGCTCAGTTCGACTGGAGGACCGGCAGCGCGGGAGCGCCCGTCGGCAGCATGTGCTTGGCGGCGAGGACCGGGGTCTCCCCGACCCGCACCACCTGGGTGACGAGGACCGCCGGGGTGTCGGCCGGGCGGCCGAGCTGCTCGCCCCTGCGCTGCCCGAGCAGGGTCGCCGTCACGCTGCTGTGCGCGCCGAGCGGCACGCCCCGCGAGGCCCCGGCGAGCACCGCCAGCATCGAGGTGCGCTCGGGCGCCGGCTCGGCGCGCAGCGCCTGCGCGAAGGCCGGGTGCGCCCGCTCCAGTACGTCGTCGGCGGCCGCCCACTCCTGGCTGAGGGCCGCCGCCGCGCCCTCCCCGGCCAGCAGCGACTCCCAGAACCGCAGCTCCGCCCTGGCCGGGGCCAGCAGGTGCTGGGTGGTGAAGTCGGTCGGCTCCTCGACCGCCCGCAGCAGCGCCCGTACCCGCAGCGGGGCGCCCGCGCCGATCAGCTCCTCCAGGGGCTGGATGTGCTCGAAGCCCCTGCGCGGCGGGTGGTCGTTGACGGTCCTGCCGACCCCGCGCCGCACGGACAGCAGGCCGTCCTCCTGGAGCAGCAGCAGGGCCTCGCGCAGGGCGGGCCGGCTGACGCCCAGCTCGCCGGCGAGCTTCGGCTCGGAGGGCAGCGTCGAGCCCGGGGGATAGGTGCCGTCGTGGATGGCGTCCGCGATGCGCTCGTAGAGCACCACGACCGGCCGCCGCTGCTGTCCGCTGACCGCCACTGCCCCTCCTCCTTCGACTTGTCGGCAAGTGAACGGTATGCGGAATCACAGGTCAAAGGGACTTGACGTGTGACGCGCGTAGAACTCACTCTGTTCGGGCGTTGCTTGTCTGACAAGCTCGGTACATCGATCAGGACATCCACGGCAAAGGGGCCTCAATGTCAGCCACCCCCGACCTCAAGGGCCGAGGGCCCATGCTCTTGGCGATGGTGCTCGCCGTCCTCGGGTACCAGATCAACGCCACGATGCTCAGCCCCGCGCTGCCGGATGTCATCGAGCGGCTCGGCACCACCACGGCCGCCGCCGGTCTCTCCCAGACCCTCTTCTTCCTGATGGCGGCCATCGGCCAGGTCACCCTCGCCCGCCTCAGCGACCGGCGCGGCCGCAAGCCGATGATGATCGTCTGCGCCTTCGTCCTGATCGCCGGCAACCTGATGTGCGTTTTCGCGCCGAACATCGAGATCTTCATCGCGGGCCGCATCCTCCAGGGCATCTCCGCGGCGATGTTCACGCTCGCCTTCCTCACCCTGAACCAGCTGCTCACCCCGGCCGGCTTCGGCAAGGCCGCGGGCGTCATCACCGCCGTCAACGGCGGCCTCGCCGGGGTGGACGCCATCGCCGGCGGCCAGATCGCCGACACCATCGGCTTCCGCGGCATCTTCGTCTGCTCCACCCTGATCGCCGTCGCGGGCCTGATCGGCGTACGGAAGTACGTCCCCGAGGTCCCGGCGACCGCCCCCGGCGGCCGCTTCGACTCCCGGGGCATCGCCGCCCTCGCACTCGGCCTCACCGGCATCCTGGTCGGTCTCGCCCAGGGCGCGGCCTGGGGCTGGACCTCCGTCCTCACCCTCGGCTTCCTGCTCGGCGGCCTCGCCGCACTGGTGTTCTTCGTCGTCTCGCAGAAGAGCGCGGCCGACCCGGTCATCGACATCGAGGTGCTGGCCTCCCGCCGCGCCTGGCCGCTGCTGCTCACCACGGTCTGCACCCTCGGCGGCGCCTTCGGTGCCATCGCCCTGACCATCCCGCTCTTCTCCCAGGACGCCCGGATCGGCCTCGGCCTCTCCGCCGTGACCGCCGCCGTCCTCTTCCTCACCCCGATCCAGCTGATCGGGGTGATCTCCGCCCCACTGACCGGCCGTCTCGGCCCGCGGATCGGCTGGCGGAAGATCGTCGTGACCGGCGCCGTCGCCAACTTCGCGATCTTCCTCCTGGCCACCTTCTTCCTGCGCGACGAATGGGTCCTGGTCACCGCGCTCGCGGCGCTCGGTGTCACCTACGGCGGTTTCATGCTGACCGGCCTCAACGGCCTCGCCGTCACCACCGCCCCCAAGGACAAGCCCGGCTCGCTGTCCGGGCTCAACGGCGCCTGCTTCGGGATCGGCGCCTCCCTCGGAATCGCCCTGGCCTCCGCGATGATCACCGCGGGCAGCGACGCGGGCGGACCGACCGAGGCCGGCTACCAGCACGCCATGTACGCGGCCCTCGCCCTGCTCGGCCTCGGCGTCGTCTCCGCCTTCCTCATCCAGCGCCCCGACCCGGCGGAGGAGCCGGCCGACGAGCCGCAACCGGTCCTCGCCCACCACTGACCCGGTCGGCCCACAGCAGGGCCCGGCGACAGGGCCCACCTGCCGGGCACGGCGGGCGAGGCCGCACCCTCACCCGTACGGCCCCTCCCACCGCCCCCGTGCGGACCGGATCCCTCCATCCTGGTCCCACGGGGGCGGCCGCGTACGACGGAGGAGAGGTCCGGGCATGAGTCCCAAGGAGACATCGAGCGGCGGAAGGCCCCGCTCCACCGGACCCTTCACGCCCGCCCGGATCGCGATGGCGGTCGTCGCCGTCCTCACCCTCGTCCTGATCTTCGAGAACACCCGGCAGGTCAGGGTCCGGCTGATCATTCCCGAGGTGACGATGCCGCTCTACCTGGCGCTCCTCGCCACGACCCTGCTCGGCGGGGCCTGTGGCTACTACGCGGCGACCCGGCGGCGCGCATGAGGCGGGCGGCGTTCCTGGGTGTCGGTGCCCTCCTGGCCCTGGCGGCCGTGGCGGTCACCTCGTCGCAGGACGCGGTCGCGGCCGACGACGCGGCGCCGGTGCCCGTCCGGCCGATGCCCGGATTCCTCGGCAAGGGCCTCTGGCGGGTCTTCACCGCCCTCGCCCCGCGCACCCGCCTCGACGTCCACGACGTCGGAGGCCGCGACCGGCGGGTGCTCTGGCCGCCGAACTGGTGGGTGTGCACGCAGTACCCGGCCGAGGGCGCACCCCTCGACGGCCGGACGACGGTCGTGATCGGCGTGGTCAAGCGGGGCGAGACCGTCCCGCCCCGAGTCCGCGCGGCCCGCCGCTGACGGCACCACCACAGGGCCTGGCACCCTGGGGGCATGTCCGACGATCTTGGTCAGTACCTCACCGCCGGTCCGCGCGTCGGCCTGCGCGGCTACTCCCTCGACGACGCCGAGGAGTTCACCGCGCGGGCCCGCGAGAGCCGCGCCACCCACCGGCCGTGGCTCTTCCCGCCCGACAGGACCGAGACCTACGAGCCGTACGCCAAGGCGCTGACCGAGGACCCGGCGCGGGCCGGGTTCCTGGTCTGCGAGCGGGCGGAGCAGGGCCGGATCGCCGGGTTCCTCAACATCAACAACATCGTCCGTGGCGCGTTCCTCAGCGGCGCGCTCGGCTACGGCGCCTTCACGCACGCGGCGGGGCGGGGGCTGATGGGCGAGGCACTCGGCCTGCTCCTCCCGTACGCCTTCGGCCCCCTCGGGCTGCACCGTCTTGAGGCCAACATCCAGCCGGGCAACGCCGCCTCCCGGGCGCTCGTGCTCCGGGCCGGCTTCCGCCTCGAAGGGTTCTCGCCCGCCATGCTCCACATCGACGGCGCCTGGCGGGACCACGAACGTTGGGCGATCACCGCCCCGGAGAACGCGGAATCCGCTCAGCGCTTGTAGTTGATCTTCATCGTGTCCATGTCGGTCACCTTCGACCTCAGCCTTCCGTGCGCGTACCCCCGCTCCGCGAGCGCCGTCTCGACCCGGTCCTCGGCGAGCACGCCGGCCATCTCCTCGCCGTCCGCCGCGTCCGAGACCACCACGAGGCGGTACGAGAAGTGCTTCAGCGTCCTGTCGTAACTGAGCGAGCCCTCCTCGGTGAACTGCATCGCGTCCATCCCGTGCGCGTCCACCTCGGCGAGCAGCCGGGCCCGGCTCTCCTCCGACAGGCCGTCGAACGTGCCGCGCACGATCACCCGGTAGGTGTGCTGCGTGCTCATCTCTCTCTCCGTACTCCCGAAACCCGTTGAAGTCGCAGAGTACGGCGGAGAGGATGAGGCGCATGCGGAATATCGTCGCGCTCGACGCCCCCTCGAACCTCGGTCTGCGTCCCCCGCACCCCGGTACCGTGCCCGGCTGCCACAAGCTCGCCGGGGCGCTGCGCGACCACCGGATCGTGGCCCGGCTCGGCGCCCTCGAAGGCGGAGTCGTCGTCCCGCCCCGCTACGACCTGGGCGACTGGCAGGAGGGCGACGGCGTCTTCAACGCCGCCGCCCTCGCCACGTACACCCGCACGCTCGCCGACCGGATCGAGCACCACGTCAGGGCCGGGGACTTCCCGCTCGTCCTCGGCGGCGACTGCTCGATCCAGCTCGGCGCCTCGCTCGCCCTGCGCCGTATCGGCCGCTACGGACTCGCCGCCGTCGACGCCTCACCGGACTTCCGCCACCCCGGCAACTCCGACCGGGTCGGCGCCGCGGGCGGCGAGGAACTGGCCCTCGCCACCGGCCGCGGCCAGCGGGACCTCACCGACCTGGAGGGCCGCGGCCCCTACCTGCGCGAGGAGGACGTCCGGCTCTTCGGCATCCGCGACACCTACCACGACGACCCCGAACTCGTGGAGCTGCGCGCCCTGAAGGTCCCCGTCGTCACCGTCGCCGATCTACGGGCCTGGGGCCCGGCCGAACTCGCCGCCGCCACGGTCACCGCCTTCGGGACCCCCGCGCTCGACGGCTTCTGGGTGCACCTGGACGCCGACGTCCTCGACCCCTCCGTGATGCCGGCCGTCGACAGCCCCGACCCCGACGGGCTGCTGCCCGAGGAACTCCTGCCCCTGCTGCGGACCTTGGTCCGCTCCGAGCGCTGCGTCGGGCTCAACGTCACGATCTACGACCCCGATCTGGACCCGGACGGCACGGCCGGAGCGCTCCTGACGGACCTCGTCGTCGCCGCCTTTGCCGAAGACTGACGGACAGACCCCCTGGTCGGACGCGCGCCCGCCGTGTTCGATGGCGCCATGACGACCGTACGACGTGCCGTACTGACCCTGCCCGCCGCTCCGTTGGGCCCGGACAACCCGCTGCCCGCCCTGCGGGTCCTCGACGGGACCCCGGCGGTCGACCCGCGCGCCGTCGCGGACGACCTGCCGCGCGACATGGCCCGGCAGCTCGGGTACGCCCCGCTGCGCACCGTGCTGCCCGCGCCCGTCCGCGACGGCTACGGACGCGCGCGCGTGCCCACGGACCTCGACGCGATCGTCATCGAGAACGACCGGGTGCGCGCGACCGTGCTGCCCGGGCTCGGCGGGCGCGTCCACTCCCTGCACCACAAGGCCGGCGGCCGTGAACTCGTCCACCGCAACCCGGTGTTCCAGCCGGCCGCGTTCGCGCTGAACGGCGCCTGGTTCGCCGGTGGCATCGAATGGAACATCGGCGCCACCGGCCACACCACCCTCTCCTGCTCACCGGTGCACGCCGCGATCGTCCCGGCGCCCGGCGGCGGGCAGATGCTGCGGCTGTGGGAGTGGGAGCGGCTGAGGGACCTGCCCTTCCAGGTCGACCTGTGGCTGCCCGAGGGCAGCGACTTCCTCCACGTCGGTGTCCGGATCCGCAACCCGCACGAACGCACCGTCCCCGTCTACTGGTGGTCCAACACCGCCGTGCCAGAGGACCGCAGGATCCTCGCCCCGGCCGAGACCGCCTTCCATCATGGCTATGAGCGCGGCCTGCGCCGCGTACCCGTCCCCGTCGCCCAGGACGGCACGGGCCGCTCCGACGACCGCACGTACCCGCTGCGCAGCGCGCTCCCCGCCGACTACTTCTACGACGTCCCGGAGACGACACGGCGCTGGATCGCCGCCCTCGACGAGACGGGCGCGGGCCTGGTGCAGACCTCGACGGACCTGCTGCGCGGCCGCAAGCTCTTCCTCTGGGGCACCGCGCGCGGCGGCCGCCGCTGGCAGGAGTGGCTCACCGCCCCCGGCGCCCCCGGCTACGCCGAGATCCAGGCCGGCCTCGCCCGTACGCAGCTGGAGCACCTGAAGCTGGAGGGCGGCGCGGAGTTCAGCTGGCTGGAGACGTACGGACCGCTCGCGGCCGAGGCCGGGACCGTCCACGGCGAGGACTGGACGGCGGCCCGCGCGGACGTGGAGCACGCCCTGGAGGCGGCCCTGCCGCGCGCCGCCGTCGACGCCGCGTACGCGAGCTGGCGGGAAGCCGCCGCCGACGCGGAACCGGTCACCGTCCTCGCGACGGGCTCCGGCTGGGGCGCCCTCGAAGTCCTGGCCCACGGACACGAACTGCCCGGGACACCCTTCCCCGCGTCGACCCTGGGGGAGGAGCAGAAGCCCTGGCTGGAGCTGCTCCGCACGGGTGTCCTGCCCCCGCTGCCCGAGGGGCCCGAAGGGCCAGAGGGGCCCGGGGGAGCCTTGCCCGGCCCGTCCCTTGTGGCGGACCACTGGCGGGACATGCTGGAGACCGCGACGCCGCGGCCGCTGACCGAGTACCACCTGGGGATCGCGCAGTGGGCCGCGGGCGACCTGGCACAGGCGGTACGGAGCTGGGAGCGCGGGCTCCGGCACGAGGGCGGCCTCCGCTGGCCGCTGCTGTACTGCCTGGCCGTCGCCGACCAGGAGGGCGGGCACCCGGTCAGGTCCGCCGAACGGTTCGCCGAGGCGTTCGAGGCCCTGGGCGCGGGGGACTCCGTCGTGCGGGCCGCGCTCGGCCGGGAGGCCGTCACCGCGCTCCTGGCCGCCGGTCGCGTCCCGCGGGCGCGTGCACTCCTCGAGCGGCTGCCGGAGGACGTACGCGGGCGTGGTGCCTTCCGCCTCCTGGAGGCCCGCCTCCTTCTCGCCGAGGGACGGAAGGCCGAGGCCCGGGCGGTCTTCGACACGGGCTTCGAGGTCGCCGACCTGCGGGAGGGAGCGGAGACCCTCGGCGAGCTCTGGTCGGCGCTGACCGACGAACCCCTGCCGGACGCCTACGAGTTCCGGATGCGGCCGTAGGCCGAGTCCGGCCTGGCCGGCCCGTCCGGACACCCCCTGGCACGTGCTGTCGTAGTGGGTGACACACGCCACACGACCGGCCCGTCACAAGGATCTGGGCGTCGTGTTCGTCCGGTGCAGCCGCACGGACCGGAGACGAGTGAGGACGACGTCATGGAACCTCGGTTCAACCTGCTCGACAGCCCGACCGCCGCGAAGGTCGTCAAGCGGTTCTACAGCACCTCCTTGGCCCTGCAGGGGTCGACGCTCCCGAAGTCCGTGCGGGAGCTGGTGGACCTGCGCGTCGCCCAGATAAACGGCTGCGGTTTCTGCGTCGACCTGCACGCGAAGGAGGCCGCGGCCGCCGGTGAGACCGCGGTCAGGCTCGGCCTGGTCGCGGCCTCCACGCGGATGAACGTGATCGTGCGCAACCCGGGGGGCTCGTACGAGGCCGGAGGGTTCGCGGGCATGATCGCCGACGGGTCGGACCGACCGCCGGGCGCGTGATCCGGTCTGTCCGGGATCGCGTCTCCGTGGGTGACACCCCCCGCCTGTCAACCACAGTTGACAGGCGGGGGGTGTCAACGTAAGTTGACGCCATGACCGATGCAACCGATCTCGCCGCACGGGCGGGGGACCGTGATCCCCGGGTCGGCCTGCGGGCCGTCACCGCCCTGCGGCGGCTCCTCGAACAGTTGGAGGCCGTCCAGGTGCGCAGCGCCCGCGCCCAGGGCTGGTCGTGGCAGGAGATCGCGGCGGAGCTGGGTGTGAGCAGGCAGGCCGTGCACAAGAAGTACGGGAGGCATTGATGTTCGAGCGATTCTCGGCAGGGGCTCGGGCCGCGGTGATCGAGGCTGTGGAGCGGGCTCGGCGCGACCGCGCGGCCATGGTGACCGAAGAGCACCTGCTGCTCGCGATGTTCGACGCGGAGGGGACCAAGGCGTCCTTCGTGCTGCGGGCCCTCGGCGCGACCGGCCGGCGGGCCTCGCTGGAGGCGCAGCTCTCCGACGCCCACCGGCGGGGCGGCCTGTCGAAGGCCGACATGGAGGCGCTCGCGGGCCTCGGGATCGACGTGCCGGAGATCGTCGCCCGTGTCGAGGAGGCCCACGGGCCGGGCGCCCTCGCCGACGACCGCGAGGGGGGCTCCCGGCGCTTCGGAAGGCCCACCTTCAGTCGCGAGGCCGCGAGCGTCCTGGAGCGCTCCCTGCGGATCTGCCTGGGTCGCCGCGACAAGGTGATCGGCGACGAGCACCTGCTCCTCGCCCTGACCGCCCGCCCGGGCGTCGTCGCCGAGGTCCTCGCGGACCACGGCATCACCTACGAGTCGGTGGAACGCGCCCTCGGGCAGGGCGCTTCCACCGCCTGAGCGGGCCTCCGGCCGGCCGCCCCTCAGGCGGCTCGCCGGTCGACGTACTCGAAGACCGAGCCGTCCGGGTGGACCGCGATCAGATTGCGGCCCACCGGCGTGGGGACCGGGCCCGCCAGGATCTTCGCGCCGGCCTCGGCGAGCGCGGTGAACGCCGCGTCCACGTCCTGGACGGAGATGGTCGCGGAGACTCTGCGCAGGACCTCCAGCTCCGACTCCGGACCGCTCATCAGGAGGAAGCAGCCGACGGCCGCCACCGACACCCCGCCCCGCTCGAAACGCTGGGCGGGGGCCCCGGTGAGCCGTTCGTAGAACTCGACCGCGGTTTCGAGATCGTCGACGCAGATACGCAGAGTGGTCCCGATAATCTCCATATGGGCGAGCCTGGTTGAGGATCAGGGGACCCGGCAGAGGATCTCGCCGTGGGGGACCATGAACCAGCCGTCCTCCTGCTCGCCCCACGCGCGCCACGCCTCCGCGATCTCCCGCAGTGTGTCGGGGGTCGCGTGGCCGCCCTCCACCGCGAGCCGCGCGTAGACCGACTCCGTCGTCCGGTCGGCCCACAGCCCGCTCCACCAGGCGCGCTCCTCGGGCGTCGCGTAGCACCAGGTGCCCGCCGTCGTCGTGATGTCGACGAACCCCGCCTGCCGCGCCCAGGCGAACAGCCGCCGTCCCGCGTCCGGTTCGCCGCCGTTGGCCCGCGCGACCCGCCGGTACAGCTCCTGCCAGCGGTCCAGGACGGGGGAGGCCGGGTACCAGGTGAAGGCCCCGTAGTCGCTGTCCCGCGCGGCGACCAGTCCACCGGGGCGGCACACCCGTCGCATCTCGCGCAGCGCCTGGACCGGATCGCCGACGTGCTGCAGCACCTGGTGGGCGTGGACGACGTCGAAGGAGTCGTCGGGGAAGTCCAGGGCGTGGACATCGGCGACCGCGAACTCCACGTTCTCCAGGCCGCGTTCGGCGGCGACCGACCGTGCCCGGTCCAGCACGTCCTCGGCGGCGTCGACCGCGGTCACCCGGCCCGGCGCGACCAGCGCGGCCAGGTCGGCGGTGATCGTTCCGGGGCCGCAGCCGACGTCCAGGACGTCCAGGCCGGGCTTCAGCTCGGGCAGCAGGTAGGCCGCGGAGTTCGCCGCGGTGCGCCAGGTGTGCGAGCGCAGCACCGACTCGTGGTGCCCGTGGGTGTAGACGGCGGTCTCGTGCGGCCTGGACTGTTCGGAGGCATGCGTCATGACCGGACTCCCTCTGTGTGGGTGGCTGTGCCAACGGTACGCGCACCACCCACATCGCGAGATGGCCATCTCGCGATGTGGACACTGGGTCATGTGAACAGGCGCCGCCGATAGCGGAGTTCGTCGAGGGTCCGGCCCGCTGTCGTGTCCTGGGCGACGGTTCCGTCGGGCCGCCAGCCGGCGGCCTCGTAGAAGCGGCGCCCCCGCGCGTTGTCCGCGAGGACCCACAGCGCCGCCTCCCGGAACCCGTCCGCCGCGAGCGCCTCCTCGGCCGCGGCCAGCAGCCCCCGCCCCACTCCCGCCCCCCACACCTCCGGCACGGCGTACAGCGCCGCGATCTCCCCGGTGACCAGCGGGTCCAGGGCGTCGTGCTCGCCACCCGGCCAGCCCCGGAAGCAGCAGAACCCCACCACCCGCCCGGACGCCCCCTCGCCGTCCGTGGCCACGAACACACCGGGCGCCCGCACCCCGCCGAGCCGCTCCGCCCACACAGCGGCCCGCTCCCCGACGTCCAGCGCGTCGAGGTGCGACTGAGGGAGCAGCCCGCGGTAGGCGGCCTGCCAGGAGCGGACATGAACGCGTGCGATCGCCGCCGCGTCCTCGGGTAGCGCTGCTCTGATCGACATGCGCCGCATTCTCGACCGTACGGACACCCGGAGCGACCGGATTTACGCCTCACCGCACGTTCCCAGGTGGTGTACGGAACCACTCCTCCTCGGGTCCACGGGGCAGCCGGACGACGTCACAGAGGCGGAGGCGGGGCCTCAGACGGGGAAGGTGACGCCCGTCAGTTCCTCCGAGACCGCCCAGAGGCGGCGCTGGACGGCCGCGTCGTGGGAGAGTCCGCTGGACTCGACGAGCTTCGGATGGCCCCTCGTCTCGCCGATGCCGCTCGGGCCGTAGTACTGGCCGCCGCGCACGCCGGGATCGGTCGCCGCGCGCAGCACCGGCAGCGCCCCCATCTCCGTGCTCTGGAGGACCAGCGGGCCGACGGCCGAGACGGCCACGCGCAGGGGTCGGGGCGCGTACCGCATGAGTTCGGTGTCGGCCATGCCCGGGTGCGCGGCGACCGCGACGGTCGTGTCCCGGCCGGCGAGCCGTCGCTGCAGCTCGTACGTGAACATCAGGTTCGCGAGCTTGGACTGTCCGTACGCGGGGACCCTGCTGTACGAACGCTCCCACTGCAGGTCGTCGAAGTGGATCGCGGCCCGGATGCGGTGCCCGACGCTGCTGACGGTCACCACCCGGGACCCCGCGACCGGCAGCAGCCGCTCCAGGAGCAGGCCGGTGAGGGCGAAGTGCCCGAGGTGGTTCGTGCCGAACTGCGACTCGAACCCGTCCCGCGTGGTCTGCTTCGGCGTGTACATCACGCCCGCGTTGTTGATGAGCAGGTCGATCCTGGGGTGGGCGTCCCGCAGTTCCGCGGCGGCCTCCCGGACCGACTCCAGGGACGCGAGGTCGAGTCCCTGCACGGTGACGTCCGCGCCGGGCACGGCGTCGGTGATGCGGGCGGCGGCGGCTTTGCCCTTCTCCACGTTCCGTACCGCCATGACCACCGTCGCGCCGCGTGCGGCAAGGGATCGGGCGGTCTCGAAGCCGAGGCCGGTGTTCGCGCCGGTCACCACGGCCACGCGGTGCCGTTGCCCGGGTATGTCGTCGCTGGTCCAGGTCTGCTTCATGGCAGGTCCTCCTTTTACAGACCATCGGTCTCTTGCTTTCGACCATAAAAGACCACTGGTCTGCTGTCAATGGACCGGTGGTCTGTAAAATGCCGTCATGACGGCTTTCCAACGTGCGCGAAGCGAGGAGCAGCGGGAGGTCCGGCGTCGGGCCATCCTCGACACCACGGCCGCGATGCTCGACACGATGCCGGTCAGCGAGATCAGCCTGAACGAACTCAGCCGCCGGACCGGCCTCGCCAAGTCCAACGTGCTGCGCTACTTCGAGTCCCGCGAGGCGATCCTGCTCGAACTGTTCGGTCACGCCTGCAAGGAATGGCTGGCCGAACTGGCTGCGCGCCTGCCCGCCGACATCGACCCGAGCGACCCGGTCACGACACGCGGCGACCACCTCGCCGCCGCACTCGCCCGATCCCTCTCCGGGCACCGGGTCCTCTGCGACCTGCTCGCGGCCCAGGCCGCCGTCCTGGAACACAACGTGTCCCCTGAAGCCGCCGCGCGCCACAAACGCGCGGCCCACGCCGACCTCATGGCCCTGGCCGAGCTGATCCTCCGCCACCTCCCCGAACTCGGGGACGACGGCGCCTGGAAGGCGAGCGCCACGACCGTCCTGTTCACCGGCGCCCTCTGGCCCCACACCCAGCCCGCCCCGAGCATGCTCGCCGCGTACGAGTCCGACCCCGACCTGGCGGCGATGCGCATGGACTTCTGCCCCACGCTCGAGGAGGCCCTGGCCACCCAGTTCTCAGGACTCCTGGCCCGCACGCGACAGGCGTGACTCCGGCCCCGGCGCGACGGTACGACCTGCGTGCCCGGGCACGGTCCCGGGCCGAGGGCGCGGCTGTGGTCGAGCCGAGCCCCCGTCGGCGCACGGATCGATGTCACACGCGGGCTGTACCTTCCCGCGCATGGGTGTGTATCTGGTGAGCGTCGGCGCGGAGGACTGGTTCGGCGAGGAAGAGGGCGGATGGGGTGAGGTCGCCTCGGCTCTCAACGCCGAACTCGGGCGGCGGGGCCTGCCGCCCTACGAGGACGTGCCCCCGGAGACGGACCTCGTACGTGGCTCGGGGCAGGCCTTCGAGGAGAAGCTGGCCCCGCCCATGACCGGATTCCTCGACCTGTGCCGGACGCACCTGACGAGGGAGGAGTTGGAGACGCTCTGCGGCTGGACCGTACTCGTGCCCTTCTCGCTCGACGAGGAGATCTGGTTGCCCATCGAATCCGGCGACCACGCGTCCATGGTCGCCGGCGCTCCCCAGGTACTGCGCCTCGCGATGAGACTGGCAAAAGCCGTCGACCTGCCACGCGAGACCCCCATGGCATGTGACAACCTCGACCTGAGCATGTGGTTCAGGGGCCGGGCGAAAGAACTGGCCGCTACTCGAACGGCACCGTGGAGCAAGGACCTGGACGCAGCCTTCTACGTCGCACTGTTCCTGCGCGCCGCCCAGCACGCGATCCGACGCGGCTGCCCCCTCGTGTACAGCTGAGAGCGGCGGCCGGGCCGTGCGGCCGGACCGCCGGCGCCATCGGGCCCGCCGAGGTACTCCGGGGGGAGGGGCAAGGCTTGGCCCAGCCCGCCCCCCGTCACCCGTACGGCCCTCGTCGGCCGTGCCGTTGCGGTCTCGGTCCGCCCGTCGCGCGGCTGGGCGCGATCGTCGGTGGTGTCGCATGGGCCCGGGCGTCCGGTTCGCGGGTGGGGTGGTGGGCTTCGGTCGGCGGATGGGCGGCCGCTGGGACGGCGAAGCGTTCCGAACCTTCGTATAAAGGCACTGGGGGCGCCGTGCGGGCGTCGCTCTGTGGTCGGGTGTGCGGGAGGTGCGGGAGATGCGGCAGACGGCCCCGGAAGGGCGCGGACCGGTCAGTTACGGGCCACCCGCCCCGGAGCCCGGTCTTCCCGTGCTGCCCGGCCTCGCCGCGATCCTGGCCGCCGCCGCGGGCCGTACCGCCGTCGAACCGCCCGGCGGCGGACCCGTGCTCCGCGAGGCCGCGGCAGGCTACTGGTGGCGACGCGGCCTGCGCACCCACGCCCAGGACGTCGTCGCCGCGCCGGGCGCCCGGCCCCTGATGCTCGCCCTGATCGCCGCCCACGGCGGCGACGTCCTCATGCCCCGGCCCTGCCCCGCCTGGTGGACCCCGCAGGCCCGGCTCCTCGGCCGCCCCGCCTACCACGTGCCCACCCCCGCCGAATGCGGCGGCGTACCCGACCCGTACGCCCTGCTCGAAACCGTCCGCCGGGTCCGCGCCGAGGGCGGTCACCCGCGGCTGCTGCTGCTCTCCGTCGCCGACGACCCCACCGCCACCGTCGCCCCGCCCGAACTCGTCCGCGAGGCGTGCGAGGCCGCCGTCGCCGAAGGGCTGCACATCATCAGCGACGAGACCTGGCGCGACACCCTGCACCGGCGCGCCGACACCGTGCTGCTGAGCCCCGCCGAGATGTGCCCCGACGACGTCACCGTGCTGTACGACCTCGCCGGCGCCCTCGCCCCGCCCGCCTGGCCCTGTGCCGTGGCCCGCTTCCCGCCCGCCGCGCCGGACCGGGCCGACCGCTACACCGACCCGCGCGCCCGCACCCTCGACGTCCTCACCGCGCTCGGCGCCTTCGTCGCGGGGCCCGTCGCCCCCACCGCCGCGCACGCCCTCGACGAACCGGAGGACGTCACCGTACGGGCCGCCCGCGCCGCCGCCCTGCACGGACACGTGGCCGCCGCCGTCCACCGCGCCGTCCTCGCCGCGGGCGCGCTCGCCCGGCCGCCCCAGGCGGGCCGCCACCTCTACGCGGACCTCGGGCCCCTGCGGACCGGGCTCGCCGCGCGGGGCGTCACCGACTCCATGGAACTGGAGAACCACCTCAGCCGGCGGCTCGGCACGCCCGTACCCGGCGGTCACCGATTCGGCGACGAACTCGGCGCCCTGCGCGTGCGGTTCGACACCGGTGCCTTCCTGGGGGCCGACGACGAGGAGCGCATGGAGTCCCTCACCTCCGCGAACCCAGTGGAATTGCCGCACGTGGCACGGGCGTTGACCGAGTTCGGAACGGCGCTGGAGGAACTCCGGTGACCGCCGGGGCGCTTCGGCCACCGCCATCGAGACCGTCCCGACGAACCGCGTAGAAACGGAGCCCGCAGATGACGGAACAGACGGCACGGCCTACGCAGGCCCCGCAGCCCGTGCGCGAGAGCGGGACCGCCCCCGCCCCGGCTCCCGTCGCCCCCGCCCCGTCGCCCGTCCTCCAGCCGCTCGGCCGCACCAGGTCCGACTGGCCCCGCTCCTTCGTCGACCGCCTCACCGCCCCGCTTCCCGGCGTCCGCGCCATGGCCAGGCTCGCCCGCGAGGGCGCCGTGCGCCCCGGTGTCGACGGACTCCGCGACATCCCGCTGCTGCCGTTCGCCCCCGGCCCGCTCCCCGAAGCCGGGCCCGACACCCTCGCCGTCACCTGGGCGGGCCACGCCAGCTGGGTCCTGCGCATCGGCGGCCTCACCGTCCTCACCGACCCCGTCTGGTCCCGGCGCATCCTCGGCACCCCCGCCCGCATCACGCCCGTCGGGGTCCGCTGGGAGGACCTGCCGCCCGTGGACGCCGTCGTCATCAGCCACAACCACTTCGACCACCTCGACGCCCCGACCCTCAAGCGGCTGCCCAGAGACACCCCGGTCTTCGTCCCCGCCGGTCTCGGGCGCTGGTTCGCCCGCCGCAGGTTCAGCCACGTCACCGAGCTCGACTGGTGGGAGGCGGCCGAACTCGACGGTGTGCGCTTCGAGTTCGTCCCCTCGCACCACTGGTCCAAGCGGACCCTCCTCGACACCTGTCGCTCGCTCTGGGGCGGCTGGGTCCTCTCGGAGCGGTCCGATCCCTCCCACCGGTCCGAACACCCCGACCACCCCGGACGGCAGGTGTACTTCGCCGGCGACACCGGCTACGGCCACTGGTTCGCCGAGATCGGCGCCCGTCACCCCGGCATCGACCTCGCCCTGCTCCCGATCGGCGCCTACGAGCCGCGCTGGTGGCTCAGCGACGTCCACACCGACCCCGAGGAGGCGGTCCGCGCCTTCCAGGACCTCGGCGCGCGCCGCATGGCCCCCATGCACTGGGCGACGTTCGTGCTCTCCTCCGAGCCCGTCCTCGAACCGCTCACCCGGGTCAGGGCCGCCTGGCAGCGGGCAGGCCTGCCCCGCGAGGACCTCTGGGACCTCCCGGTCGGCGCCTCACGCGTGCTCGGTCCCTGATCCGCCCCCACGCCCACGCCCCGCTCCCCGTACCCGCCGCCACAGCGCCGGTGCCCCGCTGATCAGCAACGCCAGGCCCACCGCCGCCACCACGCCCTGCCACGGCTCAGGGAAGAGCGAACCGCCCAGGACGCCGATCAGCTGGTACGTCGCCGCCCAGGCCAGGCACGCCGGCAGGTCCCCGCGCACGAACCTCCGCAGCGGCACCTTCGCGAGGAGGCACGCCAGCATCACCGGGATCCGCCCGGCCGGCACCAGCCGCGACAGGACCAGCACCGAGACCTGGCGGGTGGCGAGCTTCTCCTGGGCCTGCGCGAGCCGCTCGGGCGTGACCCGGCCCCGCAGCGCGGCCAACCACCGCGAGCCGTTGCGCGAACGGACCCCGCGCTGCCCCAGCCAGTACAGGGTCACATCCCCGAGCAGCGCCGCGAAGGCGGCCACCAGGAAGACATAGAACAGCGCGAGCGGAGCCGTCTGGTGGAAGGCGACCACGGCCGCCGAGCTGACGATCGCCCCCGTCGGCACCACGGGCACCAGCGAGCCCAGGGCCACGAGCAGGAACAGCGAGGGGTAGCCGACCGCCTGCTGCGTCGACTCCGGGGGCACGTCGCCCGCCGCCCTCAACAGGCCATGGATCACCGGGCGACCTCGGGCCGCACCCGCGCGCCGTGACCGAGCAGGTGCACCACCACCTTCGGCGCGAGCCGCGCCGCCTGCCGGACGAACTCCTCGCCCGGCGCGTGGAACTCGTGCGGACGCACCGCGTCCATCCCGATCGGCCAGTACGTGCCGTAGTGCACCGGTACCGCCGCCGCCGGGGAGAGCGCCGCGAGCGCCTGCGCCGCCCGGCCCGCGTCGAGATGGTTGTGTCCCAGGTACGGCCCCCAGCCGCCCACCGGGAGCAGCGCCACGTCCACCGGGCCGACCGCCTCCGCCATGGACGCGAAGAGCCCGGTGTCACCGGCGAAGTACGTCCGCGCCTCGCCCTCGACGACGTACCCGAGCGCGGGGGAGCGGTGCGGCCCCACCGGCAGCCGCCGCCCGTCGTGCAGCGCCGGGACGGCCCGTACCGTCACGCCCTCGACCGTCACCGTGTCGCCCGGCCCCACCTCGGTCAGCCGCAGCCCCCGCTCGCCGAGTCTGCGCAGTCCCGGCACGGCCCGGGGCGCGCCGTGCGGCACCACGACGACGGTGCCGGGCGCGAGCCGGGCCAGCGAGGGAACATGCAGATGGTCGGCGTGCAGATGGGAGACGAGCACCGCCTCGGCGCGCGCCGCCTCGGCCGGCGGCGCCGCGCCTCTGCGCCGCCGCAGATGCGCCAGCCTGCGGGCGAAGAGCGGATCGGTCAGGAACCTGACGCCGGAGTCCTCGACCGTGCAGCTGGCATGACCCCACCAGGTGACCTCCACCGGCCCGGCTCCTTCCGTTCCGTACCGCGGTACACGCGCGCCGCCGCGGTACGTCCACGCCGTCGTCCGTCCTCGCCTTGTCTCGAGAGTAATTGTCCGCGGCCGGCGACGCGGGGCGTCTACGGTGGGATGCGGGGGTAGCCATCCGTCAGCAAGGGGATGGGAGTCGCGGTGAGCACGATGGGGACGACCTGCAATTCGGCGCAGTGCCCGCGCTGCGGGGGCGTCCTCGCCGTCACCCAGGACGGCTGGAAGATCTGCCACACCTGTGGCTACTCCTCCCCGCCGTGAGGTCCGCGCGCGCCGCGCGGGCGTGGTCTGCTCGGGTGCCCCGGTTCGGAGTAGGGTCGGTCCATGGACGACGTTCGGGTGGCGGCGATCGCCAGCCTCACCCCGCTCGAGGAACTCGACAGCGACCCCTTCCTGGTCGACACGCGCAGCCAGCACGCCATGTGCGCCCGCTGGGCCCTGGACAAGGGCTATGTGGTGACCAGACAGCTCCTCTTCTACGGCATCAGGCCCGACCACGCCGCGCTCTGGGCGGACGTGGACGCCGGCCAGGTCGACCTCTTCGTCGCCCCCAACGAACGGGTCCTGGCCCGGGCGTTGACCGATGTGGCCGGTTTCCACAGCGAGTGCGAGCGGCGCGGCGTACGGCTGGAGACCGCGGGGATCGACGAGCCGTCCTACGACTCGGCGCGCAAGGCCGACGTCCACCGCAGGCTCTCCATGCCCACCGCCGGCTACGACGGCTGCTGAAGCCCCCGCCCCCGCCCCCGCGGGCCGACCCCTCGGGCCCCCAGACGCTCAGGTCCCCAGACGCTCAGGTCCCCAGGCCCCCAGGTTCTCGCCCGGTCCCGCGCCCGCGCCGCGTCATGTGGGTGATGTGCCACGCTTGAGGCAGGTAACGGGTGAAAGGCGAACCAGGCGTGGGTGACGGGCGATGGCGTACCGACGGCCGCTGGCGGACCGCGGGCAGCGCCGTGGTGCGGGTGATCGTGGTCTGGGCGGTGTCCACGCTGACCATGCTCGCCCTGGCCGGGCTGCTCCCCGACTTCCAACTCCAGTCCGCCGACGGCGACAGCATCACCCGCACCGCGCTGACCGCCGTGTGGGGCGCGGGCGCGTTCGGTCTGCTCACCGCCCTCGTCTGGCCCGTCGTCGTCCGCGCGCTGCTGCTCGTACCGGCCCTGGTCCTCGGCCTGTTGGTGTTCTTCCTCAACGGTTCGCTGCTGCTCATCGCGCTCTGGCTGGTCCCCGACGGGCGCGGCGCCGCCAATCCGGAGACGGCCGTCGTGGTCGCCGCCGTGATGTCGGCCGTCGCCTCGGCGACCTCCACGGCCCTCGCGGTCAGGGACGACGACGCCTACCGCCGGCGCCTGTACCGGCTCGCGGACCGCAAGCGGCCCCGGGCGGTGACCGGTGGCCCGCAGGCCCCGCCCGGGACGCTCTTCCTGCAGCTCGACGGCGTCGGTCACCGGGTGCTTCGCGACGCGGTCGCCGACGGGCTGATGCCGACCGTCGCCGACTGGCTCGACACCAGCCACCGGCTCACCCCGTGGCGCACCGACTGGTCCAGCCAGACCGGCGCCAGCCAGCTCGGCATCCTGCACGGCTCCAACGAGGACGTGCCCGCCTTCCGCTGGTACGAGAAGGACACCGGCCGGCTGATGGTCTCCAACCGGCCCGCGAGCGCCGTCGAGCTCCAGCGGCGCGCCATCGCCCGCACCGGGGACGGCGGACTCCTCACCGTCGACGGGGCCTCGCGCGGCAACCTGTTCAGCGGCGGGGCCGACCAGCTCGCCCTGGTCCTGTCGATGGCGGCCCGCAGGGGCCGCCGCAACCGTTCCCGCGCCGGGTACTTCACGTATTTCTCCGACCCGGCCAACGCCGTCCGCACGGCGGGCTCCTTCGTCACCGAGGTGGTCCGCGAGATCGTCCAGTCGACCAGGTCCCGGCTGCGCAAGGAGAGCCCCAGGGTCTCGCGGGGCGGCCTCTACCCGTTCGTCCGCGCCTTCGCGACCGTCGTCGAGCGGGACGTGGTCGTGGCCGCGGTGATCGGTGATCTGCTGGCCGGGCGGACCGTCGTCTACGCCGACCTCGTCGCGTACGACGAGGTGGCGCACCACTCGGGGCCGCACGGCCACGACACCGACCGGGTGCTGGCCCGGCTCGACCGGTCGATCGCGCTGATCGCCAAGGTCGCCGAGCACGCGCCCCGCCCGTACCGGATCGTGCTCCTCTCCGACCACGGGCAGAGCGCGGGACCGACCTTCGAGGGCGCCTACGGGCTGACCCTGCGCGATCTCGTACGGGCGGGCTGCGGGCTGCCCGTACCGCGCAGGGTCCGGCGGACCCGTAGTGGTTCCGAGGCCCGTGACGCGGCCCGCGACGCGCTGCGCAGCGCGCTGCACCGGCCGGTGGACGAGGAGGGGGACGGGGAGCGGGTCGGCGGCGAGGAGACCGGGGGCAGGGCCGAGCCCGTCGTGCTGGCCTCCGGGAACCTGGGGCTCATCTCCTTCCCCGAGGTCCCGCACCGGATGACCCGCGAGGAGATCGAGCGCCGCCATCCCGGGCTGCTGCGCACCCTCGCCAACCACCCCGGCATCGGTTTCCTGCTGGTGGCGAGCGCCGAGCACGGTTCGGTCGTGCTCGGGCGGGACGGGGCCGAGGTGCCGGTCGCGGCGCTCGACGACGACGGTCCGCTGGCGGTGTTCGGGCGCGGCGCGGCGGACGCGGTCCGGCGCACGGACGGCTTCCCGCACGTCGCCGACATCATGGTCAACTCGATGTACGACCCGGCGACCGGGACCGTGCACGCCTTCGAGGAGCAGATCGGCTCGCACGGCGGCCTCGGCGGCGAGCAGGGACACCCCTTCCTGCTGTCGCCCGTGGACCTCTCGGAGCCGGTCGCGGACGGGGCCGAACTGGTCGGCGCCGAGCAGCTGCACCAGGTGCTGCGCCGCTGGCTGTGGGAGTGCGCGGGCCCGCAGGTGCCGCTGGAGATTTCCCCGCCCACGAGCGATGCGGAAGCGTTTCTTCCGGTTGACGGGGCGGTCGCACCGGAGAAAAACAACTGATTTGGCGGGGCGTCTCACCTCCCGGACCATGTTCGGGTTTGTACGACGAGAGGCGCACCACCCCCATGAGCACGGCCACCCCCGCACCACCGTCCGATGCCGCCGAAGAGACCAGGCACGCCCGGCGGTTCGGACTCCCGATCGCCACCGCCCTGGTCATGGGCAACATCATCGGCGGCGGCATCTTCCTCCTCCCCGCCTCCGTCGCGCCCTTCGGCACGATCAGCCTCGTCGCCTTCGGCATCCTCACCCTCGGCGCGATCGCCCTCGCCCTCGTCTTCGGCCGGCTCGCCCACCGCCACCCGCAGACCGGTGGCCCGTACGTCTACGCCCGCGCCGCCTTCGGCGACTTCGCGGGCTTCCTGGCCGCCTGGTCGTACTGGATCACCGCCTGGGTCTCCAACGCGGCCCTCGCCGTGGCCGCCGTCGGCTACCTCGACGTCCTGATCCCGGTCCACGAGTCGAAGGCCGCCACCCTCGCGGCCGCCCTGACGCTCCAGTGGCTGCCGGCGCTCGCCAACCTCGCGGGCACCCGCTACGTCGGCGCGGTCCAGCTCGTCGCGACCGTCCTCAAGTTCGTCCCGCTGCTCCTGGTCGCCGTAGGCGGGCTCTTCTTCTTCGACAGCGCCAACCTCGGCCCCTTCCAGGCGGGCGGCGACGGCGCGCTCGGCGCGGTCTCCGCCTCCGCCGCGATCCTGCTCTTCAGCTACCTGGGCGTGGAGTCGGCCGCCGTCAGCGCCGGCGAGGTCCGCGACCCCCGCCGCAACGTCGGCCGCGCGACCGTCCTCGGCACCCTGGGCGCCGCCACGGTCTACCTCCTCGGCACGGTCGCCGTCTTCGGCACGGTCGCCCACGACCGGCTCGTCGACTCCACCGCCCCCTTCTCGGACGCCGTGAACGTCATGTTCGGCGGCTCCTGGGGCGGCACCGCCATCGCCTGCATGGCCCTGGTCTCCATGCTCGGCGCGCTCAACGGCTGGACGCTGCTCAGCGCCCAGACCCCGTACGCCGCCGCCCGCGACGGGCTCTTCCCGCAGGTCTTCACCCGCAAGCGGCGCGGGGTCCCGACGGTCGGCGTCCTCGTGACCGTCGTCCTGGCCTCGCTCCTGACGGGCTACAACTACACGGTCGGCACCGAGGGCGTCTTCGAGATCCTGGTCCTCGTCACCACCTTCACCGCCACCGTCCCGTACCTGCTCTCCACCGCCGCGCAGATCTACTTCCTGCTCTCCGGCCGCTCCGAGCGCGTCGACCGCGCCCGGCTCGCCCGCGACGGCGTCCTGGCCGCCGCCGCGTTCGGCTTCTCCATGTGGCTGGTCGCGGGCTCCGGCTACGCGGCCGTCTACCAGGGCGTCCTGTTCCTCTTCGCGGGCGTGCTCGTGTACGCGTGGATGTCGGCCCGCAAGGTGCGCAGGGCGAACGCGGGCGCGGGCATGGGCGCGCGCATGGGCGCTGGCCCCGGGGCGGACACGGACGCCGAGGCGGATGCGGACGCGGGTTCGGACGGTGGGCCGGACGCCCCGCACGCCGTGGACGGCGCGGCCGAGCGCGTGAATTCGGGCGTGCCCGCGTAGGCCGCCCGGGCGGATCCGCCGCCCGTTCCGGCACGTCGGGCCCACCCTGGGGCAGTACGCATCTCCATGAGCCCCGGCACGACCGCCCACCCCGCGCCCGCCGCTCCGGCGGGCGCGGCCCGGCGTGCCGTGCTCGTCCTCGCGCTCGTGCTCGCCGCCCTGTTCGGGGTGGGCGCCGGCGCCGGTGGACCGGCCTGCGCGGAAGCCAGGCACCTGTCCACGAGTCAGCCCGCCGACCCCGGCACCGAGACGCACGAGCTCGCCGAGGCGGCGGCCGCGGCACCCGGACGGCTCCGGTCCCGGCGCCGCGGCGTCCGTCCCCGGGACGGGCGCCGGGCCCCCGGCGGGGAGCTGTCCGCCGCCCGGGCGTCCGTACCCGTCCCCGCACCGCGCCCGCACGGCGCCGGCCTGCGGTGTGTGGTGATGCGCTGCTGAGAGGCCCGTACCTCTCACGCACCTCACCCCCCACCGCAAGGAGCTTCGCCATGCCCACCGACCCCTTCGCCGTCCTGCGCGCCCTGCTGCGTGCCGAGGCCGCACGCGCCGAACGAGGCGCCCCCGCCGAGCCGGAACGGACACCCGCCCGGACCGCCGAGCCCGCCCCCGGCGGCCCGGTCCGACAGGCCAGGCAGGCCGGGCAGGTCCGGGAGGCCCGGGAGGAACGGCCCTCGTACTAGGGCCTGTCCGGAAGGCAGGCCCGGCCGGCGGGCCGGTTGCGCAACGGTGCACGGTGAACGAGGCTGAGCCGATGACCTCGACCGACCGGCACCCCACCACCGATCGGTCCGCCGGCTCCACCGACCCCACCACCCGCACCGGCCCCGCCGGCCGCGTCGGGGCGCTTCGCGTGCGGCTCCTGGCCCTCCTCCGCCGGCCCTACTGGGACCGCCCCGATCCCTCGTACCTGATCCGCCGTTGGCCCGACCTGACCGCGCTCTGCGCCGCCACGCTCTTCTTCTGGGCCTCCCTCACCCCCTCGCTCGTCCCGCGCCCCTGGTACCTCCAGGGCGTCGTCGGCGGCATCACCGCCGCCATCGGGTACGCGCTCGGCTCCTCGGCCGCCTGGCTGGTCCGGGCGCTCGCGCCCCGGCTGCCCGGCGAGCGCGTACGGGCCCGGTGCTGGCAGACGTACTGGGTGGTCGCGCCCGTCCTGTCGGGCCTGCTCATCTCCGAGAGCGCGCGGATGCAGCGTCAGCTCCGGGTCCTGCAGGGCCTGCCGCCCGGCCTGACCTGGCACACCCCGATGATCGCGCTGATGGCGATCGCGCTGCTGCTCGCCCTCCTCCTCGTCGCCCGGGCCGTGCGGCTCGCCTCCGCCAAGCTGATCCGGCTGCTCGGCAGGCTCCTGCCGAAACCGGTCGCCTTCGCCGCCGGGGCGCTGCTCTCCGCCCTCGCCGTCCTCGTCGGCGTCCGGGACGTGGTCTTCGACCGGGGGATCGTCGACGTCGCCGACCGGATCGCCGAGGCGACCAACGGCGGTACGAAGGACGGCATCCGACGGCCCGTCTCGCGGTACGTCTCCGGCGGCCCCGGCTCCCTCATCGCCTGGCAGGACCTCGGCTACCAGGGCCGCAACTTCACCGGGTCCGTCCCCACCCGCGCCCGCGTCACCGCCGTCTCCGGCGGCCCCGCCAAGGACCCCGTCCGCGTCTACATACCCTCCGCGCTGCCGGCCGCCTTCACGGACGAGCGCCCGTTCGCCGCCCAGGCCCGGCTCGCCGTACGGGAGCTGGAGCGTACCGGCGCCTTCGACCGCCGGGTCCTCGTCGTCGCGGGCACCACCGGCACGGGCTGGGTCAACCCGAACGTGGCCGAGCCGCTGGAGTTCATGTACGGCGGCGACACCGCGATCGTCGCCGTCCAGTACTCGTACCTGCCCAGCTGGGTCTCCTTCCTCGTCGACAAGGAGAAGGCCGGCCAGGCCACCCGGGCGCTCGTGCGGGCCGTGCGCGCCCGGCTCGACACGCTGCCCGCCGAGCGCCGCCCCACGTTCCTCGTCACCGGCGAGAGCCTCGGCGCCTACGCCGTGGAGGCCTCTTTCGACGGCCCCGACGACCTGCTCGCCCGCACGGACGGGGCCCTGCTGCTCGGCACCCCGAACTTCTCCCCGATCTCCCAGGAGATCCGGCGCGACCGGGACCCCGGCAGCCCCGTGTGGCGCCCGCAGTACGAGGGCGGGGCGCGGGTGCGCTTCGCCCAGTTCCCGGCGGCCGACCTCGCCCGGCCCCCGGCCCGCTGGGGGTTCCCGCGCGCGGTCTATCTGCAGAACGCCTCCGACCCGGTGGTCTGGTGGTCGCCGGACCTCCTCCTGGAGCGCCCCGCGTGGCTCGCGGACCCGCTCGGCCCGGACATCACCCCCGAGATCGACTGGTTCCCGTTCGTCGCCTTCTGGCAGACCTCGATCGACATGGCCGTCAGTTACGGAGTGCAGGCTCCGCACGGGCACCGCTACGGAGCCGGGGCCGTGGACGGCTGGGCGGCGGTGGCCCCGCCGGAGGGCTGGACGGCCGCCGACACGACCAGGCTGCGCGCCTACATCCAGCACCGCGCCGCCGCGTACTGAGCCGCCCCGCCGCCACACACCGAGGCCGCCCCGCCGGCGCGTACCGGGCCCGTGGTACACGGGGTAGGAGGCAGGGGCTTTCAGCCCGTTCCATGGGTGGGCCGCGCCTCGGCACCCCGGCCGTGCAGGGCGACCAGCGCGGTCAGCGCGGCGGCGAGGACGACCAGGGCCACGAGGGCGGGGACGAGACCGACGAGCGCGCCGGACGCGAGGGCGCACACCCCGCCCACGGCGAGGACCGTCGGACGGCGGCCCGAACTGCGCAGCACGATCGCGGCGCCGCCGAGCAGGAAGACCCCGACCCCGCCGGTCAGCGACCAGGCCACGACCCCGTGCAGGGGCTCGGCGAGGTCGTAGTGGCCGGTGTCGGCGACCTGCTGCAGGACCTTCTTCATGCCGAGCGCGCACAGCACGACACCGGCGACCAGCGGCAGATGCAGGAAGGTGTAGACGTCCCGGGCGAACCGGGTCCGTTCGTCGCCCTCCAGAGCGGCGAGCCGGTGCTCGGCCCCCTCCGCGAGCCGCCAGAAGTACAGCGCCCACAGCGCGGCCGACAGCAGCAGCCCGGCCGCCGCCGTGCCCAGGACGGCGACCGTGACGGGGAAGCCCCCGACGCCCACGCCCATGGCCACGATCGACTCGCCGAGCGCGATGATGACGATGAGACCGTGCCGCTCGGAGAAGTGCGCGGGGGAGTTGACCCGCCAGCCCGAGGCGCCGGTCACATAGATGCCGCCGTAGTCGATGACCACTGCGCCCAGCCACAGCAGGAGTTGCACGCCGCCCGTGTACGCGGAGCCGATCAGCAGCAGCACCATCGGCGGCAGCACGGACAGCAGCGCCGTGCGCCGCAGCGTCGCCCGCAGGGCGGCGTCCCCGGGGCTGGAGAGCCAGTACGAGACCAGGTGGAGCACGCGCACGGCTCCGTAGCAGAGCACGAAGAGCAGGGGCGCCGAGAGCCCGCCCGGCTCGTCCGCGAACACCTCGGGCACCACGAGCGACACGATGAAGACGACCGCCATCACGGTGACGAGCACGGCGAACAGCGCGCCGGAGTCGGCCCTGACGACATTGCCCAGCCACGCGAAGCAGCACCAGCACCACCACAGCAGCGCGAGCACGATCATCGCGCCGGCCACCCGCGTCGGCGAGGGATCGGCGGCCATGAGGGCCGTCACCTGCGTGATCGCGTATACGAACACCAGGTCGAAGAAGAGTTCCGCGGGAGTCACCCGGTGCTCGTCCCCGGTCGCGACCATCCGCGCCCGGTCCCTGCGCCACGCCATGCGCGTCTCCCGCCGTCCGGTGGGCGAACCCCCGCCGCCACGGCGCGAACAATACCCACGCGTGCGGTACGTGTCCGGCCCGAGGCGTGCCGCCCTACCGGCCCGGCCGGAACACCCGCAGGTCACGCACCTCGAAGGACATCTCGCGCGTCTCCGGATCCGGCGCCGGGTGGTAACGGCCCGCGCAGACCGAGAGGTTGACGATCAGAAAGGCGTGCCAGGACGCGCCGACCCCGCGCCCGTCGGCGAACACCTTCTCGTCGTCGAGCCACCACACCACCGAACGGGCGCCGAACTCGGTCCGCAGCCGGATCCAGCCGCCCGGCCGCACCGTGGGGGAGCGGTGGTAGCGGTAGGTGCCCCGCACGCGGTTCGACAGTTCGAGCAGGTCGGGGTTGTCGGGGTGATACTCGAAGACGTCGATCTCCTGACCGCCGTCCCGCCAGGTCCAGATCGCCGGCCACGCCCCGGTCTCCACGGGGAGCCGCACCCGCGCCTCCAGCACGTCCCCGGCGCGCAACTCGAAACCCTGCGGGCTGCCCTCCGTGGTCAGAAGGCCGGAGTCCCACCGCCCGTCGCCGCGGCGGGTCGCGCGGAAGACCCCGGAACGGCTGTAGGCGGGGTCCGCCGTCAGATGGTCCAGCTTGTTGTCGCCCGGGTTGATCGGCCCGCCGTTCGGATAGGCCCATGAGCGCCCGGCGATCCACTGCTCCGGTGAGGCGAAGTCGGCGGTGAAGACCGGCTCGGAGGCTCGAGGCGGAGGCAGGGGTGGCGGCAGGGGCGGTCGGGTGGACATGGGCGGCTCCTCTTGCGGCCGGTGGCGGACGTACCACCCGATTCCTGCCCGCGAGGGCGGCCGCCATGCGGAAGTGCTCACTCCCTGTCGAGAACTAGTCACGATGTGTGGAACTGCTGTTCCTGCGGTCGTCACCCGGATCCTCCGGCGAGGCGAGCGGCACCGGCATCGGCGCCGGCGCCGTGACGATGCGCGGGAGGGCGGCGGGGTGTTCCCGCACCAGCCAGCCGACGAGTTCCTCCCGCACCGCGCAGCGCGTGGTCCATATGTCGTCGGCGTCCTTCGCGGTCACCAGCGCCCGAACCGTCATCCCGGTCGGGGAGGTGTCCGTGACGGCCAGGTCCCAGCCCCGCCGGTCCCAGGTGGGGCAGGTCTCCAGGAACTCCCTGAGGTGCGCGCGCATCTCCTCGACGGGCGTGGCGTGGTCGCAGTGGACGAAGACCGTGCCGGTCATCTCCGCGCCGCCCCGCGACCAGTTCTCGAAGGGCCGGGAGGTGAAGTACGAGACGGGCAGCGTCACCCGTCGTTCGTCCCAGGTCCGTACCGTGAGAAAGGTCAGCGTGACCTCCTCCACCACGCCCCATTCGCCGTCGACCACGACCGTGTCGCCTATGCGCACCATGTCGCCGAACGCGATCTGGAACCCCGCGAAGAGGTTCCCCAGCGTCGACTGCGCCGCGACACCGGCCACGATGCCGATGATCCCGGCCGAGGCGAGCAGCGAGGTGCCGAGCGTGCGGAAGGACGGGAACGTCACCAGGGCCACCGCTGTCGCGACCACACCGACGACGACCGCCACCACCCGCATGATGAGCGTGACCTGCGTACGGACCCGGCGTACCCGGGCCAGGTCGCTGGAGCGCCCGGCGTAGCGCGCGTACGAGGACTCCACGACGGCCGCCGCGACCCGCACGGCCAGCCAGGCGCCGCCGCCGATCAGGCACAGCAGCAGGACGTGCGCGACCCCCGCCCGGTGCTCGCGCAACGGCCCCCAGTCCGAGGCCCGCTGGGTCCACCCCAGCAGTGCGGTCAGCAGGACGACGTAGAGCGGTGTGCGGCACCGGCGCAGCAGCCCCCACAGCGGGGTCTCGGGATGGCGGGCGTCCGCGTGCCGCAGGAACAGGTCGGCGACGCGGGCGACGGCGAACGTCACCAGCGCCGAACCGCCGAGCACGAGCGCGAGACGAAGAAGGCTCTCCATGGCTCCCCAGTGGACGAGTCGATGGGTCGGGTGGACGGGATGGTCCTGCTCGCCTCACCGCTGAACCCCCCACCGAAACCCCGGCAGCCCGCCCCACGCCCCTGCCGACCCCGATTACCTCCCACGTAATCGACCCGCGCCCCGCGCGGCGGCATCGTGGTGGTCATCGGGGCTCGGCCGGCGCACTCCGGCCGAGACCCGGGACCACGACCAGCAGAAACGTCCTCGATGGAGGCTGATCCGCCATGTCCCAGGCCCTGCTCGCCGGACTCTCCCGCACCACCCGCCCGACGGCCATGCTGCGCCGGTTCCTCGCGCTCGACGCCGTGGTCACCGGGGGCAACGCCGTCGCCTATCTCGCCGCCTCCGGGCCGCTCGGTGAGCTGTTCGGCGTCGACTCCGCGCTGCTCGTCGAACTCGGCCTCGTCCTCGCCGTGTACGCCGCCGGCGTCGCCTGGGTCGCGAGCCGCGCCGAGCCCCCGGCCCTCGGCGTCAAGCTGGTCGTCGACATCAACGTCCTGTGGACCGTGCTCAGCGTCGTCGCCCTCGTCGCCTGGCTGGAGCCCACCACGGCGGGCACGGTCTGGACCCTCCTGCAGGCCGCCACCGTCGCCGGCTTCGCCGGGCTCCAGTGGTCGGCCCTGCGGGCGACCGCTACGCCGTGAGCGACCGCAGATACGCGACCGTCTCCGGGTCGGCCGGGAGCAGCGTCTCGATGGCCAGCTCGGCGACGGTCACGTCCATCGGGGTGTTGAACGTCGAGATCGACGACACGAACGACAGCACCCGGCCGTCGTGCTCGATCCGCAGCGGCAGCGCGAAGTACGGGTACGGCTCCGGGTCCTCCCGGTCGTCCGGGTCCGCGACACCGTCCTGCGGCAGCGGGTACGCCGCCACCTCCTCGTACAGCTCGCGCAGCGGCTGCGAGCGGGACAGCGCGATCTGCCGCTCCATCCGGGCCAGCAGATGGCCCCGCCACTCCCGCAGGTTCCGGATCCGGGGCGCGAGCCCCTCCGGGTGGAGCGTGATGCGCATCGCGTTCAGGGGCGGGGTGAGCAGGTGCTCCGGCAGCCCGGCGAGCAGCAGGCCGATGCTGTCGTTGGCGGCCACCACCGCGTACGCGCCGTCCACGACGAGCGCGGGATACGGGTCGTAGCCGCGCAGCAGCTGCTCGATGCCCTCGCGGAAGGTCTCCAGGCGCGGGTCGTCGAGCGTCGACTCCCGGTACCGGGGGGCGTAACCGGCGGCGAGCAGCAGCGCGTTGCGCTCGCGCACGGGCACCTCCAGGTGCTCGGCGAGGCGCAGGAGCATCTGCTCGCTCGGCCGCGAGCGGCCGGTCTCGATGAAGGAGATGTGCCGGGCCGACGAGTCGGCCCGCAGCGCCAGCTCCAGCTGGCTCAGCCGCCGCTCCTCGCGCCAGCCGCGCAGCAGCGGCCCCACTCCGGTACTCGTGTCCACCGATGTCATGCTCCGACGCTATCCCAGGTGTCGGTCCGGGTATCGAGTCAAGGGGCCCGTATCGTCACCGTGAGCAACCCGACCGGAGGGAGTACGGACATGGCCACAGAGCCGCTGTCGCAGAAGGAGATCGAGGACCGGCTGCGCGAGCTCCCCGGCTGGGCCCTCGCGGACGACCGGATCACCCGCACGTACCGCCTGGGCGACCACTTCGCGGCCACCGCCATGGTCGTCCATGTGGCGCAGATCCAGCAGGAGCTGGACCACCACGCGGACCTGACGCTCGGTTACAACACCGTCGCGGTCTCCGTGAACACCCACTCCGCCGGTCCCGCGGTCACCGAGAAGGACTTCGAACTGGCCGCCCGCGTCGACCACATCGCCCCCGGACACGGCGCGAGCTGACCCGGGGGCTACGGTCTCCCCATGGGGGAGACCGTGCTGGACTACGACGCCGAGGCGGACCGCTACGACGAGACGCGGGGCGGGGTGCCGCGGGCCGAGGCGGCGGCCGGGGCCGTACTCCGCCTCGTCCCGCCCGAGGCGCGGACCCTGCTCGATCTGGCGTGTGGAACCGGGCTCGTGACGGAGCGTCTGGTCCGCCCGGGACTACGGGTGTACGGCGCGGACGCGGCGGCCGGCATGGCGCGCAGGGCCGCGCGGCGGGTCGCGGGCGGGGTCGTGCTCGCGGACGCCCGCGCGCTGCCCCTCGCGGATCGTTCCCTCGACGCGGTCAGCGCCGTCTGGCTGCTGCACCTGGTGCCGTTCTCGGCCGCGATCGTCGCCGAGGCGGCGCGGGTGCTGCGCCCCGGCGGGGTGTTCGTCGCCACGGTCGACAAGGACGCGGCCCACGACGTCGGCAGCGACATCGACCGCGTCCTCGCTCCGTACCGTTCCCCCGCACGGGCCTTCGACCGGGCCGCCCCGATCACCGCGACCGCCGCCGCCCACGGCCTCGTCCCGGCGGGCGCCACCCGCTTCACCGGCCACGGCCAGGGCGCCACACCGCGCCGCACGGCGGAGAACCTGCGGCGCGGCTACTACGCCTCCTGGTTCGACGGGGCGCCGGGAACCGAGGCCGCGCTCGTCGCCGCGCTCGCCGGACTGCCCGACCAGGACCGGCCCCGCGCCGACCCCGCGTACCGGCTCGTCGCCTTCGAGAAGCGGCAGGTCAGGGACGGCTGAACTCCATCACCCAGTTCGTCACCCACTCCCCGCCGTCGAGCGCGAACGCCTGCTCCCAGCGGGCGGTGTCCGCCGAGATCCCCGACCAGCGGAACCGCACCCGTACGTGCTTGCCCGCGTAGCCGTCCTCGCCGTGGAACTCTCCCGTGCCGTCCTCGGCCCACCGGCCCCTGACCGGCGGATCGAGCCGGCCGGTGCGGCTGTTGGACCAGTTCAGGGTCCACTCGCCGGTCTCCGGCTCGTACAGGCGCAGGGTCAGCCCGCTGAAGCCCTTCGACGGGAAGACGATCTCGTCGACATGGGCCCGGTCGCCCCAGAAGAGCCGGCCCGTGGTGTGTCCCTCGAACTCCTCCCAGCCGCTCCCGGGGTCGAGGAAGTCGGCGAGCCGGCGGTTGTGGACGGTCCACCGTCCGTCGAGGAAGGCGAAGCCCTGGTCGGTGGTCATGCGCCGTCTCCTGTGGTGCCCGCGGGAAGGGAGTCGAGGACGTAACCGTCCAGGTCGGGGGAGTCCGGCGCCAGCATGTGCCGTACCCAGGCGTTCCGTTCGTGCTGGATCGGCGGCAGCTCCCAGACACAGCCGATCCAGCGGAGGTCGGTCCGTACGAAGTGGGTGGGGTCCGTGTCCGGACATCCCAGGACCGGCTGACCGGCCGCCGCGCCGGAGAAGTGGATCACGTTGTCCCACACCCAGCTGTACACGTTCAGATACGCGCCGGTGTCGCCGCCCCGGTGCAGCACGACGAAGGACGCCGCCGGCGTCGAGTCGGGCTCGGGGAGGATCTCCGGCAGGAGCGCGTACGCCGCCTTCTCCACCTCCGGCGCGATGCCCGCCGGGTCGTGGGTGACGTGGTACCGCTTGACGCGCCGGCCGCCGACCTCGATCGGCGGCGGCACGAAGAGCAACTTCTCTGCGAAAGCCATGGCTGGACCGTAGGCGCACTTCACTGACACCTTGTGTCAGTGAAGTCCAGCCGTCTCATCTCGATCCTTCTCCTGCTCCAGACCCGGGGGCGGATGACCGCCGCCCAGCTCGCCGACGAGCTGGAGGTGTCGGTTCGGACGGTCTACCGCGATGTCGAGTCCCTGCACGCGGCCGGTGTGCCGCTCTACGGCGACGCCGGCCACTCCGGCGGGTACCAGCTGCTCGCCGGCCACCGCTTCTCCCGGCTGACCGACCTCTACGCCGGGGAGGCCGAGGCCCTCTTCCTCGCCGGGATCCCCGGCGCCGCCGCCGAACTCGGGCTCGGCGCGCACTTCGTCGACGCCCAGCTGAAGCTGCGCGCCTCGCTGCCGGCACCGCTGCGCGACCACGTCGACCGGCTGCGGTCCCGGTTCCACATCGACGCGCCCGGGTGGTACGCGGAGAACACCGAGGCGCCCTTCCTGCCCGGGGTCGCCGAGGCGGTGCGTACGAGCCGCGTCCTCGCCGTCCGGTACCGCCGCTGGAAGGAACCCACGGACGTCGACCGGCGCCTCGAACCGTACGGCCTGGTCCTCAAGGCAGGCCGCTGGTACCTGGTCGCGGGCCCCGGGCCGCGTACCTACCGGGTTGACCAGATCCTCGGACTCGACGTCACCGACGAGGAGTTCGACATCCCCGAGGACTTCTCGCTGCCCGACTGGTGGGCCGCCCACCAGATCGCCTTCCGCGCCCGGCTGCACGGCGGCGACGCCCTCGTCCTGGTCTCCCCGGACGGGGCGAAGCGCCTCACCGGCGAGGCGGCGCGGGCCCTCGCCGACACCGGCGTCCCCGAGCCGGACGGCAGGATCCGCGCCACCCTTCCGATCGAGTCGGTCGCCCACGCCCAACACGCCTTCCTCGCCCTGGGCGCGGACATCGAGGTCCTGGAGCCGGCGGAGCTCCGTGACCGCCTGGCCGAGACCGTGTCCCGGCTTGCGGCCCGCTACGGAGTCACGCCCCCGCTTCCGGAGCGCACGCCTCCGCCGCGAACTCCGTGAAGTCGCGCGGCTCACGGCCGAGGACCCGCTTCACCCCGTCCGTCACCGCGGCGTTGTGGCCGTCGAGCAGCATCGAGAAGAGCGCCGAGAGCCACTGGGCCTCCGCCTCCGGGAGCCCGAACGCCTGGAGCAGGGAGGCGTACTCGCCCTCGGACAGCGGGACGTACGACACCTTGACGCCCGACGCTGCCGACAGCTCCGCCGCCACCTCTTCGAAGGTGAGCAGCCGCGGGCCCGTCACCTCGTGCACCACGCCCGCGTGGCCGTCCTCGGTCAGCGTCGCCACGATCACGTCCGCCAGGTCGTCGGCGTGGATGAACGGCTCGGCCGTCCCGCCCGCGGGGAAGGCGAGCGTGCCCGCCGCGACTCCCTCCGCCAGGGCCCCCTCGGTGAAGTTCTGCGCGAAGAACGAGGCCCGTACGACGGTCAGTTCGGCGCCCGAGGTGCCGAGCCCCGCACGCAGTGCCTCCTCCGCGCGGACCGCGTCCGGCTCGCCGCGCCCCGACAACAGCGTCAGCCGCCGGACACCGTTCGCCGCGGCGAGCTCGCCGAAGGTCCGCATCGCCTCGACCGCGCCCGGCGCGGCGAGGTCCGGGTAGTAGTTCACGTACGCGGAGTCCGCGCCCCGCAGGGCCGGGGCCCAGGTGGCCGACGACTCCCAGTCGAAGGGGGTCGCGCCGGACCGGGAGCCCGCCCTGACGGTCGCGCCGAGGGCTTCGAGCCGCTCGGCCACCCGGCGGCCCGTCTTGCCGGTCGCTCCTGTCACGAGGACCGTCCGCGTCGCGAGGCCGGTGTCCGTGTACGTCGTCTGGTTCGTGTTCGTCGTCATGGCTCAAGACTCGCGGGATCCGCCCCGGCATCCCATGCTCCACGGACTCACTCCCATACGCGTGCGTCTACCCTTGCGCCCCATGGACGCTCTCGCCGGACTCCTCGACGGACCACGGGCCAAAGGGGCCTTCCTGCTCCGGATGATCATGGAGCCGCCGTGGTCCGTCCGGATCGAGGACCGCGCGCCGCTCTGCCTGATGTGCGTCACCGCCGGCGAGGCGTGGATCGTCCCCGACCGGGGAGAACCCGTCCTGCTCCGCCCCGGCGACGTCGCGATCGCGCGCGGCCCGGAGCCGTACACCGTCGCGGACGCGCCCGACGCCCCGCCGCGCGCCAGGATCGGCCCCGGCGGCGTCTGCACCACCCTGAGCGGGGAGCCGCTCGCCGAGTCCATGCAGCTGGGCGTACGGACCTGGGGCAACGCCCTCGACGGCGCGACCACCGTGCTCGTCGGCACCTACCAGATGGGCGGCGAGGTCAGCCGCCGCCTCCTCGACGCGCTGCCGCCCCTGCTGCACCTGCCGACCGAGGTGTGGAACTGCCCGCTGATGCCGTTCCTGGACGAGGAGATCTCCCGCGACGAACCCGGGCAGAGCGTGGTCCTCGACCGGGTCCTCGACCTGCTGCTCATCGCCGCCGTCCGGGCCTGGTTCTCCCGGCCTGGCGCGCAGGCCCCCGCCTGGTACCGGGCCATGGCCGACCCCGTCGTCGGCCGCGCCCTGCGCCTGCTGCAGAACGACCCGGCCCACCCCTGGACGGTCTCCTCGCTGGCCGCCGCGGCGGGCGTCTCGCGCGCGGGGCTCGCCCGCCGGTTCGCCGAACTGGTCGGCGAGCCGCCGATGGCGTATCTCACCGGCTGGCGGCTCGCCCGCGCCGCCGACCTGCTGCGGCAGACGGACGCGACCGTCGAGTCGGTGGCCCGGCAGGTCGGCTACAGCAGCGCCTTCGCGCTCAGCGCCGCGTTCAAGCGGGTCCGGGGAGTCAGCCCGCAGGAGTTCCGGCGCAGGGAGTGAAGCGTGTTGCCGGAACGGCAAGAAATCTCGCGTTTTCCGCGCGACGCCCGCAGGCTGGCCGCATGACTCACGACCACGACAGCGCGCACCGGCACGGCCACGACCACGGCCACAAGCACGGCCACCACCACGCCACCCACCTCGACTGGGCCGCGATGGCGCCGCTCCTCGAGCGCCAGGCCGAACTCCACAGCCCCCTCTACACCCGGGCCGCCGACTGGCTCGGCGAGCTCGTCCCGGCCGTCGGCGTCCGCCGGGCCCTCGACGTCGGCAGCGGCCCAGGGGTGATCTCGACCCTGCTCGCCGAGGCCTTCCCGCAGGCCGAGGTGGTCGCCGTGGACGCGAGCCCGGAACTCCTGGAGCGGGCGCTCGCGCGCGCCGAGGCGCGGGGCCTGGCCGGCCGCGTCACCACCCTGCGCGCCGAACTCCCCGCGGACTTCGCCACCTTGGGCGAGGCCGACCTGATCTGGGCCGGCAACTCCACCCACCACATCGGCGACCAGCGGGCCGCCCTCGCCTCCTTCGCCGGCCTACTGCGGCCCGGCGGCCTCATCGCCCTCGTGGAGGGCGGGCTCTACGCCCGCCACCTGCCCGCGAACATCGGCTTCGGCCGGCCCGGCCTGGAGACCAGGATCGAGGCCGCGCACGCCGAGTGGTTCGCCCTGATGCGGGCCGAACTCCCGGACAGCAAGGAGGAGCCGGACGACTGGCGGGGGCTGCTCGCGGCGGCCGGTCTCACCCCGAGCGGCACCCGGACGTTCCTCACCGACGTCCCGGCGCCCGTGCCCGCCATCCACCGCGAACAGATCGTCGCCCACTTCACGCGGCTGCGGGAGCCGATCGGCGAGCGGCTCGACGCCGAGGACGTGGCGAGCCTCGACCGGCTGCTCGACCCGGCGGACCCGCTGTCCCTGCACCGGCGCACGGACCTCTTCATGCTCTCCGCCTCCACCGTGCACACCGCCCGCAAGGGCTGAGCGCACCTCCCGACGGCGGGCGTCAGGACACCGGCTCCAACTGCCACCACTGGGAAGGGGAGTCGGTGTCCTCCCACTGCCGTACGTTTCCGCCGTCGTCCATCGAGCCCTCCTCGACCTCGAGCAGCAGCCCGCTGATGAAGCTCACCAGCGCGACCGTGCCGGGCGACTGGAGGTCCTGCTCGATGATCCACTCCTGCGCGCCGAAGTTGTTCGCCTTCCACTGCTGGATGTTGGCGCCGTTCTCCGTCGAGGCGTTCGCCACGTCGAGACGCTTGCCGCTGGCCGCGTTCACCAGGTGGTACAGGCCGCTGCCGTTGGGCACGGCGGTGATGTGCCAGTGCTGGCCGGGCGCGCCGCTCTCCTTGCCCTGCTGCACGTTGGCGCCGCTGCGGCTCGATCCCTCGTACACCTCCAGGAGCAGCCCGCTGGCCACGTTCCGCACCCGGTAGAGCCCCTCGACGACCGGGGCGGTCGAACCGCTCGCACTGCTCACTGCGCGAACTCCTTTTCCTTGGAGGTGAGATGGAAGGTGCGCCGGTAGGCGGCCGGGGAGACCCCGACCAGGGCGCGCATGTGCTGCCGCAGCGAGTTCCCGCTGCCGAATCCGGTCCGGGACGCGATGTGATCCACGGTCAGGTCGCTGGTCTCCAGCAACTGCTTCGCCAGCTCGACCCGTTGGGCGGTCAGCCACTGGCCGGGGGTCGTCCCGGCCTCGTCCCGGAAGCGGCGCGTGAAGGTGCGTACGCTCATCCGCGCGTGCCCGGCCAGTTCGGTCAGGGTCAGCGGACGGTCGAGGCGTTCCAGCGCCCACGCGCGGGTCGGGGCCGTGGTCGTCGCGGTCGGCTCGGGGACCGGGCGCTCGATGTACTGCGCCTGCCCGCCGTCCCGCCACGGCGGGACCACGCAGCGCCGTGCGACCGCGTTGGCGGTGGCGCTGCCGTGGTCGCGGCGTACCAGATGCAGGCAGAGGTCGACCCCGGCCGCCGCCCCCGCCGAGGTCAGGACGTCCCCGTCGTCGACGAAGAGCACGTCCTCCTGGAGCAGGACCCGCGGGTGGAGGGCCCGGAAGTGGGCCGCCTCCCACCAGTGGGTGGTGGCAGGGCGGCCGTCGAGCAGTCCGGCCGCCGCGAGCGCGTACGAGCCGTTGCAGATCGACACCACCCGCGCGCCCGGCCTGATCCGCGCTAGGGCTCCGCCGGCCAGGGCGGCAAGGCTGCCGTCGTCGGCGAGGGCGCGCATGGTCGCCGTGGGCGGGACGACGACGGTGTCGGCCGTCGACAGTTCCTCGGGGCCGTGCTCGGGGACGACGGAGAAGCCGTCGGAGGTGCGCACGGGGGAGCCGTCGAGGGAGCAGACGCGCACGTCGTACAGGGGCCAGCCGTCGGCCGTGAGCGCCCCGCCGAGGATCCGGGCGGGGATGCCCAGCTCGAACGGGATGACCCCGTCAAGGGCGAGGACCGCCACCCGATGGGGCGGGGGCGCGTCGGCCGGTCGCTCTCCGGGCGGGAGGGGCACACAGGAGGTCATGGCCAGATTCTGTCACATCATGGCTATCCGGCCAGTACCGGTGTGGGAGGGACGGCCCGAGGCTGGAGGACATCAGGTCATCAGCACCCCCACCCCCCCCCCCGGCACCAGGAGCCCCTCCCATGAACGACACCGCCCCCGAGACCCCCGCCACCATGCGCGCGATCGCCGCCACCGCGTGGGGCGGCCCCGAGGTCCTCGCCGAGACCCGGGTCGCCCGCCCGGAACCCGGTCCGACCGAGATCCTCGTCCGGGTCCACGCGGCCGGTATCAACCCCGCCGACTGGAAGATCCGCGCCACCGGCGGCTTCGGACCCTGGGGCGAGCCCCCGATCCTGGGCTTCGACGTCTCCGGCGTCGTCGAGGCCGTCGGACTCGGCGTCACGCTGTACGCGCCCGGCGACGAGGTCTTCGGAATGCCGCAGTTCCCGCAGCAGGCCGGCGGCTACGCCGAGTACGTCGCCGCCCCCGCCCGCCACTTCGCCCGCAAGCCCGCCGGGCTCAGCCACGTGGAGGCGGCCGCGCTGCCGCTGGCCGGGCTCACCGCCTGGCAGGCGCTCGTCGAGACGGCCGGACTGCGCGCCGGGCAGCGGGTCCTGGTCCACGCGGCGGCCGGCGGCGTCGGCCACCTCGCCGTCCAGATCGCCAAGGCGCGCGGCGCCCATGTCATCGGCACCGCGAGCGCCGCCAAGCACGACTTCCTGCGCTCCCTCGGCGTGGACGAGCCGATCGACTACACGACCACCGACTTCGCCACCGCCGTACGCGACGTGGACATCGTCCTCGACTGCTATGGCGGCGACTACGGCACGCGCTCGCTGCCCGTGCTGCGCGACGGCGGGTCGCTGGTGACGCTGCCCTCGCCCGTCGACGCACCCGCCCCCGAGCGCGGCATCCGCACCGGCTTCACCCTGGTCGAGCCGGACTACGCCGGACTGCTCGCCCTCGCCGAGCTGGTCGAGACGGGACGGCTGCGCCCGGAGGTCGACACCGTCCTGCCGCTGGCGGAGGCGGCCAAGGCGCACGCACTCGGCGAGTCCGGCCGGACGCGCGGCAAGCTCGTCCTGACCGTCTGACCGTCTGACCGGCCGTAGGTACGCGTGAGGTGGGCGCCGGGAGTGACCGGCGCCCACCTCGGGCGTCACGCGTCGCGTCGCGCGCTCAGGCGCCGACGCTGAACTCGGCCGGGTTCGGACCAAGACGCCGGTTCTCGTCGAGGGCCGCGATCGCGGCCATGTCCTCGTCGTCAAGGGCGAAGCCGAAGACGTCGATGTTCTCGCGGATCCGGGACGGGGTCACCGACTTCGGGATGACCACGTTCCCCGTCTGCAGGTGCCAGCGCAGCACCACCTGGGCCGGGGTCCTGCCGTGCTTCTGGGCGACGGCGACGATCGCCGGGACATCGAGCAGGCCCTTGCCCTGGCCCAGCGGCGACCAGGCCTCGGTCGCGATGCCGTACCGGGCGTGCGCCTCGCGCGACCCGTGCTGCTGCAGCTGCGGGTGCAGCTCGATCTGGTTGACGGCGGGGACGACCGAGGTCTCGCCGATCAGCCGCTCCAGGTGCTCCGGAAGGAAGTTGGAGACACCGATCGCCTTCGCCCGGCCGTCGGCGAGGATCTTCTCGAACGCCCGGTAGGTGTCGACGTACGCGTCCTTCGCCGGCACCGGCCAGTGGATGAGGTACAGGTCCACGTAGTCCAGGCCCAGCTTGTCGAGCGAGGTGTCGAAGGCCCGCAGGGTCGAGTCGTGGCCCTGCTCGCTGTTCCACAGCTTGGTGGTGACGAACAGCTCCTCGCGGGGGAGGCCGGACGCGGCGATGGCCTGACCGGTGCCCTTCTCGTTCGCGTAGATCGCGGCCGTGTCGATCGAGCGGTAACCGGCTTCGAGGGCCGTCGCCACCGCGCCCGCCGCCTCGTCGTCCGGCACCTGCCAGACGCCGAAGCCGAGCTGGGGCATCTCCACGCCGTTGTTCAGGGTGAGGGAGGGGACCTTGTTGTCCGTGGTCACGTGCGGTCGATCCTTACGTCGTGGGGAGTGGTACTCCCCACGACAACACACGCACCGGCGGTCTCATTCCCCGGCCCCCCGCCCCTGAGCGGTCCCCGGCGGGGCGGTCGAGCCGAGGTACGCCTCCCGGACCGCCGGGTCGGCCCTGACCTCGGCCGCCGTCCCCTCCGCGAGCACCCGGCCGAGGTCGAGCACGACGACCCGCGAGCACAGCTCCATCACGAAGGCCACGTTGTGCTCGACGAGCAGCACCGCGCAGCCCTCCTCGTCCGCCATGTGCCGGATGACGGCGGCCAGTTGGCGCCGCTCCTCGGCGGTCGTGCCGGACGCGGGCTCGTCGAGCAGCAGGACCCGGGGCGGGTCGGCGAGGGCCCGGGCGAGTTCGACCATGCGGGCCTGCCCGACGGGCAGCGCGCCCGCGTACGAGGCCGCCAGCGCGTCGAGCCCGCACTCGTGGAGCACGGCCGCGGCGCGCTCCCGCCGGCGCGCGCCCCGGCGGGCCCCGCCCCGCCAGTCCTGGGCCACGACGAGGTTGTCCGCCACTGTCAACTGCCCGAAGAGCTGCTGGCGTTGGAAGGTCCTGCGGATGCCGTGGCGGGCCCGCCAGACGGGGGAGCGGCGGGTGATGTCCGCCCCCGCGTACGAGATCCCGCCCGCGTCCGGGCGGCGGATCCCGGACAGCACGTCGAAGAGCGTGGTCTTGCCCGCCCCGTTGGGCCCGATGAGCCCGCAGACCTCACCCGGCCTGACGTCGACGCTCACGTCACGCAGGGCGTGGACGCCGCCGAAGCGGACGGAGACCCCGCTCGCGCGGAGCACGGCGGCGGTCATCGGCGTACCCCCGTTCCCAGATAGGCCTCGGCGAGCCGGTCCGGGTCCACCTCGGACCTCGGCCCGGACCAGGCGGTCTCGCCCTGGGCGAGATACGCCACGGTGTCGGCGAGCGCGAGCACCTCGGCCGCCTTCTCCTCGACCAGGACCAGCGCGGTCCCGTGCGCGCGGAGCTCGGTGAGCAGACCGAAGACCTCGTCCACGACACGGGGCGCGAGCCCGAGGGACGGCTCGTCGGCGACCAGGACCTCCGGCAGGTGCTGGAGGAGCGGGGCGAGCGCCAGCAGCTGCTGCTCACCGCCCGACAGCGACCCGGCGTGGACCCCGCGGCGGGCGGCGAGCACCGGGAAGCGGGCGTACACGGCGTCCCGGTCCTCGGCCACGGGCAGGTGCAGGGCGAGGTTCTCCTCGATCGAGAGCCCCGCGAAGATCCCCCGCCCCTCGGGCGCGAGCCGCACTCCGCGCCGCGCCCGCCCGACCGCGCCGTCCCGGGTCGCGTCCTCGCCCCGTACCCGTACCAGACCCTCGGTGGGCCGCAGCAGCCCCGCCGCGACCCGGCACAGGGTGGACTTCCCGGCCCCGTTCGGGCCGAGCAGCACCAGCACCTCGCCCCCGCGCACCGCGAGGTCCACCCCGTGCAGCACGGCCGCGCCGCCATAGCCGGCCTGTACCCCGCGCAGTTCCAGCGCGGGCGGGACGTCGGGCGCGGAACGGGACTCCGGGGGCCTGGCCCGAGTCTCCTCCCGCACGGGTGCCACCCGCTGGGCCGGGACCGCCGCGGGGACGGGGGCGGCAGCCGCCCGCGCCGCCCGGCGGGACGGCCAGGCCGCGCAGTAGCCGTCCGGGTCGTTGGCCAGCGCGAGGCCGGCCAGACCGAAGAGGATCACCGGCAGATGCGCTGACTCCGTCACGTACGTCGCCATCAGGTGCGGGACCACCGCGAAGACGAGCCCCGCCACCACAGCGAACTGCGGGCGCCGCACCCCTGCCGCGACGACGACCGCCAGCCAGACCAGACCCGTCATCGCCGTGAAGTCCGTCGCGGTGATCCGGGTGCTGTACGAGGCGAGCAGCACGCCCCCGAACCCCGCGAGCCCCGCCGACACGGTGAAGAGCAGGAGTTTCGTCCGCACCACCGACACGCCCGACGCGGCGGCAGCCTCCGGCGCCGACCGTACCGCCAGGATCGCCCGGCCCCACCGCGAGCCGCGCAGCCAGGTCAGCAGCGCCACCACCGCACCGCAGAGCAGCACCAGCGCGAGCCCGAGCGCCCGGTCGTCGGCCAGGTCCACCGGGCCGACGACCGGCCGGGGGATCTCCCAGCCGGTGTCGCCGTTGCGCAGCCACCCCAGCTGGAAGAGCACCTGGTCGGCGAGGAAGGCGAGGGCCAGCGTGGCGAGCGCGAGGGACCGCCCGCCGAGCCGCAGCGCGGGCAGCGCCACCACCGCGCCGAGCACCGCGGCGGCGGCCGTGCCGACGGCCGCCGCCGCGACGAACGGCCAGCCGTGGCTCATCAGCAGACCGGCCACCAGGGCGGCGCCGGTCACGAACGTGGCCTGGGCCAGCGACACCATCGCCCCGAGCCCGGTGACCACGGTGAAGGACATGAACACGAGCCCGATGGCGAGCCCCTGGGCCAGGATCCCGCTCCAGAAGGGCGTGGTGACGGTGTAGAACGCCGTACCGAGCAGCACACCGCCCACCACCCAGGCGCCCCAGCGCCTGCCCAAGCCCTTCCCGGCCAGGTAGTCGACCGGCGGCGGGTCCGCCGCCGCCGTGCCCGCCGCGCGCCGCCGCTGCGCGAGCACGACGAGACCGGCGAACAGGATGAGGAAGGGGACGGCGGTACGGAAACCGGTGATGTCCTCGGCGAACGACGAGTAGCCGGCCACCAGGTTCTGCAGCACCCCGAGTCCCAGGCCGCCCGCGAACGCGAGGGGCACGGAGGCGAAGCGCCCGAGTACCGCCGCGGTCGCCGAGACGAAGAGGAACAGGGTGTAGTCGTGGGCCGAGAGACCGAGCAGCGGGGTCGCGAGGACCCCTGCCAGGCCCGCGAGGCCGGACGACAGCATCCACGCGATCGAGGACAGCCGGTCCGCGCTGATGCCGCGCAGCTCGGTCAGCGAGCGGTTGTCGACGGCGGCGCGCAGCAGCAGCCCGAGCCGGGTGTGCCGCATCAGCACCCAGAGCCCGGCTGCCGCGAGCGCCGTCGCGACCCAGGTGATGAGCTGGTCGGAGTCGATGCCGACGCCGTCGAGGAGCTGCCAGGACACCGCAGGGCTCGGCCCGACGCCCGGCAGGCCGAACTGGTTCTCGGCGGGCAGGACCGGCGCCCCGGCCCGTTCCAGGAGCTCGACCGCCCACAGCCCCGCGGCCGGCAGGGCGACCAGCAGACCGATGGTCGCCACGATCTGCGCCGTCTCGCCGACACCCGCCAGTTTCCGGAACATCAGCCGGTCGAGCCCCCAGCCGAGGCCGGGCGCGACCACGCACACCAGGAGCAGCGCGGTGGGCACGGCGGGCCAGCCGAAGCCGGAGTGGAGCTCGTAGAACGCCAGCGCGCAGAGGTACGCGGTGGCGCCGTGCGCGAAGTTGAAGAGCCCCGAGGCGGAGTACGACAGGACGAGGCCGGTCGCGAGCAGCGCGTACAGCGCGCCCGAGACGAGACCGCTCAGGACGAAGCCCAGCAGGTCACCCACGCGAACGCGCCCCTCAGCCGAACGGGATCGGCGGGTAGCACTTGAACGGCACGGCCACCTCGTACCGCCCGTTCTTCAGCCGGACCAGCGAGCCGCAGCCGAAGCTCTCCTTCTGTCCCTTGGGCAGGGCGCGGTCGCCGACGAGCGTGCCGGTGTCGGAGAACCCTGCGGCGGCCTGCTGGAAGGACTCGACGGTGAGGTCCTTGCCCGCCTTGGCGGCGACGGCGAGGAAGAGATCGGCGCTCATGTAGCCGGTCATCATGTGCATGTTGAGCGGCACGTCCTTGCCTCCGGCCGCCTTCCTGATGTCCTCCTTGAACCGGCGCATCGCCGGGCTGTCGGCCTCGAAGGGCTGGAACTGCAGCAGCACGTGCACACCGTCGAGCGCCTGCTTCGTCGCGTCCTTCGCAAGGAGCCCCGGGTCGTAGTCGGTCGGGTCGGTGAGGATTCCCTTGTAGCCGGACCGCTTGAGCGCCGTGAACAGTCCGATGTTGTACGGCGTCTGCATCACCGAGACGACGGCGTCGGGCGCGCCGCCGCCGGGCCCCGAACGCAGGATCTCCTTCGTGTAGGCCGACCAGTCGCTGGGCATCGAGGTCGCGGGCACCACGGCCTTGGCGTACGGGACCTGGAATCCGGCCGACTTGAAGCCCTGGGTGAAGGTGCGGATGCCGAACTTGCCGGCGTCGTTGTCGCCCGCGATCAGCGCGACCGACTTGCCGCGCGCGCCGCCGAGGACGGCGGCGAGGCCCTCGGGCCAGGTCTGGTTGAGGGTGCCGCCGGGGGTGGGGACGAGGCAGCCGTTGAAGCCGTAGATGTACTCAGGGCCGCAGAACGAGGGGAGCGTGCCCCAGCCCACGGTCGGGACCTTCTGGCCGTTGAGGAAGTCGGCGCCCGCGAAGGTGACCGAGCTCATCGGGGAGACCGCGAAGACCTTGTCCTGCTGGACGAGTTTGCGGGCGGCCGCGAGGTTCTTCGCGGGGTCCTGGCCGTCGTCCTCCGCGCCCAGGTAGTCGATCTTCCGGCCGTTGATCCCGCCCTCGGCGTTGGCCCGGTCGTAGCGGGCCTTGGCGCCGAGGTCGGTGTCCTTCTTGGAGTAGCCGCTCGCGGTCGTCATGGAGACGATCCCGCCGACCTTGATGGTGTCGGCGGTGACTCCGCGTACGGAGGCGCCGGAGGAACCGGAGGTGCCCGGCTTCTCCGAAGAGCCGCCGGTGGAGGCGGAGTTGCAGGCGGTGGCGAGGAGCAGGGCCGCCGCGGCGGCGGCGAGGGTGTGGATCGGTCGCAGCACGGTCGGTCGTCCCTCCGTCGGGTGACCGCATTCTGTGACCGAGCTGATGAAGCGTCAATAACTGATACACCGTCAATTGATGATGCGTCAGAAGGCGTCCCGGGGCGTCGAAAGCCCTTGACCGACGCCCCGATCAGCCGTACAGCGCCTCGACCTCCGCCGCGTAGGCGTTCTCGATCGCCTTCCGCTTCAGCTTCAGGGAGGGGGTGAGCAGGCCGTGCTCCTCGCTGAACGGATGGGCCAGGATCCGGAAGGTGCGGATCGACTCGGCCTTCGAGACCAGGGTGTTGGCCGCCACCACGGCCCGCCGGATCTCCGTCTCCAGGCTCGGATCGCGCACCAGCTCGGCCGGCGGCAGGGGCGCCCGTCCCTGCATCGCCAGCCAGTGTTCGACCGCCTCGTGGTCCATCGTCACCAGAGCCGCGATGTACGGCCGGTCGTTGCCGACGACGATGCACTGGGCGATCAGCGGATGCGCGCGCACGCGCTCCTCCAGGCCGGACGGCGCCACGCTCTTGCCGTTGGAGGTCACCAGGATCTCCTTCTTCCGCCCGGTGATCGTCAGATAGCCGTCCTCGTCGAGCGACCCCAGGTCACCGGTGGCCAGCCAGCCGTCGTTGAGCACGGCGGCGGTGGCCTGCGGGTTGTTCAGGTACCCCGAGAAGACCTGGCCGCCGTGCAGCCAGACTTCCCCGTCCTCGGCGATGTGCACCGTCGTCCCCGGCACCGGCTGCCCGACCGTCCCGTACCTCACCCGCTCGGGCGGATTGGCCGTGGCCGCCGCCGATGACTCCGTCAGGCCGTACCCCTCGAAGACGGTCACCCCGGCGCCCTCGAAGAAGAGCCCGAGTCGCCGGTCCATGCCGGAGCCGCCCGACATGGCGTGCCTGACCCGCCCGCCCATGGCCTCGCGGACCTTGCCGTACACCACCTTCTCGAAGAACTGGTGCTGCATCCGCAGCGCGGCCGACGGGCCGGGACCGAGCCCGAAGGCCTTGTGCTCCGCCGCCTCCGCGTACTTGACCGCCACCTCGACGGCCTTGTCGAAGGGCCCCGCCTTCCCCTCGCTCTCCGCCCTGCGCCGGGCGGCGTGGAAGACCTTCTCGAAGACGTACGGCACGGCCAGGATGAAGGTCGGCCGGAAGGCGGCCAGGTCCGGCAGGAGTGCGGACGCCTGCAGGACCGGCTGGTGGCCGAGCTTCACCCCGCTCTGGATCGCCGCCACCTCCACCATCCGTCCGAAGACATGGGCGAGCGGCAGGAAGAGCAGCGTGGAGGCCTCGTCGCCGGGCTTGGTGTGGAAGACCGGCTCCCAGCGGCCGGTCAGCATGTCCGTCTCGAACATGAAGTTGGAGTGGGTGAGGACGCAGCCCTTGGGGCGGCCCGTGGTGCCCGAGGTGTAGATGATCGTCGCCACCGACTCGGGCGTCACCGCGCGGCGGTGCCGCTGCACCACGTCCTCGTCGATCTCCGCGCCCGCCGCGGTGAGTTCGGCGACCGCGCCGGCGCCCGCGTCCAGCTGCCACAGCCGCTGGAGCCGGGGCAGCCGGTCGATGACCGAACCGATCGTCATCGCGTGGTCCTCGGACTCCACCACGCAGGCCGTCACCTCGGCGTCGTGCAGCATCCAGTAGACCTGCTCGGCCGAGGAGGTCGGGTAGATCGGCACGGACTGGGCGCCCAGCGTCCACAGCGCGAAGTCGAACAACGTCCACTCGTAGCGGGTCCTGGCCATGACGGCGACCCGGTCCCCGAACCGAACGCCGTGCGCGATCAGGCCCTTCGCGAGCGCCAGGACCTCGTCCCTGAACTGCGCGGACGTCACGTCACGCCACTGCCCGCCGGCGTCCTTGCGGCCGAGCGCGACATGGTCGGGAGTCTGCTCGGCACGGTCGAACACGGCGTCCGCCAGACCGCCGACCTGAGGCGCCGCCTCGATGGGCGGCACGGTGAACTCGCGCAATGACCTGCTCCTCGCACGCTCGTTGTCGCGCTCCGTACGGCGCGGGTGACGGTACCCCACCGGGCGGACGGGCGGGAGAGCCTTCACCAAGCCGGGACATTGGGTGTTGTCACAGGTCAGGGGAGGGTAAGGGAGTAAGTGGCGGGGTAACCGCGGTGGTTACTGACCCTGGAGTAAGCAGGGCGGGCGGCAATCTCCACGGAATCTGTACCGGCCGCTCACCGTTCACGCGACCCCGGGGCGGGTGTAAGGGCGCACCGGTCCGGCGTGCCGCGGCGGGCGGCCCGAAGCGGCGAGTGCGCGGCGGACCTGCCCGGCGCGCCGTGGCGGCGATCGCACGCCGGACCGGCCTGGTCGGTCGGCCGCCTGGTCGGTCGGCCCGGTCGGTTAGTCCGGTCGGTGTCCGGCTGGTTAGTCCGGGCGGTCGGCCCGGGCTGTCAGTCCGGGCGGTGCAGGCGGACGCCGCCCGCCAGGATCGCGGCGGCCAGCGCGTCGGCCGCCTCCTGGGCCGAGCCGGGCCGCCGGCCCGTCCGCAGTACGAAGTCGACGTCGCCCAGGTCCGGCAGCCCCGCCCGCGCGGGCACCCGCGTCAGGCCGGGCGGCACAAGGCCGCGGGTGTGCGCCATCACCCCGAGGCCGGCGCGGGCCGCCGCGATGTTGGCGCTCAGGCTGGAGCTCGTGCAGGCGATCCGCCACGCGCGGCCCTGCGCCTCCAGGGCTTCCAGCGCCCGGGCCCGGGTGATGCCCGGCGGCGGGAAGACGATGAGCGGCACCGGCCGATCCGGGTCGAGCCGCAGCCGCGGCGCACCGATCCAGATCAGCGCGTCCCGCCAGACCAGCTCGCCCCCGCTCTCCTCGGCGCGCCGCTTCGCCAGGATCAGATCGAGCCGCCCCGCCTCCAGGCGGGTGTTCAGCGTCCCGGACAGCTCGACCGTCAGCTCCAGGTCCACCTCGGGGTGCTCGCGCCGGAAGGACTCAAGGATCTCCGGCAGCCGGGTGACCACGAAGTCCTCCGAGGCGCCGAAGCGCAGCCGCCCGCGCAGCCGGGTCCCGGTGAAGAACGCGGCGGCCCGCTCGTGGGCGCCGAGGATCGTCCGGGCGAAGCCGAGCATCGCCTCGCCGTCCTGCGTCAACTCCACGCTGTGGGTGTCACGGGTGAAGAGCGGACGCCCGGTGGCGTCCTCAAGCCGGCGCACGTGCTGGCTCACGGTCGACTGGCGGACGCCGAGCCGACGGGCGGCCCGCGTGAAACTCAGGGTCTCGGCGACCGCGAGGAAGGTGCGGAGCTGGGCCGGATCGTACACAGGAGCCAGGTTATCGCGTTCCGTGATGACAGTCAGAGCGCTGTACGGGATTCCCGATCGCCGCCGCGGGGAGCAGGATGGGGAGGCACGATCTTCTGTCCGAAGCTGTGGAGCCGGAGCACATGAGCCGCCGTACGACCCTCCTGCCGTCCTGGCTGCCGATCGACCCGTACATCCTGGCGATCCTCGGCACCGTGGGCCTGGCGGCCCTGCTGCCCGCGTCCGGTGGCGCCGCGACGGTCGCCGACGGCGCCTCGACGGCCGCCATCGCGCTCCTCTTCTTCCTCTACGGGGCCCGCCTCTCCACCCGCGAGGCGCTGGACGGCGTCCGGCACTGGCGGCTCCACGTCACGGTCCTCGCGGCCACGTTCGTCGTCTTCCCGCTGCTCGGGCTCGCGGCCAAGGGTCTGGTACCGGCCGTTCTCACGCCCCCGCTCTACAGCGGCCTGCTCTTCCTCTGCCTGGTGCCGTCCACTGTCCAGTCCTCGATCGCCTTCACCTCGATCGCCCGGGGCAACGTCCCGGCCGCGATCTGTGCGGGCTCCTTCTCCTCGCTCGCCGGGGTCGTGCTCACCCCGCTGCTCGCGGCGCTGCTCCTCGGCTCCACGGCGGGCGGCTTCAACGCCGACTCGGTGACGCAGATCGTGCTCCAGCTGCTCGTTCCCTTCCTGGCGGGCCAGCTGCTGCGGCGCTGGGTCGGCGGATTCGTGCTGCGGAACAAGAAGGTGCTGGGCTACGTCGACCGGGGGTCGATCCTGCTCGTCGTCTACACGGCCTTCAGCCATGGCATGACCGCCGGGATCTGGCACCAGGTCACGCCGGCGCGGCTCGGGCTGCTGCTCGTGGTCGAGGCGGTGCTGCTCGCCGCGATGCTCTCGCTGACCTGGTTCGGCGCGCGGCGGCTCGGCTTCGACCGGGGGGACCGGATCGCGATCCAGTTCGCCGGCTCGAAGAAGAGCCTGGCGGCGGGGCTGCCGATGGCGAGCGTGCTGTTCGGGCCGCAGGCAGCGATGGCGGTCCTGCCACTGATGCTCTTCCACCAGATGCAGCTGATGGTCTGCGTGGTGATCGCCGAGCGCCGCGCCCGGGACCCGGAGGGGGGCGCGGAGGCGGAGGCACGGCCGATGGCCGCCGCGAACCGGGCCTGAGCGCCCGCCAGGCATCGGGAGGGGCGGATTCAAGCCCCGCCCCCTGGTCAAGATCAACGGCCCCGCTACCGTTGCCTCCATGCCCGCACCAGCCCCCGGCCCCACCTCAGGCCTCGCCTCCCACCCCCTGGACGGTCCCGCGTGACCCCGGTCCCGATACGGTACGGAGCCCGTCCCTGCTCCCTGGTGGTCTGCCGCGGCTGCTGCTGCGGCGACGCGGGCAAGAACCCGGGCGTCGACCACGCAGGCCAGCTGGCCCGGCTGCGCCACGCGGCCGCCGAGTCCGGGGGCCGGCTGTCCGTCCGCACCAGCGACTGCCTCGGCCCCTGTGCCCAGGCCAACATCGTCGTCGTCCAGCCCTCCACCGAGGGGCGCCGCAGAGGCGGGCGCGCCGCCTGGATCGCGTTCGTCACCGACGAGGACTGCCTGGACGACATCCTGGCCTGGACAGCAGCGGGCGGCCCCGGCCTCGCCGACCCCCCACCCACCCTCACCCTCCAGATGATCGACCCACCCACCCCGGCACCCACCCCGACCGGCCGCCGCCGCTGACGTGCGGCACTAGCTCGGGTCACCGCGCAGTACCAGCGCGAGCAGCCCCGGGAAGCGGGCCTCGAACTCCGGGTGGCGGAGGCGGTTGACGCGGCGGGGGCCCTCGTCGCGTTGTTCGACGAGGCCTGCCCCGCGCAGGACGGAGAAGTGGTGGCTGAGGGCCGCCTTTCCGACCGGTACGTCGAAGCTGCCGCAGCTCCGTGACCATTCGGCCGAGGTCGCCAACTCCCGTACGAGAGTGAGGCGTACGGGATCGGCGAGTGCGGCGAGGGCGGTCTCGACCGGGACCTCGTCGGGGTGGGTGTGCTCGGGGGCCGCCCGGTGACCGGTGGCGCGCTGAGGCATGCTCGGCTCCCTTTCACTTGCCGACTGTTCGATGAAAACCATACACTCGCGACTGTTCGCTTTTCGTTGAACAGTCGAGCCAGGGGTGTGGCATGCGCGCGATCGAGTTCGAGCAGACCGGCGGTCCCGAGGTCCTGCGTACCGTGGAGGCCGCCCTGCCCGAGCCGGGCCCCGGGCAGGTGAGCATCGACGTCGCCCACGCCGGCGTGAACTTCGCCGACCTCAAGGCGCGCGCCGAGGGCTACCGGGTCCCCGCCCTGCCGTACCGCCCCGGCCTGGAGGCCTCGGGGCGGATCCGGGCGCTCGGCGCGGGCGTCACAGGTCTGAGCGTGGGCGAGCAGGTGACCGCTCTGACGGAGGGCGGGGCGTACGCGGAGGTGGTCCTCGCCGACGCCACCACCGTGTTCCCGCTCCCCGCCGGCATCGACCTGCGGACCGCCGCCACCCTGCCCACGGTGCTGCCCACGGCGTACGCCCTCGTCCACACCGTGGGCCGGATCCGGCCCGGCGAGAGCATCCTCGTCCAGGGCGCGGCCGGCGGCATCGGCACCGTGGTCGGCCAGCTCGCGAAGGCGGCCGGCGCGGGCGCGGTCTACGGCGTGGTCTCCTCCGAGGCCAAGGCCGACCACGCGCTCGCCCACGGCTACGACGAGGTCTTCGTCGGCGCGTTCGAGAAGGCCGTCCGGGACGCGACCGGTGGACGCGGCGTCGACCTGGCCCTCGACCCGGTCGGCGGCGACACCTTCCGTGCCGCCCTCGCCTCGCTCGCGGTCTTCGGCCGCCTGGTCTCCTTCGGCAACGCCGGTTCGGCGGAGCCGTGGCGGGTCGGGCAGCCCGAGCTGTACCCGACCGGTCTGACCGTCGGCGGCTTCTCGATCCTCTCGCTCGCGCAGACCGCCCCGGCCGAACTGCGCGCCCTGGCCGAGCGGGCGTTCGCGACCGTCGCCGACGGCACGGTCACCCTGCCGGTCACCGCCGAGTTCCCGCTCGCGGAAGCCGCCGAGGCGCACCGGCTGATGGGCGCCCGGGCGAGCACCGGGAAGCTGCTGCTCACGGTCGCCGGGGGAAACTGACGGAAGCCGACCGCGGCGGGAGTGTGCGGGACCGGCCGGCGCAGGGGGCGCTCCCCGCCGGCCGATGGCCCGACCCGTGCGGCGGGCGGCGCCCGGTCAGCCGTGCGCGGCCGCGGCCCCGAGGGCGATCCGGTGCTCGCCCGCGTACACGTTCATGTCCTGCCCGCGCAGGAAGCCCACCAGCGTGAGGCCTGTCTCCGCCGCCAGGTCCACGGCCAGCGAGGACGGCGCCGACACCGCCGCGAGCACCGGGATGCCCGCCATCACGGCCTTCTGCGCCAACTCGAACGAGGCCCGCCCGGAGACCAGCAGGACCGCCCGGGACAGCGGAAGGCGTCCGTCGCTCAGGGCCCGGCCGACCAGCTTGTCCACCGCGTTGTGCCGGCCCACGTCCTCCCGCACGTCCAGCAGCTCGCCGTCCTCCGAGAACAGCGCCGCCGCGTGCAGCCCCCCGGTCCTGTCGAAGACCCGCTGGGCAGCCCTCAGCCGGTCGGGGAGCCCGGCCAGGAACTCGGGCGTCAGCCGGACCGGGGGCGCGTCGGCGATCGGGAAACGGGCCGTGGTGCGCACCGCGTCCAGGCTGGCCTTGCCGCACAGCCCGCAGGACGACGTCGTGTACACGTTCCGCTCAAGCGTGATGTCCGGGACGGGCACGTCGGGCGCCAGCTGGACGTCCACCACGTTGTACGTGTTCGTCCCGTCGTCCTTGGCCCCCGCGCAGTACACGATGTTCCGCACGTCCGAGGCGGCGCCGAGCACACCCTCGCTGACCAGGAACCCGGCCGCGAGCGCGAAGTCGTCGCCGGGTGTGCGCATCGTGATCGCCAGCGGCCGGCCGTTCAGCCGGATCTCCAGCGGCTCCTCGGCCACCAGCGTGTCCGGGCGCTCGTTGACGGCCGCGCCCCGGATCCGGATGACGCGCCGTCGTTCGGTGACCCGTCCCATGTGGTTACACCCGATTCTGTACGTGCTGGAAGCCGAAACGGCCCTTGATACAGAGGTTGCCATGGGTCACCGGGTTGTCGTGCGCTGAGGTGACCTCGACGAGGTCGTCCACGAGGGGCGCGGAACGTCCGTTGTCACGGTCTCCCAACACCTACGGGCGAATCTTGGTGGTTTACGTGCCTGGTTACCCACCAGTCGCTGGTCAGGATGGGAGGTCCTGCTTCCACTTGAACCCAAGGGGGTCCCGGGCATGACGGGCACTCGTATCGCCGCGCTCGGGCATTACCAGCCCGCCAAGGTGCTCACCAACGGCGACCTGGCCGAGCTCGTCGACACCAGCGACGAGTGGATCAGCAGCCGGGTAGGCATCAGGACCCGCCACATGGCCGGACCCGACGAGCCGGTCGACGAGCTGGCCGCGCACGCCGCCGGCAAGGCGCTCGCCACCGCCGGCCTCGGCGCCTCCGACATCGACCTGGTCCTTGTCGCCACCTCCACGGCGATCGACCGCTCGCCCAACACCGCCGCCCGTGTCGCCGCCAGGCTCGGCATGGGCTCGCCCGCCACCATGGACCTCAACGTGGTCTGCGCGGGCTTCACGCACGCCCTCGCCACCGCCGACCACGCGATCCGGGCGGGCGGCGCCCGCCGCGCCCTGGTCATCGGCGCCGACAAGATGACCGAGGTCACCGACTGGACGGACCGTACGACCTGCGTCCTCGTCGGTGACGGTGCGGGCGCGGCGATCGTCGAGGCGACGGGGGAGGACGAGGCCGCGCGAGGCGCCGCGCCCGGTATCGGCCCGGTGCTGTGGGGCTCCGTCCCCGAGATGGGGCACGCCGTGCGGATCGAGGGCACCCCGCCGCGCTTCGCGCAGGAGGGCCAGTCCGTCTACCGCTGGGCCACCCAGCAGCTGCCCGCCCTCGCCCGCCAGGCCTGCGAGCGTTCCGGGCTCGCGCCTGAGGACCTGGCCGGGGTCGTGCTGCACCAGGCCAACCTGCGGATCATCGAGCCGCTCGCCGCCAAGATCGGCGCGGTCAACGCGGTGGTGGCCCGGGACGTGATCGAGTCCGGCAACACCTCGGCCGCCTCCATCCCGCTGGCCCTCGCCAAGCTCGTCGAGCGCGGGGAGCTCCCGTCCGGGGCGCCGACCCTGCTCTTCGGCTTCGGCGGCAACCTCTCGTACGCGGGACAGGTCGTCCGGGTCCCGTAACTCACCCTGGCTGCCGTGGGGTTGTTTCGGCCGAGATCACGGAGCGGCCGCATGCCCGGACATGTGCGTCGGTAGACCATGGACGATGGCCAATCCCTGGTGATCGCCCACGGCGCACGCGGGGGCCGCGATGGTGTCCGCAGGACTGCCGCAAGGGGCCGTGCCCCGGCTGGAGCGGCCGGGGCCGCTGCGCGACCGGGTCTACGAAGCGCTGCTGGAACTGATCACGACCCGCGCCCTGCGCCCCGGTCAACACCTGGTCGAGAGCGAACTCGCCGGCCACCTCGGTGTCTTCCGCCAGCCCGTGCGCGAGGCGCTCCAGCGGCTGAACACCGAGGGCTGGGTCGACCTGCGGCCCGCGCAGGGCGCCTTCGTCCACGAGCCGACCGACGAGGAGGGCGACCAGCTGCTCTCCGTCCGTACGCTCCTCGAGGCGGAGGCCGCGCGGCTCGTCGCCGCGAACTCCGGCTCGGCCGGGATCGCCGCCCTGGAGGAGCTCTGCGCCCGGGGCGAGCAGGCTGTGGCGGACGACGACGTCGACCTGGCGGTGGCGACGAACGCGGCCTTCCACGCCAAGGTCATGGAGATGGCGGGGAACGTCGTGCTCTCCGAGCTGGCCGGCCAGGTCGACCGCCGCGTCCGCTGGTACTACACGCCGGTCGCCCGGCAGCGCGGCGAGCAGTCCTGGCAGGAGCACCGGCAGCTGATCGCGGCGATCGCGGCCCGCGACGAGACCCGCGCGACGACCGTCATGTGTGCCCACACCGAGCACACCCGGGCGACTTACCGGGAGTACAGCCAGGGCTGAGCGGGCGGCCGCGGGCATGGCTGCCGCTATGGCTATGGCTATGGATATGGCTATGGGTACGGCTGGGGCTGGGGCCAACGGTCAAGGGCCGTTCGGGCCGTGGGCGTTGTGTCCTTCCCCCGTTCGGCGGAGCCCGGTGGCGAGGGCCCCGGGCCCGTCCTAGCTTCGGACGGGTCGAGGGTCGTCTCGTACCGCACGCGGAACCGTCCGCCGCGCACCCTCGCGTGATCGGGAGGAGCGCTCAGCCATGCGCGCGATACGCGGTGCCGCAACGGCCCTGCTCGCCATCACCGCCCTCTGCCTGGCCGCGCCTACGGCCGGGGCGCTGGACGACGTGGCATGGATCGACGTCCCGTCGAGCGACGGCAGCGCCGGTACGGCAGACGGCGGCGGTGCGGTCGGCGGCGGCGGTACGGCCGACGGTGGCGCGGGCGACGGTGCGGTCGGCGGCGGGGCGGTCGGCGGCGCTGCGGGTGACGGTGCGGTCGGCGGCGGTGCCGTCGGCGGTGCCCCCACCGGAGAGGGCACCGGACACGACATCACCTCCTTCGGCTTCTCCGTCTCGCCCGCGACGGTCGCCCCCGGCGGCACGGTCACGCTCACGTCCGACGGCTGCGAGGTCGGCTCGGTGACCGTCACTTCCGGGATCTTCGACACCGTCACGCTCAAGGAAGGCCACTCGGGCACCGCGACCGTCGACGTCGAGGCCAAGGCCGGCGCCGAGTACCAGGTCACCTTCGACTGCAAGGGCGAGAAGGGCACCACCCCCATCACCATCGTCGGCGACGCGACGGGCGGTCACGAGACGGGCGGCCAGGACGGCGGAACCAGAACCACCACGGACACCGGCGCCCACAAGGGCGTCAAGGCGGGCTTCGGCGGCGGCGCCGACGCGATGGGCGCCCCCGAGGCCGTCATGGGCGGCGTACTGATCGCAGGCGCGCTCGGCGCGGGCGGCGTCCTGCTGGCACGGCGCCACCGCCGGGCCGGCGACCGCGCCTGAATCAGCTTCTCCGCTCCGGGGTGACGAGGTCCGGGGCGGAGGAGCGCCATCGCGTACAGCGGGAACCGGGAGCGCACATCGTGCACGGGTCGAACGGGCCGTCCAGGCGCGGCGCGTGGGGCGTCGTCATCGTCGTCCTGCTCGTCGGCGTCCACCTCGTGCGGGGCGGCACGCAAGGGTGGGTGACCGCAGGCCCTCCGCAGCCGCCGACCGCGGCGGCGCCCGTCCACGCCGCGCTCGCGCCCCCGAGTGCTCCCGATCCCATGCCCGCCTCCCGGCCCGCCCGGGTCCGTGTGCCCGCCGTCCGTATCGACGCGCCCGTCACCCCGGTCGGCCTCGACGCCGAGGGCTGGATCGACACCCCGCCCGCGCACGAGACGAACCGGGTCGGCTGGTTCACCGGGGCCGTCACCCCGGGGGAGAAGGGCACGGCGGTCCTCGTCGGCCATGTGGACAGCCCGGACGGACGGGCCGTCTTCTACGAACTCGGCGCATTGGCCAAGGGACACCGGGTCGAGATCGTCCGGCAGGACGGCAGAACCGCCGTCTTCTCCGTGTACGGCACCGAGGTCGTCCCCAAGGACGGCTTCCCGGCCGAGCGGATCTACCGGGCGGGCCCGTACCCCGAGCTGCGGGTCATCACCTGCGGCGGCGGCTTTTCGCGGCAGCGCGGGTACGACGGCAACGTCGTCGTCTCCGCCCGCCTGGTCGAGGTGCGCTGACCGTTCACCGCGCCCGACCGGTCCACGGCCGCTGCGCGCTCTTTGTCCTCCATCGGGAAAAAGTCTGCACGGATCCGTGCGCGACTTCTTCCCAGCCCCGGACACCACTGCTACGTTCCCCTCGAAAGCCCGGCGGAGAGCCGACCGAAGGGCTTCGCCGACCGGCTAGGGGAGGGGCGCGTGAGACGCATGACCGCACGACCCGCCAACGCGCACCAGGCGCGACTGCTGCGCCTGTTGCGCGACGGAGGCCCCAACTCCCGCGCGCAGCTGGGCGATCAGATCGACCTGTCCCGCTCCAGGCTCGCCGTCGAGGTGGACCGGCTCCTCGACACCGGCCTCGTCGTCGCGGACGGCCTCGCCGCCTCGCGCGGCGGCCGCCGTTCGCACAACATCCGGCTCGCCCCCGAACTCCGCTTCCTCGGCGTCGACATCGGCGCCACGTCCGTCGACGTGGCCGTCACCAACGCCGAGTTGGAGGTGCTCGGACATCTCAACCACCCGATGGACGTCCGCGAGGGCCCCGTCGCCGTCTTCGAGCAGGCCCTCGCCATGGCGGCCAAGCTGCGCGCCTCCGGGCTCGCCGAAGGGTTCGACGGCGCCGGTGTCGGCGTCCCCGGCCCGGTCCGCTTCCCCGAGGGCATCCCGGTCGCGCCGCCGATCATGCCCGGCTGGGACGGCTTCCCCGTACGGGAGGCCCTCAGCCAGGAACTCGGCTGCCCGGTCATGGTCGACAACGACGTGAACCTCATGGCCATGGGCGAGCAGCACGCGGGCGTCGCCCGCTCGGTCGGCGACTTCCTCTGCGTCAAGATCGGTACCGGCATCGGCTGCGGCATCGTCGTCGGCGGAGACGTGTACCGCGGTACGACGGGCAGCGCGGGCGACATCGGGCACATCCAGGTGGAACCGGACGGCCGCGCCTGCGCGTGCGGCAACAAGGGCTGCCTGGAAGCCCACTTCAGCGGCGCCGCCCTGGCCCGGGACGCCGAGGACGCGGCGCGCGCGGGCCGCTCCGAGGAGCTCGCCGTACGCCTCGCGGCGGCCGGCGCCCTCACCGCCGTCGACGTCGCCGCGGCGGCCGCCGCGGGGGACGCCACCTCGCTCGCCCTCATCCGTGAGGGCGGCAACCGGGTCGGGCAGGTCATCGCCGGACTCGTCAGCTTCTTCAATCCCGGTCTGGTGGTGATCGGCGGCGGGGTCACCGGCCTCGGTCACAACCTCCTCGCCAGTGTCCGCACCCAGGTCTACCGCCAGTCCCTCCCGCTGGCCACCGGCAACCTTCCCATCGTCCTCGGCGAGTTGGGCCAGACCGCCGGCGTCATCGGCGCGGCCCGCCTCATCAGCGACCACCTCTTCTCCCCGGCGTAGCCGCCCCGGCGGCCCTGCGCAACCGGCGGCCTCTTCCCCCAACCGGCCCCCGCCCGCACTCGCCCGTACCCGCCAGTGCTCACCCGCACCTGGACCGCACCCGCACCCGCCCACCCCGCCCGTACCACCGCAGTCAGCACCCGCTCAGGCGCACACCCGCATCCGCCGAGGGGACCCCACCCATGCCTCAAGAGCCCCAAGCGCCCCAGGCGCCCCCACCCCTGCTCACCATGTCCGCCATCACCAAGTCCTTCCCCGGTGTCCGCGCCCTCGACGGCGTCGACCTGGAGGTCGCCCCCGGCGAGGTGCACTGCCTCCTCGGGCAGAACGGCGCCGGGAAGTCCACCCTCATCAAGGTCCTCGCAGGCGCCCACCAGCCGGACGGCGGCCGGATCACCTGGCGCGGCGAACCCGTCCAGCTCCGCTCCCCGATCGCCGCCATGCGGCTCGGTATCGCCACCATCTACCAGGAACTCGACCTGGTCGAAGGGCTCTCCGTCGCCGAGAACGTCCACCTCGGCCACGAACCCACCAGCGCGGGATTCATCGTCCGGGGCCGCGCCGCCCGCACCGCCACGGCCGCCCTCCTGAAGAGGCTCGGACACCCCGAGATCGACCCGGCCCGCCGGGTCGGCGAACTCTCCGCAGCCCAGCAGCAGATCGTGTCGATGGCCCGGGCCCTCTCCCACGACGTCCGGCTGATCGTCATGGACGAGCCGTCCGCAGCCCTCGACCCCGACGAGGTCGACAATCTCTTCCGTATCGTCGCCGACCTCACGGCCGCCGGGGTCGCCGTCGTCTACATCTCCCACCGCCTGGAGGAGATCCGCCGCATCGGCGACCGGGTCACCGTGCTCAAGGACGGCCGCGCCGTCGCCGGCGGGCTGCCCGCCGCCTCGACTCCGACGCGTGACATCGTTTCCCTGATGACCGGCCGGAACGTCGAGTACGTCTTCCCGCCGCGTCCCGCCGAACCGCCGCTCGCCGCGCCGGTGCTCCAGGTCCAAGGGCTCGCCAGGGAAGGCGAGTTCGAACCCGTCGACCTCGAACTGCGGCCCGGGGAGATCGTCGGACTCGCCGGGCTCGTCGGATCAGGACGCTCCGAGATCCTGGAGACGATCTACGGCGCCCGGAAGGCCGGCGCAGGCCGGGTCCTCGTCGACGGCAGGGCTCTGCGCCCCGGCAGCGTCCGCGCCGCCGTGCGCGCCGGACTCGGCCTGGCCCCCGAGGAACGCAAGGCCCAGGGCCTGCTGATGCTGGAGTCCGTCACCCGCAACGTCTCGGTCTCCACGCTCGCCCGCTTCGCGCGCGCCGGCTGGATCGACCGCACCGGCGAACGCGAGGCCGCCCGGGCCGCCACCCGGGAGCTGTCGCTCCGCCCGGAGAACCCCGACGTCCCGGTCCGTACTCTCTCCGGCGGCAACCAGCAGAAGGCCGTCCTCGCCCGCTGGCTGCTGCGCGGCTGCCGCGTCCTGCTCCTGGACGAGCCGACCCGCGGCGTCGACGTCGGCGCCCGCGCCGAGCTGTACGCCGTCATCCGCCGCCTCGCCGACGACGGCCTCGCCGTCCTCCTGGTGTCGAGCGAGGTGCCCGAGGTCCTCGGCCTCGCCGATCGCGTCCTGGTGCTCAGGGAGGGCCGGGTCGTCCACACGGCACCCGCCCGGGAACTCGACGAACACCGCGTACTCGACCTCGTGATGGAAGGGAGCCCCCGCTCATGACGCTGTCCACCGCCAAGACCGCCGAGGCGTCCGCGCAGGACGGCGCCCGGCGCCCGCTCGGTCTGCGGGCCGATGTCCGCAACCTCTCCCTGCTCGGCGTCCTCGCCGTACTGGTCGCGGTCGGCGGACTCACCCGCCCCGACGAGTTCCTGGCCGTCTCCAACCTCCAACTCGTGCTCACCCAGGCCTCCGTGATCGGGGTCGTCACCGTCGGCATGACCTTCGTCATCACCAGCGGCGGCATCGACCTCTCGGTCGGTGCGATCGTCGCCCTCGCCTCCGTGTGGGCGACGACGCTGGCGACCCAGGAGTACGGATTCGCCGGCATCCTCTTCACGGCCGTCGTGGTGGGGGTCGGGTGCGGGTTGGTGAACGGTCTGCTCGTCGCGTACGGCGGGATGGTCCCGTTCATCGCGACCCTCGCCATGCTCGCCTCGGCCCGAGGCCTCGCCCTGCAGATCACCGACGGCCGCACCCAGATCGTCACCGTCGACTCGGTCCTGGACCTCGGCATCCCGGACGCCTACATCCTGGGGATCCCGCCGCTCGTCCTGGTCTTCGCCGCCGTCACCGTGCTCGGGTGGCTGGTCCTCAACCGGACCACCTTCGGCCGCCGCACCGTCGCCGTCGGCGGCAACGCGGAGGCCGCCCGCCTCGCCGGCATCGACGTCCGCCGCCAGCGCCTCTACCTCTATCTGCTCTCCGGCCTGTGCTGCGGCATCGCGGCCTTCCTGCTGATCATCCTCTCCGGCTCAGGACAGAACACCAACGGCAACCTGTACGAACTCGACGCCATCGCCGCCGCGATCATCGGCGGCACCCTCCTCAGCGGCGGCCGGGGCACCATCGTCGGCTCCGTCCTCGGCGTGCTCGTCTTCACCACGATCACCAACATCTTCGCGCTCAACAACCTGCAGAGCGACGTCCAGCAGATCGCCAAGGGCGCGATCATCGTCGCCGCCGTCCTGGTCCAGCACCGCACCGCCCGCCACGGCGAAGCCACCTGACCCCCGCCCCCCGCTACCCGGCACATCTCTCCCTCACCCCCCGAAGGGAACCATCGCCATGCCAGAAACCAGCCGCAGAGGACTGCTGTTCGGCACCGCAGCCGTCTCCGCCGGAGCCCTCCTCACCGCCTGCACCAGCAACGAGCCCAAGGCCCAGGCCCCGGCCGCGAGCAACGCGCCCGCCGCCGACGACAAGCCCGGCACCCCCGTCACGATCGGCTTCGCCGGCCCCCAGGCCGACCACGGCTGGCTCAACGCCATCAACCAGAACGCCAAGGACCGGGCGAAGAAGTACTCCGAGGTGACCCTGGAGATCACCGAGGGCTCCAACGACACGGCCGTGCAGATCGGCCAGATCCAGACCCTGATCAACAAGAAGGTCGACGTCCTCGTCATCCTGCCCGCCGACGGCAAGGCGCTCACGCAGGTCGGCCTCCAGGCCATGAAGGCCGGCATCCCCGTCATCAACCTGGACCGGATCTTCGCCTCGCCGCAGGCCTACCGCTGCTGGATCGGCGGAGACAACTACGGCATGGGGCTCAACGCCGGCCGCTACATCGGCGAGCAGCTCAAGGACAAGCCGAACGCCACGGTGATCGAACTCGCGGGCATGGACAGCCTCGAGCTGACCAAGCAGCGCACCCAGGGCTTCGACGACGCCCTCAAGAACTACCCCAACATCCGCAAGGTGGCCCGCCAGGCGGCCGACTTCACCGTCGAGTCCGGCCAGGCCAAGATGGCCCAACTCCTGCAGGCGCAGCCCAGGTTCGATGCCCTCTGGAACCACGACGACGACCAGGGCGTGGGCGCGCTACGGGCCATCGCGCAGGCCGGCCGCAAGGACTTCCTGATGGTGGGCGGCGCGGGCGCCAAGTCCGCGATGGACGCCATCAAGGCCGACGACGGGGTGCTCAAGGCCACCGTCCTCTACCCGCCGACGATGGCCGCCTCCGCGATCGACCTGGCGCGTGCGCTGGGCCAGAAGAAGGGTGTCGGCGGCCTGTCCGAGCTGGAGATCCCGGCCTCCCTCACCCTCTACTCGGCCGTCGTGACCAAGGAGAACGTCGACGAGTACCTGCCCACCGGCTTCAGCTGAGCGGGCCCGGGCCGTCGGCCCGAGCCCGGCACCCCCCACCGTGCAACCGACGAGGAGGAACCCTATGGAACAGCGGGAGAGCGAAGGCGACGAGGCCGTCGCGTCATTGTCGTCGGCATCGGCATCGGCATCGGCGACGGCGACGGCTTCGGCTTCGGCGCCGGAGTCGACGTCGGCCTCGGCGCTCACGCCGACGCTCGGCATCGGCATGGTCGGCTACGCCTTCATGGGCGCCGCCCACTCCCAGGCGTGGCGCACCGCGGGGCGCGTCTTCGACCTGCCGCTGCGGCCCGTCCTCGCCGCTGTCGCCGGCCGGGACCGGGCCGCCGTGCGGGCGGCGGCGGACAAGCACGGCTGGGCCGCCGCCGAGACCGACTGGCGCGCCCTGGTCGCCCGGGACGACGTCCAGCTCGTGGACGTCTGCACCCCGGGCGACAGCCACGCCGAGATCGCCGTCGCCGCCCTGGAGGCGGGCAAGCACGTCCTGTGCGAGAAGCCGCTCGCCAACTCCGTCGCCGAGGCCGCGGCCATGGTCGCCGCCGCCGAGGCGGCGGCCGCCCGCGGCCAGGTCGCCATGGTCGGCTTCAACTACCGGCGGGTACCGGCCCTCGCGTACGCCCGTCGGCTCGTCGCCGAGGGCCGGCTCGGCGCGCTGCGGCACGTGCGGGTCACGTATCTGCAGGACTGGCTCGTCGACCCCGCCTTCCCGCTGACCTGGCGCCTGGAGCGGGCGCACGCCGGGTCCGGGGCGCTCGGCGACCTCGGTGCGCACGCTGTCGACCTCGCCCAGTACCTCGCGGGGGAGCTCCTGGTCGGGGTCTCGGCGCTCACCGAGACCTTCGTACGGGAACGGCCGCTGCTCGCGGGCGTGTCGGCCGGGCTCTCCGGCGCCGCCGGGGGAGCGGGGTACGGGGCGGTGACGGTGGACGACGCGGCGCTGTTCACCGGGCGGCTCGCGTCCGGTGCGCTCGCCTCCTTCGAGGCGACCCGGATGGCCGCGGGGCGGAAGAACGCGCTGCGGATCGAGCTCAACGGCGAGAAGGGCTCGCTCGCCTTCGACCTGGAGCGGCTCAACGAGCTCTCGTTCCACGACCACACCGAGCCGGCCGTCGCCGCGGGCTTCCGCCGGATCCTGGTGACCGAGCCCGACCACCCCTACCTGGAGGGCTGGTGGCCCCCCGGTCATGCCCTCGGCTACGAGCACACCTTCGTCCACCAGGCCCGCGACCTGGTCCTCGCCGTCGCGAACGGGGCCGGCCCGGCCCCGTCCTTCGCCGACGGGCTCCAGGTGCAGCGGGTGCTCGCCGCCGTGGAGGAGAGCGCCGAGAAGAACGCCGTCTACACCCCCGTCCAGGTCTAGGAGGCCGTCGACCGTGACCCGTCCCTTCACCCTGTTCACCGGCCAGTGGGCCGACCTGCCGCTCGAGGAGGTCTGCCGGCTCGCCCGCGACTTCGGCTACGACGGTCTCGAACTCGCCTGTTGGGGAGACCACTTCGAGGTCGACAAGGCCCTCGCCGACCCGTCGTACGTCGAGGGCCGCCACGCCCTGCTCGAGAAGTACGGCCTGAAGTGCTGGGCGATCTCCAACCATCTGGTGGGCCAGGCGGTCTGCGACCACCCCATCGACGAGCGCCACCAGGCGATCGTGCCGGCCCGGATCTGGGGCGACGGGGAGCCGGAGGGCGTACGGCGGCGGGCGGCGCGCGAACTGGCCGACACCGCCCGGGCCGCCGCCGCGCTCGGCGTCGACACCGTCATCGGCTTCACCGGCTCGTCGATCTGGCACCTGGTGGCGATGTTCCCGCCGGTCCCCGAGCGCATGATCGAGCGCGGCTACGAGGACTTCGCGGAGCGCTGGAACCCGATCCTGGACGTGTTCGACGCGGAGGGCGTGCGTTTCGCGCACGAGGTCCATCCGAGCGAGATCGCGTACGACTACTGGACCACCCAGCGGGCCCTCGACGCGGTGGACCGGCGGCCGGCCTTCGGGCTGAACTTCGACCCGAGCCACTTCGTCTGGCAGGACCTGGACCCGGTCGGCTTCCTCTGGGACTTCCGCGACCGGATCTACCACGTGGACTGCAAGGAGGCGCGCAAGCGGCTCGACGGACGCAACGGGAGGCTCGGCTCGCACCTGCCGTGGGGCGATCCCCGGCGCGGCTGGGACTTCGTCTCGGCCGGGCACGGTGACGTGCCGTGGGAGGACGTCTTCCGGATGCTCCGCTCGATCGGCTACGCGGGGCCCGTCTCGGTGGAGTGGGAGGACGCCGGGATGGACCGGCTCACCGGCGCTCCGGAAGCGCTTGCCCACCTCAAGCGCTTCGACTTCGACCCGCCCTCGGCCTCCTTCGACGCGGCCTTCGGCGGCCGCGACTAGGGCCTGTCCGACGGAGGACCGCCTTCGTACGCAGCTGGGAGCCCGGGTGGCGGCGACGTCACCCGGGTGGCCCCGCCCTGCCCTCACCCGGCTTTGTCCTGTCGCGGTGAAAAGTTCGACGGGAGCAGTGCGCAAGGGCTTTCCGGCCCGGACGAACCCCGCTACCGTCCCTGATGTGTACATGACGTAACTGTGAACGCCTGAAGGTTGCGACCAGCGTGACGGCGCGCGCCGGTCCCCGGACACCCGCACCCACCCGGCCCTACTCCGGAGGACATTCGTGCACAGCAAGAAACGCCCCCGAGCCAGAAAGCCCCTCGCCCTCCTCGCCGCCGGACTCCTCGCCCTCGGCGGCCAGCAGGCCCTCGCCGCGGAGACCGAGAACGGCACCGCCGCCCCCGCGGCCGCCGCGGAGGAGTTCCAGCAGGTCACCCTCGCCAAGGGCGGCGAGGAGGTCGGCGAACCGATGTCGCTCGCCGTGCTCCCCGACCGGAGCGTCCTGCACACCTCGCGCAACGGCGAGCTGCGCCGCACCGACGCCGCCGGCAACACCACGGTCATCGGCACCGTCCCCGTCTACTCCCACGACGAGGAGGGCCTCCAGGGCATCGGCCTGGACCCGGACTTCGCCACCAACAAGGCCCTCTACCTCTATTACGCCCCGCCGCTCGACACTCCCGCCGGGGACGCCCCCGAGAACGGCACGGCGGCCGACTTCGCGAAGTACGACGGCGTCAACCGCCTCTCCCGCTTCACGCTGAAGGCCGACGGCACCCTCGACAACGCCAGCGAGAAGAAGGTCATCGACATCCCCGCCACCCGGGGCATCTGCTGCCACGTCGGCGGCGACATCGACTTCGACGCGCAGGGCAACCTCTACCTGTCGACCGGCGACGACTCCAACCCCTTCGCCTCCGACGGCTTCACCCCCATCGACGAACGCCCGGACCGCAACCCCGCGTTCGACGCCCGGCGGACCTCGGGCAACACCAACGACCTGCGCGGCAAGATCCTGCGGATCAAGGTCGCCGAGGACGGCTCGTACACCGTCCCCGACGGCAACCTCTTCGCCCCCGGCACCGACAAGACCCGCCCCGAGATCTACGCGATGGGCTTCCGCAACCCCTTCCGCTTCAGCGTCGACAAGGCGACCGGCATCCTCTACGTCGGCGACTACGGCCCCGACGCGGGCGCCGCCGACCCCAAGCGCGGACCCGCCGGCCAGGTCGAGTTCGCCCGGATCACCAAGCCCGGAAACTTCGGCTGGCCGTTCTGCACCGGCAGGAACGACGCCTACGTCGACTACGACTTCGCGACCAAGGTCTCCGGCGCCGCCTTCGACTGCGCCGCCCCGAAGAACGACTCGCCGCACAACACCGGACTCGTCGACCTCCCGCCGGCCGAACCCGCCTGGCTCCCGTACGACGGCGGCTCCGTACCGGAGTTCGGCACCGGATCCGAGTCCCCGATGGGCGGACCCGTCTACCGCTACGACCCCGCCTCCACCTCCCCCGTCAAGTTCCCCGAGGCCTACGACGGCGACTTCTTCGCCGGGGAGTTCGGCCGGCGCTGGATCAAGCGCGTCGAGCAGGGCACCGACGGCACCGTCCAGTCCATCAACCCCGTGCCGTGGACCGGCACCCAGGTGATGGACATGGCCTTCGGCCCCGACGGCGCGCTGTACGTCCTCGACTACGGCACCGCCTGGTTCGGCGGCGACCACAACTCCGGGCTCTACCGCATCGAGAACGCCACCGGCGGACGCTCCCCGGTCGCCGAGGCGAGCGCGAACAAGACGTCCGGCACGTCACCCCTGAAGGTCGCGTTCTCTTCCGCCGGCACCACCGACGACGACGGCGACGCCCTTACCTACAGCTGGGAGTTCGGCGACGGCGGCACGTCCACGGCCGCCAACCCCACCTACACGTACCGGAAGAACGGCACCTACACCGCGACCGTGACGGCCAAGGACCCGAGCGGACGCACCGGTTCGGCCTCCGTCCACGTCGTCGTCGGCAACACCGCGCCCAAGGTCGCCCTCGAACTCCCGGCGGAGGGCGCCCTGTTCTCCTTCGGCGACGAGATCCCCTTCAAGGTCACGGTCACCGACCCGGAGGACGGCGCGATCGACTGCGCCAAGGTCAAGGTCACCTACGTCCTCGGCCACGACAGCCACGGGCACCCGGTCACCTCGGCCAACGGCTGCTCCGGCACCATCAAGACCTCCGCCGACGGCGGCCACGACGACGACGCCAACATCTTCGCCGTCTTCGACGCCGAGTACACCGACGGCGGAGGCGGCGGCCAGGCCGCACTCACCACCCACGACCAGGCCAAGCTCCAGCCGCGCCACCGCCAGGCCGAGCACTTCGACGGCCAGCAGGGCATCCGTACGTACGACAAGGCCGAGGCGAACGGCGGGCGGACCGTCGGCGACATCGACAACGGCGACTGGATCTCGCTCAAGCCCTACAACCTGACCGGGGCCACCAAGCTGACCGCACGGGTCTCCTCCGGCGGCGCGGGCGGCTTCCTCGAAGTCCGCACCGGCTCGCCCACCGGCACCCTGCACGGCTCCGCGCCCGTCCCCGTCACCGGCGGCTGGGAGACCTTCCAGGACATCGACGTACCCCTGCGGAACGTGCCCCGCAAGACGACCGAACTCTTCCTCGTCTTCAAGGGCGGAGCGGGCGCGCTCTACGACGTGGACGACTTCACGATCTCCAGCGCCCCGATCGACCGGAACGCCAAGCGCGTCCTCGTCTTCTCCCGTACCGCCGGCTTCCGGCACGACTCCATCGGCACCGGCGTCACCGCGCTGAAGGAACTCGGCGCCCAGAGCGGCATCACCGTCGACGCGACCGAGGAACCCCGCCAGTTCACCACCAACAACCTCGCCCGCTACGACGCCGTCGTCTTCCTCTCCACCACCGGAGACGTCCTCAACGCCGAACAGCAGACCGCCTTCGAGCACTACGTCTCCACCGGCGGCGGCTACATGGGCGTCCACGCGGCCGCCGACACCGAGTACGACTGGGAGTTCTACGGCGGCCTCGTCGGCGCCCACTTCCACTCCCACCCGCAGATCCAGCCGGCCACCGTACGCGTCGAGGACCACGACCACCCGGCCACCGAGCACCTCGACACCACCTGGCAGCGCACCGACGAGTGGTACAACTACCGCACCAACCCGCGCGGTCAGGCCAGGATCCTCGCCACTCTCGACGAGACCACCTACCAGGGCGGCACGATGAAGGGCGACCACCCGATCGCCTGGTGCAAGTCGTACGGTGGCGGGCGGTCCTTCTACACCGGCGGCGGCCACACCAAGGAGTCCTACGCCGAGCCGGCCTTCCGGCAGCACCTCCTCGGCGGACTGCGGTACGCCACCGGGCAGACCGCGGCCGACTGCCGGCCGCAGACCGGCTACCGCGAGCTCTTCAACGGAGAGACCCGCGAGGGCTGGAAGCAGGCCGGACCCGGCAGCTTCGACGTCGTCGACGGTGAACTGCGCTCGGTCGGCGGCATGGGGATGCTCTGGTACCAGGCCAAGGAGTTCTCCTCGTACTCCCTCACGCTCGACTGGAAGGCGGCCGGCGACGACAACTCCGGCATCTTCGTCGGCTTCCCCGCCTCCGACGACCCCTGGTCGGCGGTGAACAAGGGCTACGAGATCCAGATCGACGCGACCGACGCCGCCGACCGCACCACCGGAGCGGTCTACGGCTTCAAGTCCGCCAACCTCGCGGCCCGCGACGCCGTGCTCAGGCCGCCGGGCCAATGGAACAGCTACGAGATCCGCGTCCAGGGCGAACGCCTCCAGGTGTTCCTCAACGGGGTGAAGATCAACGACTTCACCAACACCGACCCGGCACGGAGCCTCAAGGACGGCCACATCGGCATCCAGAACCACGGAGCCGACGACCAGGTGTCGTTCCGCGCCATCAAGCTCAGGGAGCTCCCCTCGTAGAGCCCCCTGCCCAGCCGGCGGCGGGCGGGGAGGCGCCGTACCCCCCGCCCGCCGTCTCCACCACAGTCCAGGGAGGCAGGGTCGTGACCACCACAGGAACACGCACGGGAATCTGGCTGGTCGGAGCGAGAGGCTCCGTTGCCACCACGGCGGTGGCCGGCTGCGCCGCCGCCACGGCGGGCCTGCACCCACCGACCGGCATGGTGACGGAGACCGCCCCCTTCGCCTCCGCCGGACTCCCGCCCCTCGCCTCCCTCGTCTTCGGCGGACACGACACGGCGTCGTGTCCACTGCCCAAGCGGGCCGAGCACCTCACCGTCGCGGGCGTCCTCCCGCACGGCCTCGCCCCCGCCGTCGCGGCCGAACTGGGCGCCGCCGACGCGGAGATCCGCCCCGGCGGCCCGCTGCCCGGCGACACCCGCACGGAGGAGGAACTGATCTCCTCCTTCGCCGCCGACCTGACGGACTTCAGGATCCGGCTGGAACTGGACCGGGTCGTCGTGATCAATGTTGCCTCCACGGAGCCGGCGTCGGGGGGCGCCGGGCTCCCGCCCAGCTCCCTCTACGCCGCCGCCGCGCTCCGCGCAGGCTGCCCCTACGTCAACTTCACCCCCTCGACCGGGCTGCGCCACCCCGCCCTCACCGACACCGTCGCGGCGAGCGGCCTTCCCCACGCGGGCCGCGACGGCAAGACCGGCCAGACCCTCCTGCGTTCCGTCCTCGCCCCGATGTTCCTCCAGCGCGCCCTGACCGTACGGGCCTGGTCGGGCACCAACCTGCTTGGCGGGGGAGACGGCGCGGCCCTCGCCGACCCGGCCGCCGCGGCCGCCAAGAACGCGGGCAAGGAACGGGTCCTCGCGGACGTGTTCGGCCACGCCCCCGAGGGCGAGGTCCACATCGACGACGTCCCGGCGCTCGGCGAGTGGAAGACGGCCTGGGACCACATCGCCTTCGAGGGCTTCCTCGGCTCCCGGATGGTCCTCCAGACCACCTGGCAGGGCTGCGACTCGGCCCTCGCCGCGCCCCTCGTCCTGGACCTCGCCCGGCTGACCGCCCGCGCCCACGAGCAGGCCCTCTCCGGCCCGCTCTCCGACCTCGCCTTCTACTTCAAGGACCCGGAGGGCGAGGCCCCCGCGGGCCTCGCGGACCAGTACGCCCGCCTCGTCTCCTTCGCTGTCCGCCTGGGGGAGGCCCGGTGAGCCGGGTGCGCGGACGCGTCACGGCCTGGGCGGAGCTGCTGCGGGTCTCCGCGCTCGCCACCGTGCCCGGCGACGCCCTCGCGGGCGCGGCGGCGGCCGGCCTCCGCCCCAACCGTTCCACGCTCCTCGCCATCGCCTCCTCCCTGTGCCTCTACGAGGCGGGCATGGCGCTCAACGACTGGGCGGACCGCGCCGAGGACGCCGTGGACCGCCCCCACCGTCCCCTCCCCTCCGGCCGCGTCACCCCGCGCGCCGCCCTCGCCGCCTCCGCCGCCCTGACGGCCGCCGGCCTCGCGCTCGCCGCCCGCGCGGGCCGCCCCGCCCTGGCGACGGCCACCGCGCTCACGGCGACGGTCTGGGCGTACGACCTCCACCTCAAGCACACCCCGGCGGCCCCGGCCACGATGGCCGCGGCCCGCGCCCTCGACGTCCTCCTCGGCGCGGTCGCCACGTCGAACTCCTCCGCTCTCCGCGCCCCCCGAACGGCCGCCCTGGGCGCGGCCGGCGCGGTCGGCGCCCACACCTACGCGGTCACCGCGGTCTCCCGCCACGAGACCCAGGGCGGCTCGACCCGAACCCCCCTGCTGGCCCTCGCGACCACCCTGACCCTCACGGCCCTCACGGCCCGCCCCCGAGAGCGGCCCACGCCAGGGGCTGCCACCGGCCAAGGCCCCGCAGGCGCGGCGACACGGCCCACCACCTCCGTCGCCCGGATCGCCGCCGCGGCGGGCCCGCTGGTCACGGCGGCCGTCGGAGCCGCCTACGCCCGCACCCCCACCACCCCCCTCCTCCACGCGGCCCTCAACCCCTCACCACCCCTCACCCAGCGCTCCGTCGGCGCCGGCATCCGTGCCCTGATCCCGCTCCAGGCCACCCTCGCCGCCCGGTCGGGCGCGCCCGGCACCGCGCTCCTGGTGCTCGGCCTCGCCCCCCTCGCCCGAGCCCTCGCCCGGAAGGTGAGCCCGACATGAGCGCACGGCCCACGCCCGCCCCCGCCCCCGCCCCCGTCCCCCTCCCCACCGCCACCCCGCCGGGCCTGCGCCTCGGGTACGGCACCAACGGCCTCACCGACCTCCGGCTCGACGACGCGCTCGCCGTCCTCGCCGACCTCGGGTACGACGGCGTCGGCCTCACCCTCGACCACATGCACCTCGACCCGCTCGCCCCCGAACTCCCCGCCCGCACCGCGCGGGTGGCCCGGCGTCTGGACGCCCTCGGTCTCGGGGTGACCGTCGAGACCGGCGCCCGCTACGTCCTCGACCCCCGCCGCAAGCACGGCCCGTCACTCCTCGACCCGGACCCCGAGGCCCGTGCCACCCGCGTCGGTCTCCTGCTCCGCGCGGTCCGGGTGGCCGCCGACCTCGGCGCCCACGCCGTGCACTGCTTCAGCGGCGTCACCCCGGTCGGCACCACCGACGAGACCGCCTGGAAGCGCCTGGCGGAATCCCTCGACCCCGTCCTCGAAGCGGCGGCCGCCGCCCGCGTCCCCCTCGCCGTCGAACCCGAACCGGGTCACCTCCTCTCCACCCTCGACGACTTCCACACCCTCCGTTCCCTCCTCGGCGACCCGGACCCCCGCCATCTCGGCCTGACCCTCGACATCGGCCACTGCCAGTGCCTGGAAGCCGAGTCGCCGGCCGACTGTGTCCGGGCCGCCGCACCCTGGCTGCACCACGTCCAGATCGAGGACATGCGCCGCGGCGTCCACGAACACCTCCCGTTCGGCGACGGCGAGATCGACTTCCCACCCGTCCTCGCCGCCCTCGCCGAACTCACCGCCGCCGGCTACCCGGGCCTGACCGTCGTCGAACTGCCCCGCCACTCCCACGCGGGCCCGGAACTCGCCCGCTCCTCCCTCGCGTTCCTGCGCGGCCACTCCGGACACCCCGGCCCCTCCACCCGCCCCACCCCACCGAGAGAGCCAACTTGCTGACCCCGACCGCCCGGGCCTGGTTCGACGAGGCCCTCACCGCCGCCACCGACCGCACCGCCCTGTGGGAGCTGCGCTTCGCCTCCGCCGGCCGGCACTGCGGCCCGGACCACGCCGACTCCGTCCGCGTCGCCCTGCTCCGCGCGGCCCGCGCCGACCCGGCCGACCTCACCCGGCTCTACCAGCAGGGATCGGCACCCGAGCGCCGCGCCGTCCTCCTCGCCCTCCCCTCCCTCGTCACGGGCCCCGAGGCACTGCCTCTCGTCGAGGACGCCCTGCGCACCCACGACACCCACCTGATCGCCGCCGCCCTCGGCCCCTACGCCGCCGCCCACCTCGCCCCCCACGCCTGGCGCCACGCCGTCCTCAAGTGCCTCTTCACCGGCGTCCCCCTCGACACCGTCGCCGGACTCCACGACCGCGCCCGCGGTGACTCCGAACTCGCCCGGATGCTCAGCGCCTACGCCACCGAACGCACCGCCGCCGGCCGCCCCGTCCCCACCGACCTCCACCGCGTCCTCGCCCTCACCACCCCCACGGCCCGCCCCGAGGAGTCCTGATGCGCATCTTCGACCCCCACATCCACATGACCTCGCGCACCACGGACGACTACCGCGCGATGTACGACGCCGGAGTCCGCGCCCTGGTCGAGCCCGCCTTCTGGCTCGGTCAGCCCCGCACCTCACCCGCCTCCTTCGTCGACTACTTCGACTCCCTCCTCGGCTGGGAACCCTTCCGGGCCGCCCAGTACGGCATCGCCCACCACTGCACCCTCGCCCTCAACCCCAAGGAGGCCAACGACCCCCGCTGCACCCCCGTTCTCGACCTCCTGCCGCGGTACCTCGTCAAGGACAACGTCGTCGCCGTCGGCGAGATCGGCTACGACTCCATGACCCCCGCGGAGGACACCGCCCTCGCCGCACAGCTCCAGCTCGCCGCCGACCACGGCCTGCCGGCCCTCGTCCACACCCCGCACCGGGACAAGCTCGCCGGGCTGCGCCGGACCCTCGACGTGATCCGCGAGTCCGACCTCGCCCCCGACCGGGTGCTGCTCGACCACCTCAACGAGACGACCGTCAAGGAGGCCGCCGACAGCGGCGCCTGGCTCGGATTCTCCGTCTACCCCGACACCAAGATGGACGAGGACCGCATGGTCGCCGTGCTCAAGGACCACGGCCTGGACCGGATTCTGGTCAACTCGGCCGCCGACTGGGGCAACAGCGACCCGCTGAAGACCCGCAAGGTCGGCGACGCCATGCTCGCCGCCGGATTCTCCGACGACGACGTCGACCGCGTGCTGTGGCGCAACCCCGTCGCCTTCTACGGCCTCAGCGGCCGCCTCGATCTCGCCCCTCCTTCCTCCGACGCCCCGACCCATCTGGGCAACTCCGTCCTCCGCGGCGGGGAATGAGGCGGGCCGACCGATGCGCTTCCGCCACCCGGACGGCTCCACCGTCCACCTCGCCTACTGCACTAACGTCCACCCCGCGGAGACCCTCGACGGCGTCCTCGACCAACTGCGCGACCACTGCGAACCCGTCCGCCGCCGCCTCGGCCGTGACCGCCTCGGCATCGGCCTCTGGCTCGCCCGGGACGCCGCCCAGGCCCTGATCAACGACCCCGGCTCGCTGCGCACGCTCCGCGCCGAGATCGACCGCAGAGGACTGGAGGTCGTCACCCTCAACGGCTTCCCCTACGAGGGCTTCGGCGCCGCGGAGGTCAAGTACCGCGTCTACCAACCGGACTGGACCCGCCCCGAACGCCTCGCCCACACCGGCGACCTGGCCCGGCTGCTCGCCGCCCTCCTCCCCGACGACGTCACCGAGGGCTCCGTCTCCACCCTGCCGCTCGCCTGGCGCACCTCCTTCGACTCCGGCGCCGAGGAGACCGCCCTCGCCGCACTGACCACCCTCGCCGAACGCCTCGACGCCCTGGAGGAACTCACCGGGAAGAGCATCCGGATCGGCCTCGAACCGGAACCCGGCTGCACCGTGGAGACCACCGCCGACGCGATCGCCCCCCTCACCGCCGTCTCAAGCCCCCGCGTGGGCGTCTGCCTCGACACCTGCCATCTCGCCACCACCTTCGAGGACCCGACCACCGCCCTGGACTCCCTCGGCGCCGCCGGCATCCCCGTCGTCAAGGCCCAGCTCTCCGCCGCCCTGCACGCCGAGCACCCCCATCTCCCGGAGGTCCGCGCCGCGCTCGCCGCCTTCGCCGAGCCCCGCTTCCTCCACCAGACCCGCACCAGGACCGCCGCCGGACTGCGCGGCACCGACGACCTGCCGGAAGCCGTCTCCGGCCGGGCCCTCCCCGACGGCGCGCCCTGGCGCTCGCACTTCCACGTCCCCCTGCACGCCCCACCCGAGCCTCCGCTCACCTCCACTCTTCCGGTCCTCCGCACCACCCTCGCCCTCCTCCTCGGCGGACCGCGCCCCCGCACCCACCACCTGGAGGTCGAGACCTACACCTGGCAGGCGCTCCCGGCGGACCGGCGCCCCCGCAACCGCGCCCGCCTCGCCGACGGCATCGCCGCCGAACTCACCCTGGCCCGCGACCTGCTGACCGACCTCGGCCTCAAGGAACTGCCATGACCAGCCCACGCGGCGACACCCGGCCCACCCCCCTCCTCGTCCTCGACGTCGTCGGTCTCACCCCCCGCCTCCTGGAGCACATGCCCCGCCTGCGGGCCCTCGGCGCGGCCGGCTCACAGGCCCCGCTCACCACCGTCCTGCCGGCCGTCACCTGCACCGCCCAGACCACCTTCCTCACCGGCACCCTCCCTTCCGAGCACGGCATCGTCGCCAACGGCTGGTACTTCCGCGAACTCGGCGACGTCCTGCTCTGGCGCCAGCACAACGGCCTCGTCTCCGGCGACCGGCTCTGGGACGCCGCCCGCCGCGCCCACCCCGGCTACACCGTCGCCAACATCTGCTGGTGGTACGCCATGGGCGCGGACACCGACATCACCGTCACCCCCCGTCCCGTCTACTACGCCGACGGCCGCAAGGAACCCGACTGCTACACCCGACCACCGGCCCTCCACGACGAACTCACCGAGGAACTCGGCACCTTCCCCCTCTTCCATTTCTGGGGCCCGGGCGCCGACCTGGTCTCCAGCCGCTGGATCATCGACGCCACCCGCCACATCCTTCGCACCCGCCATCCGGATCTCGCTCTCGCCTACGTCCCGCACCTGGACTACGACCTCCAGCGATACGGCCCGGACGACCCGCGCGCCCTGCGGGCAGCGGCCGACCTGGACACCGCTCTCGCCCCCCTCCTCGACGAGGCCCGAGCCGAAGGCCGCACGGTCGTCGCCCTCTCCGAGTACGGCATCACCCGCGTCAGCCGGCCCGTCGACATCAACCGCGCCCTGCGCCGCGCCGGCCTCCTGGAGGTCCACACCCAGGACGGCATGGAGTACCTGGACCCGATGACCTCGCGCGCCTTCGCGGTCGCCGACCACCAGCTCGCCCATGTCTACGTCCGCCGCCCCGAGGACCTTGACACCGTCCGTGAGACCCTCGCCGGTCTGCCCGGTGTCGAGCGACTCCTGGACGACGAGGGCAAGAAGGAGCACGGCCTCGACCACCCCCGCTCGGGCGAACTCGTCGCCCTCGCCGAGCCCGACGCGTGGTTCACGTACTACTACTGGCTCGACGACACGCACGCGCCCGACTTCGCCCAGCTCGTCGAGATCCACCGGAAACCCGGCTACGACCCCGCCGAACTCTTCATGGACCCGCTCGATCCCTACGTACGGGTCAAGGCGGCGAAGGCGATCGCCCGCAAGAAGCTCGGCATGCGCTACCGGCTCGCGGTGGTCCCCCTGGATCCCTCACCTATTCGCGGCAGCCATGGCCGCCTCCCCACGAGCGACGACGAAAGTCCGCTCATTCTGTGCTCCACCCCCCGCGCTGTGAGCGGCCGCGTAGCGGCCACCGATGTGAAGTCCCTCTTGCTCCGACTGGCCGGTCTTTCCTGACCGATCTCCAGTGAAGCAGAGACCACCGACAACGAGGAGTTATCCACAGATGACCCGCTCCCGCCGCATCTCGCCCGCCACCCCGGACCCGGAGCTGACCCGCAAGCTCAGCAGACGGAACATGCTCGGCGTCGCCGCCGGCACGACCGCCGCCGCCCTGCTCGGAGCGGCCGCACCCCAGGCCGCCGCCGACTCGGCCGACCGTGGACCCGGCCAGGACGGTGGCCACGGCCACGGACACGGCAAGGGCCGCCCTGTCCTCCCGCCCGGCCGCCTCGGCATCCAGCTCTACTCACTGCGCGACAAGGTCTCCACCCTCGGCTTCGCCGCGGTCTTCGCCGAACTGAGCAAGTACGGCTACGACGAGGTCGAGTTCGCCGGGTACGGCCAGGGCTCAGCGGGCCCGATCACCCTCGCCGAACTCAAGAAGCTCACCCGCGAACACGGCCTGCGCGGCATCGGCAGCCACGTCGGCTACTACAACGACGGCGACCCGAACGCGTACACCTTCGCGCAGAACCTCGACAAGGTCCTCGACGACGCCCAGGCCCTCGGTCTCCCGCACATCGGCACCGCGTCGGGCCCCTGGCGCTACGGCGCCACCGTCGACGGCTGGAAGCGCTGCGCCGAGGACTTCAACCGGTACGGCGCCGAGGCGAGGAAGCGCGGCATGAAGTTCTACCAGCACAACCACGCCGAGGAGTTCTCCTTCGCCACCGACCGGCCGAACGTCCGGCTCTACGACGTCCTGCTCGCCGAGACCGACCCCGACCTCGTCCACCTCGAAATGGACATCTACTGGGCGTACGTGGCCCAGTTCCGCTTCTCCCGCCGAGCCGACGGCACCCCTGCCCCCTTCGACCCGCTGGACTACGTCCTCGCCCAGCCCCACCGCTATCCGCTCTTCCACGTGAAGGACGGCGAACACGACGACTCCGTCCGCGACGGCTACCGCATGGCGGACGTCGGGGACGGAGACATCGACTACCGGCGCTTCATCTCGGCGGTGAACCGCACCCACCACGGCTACCGCGCGCACCACTGGCAGGCGGAACACGACAACCCCGTCGAGTCCTTCGCGTTCGCCCGCAAGTCCAGCGCGCACCTGCACTCGCTGCGCGAGAAGCAGTGCTGAGCCCGAGCAGCCCGAGCAGGCGCAACAGCCCGAGCAGCCGGCAGGCCGTCACGCTCACACGTCCCGGCTGATCGGCCGCGGGTTCGCCACCACCCGGCGGGCCCGCGGCACGGGCGACTAACTACCCGGAGTACCACCTGATGCCGCAGGAGGGCCTTGGCATGATGGTGTGATGATCGATCCGATATCAGCGGTGGTCCCGGCCGGCCGCCTGAGCACCGGCGGCCAGCCGGTCTTCGACCTCGGGCACGGCTTCGAACTCAGGCCGTGGGGGAGGGACGACGCCGACGTGCTGGCGGAGTCCTGCCGCGATCCGGAGATCCAGCAGTGGAACCGTCCCGGGTATCTGTCGCCGGCCGAGGCCGCCGCCAAGATCGAGAGCTGGGGGCAGCGCAGGCTGGCGGAACAGGCCGTGATCTGGGCGATCTCCCCGCTCGGCGACGGCGGGCCGGTCGGCCTGATCGGCCTGGCCGACATCGACCTCCACGGCGGAAGCGCCGAGTTCCTCTACTGGCTGCTGCCGCGAGGCCGCGGACACGGACTGATGACCAGGGCCACCGACCGGATCAGCCGGTGGGCCCTGGACGACCTGGGTCTGCACCGTCTCCGTATCACGCACTCCGTCGCCAACACGGCGTCCTGCCAGGTGGCGACGCAGGCGGGCTTCGCGCTGGAAGGGACCATGCGGAGCGCCTTGCTCCACGCGGACGGATGGCACGACGAGCACCTGCACGCGCGCGTGCAGGGTGACCCCTGGCCGGCCGACGGCACGGCGTGACCCCCGGCACCCGGCTCGCTCAGCCGATTCCCTGACGGTCCCCCTCCAGTGCGAACGCCCGGTCGGCGGCCTCCGGTGTCGTGCGCTCGACCAGTTGGGTCAGGAGCGTGCGGTGCCGGAGCAGAGGCTCGCGGCGGTCCACCGGTGCCAGGGACAGCAGGTCGTCGAGGCCCGCCAGCATCCGCCGTGACACCTGGGGATTGCCGGGGGCGCAGCCGCGGATCTCGGTGAAGCCGAGGTCCACCAGGTCCGTCCACCCCGGTCCGTCCTGCACCAGCCGGACCGCGTCCTTCGCGTCGCGATGGTGGACCGCCCCGAGCGGTCGGTTCGCCACCGCGGCCAGGAACTGCGTGATCCGGTCCAGCGCCTGCACGGCCGTCGTCGGGTCGTTCACGGCGGGGGAGAGGGCGCGAAGGCCGATGTCCGCGAGCTGCCGCAGCCCGAAGCCGAGGTCCTGGTGGAAGGTCCGCTCCACCCCCACCGACACGGCCGCCCCGATCCTGCGGGGCACCCGCCCGCCGTGCACGGCGAGGATCGGCGTCCCCGGCACCACGAAGTCGCCCATCCGCGGCAGCAGCCGCAGCACGACCCCGTGGCGCCGCGCGAGCCGTACGAGCAGGGCGACGTTCACATCCCGCAGCACCCCGGCGCGCCCCCGGTGCAGCACGTGCTCGGTCGGCTGGCCCAGCTCGCCGAGCTCTCCGGCGTACTGCGGCTGCTTCGCCAGGACCCCGAACGCCTCCCGTGTGATGCGGTCCACCACGTGCCCCACGCGCATCAGCCGCAGCGTGGAGTTCACGTACGCCACGAAGAGCAGCAGGCTCAGCCCGACCATGAGCACGGTCACTACCGACTGCACCAGCGGCACCGTCGACACGTACCGGGGATCGGTCTCGCTGTCGTACGAGGTGAGGACGAGCAGCGAGAGCAGGAACGTGGCGAGGAAGACGGAGAAGGTCGTCTTGGTGATCCGGCTCCGGATGAAGATCCGCACCACGCGCGGGCTGAACTGCCCGCTGGCCATCTGCACGGCGACGAGCGAGATGGAGAAGACGACACCGATGAAGGTCATCATCGCGGAGCTGATCGTGGTCACGATCGTCTTGGCGTCCTCGACGATCCCGATCAGCTCGGTGACCGCGTCGTAGTCCCGCTCGTCCTGGAGGTACCGGATGACCGCCTCGTCCACCGCGGACGCGACCAGCCACAGCACGAAGACGGCCGTCAGACTCGCGATCGGGGCGAACCAGAAGGTGTCCCGCAGATGCTCCCGCAGGGGCGACAGCATCCTGGGCCTGCGGTAGGTGGACCCACGGGGCTCGAAGAGGTTGCTCACCCAGCGCAGGCTAGGCGCCCCCGAGGGCTACGCCACGCAGGCGTACGGTGACACTCTGTGCACCACCCCGTGCGGCCCCGCCGCACCCCACTGACCACGGGAAACGTGGGTGAAAGGCGCCTCAAACCCCTGGTAGAGTTATCCATGTCGCCGCGGGGAACACCCCAGAACGACACAACACCTAGTCCGGGTGGCGGAATGGCAGACGCGCTAGCTTGAGGTGCTAGTGCCCTTTATCGGGCGTGGGGGTTCAAGTCCCCCCTCGGACACCAGCAGGAACCCCAGTTCATCTGGGGTTTTTTGCGTTTCGGGGCAACAGTCGCGAACGCCCCCTCGTGTCGGCCGTCGGCCGTAGTCTGTTGCCGGAGAACGAGGGGGAGACGATGACGGACCACCGTACGACGAACGTTCCGGTGTGGACGCTGGCGACCGGCGACGTCCGGGTGCCCGCGCTGACCGGAGACGAGCCGATGACGGCCGAGCGCCTGGCTGAACTGCGCGGTGTTCTGGCCGCCCTGGCGGACGAACCCATCGCCACCCTCGAGGTGCATCCGCTGCCCGCCAGGCTCGACCGCAGCCGAGGCATCCCGCTCGACGCCGCGAGTCCCTTGGCGCAGCACCTGTCGCAGCTCATCGCGCAACCCGCGCGAAGCTCCTCGTCGGCCGCCACGGCGGCCGCTGCCGGCGAAGGCCTGTATCGCATGGTGGTTCCGGCGAAGGTCGCCGCCCAGTTCGGGCAGGGCATCGTCCGCTCGATGCCGTCGAAGGGTGCCGCCCGCGGTATCTACGGCGCCCTCGTGGACTCCACGGGCATCGCGGCCCAGGCGACGTTCGTGCCGGTCGGCAAGGCGGCGGCAGCGGGCGCGGTCGGTGGAGCCGGTGCGACAGCGGGTGTCGCGGTCGCCGGCAGCGCGGCGCTCACCGTGGCCGCGCCGCTCGTGCTCATGGCCGTCGCGGTGGGCGTGAGCGCGAACGCGGACGCCAAGCGCCAGCAGGCCATCGAGCACATCACGGAGCTGCTGGAGCAGTTGCAGGAACAGAAGCTAGACGACGAGCACAGCGAACTCGACGGCTGCCGCGACGCCATCGACAAAGCCACCGCGATCCTGCTCGACCAGGGCAAGCTCGGGGTCTCGCTGGGACTCGACTCGGCCGTGCATGCCATCAACACGGCGCTGGGCGCCGCCGATCGCCGTCTCGCCCGGTGGCAGAGCGCGCTCCACAAGCTGCCTGACGGCAAGCCCGTCGAGATCGCCACGTTGGCCAAGTCGTTCCCCGGCGTGGACGAAGGCGGCGGTACGTTCCGGGCCCACCTCGAACTCGCCGGCCTGGCCATCGCGCTGAAGCGGCGGGTCGTCGTCCTGCAGGCCGTCGACCACGCGCAGAGCGACCCCGGCAACCTGTTCGAGAGCTTCTCCCGTGCGCTCAAGGCCGACCAGCAGCGCCTCGACAGTCTGGAGTCGAGCATCGCGGGCGTCCTGCAACGCCTGTCGGCGCTGGACCTGACCCGCCCGCAGGGTTTGCTGCCCGTCTTCTCGGCCGGTGAGGTCGATCGCCTGATGCGCGCGGCGAACCGGATCCACAAGCTGGGCGACGGCGTCGTCGCCGACAGCCGCCCGACGGACGTCTCGATCGAGATCGCCCGCGACAAGGACGGCTCGGTGGTCGTGTTCCCGGCGCTGCCCGCGCAGCGGTAGGGCGCCTGCGGTCGCGCGAGCGGTCACGCCCTCCGGGCCAGCACCAGCCGGCACCGGGGGCTGCCGTCGGGCCTTCGGTCCAGGGACTCGATCGTTCGGGTCTCCACCGTGAAGCCCGCGTGGGTCAGGCGGTCGCGGACGTCCGGTAGGCGGAAGGTGCGGTAGTACATGACGAAGGGTGGTCGCCAGATCGCGTTCCGTACCCGCATCGCCGCGTCGAAGCCGAACAGCGTCCAGTAGGCGCGCGAGCCGACGCGTGGTGGGGCCGGGAGGGGGAAGGCGAGGAGGCCGCCCGGGCGGAGGGAGTCGTGGATCTGGCGGAAGAGGGTGAGCTGGTCGCGCGGCAGGAAGTGGCCGAAGGCGCCGAAGCTGACCGCCAGGTCGAACGTCGGGGCGAACGGGAGCGCCAGGACGTTCGCGCGGATCAGGGTGGCCTTCGGGTGGGCCCGCCTGGCCTGCTCGAGCATGCCCGCGCTGAAGTCCACACCCGTGACCCGGCCCGCGCACAGCGAGCGGAGGACGGACAGGCCGGCCCCCGTGCCGCAGCACACGTCGAGGCCGGTGTCGAACGGGCCGACGGGGCGCAGCGCCTCCGTGACCGCCGAGAGCACCAGGTCCGGGGTGCGGAAGGGGGTCGCGTCGAACTTGCTCGCCAGCAGGTCGTACCCGCGCTCCACCGAGGAGAACGCCTGGACGGTCAGCTCACGTGCGGTCGGGCCCTGAGGGGTGAACATGCTCCGACATTACGCCGTCGCTCTGCGTGGGGATGAGGCTCCAGGACGGCGCGGTGCCGGTCAGCTGGCAGGCCAGCAGGTAGAGGGGGATCGGAGGGGTGTAGGGCGACGTGCCGTCCGGGTGGTGGATCAGTCGGGGACGACGGTCGGGGACCTCTGCGCCCGGGGCGTAGCAGGACGGCAGAGGCCAGCGCAGATCAAGGTCGGAGCCGGCCGGGACCAGCCACCACCACCAGTCCGTGTCCGCGTAGACACAGCCCTTCGCCGGCAGCCGGGAGAGGATGCGGAAGCCGTAGCGCGCCGGGACGCCGACCGCGTCGCAGCCCAGAGTGGTGCGGAAGCCGGGTGGGACGATCAGGCCGGTCGAGCCCCCGGTGCTCGTCGTGCCGGTCGCGCCCATCGCGTCCGTGGTCCTGCGGGACCTCGGCGTCAGCAGGGTCGCCATCGACCTCAGCACGTGTGCCCCATGCCGTGGGCCAGCTCGGCCCAGACGACCCGTGCCGTGCCGTGCCCCGTACCGTCCGAGCCCCACGCGCTGGACAGCGCGTCCACAAGGAGCAGCCCCCGGCCGCGTTCCTCCTCGCCGCAGTCCCGGATGCGCGGGTCCGCCGCGCCGCCCTCGTCCCGTACCGCTATGCGCAACTGGTCCTCCCCCTCGCGCAGTTCGCAGACGACATGGCCGCTCGCGGTGTGTACCACCGCGTTGGTGACCAGCTCCGAGACGATCAGCGTGACCGTGTCGCGTATGTCGGGGGCGCAGCCCCAGAGGATGAGCCGCTCCTCCGCCAGTCTGCGGGCGCGCGAGACCGACGAGGTGCGGGCGGGGAGCTCGAAGGTGAACCGACGGACGTCGTGGCGGAGGACTTCGGTGCGTGGGCGCTGGTGCATGACGCGGGGGCTCATGAGACCTGAGGGAAGCGCGTTACCAGAAGCCACGACCGGTTCCTCACAACAGTGGGTAAGCAGTGCCGTACGCGACCCCCGTGGCGGCGCGCGGCAGCAGCGCGTACTGGTTCACCGGAATACTTTGCTCCCGACGCGGACACTTGGCAAGTGGCACTCTGAAAATTGCAGAGTGCTGTGTTCTCTCTGGCCGTGTTCGTGGCACACTCAAACGAAACAGCGCGTCGGGGAGGTCTGAGAGTGAGCGAGCCGCGGTCCGCCCCCACGGTGGGACAGGTCGTTCTCGGCAGACGTCTGCAGGATCTGCGCGAGCGGGCCGGCCTGAAGCGGGAGGAGGCCGCCAAGGTCCTCCGTGTCGCCCCGGCCACCATCCGCCGTATGGAGACCGCCGAAGTCGCGCTGAAGATTCCGTACGTCCAGCTCCTGCTCCAGGCGTACGGCATCACGGACTCGGAGGCCGAGGCGTTCGTCGCGCTCGCCGAAGAGGCCAACCTGCCCGGTTGGTGGCAGCGGTTCCACGACGTGCTGCCCGGCTGGTTCTCCATGTACGTCAGCCTGGAGGGGGCCGCGAGCCTCATTCGGGCCTACGAACCCCAGTTCGTCCCCGGTCTGTTGCAGACCGAGGGGTACGCCCGTGCCATTCTGCGCAGCGGGGCGGTCGGCAGCAGCAGTACCGAGGAGATCGAACGTCATGTGGCCCTGCGGATGGAGCGCCAGTCCCTGCTGACCAGGGAGGACGCCCCGAAGTTCTGGGTGATCATGGACGAGACGGTCTTCCGCCGACCGGTCGGCGACGGGCCCGAGGTGATGCGCGACCAGCTCGACCGGCTGCTCGAAGTGTCCGAGCTGCCGAACGTCACCCTGCAGATCGCGGAGTTCGCGTCCGGCCACCACCCCGGCACCTACGGACCGTTCGTCCTCTTCCGCTTCGCCGTGCCCGAACTCCCGGACATGGTCTACAGCGAGTACCTGACCGGCGCCGTCTATCTCGACGCGCGCCCCGAGGTGGCCTCCCATCTCGAGGTCATGGACCGCATGGCGGCTCAGGCCGCGACTGCACAACGCACGAAGGAGGTCCTCCGGGGCCTCCGCAAGGAGCTGTGAATGGATCGCATATACAACGGCATGCCCGCCGCGGATCTCGGTGCCGAAGGCTGGCACAAGCCGTGGAGCGGCGGGAACGGGGGCAACTGCGTGGAGGCCATGAAGCTGGCCGACGGCAGAGTCGCCGTGCGACAGTCCGCAGACCCTGAGGGACCCGCGCTCATCTACACCCACGGAGAGATCGCCGCGTTCATCCAGGGGGCGAAATCCGGTCAGGCAGACTTTCTGCTCACCTGACCCCTTCCGTCACACCCCTACCGTCGCGTAACTCTTGCTGAAGTACCAGTAGTTCCACTCCCGGACCAGGAGCCCCGATGACCCAGGACCCCGCAGCCGTACGGATCGACACCAGCAAGCCGCACCCCGCGCGGATGTACGACTGGTTCCTGGGCGGCAAGGACAACTACCCCGTCGACGAGGAGATGGCCAAGCAGCTCCTCACCCTCGACGCCCGGGGCCGGGACATGGCCCGGGTCAACCGGGCCTTCATGCACCGCGCCATCCGCTGGCTCAGCGCCAACGGCGTACGCCAGTACCTGGACATCGGCACCGGCATCCCCACCGAGCCCAACCTGCACCAGATCGCCCAGCAGGCCGCGCCGGAGTCGCGGATCGTCTACTGCGACAACGACCCGATCGTCCTCGCGCACGCGGCCGCCCTGCTGCGCTCGACCCCGCAGGGGGCCACCGAGTACATCCAGGCGGACGCGCGCGACCCCGAGATCATCCTGGAAAGGGCCGGAAAGGTCCTTGACTTCGACAAGCCCATCGCCTTGTCGATGCTCGCCCTGCTGCACTTCGTCGGCGACGAGGACGGGGCCTACGACCTGGTCCGCAAGCTGGTCGACCAGCTGGCCCCGGGCAGCTACCTCGTCCTCTCGCACGTCACCGGGGACTTCGACCCCGAGGGCGCGGCCAAGGCGGTCGAGATGTACAAGGCCCGTGGGCTGACCCTGCGGCCGCGCTCGCGCGACGAGCTGGCCGCCTTCTTCGAGGGCCTTGAGGTCGTCGAGCCGGGGGTCTCACTCACGGCCGAGTGGCACCCGGAGCTCGGCGAGGTCGTCCCGGTCCAGGGCGACGACCCGATCCCCGGCTGGGCCGCCGTCGGCCGCATCGGCTGACGCGCCGGTACGCGGACGCGCGCGATGCCCCCGGACCGACGGGTCCGGGGGCATCGCGCCGTGCGCCACACGGCTGGGGCGCGCCTGCCGTCAGCCGCGCGGCTTCACCAGCGTCACCAGGAAGGACTTCGCCGGGCCCACGTTCCCGGCCGCGTCGATCGTGCGGTACTCGATCGTGTGCGTGCCGTAGTCCGGCGTGGCGTCGTCCCACGGCACCGCGCGGCTCCGGCCCAGCTTCCCGTAGACCAGGTCGTCGATGACCGTGCCGCTCGGCGAGAAGCGGAACGGGGCCTCGGCGTCGGTGGGCCAGCCGTAGTACGTGTACCAGCCGTCGCCGTTCACCCGGAACTGGCGGACCACCGCACCGGGTTGGTCGTCCCGCGCCGCGAGGCCCATCGTGAACGGACCGTCGTAGACGTACTCGACCGGCCGGCCCGGTCTGTTCACCGTGCGCAGCGGAGCGGACAGTTCGTACGAGGCCGTGGCCGGTCGGGCGTCCACCGTCCACCTCAACTCGGCTTCTGTGCCCGGGATACGGGCGGTCAGGGTGTGCGTCCCCGGGCCGAGGCGCAGCGCGCGCAGGTCCAGGTCGCGGTCGTTGCCCGGGTTCGCGACCGGACGGCCGTCGAGCCGCCACCGGACGGCCGGGGTTGCGCGCGTCGGGTGGGTGGTGTCGGCGTGGACCACCGACCAGGCGCCCACCGGGGCCGTGGTCGGGGTGTGACCCGTGAAGGCGGCCGCGGTGTGGTCGTCGGGCGTGGTCAGGGCGCGGTCCACGGTCCAGCTCACCGTGCGGGTCAGCGCGGCCGAGCCGCGTACCGCCGGGTCCCGGACGAACGGAGTCGGGTCGCTCACCGTGGCCGTCACGGTGTGGGCGCCGGGGGAGAGGAAGAGTGTCCGGAGGTCCACCGTGCGGGCGTCGCCGGTCTTGAGCGTGCGGCCGTCAAGGCGCCAGACGACGTCGAGTTCACCGCCCAGCGGGTGCAGGGTGTCGACCCACACCGTGCGATCCGCCCCGATGGGCGCCGCGTTCGGCGTGTGGTCCTGGACGAGGTTCACCTTGGCGGAGATCGCCCGGACCATCACCTCGCGCTCGACCTGGTCGAAGGCGTAACCGAGGGTCTTCATGATCGAGTGCCGGCTCGGCCGCCACACCCCCGCGGTGCTGTACAGACCGCCCTCGTGCCGCCCGATGACACCGCCCGCCTCGCTCGGTTCGCCCAGCCAGCGCCACCACTTGGCGCGCTGCTCCCGCATCTGGCTCTCGGTCAGCAGGGTGTGGTGGGCGGACGCCGGCTCCGTCCCCTCGTAGGCTCCGCCCGCGACCCCGCGCGCGTAGTAGTCGTACTCGTCCTGGAGGCCGCCGAGCGAGTGGCCTATCTCGTGCGGGGTGATCAGCGAGGAGAGCGCGTTGCCGCCGGACGCCGTCGCGTAACTGCCGCCCGCGCCCCCGTAGGTGTCGCTGTTCGCGAGCGCCACGATCTGCCGGTTCGCGGGGCTCGTACCCGGGACGAGGTCGGCGAGCGCGGCGGCCTTCCCGCTGTTCACGGTCAGCAGCCGTTGCACGCTGTTCGGGTTGCAGCCGCCCCAGAAGCCCATGTCCAGCGGGGTGTCGCGGCGCGGGGCGTCAAGGCCCGGGTCGCAGTCCACGCCCGACTCCGCCGAAGGGACCTCCACCGTCCACACGTTGATGTACGAGCGGTACGAGGCGAACGGCTCGATGCTCCACAGCACACCCAGGTGCGTGTCGACGTCGGCCCGGAACGCGGCCGTCTCCTCGGCGGTGTAGCCGTCGCCCATGACCACCAGGTTGAAACGCTTGTCGGCGGGACCGGTGAGCTGGACGGGGACGACGCGCGCGGCGGCGAGGGCGGGATCGGCGGGCTCGGCGGACTCGGCGACCGCCGGTCCGGCGCCCACCAGGCCTGCGGTCAGCAGACAGCCCGCGGTGAGACGGGCGACGGCCCGTCGGAAGCGTGTGCCAGGTGAGGTCATGGGGCGCGAGCGTAGGCCGCGCCCCCGTCGCCGTAAAGATGTTCGTCGGACGGGAGTCCGGCAGTCGAATCAGCGGCGCAGATACGCCAGCTGCGGATGCTCGGCCGTGTAGCCCTCCACGAGGCGTCGCGCCACCGAGACCGAGTCGACCAGCGGATGCAGCGCGAACGCCTTCACCGCCGTCGCCCGCTCCCCGCTCTCCGCCGCCGAGAGCACCTCGCGCTCGACCGCCTTCACCGCCGACACCAGACCCACCGCGTGGTACGGCAGCGGTGCCACCGAGACCGGATGGGCACCGGCCGCGTCCACGAAGCACGGCACCTCGATCACCGCGTCCGTGTCCAGGGCCGAAAGGGTCGTGCCGTTGCGGACGTTGAGGATCAGGGTGGCCCGCTCGTTGCGTGCGACGGCCCGCATCAGCGCGAGGGCCACCTTCTCGTACCCGCCCGACTCCAGGTCCTCCTCGTCCCGCTCGCCGACCCCCGCCGCCTCCCGGTTCGCGGCCATGTACGTGGCCTCCCGGTCCGCGAGCGTACGGTGCCAGGCCGCCAGCGGGGGAGTGTCCGGCTTCCCCATCTCCGCGTAGAAGCCGGCCTGCTGGTCGCGGAGGTAGGCGCCGCGCGTCCGCTCCGCCCGCTGGTACGCCTGCACGGCCTCGCGGTTGAAGTAGTAGTAGTGCAGGTACTCGTTGGGGATCGCGCCGAGCGAGCGCAGCCACTCGGGGCCGAACAGCCGGCCCTCCTCGAAGGAGCCGAGCGCCTCCTCGTCCGCGAGCAGCCGCGGCAGCTCGTCCCGGCCGCCGACCCGCAGCCCCCGCAGCCAGCCGAGGTGGTTGAGGCCGACGTAGTCGATCCACGCCTCGGCCGGGTCCGCGCCCAGGATCCGGGCGACCCGGCGGCCGAGCCCGACGGGCGAGTCGCAGATGCCGACGACCCGGTCCCCGAGCACCCGGGACATCGCCTCGGTCACCAGGCCCGCCGGATTGGTGAAGTTGATGACCCAGGCGTCCGGGGCGAGCGCGGCGACCCGGCGCGCGATGTGCGTCGCGACCGGCACCGTCCGCAGCCCGTACGCGATCCCGCCCGCGCCGACCGTCTCCTGCCCCAGGACCCCTTCGGCGAGCGCGATCCGTTCGTCGGCGGCCCGGCCCTCCAGGCCGCCGACCCGGATCGCCGAGAAGACGAAGTCCGCCCCGCGCAGCGCCTCGTCCAGATCCGTCGTCGCCGTCACCTCCGGGGCGTCGGGCACGCCCGCGCCCTGCTCCGCGAGGACACGGGCGATCGCCGAGAGCCGGCCGCCGTCGACATCGTGCAGGGTCACCCGGGTGACCCTGCCCTCGGCGTGATCGCCCAGCAGGGCGCCGTACACCAGCGGGACCCGGAATCCGCCGCCTCCGAGAATCGTCAGTTTCATGCCCGCACGCTACTCGGGCACAGGACCGGGCGGCTCAGCCCACGTCGAGCGCGTTGCGCAGCCCGAGCCGGAAGCGGACCCGGTCGTGGCGCTTGAGCGCCTCCAGCTCGGGTGCCCGGAAGAGCGGCCGGACCGTGCAGCGCGCGGCCGCCGAGCCCGTACGGTCGAGCAGCGCGTTGACGGCCTGCCGGGCGGAGGCGTTGGCGCCCTCCATGGTCGCCAGGTCGATGTCGACGGCCACGTAGTCGCCGGCCAGATAGAGGTTGGGCACCCGCGTGGCGGCCTGCGGGCGGTTGTGGAAGGTGCCGACCGGGTGGATGAGGAGCTGGTCGTCGTTGGTCGGGTTCGGGGTGCCGAGCCCGTCCACGCCCGGGTCGAGGAACCAGGAGTGCAGTGAGCTGTCCTTCAGGATCGTGCGGCCCGTGTCGTTGAAGCCGGCCTTCAGCTGCGCCCACACCTCGCGCGCCACTTCCGTACGGGTGCACTGCTTGGCCGTCCTGCCGTACAGGATGCCGGGCCTGTCCCACTCCGAGACGTCGACCGACAGGCAGTCCACGACCGAACCGTCGCCGTAGTCGGCCGGGAAGTTCCGGGTCGGCCAGTGCTGCGCCTGCTGGATGCAGGTCAGGGACCAGGGCGAGTCGATCAGGTTGGCGTGCCCGGCGAGCAGGGGTGCCTTCTCGGTCAGATAGAACTGGATGCCCGTCATCCAGTCCGTCTCGAGCCGGTCGCAGCGGGCCAGTTGGGGATCGGCCGCGCGGAGCGCGGGGCCCCAGGTGCGGCGGGCGTGCTCGACCGGCATGGCGGAGATGTAGTGGTCGGCGGTGACCGGGCCGCGTACGCCGTCCGGGCCCTCGATCACGGCGGCGGAGATCCGCCCGGCCGTCGCGTCGTACGCCAGCTCGCGCACCGTCCAGCCGACCCGGAACTCCACACCCAGGCCGGTCAGATGCGTGACCCAGGGGTCGATCCAGGCCTCGTTGGTCGGCAGGTCGAGGATGCGGTCGAGCGGCCCGTCCGCGCCGCGCCCGAGCGCGTTGAAGGCGAAGGCCTCCAGAAGGGTGGCGACCGTACGGGTGCTGGCCTCCTCGGCCTTGGTGGCCACGATGTTGCGGGTGAGTCCGACGGCCAGGATGCGCTGGAAGTCGTAGCTCATGCGGTCCGCGCGCAGGAACTCCCACCAGGGGGTGGCCTCCCAGGTGCTGTTCCGCCGCTCGTCGCAGCTGGTCAGGAAGACCAGGAAGCGGTTGACGAAGTACGCGGCCTCGTGGAGCGGGATGGAGCGGGCGGTCTCCAGGAGCGCGGTCAGCGCGCGGCGGATCTCGTCGAGGGTGAGCTCGGCGGGCCGGTGGCCCGGCCAGGGGAGCGGAATGCGCAGGTCCTCGCGGCCGGTGCGGGCGAAGGACATCTCGGCCGGGGCGACGAGGTTGTCCCAGACGCCGTTGGCGTTCCCGGGGAAGGGGATGCGCCGCATGGTGTCGGGGAGGTTGTGGTAGATCCCCGGGATGAAGCGGAAGCCGTGCTCGGCGGGGAGCGGCCGGCGGCCGCCCCGCGCACTGTCCGGCACGTCCATCGAGCGGGCCTTGCCGCCGAGCGCCCGGCGCTCGTAGACGGTGACCCGGAAGCCCCGTTCGGCCAGCTCGTGGGCGGCGGTCAGGCCCGCCACGCCACCGCCGAGCACGGCGACGGCGGGCGGTGCTGCGGAGGCGGAGGCCCCGGCCGGTGCGGCCGCGCGGGCCGGTACGGCCGTGACGCCGGCGGTGGCGGTCGCCGCGGTGACGGCGGCGGCGGTGCCGACGAAGGTGCGTCGAGAGGTACCCGTGCGGTTCATGCCAAGCCCCTTGGTCTTACCGGCGGTAACGGTCTCGTCCGGCGCAGGAGCATAAGGCCGCCCACCGACCCCCGGAAGCGTCCTGCGCCCACCGCCCCACACATGGCGCGATCCCGCCCCTCCGCCCGGCACCGCGCCGACCCGACCGCGCAGACCGGACCGGTCGACCCGACCGTGCCGACGAGGCCGGTCGATCCGGCCGTGCTGACCGGTCGACCCGACCGCGCTGACCGCGCTGACCGGACCGGCCGAGCCCGCCGAGCCGGCCCAGCCCGCCGAGCCCGGCGCCCAGCGACCCCACCCCTCCCGCAGAGGCGATCAGCCCCTCCCGGCCGAGGGACAATGGCGTCATGTCCAGACGCGCCACCCGCCCCAAGCGCCGCCCCGCCCCTTCCTCCGCGCCCGCCGTCTCCGCGGCCTCGCCCTGCCCGTGCGGGCTGACCGCGCCGTACGGAGAGTGCTGCGGGCGCTTCCACGCGGGGCCCGCCGCCGCGGCTCCCACCGCCGAGCTGCTCATGCGCTCCCGTTACAGCGCCTTCGTCGTGCGCGACGCGTCGTACCTCCTGCGCACCTGGGCCCCGGAGACCCGCCCCGGCGAGGTCGACTTCGATCCGTCGACGCGCTGGGCGGGGCTGGAGATCCGCGACACCACCGAGGGCACGGCCTTCCACCAAGCCGGCACGGTCACCTTCGTCGCCCGCTACGCCCACGGCGGGGAGCCCGGTTCGCTCCACGAGCGGAGCCGGTTCCGCCGCCACGAGGGCGCCTGGGTGTACGTGGACGGCGACTTCCTCGACGAGTTGTGATCAGGAGCCGATCCCGACCGGTTCCCGTTTGCGCGGCATCCCCTGGGCCAGGTCCTCGGCGATCAGCTTCTTCGCGATGGCGTCCGTCGCCGCCCGCAGTTCGGGCCCGCTCGGCCGGCCGCGCTCCTCCTCGACCCGGTCCTTGAGCCAGTCCCCCCAGGCCTGGGTGATCACCTCGGCCTCGCGCCGGCCCGCCTGGGTGTGCGAGAGGAGGTTGCCGTCCCGGGTCAGGAACCCCTCGTCGACCATGCGGTCGAAGACCGGCAGCAGGACCTCCGGCGGGACGCGCCGACCTGCGGAGATGAGGCCGAGACTGGCGTGCCCGACCGTCCGTGTGAAGAGCTCGACCTGCATGACCGCCCACGCGCCCGCCGTGTCGAGCCGGGTGTCGGAGTCGGCGACGATACGGCGCGCCGTGTCCAGGTCCGTCCTCCGCAGGATCCTGCCGACGGAGAGTTCGAGGAGCTTGGCGGAGTCCCCGGAGGAGGTGGGCGACGCGAAGCCCTCGCCCATGTCGGGCGCCGAGGCCCGGGCGGTGTCCCGGAGTTTCACCTGCTTGAGGAAGAGTGCGACGACGAAGCCGACCGCCGCGACCGGCACCGTCCAGAGGAACACCGTGTGCAGGGTGTCCGCGTATGCCTGGACGATCGGCGCCGCCACGTCGTCCGGCAGCCCGTGCACCCCGGCCGGGCTCTGGGCGGCCTGGGCGATCGCCGCGGGATCCATGCTCGGCCCCGCGACGGCCGCCGCCGCCCCGACGCCCTCGGCCAGGTTGGGCTTGAGCGAGTTGGCGTAGATCGTGCCGAAGACCGCGGTGCCGAAGGAGCTGCCGAGCGTACGGAAGAAGGTCACGCCCGAGGTGGCCGTGCCGAGGTCGGCGTACTCCACCGTGTTCTGCACGGCGATGGTGAGCACCTGCATGCACAGGCCGATGCCGGTGCCGAGCACGAACATGTACAGCGACTCCAGCCAGGCGCTGGTGCCCGTGTCCATCAGGGAGAGCAGGAAGAGGCCGACGCCCATCACCAGACAGCCCACGATGGGGAAGATCCGGTATCTGCCGGTCTTGCTGACCACGTTGCCGCTGTAGATCGAGGCGATCAGCAGCCCGATGACCATGGGCAGGGTCCGGATGCCGGAGACGGTGGCCGAGTCCCCGTCGACGTACTGGAGGTACGACGGCAGGAAGGTCAGCGAGCCCAGCATCGCGAAGCCGACGACGAAGCTCAGCACGGAGCAGACGGTGAAGACCGGGTTGGCGAACAGCCGCATGGGCAGCATCGGTTCGGCCGCGCGGGTCTCCACCCAGCAGAAGAGCGCGAGGGCGATCAGACCGCCGGCGAAGAGGCCGATGATGACGCCGGACCCCCAGGCGTACTCGTTCCCGCCCCAACTGGTCGCCAGGATCAGGGCGCTGGACCCGGCGGCGACCAGGGCGATGCCCGCGTAGTCGATGACGGGTCTGCTCGCGGAGCGTACGGAGGGGATGGTGCGGGCGGCCGCGATGACGACCAGGATCGCGATCGGGACGTTCACGTAGAACGCCCAGCGCCAGCTCAGGTGGTCGGTGAAGAGCCCGCCGAGCAGCGGGCCGATCACGGTGGAGACACCGAAGACGGCGCCGATCGCGCCCTGGTACTTGCCCCGGTCGCGCAGCGGGATGACGTCGGCGATCAGGGCCATGGAGGTGACCATCAGTCCGCCGGCGCCGATGCCCTGCAGGCCGCGCCAGACGATCAGCAGGGTCATGTTCGTGGCGAGGCCGCAGAGGAAGGAGCCGGTGATGAAGACGATCGCCGAGATCTGGAAGATCACCTTGCGGCCGAAGAGGTCGCCGAACTTGCCGACCAGGACGGTGGCGACCGTCTCCGCCAGGAGGTAGGAGGTGACCACCCAGGACATGTGGGCGGCGCCACCGAGGTCCGAGACGATCGTCGGCAGCGCGGTGCCCACGATCGTCTGGTCGAGCGCCGCCAACAGGACACCGAGCATGATCGTGCCGAAGACGATGTTGCGGCGGCGGCTGTCGAGCACGGGGGGCGAGGCGGCCGGGGGCGCGGGTGCGGCTTCGCTGGTGGTGGTCACCCTCGCAGCCTCACACCGGGTGGCGTCACCCGCATGCGGGGAACACCCGAACCGGTGCGGCGCCGGGGCCACGACCCGAACGGCCCAGCGGGAGCGAGATTTCTAGTGCCGGACCGGCAGCAGCGGGTGGTGCTTGGCGAGGATCTTGTTCGCCCGCGCGAGCGCGGACAGCGCGTGCTCGCGGTCCGCCCGGTCCTCCGCGCAGAGCGGCCCCCGGAACCGCAGCACCTCGCGTGCCGCGCAGTCGGCGTCGACCTCCGCCTGCAGGACGTGCAGCGGCAGGCAGGACCCGATCATGGCCGCGACGCGGTCGGGGATCGGGACGGGTACGAGGGGCGAAGGCGAGGTGATCACGGGCCAGTCCTTGTGGGTACGGAGTCGGGTGTGGGGTCTCCCTCCTCCATACGTACAGGATCGGCTTCCCGGTTCGGAGACGGGGTTGTCCACGCGGGGCAACGACCGGGCTGCCGTTCGGCGGGGTGTGCGGACCGGTGGCGCCCGATCCGTCGGCGGCGCGCGGGACGCGTCGGGCCGTTCCCGCAGGTGCGCGCCGCGCGGGCGGATCTTCCTCGTCGAGCGCCCCGTCGACTCGGTTGTCTGTTCGTCAAACATCAGATCGGCAGTCCGCACGTGAATGTGAAGCATCTCACGTCCGAAAGGGCAGGGCGGATGACCGCGATCCGCTTCGATCCGGTCGTGCGCGAGAGCTTGAAATTCGGTTACGGGTCGGTAAGTTGACGTGTCGGTAGGTCACTCGGCAGTCCGCTCGTTCCCCGTCCGCACGCCGCGAACAGGAGCCGCCATGGGCGTACGCAAGGACCTGAGGCAGGCCAGGAGGCGCCCCGACCTGGTCGCCCGCTTCCCCGTCAGGATCGTGCGCGAGGACGGCGTCGTCCGGGAGGCCCACACGCCCCTGGCGGCCGGGCCCGCGCCCTCCGGAACCCCCGCGGACATTCCCTTCGGGCACGCGGCGGCCGACCCCGGCGCGATCGTCATGCGCCGCCGGGAGCACGGGCACTGGCGACCCGTCTCCGCCGCCGAGTTCGCCGGCGACGTCCTCGCCGTCGCGAAGGGGCTGATCGCGGCGGGCGTCGAACCCGGCGGGCGGGTCGGGCTCATGGCGCGTACCGGCTACGCCTGGGCCGTGCTCGACTTCGCGATCTGGTCGGCCGGCGGACAGACCGTCCCCGTCTACCCCACCTCCTCGCCCGACCAGGTCGCCTGGATCCTGCACGACTCGGGCACGCGGCACGTCGTCACCGAGGCCGCCGAGCACACCGCCACCGTCGCCGAGGCCGCCGCCACGCTCCCGGAGCCCGTCAGGACCTGGCAGGCCGACTCCGGCGGCCTGGCCGAACTCGCCGCCCTCGGAGCGGAGATCGCCGACGAGGTACCGGCCGGCCGGCGCGCCGCGCTCACCCCGGACACCGTGGCGACCCTCTGCTACACCTCAGGCACCACCGGCCGACCCAAGGGCTGCGCCCTCACCCACGGCAACCTGCACGCCGAGGCGCGCGCCACGGTCGACCTGCTGCACCCGGTCTTCGAGGCGGTCACGGGGCAGCCGGCCTCGACCCTGCTCTTCCTGCCCCTCGCCCACATCCTCGGCCGCGTCATCCAGCTCGCCTGCCTCATGGCGCGCATCGAGATCGGCCAGTTCCCCAGCATCAAGCCGGATGAGCTCCGCCCCGAACTGCGCCGGTTCAGGCCCACGTTCGTCGTCGGCGTGCCGTATCTCTTCGAGAAGATCCACGACACCGGCCGCGCCACCGCCGAGAAGCTCGGGCGGGGCGCCTCCTTCGACCGCGCGGACTCCATAGCCGTGCGCTACGGCGAGGCCTCCCTGTGCCATGTCCTCGGCCAGGGGCCCCGCCCCGGCGCGGGCCTCACCGCCGCGCACGCCCTCTACGACCTGCTCGTCTACCGCCGGATCCGCAAGGAGCTGGGCGGGAACCTGCGGTACGCCATCAGCGGCGGTTCCCCGCTCGACAGCCGCCTCAGCCACTTCTTCTACGCCTCCGGGGTCCTCGTCTACGAGGGCTACGGCCTCACCGAGACCAGCGCCGCCGCCACCGTCACCCCGCCCCTGCGCCCCCGGCCCGGCACCGTCGGCCGCCCCGTGCCCGGCACCGGCGTCCGGATCGCCGACGACGGCGAGGTCCTCCTCAAGGGCCCCATCGTGTTCACCGGGTACTGGAACAACCCCGAGGCGAGCGCGGAGGTGCTGCGGGACGGCTGGTTCGCCACCGGCGACCTCGGCGCCCTGGACGAGGACGGCTACCTGGTCATCACCGGCCGCAAGAAGGACATCCTCGTCACCTCCGGCGGCAAGAACGTCTCCCCGGCCGTCCTGGAGGACCGGCTGCGCAGCCGCCCGCCGGTCGGCCAGTGCCTGGTCGTCGGTGACAACCGCCCGTACGTCGGGGCGCTCGTCACCCTCGACCCCGAGGCGGTCCGGCACTGGCTGACCGTACGGAAACGGCCGGTGGACACCCCTGTGGCGGTGCTCGCCGAGGACCCGGAGCTGCTCGCCGACCTCCAGAAGGCGGTCGACCACGCCAACCGGGCCGTCTCCAGGGCGGAGTCGATCCGCCGGTTCCGTGTCGTGCCGGGGGAGTTCTCCGAGGAGAACGGGATGCTGACCCCGTCCCTCAAGGTGAAACGACACGCGGTCCTGGCGGCGTACGGGAGCGAGATAGACGCGCTGTACGGCTGACCACCGCTGACCACGGCCCCTGGGGCCGGCTAGGCGAGCACCTCGGAGAGGTCGTACGAGACCGGTTCCTCCAGCTGACCGTACCCGCAGGACTCCGGCGCCCGGTCCGGCCGCCACCGCTTGAACTGGGCGGTGTGCCGGAACCGGTCGCCCTCCATGTGGTCGTATCCCACCTCGCAGACCCGCTCCGGCCGCAGTGCCACCCAGGACAGGTCCTTCTTCCCCGACCAGCGGCTCGGTGCGCCCGGCAGCCGGGCGCCCGCGTGCGCGGCCTCCTCGGCCCAGGCCGCCCAGGGGTGCCCGTCGGGCGGGTCCATCCGCAGCGGCTCCAGCTCGGCGACCAGCTCCTCGCGGCGCTTGGCGGTGAAGGCCGCGCAGACTCCGACGTGCTGGAGCCTGCCGCCGTCGTCGTAGAGACCGAGCAGCAGCGAACCGACGACCGGACCGTTCTTGTGGAAGCGGTAGCCGGCCACCACCACATCGGCCGTCCGCTCGTGCTTGATCTTGTACATCAGCCGGGCGTCCGGCCTGTACGGCAGGTCGAGCGGCTTGGCGATCACCCCGTCCAGGCCCGCCCCCTCGTACTGCTCGAACCAGCGCGCCGCGACCTCCGGATCGGTCGTCGCGGGCGCCAGGTGGACCGGGGCGTCGACCCCGCGCAGGACCTCCTCCAGGGCAGCCCGCCGGTCGGTCAGCGGGGTGTCGAGCAGTGAGTCGTCGTCGAGGGCGAGCAGGTCGAAGGCGATGAACCGGGCCGGTGTCGTCCCGGCGAGCATCCGTACGCGCGAGTCGGCGGGATGGATGCGCTCGGTGAGCCGGTCGAAGTCGAGCCGTCCGTCGTGCTCGATCACGATCTCGCCGTCCATCACGCACCGCCGTGGCAGCCGGGCGAGGAGCGCCTCGACCAGTTCGGGGAAGTAGCGGGTCAGCGGCTTGCCCGTGCGGCTGCCGATGACCAGCTCCGGTCCGTCGCGGTGCACGATGGCACGGAAGCCGTCCCACTTGGCCTCGTACTGCATGCCCGGCGGAATCTTCTTCACGGCCTTGGCGAGCATCGGTTTCACGGGCGGCATCACCGGCAGATCCATGGACCGATTGTCCGGTATGCGGGGAATGGCGGCGAGCCCTACGCTGACACGCATGGCGAGCAAGACGGCAGCGGTGGAACTGGAAGTCGGCGAGCGGACCGTGCGCGTATCCAACCCGGACAAGGTGTACTTCCCCGAGCCCGGCTACACCAAGCTCGACATGGTCAGCTACTACCTGGCCGTCGGTGACGGCATCACCCGCGCGCTGCGCGACCGCCCCACCACCCTGGAGCGCTACCCCGACGGGGTCACGGGCGAGTCCTTCTTCCAGAAGCGCGCGCCCAAGTACCTCCCGGAGTGGATCCCGACCGCGCACATCACCTTCCCCAGCGGACGCTCCGCCGACGAGATGTGCCCGACCGAGCCCGCCGCCGTCCTCTGGGCGGCCAATCTCGGCGCGGTCACCTTCCACCCCTGGCCGGTACGGCGCGAGGACACCGACCACCCCGACGAGCTGCGCATCGACCTCGACCCCCAGCCCGGCACCGACTACGCCGACGCCGTGCGCGCCGCCCACGAGCTGCGCGCCGTCCTGGACGAGCACGGGCTGCGCGGCTGGCCCAAGACCTCGGGCGGGCGCGGCCTGCACGTCTTCGTACCGATCGAACCGAAGTGGACCTTCACCCAGGTCCGGCGCGCCGCCATCGCCTGCGGCCGTGCACTGGAGCGCCGGATGCCCGACCGGGTGACGATCAAGTGGTGGAAGGAGGAGCGCGGCGAGCGGATCTTCGTCGACTACAACCAGACCGCCCGCGACCGCACGATCGCCTCCGCCTACTCCGTACGGCCCCGCCCGCACGCCCCGGTCTCCGCCCCGCTGAACTGGGACGAGATCGACGACGCGACGCCCCGGGACTTCGACATCAGGACCATGCCGGCCCGGTACGCGGAGGTGGGTGACGTGCACGCCGACATGGACGACCACCGGTTCAGCCTGGAGAGCCTGCTGGAACTGGCCCGCCGCGACGAGGCGGAGCACGGTCTCGGCGATCTGCCGTACCCGCCCGAGTACCCGAAGATGCCGGGCGAACCGAAGCGCGTGCAGCCCAGCCGGGCGAAGAAGACCGAGGACTGAGCGGGGGCCCCGCCCGGGCGCCGGACGTCCCTGCCGCGTGCCGGAAAACCCAGCCGGGCGCGGCCCGGGACGGCCCTCTGACGGCCCCCGGCGGGGGCGTCCACACCCGTCCCCGGGGTGCCGGGGGTGGGGTGATCAACCCCCGCCCAACCGGCCCGCCCAAGGCCGTCCACGGCCGTGAGCGCACCCCTGCAAACCCCTCCTGAGCTGGGCTTTCTCCGTGATCTCCCCTAGGTTTCAGGTCATCGGGAAAGGGGTGCCGGATGGACCGGAACATACGTGACGTCGACGATGTCCTGCAGCTGCTCGACGGGCTCTTCGCGCCGGAGGCGGACCGCTGGACCGCCGGCGCGGCCGGCTGGTGGAACGACTTCTACGGCGACCGGACCAAGGGAGTGCCGTTCTTCGTCGCCAAGCCGGACGAGAGCCTCGTCTCCTATGCCGAGCGCGGTCTGATCGCCCCCGGCCGCGCCCTCGACCTGGGCTGCGGCCCGGGGCGCAACTCCCTGTACCTGGCGTCGCTCGGCTTCGAGGTGGACGCCGTGGACCTCTCCGACGAGGCGATCGGCTGGGCCGCGCAGCGTGCCCGGGAGGCGGGGGCCGAGGTGCGCTTCCACCACGGGGACGCCTTCGCCCTGGCCGGGAGTGTGCTCACCGGGCCGTACGACCTGATCTACGACTCGGGGTGCTTTCACCATCTGCCGCCGCACCGCCGGATCAGCTATCGCGCGCTGCTCGACCGGCTGCTCGCGCCCGGCGGCCACCTTGCTCTGACGTGCTTCGCCGCCGGCGCGATGGGCTCGGAACTGCCCGACGCCGCCTTCTACCGGGAGCGCGAACCGGGGCTGCACGGCGGGCTCGCCTACACACCGGAGTCCCTGCGCCGGATCTTCGGGGAGTTGACCGAGGTCGAACTGCGCCGCATGCGGGACGAGCCGGCCGACTCGCCGCGATTCGGCGAGGACTTCCTCTGGACAGCGCTGTTCCGCCGCACCCGAGAGGCCCACGAGGCTCCGGACCCGCTCGGCGCGCCGCGTTGAACGCGCGCCGCGCGTGCGCATTGATCGAACGTTGAGGGACCGTTTACGGCCGCACGGCAACGTATCGGCCATGCAGACCGACACCACCGTGATGACCGCTCCGAGCGCCCCCGACATGTCCTGGCAGGAGGACGCCCTCTGTGCCCAGGCCGGACCGGAGTTCTTCTTCCCGGCCCCGGGCTCCTCGACCCGTGAGGCGAAGCAGCTGTGCGGGGCGTGCGAGGGCCGGGTGGCGTGCCTCCAGTACGCGCTGGAGAACGACGAGCGGTTCGGGGTGTGGGGCGGGCTCTCGGAGAAGGAGCGGGGGCGGCTCAAGAGCACCGCGGGTGCCCGCCGCCGGCTCCGCTCCTGAGGCGGGCGGCGGGCAGGGCCCGTCAGCCCGCCGCGCGGGCCGCCATCCGCGCCTTGCGCGCGGCCAGCTTCTCGTCGAACTTCGACGCCTCGGCGTCGAGCCCGTTCATGTACAGCCCCAGCTCCTCCTGGGCCTTCAGGCCCTCCGGGCCGAGCCCGTCGATCTGGAGCACCTTGAGGAAGCGCAGCACCGGCTGCAGCACGTCGTCGTGGTGGATCCGCATGTTGTAGATCTCGCCGATCGCCATCTGCGCGGCCGCCCGCTCGAAGCCCGGCATGCCGTGTCCCGGCATCCGGAAGTTCACGACGACGTCCCGCACGGCCTGCATCGTCAGGTCCGGGGCGATCTCGAAGGCCGCGCCCAGCAGGTTGCGGTAGAAGACCATGTGCAGGTTCTCGTCGGTGGCGATGCGCGCCAGCATCCGGTCGCAGACCGGGTCGCCCGACTGGTGGCCGGTGTTCCGGTGCGAGATACGGGTGGCCAGCTCCTGGAAGGCCACGTACGCGACCGAGTGCAGCATCGAGTGCCGGTTGTCGGACTCGAAGCCCTCGCTCATGTGCGACATCCGGAACTGCTCCAGCTTGTCCGGGTCCACCGCGCGGGAGGCCAGCAGGTAGTCCCGCATCACGATGCCGTGGCGGCCCTCCTCGGCGGTCCAGCGGTGCACCCAGGTGCCCCAGGCGCCCTCGCGGCCGAAGAGCGTGGCGATCTCGTGGTGGTAGCTGGGCAGGTTGTCTTCGGTGAGCAGGTTGACCACGAGGGCGATCTTGCCGACCTCGGTGACCTTGGACTGGGACGGGTCCCAGGCCTCGCCGTCCTCGAAGAAGCCCGGGAAGTTCCGGCCGTCGGACCACGGCACGTACTCGTGCGGCATCCAGTCCTTGGTGACCTTCAGGTGCCGGTTCAGCTCCTTCTCCACCACCTCTTCCAGCGCGTAGAGCAGCCGCGCGTCGGTCCACCCTGCCGAGCTGCCGAGGTGGGGAGAGGTGAGCGTCACGGGAACTCCTGGGGACGGAGAAGGGCATACGGAACTACCTACGGATTCGTAGGTTACGAGACCGTAGGTTAAGGCCCCATAAGGCCCCGGCCAAGCCCGCTGCAGCGATGTCCGGTTACGTTCCGTTATGTGCGCTGCTGGTGGCGGCGTACGGAGAGGCAGGTCACGGCTTCGGCGCGGCGGGGCGCCGTGTTCGCGGCTCACCCGGGCGGCTACTCAGAGCAGATGGTCGGCCTGCCCCGCCTTGACGGCCGAGATCAGCGCGCGCAGCGCCTCGACCGAGTCGGTCACATACGTGTCGGGGGCCAGGGTCGAGCCGATGTAGGCACGGCCCGCGTCGTCGAGGCCGAAGCGGAAGCAGTTGGCGCCCTCGCTGCAGAAGGCCTCGTTCCAGGCGATCTTCTCGGGGGCGGAGGGGTCGATGACGTTCATGCCGGTTCCTTCAGAGGTCCTGGGCGAGCGCGTGGATGAACGCGCGCGACTCCGGTTCGGGCAGGGCGAGTCCGCGCAGCCGGTCCAACAGCCCGCGATATCGCCTGAGTTGCATGTCGGCGTCGAGGAGTGTCGATCCGTGGGAGGAGTCCAGCTGCACGGTGTCGAGCTGCGGCACGGGCGCCGCCACATAGGTGAACGACTGCCCCGCGCCGGGGAAACCGCCCGCCGTGAAGGGGATCACGCGCACGGTGACGGTGTCCCGCTCGGAGCGGGCCAGGATGTACTCCAGCTGCGCCCTGGCCACCTTCGGGCCGCCGAACTGCATCCGCAGCGCGGCCTCGTGGATCACCGCTTCGTAGAGCGTGGGCCGCTCGCGGTCCAGGATCTCCTGGCGGCGCAGCCGCAGGGCCACCCGGGCCCGCAGGTCGGGTCCGGGCAGCGGCGGATCGGCGGTGTCGAAGACCGCCCGCGCGTGCTCCTCCGTCTGCAGCAGGCCGGGGATGTGCGTGGTGACGGCGGTGTGCAACTCCGAGGCGTGGAACTCGAGTTCGGCGATGTCGAGGAGGCCGGGCGGGAGCAGCCCGCGGTGCTCCTCCCACCAGCCGCGGTCGCGCTCCTGGGCCGTCGCGGCGAGCAGGTCGACGAGGCCGGTGTCGGGGCAGCCGTAGTTGAAGGCGAGGGTGCGCACGCGCTCGGCGCTGATGCCGAAGCGGCCCGACTCGATGTGGGGGATGCGGGTGCGGTCGACGCCCAGGAGGGCGGCGGCCTGCTGGGCCGACATCCCCGACTGTTCGCGCAGTTTGCGCAGCTCGTTCCCGAGCCGCTGCTGGCGCGCGGTCGGGGTGCTCCTGGGTGGCACGGCTCGTTCTCTCCTTCTGGCCGGCCCGGGCGGCCGACGTTTTGGCCGGAATGACACGACTACCCGCAAGTAGTAGCACCGTGCTCCGCATCTGCGCTACGGTCGGTAGCGCCAGTCTCACACGCGGCGACCGTACCTGTGTGTGAGCATCCCCACACGCACAGGAAATGTGAGCAACACGATGAAGGGCGCCCTGCGTTGCCTCCCGTCCGCCGTCGCGGCCGGGCCCATACCTCCTGCCACGGAGAACCTCAGCTACTCGATGGTCCTGCCCGGCGGCGCCTATTGCGCCGGACTGGCCCGACAGGCCGTCCGCGGCCTGCTGGACCGGCACGGGCTCGCCGCGCTCTGCGACACCGCCGTGCTCGCCGCCTCCGAACTGGTCGCCGCCGCCTACCGCTTCACCCCCGACCGGGAGATGATCCTGCGCGTCCGCTGGCAGTTCGAGGCCCTGCGGATCGTCCTGTACGACCAGCACCCGGCGCACGCCTCGCCGGACAAGGCCGAGGAATGCCGCGACCGCCGCAGCCGCAGCATGTGGCTGCTGGCCGCGGCGGTCGACACCCAGGGCGGGGACTGGGGGCTCGCCCCGGTGCTCGGGCCCGGTGGCGGTACGAAATCCTGGGCCTTATTGCACCGTTGACCCGGTCTCTCCGTGCATCTGTGCCATGACCTCCTCCGCGCTCGTCGGCCGCAGTTCGCCGTCGAGCAGCAACCAGCGGGTGATCCCCAGCGACTCCAGGAACGGCACGTCGTGGCTCGCCACGATCAGCGCCCCTTCGTACGCGTCGAGCGCCGCGGTCAGCTTCCGTACCGACGCCATGTCCAGATTGTTCGTCGGCTCGTCCAGCATCAGTAGCTGAGGCGCCGGTTCGGCGAGCAGCAGCGCCGCCAGGGTCGCCCGGAACCGCTCCCCTCCCGACAGCGTCCCGGCCGGCTGGTCCGCCCGCGCGCCCCGGAAGAGAAACCGGGCGAGCCGTGCCCTGATCGCGTTGCCCGTCGCCTCGGGAGCGAACCGGGCGACATTCTCCACCACGCTCAACTCCTCGTCGAGGACGTCGAGTCGCTGTGGCAGGAACCGCAGCGGCACATGGGCCTCGACCTCGCCCGCCACCGGCGCCAGCTCTCCGGCGATCGTGCGCAACAGCGTCGTCTTGCCGGCCCCGTTACGGCCCACGAGCGCGATCCGCTCGGGCCCGCGCAGCTCGAACCCGCCGTCCACCCGCGCGCCGTACCGCAGTTCGAGCTCCCGCAGCGTCAGCACCTCGCGACCGGGATGGACCGTGGTGCGCGGCAGCTCGATCCTGATCTCGTCGTCGTCGCGCACCGCCTCCTCCGCCACGTCGAGGCGTTCGCGGGCCTCGGCCAGCCGCTCGGCGTGCAGGGCGCGGTGCTTGCCCGCCGAGACCTGCGCCGCGGCCTTGCGGTTGTTGGCGACGATCTTCGGCACGACCTTGTTGTCGTAGCTCTTCCTGCCGTACCGCTTGCGGCGGGCCAACTTCATCTGGGCCTCGGAGAGTTCCCGCTTCTGCCGCTGCACATCGGCCTCGGCCACCCGGACCATCCGCTCGGCCGCCTCCTGCTCGGCGGCGAGCGCCTCCTCGTACGCGGAGTAGGCACCGCCGTACCAGGTGACGTCCCCGTCGTGCAGATCGGCGATCTGGTCGACCCGCTCCAGGAGCTGCCGGTCGTGGCTGACCACGACGAGGACCCCGGACCAGGCGTCCACGGCCTCGTACAGCCGGGTGCGGGCGTACAGGTCGAGATTGTTCGTCGGCTCGTCGAGCAGCAGGATGTCCGGGCGGGCGAGCAGCAGCGCCGCCAGCCGCAGCAGGACCGACTCGCCGCCGGACAGCTCGCCGATGGTCCGGTCGAGACCGATGTGCCCGAGGCCGAGCTGGTCGAGCGTGGCGCACGCCCGCTCCTCCACGTCCCAGTCGTCGCCGACCGCGGCGAAGTGCTCCTCGGCGGGGTCGCCCGCCTCGATGGCGTGCAGCGCGGCCCGGGTCGCCGCGATCCCGAGGGCCTGGTCGACCCGGAGGGCCGTGTCCAGGACCAGGTTCTGCGGGAGGTAGCCGACCTCGCCGACGGTACGGATCGTGCCGTCGGCGGGGGTCAGTTCACCGGCGACGAGCTTGAGGAGCGTCGACTTCCCCGAGCCGTTCAGGCCGATGAGGCCGGTACGACCGGGGCCGACCGTGAGCTGGAAGTCGTCCAGGACATGGGTGCCGTCCGGCCAGGAGAAGGAGAGGGACGAGCAGGTGATGAACGTGGGATGGGTCGCCATGGTGGCCTCCCTGTTGCGAGAGCGTGGGCTGGGGCAACGGGTGAGACACCGGGGCGCGGGCAGGCGGGAAAGCTCGTACGCCGAGGGCGAAGACGGCACACGCGGCGGGCTGCGTGAAGCAGCTCGGGGGCACGCGCGGCACGGTGTCTCGCAACCTCAGACGAGCAACGGCCTTCTCCGATCGGGCGACAACAGGGCCAGGTCAGGACGGTACGCCCGGCACGGGGAGGAGGCAATCGAATTAAGCGCGGGGAGCGGAGGGCGGGAGAGGTGCCCGGTCAGCCGTCCAGGAGCTGGGCCAGGTCCCCGTCCCAGTCCAGGTACTGGTGCTCGCGGCCGGCCGGCACGAGGTGCTGCGAGCGCCGGAGGAAGTGGCGCAGCTCGGAGGTGCGGACGTGCACGACGGCGACGCCCTCGGGGGCGTGGAACTCCACGACGGTCCGGTCGTAGCCGTACGGGCGCACCCGGACGTCGCCGAGACCGGCCGGTCCCTCGACGCCCTGGACGAGCAGCTCGCGCGCGAACGCCCAGGAGACCTCGACGCCCTCCAGCGTCGCGGGCGGAGGGAACGCCATGCTGACGGCGAACGGGTCCTCACGGTCGTACCGCAGTGTGGCGGGGACGGTCTCCATCCGGGGCGCGGATGCGACCAGACGGGCCTGAACGGCGTGCTCGATGACGGTGGGCAAGGCCAGCTCCTGTCGCGCGGCTTCGGTTCCTGACGTCTCCCTGACACAAGGGAAGACGAACGATGACGCCAGAACGTGCACTGGGGGGTCACGTGAGCTGTGTCACCGCGACGCCGGACGCCGGCCGGGAGGCGGTCTGGACGGGGCCACCGGCGTGGGCTAGCTTCCGGCGCCATGACGTCCAAGGGGAAGACGAGACGAATGATGTCGGTGGGGCTCAGCGGGGTGGCCCTCGCGGCGGCCCTGACGGTCCCGGCGTACGGCGCGTCGGACGCCGCCTCGGCCGGCGCGCCGCGCGGCGCCTCGCAGGCCGGTCCTCACGGGGCCGGCTGGCAGCTGACGGAGACCGGGACCGACGCCCGCTTCCGGGGCCTCGCGGCCGTCGACCGCAGGACCGCGTGGGCGGCGGGCTCGAAGGGGACGGTGCTGCGCACCACGGACGGCGGCCGGAGCTGGCGGAACGTCTCGCCACCCGGGGCCGGGGAGCTGGAGCTGCGGGACGTCGAGGCCTTCGACGCCCGGCGCGCCGTGGTCCTCGCGATCGGGGAGGGGGAGGCCTCCCGGGTCCTGCGGACCGAGGACGGCGGAGCCACCTGGACCGAGTCCTTCCGCAACACCGACCCGCGGGCCTTCTACGACTGCATGACCTTCTTCGACCGGCGCCACGGCCTCGCCATGAGCGACCCGGTCGACGGGAGGTTCCGCATCCTGTCGACGCGGGACGGCGGGCGCTCCTGGGCGGTGCTGCCCGACGCGGGGATGCCGGCGGCCCTGCCGGGAGAGGCCGGGTTCGCGGCGAGCGGCCAGTGCCTGGTCTCCTCGGGACCGAGGGACGTCTGGCTGGCGACCGGCGGCGGCGCCACGGCGCGCGTGCTGCACTCCCGTGACCGCGGGCTGAACTGGACCGTCGCGCAGTCCACGATCCCGGCGGGAGACCCGGCCCGCGGGGTCTTCGGGCTCGCCTTCCGTGACCGCGCGCACGGCATCTCCGTCGGCGGCGACTACCGCGCGGGCCAGGCCTCGCCGCAGGCGGCCGCGGTCACCGACGACGGCGGCCGCCACTGGACCGCGGCCTCCGCCCCGCCGCCCGCGTACCGCTCGGGCGTCGCCTGGCTCCCGTACTCCAGGACGGCCGCGCTCGCGGTCGGCCCGACCGGCACGGACCTGACCGTGGACGGCGGCCGTACCTGGCGGACCGTCGACACCGGCTCGTACGACACGGTCGACTGCACCGGGGACGGGGCGTGCTGGGCCTCCGGCGAGAAGGGCCGCATCGCCCGCCTGGGCGGTCGCTAGGAGGGGAGCTGCTCGCGGTACGGGGCGAGTGCCTCGGCCGTCTTCGTCGCGTAGAACTCCGTGATCCGGTACACGCACACGTCCTCGACGGTGAACGGGTCGGCCGCCACGATCTTCTCGATCTCCGCGCGGTCGACCCCGGCGGCCAGGATGATGCCGCCGTCGCGCGGGTTCTTCCGCCCGGAGGCGATGAAGACGCCGGCGGCGTACTGCGCGTCGAGCCACTCGACGTGCGCCTCGAGCAGCGCGTCGGCCCGCTCGACCGGGCCGGTATAGGTCAATTCCAGTACGAACATGACCGGCAGGCTACCCGGGGCCCCGACGGCGGCGCGGAAACCGTTCGCCAGTCGGACGGCCCGGCGCCGTAGGGTGGCCGTCATCATGACGATCATCGACGTTCCCGCGGGCTGGCCCACCGACGAGACGACGGCCCGTGCCGTGCAGGAGGAGCTGCGGGAGCGGCTCGTGCTCGACGAGCCGGGACCGGCGCCCGGCACGGGCCGTGTCACGGGCCTCGACGTGGCCTACGACGACGAGCGCGACCTCGTCGCCGCCGCGGCCGTCGTCCTGGACGCCCGCACGCTCGACGTCGTGGAGGAGGCGACGGCGGTCGGCCGGGTGTCGTTCCCCTATGTGCCAGGGTTGCTCGCCTTCCGCGAGATACCCACCGTCCTCGCCGCGCTCGCCGGGCTGACCGAGGACCCGGGCCTGCTCGTCTGCGACGGCTACGGGCTCGCCCACCCCCGCCGCTTCGGTCTCGCGAGCCACCTGGGCGTGCTGACCGGACGCCCCTCGATCGGCGTCGCGAAGAACCCGTTCACCTTCCACCACGACCAACCGGGCCCGGAACGCGGCGACTTCAGCCCCCTCCTCGCCTCCGGCCCGGCCGGAGCCGCCGGCACGGAGGAGGTCGGCCGCGCCCTGCGCACCCAGGCCGGGGTGAAGCCCGTCTTCGTCTCCGTCGGCCACCGCGTCTCCCTGGACAACGCCTGCGGCCACACCCTGCTGCTCGCCCCGCGCTACCGGGTCCCCGAGACGACCCGGCACGCCGACTCCCTCTGCCGCCGGGCCCTCAAGGACGCCCTGGCCCAGGCCGGCGGTGCGGGCGCTGAGTAGCCGGACTGAGTACCCGTACGGATGGCGGGGAGTGATCACGCACGGCAGGCTTGAGCCCATGACATCCCCCGTCTCCACTCCTTCGCGCACCGCGGGCCGTGGCATGAACGCCCTGCTCGCCGGGGCCGGGCTGCTGGCCCTGGCCTGGGTCTGCGCCATGCTCTACGTCGTCGTCGCCTGGGTGGCGGCATGATCGGCACGCTCCAGTGCGTCGTCCTGGACTGCACCGACGTCATGGAACTCGCCGCCTTCTACCAGCAGGTCCTCGGCGGTGAGATCAACCGGCCCGACCCGCAGTGGGCCGTCGGCGACGCCTGGGCCACGCTGCACGACGCCGCGGGCGCTCCGGTGCTCGCCTTCCAGGGCGTGGCCGACCACCGCCCGCCCGTCTGGGGCGCGCCCGAGCAGCAGTTCCACCTCGACGTCCGGGTCGCCGACCTGGACGCCGCCCACGACGCGGTCCTCGCGCTCGGGGCGACACCGCTCGACGAAGGGGGCGGCGACCGGGCCTGGCGCATCTACGCCGACCCGGCCGGCCACCCCTTCTGTCTCGTACGCCACTGAGGCCTGTCCCGTACGCCCCTGAGGCGCGCTCCGGTGCGACCCGGGGCCGGTGCTAGCGGGCGTCTGCCACCCGGAAGCGGATGCCGGCCGCCCGCAGCCGGTCGACCAGCGCGTCGCCCATCGCGACCGCCGTCGTGACCTGCCCCGCGCTCTTCGGCAGGCCGTCGTCGAGGGCGAGGCAGAGCGCGGACTCGGCGAGGATCTTCGCCGTCTCGCCGTACCCCGGGTCGCCGCCAGAGACCTCCGTGAAGACGCGCCGGCCGCCGCCCTCGCCGACGAAGCGCACGGTGAACCAGCTGCGCGCGCGCCGTTCCGCGCTCGGACCCTGACCGGGCTCGTAACGGTTCATCAGCCAGCTCCGTACGGGAGCCAGTTGAGCCGCCAGCAGGCCGGTGCCGACGGCGGCCGAGCCGCCGATCGCCATCGGGAGTGTCCTGACCGAGGCGTAGTGCCGGTAGACGAAGTCGGGGCCGTACGCGTCGAGCGCGCGCGCCGAACGGGCCACCACCTGGGCGTCGATGGTCGGCAGCGGCAGCGCCCAGGTGCCGGTCTCCCGGCTGAAGCGCGGCCCGCCGATCGGGGCGCGCGCCCTGCGGCCGACCAACCGGGGCTCGTGCAGCCGCCGTTCACGTGCGGCGCGCAGCGTCTCCCGGCCGCGCCCCATCGCGGTCAGGGCGGACGCGAACGTGCCGCCCGAGAAGACCGCGCCGACGCGCACGAAGCCGTCGATCCGCAGCGGCACGTCCTTCGGCAGCTGCCGCACGGTGAACCAGACGCCCAGGTCGTGCGGTACGGAGTCGAAGCCGCACGCGTGCACGATCCGCGCGCCCGTCTCGCGGGCCCGGGCGTCGTGGCGCACGTACATGTCGTCGACGAACTCCGGCTCGCCGGTCAGGTCCACATAGTCCGTGCCCGCCTCCGCGCAGGCCGCGACGAGCTTCTCGCCGTACCAGACGTACGGGCCGACCGTGGTGGCCACCACCCGGGCGGACGCGGCGAGTTCGCGCATCGAGTCCGCGTCGGTGGAGTCCGCGACGATCAGCGGCAGTTCGGCGCACCGGGGCCACCGCGCCGCGAGGCGCTCGCGCAGCGCGAGCAGCTTGGCGCGGCTGCGCCCGGCGAGCGCCCACCGGCACCCGGCCGGCGCGTGCTCGGCCAGGTACTCCGCGGTGAGCTCGCCCACGAACCCCGTCGCCCCGAAGAGGACGACGTCGTACGCCCGCTCGCCCGTGCCCCGCTCCACACCGTTCCCGCTCGCCAGCTCCATACGGCCCTCCCCTTCCCCTGCGGCTTCCCCTGCTTGTCCTGCATCCTCTGCGAGCGCGGAGCCTAGCGCCTGCTCCGCCGGGTCCCGTCAGCGGTAGTCGTCGGGGTGGTCCTGCATCCAGGTGTTGATCCGGTCCCGGGTGCCGACCAGTAGCGTCTGGTGCTTCTTCAGGTTGGGGTAGGTGGTGTCGCCATCCAGAGTGGTCCGCAGCTTCTCGATCCAGGCGATCGGCTCGGGGAAGTGGCCGGGCCCCTTCGGGTCCGCCTTCATGGCGCGGTCGAGCCCTTCGAGCTCCTCGTGGACGCGGCCCAGGAAGTACGCGCAGTCGGTGGCGCAGCTGTCGTCGAGCGTGGCCTGCAGCCCGGCGAAGGCGTCCCGCACCAGCTCAGGCCCGGGCGTCGGCTGGTCGCCGTTCGCCTCCGCCCCGGCGTCCGTGCCGGCATCGGCTCCCGCCCCTGCGCTCGCTTCCGCGGTGGCGACCGGGGGCGCGGTCGACGTGGGCGTCGCGCCGGTGGAGGCGTCTCCCCCGGTGGAACAGGAGATCAGCAGGGCGGCGGCGATCGGTACGGCGAAGAGCGCGGTGATCCGACGTCGTGATGTGAACATGCCTGGACCCTATCCGGGGCCGGTCGTGAGGTGGCCGGTTCGGAGGCGAAATTCCAAGCGCTTGCTCGGCCAGGGGGCTTGTGCGGAGTGGAACACGTTCCTAGCATCACCGGTGTTACATCATTGCTGTCACATAGCTGGGGGCTCGATGGCCGCGACGACGGCGACGGACCGCACGACCTCGAACGGGCCGCTCTCCGGAGTGCGCGTGGTGGAGCTGGCGGGGATCGGGCCCGGCCCGTTCGCGGCCATGCTTCTCGCCGACCTGGGCGCCGACGTCGTCCGCGTCGACCGGCCGGGCGGGCCGGGGCTCGGCATCGACCCGGCCTACGACCTCACCAACCGCAACAAGCGCTCCGCCCTCGTCGACCTCAAGGCCGACGGCGGCCCCGCGACCGTCCTCGACCTGGTCGAGCGGGCCGACATCCTCATCGAGGGCTACCGTCCCGGCGTCGCCGAACGCCTCGGCGTCGGCCCCGACGCCTGCCTCGCCCGCAATCCGAGGCTCGTCTACGGCCGGATGACCGGCTGGGGCCAGGACGGTCCGCTCGCCGCGCGCGCCGGACACGACATCGGCTACCTCGCGATCACCGGCACCCTCGGCATGATCGGCCCCGACCCGGACGGCCCGCCCACCGTCCCCGCCAACCTCGTCGGCGACTACGCGGGCGGCTCGCTCTACCTCGTCGTCGGAGTCCTCGCCGCGCTCCAGCACGCCCGCGCGCACGGCGAGGGCCAGGTCGTCGACGCGGCCATCGTCGACGGCTCCGCCCACCTCGCCACCATGATCCACGGCATGCTCGCGGCCGGCGGCTGGCAGGACCGGCGCGGGGTCAACCTGCTCGACGGCGGCTGCCCCTTCTACGGCACGTACGAGACCTCCGACGGCGGGTACATGGCCGTCGGCGCGCTGGAGCAGCAGTTCTACGACGAGTTCGTCCGGCTCCTCGGCATCGAGGACCTCGCTCCCGCCCGCCGCGACTTCGGGCGCTGGGACGAGCTCCGTACCGCCGTCGCCGCACGCTTCCGCACCCGTACGAGAGACGAGTGGACGGCCGTCTTCGCCGGCAGCGACGCGTGCGTCGCCCCCGTCCTCTCCCTCCGCGAGGCCCCGGCCCACCCGCACCTCGCCGCCCGCGCCACCTTCGTCGAGCACGGCGGCCTCACCCAGCCGGCGCCCGCACCCCGCTTCTCCGCCACCCCCGGGACGGTCCGCACCGGACCCGCGCTGCCCGGCGCCGACACCGACGCGATCGCCCGCGACTGGGCCGTTCCCTCCCTGAAAGGCCAGGAAGCATGAAGCGCCTGCTCTACACCGCCGACCACGAGGACTTCCGCGCCACCGTCCGTACCTTCCTCGCCAAGGAGGTGCTGCCCCACTACGAGCAGTGGGAGAAGGACGGCATCGTCGCGCGCGAGGCCTGGCGCGCCGCGGGACGGCAGGGGCTGCTCGGCCTTGCGGTGGACGAGGAGTACGGAGGCGGCGGCAACCCCGACTTCCGCTACAGCGCCGTCCTCGCCGAGGAGTTCACCCGGGCGGGCGCGCCCGGCATGGCCCTCGGCCTGCACAACGACATCATCGGCCCGTACCTCACCTCGCTCGCCACCGAGGAGCAGAAGCGCCGCTGGCTGCCCGGCTTCTGCACGGGCGAACTGATCACCGCCATCGCGATGACCGAGCCGGGCGCCGGATCCGACCTCCAGGCCATCAGGACCAGCGCCGAGGACCGGGGCGACCACTGGGTGCTCAACGGCGCCAAGACCTTCATCTCCAACGGCATCCTCGCCGACCTGGTGATCGTCGTCGCGAAGACGACCCCCGAGGGCGGGGCGCACGGGCTCTCGCTGCTCGTCGTCGAGCGGGGCATGGAGGGGTTCGAGCGCGGCCGGAACCTCGACAAGATCGGCCAGAAGTCCCAGGACACCGCCGAACTCTTCTTCCACGACGTCCGCGTCCCCAAGGAGAACCTGCTCGGCGAGCTCGACGGCGCCTTCGTCCACCTGATGACCAACCTCGCCCAGGAGCGGATGGCCATCGCCGTGGCCGGCATCGCCGCCGCCGAACACCTCCTGGAGATCACCACCCGGTACGTCAAGGAGCGCGAGGCCTTCGGGCGCCCGCTGGCCAAGCTCCAGCACATCCGCTTCGAGATCGCCGAGATGGCCACCGAGTGCGCCGTCACCCGTACGTTCCTCGACCGGTGCATCGTCGATCACTCGAACGGGGAACTCGACGCCGTCCACGCCTCCATGGCCAAGTGGTGGGCCACCGAGCTGCAGAAGCGCGTCGCCGACCGCTGCCTCCAACTGCACGGCGGGTACGGCTACATGGCCGAGTTCCCGGTCGCCCGGGCGTTCACGGACGGCCGTATCCAGACCATCTACGGCGGAACGACCGAGATCATGAAGGAGATCATCGGACGTTCCCTGCTGGGCTGACCCGCGACCCCTCTCTCCTCACCCTCATCGCCGCATCGTTGAAAGGCTGCTCGTGAGCACCGAAGCGTACGTGTACGACGCGATCCGCACCCCGCGCGGGCGCGGCAAGGCCAATGGCGCCCTGCACGGCACCAAGCCCATCGACCTGGTCGTCGGACTCATCCACGAACTCCAGGGCCGCTTCCCCGGACTCGACCCGGCCGCCATCGACGACATCGTCCTCGGTGTCGTCGGCCCCGTCGGCGACCAGGGCTCCGACATCGCCCGGATCGCCGCCATCGCCGCAGGACTGCCCGACACCGTCGCCGGCGTCCAGGAGAACCGCTTCTGTGCCTCGGGCCTCGAAGCCGTCAACATGGCCGCCATGAAGGTCCGCTCGGGCTGGGAGGAGCTGGTCCTCGCCGGTGGCGTGGAGTCCATGTCGCGGGTCCCGATGGCCTCCGACGGCGGCGCCTGGTTCGCCGACCCGATGACCAACTTCGAGACCGGCTTCGTACCCCAGGGCATCGGCGCCGACCTCATCGCCACCATCGAGGGCTTCTCCCGTCGCGACGTCGACGAGTACGCCGCGCTCTCCCAGGAGCGGGCCGCGACCGCCTGGAAGGACGGCCGCTTCGACCGCTCCGTCGTCCCCGTCAAGGACCGCCGCAGCGGCCTGGTCGTCCTCGACCACGACGAGCACATGCGCCCCGGCACCACCGCCGACTCGCTGGCCGCCCTCAAGCCGTCCTTCGCCGCCATCGGTGACATGGGCGGCTTCGACGCGGTCGCGCTGCAGAAGTACCACTGGGTGGAGAAGATCGACCACGTCCACCACGCCGGCAACTCCTCCGGCATCGTCGACGGCGCCTCGCTCGTCGCCATCGGCTCGAAGGCCGTCGGCGAGCGGTACGGACTCACGCCCCGCGCCCGGATCGTCTCCGCCGCCGTCTCCGGCTCCGAGCCCACCATCATGCTCACCGGACCCGCCCCCGCGACCCGCAAGGCGCTCGCCAAGGCCGGGCTCACGATCGACGACATCGACCTGGTCGAGATCAACGAGGCCTTCGCGGGCGTCGTGCTCCGCTTCGTCAAGGACATGGGCATCAGCCTCGACAAGGTCAACGTCAACGGCGGCGCGATCGCGCTCGGCCACCCGCTCGGCGCGACCGGCGCGATGATCCTCGGCACCGTCGTCGACGAGCTGGAGCGGCAGGACAAGCGCTACGGCCTGGTCACCCTGTGCGTCGGCGGCGGCATGGGCGTCGCCACCGTCGTCGAGCGCGTCTGACCACCCGTCCCTCCCCGACTTCGGAGACACCACAACATGAGCGAGAGCACCACCATCCGCTGGGAGCAGGACGAGACCGGCGTCGTCACCCTCGTCCTCGACGACCCGAACCAGTCCGCGAACACCATGAACCAGGCGTTCAAGGACTCCATCGCGGCCGTCGCCGACCGCGCGGAGGCCGAGAAGGACTCCATCCGCGGCATCATCTACACCTCCGCCAAGAAGACCTTCTTCGCGGGCGGCGACCTCAAGGACATGATCCGGCTGCGGCCCGAGGACGCGCAGCTCGCGTTCGACACCGGCACGGAGATCAAGCGCTCCCTGCGCCGCATCGAGACCCTCGGCAAGCCCGTCGTCGCCGCGATCAACGGCGCGGCCCTCGGCGGCGGTTACGAGATCGCCCTCGCCTCGCACCACCGCGTCGCGCTCGACGCGCCCGGCTCCAAGATCGGCCTGCCCGAGGTCACCCTGGGCCTGCTCCCCGCGGGCGGCGGAGTCACCAGGACCGTACGCCTCATGGGCATCGCCGACGCCCTCCTGAAGGTGCTCCTCCAGGGCACCCAGTACGACCCGCGGCGCGCGCTGGAGAACGGCCTGATCCACGAGGTCGCGGCCACCCCCGAGGAGATGCTCGCCAAGGCGCGCGCCTTCATCGACGCGCACCCCGAGTCGCAGCAGCCCTGGGACGTCAAGGGGTACAAGATCCCCGGCGGGACGCCGTCGAACCCGCGGTTCGCCGCCAACCTGCCGGCCTTCCCCGCCAACCTGAAGAAGCAGCTGAACGGCGCGCCCTACCCGGCCCCGCGCAACATCCTCGCCTGCGCGGTCGAGGGCTCCCAGGTCGACTTCGAGACCGCGCTGACCATCGAGGCCCGCTACTTCACCGAGCTGGTCACCGGCCAGACGGCGAAGAACATGATCCAGGCCTTCTTCTTCGACCTCCAGGCCGTCAACTCCGGCGCCAGTCGCCCCAAGGGCGTCGAGCCGCGCCCCGTCCGCAAGGTCGCCGTCCTCGGCGCGGGCATGATGGGCGCCGGCATCGCGTACTCCTGCGCCCGCGCCGGTATCGAGGTCGTCCTCAAGGACATCTCGGCGGAGGCCGCGGCCAAGGGCAAGGCCTACTCCGAGAAGCTCTGCGTCAAGGCCGTCTCCCGGGGCCGCACGACCCAGGCCAAGGCGGACGAGCTGCTCGCCCGCATCACCCCGACGGCCGACCCGGCCGACCTCGCGGGCTGCGACGCCGTGATCGAGGCCGTCTTCGAGGACACCGCGCTCAAGCACAAGGTCTTCGAGGAGATCCAGGACGTCGTCGAACCGGACGCGCTGCTCTGCTCCAACACCTCCACGCTGCCGATCACCGTCCTCGCCGAGGGCGTCTCGCGCCCCGAGGACTTCATCGGCCTGCACTTCTTCTCCCCGGTCGACAAGATGCCGCTGGTGGAGATCATCAAGGGCGAGCGCACCGGCGACGACGCGCTGGCCCGCGCCTTCGACCTGGTCCGGCAGATCAGGAAGACCCCGATCGTCGTCAACGACTCGCGCGGCTTCTTCACCTCGCGGGTGATCGGCCAGTTCATCAACGAGGGCGTGGCCATGGTCGGCGAGGGCGTCGAGCCGGCCTCGATCGAGCAGGCGGCGGCGCAGGCCGGCTACCCGGCCAAGGTGCTCTCCCTGATGGACGAGCTGACCCTCACCCTGCCCCGCAAGATCCGCAACGAGACCCGGCGCGCGGTCGAGGAGGCCGGCGGCACCTGGGCCGGCCACCCCTCGGACGCGGTCATCGACCGGATGGTCGACGAGTTCGGGCGCCCGGGCCGCAGCGGCGGCGCGGGCTTCTACGACTACGACGAGGACGGCAAGCGGGCCGGCCTCTGGCCGGGCCTGCGCGAGCACTTCGGCGGCTCCGCCGCCGAGGTCCCGTTCGAGGACATGAAGGAGCGGATGCTCTTCTCCGAGGCGCTGGACTCGGTCCGCTGCCTGGAGGAGAACGTCCTGACCTCGGTCGCCGACGCCAACATCGGCTCCATCATGGGCATCGGCTTCCCGGCGTGGACGGGCGGTGTGCTCCAGTACATCAACGGCTACGAGGGCGGGCTCCCCGGTTTCGTGGCCCGCGCGCGTGAGCTGGCGGAGAAGTACGGCGACCGCTTCCAGCCGCCGGCGCTGCTGGTCGAGAAGGCGGAGCGCGGCGAGGCCTTCACGGACGCCTGACGCGCCTGTTCCACCCCACTGCGCCGAACGGCCCCGCCGCATCACCCTTCGATCGTCCGATCGAGGGGCGCGGCGGGGCCGTCCCGTGTGGGGTCCGGCCGGGGCGTGGCGGCGCCACCTACGCTCGCAGCCGATCTGAGGAGGTCGGATGCGGGTGAAGACCGGTCGTTGGATCCGGGTCGTCAGTCTTGCCCTGCTGGGCGCGTGCGGCGTCGGCCTGCTCAGCGGGTGCGACCCCGACAAGAAGCAGCCCGTGGACCCGTCACCGTCGGTCGTGACGGAGGAGACGGAGGGGGAGCCGGGGGAGGACCCGGGCGGGGATACGGAGGAGGATCCGGGCGGGGATCCGTACGCTCCCCCCACCGGCGGAGGCGACCAGTCGATCGCACCGCCCCCGCCCCCGCCGACGGCCACGGGCAATGACGAGGGCGACCCGAGCAGCGCGCCGAGCTTCCAGGACCCGTCGCTGCGCCCCGAGCCGAACTCCCCTGTGCCGCCGGAGCAGCAGCCCCCGCCGGAGCAGCCCGAACCAGACGGCCCATGAGCGAGCCCGAGGAGTACGCGCCGCACGACCAGGAGGCGGCTCGGCAGGTCCGGGCGGGCGATCAGACGAGCCCCACCGCGCTGCTGAGGATCGTGATCGCGCAAGGGACGTTCGTCGCGGCCCTCATGTTCTATCTGGGAGCGATGTACACCAGTAACTACTATGCGTACTTCCACCTCTCGCTCAACGCGCTGGACCTGGGCTTCGGCGAGCAGGTGACGCAGAGCCTGCACATGCTCAAGCTGGAGGTCCTGGTGGCCGCCGGGGTGCTCGTGCTCCTCGTGACCGGCCCCTGGTTCGGGGACAAGGCCCGCTCGACCGTGCGTGCCGGGCCGCGGACGACCTTCCGCGCGGAGGTCCTGGCGAGTCGACTGCAACTGCCGGTCGTGCTCGTCGGTGTCGTCCTGCTCGCGTTGTGGACCGAGATCCAACCCTACGGATGGGTCGCCCCACTGATCATCGCCGCCGGTCTCCTCATGGGCCAGTTCCGTGACGCGAGCGGGCGCCGGCCGGAGGGGTTCCGGCGCCGGGCGCTGCCCGTCTTCGCGGCGGGGGTCTTCGTCTTCTGGGGGCTCACCCAGGTCACCGTGCAGGCCGCGGAACGGGACGCCAGGTCCCGCGCCCGCCACGTCACCGACTGGACCGGCGTGGTGCTCCTCAGCAGCCACCCGCTCGCTCTGCCCACCGGTGCGGTCAAGAGGGACGACCTGCCGAGCTGGGTGCACCACCGCTACCGCTACACCGGGCTGCGGCTGCTCCTCGAGCGCGACGGTCGGTACTACGTCGTTCCCCTGGGGTGGAACGTCGAGCGGGACGCGATGTACGTCATCCGGGAGAGCGACGACGTCTGGATCGGCCTGACTCCGGGCACTCTGCCGAAGCTGCTCGGCTAGCGGGGCCCGGTCTCGGACCCCTCCGTACCGAACGCCTCCCGCAGCTCCTCCCGCAACGACCGCTGGAACGCGGTCACCAGGGCCTGGATCACCATCGGCTGCATGTGCGCGGACAGCGACTTCATCGCGGCGACGTGGTCCGGGTCCTCCGCGCTCTCGCGGTACGGGTTCCACACCTCGTCCCGGAAGAGCCGGGAGAGCTCGTGGGCGGCGGCTCGGGCGTGTTCCAGCAGGACGGTGCGGGAGGCGAGGATCGTCTCGTGCGCGATGGGGACGTCGAGGAGTTCGACCCCGAGCCGCAGCAGCGTGGCGTCCAGCCGGAAGACGTCCGGGTCCGCGCCCTTGTCGAGGACGCCCATGGCCGCCAGGCGGTCGACGTCCGCGTCGGCGAGCGCGCGCCCGGCGCGCCGCTCCAGCTCGCGCCGGGTGATCTCCTCGGCGGACTCGGGCGCCCAGGAGGCGACGAGCGCGCGGTGGACGGCGAGGTCCCGGGCGCTGAGGTCGGGCGGCAGCTGGCCCAGATACCGCTCGATGGCCGCGAGCGTCATGCCCTGCCGCTGGAGCTCCTCGATCAGCGCGAGCCGGGAGAGGTGGTCGGCCCCGTACCGCCCGACCCGCCGCGGCCCGATGGCCGGCGGCGGCAACAGCCCCTTGGTGCTGTAGAACCGTACGGTCCGCACGGTGACCCCCGCTCGCGCGGCCAGCTCGTCGACGGTGAACGTCGACGTCTGCTCCTCGGTCTCGGTGCCCATCGAAAGACCCCTCGCTTCCGGTGCCGTGCCGTCCCCATCCGACTTCGGTGCAACAGTATTGCTGTCTCACCGGCGTTGTAAAAGGAGAACCGTCCTCCGCGTCGTGCGCATGCGCCCCGCATGCGCCCCGCATGCGCGCCGGGCCGCGCCGGGTGATCATCCGTACATGGCAGGAACTTCCACGTCCTCCGGTCCGGCCGCTGTCCCGGGTTCGGCGGGACCTCGCCAGAACCTGGCCCTTGCGGGGATGCTCTTCGCGGTGTCGATGACCTTCATCGACCAGACCATCGTGTCGATCGCCGCGCCCGACATCACCTCCGAGCTGGGCCTCTCCGCGTCCGGGATGCAGTGGGTCGTCAACGCCTATCTGCTCTCCCTCGCCGCGTTCTTCGCGCTCGGCGGGCGGCTCTCCGACCTCTTCGGGCACCGGCGGATCATGCTGCTGGGCACCGTGCTCTTCGTCGTCTCGTCGGTGCTGTGCGGGTGTGTGCCCGACGACAGCTTCGCGCAGGCGTGGCTCATCGTCTTCCGCGCCACCCAGGGTCTGGGCGCCGCCCTCATGTTCCCGGCGGCGCTCGCCGTCGTCATCGCCGTCTTCCCCGTCGAACGGCGCGGCCGGGCTCTCGCCCTCTTCTTCGGCGTCTCCGGCGCCCTCACCGCTCTCGGCCCGCTCCTCGGCGGCTGGCTCACCCAGTGGACCTGGCGGGCGATCTTCTGGGTCAACGTGCCGGTCGCCGTCGTCGCGATCGTGCTCACCGTGCTGGCCCGGATCCCCGAGAGCCGGCGACGGGAACGCCTCGACGTCGTCGGGGCCGTACTCGTCGCCGCCGGCATGGCGTTGAGCGTGCTGGGCTTCCAGCAGGCGGCGGCCTGGGGTTGGAGCAGCGTCGCGACCTGGGCCTGCATCGTCGGCGGTCTGGCGGTCCTGGTGCTGTTCTTCTTCTACGAGCGGCGGACCGCGCACCCCCTGATCAACTTCGACGTCTTCAGGGACCGGGCCTTCACCGTCGACAACCTGGTGCTGTTCTTCGCGATGCTCGCCTTCGTGCCGGTGTTCTTCTTCGCCTCCGTCTACGCCCAGGTGTCGCTGAGCGCCTCGGCCAACCAGGCCGCGCTGTACCTGCTGTACTTCTTCCTCGGCTTCGGCATCGCCTCCCAGTGGGGCGGCAGGATCCTCGACCGGCGCGGGGCCCGCCCGGCCATGAAGATCGGCTGCGCGCTGGGCGCCGTCGGCTTCTACCTCTGGGCCGAGAAGCTGACCGACCTGTCGATGCACGACCAGTGGCCGTACGCGGCCATGGCGGGCGCCGGCATCGGCTTCCTGCTGGCCCCCGCCTCCACCGACGCGGTCAACCGCTCCATCGGCGCCTCGTACGGCGAGGTCACCGGCATCACCCAGACCGTCCGCAACTACGCGGCCGCCATCGGCATGGCCGTGCTCGGCACGATCCTGACCCACGTCTCCACGGACCGGATCACGACCACGCTCGAGCAGCGCGGCCTGCCACCGGCCGAGGCCGAGGCGACGGCACGCCACGTCGCCGAGGCGGTCACCGGCCATCCGGACGGCCAGGCCCCCACCGGCGACAGCCCGGTGGCGAAAGCCCTGCAGGGCGCCGGGGACGCGATCCGCATGGACTTCGCCGAGGCCAACCAGTGGGTCTTCTACGCCATGGCGATCGCCCTCGCCGTCGCCTTCCTCTGCGCACTCGCCCACCCCGGCACCCGGGTCACGAAGGAGCAGCCGGCGCCGCAGGACTGAGGTTGTCAGTGGCGGCTCGTACGGTAGGGACATGGTGGGGACGGGGACGGGGATCACGTACGTACGGGGGGACGCCTGTGCGCCGCAGGGCAAGGGCGTCAAGATCGTCGCGCATGTCTGCAACGACCTGGGCGGCTGGGGCAAGGGCTTCGTCCTCGCGCTGTCGCGGCGCTGGCCGGAACCGGAGAAGGCATACCGCGCGTGGCACCGGGAGCGGGCGAAGAACGACTTCGCCCTGGGCGCGGCCCAGTTCGTCCAGGTCGAGCCGTACGTGTGGGTGGCCAACCTGGTGGGCCAGCGCGGGATGCGCACGGGACGCAGCACCGGTGTGCCCGTGCGGTACGAGGCGATCGACGCGGCCCTCGGGCTGCTCGCCGTGAAGGCGGGGGAGTTGGGGGCCTCCGTGCACATGCCGCGGATCGGGTGCGGGCTGGCCGGGGGGAAGTGGGCGCGGGTCGAGCCGCTGATCGCCGAGCGGCTCAGCTCGCGGGGCATCCCGGTCACGGTGTACGACTTCGGCGCGTAGGGCCTTGGCGGCGGCCCGCGCGTCGCCTGGCGTGTACCTGCCGCTAGAGTCACGTGTTTGTTCGATCACGGGGTTTGCTGACAGGGGAGGGTCATGTACACGGAACTCAGGGAGACGGCCACGGAGTTGGCCGCGGTCCTGTGGCGGGAGCACACCGTGTACCGGGAGCGCGGGGGCGGGGTCGTGATCCGGGGGGAGCACGTGGAGCGCTGGATCAGTCTGGCCCCGACCGGCGGAAGGAACCAGGCGCGGCTGCGCGCCGGCCGGCTCCTGGACGGCGGCACCACGGCACCGGCCCGCTCGGAGACCGTGGTCGACCTCTCGGTCGGTACGGCCGAGCTCGCCGCGGTCTGCCGCCGCCTGCTCGCCGATGTCGCCGCCGCGGAGACCCGGCCGCCCCGGGCCCGCACCGAGCGCCAGGCCAAGGGCAGAGGCGCGGCCCCCCGGCCCCCGAAGAGACGGCACACCGGTCTCGCCTCCTGGGCGGTGCTGATATGCGTCGCCGGCGTCGTGGGTCTCTGGGCCTACCACGTCTTCGGCGGATAAGCGGGGCGTCGACGGTGGACGGTCGGCGCGGTTACGCGCGGGTGATGGCGGGACATGTACTGCTCGCCGTCGTCCTGTGCGCTCCGGGCCCCATGGGGCTCGTCCTCGGATGCGTCGCCTGGAGCCAGGGGGCGGACTGGGCGTGGATCCCGCTCGTCGCCGGACTGGCCTGCTCGCTGCCCGTCCCGTTCATCGCCCGCACGACCGCCCGCAGGCTGTTCCCCCGGATCACCCGACGGGACACGGCCAAGGAGGCGGACGCGGTCCCCTACGGCTATGGCGACGACACCTTCGTCCTGCGGGCACCGGGGTCCCCGAAGGCCCGTCCGGGGGCACGGCTGGCCCGGGCCGACGTGCTGGAGGCAGCCCTCGTGCGGTACGAGCCCGAGGGCGAGGCGACCTTCACGAGCTACCCGGGCACCTACACCCCGAACGAGTTCACGCCGTTGGTCCGCCTGAGACTGCGGGTGCGCGGTGACACCGAAGTGCCTGGCGGCGCACCGGATTTCGAGGTCACGGAGGAGTGGCGGGTGCCGTCCGTCTGCCTGTCGGCGGTCACCGCGGGCCGCCTCGCCGTCCTGGTCGACCCGCCAGGACACCAGGCGCCCGGCAAGGTCACCCCGCTGTGGCCGCGCAGCGCCCTGCTGGCGGGCACCCGCACCAGCAGGGTCATCGACCTGGAGGGCCGGCTGACCGACGTCACCCGGTTCACCGGGCGCCAGCTGCGGCAGATGCGGATCTCCGAGGACGTCGGAGGCGTCGTGATGGCCGGTGACACGATCGACCTCCGCCGCCTCGACGCGGACACGGCGGCGCGGTACTCCGCCGTCGCCGCATGGGCCCGCACGTCTCCCGAGGAGCGCGCGCCGGTGACGGAGCCGGGCGAGCAGTCCCGGTGGATCGTGGACAGCCTCCCGGGTGCCCCGGCGGCCTTCGGCTCCGTCGGTCGACGGTGGTCGCGCCGCGGTGGCGTCCTGGTCCGTGGCCGGTTCCTCCGGATGAGCCCCACGCACGACTTCCAGGACCACGGGCCCGTGCTCGACACCCTTGTACGCATCCAACCCGCCGACGGCACACCCCCGTTCGACGCGGCCCGCAGGCTGACCGTGCCCATGAACTACCTCGCGGTCCTGCACCGCACCAGGGACGTCGTCCTGTACGCGGCCCCGAACGGCGGCTCGTACGTCGTCGACTGGCCCCGCACGTGCCTCCTCGCCGGCACCGCGGAGGCCACGGTCGTCGCCCCCGAGGGCCGGGAGATCTCCCTGGCGGGACGGACCGACGCGATCTGGGCCCTGATGAACCTGCTGGCGTCCCACGGCCTCACGAACCCGACCCGCGTCCTCGACCTCCGGCAGAGCCGGATGCGCGCGGTGGCGGGGCCGGCGATGGACGCGATCGACGCCCGACCCTAGGCGCGGGCCAGAGATCAGAGCGGCTGGAGCCGCGTGCGCAGGAGGCAGAAGAGGTTGCCCTCCGGGTCGGCCAGGACGTGCCAGTTCTCCTCGCCGGTCTGACCGATGTCCGCGGGCTCGGCGCCGAGGGCGAGCAGCCGCTCCAACTCGGCGTCCTGGTCGCGGTCGGTGGCGTTGACGTCGAAGTGCATGCGGTGGGGCCCGGTCCTCGGCTCGCTGTTGGGGCTGAGGACGAGCGTGGGCTGCGCACCGCCGAACCCGGTGTCGGGCGGGCCGATCGCGATGCTTCCGTCGTCCTCGCGTTCGACCTCGACGTAGCCGAGCACCTCGCTCCAGAACGCGGCGAGCCGCTCGGGGTCGGCGCACTCGATGACCAGTTCACTGATGCGGCAAGCCATGCCGGTCAGTCTACGGAGGAGGGCCCGGGCCCCGAGGAACGATGTCCCCCAGGCCCCGGGCCGGTCACGCGGGGAAGGCCGGTCAGTACGCCGTCACCGGGTAGTGGTCCGAGAGGTTCGTGTACGTGTACTGCGTGCCCCAGCTGGAGACCGTCCAGGGCGCGCTCTTCTCCAGGACCACGTGGTTGGTCCAGTTCGCCGGGCGCGCGTTGCCGGAGCGGTAGAGGACGTAGTCGAGGTCCTCGCGCGGGTCGTCCGGGTAGCGGTAGGAGGCGATCGAGTTCAGCTCGGTGTCGAAGGAGTACGGGTGACCCGTCCGCGCGTCCGCGCCCACCAGGCCCGCGTCGCTCAGCATCGTGCCGTACTCGGACGTCCGCGAGTCGACGTTCATGTCGCCGGCCACGATGACCTGCTCGTTCGCCGGGATGTTCTTGGCGTCGAGGAAGGCGTCCATCGCCTTGAACTGGCGGCTGCGCATATGCGCAGCCTCGCCCGCCGAGCAGCCCGGGTCCGTGGACTGGGCGTGCGTGCCGACGACGTGGACCTTGCTGCCGTTCACGTCGAGGACGGTGTAGACGAAGCCCTTGTTCGAGTACCAGTCCGCGCCGCAGGCGTCCTTGTAGACGTACTGCTCCTTGCGGACGATGGGCCACTTGCTGAGGATCGTCACGCCGCCGTCCTCGGGCGTCGTGGCGGAGTAGGCCCCGCTGGTCGCGTCCCAGCCGCTCTTGCTGCGGCCCATGACCGGGGTCTGGTACGGGTACTGGGCGGCCGAGTTCGCCTTGAGCGCGTCCGAGGAGGAGTTGTCGAAGGCCTCCTGGATCACCACCACGTCCTGGCCCTGGTAGAAGGACGCGGCGGGTATCGCCTTGGCCCGGTGGTCCTGGCCCCAGTTGGGGTAGAGCGTCTTGCTGAACAGGAAGGCGTTGTAGGTGAGCACCTTCAGCCGGGGCGCGTCGGCGGCGGAGGCGGCGGTCGCGCCGGGGGCGGTGGCGGCGAGGGTGGCGGCGGCGAGCGCGCCGGACACGGCGGCGCCGAGGAATCTGCGGTGGAGCGGGGCGAGCGGCGACACAGGATCTCCCGATTCTGGGTGGGGGTTCGACCAGCGACGCACATGCAATCAGCCCTAGTTACCTTCCGGTAGCCGTTGGATGCCGGGAATCTTGCGCGCCCGGCACGAACATGCCAACTCTGCCGTCAACTCTCGTCCTGGTGCCTGAAATGTCACATCCTGGACCAGGTAGGATGCGCGCATGACCCTCGCGCAGAATTCGACGATCTTCGACATGGACCTCGGTCCGCTCAACCCGGTGACGGCTGAGCTGATCCTTGGCGTGGTGCTGTTCGCCCTGACCTTCCTGATCCTGGCGAAGGGCATCCTGCCGAAGATCAACCGCACCCTCACCGAGCGTGAGGACGCCATCGCGGGTGGCGAAGGCCGCGCCGACGCCCTCCGGGCCCAGGCCGCGGAGATCCGCGAGCAGTACGAGGCCGAGCTGGCCGAGGCGCGCCACGAGGCCGCCCGCATCCGCTCGCAGGCCACCGAGGAGGGCGCCGCCGCCATCGCCACCGCCCGCGCCGAGGGCATCCGCGAGCGCGAGGAGATCCTGGCCGCCGGCGCCGCGCGCATCGCCACCGAGCGCGAGTCCGCCGAGCGCGAGCTCAACCAGGACGTCGAGGCCTGGGCCCGCGCCCTGGCCGGCCGCATCGTCGGCGAGCCGGTCGGCGCCGACCGCGCCTGACGCAGCACGCCATGTGATCGGGGCCGCGCCCCGGGCCGACGCCCGGGACGCGGCCCCGATCCTTTTGCGCCCTTTGCGGCGAAGGTCCGCACAGGGGCAGGCTGAGAACGTGAGAGGAACGCCCGCATGACCGCACCGCACTCGGCCGAACCGCCCCAGCCGCCCCCCGCCGGGGGCGTCCTCTGGAGCGTCGCCGGGGACGTCCGCGGGCTCCTTATGCTGCCCGCCGCCCTCGCCCTCCAGGTCGCCCACCCCGCCGTCGGCGCCGGCGTCGACGAGCACTCCGTCTTCCGCACCGACCCCTGGGGCCGCGGCGAGCGCTCGCTGCGCTCCGTACAGCTCTGGGTGTACGGCGGCGAGGCCGCGGCCGAGGAGGGGCGCCGGCTCCGTACGCTCCACAGGACCATCCAGGGCACCGACGCCCACGGCCGCTCCTACCACGCGCTCACCCCGTCCCACTACGCCTGGGTGCACGCCACCGGCTTCCCCGTCTACCAGCACGGCCTGCGCCTGCTCCACCGCCCGCTCACCGAGGCCCAGGAACGGCAGCTCTACGCCGAGTGGCTCCAGGTCGGCCGCATCCTCGGCATCCACGACCGGGACATGCCCCAGACGGTCGAGGAGTTCTGGCCGTACTTCCGCAAGCGGCTCGGCGAGCTGGAGGCCACCGTCGTCCTGCGCGAGCTGACCGCCGTCGACCAGCCCGTCCCGCCGCCCGACCGGGGCCCGCTGCCGCTGCGGCTGCTGCTCAGGCTGCTCTGGCCGGTGCTCCTGCCCCGCCTCGCCCGCTTCCGCGCCTTCGTCACCGTCGGTCTGATGCCGCCGGAGGCCCGCGACGCCATCGGCCTGGAGTGGACCGACGAGCAGGAGCGCCGGCTCCGCCGCTTCGCCCGGGTCGTACGGGCCGTGGTGCCCGTACTCCCCGAACGGCTGCGGTATCTGCCCCTGGCCCGCGAGGCGCGCCGCCAGGCCAGGCGCGCCGGACGCGAGGCCCCGGTCAGCGCGCCAGGCCGCCGCGCCTGATCACCTCCGCGTACCAGCGCGCGCTGTCCTTCGGTGTACGGCGCTGGCTCGCGAAGTCCACGTGCACGATCCCGAACCGCTTGCCGTAGCCGTAGGCCCACTCGAAGTTGTCCAGGAGCGACCAGAGGAAGTACCCGCGCAGGTCGACGCCGTCGGCGAGCGCGCGGTGCGCGGCCCCCAGATGGGCGTCGAGGTACGCCACCCGCTCGGGGTCGTGGACCGCGCCCTCCGGATCGGCGTAGTCGTCGTACGCCGCGCCGTTCTCGGTGATCATGAGCGGCACCCCGGGCAGCTCGTCGCGGAGCCGGACGAGCAGCTCGTGGAGACCGGCCGCGTCCACCGGCCAGTCCATGGCCGTACGCGGACCCGGCGCGGGCTCGAACCGCACCCGGGCCGGCGCGCCGGGGTACGGCGACGGTGATTCCGAGACACCGGCGCCGACGACGGTGGGCGTGTAGTAGTTGATGCCGAGCGAGTCGATCGGGGCCGAGATCGCCTCCAGGTCGCAGTCGCGGACGAAGGACCAGTCCGTGATCCCCGCCGTGTCCTCGACCAGGTCGGCCGGCAGGCGGCCGTGGAAGACCGGGTCGAGGAAGATCCGGTTGGCGACGGCGTCGATCCGGCGGGCCGCGTCCACGTCCTCGGGGGAGGAGGACACCGGCCTGATCGAGTGCAGGTTGAGGGTGAGCGACAGCTCGACCGAGGCGGGCACGGCCGCGCGCAGCGCCCGGGCGGCCAGGCCGTGGGCCAGATTGAGGTGGTGGGCGGCGCGCAGCGCGGCCGCGTCGTCGGTACGGCCCGGCGCGTGCACCCCGGAGCCGTAGCCGAGGAAGGCCGTGCACCAGGGCTCGTTGAGCGTCGTCCAGGTGGCGATCCGGTCGCCGAGCGCCTCGGCGGCCAGCCCCGCGTACTCGGCGAAGCGCTCCGCCGTCCCCCGCTCCGGCCAGCCGCCCGCGTCTTCGAGCTCCTGGGGCAGGTCCCAGTGGTACAGGGTGGCGACCGGCCGGATGCCCGCGTCGAGCAGCTCGTCCGCAAGGCTCCGGTAGAAGTCGAGGCCCTTCTGGACGGCCGGTCCGCGCCCGGTCGGCTGGATGCGGGACCAGGAGAGCGAGAAGCGGTAGTCGGTGAGCCCCAGCTCCTTCATGAGGGCCACGTCCTCCCGCACGCGGTGGTAGTGGTCGGCGGCGATGTCACCGGTGTCGCCGTTGCGCACCTTGCCCGGCGTACGGCTGAAGGTGTCCCAGATGGACGGGGTGCGGCCGTCCTCGGCGGCGGCCCCCTCGATCTGGTAGGCGGCGGTGGCCGCGCCCCAGCGGAAGCCGTCAGGGAAGAGAGCGTTCATGGAGGGAGAACTCCTGTGAGAGGAAGAGGGTACGGTCGGCCACCCGCTCAGCCCTTGACGGCGCCCTGCATGATGCCGCCGACGATCTGCCGGCCGAGCAGGCCGAAGACGAGCAGCACGGGCAGCGTGCCGAGCAGGGTGCCGGCCATGATCACGGACTGGTCGTGGACGTATCCGCCGCCGAGCTGGCGCAGGGCGACCTGCACGGTCGGCTCCTGCGAGGACAGCGCGATGATCGGCCAGAAGAAGTCGTTCCAGGCGGCCATGAAGGTGAGCAGCCCGAGCACCGCCATGCCCGGCCGGGCCACGGGGATCACGATCGACCAGAAGATCCGCGCGGAGGACGCGCCGTCGACACGGGCCGCCTCGATCAGCTCGTCCGGCAGCGACTGCACCAGGAACTGGCGCATGAAGAACACGCCGAAGGCCGAGACGAGACCGGGCAGGATCACCGACTGCAGCTGGTTCACCCAGCCCAGCTCGGCGATGAGCATGAAGAGGGGGATCACCCCGAGCTGCGGCGGGATCATCATCGTGCCGACCGTGATCGCGAGCAGCGCGCCCCGGCCGCGGAAGCGCAGCTTGGCGAAGGCGAACCCGGCCAGCGTGCAGCAGAGCACCGTGCCGACGGTGATGGAACCGGAGACGACGAGCGAGTTGAACAGCGCCTTGCCGATGTCCGCCTCCTCCATCACCGCCTCGAAGTTGCGGATCAGGTTGGGGCCCGGCAGCAGGGTCGGCGGCACCTGCGCCAGATCGGCGTTGGACCGGCTGGCGGCGACGATCGTCCAGTAGAAGGGGAAGGCCGAGACGAGGACGGCGAGGATCAGGACGGCGTACGTGATCCGGCCCCCGCGCCCGGTGCGGCCGGCGACTCGGGTGGTCACGCGCGGGCCTCCTTGCGTGAACGGCGCCGCACGAGCAGGGCGTTGACCCCGACGAGGACGAGAATGAGCAGGAACATCAGCCAGGCGATGGCGGCGGCGCGGCCGAGGTGGAAGAAGCCCCAGCCCTGTTCGTAGAGATAGAGCCCGAGCGTCTGGTACTGGTGCGAGATGCCGCCCGAGATGGAGCCCTCGAAGAGGAGCGGCTCACCGAAGAGCTGGGTCGCGCCGATCGTCGAGACGACGGTGGTGAAGACGATCGTCGGGCGCAGTCCGGGCAGGGTGACGTGGAAGAACTGCCGCCAGCGCGAGGCCCCGTCCATCTCCGCCGCCTCGTACAGCTCGGAGGGGATGGACTGCATGCCCGCGAGGTAGATCAGCGCGTTGTAGCCCGTCCAGCGCCAGACGACGATCGAGGAGACGGCGATCTGCGAGGCGAGCGTGGAGTTCTGCCAGTCGACAGGACCGAAACCGACCAGGGAGAGACCGTAGTTGACGAGCCCGTAGTCGTGCCCGAAGAGCTGGGCGAAGACGAGGGTCGCCGCGGCGACGGAGGTCGCGTAGGGCAGCAGCATCGCCGTGCGGAAGAAGGTCCGGCCGCGCAGCTTGTAGTTGAGCAGATGGGCGAGACCGAGCGCCATGGCGAGCTGGGGCACGGTGGACAGGACCCCGATGGTGAAGGTGTTGCGGAGCGCGGTCCAGAAGAACTCGTCGGTGAGCAGCGCCGTGTAGTTGCCGAGGCCGCGCCACTCCATGTCGCCGGGGGTCTGCAGCTCGACACGGTAGAGCGAGACGAAGGCGGTGTAGAGCAAGGGGAAGAGGCCGAAGGCGGCGAACAGGGTGAAGAACGGGGCGATGTAGGCGTACGGGGCGAGCGTGGACCGTCGGCGTCGGCGCGACGGTCCGGAGGACCGGGCCGACGACGGCGGGACGGGTGCGGCCGTCGGCCCGGAGGCGGTCAGGGTCACGGTGCGGCCCTTCGGGTCGGGTGAGCGGGTGCGAGGTGCTGTGGCTGACGGGCTGGGGGCAGGACGCCCCCCGAGGGCGGGGGCCGGTGGTCCGGCCCCCGCGTCCCCGGCGTCATCCGACGGCGTTCTCGACACCCTTCTGGGCGTTGGACCACGCCTTCTCGGGTGAGGTGCCCTTGCGCTCGACCTCGCTGAGCGCGTTGGTGATCTGGTCGGCGACGTTCTTGTCGTGCACGCCGAGCACCTGCACCGGGGCGGCCTTGGCCGCGTCACCGAAGATCTGCCCGATCGGGGCGCCGGAGAAGTACGGGTCCGTCGCGGTGGCGACCTTCGCGATGGCGCCGGTCGAGGACGGGAAGTTGCCCTGCTTCGTGAAGAGCGTGGCCTGCTGCTCGGGGGCGGTGAGCCACTTGATCAGCTCGTACGCCTCCTTCTTGTGCTTCGCCGCGCGCGGCACGGAGAGGTACGAACCGCCCCAGTTGCCGGCGCCGCCGGGCAGCTTGGCGATGTCCCACTTGCCCTTGCCCGCGTCACCGGCCTGGCCCTTGATGTAGCCGAGCATCCAGGCGGGGCAGGGGAGCGTGGCGAAGGAGCCGGTGGAGAAGGCCTGGTTCCACTGCGGGGACCACTGGTCCAGCTTGGCGCTCAGGCCGTCCTGCGCGGCCTTCGTCGAGGTGTCCCAGGCGGCCTGCACGGCGGGGCTCTCGGCGTAGATGAGCTTCCCGGACGCGTCGTAGTACCGCTCCTTCTCCTGGCCGATCATGACCGCGTACAGGCTGCCGACGCTGTCCACCCAGGCGCTCTTGGCCGGTGCCTTGGCCTTGTACTGCTTGCCGAGCTCCAGATAGCCGTCCCAGGTGGACCACTTCTGCGCCAGCTCGGTGCGGTCGGTGGGGAGTCCGGCCTGCTTGAACAGGTCGGTGCGGTAGCACATGGCCTCCGGGCCGACGTCCGTGCCGAGGCCGAGGACCTTGCCGTCCTTGGTGGTCGCGGCCGACCACTTGGCGTCGGCGAACTCGCCCTTCAGCGCGTCCGCGCCGTACTTCGTCAGGTCCTCGAACTTGTCGGCCTGCTGCTGCGTGACCGAGGCGATCCGGCCGACCTCGATGCCCTGGACGTCGGCGAGGCCGCCCCCGCCGGCCAGCCGGGTCTGGAGCGACTTCCAGTAGTCCTGCTCGTCCTCGGTGTCGGACTGCTTGATCGTGACGTTGGGGTGGAGCTTCTCGTACGCGGCGTAGAGCCCGGCCTCCTTGTAGCCGAACGAGCCGAAGAGGTCGACGGTGATCGTCACCTTTCCGCCCGCGCCGTCGGACGTGTCGTCGGACCCGCCGGATCCGCAGGCAGCGAGCAGGGCCCCGGTGAGGACGACCGCGCCGATCCGTGCGGCGGTGGTCCGCACGGCGGTCGTTCTGGCGGCTCGGGCTGTGGGCATGGGAAGCCTCCGTGTTGAGAGCGCTCTCAAGAATGCGTCTGGAGCGTGCCTCCCGGCCCAGGTTCCCGTCAAGAGTCGAACGCGTAACAGCTCGGCCAACGCCGATATCCGCCCCCGCACTTCAGGAGCCGTACGAGGGCGCACGCCAGTACGTCGGAAGCTTACGCGGAGTGGCGGCGGACCAGTTCCGTGGTGGTGATCACGGGCTGGGGCACGCCCGTGCCGTCGAGGATGCCCATGAGCAGCCGCACCATCAACCGGCCCATGCCCTCGATGTCCTGGCGGACCGTGGTCAGCGGCGGGTCGGTCGCCTCGGCCACCTGGAGCATGTCGTCGAAGCCGACGAGCGCCACGTCCTCAGGGACGCGCCGGCCGTGCTCGCGCAGCACGCGCAGGGCGCCCGAGGCCATCACGTCGCTGGCGGCGAAGACGGCGTCCAGGTCGGGGCGGCGGCGCAGGAGTTCGGCCATCGCGCGCGCCCCGCTCTCCTCCGTGAACGCCCCCTCGGCCACCAGCTCCGGCCCGGCTTCGGGCAGTTCGTCGCGGTATCCGTCGAGCCGGTCGAGGGACGAGGTCTGGTCGCCCGGGCCGGTGATGTGCGCGATGGTGCGGCGCCCGAGCGAGCGCAGATGGCGGACGGCGTCGCGGGCGCCGCCCCGGTTGTCGCAGTCGACGTACGGCACCGTGGAATCGCCGATGGGCGTCCAGCCGGGGCGCCCACCGAAGACCGTCGGCACCTGCGCGCGCCGGACGATCTCCGGGAGCTGGTCGTCGGTGTGCAGCGAGAAGGCGAGCGCCCCGTCGACGTGCCCGCCGCCGAGGTACCGTGCGATCCGCTCGTGGTCGCCGGGCCCCTCCACCCACAGCAGCACCAACTGTGCGTCATGGGCGGTCAGTTCGCGGCTGATGCCGCGTATCTGCTGCTCGAAGAACGGGTCGGAGAAGATCCGGAACTCGGGCTCGGCGATGATCACGGCGACGGCCCCGTTGCGCCGGGTCACCAGGGTCCGCGCGGCGTGGTTGGGGACGTAGCCCAGCTCCTCGACGGCCACGCGCACCTTCTCCGCGAGCGCCTCGCGCACCCCCGCGCCGCCGTTGACGACGCGGGACACGGTCGCCCGGGACACCCCGGCGCGCTCGGCGACGGCTTCCAGGGTCGGGCGCGTCCCGGACGTCATTTCGCTCAAGGCTGGCTCCCCATGGGCACGGTGCTGCGACGGTCCTGACAGCGTCGAGGGTAACCCCTGGTGGGGCGGGCCGGGGCGGATGGCGAAAGCGCTCTCAGCCGGGCGGGGCTCAACGCGCCGCCCGCAGCACGTTCACGTCCGGCAGTGCCCGGTGGCGGTGGTGGGCCGCCGCCACCTCGGCCAGCGCGGGGCGGCCGAGCTCCCGGTACGCCACCTCCAGCAGTTCGCGCGCGTACTCCTCGTGCTCCGCGCGGCCGTACGAAGCGCGGTGCAGGTCCCGTCCCAGGGCAAGCGCCTCCGCCGGATCCCCGGCCGACGCCCGCCGCAGGGCCTCGTCGCGGGCCGCCAGGACCTGCTCGGCGTCGTCGAAGAGGTCCTCCATGAAGGTGCCGAAGCGGTACGGGTCGGCGGCGCCGTGCGCCGGCCGGTCCAGCGCGGTCCGCCCGGAGACCAGGGCCCCCGCGCCGTCCATGGTCGTGATCCGGGCGGTGTCGACGGGCGCTCTCGGGTACACGTACGTCTCGGAGTAGGCGAGCCCCGTCTCCGTACGGTCCCCGGTCTCGAAGCCGGTCAGGGCAACCCGTAGCCGCCCCAGGTCGGCGAGGCGCGCGAGCTCCTCCTCGTCCCCGTCGGCCGCGTAGTCGGCGAGGTCCCGCTGCGCCGCCTCGATCCGTGCCCGGATGGCCTCCAGCGGGGTGCGGTGGGTCCGGTCGATCCCTTCGCCGTCGTTCGTGCAGTACGAGGCGACTCCGTCGCAGGTGCGCCCGTCGTCGGACCAGAGCCCGAAGTGCAGGCCGTCCGAACCGCCGTGCAGGAAGGTGAGGAACTCGGGGGGATCCCGGTAGTACCGCCCGTGCACCCGGATGTCGAGCCCCTCCCGGGGGAGCGCCGACGGGTCCGCGAACAGGTCCGTCACGCCGTAGGGCGCGAGGTCCAGGTCACGCAGCGCCCGCTGCTCGACGGGGCCGAGCGCGGCGAGGAAGTCGGCGAACCGGAAGAACGAGTCCGGCAGTTCAAGACCCCACTCCCCGCGGACCCGCCGTGCGACGGCCGCCCGTACCTCCGGGTCCCCGTACCGCTCCGCCGCCACCGCCACTGTCCGCTCCCACCTGTCGCTTTCGTGCAGCCGGTGAGCCTACCCAGGGCGCACGGACGCGCCCCGCCCCGCCCCTCCGGGGGGCGGCGCGGGGCGCGTGCGCGACGGGTCAGTGACCGCCGTTGCCCTCGGGGCCGCCGTGCTCGTGGATCGTGTTGGTCTCCGCGATCTTCTTCCAGGACTTCGGCTGCACGGGCTTCGCCGGCGCGGCGGGCGCGGCGGCGGCGACCCCCGCCGAGCGGGCCGGCCGGGCCGACACGCCCGCCTCCGCGGCCGTCGACGTCGACGGCTTCACCGGCTCGTACAGCCAGGTGTCGAAGAGCGCGGCCAGCGGCTTGCCCGAGATCCGCTCCGCGTACTTCACGAAGTCCTTCACCTTGGCGTTGCCGTAGGCGAACGCCGTCGGCCAGCCCTTCAGGATCGCGAAGAAGTCCTCGTCGCCGATCTCGTTGCGCAGCGCCTGCAGCGCCAGCGCGCCCCGGTCGTAGACGGCGATGTGGAACTGGTTGTCCGGACCCGGGTCGCCCGGCGCGACCGTCCAGAACGGGTCCTCCGCGGTACGGGTCTGGTAGACGTAGTCCGCCAGCTCCTGCGCCGTGCCCTCGCCCTCCTTCTCCGACCAGAGCCACTGGCTGTAGCGGGCGAAGCCCTCGTTGACCCAGATGTCCTTCCACCGGTCGACCGAGACGCTGTCGCCGTACCACTGGTGCGCCAGCTCGTGGACGACCACGGACACGTTCGCCCCGTTGGCGAACTGGCGGGGGCTGTAGAACGGCCGGGTCTGCGTCTCCAGCGCGTACCCGCTGGTCACGTTGGGGACGTAGCCGCCGAGCGCGTTGAAGGGGTACGGCCCGAAGACCTCCTCCAGCCACTCCGCGACCTCGGCGGTCCGCTCGATCGAGGCCCGGGCCGCGCCCGCGTTGTCGCCGAGGTCCTTGCTGTACGCGTTGAGGACCGGGAGCCCCTTCGCGGTCTTGTCGGTGGTGATGTCGAACTTGCCTACGGCGAGCGTGGCCAGATAGGTCGCCTGCGGCTTGTTGGAGCGCCAGTTGAAGCGGGTCCAGCCGAGCCGCGAGGACTGCGACTGGAGCACGCCGTTGCTGATGGCCTGCGTACCGTCCGGGACGGAGACCGAGACGTCGAAGGTGGCCTTGTCCAGGGGGTGGTCGTTGGACGGGAACCACCAGGCGGCCGAGTCCGGCTCCTGGGCGGCCACCCCGCCGTCGGGCGTGCGGTGCCAGGCCGTCCAGCCGCCGATCTTCACCTCGGAGGGCTTGCCCGCGTAGCGCACGACGACCGAGATCGTCCGGTTCTTCTCCAGCGGGGTCGCCGGGGTGATCTCCAGCTCCTGCTCGCCGCTGGTGGTGAACGCGGCCTTCCTGCCGTTCACCCGCACCTCGCTGACCTTCAGGCCGAGGTCCAGATTGAAGCGGGAGAGGTTCTGCTTGGTGGTGGCGAGGATCGTCGCCGTGCCCTCGAGGAGGTCGGTCGCGGGCTGGTACGTCAGCCGCAGGTCGTAGTGGGAGACGTCGTAGCCGCCGTTGCCACTGGCCGGGTAGTAGGGGTCGCCGATGCCCGATGCGCCCGGAACGTAGTCGGCGGCGGATGCCGGGATCGCCAGCAGGAGGGACGCCGCGAGTGCGCTCGGAACGACAAGTCTGCGGTGCACGAGAGCTCCAAGTCGGTAAGAAGCATGCATGGTGTTCGGTCCTTAGCGACGCTATTCAGCGCGGTGATGCCCCGTCACGTCCAGAGGACCTCCTTTCACACGATCGCCATTCGGCCGAAACGGACCCTCCGGCCCCACCCGTACGGCCCCGCTCCCGACGGCACTCTTTTGCGCGGGAGTTGACGGGGGTACGTTCCGCCCCATGCCGATACGTGTGCGGAGAACCCGCGGAGCCCGTCCGTCGCGCAGAACCCTCGCCGTGGCCGCCACGGCCGCCCTGCTGTCCGCCCTCGTCGTCGCCCCGTCCGGCGCCCTCGCCGCGGACACCCGAGCGGCCGATCGCGCCGTACGCGAGTCCCAGCCCGTGTACTCCTACGGCGACGCGATACGCGAGTCGATCTGGGTGGACACCGGCCTCGACGGCGACGGCGACGGCCGCACCGACCGGGTCGCCGCCGACATCGTCCGCCCGCGCGAGACCGCCGCGAACGGCCGGAAGATCCCGGTCATCATGGACGCCAGCCCGTACTACGCCTGCTGCGGACGCGGCAACGAGAGCCAGAAGAAGACCTACGACGCCGCCGGGAAACCGGTCCAGTTCCCGCTCTTCTACGACAACTACTTCGTGCCGCGCGGCTACGCCTTCGTCGCCGTCGACCTCGCCGGCACCAACCGCTCCGACGGCTGCGACGACGTCGGCGGCCGCTCCGACGTCCAGTCCGCCAAGGCGGTCGTCGACTGGCTGAACGGCCGCGCGCGCGGCTACACCACCCGTACCGGCTCCGAGCGGGCGAAGGCCACCAGCTGGTCCACCGGCAAGGTCGGCATGATCGGCAAGAGCTGGGACGGCACGATCGCCAACGGCGTCGCCGCCACCGGGGTCGAGGGCCTGGAGACGATCGTCCCGATCGGCGCGATCTCCTCCTGGTACGACTACTTCCACTCCCAGGGCGCCCCGCTCTACAACGCCAACCCGAGCTGGCTTTCCGAGTACGTCAACAGCCCCGAGGCGAAGGCCCGTTGCGGCGCCGTCCAGGATCGGGTCACCGCCGGCACCCCGTACAGCGGGGACTGGACGCCCGCCTGGAGCGAGCGGAACCACGTCCCGGACGCCCGGAAGGTGAAGGCGAGCGTCTTCGTCGTGCACGGGCAGCAGGACCTCAACGTCCGCGCCAACCACTTCGGCCAGTGGTGGGACGCCCTCGCAGCGCAGGGCGTCGAGCGCAAGATCTGGCTCTCCCAGACCGGCCACGTCGACCCCTTCGACTTCCGGCGCGCCGACTGGGTCCGCACCCTGCACCGCTGGTTCGACCACGAACTCCTCGGCTACGACAACGGCATCGACCGCGAGCCGATGGCCGACATCGAGCGCGCCCCGGACCGGTGGACCACCGACCGGGTATGGCCGCCGCGCGCCACCGAGCCCACCACCCTGCGCCCCGGCACGGGCCAGGCGCCCCGCGCCGGCACCCTCGGCCGGACCCCCGCCGCGGCCGGCGCCACGGAGACGTTCACCGACGACCCGGCGCTCGGCGAGACCGACTGGGCGGCCCGGACCGACGACCCGACCTCCGCCCAGGCCGGCTTCACCACCCGGCAGCTCTCCCGCGACCTGCGACTCTCCGGCTCCTCCACGGTGACCGTCACCGCCACCCCGACGACCACGACCGCGCACCTGACGGCCGTCCTCGTCGACCTCGGCCCCGACACCATCCGGGACTACGCCGCTTCCGGCGAGGGCATCACCACCCTCACCGACCGGACCTGCTGGGGCGCGAGCACCGACGGCGACTCCGCCTGCTTCAAGGAGACGAAGGCCCGGACGGCCGACGTCGGCCACACCGTCGTCAGCCGGGGCTGGGCGGACCTGGGCACATGGGCGAACCCCGCGCAGGGCCGGCCGCTGACCCCGGGGAAGGCGTACACGATCACGCTGAAGCTGGCGGCCACCGACCACGTCATCCCGGCCGGCCACCGGCTGGCCCTGATCGTCGGCGGCACGGACAGGGACCTGCTCGACCCGCCGTCCACGACCCCGACGCTCACCCTCGACCTCGCCCGCACCTCGGCGAAACTCCCGCTCGTCGGTGGCGTCGAGGCGTTCACGAGGGCGACGGCCGCTACGGTCGACGCACGCTCGGCGCAGGCCGGGCAGCCGCTCACGGGTGTCGGGCCCGCACGCCCGGGCATCCCCGTCCCCGGTGAGGCCCGATGAACCGCGCACCCCGCCGCCGCCCCGTGCGCCGCGCGCTCGCCCTCGCCGCGGGTGTCACCGCCCTCGGCCTGCCGCTCGTGGCCGTGCCCGCCGAGGCGCACGGCGGGTCGGCCCAGACGCCGCCCCCGCGCACCGGCTTCGAGACCAGCCACGGAGCCCGCTGGACGACCGAGGCCGAGGAAGGGGCCTTCCTCGCCGCCGTCGACCGGGCGAGCGACCGGGTCGCGCTGCGCACCCTGGCGACGACCAAGCAGGGCCGCCCGATCCGGCTCGCCACGGTCGGCGCGCGGTCGGCGCCGACCACCGTGCTGCTGGTCTGCTCCCAGCACGGCGACGAGCCGTCGGGCCGGGAGGCGTGCCTCACGACCGTGCGGGACCTGGCCTACGCGCGGGACAAGGAGACCCTGCGCCTCCTTGCCCGTACGACCTTCCTCGTCGTCCCCACGGCCAACCCCGACGGCCGTGAGGCCGACACCCGGGGCAACGCCGACGGGGTCGACGTCAACCGCGACCACCTCGCCCTGGCGACCGCCGAGGGCCGGGCGCTCGCCGCGCTCATCCGCGACCGGCGCCCCGAGCTGGTCTACGACCTGCACGAGTACGACGGCACCTCGCCGTACTACGACAAGGACCTGCTCGCGCTCTGGCCACGCAACCTCAACACCGACGCCCACGTGCACGACGAGGCCCACGCCCTCTCGGAGTCCTACGTCCGGCCGGCCGCGGGCATCTCGGGCTTCAGCAGCGGCATCTACGGCATCTGGACCGACCCGCACACCGGGCAGCCGGTCAAGCAGGTCGCGGGCGACGGCCAGGAGCGCATCCTGCGCAACACGGCCGGGCTCAAGCACTCCGTCGGGCTGCTGGTCGAGACCCGGATCGAGGCGCTCACCCAGGCCGACGCCGACGACGAGGCGCGCAACAACCGGCGCCGGGTCACCACCCAACTCGTCGCGCTGAAAGGTGCGTTCGCCTACCTCGACGAGCGGCGCGGGCTCCTCGGAGCGGCGACCGCGGCCGCCCGTCACACCGGTTTCGCCGACCGGGGACCCGTCATGATCGGGGGCGCCGACAACGACCCCGCCGAACCCGCCGAGATCCTCCAGGACCCGCCCTGCGGCTACCGCCTGGACGCCGCGCAGTACGCCGAGTTCGGTGACGAGCTGGCGCTGCACGGGGTGACCGTCCGGCGGGACGGCGCGGGGGCGTGGGTGCCGCTGCGCCAGTCGCAGCGCGCGCTCGTGCCGCTGCTCCTCGACGGGCGCGCGGCCTACCGGCTCACCACCGGACAGCCGGTGGAGGTCTGTTGACGGGGTGACGGGCCGACGGGCTGAGTTGGTCCCGTACCTGGCGTGACACCTGTGGTACTGCTGCCTTACGGAGTGCGTTTGTCCCGTATTGCAGGGAAAGGTGCCATCGGTGTCGCAGGATGATCAGTCAGCCGGGGAGTCCGGGAGCGGTGGTGGCCGGGGAGGCCGGGAGGGGCTGTCGGTGACGGCGGACCTCCCGCGCGGCCCCGGCCACCACCCGAAGGCGCGCACGGACCGGATCGTGTTCGGGGTCACCGCCGGCCTCACCCTCGCCTTCGTGGTCTGGGGCGCCACCGCCACGGACAGCCTGGAGAGCGTCTCCAGCGACCTCCTCGACGGGCTGATCCGCAACGGCGGCTGGGCGTTCATGCTCGCCGCGTCCGGTTTCGTCGTCTTCGCGCTGTGGCTCGCCATCAGCAGGTACGGCCGGATCACCCTCGGCCACGAGAGCGAGGGTCCCGAGTTCCGGACCGTCTCGTGGATCGCGATGATGTTCAGTGCGGGCATGGGCATCGGCCTGATGTTCTACGGGGTGAGCGAGCCGCTCGCCCACTACGGCACCCCGCCGCCCGGCACGCACCCCGTCGACTCGGCCGAGCGGATGCAGGTCGCGATGGCCACCACCCTCTTCCACTGGACCCTGCACCCGTGGGCGATCTACGCGGTCGTCGGCCTCGCCATCGCGTACTCCACCTTCCGGCGCCGCCGGCGGCAGACCGTCAGCGCCGTCTTCGTCCCGCTGATCGGCAAGCGGGCGGCCTACGGGGGACCGGGCCGGTTCATCGACATCCTGGCGATCTTCGCGACCCTCTTCGGCTCGGCCGCCTCGCTGGGGCTCGGCGCGCTCCAGATCGGCAGCGGCGTCGAGGAGTTGGGCTGGCTGGAGACGACCGGGACCGGGCTGCTCGTCGGCATCATCGCCGTCCTTACGGTCGCCTTCGTCGCCTCCGCCGTCTCCGGCGTCGAGAAGGGCATCCAGTGGCTGTCCAACACGAACATGGTGCTCGCGCTCGTCCTGGCCGTCTTCGTCTTCATCGCGGGCCCGACCATCATCGTGCTCGACCTGCTGCCCACCTCGATCTTCGCCTACTTCGGCGACCTGCCGCAGCTGGCCGGCCGGACCGAGGCGACCAGCGGCGACAACATCCACGAGTGGCTGGGCGGTTGGACGGTCTTCTACTGGGCGTGGTGGATCTCCTGGACGCCCTTCGTCGGCATGTTCATCGCCCGGATCAGCAGGGGCCGCACCATCCGCCAGTTCGTCGGCGGCGTCATCCTCGTGCCCAGCGCGGTGAGCCTGGTCTGGTTCGCCGTCTTCGGCGGCACCGCGATGAAGCTGAGCGAGGAGGGAAGGCTGGCGGAGGAGACCACGCCCGAGGGGCAACTCTTCGGCGTGCTGCAGGAGTTCCCGCTCACGGGGACCATGAGCCTGATCGTCATGATCCTCGTCGGCATCTTCTTCGTCTCCGGCGCGGACGCCGCCTCGATCGTCATGGGCACCCTCTCGCAGCGCGGCACGTTCGAACCGACCCGCCCCGTGGTCATCTTCTGGGGCGTGGTCACCGGAGCCGTCGCCGCGATCATGCTCCTGATCGGCGACGGCCAGGGCGACGCCCTCGCGGGCCTGCAGAACCTCACGATCCTGGTGGCCGCGCCGTTCGTCCTCGTGATGATCGGCATGTGCGTGGCCCTGATGAAGGACCTGCGCAAGGACCCGCTGATCGTCAGGGGCGAGGTGGGCGAGGAGGTCATCGAACTCGCGGTGATCGCGGGCCACGAGAAGTACGACGGCGACTTCGAACTCCGCATCGGCCCCGGCACGGGCGCGCCGGGGGACGGCGGCTGAGCGTGTGCGAGAGGAGGGGGCCGAGGGCCGGTGACCGATCACCGGCCCCTCCGGGACCGTCACCCTCCCGGACGATCCCTCCGGGGCCGTTACCCGCAGGCCAGCTCCGCTGCCCTCCGCGCGCAGCCCCAGGCGACCGTGACGCCCGCGCCGCCGTGGCCGTAGTTGTGGACCAGGCGGCCGCCGGACGGCAGCGGCTCGACGTCGAGCCGCACCCCGCCCGCCCGGGCCGGCCGCAGGCCCACCCGGTGGCCGAGGACCCGCGCGTCGGCGATCTCGGGCCGGATCCGGGCGCACCGCGCCACGATCGCCGCCGCCGTCGCCGGATCGGGCTCAAGACGCTCGTCGCCCTCCTGGGCGGTCCCGCCCAGGATCAGCCGCCGCGGCTGCGGGAAGAAGTACGTCGTCGCGCTCGACGCCGCGTCGGCCGCCGTGAACCACTCCTCCACCCCCGGGTTCTCCACCAGCACCAACTGCCCCCGCACCGGACGAAGACCCGCGTCCGGCACGAGCTCCCTGGCGCCGAGCCCCGTGCAGTTCACCACGACCGGTGCCGACCCGGCCGCCTCGGCGAAACCGGTCACGGTCCGCCGCTCCACGACCCCGCCGGCCGCCTCCAGGCGCCGCCGCAGCCACCCCAGGTGGACCGGCATGTCGATCAGCGGCAGCACCGCCGCGAGGCCCGTCCGGTACGGCCCCGGCACGTCCGGCCCCGCGAGCTGCCGCAGCCCCGAGACCTCCCGCGCCCAGTCGCCCAGGCCGGCGAGGGCCGTGTCGGCGTGGACGCCGGGCACCAGCCGCACCCCCGTCGCTCCCGGATCGGCGGCGAGCTTCTCGTACACCCGCAGCGACTCCAGGGACCAGCCGCCGACCTCCGCCGCCGGCTCGATCCGGTACGGCCACCACAGCGCCCCCGCCACCGCGGAGGTCGTCCCCTCCGCCGGGTCCCGGGACCAGACCCGTACCCGAAGGCCGCGCTCCGCAAGGGTCAGGGCCGTCGTCAGACCGATGACCCCGCCGCCCACCACGATCACGTCGTCGCTCATGCGCGGACCGTACCGGGAGCCGTTCGGCCGCACCACGGTGCGTCGGGCCGGTGACATACGATGCGTTCCCTGATGACTGCCACTCTCGTCGCCAAGGATCTCGCCGCCGGCCACGGCGAACGCACCCTCTTCGCCGGGCTCGACCTCGTCGTCGCCCCCGGCGACGTCATCGGCCTCGTCGGCGTCAACGGCGCCGGCAAGTCGACCCTGCTGCGACTGCTCGCCGGGCTCGACACCCCCGAAGAGGGCGAGCTGAAGCTCTCCCCGCCCACCGCGAACGTCGGCCACCTCCCGCAGGAGCCCGAGCGGCGCGCGGGGGAGACGGTCCGGGAGTTCCTGGCGCGCCGCACGGGTGTGGCGGCCGCGCAGACCGCCATGGACGAGGCCACCCAGGGCCTGGTCGACGGGGCGCCCGGCGCCGACGACGCGTACGCCGTGAGCCTGGAGCGCTGGCTCGGCCTCGGCGGCGCCGACCTCGACGAGCGGGCCGAGGAGGTCGCCGAGTCCCTCGGCCTGACCGTCGGCCTCGACCAGCCGATGACCTCGCTCTCCGGCGGCCAGGCCGCCCGCGCAGGCCTCGCCTCCCTCCTCCTCTCCCGCTACGACGTCTTCCTGCTCGACGAGCCCACCAACGACCTCGACCTCGACGGTCTGGAGCGGCTCGAGTCCTTCGTCCAGGGGCTGCGCGCGGGCACGGTCGTCATCAGCCACGACCGCGAGTTCCTCACCCGCACGGTCACCAAGGTCCTCGAACTCGACCTCGCCCAGCAGCAGATCACCCTCTACGGCGGCGGCTACCAGGCGTACCTGGAGGAGCGGGACACCGCCCGCCGGCACGCCCGCGAGGAGTACGAGGAGTACGCCGACAAGAAGGCCGCGCTCGAAGGGCGCGCCCTGATGCAGCGCAACTGGATGGACAAGGGCGTCCGCAACGCCCGCCGCAAGGCCACCGACAACGACAAGATCGGCCGGAAGCTGCGCGGCGAGGCGAGCGAGAAGCAGGCCGCGAAGGCCCGCCAGACGCAGCGGATGCTCGAGCGGCTCGACGTCGTCGAGGAGCCCCGCAAGGAGTGGGAGCTGCGGATGGAGATCGCCCCCGCCCCGCGCTCCGGCTCGGTCGTGGCGACCCTGCGCGAGGCCGAGGTCCGGCGTGGCGACTTCCGCTTCGGGCCCGCGACCCTCCAGGTCGACTGGGCCGACCGGGTCGCGATCACCGGCGCGAACGGCGCCGGCAAGTCGACGCTGCTCGCCGCCCTCCTCGGCCGCCTCCCGCTCGACTCCGGCGACGCGGTGCTCGGCTCGGGCGTCGTCGTCGGCGAGGTCGACCAGGCCCGCAAGCTCTTCCACGGCTCGGAGTCGCTCCTCGACGCGTTCTGCGCGGCCGTCCCCGAGACCGAGCCGGCGGACGTCCGGACCCTGCTGGCGAAGTTCGGGCTCAAGGCCGCCCACGTCCTGCGCCCCGCCACCACGCTCTCCCCGGGCGAGCGGACCCGGGCCGCGCTCGCCCTCCTCCAGGGCCGGGGCGTCAACCTGCTCGTCCTCGACGAGCCGACCAACCACCTGGACCTGCCGGCCATCGAGCAGCTGGAGTCCGCGCTCGACTCCTACACCGGCACGCTCCTCCTGGTCACCCACGACCGGCGGATGCTCGACGCCGTCCGTACGACCCGCCGCGTCGAGGTCGCGACCGGCAAGGTGACCGAGCTCTGATGGGTGTCACCTTCGGCTGGGGCCCGACGGAGGCCGCGGCCCTGGCCAAGGACGCCGCCTGCCTGGTCGTCGTGGACGTCCTCTCCTTCACCACGTCGGTGGGCGTGGCGGTCGAGGCCGGTACGTCCGTCTTCCCCTACCGCTGGAGGGACGGGACGGCGGTCGCGTACGCGGCCGAACGGGACGCGGCCCTCGCCGTCGGCCGGAGCGAGGCATCGCCCGAGACGCCGTGGACGCTCTCCCCGGCCGCCCTGCGGGCAGCCCCGCCGACCCCGCGACTGGTCCTGCCGTCCCCGAACGGCTCCACGATCGCGGCGGAGGCGGCCGGGGCGACCGTCGTCGCCGCCTCGCTCCGCAACCGCACGGCCGTCGCCCACTGGCTGGCCACCCACGGCTACGGCTCCGAGTCGAGCCCGCTCGCGGTGATCGCCGCCGGCGAGCGGTGGCCGGACGGCTCGCTGCGCCCCGCCCTGGAGGACCTCCTCGGCGCGGGCGCCGTCCTGTCGGCCCTGCGCGGCCTCGGCCCGTACGCCCTGACGCCGGAGGCGCGGGCGGCGGCCACGCTGTGGGAGGCGACCGAGGATCCGGTGGCGGAGCTGCACCGCTGCGCTTCCGGGCGTGAACTGTACGAGTACGGCTATCCGCAGGACGTCGCGGTGGCCGCCGAGGCCGACACCTCGGAGACGGTCCCCGTCCTGAGGGACGGCGCATTCCAGGAGACACCATGACCGACCTGCTGACCCGGCTCACCGAGATGCTGGACGATCTCGACGCCGATCTCGACGAGACCATCGACCTCGCCGACGAGATCGCCGCCTCGGGCGACGCGGCGCTGCTGCCCCGGCTCCAGGCCGAACTCGACCGGGCCCTTGTCGAGCGCAACGCCTACGCCCGCGAGCTCCTCGGCGGCGTCCTCGCCGCCATCGGCGGCCCTGACGCCCTGCCGGCGCTCCTGCGGGCCTCCTCCGTGGACCTCGGCGACGACCAGGACTCCCTGGCGGCGGAGATCGTCGACCTGGTCCAGGCCGACCCGACCCGCGCCCGCGCGCTCCTCCAGCCCCTGACGGAGGACGACGACCTCACGGTCGCGAACCGCGCCGAATGGGCTCTGCGCTTCCTGCCGAACGCCTGACGGCACGGATGTCGCCCTCGGCGACGCGAACGGGCCCGGCCGTCCGGCCGGGCCCGTTCCCCGTCAGCGGCCGCGCCGCTTGTCGCCGCCGCCCTCGTTCAGCAGCCCCGCCTTGCGCAGGGCGTCCGCCATCGCGCTGTTCGCGGGGCCGGCCGACGGCGCCGAGCGCTGGCCGCCCTGCGGCTGGCCGCGCCGCTGCTGCGGCGGACGCCCGCCGCGCTCACGCCGCTCTCCGCGCTCCCGCTTCGGCGCGTCCCCGTCGCCCGCGCTCGCCGACGCCTCGTCGTCGAGCCGCAGCGTCAAGGAGATCCGCTTGCGCGGAATGTCGACCTCCAGGACCTTCACCCGGACCACGTCACCCGGCTTCACCACGTCGCGCGGGTCCTTGACGAAGGTCTTGGACATGGCGGACACATGGACGAGCCCGTCCTGGTGCACGCCGATGTCCACGAACGCCCCGAACGCCGCCACATTGGTGACCACGCCCTCCAGGACCATCCCCGAGACCAGGTCGCCGATCTTCTCGACGCCCTCCTTGAACGTGGCGGTCTTGAACGCGGGCCGCGGGTCGCGACCCGGTTTCTCCAGCTCGCGCAGGATGTCGGTGACCGTCGGCAGACCGAAGGTCTCGTCCACGAACTGGTCCGCCCGCAGCGACCGCAGCACCCCGGTGTTGCCGATCAGCGACGCGACCTCGCCGCCCGTCGTCTTCACCATCCGCCGCACCACCGGGTACGCCTCCGGGTGCACCGACGACGCGTCCAGCGGGTCGTCGCCGCCCCGGATCCGCAGGAAGCCCGCACACTGCTCGTACGCCTTCGGGCCGAGCCGCGCCACGTCCTTCAGCGCCTTCCGCGAACGGAACGGGCCGTTCGCGTCGCGGTGCGCGACGATGTTCTCGGCGAGACCCGCGCCGATGCCCGACACCCTCGAAAGCAGCGGCGCGGACGCGGTGTTGACGTCGACGCCGACACCGTTCACACAGTCCTCGACGACCGCGTCCAGCGAACGCGAGAGCTTCACCTCGGACAGGTCGTGCTGGTACTGCCCGACACCGATCGACTTCGGGTCGATCTTCACCAGCTCGGCCAGCGGGTCCTGGAGCCGCCGAGCGATCGACACCGCGCCGCGCAACGAGACGTCCAGGCCCGGCAGTTCCTGCGAGGCGAAGGCCGAGGCGGAGTACACGGACGCGCCGGCCTCCGAGACCATGACCTTGGTGAGCTTCAACTCGGGGTGCTTGGTGATGAGTTCGGCGGCGAGCTTGTCGGTCTCGCGGGACGCCGTGCCGTTGCCGATGGCGACCAGCTCGACCGCGTGCTCCTTCGCGAGCCGCGCCAGCTTCGCCAGCGACTCGTCCCACTTGTTCGCCGGGACGTGCGGGTAGATCGTGTCGGTGGCGACGACCTTGCCCGTGCTGTCGACCACGGCCACCTTGACGCCCGTACGGAAACCGGGGTCGAGGCCCAGGGTCGCGCGCGTGCCCGCCGGGGCGGCGAGCAGCAGGTCGCGCAGGTTCGCCGCGAAGACCCGGACCGCCTCGTCCTCGGCGGCCGTGCGCAGTCGCAGCCGCAGGTCGATCCCGAGATGGACCAGGATCCGGGTCCGCCACGCCCAGCGGACCGTGTCGAGCAGCCACTTGTCGCCAGGACGCCCCCGCTCGGCCACGCCGAAGCGCGAGGCGACCATGCCCTCGTACGCGGTCGGACCGGGCACCTCGGAGGGCTCCTCCGGCTCCAGCTCCAGGGTGAGGACGTCCTCCTTCTCGCCGCGCAGCATGGCGAGGATCCGGTGCGAGGGGAGCGCGGTGAAGGGCTCCGCGAAGTCGAAGTAGTCGGCGAACTTCGCGCCCGCCTCCTCCTTCCCGTCCCGGACCTTCGCCGCCAGCCGGCCCCGGCCCCACATCCGCTCCCGCAGCTCGCCGATGAGGTCGGCGTCCTCGGAGAACTTCTCGGTGAGGATGGCGCGGGCGCCTTCCAGGGCCGCCGCCGGGTCGGCGACGCCCTTGTCGGCGTCCACGAAGGCCGCCGCGGCCGCCGCCGGATCCACCGACGGGTCGGCGAGCAGCCCCTCCGCCAGCGGTTCCAGACCGGCCTCGCGGGCGATCTGGGCCTTGGTACGGCGCTTGGGCTTGAAGGGCAGGTAGATGTCCTCAAGCCGGGCCTTGGTGTCGGCGGCGCGCAGCTGGGCCTCCACCTCGGCCGTCAGCTTCCCCTGCTCCCGTACGGAGTCGAGGATGGCGGTCCGCCGGTCCTCCAGCTCCCGGAGGTAGCGCAGCCGCTCCTCCAGCGTCCGCAGCTGCGCGTCGTCGAGCATCTCGGTCGCTTCCTTGCGGTAGCGCGCGATGAACGGCACGGTCGAGCCGCCGTCGAGCAGCTCGACGGCCGCCCTCACCTGTCGCTCACGTACGCCGAGTTCCTCGGCGATCCTGCCTTCGATGGACGTCGTCACGGTGTCCCGACTCGCCTTCTCGTGCCTCAAGCTTGCGAGTGCATTCTGCCGTCTCCTCCTCCGGAACCCCGCACGCGCCCCGGTCCCGCCGTGTCCGGCGGCCGCAGGTCAGCTCTTCGCGCTCAGGTCGGCCGGGAAGGCCCCGGCCAGGAACGCCGCGTTGCGGAAGGTCTTGCCCAGCTCCGTCAGCCGCTCCACGCCCGCCGCGCCCAGGTGCTCGTACGGGGCGGAGTCCAGCCGGTCCGTCCGCTCCTCCAGCTCCTCGCGCAGCGCCGTGCCCTCGGCCGTGAGTTCGCCCTCCGCGTCGAGCAGCCCGCGCCCGCGCAGCCGGTCGGCGGCGGCGTCCCAGTCGGCGCGCCGCCAGCCGCGCGCGCCCAGGGCGAGCCGCGGGTTCATGCCCAGGCCGGTCGCGGTGTGGCTGACCATCGCCTCCAGCGGGTCGAGGTCCAGGGTCAGCAGCGCGGCCAGGTGGCCGTCGCCCCGGTGCTCGCGCAGCAGCGTCGCGGAGTGCCAGTACCGCAGGTGCGGCGCCTCGGGGACGGGCAGGTCGGCGTGGGCCGAGTAGAGCGGCCGGGCGTGCCGGGTGCAGGCCTCGGTGGCGCGCAGAGCGAGTTCGGCGGCCTCCGCCATCTCGGCCGAGGCGATCGCCTCCTCGCCGAGGAGCCGGCGCAGCGTGCGGTCCACCGTCCGCAGCCGCGCGGCGCCGACCTCGGCGGGCGAGGCGATGTCCCACACCGCCGGAAGGTGCTGGGCCAGCATCTCGACGTTGTAGTTGAAGAAGGCCGCGGCGACGGTGCCCGCGCCCACGGCGCCCATCGCGGCGCTGCGCGAGGCGAGCCGCATGGCCGTGGCGTCCTCGAAGCCGAGGGCGCGGAACTCGGTGTCCAGGTCCGGTGAGAAGTACACCGTGGAGTGCATCGGGTTGAGCATGTGGTGACAGCGGCGGCCCGCGCGGGGAGGCAGAGAGGTCATGGAACGGAACGTTACCGACTGGTCGGTACGACCGGAAGCCCGGGGCGGTCGCCCCGGTCCCGCATGGCAGGAAAGGTGGGTTGCTCGTCATTGCGGACACCCCGCAACCGGCCAAGGATGGTGCCCATGACGAAGCGACCCGTGCTCGTCGTCCTCTTCGACGACGTGCAGAGCCTGGATGTCACCGGACCGGTGGAGGTGTTCGCCGGGGCGGGCCGCGCCGGCGGCGGCTCCTACCCGATCGTGACCGCCTCGCTCGACGGCGGGCCGGTCCGCACCCAGAGCGGCCTGCGGCTGCTGCCGGACACCACGCTCGCCGCTGCGGACCGCCCGCACACCCTGCTCGTCCCCGGAGGTGAGGGCACCCGGCGCCCCGACCCCCGGCTGATCGACTGGCTGCGGGCGAACGGCCCGCGTGCCGAGCGGCTGGTCTCCGTCTGCACCGGGGCGCTGCTGCTGGCGGAGGCCGGGCTGCTCGACGGCCACCGCGCGACCACCCACTGGATCGCCTGCGACCACCTCGCCCGCTGCTACCCCGAGGTCGACGTGGATCCCGACCCGATCTTCGTCCGTGACGGCCGCATCGCCACCTCCGCCGGCGTGACGGCGGGCATCGACCTCGCGCTCGCGCTCGTCGAGGAGGACCTGGGCCGTGACACCGCCCTGACCGTAGCCCGGCACCTGGTCGTCTTCCTGCGCCGCCCCGGCAACCAGGCGCAGTTCAGCGCCCAGCTCGCCGCGCAGACCGCCCGGCGCGCGCCGCTGCGGGACCTCCAGCACTGGATCACCGAGCATCCGGCGGGGGACCTCTCCGTCGAGGCGCTCGCCGCCCGGGCCCGGCTGTCACCCCGCCACTTCGCCCGCGCCTTCCAGGCGGAGACCGGCACGACCCCGGGCCGCTATGTCGACAGGGTCCGGCTCGAGCACGCGCGGCGACTCCTGGAGGAGACGACCGACGGCGTCGAGGAGGTCTCCCGGGCCGTCGGCTACGGCACGCCCGAGGCGATGCGCCGGGCCTTCGTCAAGGCGATGGGCACCGCTCCGGCGGACTACCGCCGCCGCTTCCACGCACCGGTACGGAACGCCACGCGGCCCTGAACCGCCCCACCTGCGGAACCCGCGCCCGCGGCGAACCCGAGACCACTCAGCACCGACCACCCAAGGAAAGGGACCCCATGCAGATCGCCGTGCTCCTCTACGACCGCTTCACCACCCTCGACGCCGTCGGACCCTACGAGCTGCTCGCCCGCATCCCCGGAGCCGAGACCGTCTTCGTCGCCAAGGAGGCCGGGCCGGTCCGCAACGACCAGGGCAGCCTCGCCCTGGTCGCCGACAAGACCCTCGCGGACGTCCCGCACCCCGACATCGTGCTCGTCCCCGGTGGCCCCGACTCGCGGGCGGCGATGAACGACCCGGAGATCCTCGGCTGGCTCCGTACCGCCGACGAGACCAGCACCTGGACGACCTCCGTCTGCACCGGTTCGCTCATCCTCGGCGCCGCGGGCCTGCTCGACGGCCGCCGGGCGACCACCCACTGGCTCGCCTTCGACGAGCTGCGGGCGGTCGGCGTCGAGCCGACCGGCGAGCGGGTCGTCTTCGACGGCAAGTACGTCACCGCCGCCGGGGTCTCGTCCGGCATCGACATGGCGCTGCACCTCATCGGCCGGATCGCCGGCGACGCGACCGCCCAGACCATCCAGCTGCTCACCGAGTACGACCCGCAGCCGCCCTACGACGCGGGCTCCCCGGAGAAGGCGCCGGCCGAGATCGTCGCCCACTGGCGCGGCACGGCCCCGAAGGACCTGCCCCAGGGCTGACCGGCCTGGCGGCCTGGTCCTACAGGCCGTACGTGAAGCGGGGCGCCCGGCGTTCCAGGAAGGCGGCGACCCCCTCGGCGGTGTCGCCGCTGCCGCGCGCCTGCTCGGCCCAGTGCGCGTCCCGGTCCGTGTGGCCGTCCGCGAACTCCTTGGCCGCCGCCTGGGTGAGCAGCGAGCGCGCGACGAGCACCCGGCTGAACTCGGCCACCCGCTTGTCCAGTTCGCCCTCCGCCAGGACCTCGTCGACGAGCCCGGTGCGCAGCGCCCGCTCGGTGTCGATCAACTCGGCGGAGAAGAGCAGGTACTTGGCGGCGGAGGGCCCGACGAGCGCGGCCAGTCTGCGGGTCGACGAGGCGGGGTACACGATCCCGAGCTTCGCAGGGGTGACCCCGAACCGCGCGCCCTCCTCGGCGAACCGCAGGTCGCAGGCGGCGGCGAGCTGGCTGCCGCCGCCCACGCAGAAGCCGCGGATCGCGGCGAGGGTCGGCTTGGGGAAGGCGGCGAGCGCCTCCTCGGCCCGGACCGCGAGCGACTGCTGCTCGTCGCCCGGCTCCCGCAGCGTCGAGATGTCCGCGCCCGCGCAGAAGGTGCCGCCGTCGCCGGTGAGCACCAGGGCGCGGACCTCGGGGTCGGCGGCGAGCGGCGCGAGCAGCCCGGGCAGGGACCGCCACATCGCCGCCGTCATCGCGTTGCGCTTGGCCGGGTTCGAGATGACGACGGTGGCGACCGCGTCGGCGACGACGACCGTCAGCTGCGGCTCGGTGGGCTCCATGCGCCGGATGCTATCCGGGCACCTCGACCGTACGATCGAGGAGGGGTCGCGGAGGGGGCGAAGGAGGAGGCGCGCATGGCCCGGGAACCCGACGACGCGTCCGGTGAGGCCCCCTTCGACGCCGTGCACGAGGGACGCAAGCTCAAGCGCAGCCTCGGCCGGCTCACCGTGCTCGGCGTCCTGCTGGTCATCGCCGGGATCGTCGGTCTCTTCTACACCGGTCTCGCCACCCTCACCTCGATGCTGCTCTTCGGCTGGCTGCTGCTCATCGGCGGTGTCGTCGGGCTGGTGCACGCCATCGAATCGCGCGGAAGCAACTTCTTCTGGCTCGCCGTGGTGGTGGCGGCGCTGAACATCGCGGCGGGTGTCGTGGTGATCCGGCACCCGGAGGGCTCGGCCGAGGCCCTGACCATGTTCGCCGCCCTGCTCTTCCTCACCGGCGGCGTCTTCCGGCTGGTGGGTAGTGTGGTGGTGCGCGGACCGCAGTTCGGGTGGACCCTGCTCCAGGGAGCGTTCGGTCTCCTCCTCGGTCTGCTGGTCCTCTTCGACTGGCCGGACAGCAGCCGGTACGTGCTCGGCGTCTTCTTCTCGCTCGCCCTGCTCTTCGACGGTCTCGGCCTGATCGCGATCGGCGTCGGGGGCAGGCGTATCGTCGGCATGGTCACACCGCCCGCCACGACGGTGAAGGACGAGTCTCCCGCCACCCCTCCGAAGGCGTCAACGGAGGATCAGGAGCAGTCGAACAACTGACGTTGGCATACTCACCTGATCAGAATGTGGTCGATAAGTGTCGACTTCTGGTCAGTAGCCCGGTCCGGACCTGCGCATTACCAAGACTTGACGCGTGGCGACAATCGAGCACGACGGTGGGAGCCGGACCATGGAGAGCGGGAGCGTCCCCGCACGGCCACCGTCCTACGAAGGGGTCTGGCGCTTCACCGCTCCCGCGGTCGACGTCTCAGTTCCGCAGGCCCGGCACGCGGTACGCGACCTGTTGCTCCGTCAAGGAGTACCGGTCCATGAGGAAACGGTTCAGGGGCTGCTCCTGATCGTCTCCGAACTGGTCACCAACGCCGTCAAACACGCGGCGCTGCTCTCCCCCGAGGTGGCGGTGGAGGTGGCGATCGGCGCGGAGTGGATCAGGGTGTCCGTCGAGGACAACCATCCGTACCGCCCCAAGGCCCTCGAGGCGGACTACGGTCAGACGGGCGGCCGCGGGCTGCTCCTGGTCCGGGAGATCGCCCTGGAGTCGGGCGGCGCCTGCGACGTGGAGCACACCGCGAGCGGCGGAAAGATCATCTGGGCCGCGCTGCCCCTGAACCCGGACCTCGCGCGCCCCGGGGAGGCGCCGTCGGCGCTCCCCCCGGCCGCACCCGGGATCACCAGCCCCCGGCGGGACCCGTCAGCTCCTTGATCGCCGGACGCGCCGCGTCCAGGACGGTCATGAACCAGGCGGAGAACGGCGCGCTCGCGTGCCGCTCCATCAGCTCCTCCGCCGTCACATAGGCCGTCTCCTCGACCTCTTCCGGGTCGGGCCGCAGTTCGGTCTGCGCCATGCCGACGAAGAGGTGGTTGTACTCCTGCTCCACCAGGCCCGACGCCGGGTCGGGGTGGTTGTAGCGGACCGTTCCTGCTTCGGCGAGCAGCGAGGGGGAGATCCCCAGCTCCTCGTACGTGCGCCGGGCGGCGGCCGCGAACGGCGCCTCGCCCGGATAGGGGTGGCCGCAGCAGGTGTTGGACCAGACACCGGGGGAGTGGTACTTGCCGAGCGCGCGGCGCTGGAGCAGCAGCCGGCCCGACTCGTCGAAGAGGAAGACGGAGAACGCCCGGTGGAGCTGACCGGGGGCCTGGTGGGCGGCGAGCTTCTCCGCCGTACCGATGGTGATGCCGTTCTCGTCGACCAGTTCGAGCATGATCGACGCCTGGGCTGCGGTCGGCTGGACACCGTTCGACGAGGTGTGAGCCACGCTGGCTGATGTGGTCGGCATAACCGTCCTTCGCTTCGGTCTCGGCCCGGAAGGGCCCCTTCAGTCTGCCGTACAAAAGCCTCTTGTCCGTACTTCGAGCGGCCGGACATGGCCCGCTCCCACCGCACCGGAGTACACCGGCACGGCGGGAGCGGGCGGGGCGTCAGACCCCGAAAGCCGCCGCGTACTGGATCGTGCCCGACGGAACCGGGCCGGAGCCGTCGAGGACCAGTGCCCTCATGGCCTCGTCCGGAACGTCGAAGGACGGCCGAATTCCATATTCAGACGCGGGTGCGAACCCGAACCGGGGGTAGTACTCCGGATGGCCGAGCACCAGGACGAGCCGCTCCCCGCGCAGCCGTGCCGCGTCGAGCACCGCCCGGGTGACGGCCTCCCCGACACCCTGCCGCTGGTACCGCGGGGCGACGGCGACCGGGGCGAGCGCCGCCGCAGGGACGCCGTCGACGTGGCAGCGGGTGATCAGCGCGTACCCCGCGACGGAGCCGTCCGGGGCCTCCGCCACGAACGACAGACCCGGCAGCCACGCCCCGGGGTCCCGGCGGAGGGCGTCGACAAGATCGGCCTCCGCCGGCGTCTCGAACGCCGCCGCGTTGACGTCCCGTACGGAACGGATGTCGTCGGCGGTCTCCGGCCGCGTCCGCCACCGGGCGTCGGCGGGCCGCAGGACGTAACCGGTGTAGCCGTACTCGCCGCCGTGGTCGCGGCGCATGGCGAGTTCGGCGCGCGTCGAGGTGAGGATCTCGGCCATGCCGGGAACGCCTGGGTCCGCCGCGTCGGCCCGCTCGGAGAGCGGTCCGTAGTACGCGTCCCAGTCGCTCTCCGGCTGCGGGAGGACACCGAGGACGTGGTAGCCGCCCTCGACCGCCGCCGCGGTGTTCGCCCGCCGGGTGCGCAGCGTGTAATGCGTGTCCCAGAAGGCGCGGGCCTCCTCGCTCGGCTCGTCCACCGTCCATTCGCACTCGGTGAGCACCAGGGTGCCGCCGGGAACCAGGAGCCTGCGCCAGGAACGCAGGGCGGTGTCGAAGCCGAGGGCGTAGGCCGAGCTCTCGGCCCAGACGAGGTCGAAGGACCCGTCGGGGAACGGCAGCTCGCCCATGTCGGCGTCGAGCGTACGGATCAGGTCGCCGAGCCCGCGGGCGTCCGCGGCCTCGCGCAGCTCGTCGAGGAACGGCCGGTGCAGATCGACGGCCGTCACCTCCGCCCCGGCCTCGGCGGCCAGGAGCAGGGCGGAGCGGCCGGGGCCGCAGCCGAGGTCGAGCACGCGGGGGCGCTCGGGGAGCGGTCCCGCGAGCGCGAGCAGACGGCGGGTGGTGGCGTCGGAGCCCGGACCCTGGCGCGGAAGGCCGTGGTGCAGGGCGAAGAAAGCATCGCGAAGTGCGTTGCTGTTGTTGTCGGACAACGTGGGAAACCCTTGTGTGAAAGGGTCCCGGCCGACGGATGATCGGGCCGGAAGAACCGGGATCAGGTCAGCCGAGGACCCGGAAGCTGAAGCTGGACCGGGCGCTGCCGCACTGGGCAGCCTCCATCGCGACGGTCATCAACCTCAGCTCCTCTCCCACTCACGCGCTTCGCGCATGCGGTTCGAACACGTGTCGATCAAGCCTAACAGGGCTCACAGACAGAGCTTGGCCTCGTGCGCGGCGTGACCCGCGGGCTCCAGCTGGAAGGTGCAGTGCTCCACGTCGAAGTGGGAGCCCAGGCACCCCTGCAGGTCGTGCAGCATCTTCTCGTGGCCGACGGAGTCGAGCGCCGCCTGGTCCACCACCACGTGCGCGGAGAGCACCGGCATGCCGGACGTGATCGTCCAGGCGTGCAGGTCGTGGACGTCCTCGACGCCGGGAAGCGCCAGTATGTGCGCCCGGACCTCCGCCATGTCGACGCCCTTGGGAGCCGACTCCAACAGGACGTCGAGCGTCTCGCGGAGCAGCTTGATCGTGCGCGGCACGATCATCAGGCCGATGAGGATGGAGGCGATCGGGTCGGCGTACTGCCAGCCGGTGGCCAGGATGATGCCGGCCGAGACGAGGACCGTCACCGAGCCGAGCGCGTCGGCGAGCACCTCCAGATAGGCGCCGCGCACGTTCAGGCTCTCCTTCTGGCCCCGTACCAGCAGGGAGAGCGAGACCATGTTGGCGACCAGACCGATCAGCGCGAACATGATCGTGAGGCCGCCCTTGGTCTCGGCGGGCTCGATGAACCGCTGGATCGCCTCGTACAGCACATAGGTGCCGACACCGAGCAGCAGCAGACAGTTGGCGAGCGCGGCGAGGATCTCGGCCCGAGCGAAGCCGTAGGTGCGGTTCTCCGTGGGCGGGCGGTTGGCGAAGTGGATCGCGAGCAGCGCCATCGCGAGGCCGACCGCGTCCGTCGCCATGTGGGCGGCGTCGGCGATCAGGGCGAGCGAGTCGGAGACGATGCCGCCGATGATCTCGACCACCATCACGGACAGCGTGATCGCGAGCGCGATCCGCAACCGGCCGCGGTAGGCAGCGGCGGCGGTCCCCGTGGGCGGGGGTCCGCCGTGGCTGTGCCCGTGGTCGTGTCCAGCCCCCATGACGTCGCCTCTCCCTCGTGTCGTGTGCCGGGTGTTTCGCGTCACCGCGAGTCGCTCCGATTCGCCAGTGAACTACGGGTGGGGGGTATGTGCAACACGGGATTGAACACCGTTGTCATATCATCTGACCTGCACTGATGCGCGTTCGGCGGTACGGCGCGAGAAGGTGGTCCCGGAACGCCTCCGAACGCGGTTTGTGGGGCGGCGGGTCGATCGCCCATGATGATCTCCGTGGGGCATGGCGCACACGGACGGATTCGAGTGGGCCCGGGGGAGTCCGCCCCGCAAAGCCTCGGTGAACTCCCGCCATGTTCATCCGATAGCCTCAGCCGACGTGCCGCCGCCCGATGCCGGGCCGAGCCGCCGTGCCCGGGGCCGTGCCGTGAGCCCCGAGGGCCCGCCCGTCAGCTCCAAGGAGTGAGTTCGTCTGTCGACCGCCATCCTCACCGGTCCGCCGGTACCCGGATCGTCGCTCGACGGCGATCTGCGGTCGCTCGGCTTCGACGTGCGGGTCGCCTCAGGCCCCCAGGACACCGGAGCGCTGCTCGCCGCCGTACCGGCCGGTGAGCGGGTCGCCGTCGTCGACCCCCGCTTCGTCGGACACCTCCACGCCCTGCGCCTGGCCCTGACCGACCCCCGATTCCCGGCCGCCGCGGCGCCCGGCGCGCTCACCGCGCAGCCCGAGGCCCGCCCGGCGCTCGCCCGCGCCCTGACCGACGCCCATGCGACGGTGCCCGGCGCCCCCGCGGCGGACACGGCCTCCGACGAGAGCCTGCCCGACACCCTGGCCGAGGCCCTCGACGCCGACGGCGTCGCCGTGCACCGGCCCACCCTCGGCACGCTCGTCGCCGCCGTACCGACCGACGCCGAGGCCCGCCACGAGGCCCGCGCCGCCGTCGCCGCCGTCGACGAGGAGGCCGTACGCCTCCGCTCCGCCGTGAAGGCCCACGACGGCTTCTTCACCACCTTCGCCGTCAGCCCGTACTCGCGCTACATCGCCCGCTGGTGCGCCCGGCGCGGTCTCACGCCCAACCAGGTCACCACCGCCTCGCTGCTCACCGCGCTCATCGCGGCAGGCTGCGCCGCCACCGGCGAGCGCGGCGGATACATCGCGGCCGGCGTGCTCCTCCTCGTCTCCTTCGTCCTGGACTGCACCGACGGGCAGCTCGCCCGTTACTCCCTGCAGTACTCGACGATGGGCGCCTGGCTCGACGCCACCTTCGACCGCGCCAAGGAGTACGCCTTCTACGCCGGCCTCGCCCTCGGCGCGGCCCGTAACGGCGACGACGTCTGGGCGCTCGCGCTCGGCGCGATGATCCTGATGACCTGCCGGCACGTTGTGGACTTCTCGTTCAACGAGGCCAATCACGACGCCACGGCCAACACCAGCCCCACCGCGGCGCTCTCCAGCCGGCTCGACAGCGTCGGCTGGACCGTCTGGATCCGCCGGATGATCATCCTGCCGATCGGCGAGCGCTGGGCCATGATCGCGGTCCTCACCGCCGTCACCACCCCCCGGATCACCTTCTGGGCGCTCATCATCGGCTGCGCCTTCGGCGCCTGCTACACCACCGCCGGCCGCGTGCTGCGCTCGCTGACCCGCAAGGCGAAGCGCACCGACCGGGCCGCCCAGGCCCTGGCGGACCTGGCCGACAGCGGCCCGATCGCGCAGTTCATCGCGGGCTCACCGAGCAGAACCCGGGACCGCTGGACGGCCCCGCTGGCCGCGGCCGTCGGCGCGGCGATCCTGCTGGTCGAGGCGGGCGACAAGAGCGTCGGCAGCTACTGGGTCGTCCTGGCCGCCGTGGTGTACGTCGCTGCGGCGGGCGTGGCCGTCGCGCACTCCCTCAAGGGCCCCCTCGACTGGCTCGTGCCCCCGATCTTCCGGGCCGCCGAGTACAGCCTGATCCTCATCCTCGCCGCCCGTTCCGAGGTGAACGGCGCCCTGCCCGCGGCTTACGGCCTGGTGGCCGCCGTCGCCTACCATCACTACGACACGGTGTACCGCATCCGCGGCGGCACCGGCGCCCCGCCCGCCTGGCTGGTGCGCACCATCGGCGGGCACGAGGGCCGCGTCCTGCTGGTGACGGTCCTCGCCGCCCTGCTGGCGAGCCGGGGCGACGACTTCGCCCTGGCACTCACCGCCCTCGCGGTCGCCCTCGCGCTCGTGGTGCTCGTGGAGTCCATCCGCTTCTGGGTGTCCTCCGGAGCACCCGCCGTACATGACGAAGGAGAAACAGCATGATTGGCCTCGTACTGGCAGCCGGTGCCGGACGGCGTCTGCGCCCCTACACCGACACGCTCCCGAAGGCCCTCGTGCCTGTCGACGGTGACACCACCGTCCTCGACCTCACGCTGAAGAACTTCGCGGAGGTCGGCCTCACCGAGGTCGCCATCGTCGTCGGCTACCGCAAGGAGGCCGTGTACGCGCGCAAGGAGGCCCTGGAGGCCCAGTACGGCCTGTCGATCACGCTGATCGACAACGACAAGGCCGAGGAGTGGAACAACGCCTACTCCTTGTGGTGCGCCCGCGAGGTCCTGAAGCGCGGTGTGATCCTCGCCAACGGCGACACCGTCCACCCGGTCTCCGTCGAGAAGACCCTGCTCGCCGCGCGCGGCGGCGACCAGAAGATCATCCTCGCCCTCGACACGGTGAAGAACCTCGCCGACGAGGAGATGAAGGTCATCACCGCCGAGGGCAAGGGCGTCCAGAAGATCACCAAGCTGATGGACCCGGCCACCGCCACCGGCGAGTACATCGGTGTCACGCTCATCGAGCCCGCCGCCGCCGAGGCGCTCGCCGACGCCCTCAAGGCCACCTTCGAGCGCGACCCCGACCTCTACTACGAGGACGGCTACCAGAAGCTCGTCGACGACGGCTTCACCATCGACGTGGCGCCCATCGGCGACGTCAAGTGGGTCGAGATCGACAACCACGACGACCTCGCGAAGGGCCGTGAGATCGCGTGCCAGTACTGACCCGGCTGATCCCCTCGCCGGTCGTCGTCGACATCCGGCGGGGGGCGCTGGAGGACCTCGCCGGCCTCCTGGCGGACCAGCGCATCTCCAGCAACGGCCGGATCGCCGTCGCCATCAGCGGCGGCTCCGGCCTGAAGCTGCGCGACCAGTTCGCGCCCGAGCTGCCCGGCGCCGACTGGTACCCGGTCGACGGCGGAACCATCGACGCGGCGGTCAAGCTCGCCGACGCGATGCGCGGCAAGCGGTACGACGCCGTGGTCGCCCTCGGTGGCGGCAAGATCATCGATGTCACCAAGTACGCGGCGGCCCGGGTCGGCCTGCCGCTGGTCGCCATCGCCACGAACCTGTCGCACGACGGCATCTGCTCGCCGATCTCCACCCTGGACAACGACAACGGACGCGGCTCCTACGGAGTGCCGACCCCGATCGCGCTGGTCATCGACCTCGACGTGATCCGGGACGCCCCGGTGCGCTTCGTCCGCTCCGGCATCGGCGACGCGGTCTCCAACCTCTCCGCCATCGCGGACTGGGAGCTCTCGCACCGCGAGACCGGCGAGCCGGTCGACGGCCTCGCCGCGGCGATGGCCCGCAGCGCGGGCGAGGCGGTGCTCCGGCACCCCGGCGGCATCGGCGACGAGGAATTCCTCGTCACCCTTTCCGAGGGCCTGGTGATGACCGGCATCGCCATGTCGATCAGCGGCGACAGCCGGCCGGCCTCGGGCGCCTGTCACGAGATCAGCCACGCCTTCGACCTGCTCTTCCCCGAGCGTGCTGCCAGCCACGGCGAGCAGGTCGGTCTCGGCGCCGCCTTCGCGATGCACCTGCGCGGTGCGGCCGAGGGCTCGCTCCAGATCGTCGAGACGCTGCGCCGCCACGGCCTGCCGGTGACCCCTCAGGAGATGGGCTTCGGCGTGGACGAGTTCGTCCGGGCCGTGTCCTTCGCGCCGCAGACCCGTCCGGGCCGCTTCACGATCCTCGAACACCTCGACCTCTCCGACGACCAGATCAGGGACGCGTACGCCGACTATGCCAAAGCCATCGGTAGCTGAGCTCCGCCCGGTCGTGCACCCGGCGGGGGTGAAGGACCGGCGCAGCGGCGAACACTGGGGCGGCCGCCTGTACATGCGCGAGATCTCGCTGCGCATCACCCGCCACCTGGTCGGCACCAGGATCACGCCGAACCAGCTGACGTACGTGATGACGATCTGCGGCGTCCTCGCGGCCCCCGCCCTGCTCGTGCCGGGCATCTGGGGCGCGGTCCTCGGCGTCGTCGCCGTCCAGCTCTACCTGCTCCTCGACTGCGTCGACGGCGAGGTCGCCCGCTGGAAGAAGCAGTACTCGCTCGCCGGTGTCTACCTGGACCGCGTCGGCGCGTACCTGTGCGACGCCGCCGTCCTGGTCGGCCTCGGCCTGCGCGCCTCCGACCTGTGGGGCGGTGGCCGGATCGACTGGCTGTGGGCCTTCCTCGGCACCCTCGCCGCGCTCGGCGCGATCCTCATCAAGGCGGAGACCGACCTCGTCGGCGTCGCCCGCCACCAGAGCGGGATGGAGCCGGTCAAGGAGTCGGCCAGCGAGCCCCGCTCCTCCGGCATGGCCCTCGCCCGCCGGGCGGCCGCGGCGCTGAAGTTCCACCGCCTGGTCCTCGGCATCGAGGCCTCCCTGCTCATCCTGGTGCTCGCGTTCCTCGACGCGGCGCGCGGCGACCTGTTCTTCACCCGCCTCGGCGTCGCCGTCCTCGCGGGCATCGCGCTCCTGCAGACGGTGCTGCACCTGGTGTCGATCCTGGCGTCGAGCCGGCTGAAGTGAGGACCGGCTGACATGGCCAGGAGTGGGCGGACGACCGACATGACGACGACGAGCAGGGGGACGAGCGTGAGCACGCCGATGAAGCTGGGCGCCGTCATCATCACCATGGGCAACCGCCCCGACGACCTGCGCGCGCTGCTCGAGTCGGTCGCCAAGCAGGAGGGCGACCCGGTCGAGGTCGTCGTCGTCGGGAACGGCGCCCCCGTCACGGGGGTGCCCGAGGGCGTCCACACCATCGACCTGCCCGAAAACCTGGGCATCCCCGGCGGCCGCAACGTCGGCATCGAGGCCTTCGGCCCCGAGGGTCCGTGCGGCCCCGTCGACGCCCTGCTCTTCCTGGACGACGACGGCCTGCTGGAGCGGAACGACACCGCCGAGCTGGTCCGTGCGGCCTTCGCCGCCGACGAGCGGCTCGGCATCATCAGTTTCCGGATCGCCGACCCGGAGACCGGTCTCACCCAGCGCCGGCACGTCCCGAGGCTGCGCGCCGCCGACCCGATGCGGTCCTCGCGCGTGACCACCTTCCTCGGCGGCGCCAACGCCGTCCGCACCCAGGTCCTCGCCGAAGTCGGCGGCCTGCCCGACGAGTTCTTCTACGCGCACGAGGAGACGGATCTGGCCTGGCGGGCCCTCGACGCCAACTGGATGATCGACTACCGTTCCGACATGGTGCTGCTCCACCCCACCACGCCACCGTCCCGGCACGCGACGTACCACTACAACGTGGCCCGCAACCGGGTATGGCTGGCCCGGCGCAACCTCCCCGCACTCCTCGTTCCGGTCTATCTCGGTGTCTGGCTGCTCCTGACCCTCGCGCGGCGCCCCTCGGGCCCCGCGCTCAAGGCGTGGCTCGGCGGTTTCCGGGAAGGCTGGGCCGCCCCCTGCGGACCGCGCCGGCCCATGAAATGGCGTACGGTGTGGCGGCTGACCCGACTGGGACGCCCGCCCGTCGTCTGACACGTGGTGCCTGACCACCGCGCATCTGAATACGAAAGTTCCGACCTGTGAGTGAGACAACCCACGACGGTGCGGTCGCGACGAGCGCCCCGCCATCCGTCGACGACCGCCTGACCCCGGCCGAGCTGGCCACCAAGTACGGTCTTGCGGTCAGCGGTGCCCGGCCCGGGTTCTTCGAGTACATCCGGCAGCTGTGGGGTCGGCGCCACTTCATCCTCGCCTTCTCCTCGGCGAAGCTGACGGCGCAGTACAGCCAGGCGAAGCTCGGGCAGATCTGGCAGGTGGCGACCCCGCTGCTGAACGCCGGTGTCTACTTCCTGATCTTCGGTCTTATCCTGGGCGCCGGTCAGGGCATGCCGACCAAGGTGTACATCCCGTTCCTGGTCACCGGCATCTTCGTCTTCACCTTCACCCAGAGCTCGGTGATGGCGGGTGTCCGCGCGATCGCCGGCAACCTCGGCCTGGTCCGCGCGCTGCACTTCCCGCGCGCCTCGCTGCCGGTCTCGTTCGCGCTCCAGCAGCTCCAGCAGCTGCTGTTCTCGATGATCGTGCTGGCCGCCATCGTGATCGCCTTCGGCAGCTACCCGTCGCTGAGCTGGCTGCTGCTGATTCCGGCGCTGTTCCTGCAGTTCGTGTTCAACGTCGGTCTGGCCATGATCATGGCGAGGATGGGGGCCAAGACACCCGACCTCGCCCAGCTCATGCCCTTCGTCATGCGCACCTGGATGTACGCCTCCGGCGTGATGTTCTCCATCCCGGTGATGCTCGCGGACAAGCCGGCCTGGATCGCCGACGTCCTCATGTACAACCCGGCGGCGATCTACATGGACCTGGTCCGGTTCGCCCTGATCGACGACTACGGCTCCTCCAACCTGCCGTCGCACGTCTGGATGGCGGCGCTCGGCTGGGCGCTGGCCATCGGCATCGGCGGCTTCGTCTACTTCTGGAAGGCCGAGGAGAGGTACGGCCGTGGCTGACATCACCAAGGGGCGCGTTCCCACCGTCATCGCCGACGAGGTTCACATCGTCTACCGGGTCAACACCGGTGGCGGCGGCAAGGGCAGCGCCACCGCGGCCCTCAGCCGGATCGTCGGCAAGGGCAAGGCCGAGGTCTCCCGCGGCGTCCGCAAGGTGCACGCCGTGCGCGGGGTCACCTTCACCGCCTACCGGGGCGAGGCCATCGGCCTCATCGGCAGCAACGGCTCCGGCAAGTCCACCCTGCTGCGCGCCATCGCCGGCCTGCTCCCCACCGAGAGCGGCAAGGTCTACACCGACGGGCAGCCCTCGCTGCTCGGCGTCAACGCCGCGCTGATGAACGACCTCACGGGCGAGCGCAACGTGATCCTCGGCGGCCTCGCCATGGGCATGAGCAAGGACGAGATCCGCGAGCGTTACCAGAGCATCGTCGACTTCTCGGGCATCAACGAGAAGGGCGACTTCATCAGCCTGCCGATGCGGACGTACTCCTCCGGCATGGGTGCCCGGCTCCGGTTCGCCATCGCCGCCGCGAAGAACCACGACGTCCTCATGATCGACGAGGCCCTCGCGACCGGTGACCGCAGGTTCCAGATCCGCTCCGAGGAGCGCATCAGGGAGCTTCGCAAGGAGGCCGGCACGGTCTTCCTGGTCAGCCACAGCAACAAGTCGATCAGGGACACCTGCGACCGGGTCCTGTGGCTGGAGAAGGGCGAGCTCCTGATGGACGGCCCCACCGAAGAGGTCATGCGGGCGTACGAGCGCGAGACCGCGAGGTAGCCGCTGCACACGCTGTACGAAGGCCCCCGCCCGACCGGCGGGGGCCTTCGCGTTCCCCGCCCCGTCCGGCGCCGACCACCGGGAATGTTCATGCGGTCAACATCGGGCAGGATGAGCCCATGGCAGCGATCACCGGGGGAAAGACCTACCACCACGGCGATCTGCGCAACGCGCTGATCTGTGCCGCCGTCGACCTCGCCACCGAGGGCGGCCCCGAACGCGTCGTCCTGCGCGAGGCGGCCCGCCGGGTCGGCGTCTCGCCCACCGCCGCCTACCGGCACTTCGAGGGCAGGGGCGAGCTGCTCGAAGCCGTCAAGACCCACGCCCAGCGGGCGCTCGCCGACTCCATGGAGCGGGCCGTCGAGCGGGTTCCCGGTGCCGACGACCCCACGGTCGCCGCCGAGATGCGCCTCGCCGCCCTCGGCCGCGGCTACGTCGGCTTCGCCCTGGACCACCCCGGCCTCTACCGGGCCGCCTTCTGCACCCCGCGCGCGGCCTGTGGCGAGCCCTGGGCGCCACCGGGGCGCCCCGCCGAACCCGAACCCGAGATCCGTGCGTTCGCCCTGCTCACGGAGGCCGTGAACGCCCTCACCGGGGCCGGCCGCGGCCCGCGGCGCGCCCGGCCCGCGGCCGAGGCTGCCACGTGGTCGGCCGTGCACGGACTGTCACTTCTGCTCCTCGACGGCCCGCTGGACGCCCTGCCGGCCCAGCGCCGGGCCGACGTCGTCGAGTCCACCCTCGCCCTGGTGGTCTCCGGGGCCCGCGCCGGCCGGGCGCGGCGAGGAAGCTGAACTTCCGCTCTATGCGGGCGAGTTGACGACCTGGGTGTTCTTTTCGCGCGGCGCCCGGCACCCCGACGAGGCACTCGGCGTTGTACAACGTAAGCTGTAGCGGTGCTGATTCGTGGCAAGTGGGTCGATAACCCCTAGGCATCCTCGGGCGTCAGACGGTGAGCCGTCCGTGACGGACCGGTGGCGTGTCCGAAATAGGATGGATTGGATCGGCAGTGTAGAACAGGAGATGTGACGGCCATGACGCGAAATCTCCAGCTCCACGAGGGTGTCGCCGTCCCCGCGTCGGGCAGCGGCCAGTGACGGGAACCCGGCGGGTGCGCCCCGAGGCCTCCGCGCGCACCACCCTCGACAAGGCAGCGGACGAGAACTTCCCCGTGGCCCCCTTCTTCCTGCCGCGCGCCTGGCGCGACGACCTGATGGCCGTCTACGGCTTCGCCCGGCTCGTCGACGACATCGGCGACGGCGATCTCGCACCCGGTGGAGCCGACGCCCGCCACCTCGGCGTCGCCCCCGACCGGGCCGAGGACCGGCTCGCCCTGCTCGACGCCTTCGAGGCCGACCTCCTGCGGGTCTTCGACGGCACCCCCCACCACCCCCTGCTGCGCGCCCTCCAGCCGACCGTGCGCCGCCGCGCACTGACCCCCGAGCCCTTCCTCGGTCTCGTCGCGGCCAACCGCCAGGACCAGCTGGTGCGCCGCTACGAGACGTACGACGACCTCCTCGCCTACTGCGAACTCTCCGCGAACCCCGTCGGCCGGCTCGTCCTCGGCATCACCGGGACCGCCACCCCCGAGCGCGTCGAACGTTCGGACGAGATCTGCACCGCGCTGCAGATCGTCGAGCACCTCCAGGACGTCGCCGAGGACCTCGGCCGGGACCGGATCTACCTGCCCGCCGAGGACATGAAGCGGTTCCACGTCACCGAGGACGACCTCGCCCGGCCGACCGCGAACGCCTCGGTGCGCGCCCTGATCGCCTTCGAGGCCGACCGCGCCCGCACCCTGCTGCGCGACGGCACCCCGCTGGTGGGCAGCGTGCGCGGCAGGCTGCGGCTGCTCCTCGCCGGCTTCACGGCCGGCGGCCTCGCCGCCCTCGACGCGATCACCGCCGCCGGGTTCGACGTCCTGCGGGAACCCCCCAAGCCCACGAAGCCGAGTCTGATGCGCGAAGCGGGAACGGTCCTGCTCCAAGCGCGGAGAGAGGGGTGAGCCGGACCGTGGAGGGACAGACGGAGACGTCGGCGCCGGTGCAGGCCGCGTACAGCTACTGCGAGGCCGTCACCGGACAGCAGGCGCGCAACTTCGCCTACGGGATCCGGCTCCTGCCGACCGACAAGCGACAGGCCATGTCCGCGCTGTACGCGTTCTCGCGCCGCGTGGACGACATCGGCGACGGCCCGCTCGCCCCCGAGGCCAAGCGGGAGCGGCTCGAAGCGACCCGCGCGCTCCTGGACCGGGTGCGGCACGACAAGGTCGACGAGGACGACACCGACCCCGTCGCCGTCGCGCTCGCCGACGCCGCGCGGCGGTTCCCGATCCCGCTCGGCGGTCTCGACGAACTCATCGACGGCGTCCTCATGGACGTGCGCGGCCAGACGTACGAGACCTGGGACGACCTCAAGGTCTACTGCCGGTGCGTGGCGGGCGCCATCGGCAGGCTCTCGCTCGGCGTCTTCGGCACCCAGCCGGGCGCCCAGGGCGTCGAACGCGCGTCGGAGTACGCCGACACCCTCGGCCTGGCACTCCAGCTCACCAACATCCTCCGTGACGTCCGTGAGGACGCCGGCAACGGACGCACCTACCTGCCCGCCGACGACCTCGCCAAGTTCGGCTGCGGCGACGGCTTCGGGAGCGAGACCCCGCCGGCCGGCGCCGACTTCACCGGCCTCGTCCACTTCGAAGTACGCCGCGCCCGTGCCCTGTTCGCCGAGGGCTACCGGCTCCTGCCCATGCTCGACCGGCGCAGCGGCGCGTGCGTCGCCGCCATGGCCGGCATCTACCGCCGCCTCCTCGACCGGATCGAACGCGACCCGGCGGCCGTGCTGCGCGGCCGTGTCTCGCTCCCCGGCCGGGAGAAGGCGTACGTCGCCGTGCGCGGCCTCTCCGGACTCGACACCCGCCATGTCTCCCGACGGACCGTCAGGAGGCGTGCCTGATGCGCCGGCACGCGCCCCGGCACCGGGCAACCCCACGCCGTACGACGGCGTCCCTGCCTGCGACGACCCGAGGGGAGGCGGCATGACCGAGCGTGAGACCGGCCGGGACGCCGCCGCGCACGCCGTCGTCGTCGGCGGCGGGCTCGCCGGCGTCACCGCCGCGCTCCAACTCGCCGACGCCGGGCTGCGCGTGACCCTGCTCGAAGGCCGCCCGCGGCTCGGCGGGCTCGCGTTCTCCTTCCGCCGCGGCGAACTCACCGTCGACAACGGCCAGCACGTCTACCTGCGCTGCTGCACCGCCTACCGGTGGTTCCTCGACCGGGTCGAGGGCGCCCACCTCGCGCCCCTCCAGGACCGGCTCGACGTGCCCGTCCTGGACGTGGCCCACCCCCGCGGCCCCCGCCTCGGACGGCTGCGGCGCACCAACCTGCCCGTACCGCTGCACCTCGCCAAGAGCCTGGCGACCTATCCGCACCTCTCGCTCGCCGAGCGCGCGAGCGTCGGGCGCGCCGCGCTCGCCCTCAAGGGCCTCGACCCCGCCGACCCGGCCCTGGACGGCATCGACTTCGCCACCTGGCTCGGCCGTCACGGCCAGTCCCCGCGCGCCATCGAGGCGCTGTGGGACCTCGTCGGCGTCGCCACCCTCAACGCCACCGCGCCGGACGCCTCCATGGGCCTGGCCGCCATGGTCTTCAAGACCGGACTGCTCTCCGAGCCCGGCGCCGCCGACATCGGCTGGGCCCACGTGCCCCTCGGCGAACTGCACGACACCCTCGCCCGCAAGGCCCTGGACTCCCTCGGCGTCCGCACCGAACTGCGCACCAAGGCTGAGCGGATCACCCGTACCGAGGGCGGCCGCTGGGCCGTCGACGTACCGGGGGAGACCATCGAGGCCGACACCGTCGTCCTCGCCGTCCCGCAGCGCGAGACCCGCGAACTGCTCCCCGACGGCGCCGTCGACGACCCCGACCGGCTCCTGGACATCGGCACCGCGCCCATTCTCAACGTGCACGTCGTCTACGACCGCAAGGTGCTCAGGCAGCCCTTCTTCACCGCGCTCGGCTCCCCGGTGCAGTGGGTCTTCGACCGCACCGACTCCTCCGGTCTCCAGGGCGACGGCCAGTATCTGGCCGTCTCGCAGTCCGCGGCCCAGGACGAGATCGACGCGCCCGTCGCCGCCCTGCGCGAGCGGTACCTCCCGGAGCTGGAGCGCCTGCTGCCCGCCGCGCGGGGAGCAGGGATCCGCGACTTCTTCGTCACACGGGAGCGGACAGCGACGTTCGCCCCCACCCCGGGCGTCGGCCGGCTCCGTCCCGCCGCCCGCACCCACGCCCCCGGCCTCTACCTGGCCGGCGCATGGACCGCCACTGGCTGGCCCGCGACCATGGAGGGCGCGGTCCGCAGCGGTTTCAGCGCCGCGGGCGCCGCGCTCTCCGCCCTCGGCCGCCGCCATGAACATCCGCTGCAGGAGGCGGCATGAGTGTGAGTACTGGAACAAGAGGAGAGACCGTGCCGACTGTGCCCCCGGTGAATCCGGCCGTCGACACCGCGGACGTCACCGCTCTGCTGGAGCGCGGGCGGACCCTGTCCACCCCCGTCCTGCGGGCGGCCGTCGACCGGCTCGCGCCGCCCATGGACACCGTCGCCGCCTACCACTTCGGCTGGATCGACGCCCAGGGCAACCCCACCGACGCCGACAGCGGCAAGGCCGTGCGCCCCGCCCTCGCCCTGCTCTCCGCCGAGGCCGCCGGAGTCGCCCCCGAGGTCGGCATCCCCGGCGCCGTCGCCGTGGAGCTGGTCCACAACTTCTCGCTGCTGCACGACGACCTCATGGACGGCGACGAGCAGCGGCGCCACCGCGACACCGTCTGGAAGGTGCACGGCCCCGCCCAGGCGATCCTCGTCGGCGACGCGCTCTTCGCCCTCGCCAACGAGCTGCTGCTCGAACTCGGGACCGTCGAGGCCGGCCGCGCCACCCGCCGGCTGACCACCGCCAGCCGCAAGCTCATCGACGGGCAGGCCCAGGACATCTCCTACGAGCACCGCGACCGGGTCACCGTCGAGGAGTGCCTGGAGATGGAGGGCAACAAGACCGGCGCCCTGCTCGCCTGCGCCGTCTCCATCGGTGCCGTCCTCGGCGGCGCCGACGACCGCACCGCCGACAAGCTGGAGGAGTACGGCTACCACCTCGGCCTCGCCTTCCAGGCCGTCGACGACCTCCTCGGCATCTGGGGCGACCCGGAGTCCACCGGCAAGCAGACCTGGAGCGACCTGCGCCAGCGCAAGAAGTCCCTTCCGGTCGTCGCCGCCCTCGCGGCCGGCGGGGCGGCCTCCGAGCGGCTCGGTGAGCTGCTCGCCGCCGATGCCAAGAGCAGCGACTTCGAGAGCTTCTCCGAGGAGGAGTTCGCCACCCGCGCCGCCCTCATCGAGGAGGCCGGGGGCCGGGCGTGGACCTCCGAGGAGGCCCGCCGCCAGCACGCCACCGCCGTCCGTGCCCTGCACGAGGTGGACATGCCCGAGCGCGTCCGGGCCCAGCTCACCGCGCTCGCCGACTTCGTCGTCGTACGGAAGAGATGATCACCATCACCCTGATATGAGTGCGCGGTCGCCGGCCGGTGCCACCCGGCACCGGCCGACGGCAGACCCGAGTGAAGCAGAAAGTACACACCAGTACACCGCCTGCACGAAGGGGAAGCCATGACAGCGACGACCGACGGAAGCGCCGGGGCCATGGGCCCCCGGACGACCGCGGCCAGCACCACCGACACCACCACGCACGCCCCCGGCAGCCTCGACGAGGCGGCCGCACGGGCGGCGGAACGCTCCATCGCGCACCTGCTCGGCTGCCAGGACGCCGAAGGCTGGTGGAAGGGCGACCTGGAGACCAACGTCACCATGGACGCCGAGGACCTCCTGCTGCGCCAGTTCCTCGGCATCCGGGACGAGGCGACCACCCGCGCCGCCGCCCGGTACATCCGCGGCGAACAGCGCGAGGACGGCACCTGGGCCACCTTCTACGGCGGGCCCGCCGAGCTCTCCACCACCATCGAGGCGTATGTCGCGCTGCGCCTGGCGGGAGACCGGCCCGAGGACCCGCACATGGCCCGCGCCGCCGCCTGGATCCGGGAGCGGGGCGGGATCGCCGGCGCCCGCGTCTTCACCCGGATCTGGCTCGCCCTCTTCGGCTGGTGGAAGTGGGACGACCTGCCCGAGCTGCCGCCCGAGCTGATCTTCCTGCCGAAGTGGTTCCCGCTCAACATCTACGACTTCGGCTGCTGGGCCCGGCAGACCATCGTGCCGCTCACCGTGGTCTCCGCCAAGCGGCCGGTGCGACCCGCACCCTTCCCGCTGGACGAGCTGCACACCGACCCGGCCCGGCCGAACCCGGGGAAACCCCTCGCGCCCGCCGCGAGTTGGGACGGCGCCTTCCAGCGGCTCGACAAGGCGCTGCACGTCTACCACCGGGTCGCCCCGCGCCGGCTCCGCACCGCGGCCATGAACGTCGCCGCCCGCTGGATCGTCGAACGCCAGGAGAACGACGGCTGCTGGGGCGGCATCCAGCCCCCCGCCGTCTACTCGCTGATCGCCCTGCACCTGCTCGGCTACGACCTGGAACACCCGGTCATGCGGGCAGGGCTCGCATCGCTCGACCGGTTCGCCGTCTGGCGCGAGGACGGCTCGCGCATGGTCGAGGCCTGCCAGTCGCCCGTCTGGGACACCTGCCTCGCCACGATCGCCCTCGCCGACGCGGGCGTCCCGGCCGACCACCCGGCGCTTCAGCGGGCCGCCGACTGGATGCTCGGCGAGGAGATCGTCCGCCCCGGCGACTGGACCGTCCGCCGGCCCGGACTGCCCCCGGGCGGCTGGGCGTTCGAGTTCCACAACGACAACTACCCGGACATCGACGACACCGCCGAAGTCATCCTCGCGCTGCGCCGCGTCACGCCCACCGATCCCCACCGGGCCGAGGCGGCCATCGCCCGGGGCACCCGCTGGACCCTCGGCATGCAGTCGAAGAACGGCGCGTGGGCCGCCTTCGACGCCGACAACACCAGCCCCTTCCCCAACCGGCTGCCCTTCTGTGACTTCGGCGAGGTAGTCGACCCGCCCTCGGCCGACGTCACCGCCCATGTCGTCGAGATGCTCGCCCACGAGGGCAAGGCCCACCACCCGCGCACCCGCAGGGGAGTCGAGTGGCTGCTCGCCGAACAGGAGCCGAACGGCGCCTGGTTCGGCCGCTGGGGCGTCAACTACGTCTACGGGACAGGCTCGGTGATCCCCGCGCTCACCGCCGCCGGGGTGCCCCGCTCCCACCCGGCGATCCGCCGGGCCGTCCGCTGGCTGGAGTCCGTACAGAACGAGGACGGCGGCTGGGGCGAGGACCTGCGCTCGTACAAGCCGCAGCCCTGGATCGGGCGCCCCGCCTCGACCGCGTCCCAGACCGCCTGGGCGCTGCTCGCCCTGCTCGCGGCCGAAGGACCGGAGAGCAAGGCGGTGCAACGGGGCGTCGCCTGGCTCGCCGAGACACAGCGGGCCGACGGCTCCTGGGACGAGCCGTACTTCACCGGCACCGGCTTCCCCTGGGACTTCTCCATCAACTACCACCTCTACCGGCAGGTCTTCCCGCTCACGGCCCTCGGCCGCTACCTGAACGGCGAGCCGGCCGTCCCCGGGGAGGACTGATGGGCGCAGAGCCGGGGCCGCCGGCCGGCTCCGCACCGCCGCTGCTGATCGCCTGCGCGCTCGGCATCGAGCAGCTCGCGCTGCGCAGCGGTGACCGGGCCGGCGCGCCCGGCCCCTTCACCGTGGTCCGCACCGGCATGGGCCCGGCCCACGCCCGCCGGGGCGTCTCCCGTGCCCTGGACCGGGAGCCCTGGCGGGACGCCGCCGTCATCGCCTCCGGCTTCTGCGCCGGTCTCGCCCCCGGGATGCACCCCGGAGACCTGATCGTCGCCGACGAGACCCGGGACGAACCGGGCGGTCCCCGTACCGGCCCCGGCACCGTCACGGCCTGCATCGGGACCGAGCTCCTGGTGAAGGCCCTGACCAGGGCGCTGCCCGGGCGCACCGTCCACACCGGCCCCCTGACCGGCTCCGACCATGTCGTCAGGGGCCACGAGCGGGCCGAGCTCGAGGCCACCGGCGCCATCGCCGTCGACATGGAGTCAGCCGCCACGCTCCGTACCGCGCTGGCGGCGGGACCGCGTCCGGTTGCGGCCGTCCGGGTGGTCGTGGACGCTCCAGAACATGAACTGGTCCGGATCGGCACGGTACGCGGGGGAATATCAGCGTTCCGTGTTCTTCGTTCCGTCCTTCCCGCATTCTTCGAATGGCACCGTTCTTTGCTGCTCCCCAGGAGGTGAGCGAGTTATGGCCATGCCGCTCCGTCAGTCCATCCGGGTCGGGACCTACCTCTTCGAACAGAAGCTCCGCAAGCGGGACAAGTTTCCGCTGATCGTCGAGCTGGAGCCGCTGTACGCCTGCAACCTCAAGTGCGAGGGCTGCGGAAAGATCCAGCACCCGGCCGGTGTGCTCAAGCAGCGGATGCCGGTCGCCCAGGCAGTCGGCGCCGTCCTGGAGTCCGGCGCGCCGATGGTCTCCATCGCCGGCGGCGAACCGCTGATGCACCCTCAGATCGACGAGATCGTGCGCCAGTTGGTCGCCAAGAAGAAGTACGTCTTCCTCTGCACCAACGCGATGCTGTTGCGCAAGAAGCTGGAGAAGTTCACCCCCTCCCGGTACTTCGCCTTCGCGGTGCACATCGACGGGCTGCGCGAGCGGCACGACGAGTCCGTCGCCAAGGAAGGCGTCTTCGACGAGGCGGTGGCGGCGATCAAGGAGGCCAAGCGGCGCGGCTTCCGGGTCACCACCAACTCGACCTTCTTCAACACCGACACCCCGCAGACCATCATCGAGGTGCTGAACTACCTCAACGACGACCTCCAGGTCGACGAGATGATGATCTCCCCCGCGTACGCCTACGAGAAGGCGCCCGACCAGGAACACTTCCTCGGCGTCGAGCAGACCCGCGAACTCTTCAAGAAGGCCTTCGCGGGCGGCAACCGGAGCCGGTGGCGGCTCAACCACTCGCCGCTCTTCCTCGACTTCCTGGAGGGCAAGGCGGACTTCCCGTGCACGGCCTGGGCGATCCCCAACTATTCGCTCTTCGGCTGGCAGCGACCCTGCTATCTGATGAGCGACGGCTACGTGCCCACGTACCGGGAGCTGATCGAGGAGACCGACTGGGACAAGTACGGCCGGGGCAAGGACCCGCGCTGCGCCAACTGCATGGCGCACTGCGGCTACGAACCGACCGCCGTCCTCGCCACCATGGGCTCGCTCAAGGAGTCCCTGAGGGCGGCCCGCGAGACGGTCTCCGGCAACCGCGGATGACGTGACGCGTACGGGAGGGCCCGCGAAGGACGACCGGGCGCGGGTCCCCCGTACGGCTCCCTGAGAACCTTCGGGACGCCGGGGCAGTTCCTCGCCCACGCCAGGCGCGCCCAGGCCTCGCCGACCTCGGCCCCACCCCCGGTGGAGATCGCCGGGCGCATCGGCGCCGCACCGACCCGGAAGAAGGGGCGATGAGCACGGAGTTCGACCTCTCGGCGCTGCTCGCCGAACGCGGCGCGGAGCGCTACGAGCTGCACGGCCGCTACCTCAACCACCAGCTCCCGCGCATGCTGCACACGATCGGCTTCGACAAGGTCTACGAACGGGCCGAGGGCGCCCACTTCTGGGACGCCGACGGCGAGGACTACCTCGACATGCTGGCCGGCTTCGGCGTCATGGGCCTCGGGCGGCACCACCCCGTGGTCCGCCGGGCCCTCCACGACGTCCTGGACGCCCAGCTCGCCGACCTCACCCGCTTCGACTGCCAGCCGCTGCCGGGTCTCCTCGCGGAGAAGCTGCTCGCCCACAGCCCGCACCTCGACCGGGTCTTCTTCGGCAACAGCGGGACGGAGGCGGTGGAGACCGCGCTGAAGTTCGCCCGGTACGCCACCGGGAAGCCGAGGATCCTGTACTGCGCGCACGCCTTCCACGGACTGACCACCGGCTCCCTGTCGGTGAACGGGGAGAAGGGGTTCCGGGACGGCTTCGCTCCGCTGCTGCCCGACACGGCCCTCGCGCTCGGGGACCTCGACGCCCTGGAGCGGGAGCTGCGCAAGGGCGACGTGGCGGGCTTCGTCGTCGAGCCGATCCAGGGCAAGGGGGTGCACGCGGCCCCGCCCGGCTTCCTGCGCGCCGCCCAGGAGCTGCTGCACCGGCACGGAGCCCTGCTGATCGCCGACGAGGTGCAGACCGGGCTCGGCAGGACCGGGGACTTCTACGCGTACCAGCACGAGGAGGGGGTCGAGCCCGATCTGCTCTGCGTCGCCAAGGCCCTGTCCGGCGGGTACGTACCGGTGGGGGCGACGCTCGGCAAGGACTGGATCTTCAAGAAGGTCTACTCGTCCATGGACCGCGTCCTCGTCCACTCCGCCAGCTTCGGCTCCAACGCGCAGGCCATGGCCGCCGGGCTCGCCGTGCTCTCGGTGATGGAGAACGAGGGCACGGTGGCGCACGCGCGCCGGATCGGCGAACTGCTCTCCTCGCGTCTGAGGGAGCTCGTGCCGCGCTACGAGCTGCTGCACGAGATCCGTGGGCGTGGACTGATGATCGGCATCGAGTTCGGCCGGCCCTCCTCGCTCGGCCTGCGCAGCCGCTGGACCATGCTGCAGGCGGCCCGCAAGGGGCTCTTCGCGCAGATGGTCGTCGTGCCGTTGCTCCAGCGCCACCGGATCCTGACCCAGGTGTCCGGCGACCACATGGAAGTGATCAAGCTGATTCCGCCGCTGATCATCGACGAGGCGGACGTGGACCGGTTCGTGACCGCGTTCACGGCGGTCATGGATGACGCCCACGGTGGCGGCGGGCTGGTCTGGGACTTCGGGAAGACGCTGGTCAAGCAGGCGGTCGCGCAGCGCTGACGCGAGGGTGGCGCGTTCACACCGGCACTCTTTGCCTCTGGGGCAAGAAGTTTGCCTCAGAGGAAAATTCCTGGCGGAATGGAGGCATGGACCACCTCCCCGGGGAGCGTTCCCCGGACCCTGCCGCAGGCGACGCGACCGCCGTCCTGCCGGACGTCGCCCCGCAGCTGCGGGGCCTGCGCCGGCGCCGCGGGCTGACCCTCGAGGCAGCCGCTCAGCGCGCCGGACTCTCCCCGGCCCATCTCTCCCGGCTCGAGACGGGCCACCGCCAGCCCTCGCTGCCGATGCTGCTGGCCCTGGCCCGTATCTACGGTACGACGGTCTCCGCCCTCCTGGGCGAGGTTCCGGCCGAGCGTGATCCGATCGTCCGGGCCGGCCGGTCCGAACCCGTCGAGGCGGACGGTTGGATCTACCGCCAGGCCGGGGGGCCGGGCCGCGCGCTGCAGGCGCTCCGCGTCCACGTGCCGTACGCCACCCGGGCCGACATCGTGCGGGTCCATCCGGGGGAGGAGTGGCTGCACGTCCTCGACGGCCGGGTGCGCCTCGCGCTCGGCGATGCCGTCCATGTCCTGGAGCCCGGGGACAGCGCGCACTTCGACTCGCTCACGCCGCACCGGATCGGCGCCGCCGGACGGGGCGGGGCCGAGCTGCTCTTCGTCCACACGCTGATGCAGAGCCCCGTCGCCGAGCTGTGCCTCGGCGACGGCGGCGCACCTCATCTGCGCTGACCTTCAGAAAGGACCGATATGTCCAAGAAGCCCGCACCGGTCACCGGCGAGGAGCGCGAGGCCGGCAAGTTCCCCAAGGGCCTGGTCCTCCGGCTCTTCGCCTACCTCGTGGCCGGGCACCTCTTCGCCGGCTTCCTCTATCTGCTCTTCGCCCTCGGCGCGCAGAACCAATGACGCGCCGGGACGGCGGTCACCCCTCGACGACGAGTCGCTCGCGCAGCTTCGCCCGGGTCTCCGGGCTGAGCTTCAGGCCGTCGGTGAAGTAGTTCTCCGCCGTCCCCCAGGTCTGCTCCATCGTCTCGAAGGCGGCCCGCAGGTACTCCACCCGCGCGTCGAACAGCGGGCTGATCAGCTCCATCACCTCGGGCGCCATCGCGTCCGAGGCGTCGGAGGTGCGGCGCACCTTGTAGCGGCGGTGCGGGTCGTTCGACTTCACGTAGTCGGCCTCGATCGCCTCGCGCTCGACGCCCACCGCGAGCAGGGAGATCGCGACGGAGAGGCCGGCCCGGTCCTTTCCGGCCGCGCAGTGCATCAGCGCCGGGACGCTGTCCTCGGCGAGCGCGTGCAGGATGCGGCTGTGCTCCGCCGTCCGCTCGACGATCATCTGCCGGTACGAATCGGACATTCGGGTCGCGGCCTTGCCGTCGCCGAGGATGGCGCGAAGCTGCTCCAGCTCGCCGGAGCGGACGAGCTTCCAGAACTCCTTGCCGTCGGCCGGGTCGTTGAGCGGTATGTTCACGTTCCGTACACCGGGCAGTTCGACGTCCGGACCCTCGATCTTGACATCGGCCTGATTGCGGAAATCGAAGATCGTGTGCAGCCCGAGGGTGGCGAGGAAGGTCGCGTCCTCCTCGGTGGCGTGGGCCAGGTGGCCGCTGCGGAAGAGGCGTCCGAACCGCACCGAACCGCCGTCCACGGTCGGCAGTCCGCCCACGTCCCGGAAGTTGCGGACCCCGGTGAGCTCGGGTTCGGTCGACGGGACCTGGGGCAGCTGCTGCGTCACGAGTGCTCCTGAAGGTAGACGGATCGCGATCGGTTCCTGATCGATTCCTGGGGCAATCATCCCGGGTGTCGGGGTCGGCGCGCACCCCTGGGTGGGGGATTGGGTGTTCTGTCCGAATTGAGCCCTTCGATATAACGCGCCCTGGTTGCAGGGGAGATGGGTTTCGGGGCGTGAGCAGCGTCTCAAAGGTGACGGACCGTGCCTGATCGTCCCCGCTAATTCCCGTACCGGAAAAGGAAATCGATCCCCCGTCATCCACGCAGGGTGACCGGAATTCGGTGCGGATATCACGCCGCGGATTGCGAACGGAAACCAGCGGCTTGTTCGGCTCGACCCCGCTCGTCTAGCGTCACGCTCAATCCGGACGGACCGCCGAATCCTGCCACCGCCCGGAATCAATCCGCACCCATCCACGTACGGCAGGAGCGGGGGACCCAGGTAAGTACGCCGCACCGGTCGAACCGGTCGGCTCGGGGTGAAGTCGCGTGAGAGCGCGGCCGGACATCTCCAGTCCGAACCCGACAGCTCACCTCGTAGGCGACGGAGAGGAATTCGCCATGCCCGCGAAGGGTAAGCATCGCCGTCCCAAGGCCAACCCGATCACGCGCGGATTCGTCGCCGCCGGCACCGGTGGCGCCGTCGTCGCCCTCCCGCTGCTCGGCGCGACCGGCGCCCACGCCGCCGAGAAGGCCGCGCCGGCCCTGACGCCCGCGCAGGCCGTCACCGCCGTCGCCGCCACCCCCGCGAAGGCCCCGGCCGCCCCGGCGACCGCCCCCGCGGCGAAGCCGAAGACGTACTCCGTCGTTCCGGGCGACTACCTGTCGAAGATCGCCGCCGAGCACGACCTCAAGGGTGGCTGGCAGAAGCTCTACGCCGACAACCGCCAGGTCGTCGGCGAGAACCCCTCGCTGATCCTCCCCGGCATGAAGCTCACCCTCGGCGCCAAGTCCACGGCCGCCCCGAAGGCCGCGGCCCCCAAGGCCGCCCCGAAGGCCGCGCCCAAGGCCGAGAAGAAGTCCTCGTCCTCCGACACGAGCGAGTCGCGTGCCTCCCGCTCCTCCGAGCGCACCACAGCCGCCACCACCCAGGGCTCCGCCCCCGCGCAGTCCGCCCCGGCGCAGTCCTCCTCCGGCTGGGTCGCCCCGGTCGGCGGCGGCGTCTCCACCCCGTACCGGGCCTCCGGTTCGATGTGGTCCTCCGGCTACCACACCGGTGTCGACTTCATCGCCTCCTCCGGCACCTCGGTCAAGGCCGTCGGCGCGGGCACCGTCCACTCGGCCGGCTGGAGCGGCGCGTACGGCAACGAGGTAGTCATCCAGCACGCCGACGGCACGTACTCCCAGTACGCCCACCTCTCCTCGCTCTCCGTCTCGGCCGGCCAGACCGTCACGGGCGGCCAGCAGATCGGCCTCTCCGGCTCGACCGGCAACTCCAGCGGCCCGCACCTGCACTTCGAGATCCGCACCGGCCCGAGCTACGGCTCGGACATCGACCCGCTGGCATACCTGCGCCAGCACGGCGTCGGCATCTGACGCTCCGCGTCGCACGCTCCACCCCGCAGGGGCCCGGCACTTCGGTGCGCCGGGCCCCTCCGGCGTATTCCGGCTTGGCGGAATCTTGACCGGTGGCGTATCTCACCCGGCGTCAACCCCTCCTTACGGTCGCGTAGGTCACACCCATAAGGGAAAGATGAACTCCCGTGGCAGACGATTCGAGATCAAGAGACAAGAACGCATTCGGGTCGTACGCGGCGATCGGGGACAGCTTCACCGAGGGCGTCGGAGATCCCGGGCCGGACGGGAAGTACGTCGGATGGGCGGACCGCTTCGCGGTTCTCCTCGCCGACCAATTGCCGGAGCACGACGCGTTCCGTTACGCCAATCTGGCCGTCCGGGGCCGGCTCCTCGACCAGATCGTGGCGGAACAGGTCCCGAGGGCCAGGGAACTCGCCCCCGACCTGGTGAGTTTCTGCGCGGGCGGCAACGACATCATCCGCCCCGGCACCGACCCGGACGACGTCGCCGAGCGCTTCGAGCGCGCCGTCGCCGACCTGACGTCGGCCGTCGGCACGGTGATGGTGACGACCGGCTTCGACACCCGCGACGTACCCGTCCTGCGGCACCTGCGCGGCAAGATCGCCACGTACACCGCCCACGTCCGGGCCATCGCCGACCGCTACGACTGCCCGGTCCTCGACCTGTGGTCGCTCAAGTCCGTCCAGGACAGGCGGGCCTGGGACGACGACCGGCTGCACCTCTCGCCCGAGGGCCACACCCGGGTCGCGCTGCGCGCCGCCCAGGTCCTCGGCATGGACGTGCCGGCCGACCCTGACCAGGCCTGGCCGCCGCTGCCGCCGAGGGGGACCCTGGAGGTCCGCCGCGACGACATCCACTGGGCCAAGGAGTACCTCGTCCCGTGGATCGGGCGCCGCCTGCGCGGCGAGAGCTCGGGCGACGACGTCGCGGCCAAGCGCCCCGACCTCATGCCGGTCGGCGACCTCATGCCCCTCTGACGACTCCGCCGGGCGCGGCCGCGCCGTCGGGTCCGACCACCCCGACCGGCGCGGCCGGGATCCGCTCCAGGACCCCGCCCGCGAACACGTCGTACAGCGGCAGCGTCTCCAGGTGGACGTAGCCGATGTGGCAGTCGCACACGGCGAGCGGGCAGGCGCGCGGGCGCAGGGCGGCACGGAACGAGCCGTCGTACAGATTGCCCAGCTCGGCCTTGACGAAATGGCACCGGCGCACCGTCCCGTCGCCGTCCACGGAGATCACCGACTCCCCGGTCCTGCAGGGCAGCTCGGCCGAGCGGTGCGGACGGCGGCTGTACGGGAAGAGGGGGTCGAGCGCCGTCCAGCGCTCGGCCTCCTCGTCGGTGTACGTGTGGCCCTCCGCCGCGTTCACCCACAGATAGACCTCGCCCGGCAGGTCCGCGCGCAGCCGCACCGCGTGCTCCCGGTGCTCGGCCAGGCCGACGACCCCGACACTGAACCGCGTCCCCCGCGCCGCCAGCTCGTGGCACTTCGCGAGGAAACGGTCGTACGGTGTCTGGCCGGGATGGTACGTGCACCAGAGCGCGAGGGTCCCGGCGTCGGCCTCGGCCAGCCAGTCCGTGCGGCAGCTCAGATTGGTCTGGATCGCCACCCGCTCGATGTGCGGCAGGTGCGACAGCTCGGCGAGGGTCCGCCGGTACCACGACCGGACCAGCCCCTCGCCCCACGGCGTGAACAGGATCCGCAGCCGGTCACCGGTCTGCGCCGCCGCCCACGCGGAGAAGCGCTCGAGGGCGGCCCGGTCGGCCCGCAGCTGCTCACGGCTGTCACGCCGCTTGGCGAACGGGCAGTAGGGACAGTCGTAGTCACAGGAGGCGAGCGGCCCCCGGTACAGGATCGTCAGGTCCACGACCGGTCCCTACTTCGGCTCGTAGGCGGCCATCGCCGCCCGTACGGCCGGGGAGAAGAGCGCCGGGCCCAGCGCGTCCGAGTGCGCGAGCCCCTCGGTGGAGAGCCGAAGGAGTCCGGCGGGCGCCGCCGGGTCCAGCCAGCCCAGCGCCTCGAACCGGCCCAGCTCCTCGAGGAAGTCCGCGAAGGGCGAGGCGCCGAACCGCTCCTCGTACTCGGCGGTGGCCATGCCTCGGGCCTGCAGGAGCGACTGCAGCAGATGGCGTCGGCGCGCCTCGTCCGCGTCGACCCGGCGGCCCACCCGGGCCCGGCCGAAGTCCTCCGTCGCCGTGTAGTCGTCGATGATCGCCCGGATCTCCCGCATCTCGACGGCGTAGTCGAACGAGTAGTGCAGCGCCGAGGTGTACGAGCGGGCCCCGCAGCCGAGACCGATCATGCCGTCGGTCTGGCAGGCGTAGTCGTCCGCGCCCTGCGGCGGGGCGTCGGTGCGCCGGAACATGCGCATCGACACCTGCTCGTATCCCCGGGCGAGCAGGTGGTCCCGGCCGTGGCGGTAGAGCCGCAGCCGCTGCTCGTCCCACTCCCGGTCGGCGGTCGCCGAGAGCCGGCCGAGGCCGGTGAGGGGACGGACGTACAGCGGATAGAGATAGAGCTCCTCAGGCCGCCAGGCGAGGGCGGCGTCGAGCGAGAGGGTCCAGCTGCGCTCGGTCTGTCCCTCGATGCCGTAGATCAGGTCGATGTTGAGGACGGGGACGCCGCTGGCGCGGATCCGGCCCAGCGCCTCCTCGACCTCGGCGCGGCGCTGGGGACGCACGGCGGCCCGGGCCTCCGAAGCCACGAAGCTCTGCACCCCGATGCTGATCCGGGTGGCCCCGCGCTCGGCGAGAACCGTGAGCCGGTCGGCGGTCGCGGTCGACGGGGACGTCTCCACGGAGAGGGGGACGGCGCGCAGGTCCACGCCCATGCGCTGCTCGGCGATGTCGCAGAGCCGCTCCAGCTCGCCGGCGGTGAGGAAGGTGGGCGTGCCGCCGCCGAAGGCCGCCGTGGCGAACCGGACCGGCCCGGCGTCGCCCAGTGCCTCGCGCACGGTGGTCGCCTGGCGGTCGAGGGCGTCGAGGTAGCGGGTCGTCAGTTCGTCGGGGGCGCCGATCCGGGTGAAGAGGTTGCAGAAGCCGCAGCGGACCTCGCAGAACGGTATGTGGGCGTAGAGGGAGAGCGCGTCCTTCGGCTCGTCCCGCCAGAGCGCGGCGAGGTCGGGCGTCGGGTCGGCGAGCGGGCGGTACGCCGTCTTGTGCGGGTAGGCGTAGACGTAACTCTCGTACGGCCGGGGCGACTCGGTCATGCGTGGGCCTCCGCGTCGAGTCCGTCGCGGCCGTCGCGGTCGGGTCCGTCGGGCCCGTCGAGGACGAAGTGGGCGTACGGGACGGTCCACACGACCTCGTGGCCGAGCCGGTGACCGGTGAACCCGTCCTCGCCGTACGCGGTGCCGTGGTCCGAGCAGACGATCGCGAAGCACGGGCGGCGGCTGCTCATGGCGGCGAAGAGGCGGCCGATGTGCCGGTCCACGTACTCCAGGGCCGCCGCGTGCGAGGCGCGGGTGTCGCCGGACTCCCGGGTCGCGCCGGGCAGATGGAACCAGTTGGGCTGATGCAGCGCGGAGACGTTGACGAAGAGGAAGAGCCGTTGCTCGGCGGGGAGCGCGGAGACGATCTCCTCGGCCCTGGTCACCTGGGACGCGAAGGACGTGGGGGAGGCGACGCCGAAGGCCGGCTCCCAGTGGCTCTCGTCGAAGAGCCCCGGCAGCACGGAGCCGAGCGGGCCCTGCCCGTTGAAGAACCCGACCCCGCCCACGCACGCCGTGCGGTACCCCTCCTTGGCGAGCCCGGCGACGAGGTCGGGGGTGTCGTGGACGAACGTGCCGTCGGCGGTGGTCTCGCTGCCCGCGAACCGGGCGGCGAAGAGCCGGGGGTGCGGACCGGGAGTGGCCGGGGTCGGCAGGAATCCGGCGAAGATCGCCTGGTGGGAGGCGTACGTGAAGCTGCCGGGGGCGTGCCGGCGCTCCCAGTGGCCGCCGGGGAGGTGCCGGGCCAGGTTCGGGATGCGGCCCGCGGCGGCGAGTTCGGCGGCCACGTCGTACCGGAGGGTGTCGAGCGTGACCAGGAGGAGGTCGTGGCTGCCCACGATCTCGTTCATGTCGGGTGCGTGCTGCTGGTTCACGTGGTGCTCGTTCCTGTGGTGCCGGTGGTGCGGTTGGTGCCTGTGGTGCAGTTGGTGCGGGGGTTGTCTGTGCGGGTGTCGGCGCCGCGCAGCAGCGCGGCGACCTGGGCGGCGTACGTGTCCATGCCCTCGGCTCCGCTGCCCGGCAGGCCGGTGAGGCCCGGGAGGAGGTCGCCGAAGGCGTTGACCTCGCCGATGGCGAAGCGCCGCCAGCCGACGGCCGGCAGCAGGTCGATCCCGACGCACCGGGTGCCGGGGAAGGCGTCGGCCGCCCGCTCGCACACCTCCAGCGCGTCCGCCCACCGTCCGCCCGCCGCGGAGACGGCCGCGCGCACGGCGCCCAGATCGCCCCGGGCGCCGCCGAGATGGAGGTTGGTCATCGGGGAGCGGCTGGTCCGCACGACGGCGTGGGTGGCGCGCCCGTCGATCACGACCACCCGCAGATCGGCCGCCCGCCCGTGCTGCACGGCCTTGGGCAGCCACCGCTCGATGTGCAGCCCGTCGGGGGCGAGCGCGTCCACGATGGCCGCCACCTCGCGCTCCGACGTGTAGCGCCGCACCCGGAGGGAGTTGAAGAGCCGCCCGTCCGGGGCCCGCTCCACGGAGGTGGTGGCCTGGACGCGTCCGGCGCCGTTCGTCTCCACGGCCAGGACCCCCGAGGCGGACGAGCCGTGCGCGAGCTTCACGAAGACCCGCGGCAGCTCGGCTGCGGCCATGAGGGAGCGCACGTCCACCCAGTCCCGTACGGGCGGGCCGGCCGTACCGGACGTCGGCGATTCCGGCACCGGGACCCCGGCGGCGCGCAGCCGGGCGTGGGCGAGACGCTTGTCGAAGAGCACCGCCGGCTCGGCGGGGTCGTCGACAAGGACGGCCCCCGCGTCGGCGACGGTCCGGGCGAGCCGTGCCGTGGCGGCCGTGAACGCCTCGTACCAGCGGGCCGTTCCCTCGACGCGGGTCGGGTCGTCGGTGCCGCGCAGCAGCCGCTCGACGTCCGGGTCCTCGCCGGGCGACTCCAGCCGGACCGTCTCGCCCGGCCGGAACCGGCCCCCACCCCGCAGGACGTCGAGCCAGGGCTCGACCCGCGCCTCGGGCAACCCGGCCGCCCGCACGGCGTCGCGGAAGTACGCGACCCTGCGGTTGCCCGGATTGCCGACGACGACGAGGCGCGGGTGGGCGCCCGCGAGGGAAGGGGTCATTCGGCGACCGCGACGTACCGGTAGACCTCGCCGTCCCCGTCGTCCTCGGCCTCCTGCGCGTCGCCGACGTCGACCGTCACCCCGTAGGGGGTGAGGGCGTCGACGATCCGCTCGCTCATCTTCTCGCTGAGGTAGTGGTGGGAGAGGTCGAGGCGCGTGAGGTGGGTGAGCGGCTGCCCCACGAGCAGCGCCTCGGCGCCCTCGTCGGTGAGCGTGCCCATCGAGAGGTCGAGGCGGTCGAGCCGGGCGACCACCGGGGCGCCGGCGACGGCGGCGGCGATCTCGTCCTGAAGGACGCTGTTGCGCAACGCGAGGTCGCGCAGGGCGGGGAAGCCCGTGCCGGCGAGCACCGGCGCCAGGTCGTCGAGCGTCGCGTCGCCGCCGTACTCGTCGGTGCCGAGCCAGAGGTCGAGCTTCTCGAGCGCGGGTAGGTCGCTGCCCACGATGCCGCGCACGACGTCGGCCCCCAGACCGCCCGTCTCCACCACGAGCGTCCGCAGCTCGGTGTGGCGGACGGCCGGGAAGGCGAGCGCCGTGCCGCCGCGCACCCCCAGCTCCTTCAGCCGGGGATAGGCGACGAGGAGCGGCGTCACATCGGACTGCTGGATCCAGCTGATCTCGCAGTCCTCGAAGGTCATGTCCCCGAGGAACAGCGCCTCCAGGGAGGTGAGCCGCTCCCTGGCGGCTTCCACGAGTGCGGCGACGATCGGCGCGGACGAGCTGTCGTACGCCTCGTCCCAGCCGCCGACGATCAGCGCGCGGACCCGGCTGCTGTCGACGGCGGCGAGGAACCGGGTGAAGACCTGCTCCCACTGCTCGTCCTCCGGGTCGCAGTACGTCGGGCCGGAGACCCGCCAGGCCACGGAGGCCGGGTCCGGCAGCTCGACGACGGCGTCACGGTCCGGGAACTCGAACACGGGCAGGCCGTGGAACTCCTGCATGTCTCCCGAGATGGTCATGAATGCTCCAGACACCGGACGGCGTTGATCTGCTGATCTGCTGACGCGAGCAGTTGTACCAACCCGCACCGACAACGCGTGGTGCGGGGGCGGTCGCAAGGCCGTTGTCAGTGGCTGCCTCTAGCGTCGAATGCGTGGTCGACACAGCCCGTGCGCACCACGGAGGGGAGAGCCATGTACCGGCAGGGAGACGTGCTGATCGTGCCCGTCGAGGAGACGGCGGTGCCCGCGCACGCCAAGGACGCGGCGGGGGAGCCGAGAGACGCCAGAGGCCGGCTGGTCCTCGCGCTCGGCGAGGTCACCGGCCACGCCCACGCGATCCCGGGGCCCGGACGCCTGGTGCGCGAGCCCGGACCGTTCGGGCCGTTCCTGCTCGAACTGCCCACGGGCGGACGGGTGGTGCACGAGGAGCACGCCCCGATCCCGCTGCCGAAGGGCTGGTACCGCGTGGTGCGCCAGCGGGAGTACACCCCGGGCGCGTACCGGATCGTCGCGGACTGACACGGACAACGACGCGGACAACGACACCGACAGGGGAACGATGAACGAGACAGCGACGACGGTGGACAAGTGGCGGGCCGTCGCGGCGGCGACCGGAGCGGCGGACCGGGCGGCGGCGGAGGCTGGCGTGCGGCTCGCGTACGCCACGGCCGGGCTCGCGGCGCCGGAGCGGATCGTGTGGGCGGCCTCGCCCCGGGCGGCGGTCGCGCTCGTGCGCGAACTGACCGACGCGGGCGCCTCGGTGCGGGAAGAGGTCCGCACCCGGCCCTGGGCGGAGGAGCGCCGCAGGGTCCATGACGAACTCGGCCCCCGGGGCTGGACGGCGCTGTGGTCGAGCACCGGCGCGCCGCTCTGGGACTCCACGAGGGCCCTGGCCGACCGGATACGGGCGGCGGTGGTGGACGAGGCGGGCGGCGGCGGGTCCGACGGCGGCGCCGCGACGGACGGCGCCGCCGAGCACGCCGCCGCCGTGCGGCTCGTGCTGCTCGACGCGGTCCTGGGCCAGCACGACGCGGCCTGGCTCGCGGCCTTCGACGGCCGGGGCGAGCGCCTCGCGGGACTCACGGCGGTCGCCGAGAACGCGGGCTGGTGGTGGCCGTACGAGAAGGTCGCCGTGGTCTGCGAACGGCCCGTCGAGCTGCACCGGGACGAGGCCGGCCGGCTGGACCGGGGCGACGGCCCGGCCCTTGCCTACGGCGACGGTTTCGCCTTGCACGCCTGGCGGGGCATGGCCGTGCCGGCGGAGTTCCTCGCCGGTCTCGGTGGGCTCACCCCGGAGCGCATACGCTCCGAGGACAACGCCGAACTGCGCCGCGTGATGCTGGAGTTCTACGGCTACGAGCGCTATCTCGCCGAGTCGGGCGCGCAGCCGGTGGCCCGGGACGAGACCGGAGTGCTCTGGCGGATCGAGCTCGTGGACGACGAGGACGTGGTCATGGTCGAGGTGGTCAACGCGACGCCCGAGCCGGACGGGACCTTCCGTACGTACTGGCTGAGGGTGCCGCCCCGGACGCGGACCGCCCGCGAGGGTGTCGCCTGGACCTTCGGGCTCGCGGAGGCGGCGTACGAGCCGCTCGTCCAGACCTGAGCGGTCGGGGACGCGTGGTGGCCGGGGCGCGCCCGGGTGCGGGTGCGGCCTACGCCGGCGGCGGGGGTGCCGGCGCGTCCAGCGACGGCAGCCCGAGTTCCCGGGCCAGGGCCGCGTCGGCCCACTCCAGCATGGCGGCGCGCGAGAGCGACCCGGCATACGACGTCATCTGCACCGCAAGACCGTCCAGGAAGGCCGTCAGCCGCCAGGCGGCGGCCGCCGGATCGGCGCACGGGAACTCGCCGGCCGCCGCGCCCTCCGCGATCACGCGGGTCAGGGCCGACTTCCACTGTTGGTCGAGCGCCCCGGCGACCTCGCGGAGCGCCGGCTCCCGAAGGCAGGCCGCCCAGCCCTCGATCCAGAGCCGCCAGCCCTTGGCCTGCCCGGTCGGCGCGTACCACCGGACGGCCGCCCGGAGGCGGCGCAGGGCGGTGGTCCGGCGTCCCAGCAGCCGGCGCAGATGCGCGAGATCGGCCTCGGCGGCGTACGCGAACGCCTCCGCGACGAGCTTCTCCTTGGTCGAGAAGTGGTAGAGCACGAGCGCGTTGCTGACCCCGAGGGCGCTGGCGACATCGGCGATCCGGACGGCCGCCACACCCCGCTCCTCGATCTGCGTGACGGCGGCGCGGAGCAGCTCGTCCCGCCGTTCCGCCACGCTCAACCGCACTCTCGTCACGCCGGTCAGCCTACACAGACCATGCCAAGGGCATGATCGTCTTTCTGGCTGGTCGGGACGGTTCCGCTGGGTTCGACCTGCTTTGGATCAGTACCAGCCGTACCTCTCCGCGATCTCCGGCAGCCGCTCCTCGACCAGCGCGTGGGCCGCGGCGCGCGGCGTGGAGCCGTCCGCCTCCGCCCGGTCGAGCATCCGGCCGACGAGGGCGCGCATGGCCGTGCGGATGTGGGCGAAGGCCTCGTCCGGGTCGGCGCCGATGTCGCCGAAGAGGGTCCACCACCACCAGGCGTTGGTGGCGGAGTTCACCACGACGTCCGGCAGGACCGTGATTCCGCGCGCGGCGAGAAGTGCCTCCGCGTCGGGGAGGACGGGCATGTTGGCCGCCTCGACGATCCAGCGTGCGGTGATCCCCGACTGGTTCCGGGTGTCGATCGCGTACGAGACGGCGGCCGGGACGAGCACCTCCGCGTCGACCCCGAGCCAGGCGTCGCCGGGCTCCTCCCGGTCCCCGGACCGCAGCGCGGCGCGGTCCACGGTGCCGTGCGCGTCGCGCGCGGCGAGGAGTGCCTCGACGTCGAGCCCGTCCGGGTTGGCCATCGTGCCCCGTACGTCCGCCACCGCCACGACCGTGAGCCCGGCCCTGGCCAGGAAACGTGCGGTGGCGCCGCCCATGGTCCCGAAGCCCTGCACGGAGACCCGCGTACCGGCGTACGGCCTGCCCGCCCGCTCCATGGCCACCAGGACCGACTCGGCGACCCCGCAGCCACCCGCGAGCTCGTCGAGGCCGATCCCGTCCACCTCGGCCGCGAACGCGTCCGCGAGCCTGCGCCGAGCCCGCGCCTCGTCGTCCAGGAGCGGGTAGACGGCCTGGATCGAGGAGACGAGTCCCGCCTCGGCCGCCGCCCTGTCGACCACGTCCTGGGTCAGGCCGAGGTCCTCACCGGTGGTCCAGAAGCATTCGACGTAGGGGCGCATCGCCCGCAGATAACGGACCAGGACGCCGTACGCCTCGGGCGAGCGGGGATCGCAGTCGATGCCGCCCTTGGCGCCGCCCAGGGGGACGTACCGGCTCTTCGGGTCGTAGTGCAGGGCTTCCTTCATGGTCATCCCGCGCGCGAGCCCGGCCACCTCCGCCGCTGTGCAGCCCGCCCGCATGCGCAGCCCGCCGCTGCACACACCCCGTACCAGCCGGTCGATCACCAGATGCCCCTGCCGGCCGGTGACAGGGTCCGACCAGGTCAGTGAGATCAGCGGGGCGGTGGTCATGGGCGATCTCCGAGGGTGCGGCGAGGATGTTGGTGGGACTGCGGTGGGAGTGCTGGTGAGGCAGGGGGCGCTACTGAATGAGCGTTCAGTATCGCGCATACTCCGGCCGGGAACGGCGCGGGCCGACCATAATGGAACGACCCCGACCATCAGGAGGTCCCGTGACCGGCACCGGCTCCGACCATTCGCTGCGGGCCAGGCTGCGCGCCCTGCGCCCCGAGGCCTTCGGCGCCGATCCCGAGGGGGAGCGCCTCGAGCGCATCCGCCGTTCGCCGAACTTCGCGGACGGCGTCTTCCAGAACCCCGTGGCAGCCCGGCACAGGCCGTCCGGCTCCACCGCCGAGTTCGCGAAGATCTACTTCCAGAAGGAGGCCCGGGCGCGCCGGGCCCCCACCGGCACCATCCCCGTGCACGCCACCACCGTGGCCGACCTCGCCAAGCCCCCGGTCTCGGGCCTCCGGATCACCTGGATGGGGCACTCCAGCGTCCTCGCGGAGATCGACGGCCACCGGGTCCTCTTCGACCCGGTCTGGGGCGACCGCTGCTCGCCCTTCGCCTTCGCCGGCCCCAAGCGGCTGCACCCGGTGCCGCTGCCGCTCGCCGCGCTCGGCCCGGTCGACGTCGTCGTGATCTCCCACGACCACTACGACCACCTCGACCTGCCCACGATCAAGGCGCTGGCCGGCACGGACACCGTGTTCGCGGTCCCGCTCGGCGTCGGTGCCCACCTGGAGCGCTGGGGAGTGCCGGCCTCCCGGCTGCGCGAGCTCGACTGGAACGAGTCCACCGAGATCGGCGACCTGCGCCTGACCGCGACCCCCGCCCGCCACTTCTGCGGCCGGGGCCTGCGCAACACCCAGCACACCCTCTGGGCGTCCTGGGTCGTCGCCGGCCCCGAGCACCGGGTCTACCACAGCGGCGACACCGGTTACTTCCCGGGCTTCGCGGAGATCGGCGCCGCGCACGGCCCCTTCGACGCGACCATGATCCAGATCGGCGCGTACAGCGAGTACTGGCCGGACATCCACATGACCCCCGCCGAGGGCGTCCAGGCCCACCTGGACCTCCAGGGTGGCCGCCCGCACGGCGTGCTCCTGCCGATCCACTGGGGCACCTTCAACCTGGCCTTCCACCCCTGGGCGGAGCCGGGGGAGTGGACGGGTGAGGCCGCCGAGGACGTGGGCCAGGCCGTGGCCGCCCCCCGCCCCGGCGAGCCGTTCGAGCCCGCCGGCCCCCTCCCGACCGCCCCGTGGTGGCGTCCGGTCTCCCACCCCATCGCGCACCCGTGGCGCCGTCCCCCAGCGGTCGAAGCTCCTGCCGAGGCCCCCGGGCGCGATCTCGATCTCGCAGGTGATCGGTGACGGCGAAGCCGGCCGGCGTGCGTCCGGCGCGGGAGGACGGAGGGTGTGTCCGTCCTACGGCGGTGTAGGGGAGGAGGCGGGCGGGGGCGCGAGGTCGGTTCCGTACGCGACGACGATCTGCGCGCCGGGTATGACCACGAAACGCGCGGGGTGGTGGAACCTGCCCTTCCCGGGCTGGGTCACCGCGAGCGGCCACTGGAGTACGAGGTCGCCCTCACCGAGACGCTCGTGCTCGCCGTCCAGACTCAGGAGCTTTCCCTCCCAGAGCCGCCCGTCCGTCAACTGGACGGCAAGCCAGAGGGAGTGTCCCGGCGCGGTGAGTTCGACGGCTCTGCGCATCGGGGAGTACGGGGTGTGCCGGGCCGTCGTACCGCGGTGCCGGGCCAGGGCCAGTCCGCCCGCTGCCGCGCAGACCACGCCCACCGCCAGCGCGAGGGCGCCGGAGGAGATGGCCTGCCAGGGGTGGCTGCTCAGGTACGGGGTGCCCGTGAGCAGTCCTTCGAGCGGCAGCAGAGCCGACCAGTGCCGGGCCAGCAGCAGAGCCGTCAACGCCCCTGCGGCACTGCCCACGGCTCCCACGCAGACCAGGTCCACGAGTTCCAGCAGAGGGCTTCGCCGACGCCGGGGCAGACGCGCCTCGACGATACGGACGTAGACGTATCCGGGTGCGGCTGAGAAAAGCAGGACGACGAGCGCGACAAAAGTGGTCGGCATCTCCGCTGGCACCTGGCCCCTCTGTCGTACGTCGTCGGCTCGTCAGTTCGTCCCGTTGGGGGAGGCGCCGCCGTTTCCGGCAGCCTGCCCGTCGCCGCCCTGTTGCGGCTGCCGCAGGAGCTGCGCGTCAGGCGTGGCGAACGGATCCGGGAGCCCGGCAGGGCCTGGATCCTCCTCGGTCGGCATGTCGACCCCCCTCGGGTCGCTCCCCGTGTCGTCGCTCAACTCGATCTGATGCACCAGGTCCTGGAGGTCCTCGTGGGCTTCGAGAAGTTCCCCGAGTTGCTCGTCGAAGTCATGGTCGTCCACGTCGGTCGACCTGTCGTAGAACTCGGCCAGCGCGGCTCGGGTCGACTCGGCCAGGTGTTGCCAGCCGGAGCTTCGGGCCGCTGCCCGGACTCGCGCGTCGGCGAAGGTCCGCGGAGGGCCGGGAGAGAACGGACCGGGAACATCGGAACGGCTGGTTCGCACAGGTGCTGACACCTCCGGAGGAGCTGGGGCACGGCCGACTGGCCATCCTGCCAGCGACAGCTGTCGAGTTGACCGCCTTTTCCATGTTTTCGGGGGCACAAATCGTTCATCACACGTAACGTGGAAGGCGAGAACGCGACTGGATCCGACTGTCCGGAGGCCTCACCAGGCGCGATGCCCGGGCAGAGGAGCGCGATTGGTCGGGGACGGTTTACCCGGTGAGTACCAGGACTTCGCCATACGCCTCGAGCAGACACGGAGCGAGGCGGGCAAGGTCTGGTTCGACGTCTGCACGCAGCGAGTTCGGGTGTCGGTGTCTATCTCGCTCGCCGCAGCCCAGCAGCTCGGCAGGGATTTCCTCCACCGTGGGTCCAGGGACGACGGTCTGGCGTTCGACATTGGGACGAAGCTGCTTCCCAAATCCGTGGGGGACCTCTTCCGCCGCGCCCTCGCCGGTACCGCGAACGACGGGCCCGGGGTCCGGTTGTGCATCGAGACGGACAGCCCCGAACTGGCCGCGGTTCCCTGGGAGATCACGTGCGTCCGTACCGGGGGCCGGGGCGCGGTCGAGGAAAGGGAGTACCTGTTCCTCCTGCCGCGGGTCTCCGTCGTACGCCGGCCCCTCGTCCAGGTCGGAAGGGCGCCGGTGGACCGGCCTGCCGGGGCGGTGCTCCTGAGTACCGCCCTTGATCTGTCCGACCCGCAAGGACATTTCGGCCTGCCGGTCCGGGACCCGGACCCTCTGGGGCACCGCTCCGTGGGAAAGCTCAAGGATGCGGGCAGAAGGCTTGCGGATCTGGGACTGGAGGTCATGCCTCCCAGGGATCCGATCAGCGCTGACGAGCTACGCGCCGAACTCGGCTCACCCACCTCGGTGTTCTGCTTCGGTGGTCACGGGACCCCGGAGGGGATCGTGCTGGCCGGGCACAAGGGCCGGGAGGCCCCGACTCTGATGCCCGCGGGGGAACTCGCCGAACTGCTCCGGGAAGCGGGCGTGCAGGTCGCCGTACTCGTCGCCTGCCACACGGCCACCGAGCCGGCGGCGGGCTCCCCGGCCGCGGCAGAGGGCTGGGCGAGTGTCGCCGCGACCCTCGTGAAGGGCGGAGTGCCGTGGGTCATCGGCATGCGAGGGCTGGTCACGGAGAACACCGCGGCCGAACTCACTCGGGAGTTCGTGCACGGGCTCGCTGAGCACGGCTCCGTCGACAACGCGCTCGCGTGGGCCCGGCGCAGGGTGCCGTCGGGTGCGTGGCTCCCCGTGCTGTACACCTCCGGCAAGGAGCCGGCGGTCGTGGTCCGGCGACGACCGTCGGAACACGAGGCGGGTCCGCGCGCGCTCAAGGCGTTCCCGGTCGTGCCGGAAGCTCCGGGCAGCGCTGAGCGACTCACGTGCGACAGCGGTCCGTGCCGTCTCGATGTGCTGTGGGGGCTCGACCGGGGACCGTTCCGCGGGGTGCTGGCCGACCGCTCAGGAGCAGATCTCCTCGGTGAACTCAGGAGTCTGGAGGAAGGAGCGCTGTGGAGGGCGACCCGGCGGTCCGATGACCGGCCCGCCCTGGGGCAGAGGACGAAGGCGGACGCTCTGTTGCCGAGGCGGGGGTGGTACGAGGTGTGGTGCGAGGACGTCGAGACACCTCGGTCGCTGGAGGCGCTCAGGGCCAGGGTGACGCACAGCCATGGTTGGACGACTCGTCTCGCGTGGGATCCGCCTGGTTCCGCGATGGGGTTCGTGGTGCGCTGCGCGGTGCCGGTTCACGGCCCGGACACCGAGAAGCGGCAGGGACTCGCCGCCGGCCACCTGCGCCGGGCGGCCGAACTGGCGGAAGCGATCGGTTCGCTGCTGCCCGGCGCCGCGCTGATCGTCCAACTGGGCCCGCAGGGCGAGGAAGCCTTGCGGGAGAACGAGGAGACGGCCCTGCTGAGTGCCGCTGAAGCGGCGGGTCGGCTGCTGCCCCCTCGTGACGACGGCTCGGGCATCGCGCCGGCGGTGATGACCCGCGTGCGGTGGGGGGACGCCGCGTGGCAGGAGCCCTCTGAGCCGGCGCGAGAGGTCGGCGGTGTCGTCCAGGAGTCCCAGGAGTCCGTCGGCGACGAGGCATCCGCACTGCTGCTGGGCTACGGCCGTGAACACGGACGACGGAGCGAGGCCGAGCAGCGACGGGAGAAGGCCCGGCACCTCCTCGAGAAGGCCGCCGCGATGACTCCCAGTCCCCTGCACGACCTGCGGTTCCTCGCCAGGTTGTTCAGGACGGACACCCGTCCTGACGTAGAGGCGCGGATCAGCCTTCTGGCCCGGTCGACGGACGACGACACGCGTCACGCGTCCCTGGCCGCCGCGGCCACCAGGGAGGAACACCTGGCCGTCTGGCTGGAGGCCGCGGAAGGGCTTCCCACGTCCGCGGGGCCACCCACCGAGGGCATCCGTCCGATCGACCCCGGTCGGCTGCCGCCCGACCTGTTCCCCGAACCGGTCGTGACCTGTGTGGCACTCGGCCTCCTCCGACGCGGGGGCGACCCCGCGCGTGCCGTGCCGTCGGCGGACTGGGACGAGCTGGTCCACCCGGACCTGGGCCAGGTCCTCAGCTACCTGAGGTTCGCCCCTGAAGGACCGGACACGGACGCCCGCAGTAGGGCCGACCGGGAGTTCCTGCTCGGCCTCGGCACCTACACCGCCGCGGCGACCGCTCTGCGATCCGGGGTCGGCCGGTCCGTACCGATCGATGACCTGGCTCCCGGAGGACGGCTCTCTCCGGCCGGCTGGGCCGCCCTCACGTCGCGCCCGCTGGACGCGACGTCGGTCCGACTGCTCAGCGAGGAACCCGCGGAGTGGATGCGGCGGGCCGTCGGCTTCCACCCGGAACGGTCCGAAGCGGACGGCCATATGCTCCGTTCCGCCGAGGGACTGCGCCGTGCGCTCCTCACCCCGCACCCTCCCTTCGCACCCGGCGCCTGACCGGTCCTCGGCGGTCAGAGGACCGGACACGGCCCTTGCCCGCGCTCACCCCACGTGCACCCTTCCAGTCCGCCCCTCCGTCGCAGCCCCGTACCGCAACGCAAGGAGAGCCCGTGCTCGCCGCCTGGTACTTCTGTTCCTGCCTTGGTCTCACCATCCGACAGAGCGCCGACTATCTGGACATCGTCGAGATCCTGCGCTCGAAGAAGAGTCGCCCGGACCATCTGGCCGCCGCCGTCGAGAAACTGGTGGAGTGCGAGCCCGCCCTGCGTCTGCACGGCCTCGTGCACGTCCTCACGGCGCCCCGACGCGCGGACTTCGGCCCCGACGCACTGTCCGCCGCCGCCAGACTCTGCGACGGACTCGCCGAGTGGGCCGCCCCCGCCGAGCCGGAAGCCAGACAGGCGCTGGGCGGGCTGCTCAAGGAAGCCCTGGCCGCCTCCCGTGAACGGGGCTTCGTCGAACGGGTCGAGGAGGTGCTGCGAGGCTGCCGGCCTCGAGCGGCCGCCGCGACGGAAGCCGTCCCCTACCAGGATCCCGGCGCCACCGTCCGGGAAACCCTCGCGCTGACTCTCCTGGTGGCAGCCGTCCCCGAAGGAGCGGCGGACGTCGCCGCGCTCTGCGTGGACCAGGACCGCCCGGACGTCGTCACCCAGGCCTTGGCGAACCGGCTGGGCCGACTGCCCCTGCTGCTCGCGGTCGACGCGGCACTCGCCTCCTCCCACGAGGAGATGGGCGACATGGTGCGCGGGGTGCTCCAGCGGGCGGGCAGGGGCTCGGCAGACCTCGAACCCGATCTCCTGGCAGCGCTCGCCCGGTCGTGGTTCCCCCCTTCCTCGGCGGAGCAGGACGTCCTGGGCACCACCGACCGGGAGGTCTGGAACCCCCCGGACCCGGAGGCCCTGGCGGAACGGTTCGAGAACGAGTTGGGCACCGGACTGCTCCTTCGGAGCTGGGCCGGAAGAGGAGGCGGTGCCCGAGCGAGGCGCTCGACACGTGGTGAGGTGCTCGCCCGGCTGGGCTGCGAGTCCGACCGCATCGCTCCCGAGCGGGTGACCACCGCACTGTGGCAACTCTCCCTGTGGGAGGCCTTTGCCGAACACGATCCGGTGCGGGCCTTGGAGTCGGCGGCGCGATGGTGGGGCGCACCCGCGAAGCACCAGAAGCGGACCCTGCCTCAGGGCGAGCTCGCAGTCCTCGCGTCCATGCTGGCGACCGACTCGGAGCGGCAGACGGCGGTCGAGTGGATCGGCACCATGACCAGGGGAGGGTTCCCCCGGAGAGCGGAACCCCAGGTCACCGGACGCGACGATCCGGACGGCGTCCCGCCGTACGCGGTCTGCTCGCCATGGGTGTGGCGGGGCCACAACCGCTTCTCGCTGGCCCGTCACGAAGAGGACACGTGGTACGACGGGTGGGACGATCTCGACGTGCTGCGTATGACGGCGCTGGCCCCGGTGGCGGTACGGCTTCTGCGCGAGGCAGAGGCCCCGGACTCCCGGTCGTCACTGACAGACCCCGCCGTGGCTTTCCTGTTCCACGCCAAGGATGTGTTCACCGATCCGCGCCACCGCCACTTCCTCGATGCGCTGCGCACCGAGTCGTATCCCAAGAACCTCACGGTCCGACCGCCTCTGGCGGCTCTGGTCCAGCACGCCCATCTCACCGTGGGACGTGCCGGCCGCGGCCTGTACCCCGAGATCCCGGCGTCGCGGTTCGCTGACTTTCTCGTGGGCGGTCCCGGCGACACCGGCGGAACCCTCGACGAAGGGCAGTGGAACCGCTTGTTCTCGCGCCCCGCTCTCAACGCCGCGCGGGACTGGATCAACGATTCCGCGTCCGGTGCCCGACGCGACGGCGACGACGGAAGGAACGGGGTCGGCTGGTTCGACGGTGGTGTCCCCCCGGCGCGCCGGGTATTGACGGCAGCTGTCGGGCGGCTTCTCCCCCTGGACCGGCACGAGGACGCCAAGAATCTGAAGAAGGCGGAGGAGAAGGGCTCCACCGCGCCGCGCACGTACACCTCCAGCACGCCCTTCCTGATGTCGCTCGCCGGGGACTTCTCCCTGGACCTCGTACCGGCGGCCCGCGACGAGATCGACCGGGACTGGATGACGCCCTCCCGGCTGGAGCAGTTGCTCGCCAACTACCGGCACAGGAGAGAGATTTCCGAAAGGAACAACAGAACGGCACGGCCGGGACTCATCCCGGAGACCCTGCTGGTGGCCGACCGTTACCCCGTACAGCAGTGGCGGAAGTACCAGGAGGCCATCGCCGAACTCGTGCCCGATCCGTACGACCCGCAGCACTGGGGGCGCAGCCGGGAGACGTTCGACGGGTTCCTGGTGACGATGGGTGCCAGCCCGCTGACGCTGCAGACGCTGCGGCTGGCCGCGCTGCTGGAGGCGGACAGCCTGGCCGACGTTCCCGAGAGTGAGGAGTGGTTCAGTTCCTGGCGGCGGATGATGGACGCCATCACCCATCGCAAGCACCTCGGCCGGGGCATCCGCAGGGTGGCCCTGGAGATGTTCCGCACCCCCGACCACGGCGTCGATGCCCAGGACCGGGTCACGGGCGTGCTGGAGCGCGTCGTCGACAACATCGTCGCCTTCAGCGCGGAAGCCCCGCGCTACTACCAATTACTGCTCTCCGAAGAGGCGTTGAGACCCGGGCCGCAATCCGTGAATCCGCTTCCGGCCGAAGGCATGAACCGATTGCGCAAGCGGGCTGTGGAAGCCGTCCGGCGACGTCAATGGCACGCGGACCGTACGCTCGAGCCGACGACCGGCCCGTGGCAGGTCATCGAGCAACGCCGGGCCCGCGCCCAGATCGACGCCGAGGTGCGCGCCTTCGTCGCCGCCTCGGCCGACATCAGCCTGACGTCCGACCCGGGGCAGACCTTGGGGCAGGTCTTCGTCCGGGCGTGGGAGCAGCACGCGCTGAGCCCCGAACAGCAGCCCGGAGACGCGCAGTCGGATCCCCGGCTCGTCGTCTCGAAGGGCCTACGGCACCGGACCGGGGAGCCGTGGCACGGCCTCGCGCCGTGGAGACTGCGCCCCACGCCGGCCGGACAGGCCGCCGACCGGCCCACCGACCTCGTCCCGCTCTCCCCGAGCGAACGCCGCGACCTCCTCGCCGCCTGGCGGGTGAACCCGGTGCAGCGTCCGGTGCTCGGCATGGTCGCCGCGCGTGACGACGCGCTCGGCGGCGTGCAGATCAACTGGGGCGGTGGATCACCGGTGACCGCGGAGGACCGCGGGCGGCTCCGGGTCGGCGACCCCTGCGTGGTCCACGTGCTGTGGGACGAAGGGGACCAGATCTGGCGGCAGGCGCGAGGCGACACGGCCGTGCCCACCGGCCGCGCCGACCCGGTGGACGGCGAAGTGCGCGCCGCCCGGGTGACGTACGACGCCGGTCGGCCGCGGGTCGTGGTGGACGGGGTCGCCGGCGACGTGCTCCACGGCGATCCCGTCGCCGCCGCGCGCTGGGAACCCGACCTCTCGCAGATGGTCCCCGGACGCACGGTCCCTTCCTCTCACGTGCCCTCGGAGACCCTCGCCCGACGGGACACCGCCACGGGGTGCTGGCTGCCCGTCGACCGCTCGCTGACGGAACTCGTCGCGAACGACCTTCCCTACCGGACACCGGAGGACCGGCCCGCCGGGGTGCTGGTCTACGCGGGTGAGGGAGAACCGGACGGCTGGGGACAGCACGGCACGCGGCGCTTCTCGACCGTCGCCGGCCGGACCTACCTGCTGCGGGCCGACGACTGGCAGGACCCCGAAGCACTCGCGACCGCACTCGTCCCGCCGAGGCGCGGGGCGCACGCGGCCGGCCTCGACGAGGCACAGGCCGCGGAGCAGGAGCCGGCACCCGTACCCGGGATGCTCGTCTACGTGGCGCTGGGCGGGGGCGCCGATCGACGGCTGACGCTGCTCCAGGACCCGCCGGAGGGAGCACAGGCGCGCTGGCCGGGCCTCGCCCTGGGCACCTGCCGGGACACCCGCAACCCGGACTGGCTGGGCCTCTTCGACGAGCCGGAGTCCCGGCCGTGGCGGGCCACGATCGACAGCGGTGAGCACGGTGACACTCAGGCCCCCGGTACGACCCCCCTCTGGCGGGTCCGGGTCGACGACGTCACCGGCTATCCCGCGGGTGCGGGATTCCCGTCCTCGGTGGTCGTCACGGGACTCGAGGAAGGCGAGGGCACGGAACGGGTGTTCCGGCCACGGCCCTGGGACGAACGGGCTGCCCGGGCCGCGACGGTGACCGGGGACCTGGTGCGGGTCGAGTTCGTCGAGGACGCGGACCGTCCCCCCACCGGAGCGCGCTTCGACGAGTTCTGGCGTGTCGAGCGCGATGATGTGTTCCCCGTCCGGTCGCTGGGCCGTTCCGGCTCGCGCGGTCCGACGATCCCGGCCCGTGCGGGTGCCGGATTCCCCGTCCGGCTGGACCGTTCCGGGCTCGTCCTGGAGGAGACACAGGTCGCCGGGCTCATGGTCAAGGTCGAGTGGGTCGGCCCCGCGCCGGCACGGCCCGACCGGGACGTGGTGCCCCTCCCCGAGAAGGAGCTGGCTGCCCGCGCCGGGGAGGACGCGTTTCCGCTCGGCGAAGCCGAGGGTGTCGTCGTCCGACTGGCAGGTCCCGCCGATGGGGCCATCGCCTCGTACGGCGTCTGGCTGCGATCACCGGGGGAGCAGCCGCAGCTCTGCACGCTGCCCGCCACGGCCTTCCTGACAGAGGTGACCGACATCGGCACCACTTTTCGCGGAACGCGCGCGCAGGACGGCTGGCTCTTCACCCCCCGCCAGGTGTCCGGCACCCCGCTCTACCAGCTCAGTGAGGCGCCGACGGAGCCTGGGGATCCATGGCGGTTCCAGGCCCTCGTCCGGCGCCCGGGACACCCGGATCTCGCGCTGTACACCCGGGGGCACGCGGGCGACGTGCTCATGGCCCCGCCCCCGGCCCGGCCTTCCCGCGCCGCCCGGATCACCGTGCACACCGCACTTGGTGCGCGCTCCGTCGGGGCCGGCGAGGTGTCCCTCTCCTTCGTCCTCGCCCGGCTCGGCGCCTCCCACGTGGTGGGCACCCTGCCCGTCCATGTGACCGGAAAGAGCGCCGTCACCGGCAAGGCGGTGGTGACCGGTGCGTACTTCGTCCTCACCTCCGACGGCCGGCCCGCGGAAGGGGCGGGAGGCACGGGCCTCATCGGGTTCCGCCGATGCTTCGACGTGAGCGCCGGCACCCGGTCCGCTCCTCGGAACACCTCGCCCCGACCGCGTACCCGGGAGGATCTCTGGCGCCTGGCGTTCGAGGAAGGCAGACCCCGCACCGAGAGTGGTGAGATCCGGAACGGCATGCTGCATGTGGCCGGGCACGCCATCCCCCTGCTCCCGGGTGACGCTCCCCTGGTCAGGGCCGTCCGCTATCCCCACGAGGACGTCAGGGCGCGGATCGTCGTGGAGGACGGCGTCCTCATGGCTTCGAGCGCTCAGGTGCCGTCCCTGGACGCCGCCGGATTCGCCCAGTACCTGGCCGAGACGGCGTCCGCGCGGGGCGGGCGTACCTATCGCCTGAGCCATCTGCACTACGTGAAGGCCGACCGGCAGGGTGGTGAGACGCGGTACCTCTTCGAGTGGGGACGCGGACACACGGTCCTGCTGCGCGCGGCGGAACTCACCTGCGGTGGCCGGCCCTGCGGCGAGCCCTTCCCGCTCTACCACGGGGACCGACTGGCGGCCGTGCGGGTCCACCCGGCGTCCGGCTCCTCAGGCGTCACGCTGGATTTCCGCAGGGACGACATTCGTATCCAGTCGGGTACCCGGGTCTACGGCGAGGCACGCGACGACCGTCTCGTTCACCAGATCACCCTCTTCGCCGACCCCCGCACGGGCGTCGTCCGAGTCAGGCGGGTCCGGCTGACGCCGCGCTACGGCACTCGGGCCGAGGAGTCGTTCCAGGACGCGCCGATCGCCGCCCACCTCACCAGAGCCGACCAGGAGAAGGTGCTGCGGCTGCTGGGCGACAGCGCCGCGGCGACGGAACTGAGCGTGCTGGCCCGCTTCGACCAGCGCGAGTACGAGAGAAGCGAGGGCAAGAGGCGCACCTTCCGCTACGAGGAGCCCGGTTTCGTCGGCGCGGGAGACTCCGGCGACCAGATCTTCATGGTCGCCGTCGGTATCGCGCGCGATGCCGACGGCACGTACCTCACCCTGAGGCTGCCTGACTCGGTACGGCAGGCCGATGGCACGGACCTGGCCGTGCGCGTGGACGCGCCCGACTTCTCCGTGCGGCCGAACCTCCTCGACCGGATCTACGACGAGACGCGTTCCGCCGGCGTGGACGACGGGGCGGGACTCGGGTACGAGGGCGCCGTCTTCCTGGTCGAGGTACGACAGGGCGAGACGCCCGGCAGCTGGCTGGGGCGGCTCACCTCCGTCCCTCCGAGGGAGGCAGGGGCGCTGGTCAGCGCGGTGCGGCACGCCGGAGGCTCACTGCTCGCCGTGGTCGCGGACTCCCAGGGGAGCAAGGTCGAGGTCGTACCTGGCGTCGTCTTCGAACTGCCCGAGGAGTCCCGCAAGCACGCGAGCAGAGTGGGAGTGGGTGCCGTGGTCCGGCTCTCCGCGCGCGCCGGAAGAGGCCTGCACGTCGGGCTGGCCCAGCGAGCGGACCGCGACTACCTGCCCGGTGGCGGGCGAGGGCGTGCCGCGCTCGTCGGGAAGACGGGGGGCGGACGGAACGACACCGGGGAATCCCTCCGCGCCGACGGTCTGCCCGCTCTGTCCGTCAGAGCGGCCACGCAGTTGACAAACCGTCTGCGACGGTCCGATCTCCCTCAGATCGCTCGTCTCGCGCCCCACCGTGCCGGGGCAGGGGAGACAGTGGCCTCCAGTCCCAGCGGCGTGCGGGCCGCGAGGGTCGACACCCGGGGCACGACGCCGTTCATGCGGCCCGTGCCGCTCGGCGCGACGGGCGCGCCGGAGGAGGGGCCGATCCCCTGGTCCCGGCTCAGCTTCGCCGACGGCACCGCGGAGGACATCGCCGCGCGGTGCAGGGACGGACGCCGCTACGACGACCTGGAGACCGGTGCCACGCGCCGCGCCCGGTGGCAGGCCCCCTCGTTCTTCGACGTCGACGACAACGGCGACTGGACACTGCGCTACCGGCGCGAAGGGCTGCTGAGGAACTTCGCCCTTCCTCCGACCGCACTGACGGAGGCGGTGAGACCTGTCGGTCCTGCCTGGTACACCGTGGCCGGCCCGGCCCGGTACGCCTCGGGGACCGCCTACGGTCTGTGGCTCGAACTCGCCCCCGGCCGCGTCGTCGAGGTGAGCGGCCACCTGGTCACGGGACCTCACGGACACCCCTTGGCCGACCTCGCCTGGGATCGCTTCGGCCCTGGCGACCAAGTGCGCCTCGATGTGGTCCAAGGCGCTTCCGCCGCGCCCCGGGAGCTCCGGCTGCTGGACTGGCGCCCCGGCCCGCGGGCGGCTTGGTCGGCCGCAGCCGACCGCCGCGTGTGGCTGCCGGTCCGCCCCGTGAGCGAGGGGAACGGAGTCGAACTGGGCGCGGGGCACTTCCGTTGCCGGTATCCGCTGTCCGACGCCACGTCCTGCTTCGCCCCGGGCGGCTTGCTGCACGCGGCCGCGGCGGCTGTCCTGGACTGCTCCACCAACACACTGGTCGCCGCCCCCGACACGGGGCCGGCCGCCGGTGACTGCGCCCTGCTCGGCCTCGGTCCGGACGGTGCTCCCACCCTCCTCGGGCTGGAACATCGGCGTGTCGAGCTGAGCGAAGCCCCCGAGGGATGGCCCGGCGGAGACTGGCTGCGCAGCCTGCTCGTCCGGCGGCCGGCCACAGTGCTGGGCAGGCTCGGTTCTCTTCCGGTGACCGTGGAGCGCTGGTCGGAGCGATCCGTCACCGTGTCACGACGGCTCCAGCCCGAGGGGACCCTGCACGACCGGGCGATCATGCTCTGCACCGGACTGATCGAGATCGACGGTGATCTCCTGGTGCGCTGCGGCGGAGCCCTGCATCGGCTCTCTCCGAGCGAGACGATCCCCGGGCTGCCCGACGAGTTGACCACCGAAGCGGCCCTGTTCCTGAGCGATCCGGTACAGCCTCGCAAGGGCGAGGACGCGCAGGGTGGGCGGCTGTGGTGCCGTACGCACGCGCCGGGCGTTCCCGACGGGGAGACCACCATCGGACTGGTGCTGCGCGTCGGGCTGTCGGTGTCCGGGGCCCCCGCCCTCCGGGACGAACCGCTCGTGACACCTCGCGGGGTGCTGGCTCCGCCTCACGGGCCGCCGCACGGGCTGCTCGTGGAGGACGACCAGGACCACCGCTGGCACTGGCTGCCCGCCGAGCGGGCATCGTGGCTGCCCGACCCCACGGCCGGGGAGCTGCGCACCGCACTCGTCGACCATGGACGATCCCTCCGGGTGCGGTGCATGCCGGACGGCACCGTGTCGGTGGTGGACGTACGGGAGGTGGAACGCACCCGGCTCGGTCTGCGACCGGGCTCCCGGATCCGCGTCGAGGCGGCGGGCCACCGCGAGTCCGCGGGCAAGGGACCCCGGGCGGCGGTGGCCCGGGTACTGCCGACCGGCGTCCTCGTGCAGCTGCGCCCCGAAGCGTACGACGAGACGAACGACAGGAAGAAGGGCCGCAGAGGGAGCGGCGGCGGGCAGCAACACACCTTGTTGTACTGCGAGGTGGAGCGGATGGACGTCGAGCCGGGCCGCTGCGCGGTCCACGTCGTGCGGGTCGGTGCCCGCCGCCTCAGGGTGGACCTTCCGAAGCGCCTCGCCCAGGTTTCGGCGACCACCGTCGCGGCTGAACAGACTTCCCTCGCCACGCGCTACGCCGACACACCGCTCGTGTCCACCGCGGTACTTCTGTCCCAGGCACCTGACATGCCGCTTTCGCCCGAGGCCCGGCAGGAACTGCGGCGGTGGCTGACGGACCACGGCGAGGCCGCGTACCACCTCCGGCCGGATCCGGAGACGCCAGGGACGTGTCCGGATCTGGAACTGACGGACACCCTGGCCGCCCTTCTGATGATGGAGCGGCACGGTCGCGGCAGCGCGCTGCACGCCCAGGGAGCGGTTCTGCTCGCGCACCATCTGGGGCTGCGTGCCACCCGCTCCCTCCACGTGGAGCCGCTGGTGAGAACGTGGGCATCGCACGAGCGGCTCCAGGCCGACGCGCGCCTCAGGGTCCTCCAGTTCTCCGCCGAGATGACCGACAAGCAGCTTGCCGAGGCCCGAGCCTTCGGGAACGGTCTGCTCGGTCAGACCGATGGCAGGGCCGGCGCGCACCCCGACGCGCCCGTCGCTCGGGCCGTGCTCGCGGCCGTGGGGGAACTTCCGCCCGGAGAGGATCTGACGGAAGGCGCCATGGTGCTGTCCTCGCTCGCGGCTCTGGGCAGGGCTTTGCACCCGCCCGAGGGCGAGGCCACGGCGCAGTCCGAACTCACCGCGGGGCAGCGAAACCTGTTGTGGATCTCGCTGCGCAAGACCCTCAGCGTCCCCATCCCGCTCCTCGCCCACGCCGCAACCTCGTCCGAAACCCAGCTTCGCCTCGCTCGCATGGTCCTTGAGGAGGGCGTCGAACAAGTCCACTGAGTCCACGGCCGTAGATGAGCGCGGAATGCGAACGCGAATGTGAATGCGAACGGCGGCGGGGGTCGGCGGGTCGTGTGCGGGGGCGGCACGCGACCCGGGCCCGAGGGTGTTCGGATCTCCGTACGAGTGGGCAGGGCGCGATTCCGGTCACGGCTGGATTCCGCCGAACGGGGGGTTGTGCGGACGTCGCCCTTCCCCTCCGTTCCGTGCTCCCGCCACCCTTGTCGAGTTCCGGCCACACCTTCTCGGCCTGTCGTGCGAAGGCTGATACCAGAGTGGGTCCCGTCTACGGGTAAGTTTGCCAACTGCGCACCGCACATGAACGGTTGACGTCTACAGTGGGTGGTTGGTGATCATCGGTAGCCTCGTCAGACCCACGTAAGACACCCCCGTCGTACGCCGCATCCTGGGCACGTACCAAGGACACTCATGTCTCAACTTCGCGCACCCGCCGCGCGGTCCGAACGCCGTGAGGGCGGGCGGCACGGCCGGTCAGGCGCCCGTTCCGCTTCCGGTGCGGGAGCCCCCCCACCCGCGCAGCACACCGCGCCGCTCCCGACGGAAGCCCGCATACGCCCCCAACTCCTGCGCACCTCCGTGCTTCCCGCCGTCGCGGTCGCACTCGGTGGCGCCGCCGCCGTCCTCTTCACGCTCCGGTCCACCGGAGCGAGCCCCACTCCCGGCCTCTGGGCCGCGCTGACGGGTGCCGCGGCCCTCACGGTCGCCTCCATCACCGCAGCGGCGCTCGGCGCCGACCGGGCGGCCAAGTCCGTCCTCGACCGCTGCAACGCCCTGCGCCGCTCCAGCGCGCGCGCCCAGAGCGAACTGCGTACGGTCGTCGAACAGTTGCGCAGGGGTGAGGGTGCCCCGGAGCGTCCGGTCACGCTGCCCACGGTGGCCTCCGGAGACGAGTTCGACCTGCTCGCACAGGAGCTGAACCGCTCGCACGAGGCGGCAGTGGCCGCCGTGGTGCAGGCCTCCAGGCTCTCCAGCAGCGTCGGCAACGAACAGAAGGTCGAGGTCTTCGTCAACCTCGCCCGTCGTCTCCAGTCCCTCGTGCACCGCGAGATCCAGCTGCTCGACGAGCTGGAGAACGAGGTCGAGGACCCCGAGCTGCTCAAGGGCCTGTTCCACGTCGACCACCTGGCCACCCGCATCCGCCGCCACGCGGAGAACCTCGCCGTGCTCGGTGGCGCCATCTCCCGCCGCCAGTGGTCGAATCCGGTCACCATGACCGAGGTACTGCGCTCCTCCATCGCGGAGGTCGAGCAGTACCCGCGCGTGAAACTGGTGCCGCCGATCGACGGTACGCTCCGGGGCCATGCCGTGGCCGACGTCATCCACCTGCTCGCCGAACTCGTCGAGAACGCGACGGTGTTCTCCGCGCCGCACACCACGGTGCTGCTGCGCGCCCAGTACGTCACCGCCGGCCTCGCCATCGAGGTCGAGGACCGCGGCCTGGGCATGCCGGTCACCGAGCAGAACAAGATGAACGCGCTCCTCGCCGACCCCGACCAGGTGAACGTGGCCCACCTTCTCCAGGACGGCCGTATCGGACTCTTCGTCGTCTCCGCGCTCGCCCGCCGTCACGGCATCGCGGTACGGCTCCAGTCCAACATCTACGGCGGAGTCCAGGCCGTCCTCGTGCTGCCCCAGGGCCTCCTGGGGGCCGACCCCGAAGGCCTCGCGCGCAGCGCGAACCAGACGGCCCAGATCCAGCAGGTTCCCCAGGCCCCGCAGGTGCAGCAGGCGCAGCAGTCCCCTCAGGTCCCGCAGGGCCGGCAGCCACACCAGCCGCCTCAGGTCCCACAGGCACCCCGGGCGCCGCACGTTCCGCACCGGCCGCAGGCCGTCCCGCCCCCGGCCGTCCACGGGGTCCCCACCGCTCCGGCACCGGCCGCCCCGCCCGTTCACACCCACGGGACGGTGCCCGCCACGCACCCACCCGCGCCCGTACGGGCCGCGGCCCCCGGGGTCGAGCACGCTTCGGCCGAACCCCCGCACCGACCGCTCACGTACACCACCTCCGCCCCCGCGATCCCCCTGCAGCAGGCGGAGACCATGGAGCGCGCCCAGCCCCCGGGCCGCCCGCTGCTTCCCAAGCGGCGTGCCCAGGAGCACCTCGTCCCGCAGCTGCGCGACGAGCCGGTGGCGCGCAGGCCCGAGGAGCACGCCCTGCACGACCCGGGTCTGATGGCCGCGTTCCAGCGCGGCATCGGACTCGCGGAATCCCAGCCCTCCCCCCAAGAACCGCCGCGTCCCGGTGACGCGCACAAGGAGTAGATGCACCATGGCGAGCAATGTGCCGAACGGCCATTCCTCGGATCTCGACTGGCTGCTGAGCGGTCTGGTCCAGCGGGTCCCGTACACGCGGAACGCGGTCCTGCTCTCCTCCGACGGCCTGGTCAAGTCGGTCCACGGCCTCGACACGGACGCCGCCGACCACATGGCCGCGCTGGCCTCCGGGCTGTACTCGCTCGGCCGCAGCGCGGGCGCCCGGTTCGGCGACGGGGGTGAGGTGCGACAGGTGGTGGTCGAGCTGGACTCGACGCTGCTGTTCGTCTCCACCGCCGGTTCCGGCACATGTCTGGCGGTCCTCGCCGGGCGTGAGGCGGACGCCGCCGTCCTCGGATACGAGATGGCGATGCTGGTCAAGAGCGTACGGCCGTATCTCGTCACTCCCGCCAGACAGGCGGCGGGCGCGGCGGGCAGCACGGGACAGTGAGCGCGGTGTCCCCCCAGGAGGGGCCCTGGCTCGACGACGCGGCGGGCCGGCTGATCCGTCCGTACACCGTCAGCGGTGGCCGGACCCAGCCGACCACCGCCCTGGACCTCCTCTCCCTGGTGATGGCGACCGGCTCCTCCCCGCAGCCGCACATGGGTCCCGAACACAGCCTGGCCCTCGGGCTGTGCGACGGACCCACCTCGGTGGCGGAGATCGCGGCGCATCTGCGATTACCCGCCGTCGTCACCAAGGTCCTGCTCTCCGACCTCGTGGACTGCGGGGCGCTGACCGCCCGCGCGCCCCGCTTCCACGCCAACCCAACCGACCGTTCCTTGCTGGAGGCAGTGCTCGATGGCCTACGACAACGGCTCTGAGCGCCACGAGAGCTTCGCGACCGACCCGTTCCCCACCGCGCTCAAGATCCTGGTGGCGGGCGGTTTCGGCGTGGGCAAGACCACCTTCGTGGGCGCGGTCAGCGAGATCGAACCGCTGAGCACCGAGGAGCTGCTGACCCAGGTCAGCGCGGGCACCGACAGTCTGGAGGGCGTGGAGTCCAAGACCACGACCACCGTCGCCATGGACTTCGGCCGCATCACCCTCGACGACAGGAACGTGCTGTACCTGTTCGGCACCCCGGGCCAGGAGCGCTTCTGGTTCATGTGGGACGAGCTCTCCGAGGGTGCCCTCGGAGCCGTCGTCCTCGCCGACACCCGCCGCCTCCAGGACTGCTTCTCCGCCGTCGACTTCTTCGAACGCCGAGGCATCGGGTTCGTGATCGCGGTCAACGAGTTCGACGGCGCCTACCGCTACGAGCCCGACGAGGTCAGGGCCGCCCTCGACCTCAAGCCCGAGGTGCCCGTGGTGCTCTGCGACGCGCGGATCTCCAGCGCCGGCATCCGCACCCTCGTCACCCTCGTCCAGCATCTGCTCACCACCATCCCGGCCCCCGTGCCGAGCTACGGAGCACCGTCATGACCTACGACCCGACCGGTCATCTGCTGCTGACCCCCGTCGACCAGGAGGCACCCGCGCGTGTGCGGCGGCTGCGGGAACTGGGTCTCGGGGAGCGAGCGGAGCCCGCGTTCGACGAGTTCGCCCAGCGGCTCGCGGAGGTGACCGGCGCCCCCTTCTCGATGGTCAACTTCATCGACGAGCACCGGCAGTTCTTCGCCGGACTGCACACGCCGACGGGCACGCACAGCGGAAGCGACCTCAACGCGGCGGCCGGCGGGAACGTGGGCCGGTACATGGACCGCGACCACGGCTACTGCCCGCACGTGGTGGTGCGCCGCAAGGCGCTGGTCCTGGAGGACGTCTGCGACTACCCGCGGTTCGCGGGGAACCCCGTCGTGGACGAGATCGGCATCCGCTCGTACATGGGTGCGCCGCTGATCGACCGTACGGGGATAGCGCTGGGCACGATCTGCGTGGTCGACACGGACGTACGTCCGTGGGGCCGGGCCGGTCTGGAGACCATCAAGTCGCTCGCGGCGGAGCTGGTGGAGCAGATCCACCGTCGAGAGGACGGCCTGATCTGAGCCCGCGTGGCGTGCTGGGCGGGGACGACCGTGCCGAAACGATGGCGCCCCGGGACGGCTCTCAGAGGAGCCGTGCCGGGGCGCTTCTGTGTCTGTGATCGTCGGTCATGCGTGCACGGGCTCCAGTTTGAGCAGGTCCGCGAGACGCTCCGACCAACTCCCCTTGTCCTGGCCGAGAGCGACCTCGGCGAGGCGCAGCAGCTGGATGTCGGAGGTGCCGGCCGGGGCGAAGATGTGGTGCGCGTCGCGGAGGTAGCGCTCGATCGGCCGGTCCGTGAAGAGCCCGGCGGCCGCGTGGATCTCCATGGCGTTGCGGCCGGAATCGATCGCCGACTCGACGTTCACCAGCTTGGCGTTCATCAACTCGGCGTCGCAGGAGAGCCCTTGGTCGAGCAGATGGACGGCGTGGTACGCGGCGAGCCGGGCCGTCATGAGCCGCGACTGCATCTGACCGAGCTTCAGCTTGACCGTCGGCAGGTGGTGCAGGGGCTTGCCGTAGCGGTGGCGCTCCGCACAGAACCGGGTCGTCTCCTCCAGGATCGCCTGGTGGATGCCGAGCGAGACCGCGGTGAGGTTGGCCCGGCCGTACAGCACGCTGGAGGAGTACGCGACGGACAGGCCGTCGCCCTCGTCGCCGAGCCGGTTGGCCGCAGGCACCCGGCAGTTCTCGAAGAAGAGCTCGCCGAAGCTGAAGCCGTGCAGGCCCATCGCGGCCTGCTGGGGGCCGATCCTGAAGCCGGGGCGATCGGATTCGACCAGGAAGGCCGTCAGTCCCTTCGACCCCGGACCGGTCCTGACCACGACGCCGTGCAGATGACCGACGTGGCTGTTGCCCACGAAGACCTTGCTGCCGTTGAGGACATAGTCGTCGCCGTCGCGGACCGCGGTCGCGCTCATCCCGAGTACATGACCGCCCGACTCGGGCTCGGTGACCGCGATCGTCGGCAGGCACTCGCCGGCGGCGATGGCCGGAAGCCAGGTCTTGCGCTGCTCGTCGCTGCCGAAATGGACGATCTTCGCGGTGCCGAGCTGGGACGCCTGCACCATGGCACCCATCGCGCCGCTGACGCGCGAGAGTTCCTCGATGATGATGGTCTTCGCCAGATGACCGGCGCCCATGCCGCCGTACTCCTGGCCGATCGTGGCGCCGAGCCAGCCCTGCTCGCAGATCAGCCGGGACAGTTCGTGGTGCACGGACCGGGAGGCTTCCATCTCGGCTATCCGCGGCCGGACCTCACGCTCTGCAAAGTCCCTTACCTGCGCTCGGAGTTGATGATGAAGTCGACTGCTGAAATAGCTGTCCACGCGAGTCCTCCCCTGCTGTCACCTGCTCGATCGATTGTTCGAGCAGATCGTGCATCGGCGGTGGTCCCGTCCCGAACAGGCCGACACTTCATGGTGTTGATCTTTACGGGGCGGAGCAATATCGCCACCGAGTTTGTCTCAAACCGGAGTGGTTGACGCCAGCAACTGACTGTGTTTCGGAGGGAGTTGACCTGTTCGAGTCGGTCACCAGGGCATTCCCCGTGGGCATCTTTCTGCCACATGCCAAGGGCAAACCGGTCGAGGGCATATGGCCTTGAGGGGGTCGGTGTCGCCCCATCCGCCACCTGTTCACCACAGGGTCGGCATCTCGGAAGCGTCCCGATATGCGGACGGGGCCGGAATCGTGCGGCCGGGTGCGCGCGAACCCTCGGGACGGCGGGCGGCGGGCGGCGTACGAGTGCACTGGGCGGCGCCGGGGCGCGCTACAGGGAGTGAGGGGGGCGTGCTCCGGCGCATGCGCGGCCGATCGGCGCCGTCGCGGTCGGCGGACGGGTGTCGCTGTCAGCGGGGCGTCGGTGTCAACGGGGTGTCGGTGTCAGTGGGGCGTCGTACGGTCGACGTATGGCCACCGCCGACGACGTACGCCGTATCGCGCTCTCGCTGCCCGGGGCGTTCGAGAAGCTCGCCTGGGGCATGCCCACCTTCCGGGCGGGCCAGGGCGGCAAGATCTTCGCCTCGCTGGACGACGACGACCAGGCGATGGGGGTGAAATGCCCCAAGGAGGAGCGTGCGGAACTGCTCGCCGCCGAGCCCGCCAAGTTCTTCATCCGGGAGGGCCACGACGACGGCTACGCCTGGATACGTGTCCGGATCGGCGCCCTTGACGACGAGGACGAGCTCCGCGCCATCCTGGCCGATTCCTGGCGCCAGGCCGCCCCGCGCCGGCTGCGGGACCAGTACCCGGAGGTCGGTGTGCCACCGGAGGCGGGGTGAGGGCGGAGACGGGGTGAGGGCCGGAGGTCCCTTGGATTCACTCGGGTCGCCCTGGACCCACTCGGGTCGCTCAGAGTTCGAGAAAGGCCGAGATGCGCTCGCGCAGCCCGGCCGGATCGAGGCCCTGCCCCGCGACGTGCTCGTCGAGTGTGCCGTAGCGGCGCAGCTCCCGGCGGGCGACACCGAGCCCGAGGACCCGGTGCGGGCGGGCGGAGAGGGCGTCGTTGGCGGCGGCGGTCGACGTACCGGCCAGGTACGGCTCCACCAGGACGACGTCCGGCCGCGCCCCGTCGACCGCCCGGCGCAGGCCCTCGGCGTCGAAGGGCCGCACGGTGGTGGTGTAGAGGACCGTCACGTCGAGTCCCTCGGTCGCGGCGAGCACGTTGTCGAGTAGGGGCCCGACGGCGACGACCACGCCCGCACGGCCCTCGCGGACCGTGCTGAAGCCGGGGGCGACGGGGCGGGCGGCGCTGTTGGACTGGAGGGAGAGCCGGACGTAGTCGAGGCCGTCGCCCGCGGCCGCCTGTCGCAGGAGGGCCTCCGCCTCGTCCGGGTGGCCGGGGACGTGGATCGCCCAGCCGTCGAGGGTGTCGAGCAGGGCGACGTCGCCGGGCGCCATATGCGTGAGACCGCCGGCCGGCCAGTCGTAGGAGGCGCCCGCGCTCACCAGTACACCGCCCACACCCTGGTGCCCGAAGTCCAGCTTGATCTGCTCGAAGGGCCGCTCGACCAGGAAGCTGGCGAACGTGTGCAGCACCGGCCGCATCCCGGCGAGCGCGAGCCCGCCACCCGCGCCGATCAGCAGCTGCTCGCGGATCCCGACATTGATCACCCGGTCCGGATGGCGCCGTTCGGCCTCCCGGAATCCGTCCATGCTGATCTCGGCGAGGACGAGCGCGAGACGCGGGTCCGCGTCGAGCAGGCGGCCGGTGGTCGCGATGAAGCGGTCACGCATCGTGTCCATGTGAGGGGCTCCTTCTTCGTTCTTTCTTGGTCTCGGGCGGCTGATCAGGCGTTCTTGGGTTCGACGCGGGCGACGACGGCGTGCGGGCGTCCGGGGTGGGGTGCGGTGTAGGCGGCGTACAGCGCCTCGTGGTCCCGCCCGTCGACGGTCGCGGCGGACCAGCCGGCGGCCTCGAACCGCGAGGCGATCCCGCCGGGCCAGCCATGGGTGGCGGAGCCGTTGTCGATCACGAGCGTGTGCAGCCGCTCCAGGCCCACGGACCCGGCGTACGCGATGGCCTCGTGGTTGCTGCCCTCGTCCAGCTCGGCGTCCCCGATGAGCACCCACACCCGCGCCTCGGGGACCCCGCGCGCCCGCAGCCCGAGCGCGCTCCCGACGGCGAGCGGCAGCCCGTGCCCCAGCGACCCGCTGCCGATCTCGGCACCGGGCACGAGGGTCCGGTCGGGGTGGTGCCCGAGGGGCGAGTCGTACGAGCCGAAGCCTGTGAGCAGCTCCTCGGGGAAGAAGCCCTTGGCGGCGAGGACGGCGTAGTACGCCATGGGCCCGTGCCCCTTCGACAGCAGGAACCGGTCCCGGTCCGCCCGCTCCACGGTCTCGGGCGACACCCGCAGCACCCGGTCGTAGAGCACCCAGAGCGCGTCGAGGGTGGAGGTGGCGGCGGGCGAGTGCTTCTCGTCGCCGGTCATCAGGCCCATGAGGCCGTGGAGCCGGTCGATGTCCGTGTTCGTCATGCCACCCACGGTGCAACCTCAAGCTTGCTTGAGGTCAACCCGTAAAGCGGTTCGTGACCACCCATGGAAGTGCGGTATTGTTCTCATGCGCGTTCGGCCGGGGGAAACCCCAGGTCAGACGGGCACCGGGACGTGGCGCAGCTTGGTAGCGCACTTGACTGGGGGTCAAGGGGTCGCAGGTTCAAATCCTGTCGTCCCGACTTTTCGAAGTCGCAGGGTCGAGGGGCCGTTTCAGAGCAATCTGAAACGGCCCCTCGATCGTTCTTGCGACCCGGAACATCTGCGGCCTAGGAGAGGGCACTGTCGGCGGTGGGCAGGATCTGTTCGGCCCAGATGACCTTGCCTTCCGGTGTGTACCGGGTGCCCCAGTGCTCGCTGAGCTGGGCCACCAGGAACAGTCCGCGGCCGCCCTCGTCCGTGGTGGCGGCGTACCGCAGATGCGGGGCGGTACTGCTGCCGTCCCACACCTCGCAGGTCAGAGTGCGGTCGCGCAACAGACGAACGCGAACTGGCGCGGCGGCGTACCGTATGGCGTTGGTGATGAGCTCACTGAGGATCAGTTCTGTCGTGAAGGCGAGTTCCTGCAGCCCCCACGCCTCGAGTTGCTCGGCCGCGAGGCCGCGTATGGCGCCGACCTCGCTCGGGTCGAACGGTACGTCCCACTCCGCGACCTGGCCGGGGCCCAGAGTCCGTGTCCGGGCGATGAGCAGCGCGACGTCGTCGGCCGGCCGGCCGGGGAGCAGGGCGTCGAGTACGGCGCGGCGGCTGGCTTGCGGGTCTCGGTCGGGGTGGCTCAGCGCCGTGCGCAGCATTTCCACGCCGACTGAAATGTCCCGGCTCCGCTCCTCGACCAGACCGTCGGTGTACAGGACCAGCTGACTGCCTTCCGCCAGGTGCAGTTCCATGGTCTCGAACGGCATGCCTCCCAACCCCAGCGGAGGGCCGGCCGGCAGTTCCGAGATGGTGGTCGTGCCGTCCGGGGCGACCACAAGCGGTGGCATGTGCCCTGCCCGCGCCATGGTGCAGTTCTGGGAGACCGGGTCGTAGACGGCGTACAGGCAGGTCGCGCCCATGACACCGCTGTCCGAGGGCGCGCTGTCGCCTTCCTGGTCCATGCGCTGGACGAGGTTGTCGAGACGGGCGAGGAGTTCGTCGGGCGGGAGATCCAAGGAGGAGAAGTTGTGCACGGCCGTGCGCAGCCGCCCCATGGTGGCCGCGGCGTGCAGGCCGTGCCCTACGACGTCTCCGACGACGAGCCCGACGCGACTGCCCGGCAGCGGGATCACGTCGAACCAGTCCCCGCCTACTCCGGACTGGGCGGGTTGGTAGAAGTGCGCGACGTCCACCGCGCTCTGCTCGGGCAGATCCTGCGGCAGCAGGCTGCGCTGGAGCGTCACGGCGAGATTGTGTTCGCGGGTGTAGCGGCGGGCGTTGTCCATGGTGACCGCGGCGCGGCCGACAAGCTCCTCGGCCAGGGACAGGTCGTCCTCGTCGAACGGTTCCGGCTTCTGCGAGCGCCAGAAGTTGACCACACCGAGCACGACGCCCCTGGCCTTCAGCGGAGCGGCGATGAGTGAGTGGATCCCGTAGCCGATGATCGCCGATGTCCGCGGCGCGTCCTGCGCGTGCCATCCCGGCGCATCATGGAGATCGGGCACGAGTTCGGCTGTGCCCGTGCCGTATCCGCGGGCCTGCGGCGTGGACGGCAGGAATGCGATCAGGCTACCGAGCGGATACAGAGGGTGATCGGAGCGGATGCCGCTGACCGCCGTACGCCGCATGTCGGCGCCCGGGCCGGGCTCGTCGCCCTTCAGTACCGGGTCGGCCAGGTCGACCGTGACGAAGTCCGCGAACTGGGGAACGGCGGCGTCGGCCAGTTCCTCGGCGGTGTGGACCACGTCGAGGGTGCTGCCGATGTCACCCCCGGCGTCGTACAGCAGCTTGAGCCGCTTGCGGGCCGTCTCCGCCCGGCTGCTCAGGAGCTGCATCTCGGTGGAGTCGCGGATGGTGACCGCCGAGCCCTGCGGGCGCGTGGGCCGCTGATTGACCACGAGCAGCCGGTCCCCGGCCTCCAGTACCTCGTCGGTGGCCACCCGGCCGGACAGCAGCAGTTCCGCCATGCGGCGATCCATGCCGACCTCGTCGACGGGGCGCCCTTCGGCGTCGTCCGGCAGGCCGAGCAGCCGTCCGGCCTCGTCGTTCGCCAGGAGTAGTCGTCCTTCGCCGTCCGTGATCAGCACTCCTTCGCGGACGGAGTGGAGCACCGCGTCGTGGTGCTCGTACATGCGGGTCATCTCCTGCGTGCCGAGCCCGTGGGTCTGGCGGCGCAGTCTTCGGCTGATCAGCGCCGTGCCGACGGTGGCCAGAGCCAGACCGACGGCGATGGCCAGGAGGATGACCGGAAGCTGACGGTCGGCGACGCCGGTCACGCTCTCCACCGTCAGACCTGCCGAGACCAGGGCGACGACCTCACCCTGGGGCGAGGTGACCGGGACGATCGCCTGGATCTCCTTGCCGAGCGGCCCCTCCACACTCTCGGTGTGCACTTGGCCGGCGAGTGAGGGCTCGATCGTGCCGACGAACCGCTCGCCGATGCGGTCGGGCTGGGGGTGGCTGTAGCGGATACCGTTCGTGTCCATCACCACGATGAAGTCCACGCCTGCGTCCTTGCGTGTCTCCTCGGCGAGGGGCTGCAGGATCGCGGACGGGTCCGGCGACCTCAGCGCTTCCTGCAGGCCCAGGGAGTTCGCGAAGGTCTGAGCCACGGAAACCGACCGGTTGCGCGCTTCACGCTCGATGTCGTACCGCGACTGCAGCACCAGGGCCAGCAGGGCCCCGGCGGCGAGCAGCACCACGATCGCCACCTGAAGGACGAATACCTGTCCGGCGACGCTTCCGAATCTTCTTCCTAGGTTCGACCGCACCGGTACGCCGGGCACGAGAGAGGAGACGGGCTCACAACCCCAGTTGTAGCACCTCCCCGCGACCGGGGCTCCCGGCGTTCACGGTACGCATCCGGGCAGGGACACAAGGTTCCCATCGCTGTGGGTGAGGGGGATGGGTGCTGATCCATGATCTGGAAGGCGAGGGGCGCCCAGGTCGAGGTGCTCGCTCTCCCGGCCGCGGGGCAATGCGTCGGGTCCGGCCCAGGAAGGCGGTGACGTCCGGCCTCCAGGCGCGGAGCAGAGCGGTGCATCAACTTCCGCGGCCGGCGAGCGGTCATGCGACGCCGGTGATGATCTCCCAGCCAGTGCTGAGTTGTCCGTCGGCGAGTTGGGTGAAGATGCCGTTGGTGTCGGTGCGGCCGGTGGCGATGATGCCGTTGTCGGAGCGGTAGAACTGGAGTTCGCGGCCAAGGGCGTTGATGTGGCTCCAGCCGTCGCTGAGTTGTCCGTCGGCGAGTTGGGTGAAGATGCCGTTGGTGTCGGTGCGGCCGGTGGCGATGATGCCGTTGTCGGAGCGGTAGAACTGGAGTTC
>NZ_JBIBWQ010000002.1:588472-677389 GCF_043081505.1 Streptomyces sp. NPDC014870
GCGCGGCCAAGGGCGTTGATGTGGGTCCAGCCGTCGCTGAGTTGTCCGTCGGCGAGTTGGGTGAAGATGCCGTTGGTGTCGATGCGGCCGGTGGCGATGACGCCGTTGTCGGAGCGGTAGAACAAGAGCTCACGGCCGAGGGCGACGATGTGGGTCCAGCCGTCGCTGAGCTTTCCTTCGGCGAGTTGGGTGAAGATGCCGTCGCTGCCCAGCCGTCCGGTGGCGATGACGCCGTTGTCGCCGCGATAGAAGAGGAGTTCTCGTCCTATCGCCACGATATGGGTCCAGTCCTCGCTGAGTTGTCCTTCGGCGAGTTGGGTGAAGATGCCGTCGCTGCCCAGCCGTCCGGTGGCGATGACGCCGTTGTCGCCGCGATAGAAGAGGAGTTCTCGTCCTATCGCCACGATATGGGTCCAGTCCTCGCTGAGTTGTCCTTCGGCGAGCTGGGTGAAGATGCCGTCGCTCTCCAGCCGGCCAGTGGCTATGACGCCGTTGTCACTTCTGTAGAAGAGCAGTTCTCCGGACATGGTGACTCCTCGGGTTCTCGGGAAGGTGTCGCTCTCACGCCCCCCCGGAATTCCGTCGACCCGGCTGCCGTCACGGGAGAGGGAGACGCCCGCTGCTGCCCACAGGTGGACGAATCGCCATGAGTGCCCTCTTTACGACGCTACTCTCCGGCCCCTATGAGGGCATTTCGGGGCCCGTTCGGGGGGTTCCGCTTTCAAAAGAGGAAGGTTCAACTGAAAGAGCAGGATCTTTTTGGCCGTCATGACCCGCGGACGTCAGGCCGACGTTACAGAGCCCTCCGGGCCGTTCAGCGGCGGAGACGTGAGTGCGAGGTCGGCCGCTACCGCACCGTCAGTGTGGTGCTGTACCGGCTCGGCGACGTCCGCGACCTGCGGGACATACCCCGTGTGGACGGGGAGTCCGCCCGCGGCGTCGGCGACGCCGTACTCCTTCCCACCGACGTGACCTTCTACGGCCACGACGCCATAGTCACCGTCTCCGTCGACGGCCTGGAGAGCCCCGTCGGCTTCCGCGTCGCGGGGCCCGTCGCCGTACGCCCGGGCCGGCGCACCGGCATCCTCGTCCAGGGCGAGGCAACCATGCATCCATGCATCGGAGGGACTCCGGGCTCCCTCCTCTCATAGCCGTCCGACGCGTCGCTCCGGGTGACCCGCGACCAGGCGCGCGGTGAGGAACGCCAGGATCTCGTCGCGGGCGCGGAGGGTGGGGTGGCCCGTTTCGTCGACGAGGTGGGCGGTGGTGACGCTGTGGGGGGTGCCGACCAGGTCGGCGAAGAAGGGCGGCGGGGTCGGGTTCGCGGCGCTGTCCGGGAGGACGCGGCCGTCGAAGGCGTCGCCGAGGAGCGCGCGGTAGGCGGCGAAGCGGCGGGCCGTGCACCAGCGGTCGCCCGCGAAGCGGTACGCGAGGACGGTGAGGCCGTCGCGGGTGAGCCGGTCACGTACCGCGCGCGCGTCCGCCGCGTCGAGTTCGAGGCCTCCGGCGTCGTCGAGCGGGAGCGACGGATGGTTGACCACGGGGGCGATCACCGCCGGCTCCAGGGCCATGGTGAGGGCGAAGTTGCCGGTGAAGCAGAGGCCGATCGCGCCGACCCCCGGCCCGCCGCAGGCGGCGTGGGTCTGGCGCGCGAGCCCGCGCAGCCACCGCGTCACCGGGCTGGTGCCGCCACCTGCGAAGGCACGGAACTCCGCGCTCACGCAGGCGCGACGGACGACCTCCCTGCCCTCCTCGATCGTCGGGTAGGCGCCGTCGGTGCCGAAGAGGGACGGTACGTGGACGGTGAAGCCGGCGTCCCGCACCCACCGGGCGAGCCGCAGGACGTCGGGGCTGATGCCCGGCATCTCGGGCAGCAGCACGACCGCGGGCCCGTCCCCGGCCACGTACACCGTCTTCTCCACCCCCTCCACGGTCACGCTCCGGCGGCTGAAATCGCTGATCGGATCGTCGGTCATGGGGACAGCGTGGACCGCCGTCCGGCCGTCCGTTGAGGGGCGGGATCGCCAAGCCCGGGGGTAGTCTCGCCATGGGCCGACGGCGGAGAGGTGGGACGGTGGTGGGGGAGCCGGGTGGGCTGCGGGTCGGCGTCCTCGCCTATCCGGGCTGCTTCGCCTCCGAAGTCTTCGGCGTGCCCGACCTGTTGACGATGGCCGCGCACCTCGCAGGACCCGACGCGCCCGGCTACGAGGTGTCGATCGTCTCGCCCCGCCGCCGGGTCACCGCCTCGGGCGGCTCCGGTCTCGACGTGCGTCCGCCGCGCGAGATCGACGTCCTCGTCGTCCCCGGCTTCGAACTGGGCCCGGCCACGGAGCTCGACGCACGCCTCGGCGAGCTCGGCCCCGAGATCGCGCTGATCCGCGCGCGGGCCGCCACCACGGCCGTCGTCTCCCTGTGCGTGGGCGCGTTCCTGCTCGCCGAGGCCGGACTGCTCGACGGCCGCCGGGCCACCACCTCCTGGCTGTACGCCGACGAACTGGCGCGGCGCTGCCCGCGGGCCGACGTCCGCCCGGAAGACCTGGTCGTCACCGACACGGGAGTGACCACCACGGCCGCCTTCAGCGCCATGTACGACTTCGCCCTCGACCTGATCCGCCGGCACAGCGGCGGCCGGGTGGCCCGGGCCACGGCGCGGGTCGCGCTCGTCGACGACGCGCGTACCTCCCAGAGTCCGTACGTCGACCCTCGGCTCCTGCCGCAGCCCGGCGGAGCGTTCTCCCAGCGTGTGATGCGACGGCTCGATCAGAACCTCGCCGAACGGTACGACCTCACCGCTCTCGCCGATGCCTTCCGGGTCAGTACGCGGACCCTGCTCCGGCGCTTCACCGCGGAGACCGGCCGCAGCCCCCTGGCCCATCTGCAGGACTCCCGGATCCGGCGCGCCCGCCACCTCCTGGAGACAACGGACCGTACCGTCTCCGCCGTCGCCGCGGCCGTCGGCTACCAGGACCCCGGCACCTTCGCCGCGCTGTTCGCCCGCCACACCGGCCACCGCCCGAGCGCCTACCGGGCCGCCTTCCGCCGGGCGGACCGGGGGTTCAGCCGCCGTGGTGGATCTCCAGTGCATCCGCCGCCCGAACCCGGTGCAGGTGGATGAGGACGTCGTAGGCCCGGCCGAGGGCCAGGGTGGGCAGGGGGTCGGGGGTGAAGGTGGAGCCCGCGTCGTGGACCGGACGGGCCCGGTCGAGCCAGGCGCGGGCCGTGGCGGGTGCGGTCCGCAGGTCCAGGTAGAAGTCCCGGTGGCCGACCCGGTCCAGGGTGTGCTCGTTCATGCCGGGGCGGGCCGCAGGTACGGTGACCGGCTTCCAGGCACCGTCGAGGGACGTGTCCTTGGTGAGGAAGGAGCCGCCGGCGAAACTGAAGCCGATCGCGGCGTAGTCGCGCCCCAGACGGTCGCGGAGGACAGCGCCCTGGGTCTGTTCCGGGCGTGCTGCACCGCCCACGCGTGGTCGACGCCTCCCGGGTGCCCGGCCACCAGTTCGAGCGCTGCCTGTGCGCGCGGCGGTCTCCCGGCGTCGCGCGAGCGGCGCGCGCAAGGGGCGAGGAAGTCGTCGAGAGGACGCAGCCCGGCGTACAACTCGGTGAGCCGTGGCAGCGCCTCCGGCCGACTCGCACGGACCGAGGAGAGGACGCGCTCGAAGATGTGGTCGCCGAGCTTCGGCGCCCCGAGGTCGTCCCCCATGAAGTGGACGCGGTGCCCGGGATGGCGGTCGTTGTGCGCCCGCATCCAGCCGATCAGGCTGTCGAACTCCGCACGCTCCCACGGGGATCCGGCCAGCGTCTCCTCGGCGACCCGCCGCGCGTCGCCGGGGCCGCCCTGGACGTACTCGTCGATCCTGAGCCCCGCCGACCAGCTCATCTCCAGCGCGAAGGTCGTGAACCCCCGTTCCTTCACGAGGTGTTGGAAGGCGCGTTCCTTCATGGCGAAGAACTCGTGCGAACCGTGCGTGGCCTCGCCGAGGCCCACCACCTTCGCGTTCCCGATCATGCCGCTCAGCGCCCGGAGATCCGTACGCCGGCCGGCGGGCTCCGTGGAACGTGACCTGGCAGGCGGCCGAGCGTCACAAGGACCGGTGGCCCGCAGGCGTCAAGGTCAGGGCCGTCCTGGCGCTCGCGCCCGCCTACAACGTCATGACCGAGGACATGACCGCGTACGAGATCACGACGACGCCCCTGGCCGCGATCCGCGGAACCTGCGACGGGCACGTCGGCAGTGAGGCACTCGGCTTCGCCGCCGACGCGACCGCCAAGAGCTCCGCGGGGTTCCACCCGTTGGAGATGCGTGGCGCGAACCACAACTACTTCAACACCCAGTGGTCGCCGGCGAGCGGGGAGGTCGCTGCCTGGGACGACGCCGTCCACGCCGCCGACCGTCCCGGCCAGTGCACCGATCTCGGCGGCTCCACCTACGATCCCCAACTGACCGAGGCCGCCCAGCGCCAGGCCGGGGCGGCCGCCATCGACGCGTTCTTCCGCCGGTACCTCACGGACGGGAAGCGCTAGTCAGGAACGCCGGGGTGCCCGGGAGTCGACTCCCGGGCACCCCGGCAGTGGGTTCAGCCCCCGGTTGTGCCCGTCGGCTCCTCGAACGCCCGCAGCAGGCGCTCCGCGGCCGTGGTCGCCGTCAACGTGCCCTCCCTGAGCCGATGTTCGACGTCGGGGGTCAGGGCGCGTACGGCGGGGTGGGCGTGCAGGCGGCCGAGCAGCTCGTCGCGGACCATCGTCCACGTCCAGTCGACCTGCTGGTCCCTGCGCCGGGCGGCGAGCCGGCCCGTGGAGTCGAGCAGGGTGCGGTGCTGTTCCAGGCGTTCCCAGACCGTGTCGAGCCCCGTCGACTCGCGGGCGCTGCAGTGCAGGACCGGCGGTGTCCACGCGGCGTCCGCGCCGTGCATCAGCCGCAGGGCGCCCGACAGTTCGCGGGCGGCGGCCCGGGCGTCGCGCTCGTGCGGCCCGTCGGCCTTGTTGACGGCGATCACGTCCGCCAGCTCCAGGACGCCCTTCTTGATGCCCTGGAGCTGGTCGCCCGTGCGGGCCAGCGTGAGCAGCAGGAAGGAGTCGACCATCTCGGCCACCGTCGTCTCCGACTGGCCCACGCCGACGGTCTCGACGAGGACCACGTCGTAGCCCGCGGCCTCCATCACGATGATCGACTCGCGCGTCGCCTTGGCGACCCCGCCCAGCGTCCCCGCCGTGGGCGAGGGGCGGACGAAGGCCGCCGGGTCCACGGCGAGGCGCTCCATCCGCGTCTTGTCGCCGAGGATCGAGCCGCCGGTCCGGCTCGACGACGGGTCGACGGCGAGGACCGCGACCCGATGGCCCATCCCCGTCAGCAGGGTGCCGAAGGCGTCGATGAACGTCGACTTGCCGACGCCCGGCACACCGCTGATCCCGATCCGCCGCGCCCGGCCGCTGTGCGGAAGCAGTTCCGTCAGCAACTGCTGCGCAAGCGCCCGGTGTTGGGGACGGGTGGACTCGACGAGCGTGATCGCGCGCGCCACGACGGCCCGCTTGCCGTCGAGCACGCCCTTGACGTACGCGTCGAGGTCGATCACAGCTCGTGCCCGAGGCCGTCCGACAGTCGCCGTACCAGGTCGTGGGCCGCGTCCGGGATGACCGTGCCGGGCGGGAAGACGGCCGCCGCGCCCATCTCCAGGAGGGTCGGCACGTCCTGCGGCGGGATCACGCCGCCGACCACGATCATGATGTCCTCGCGGCCCTCCGCCGCCAGCTCCTCGCGCAGCGCCGGGACGAGCGTGAGGTGGCCGGCGGCCAGCGAGGACACCCCGACGATGTGCACGTCCGCCTCGACGGCCTGCCGCGCGACCTCGCCGGGGGTCTGGAACAGCGGGCCGACGTCCACGTCGAAGCCCAGGTCGGCGAAGGCGGTGGCGATCACCTTCTGGCCCCGGTCGTGGCCGTCCTGGCCCATCTTGGCGACCAGGATGCGCGGCCGGCGGCCCTCGGCCTCGGCGAAGGCGTCGACGAGGGTGCGGGTGCGTTCGACGGACGGGGACTGCCCGGCTTCGGTGCGGTACACACCGGAGATCGTACGGATCTGGCTCGCGTGCCGCCCGTACACCTTCTCCAGGGCGTCGGAGATCTCACCGACCGTCGCCTTGGCGCGCGCCGCGCGGACGGCCAGCTCCAGGAGGTTGCCCTCGCCGCCCGCGGCCCGGGTGAGCGCGTCCAGGGCGTCCCGGCAGACGGTCTCGTCCCGCTCCTCGCGCAGCCGCCGCAACTTGGCGATCTGCTGGGCGCGCACGGAGGAGTTGTCGACCTTGAGCACGTCGATCTGCTCGTCCGAGTCCACCCGGTACTTGTTGACGCCGATCACCGGCTGGCGCCCGGAGTCGATGCGCGCCTGGGTCCTGGCCGCGGCCTCCTCGACGCGCAGCTTGGGGATGCCGGCGTCGATGGCCTGCGCCATGCCGCCCGCCTGCTCGACCTCCTGGATGTGCTTCCAGGCGCGGCGCGCCAGGTCGTACGTCAGCTTCTCCACGTACGCGCTGCCGCCCCACGGGTCGATCGCCCGGGTGGTGCCGGACTCCTGCTGGATGAGCAGCTGGGTGTTGCGGGCGATCCGCGCCGAGAAGTCGGTCGGCAGCGCGAGCGCCTCGTCGAGGGCGTTGGTGTGCAGCGACTGGGTGTGGCCCTGGGTGGCCGCCATCGCCTCGACGCAGGTGCGGGTCACGTTGTTGAAGACGTCCTGGGCCGTGAGCGACCAGCCCGAGGTCTGCGAATGGGTGCGCAGGGACAGCGACTTGGCGTTCTGCGGGTCGAACTGCTTGACCAGCTTGGCCCAGAGCAGCCGGGCCGCCCGCATCTTGGCGATCTCCATGAAGAAGTTCATGCCGATGGCCCAGAAGAAGGAGAGCCGGGGCGCGAACGCGTCGACGTCCAGGCCCGCTTCGCGTCCCGCCCTGATGTACTCGACGCCGTCGGCGAGGGTGTACGCCAGCTCCAGGTCGGCCGTCGCGCCGGCCTCCTGGATGTGGTAGCCGGAGATGGAGATCGAGTTGTAGCGGGGCATCCGCTGCGAGGTGAAGGCGAAGATGTCGGAGATGATCCGCATCGACGGCTTCGGCGGATAGATGTAGGTGTTGCGGACCATGAACTCCTTGAGGATGTCGTTCTGGATGGTCCCGGCCAGCTTCTCGGGCGGTACGCCCTGCTCCTCCGCGGCGACGATGTACAGCGCGAGCACGGGGAGCACGGCCCCGTTCATCGTCATCGACACGGTCATCCGGTCCAGCGGGATGCCGTCGAAGAGCTGGCGCATGTCGTAGATCGAGTCGATCGCCACGCCCGCCATGCCGACGTCACCGGTCACCCGCGGGTGGTCGCTGTCGTAGCCGCGGTGGGTCGGCAGGTCGAAGGCGACCGAGAGGCCCTTCTGACCGGCCGCCAGGTTGCGCCGGTAGAAGGCGTTCGACTCCTCGGCCGTGGAGAAGCCCGCGTACTGACGGATCGTCCAGGGCTGGTTGACGTACATCGTCGGGTACGGGCCGCGCAGGTACGGCGCCATGCCCGGGTACGTACCCAGGAAGTCGAGGCCCTCCAGGTCCTGCCCGGTGTACAGCGGCTTGACCGCGATGCCCTCCGGGGTCTCCCAGAGCAGGTCGTCACCGCCGGCGGCCTTCTTCACGGCGGTGCGCCATTCGTCGGCGCTGCCGTCGGCGGCCGGGGTACCCAGCTCGATCCCGGAGAAGTCGGGGACGGACATCAGGACACAACTCCCATCCGGTCAAGAGTGGCGGCGAGCACGGCGACCGCGTCGCAGCCCGCGAAGACATAGCTGTCGACACCCGCGTACGCGGCGGGCCGGCCCGCGAGGAACACATGCCCGGCGCCCTCGGCCCGCAGCTCGCGCGCGCGGTCCTCCGCCTGCTCCTCGTAGAGCGCGTCGCTGGAGCAGAGGCAGACCTCGCTCGCGCCGCTCTCCTCGAAGGTGCCCTCGGTGACGGCCTCGATGCCGCCCGCCTGGAAGAGGTTGGCGGCGAACGTGGCCCGTGCCGTGTGCGCGGCGGCGGGGCCGAGCGTGGCGAGGTAGATGCGCGGCCGGGCGCCGGTCGCGGCGAGGTGCGCGTCGGAGCGGGCACGCAGCGCCTCGAAAGCGTCGTCGCGCCGGACCCGGGGGAGCCCGCCGGACGGCGGCTCGGGCGCGGGTTCGCGGACGACGGGGTTCTCGGCGAGGTTCGGGAACTCGCTGACGCCGGTGACGGGTTCGCGCCGCTTGGCGAGCTTCGCGCTGCGGGCCGCCCAGGTCTCGGCGAGCCGGTCGCCGATCATTCCGGAGCGCAGCGCGGCGGCCTGGCCGCCCGCGCTCTCGATCGTGCGGAAGAACTCCCAGCCCGCGTGGGCGAGTTCGTCGGTCAGTCGCTCCACGTACCAGGAACCGCCCGCCGGGTCGATGACCCGGGCGAGGTGTGACTCCTCCACGAGGATGGTCGACGTGTTGCGGGCGATACGGCGGGCGAACGCGTCCGGCAGACCGAGCGCGTGGTCGAACGGCAGCACGGTGACCGCGTCGGCACCGCCCACGCCCGCGGCCAGTGTGGCCACGGTGGTGCGGAGCATGTTCACCCAGGGGTCGCGCCGGGACATCATCACCGGGGAGGTCACCGCGTGCTGCCGCTGCGCGCCCGCGCCACTCGCCCCGCTGACCTCGGCCACCCGGGCCCAGAGCCTGCGCGCGGCGCGGAACTTGGCGATGGTGAGGAACTGGTCGGCGGTGGCCGCGAACCGGAACTCCAGCTGCCCGAGGGCCTGTTCGACGGTGAGCCCGGCCTCGGTGAGCTGCCGCAGATAGCTGACGCCGGTCGCGAGCGCGCAGCCGAGTTCCTGCGCGGCCGAGCCGCCGGCCTCGTGGTACGGCAGCGCGTCCACGGTCAGTGCCCGCAGGCCCGGGTACTCCTCGGCGCAGCGCCGCGCGAGCCCGAGGGCGGGGGAGAGGTCGTGGGCCCGGCCCGTGCGGGCCTCCAGGCCGAGCGGGTCGGCGCCCAGGTTGCCGCGCGCCGCCTCGGGGGCGACGCCCCGCTCCTCGTACAGCGCGAACAGCTCGCGGGCCGCTTCCTGTACGTCCTGTCCGGCGTCGAGGACGACGGGTGCGAGGTCGAGGTAGACGCCGTCGAGGGTCCGGCCGAGGCTCCCGAGCGGGATGCCGCCCTCGCCGACGACCAGCCAGAGGGAGGTGACGCCGTTCTCCAGGTCGGCGAGGACCGTGGGGGCGTCGGCGGTGGTGTGCCGCTGGCGGACGTCCCAGCCGCCGACGGTGTTCCCCTCGGCGCGGCCGGACCGTACGAAGGGCGCGAAGCCGGGCAGACCGGGCTCGGGTGCGGTGTCCTCGGCGGCGTAGAGGGGACGGACGCGGAGCGCGTCCTCCAGGGCGGTGGACAGGGCGTCCTCGGCCGCCTGGCCCTCCACGTCCTTGCCCGACTTGCGCAGCACGCCGGCTACCAGGTGCTGCCACTGCTCGCGGGACGCGTCGGGGAATTCGGCGGCGAGGGCGAGCCCGTCGTCGGGAAGGACTGTCATGCTCGGATGTTAGGACAGCTCGCTCACATGGCTGCAGTGTGCACCGCTGTGACCTTGCCCTCTCCCGGCAGCTCTTGAAGCCGCACCGGATCCCGCTCTACGAAGGACACGGCGGGTTCACCCGGCCGAGGTAGATTTACTAGGACGTCCAACTATATGGTCGCGGCGAAGGCCCGCGGTGCGGGGAAGCCGGTGCGATTCCGGCGCGGTCCCGCCACTGTGACCGGGGAGTACGCCGTCGAGCAGCACGCCAGTGGCGAGAGGGGCGTGGGTGTAATCCGACGGCCTCGACCTGGTGGCGGCCCCCTGGGATGACCTGCTTCGCCTTGCCGGGTCGCTGAAGTACGGGCACGCCACCGCCTCCCTGATCGTGGGCAAGCTGTCGGCGTCCTCCCGGCAGAACGCGCTGGCCGCCGCGCTCAAGGAGTACGGCGCGATCCGGCGCACGATCTACGTCGCGAAGTACTTGTCGGACGAGGGCTACCGGCGCAAGATCGCCCGGCAGCTGAACAAGGGCGAGTCGCTCCACTCGCTGCGCCGTCAGCTCCACTACGCCCGCGAGGGCAAGGTCGCCCGCCGCCAGCCCGAGCAGCAGAACGAGCAGGCGTGGTGCCTGACCGTCGTGACCAACAGCGTGGTCTGCTGGCACACGGTGTACATGGGCCTGGCCGTCGGCAAGCTGGGCACCGCCGGCCGCGAGGTGGACGCCGAGGTCCTGGCGCACATCTCCCCGGCCCGCAGTTCGGCGGTCAACTACTACGGCTCGATCACCTCGACTACGAACGCGAACTCGCCCAGCTCGACGACCGGGGACACCGGCCGTTGCGGACCGTGGACACGGACGATCCCGGAACCGGGCTGTCGAACGGCGAGTCGGACCAGGCAAGGTGCACCGGGACCCCGGAGCGTACAGGCCAGCAGGGACTGGGTAGCGGAGGCTTGCCGGTACGGGCCGGCGAAGGCGGAGGCGGATACTGATGTGCCGATGGCGCCGTGGTCATTGCGGGCATCCGCCTCCGGCTTGCACGGTGGTGGTCCGACGTCCGCCGGGCAGGCCACCGATGAGTGCGACGTCCGGGGCGCTACGGCAGGGCGAGTGCGGGAGCCATGTCAGCGGATGACGTCGAAGACGTTCTTCTGCAGGCCGTTGGCGTAGGCCTCGTGCTCGATCAGCTTGAGCTTCTGGGTGTCCTTGTCGGTGGTGCTGAAGAGGCGCTTGCCCGCGCCGAGCAGGAGCGGGAAGACGAGCAGGTGGTAGCGGTCGATCAGGCCGGCGTCCGAGAGGGCCTGGTTCAGGGTGGCGCTGCCGTGGACGATGATCGGGCCGCCCTCGGTCTCCTTCAGCGCGGCGACCTCGTCGAGCGAGCGCAGGATCGTCGTCTCGCCCCAGTTCGACACCGGCTTGTCCTCGGCGAGGGTGGTGGAGACGACGTACTTCGGCATCTCCTTGTAGTCGGCGAACTCCTCCATGTCCGGCCACACCGGGCTGAACGCCTCGTAGCTGGTCCGGCCGAGCAGGATCGCGGAGGCCTCCTTCTGCTCCTGGCCCTTGATGTCGAACGCTTCGGGGAGGAACTCGACGTCCTTGAAGGTCCACCCGGAGTTGCGGTAGCCGGGCTCACCGCCCGGGCCCTCCACGACACCGTCGAGCGAGATGAAAGCGGAGCTGATCAGAGTACGCATCTGAGGTTTCCTCGGTGTCTCGTGTCCGGTTCTCATCGAGCCGGCCTGGTCTGGTCTGGTCTGGTCTGGTCTGCGGAGCGAGCGCAGCGCGCTTCTTCCAGGCCCTCATCGGTGGGGGACGGGTACGCCTGCGGAGCGGAGTTTGGCCTCGGTGAGCGCGGTCACCCTGGCTGAGACCGGTGCCTCGTCCTCGCGGTGATTGTTGATCAGCTTGTACTGGGCCGCAGCCTTGGCCCATGCCTGCCGGCTGGCATGATCCCCCAGCAGCGCGGGGTTGGCGAGGTAGCGGTCGGCCATGGCGGTCGCGAGTTCTTCGATCCTCGGGTCGTCCGGTTCCCAGGTCTCCGCCTCCCGGCCCCGCTTGATCAGGTCGACGTACTCGGGGTCGTCCAGCCCGTGTTCGAGCTGCGCCAGGAAGCCGTCGAAGCCCTCCGGCACCAGCGCCCGGGCCAGCACCAGGGCCTCGCGTTGCGCGGCCACGTAGTCGGGGCTGAAGCCGAGGCCGGGCATCCGGTCCAGGACCGCGCAGGCGCGGTCGGGCAGCAGGGCCCGGTCGCCGTCGGCGAGCCGGAGAAGGGTGTCGCGGCGGGCGGCCAGCTCATCGATGCGTTCGGTGAGCTGCCGCTCGACGTCGGTGAGCGCGGCGCCGAACTGCTCGGCGTCGCCGTCGAGCATGGGCCCGATCTCGGCCAGCGGCACGCCCGCGGCGGCCAGCGTCCGTACCTGTACCAGCTGCAGCAGCTCGCCGGATCCGTACCGCCGATAGCCGGAGCTGTCACGTTCCGGCTCCGCGACCAGGCCGAGCTTGTGGTAGTGCCGCACCGTCTTCACCGTGACGCCGACGAACGCCGCCGCCTGCCCGATCGTGACCCCGTTCCTCATCGGCCCAGCTTGCCGCAGAACACCGCGTCGACGAAACGCTGCTGGGCGGTCCGGAATGCCGGTGCTATCGACAGGTCGGCGTCGTCCACCCAGGTCAGCCCGGCGGTCAGGGTCTTGCTGCCGTCGGGGCTGCTGTACATCAGCGCCGCCGAGCCCATGGTGGCACCGTTGTGGTGGAAGAGGGTGCCGCCCGCAGTTTCCTGCGCGAACACTCCCAGGCCGTAGGCGACCGTCGCCTCCGGCGTGCGCATCTCGGCCAGCAGCTCGGCCGGCAGGAGCTCGCCGCCCATCAGCGCGGAAAAGTACGTGTGCAGATCCTTGGTGGTCGAGATCATGTCGCCGCCGGCTCCGACCCAGGACGGGTTCTGACGGGTGACATCGACCGTCCGTTCCTGCCCGGCGTCCTCGTAGCGGTAGTAGCCGTGGTTGTGCGGCTCGGGGATCTCCGACGAGCCGCCCGGCGCCACGGTGCCGGTCATCCCCAGCGGCCCCAGAATCAGCCGCTGCAGCTCCTCGGCGAACGAACGGCTGGTGACCTTCTCGACCACCAGTCGGGCCAGCACGTAGTTGGTGTTGGCGTAGCTCCAGCCCGTACCCGGCGCGAACCGCGTGGGCTTGGACAACGACAGCCGTACCAGCTCTTCGGGCAGGTAGGTCTTGAACCGGTTGTCCACCCACTCCTGGCCCTGCCAGGGGACCCCCAGCACGATCGTCCCGTCCTCGTAGAGCTCTCCGGTGTGGTTGAAGATCCCGCTGGTGTGCTGCAGCAGCATCCGCACAGTGATCCGCCGGTCGAGACCGAACTCGGGCAGGTAGTCATCGGCCGGGGCATCCAGGCCGATCCTGCCCTCGGCCACCAGCAGGAGCACCGAGGTGGCGACGAAGTTCTTGGTGCTGCTGCCGATGCGGAAGTGCCCGTTCGTCAGCGGCTTGGCGCTCTGGCCCAGCTCGCGCACACCGGCGCTGCCGACCCACTCGCCCTGCTCGTCGTTCACCCGGAGCTGGATCCCTACGAAACCGGACTCGGCCAACTCCTCGATCGCCTTCTGCAGCTCCGGACGATCCTGCCCCTGACCGGAAAGGGTGGTGGACATGCTGCTCCTTCACATCGGTTGTGCCCGGGTCGGCGTCGTGTGCCGATGCGACGAGCCTCCACCCTGCCCCAAGGTCAACCTCAACTGTGATCCAGCCCACGGTCGCCGCTTCCAGTCGGCATGGCTGGCAGTGAGAACTCCCGGCCCCACTCCGGGATCCTGGCCGCAGGCTTCGCTGACCCGCGTCGGGACTGGATAGCCGTCCCGGCGACGACCGCGATGTCTCATGGGCGTTCACTCGTGAAACAGGCGATCACCCGGAGATTCACCTGCGGTGATCATGTTTCATGAGTTGTTGCAAACGACTGGACTGCTGAAACACCCTCATGAAACAGTCGGGGCTCGTGAGCGACGACTTCAAGCTCGTGGAATCGCACGCGTGCCCTATGTCCACCTGCGCCGCCCCCGCGGGCTCCCCGTGCCGGACCGGCAAGGGCAACGTGGCCATCCAGTACCACACCGCCCGCTTCCGCCTCGTACCCCAACTCGCCGAGGCACTGAACGTGCCGACCCCCGCCGTCCGCAAGCCCGGCTCGGCCTGGACCGAGCTGTCCCGACCCGCGGACGCCGGCACCGAACCGGTCGGACACGTCCGCCTGGGGTACGCACGGGCATCCACCGCCCGGCAGTCCCTCGACTCCCAGCTCGACTCGCTCACCGAGGCCGGGGTCACCCGGATCTTCTCCGAGAAGATCTCCACCCGCGCCACCCAGCGCCCCGAGCTGGACAAGGCCGTCGCCCTCGCCAGCGAACTGCGAGCTTCCGGTGTGCGCGTCACCCTCGTCGTCCATGAGCACAAGCGCCTCGGCCGCGGCATCGAACTGGCGACGCTGGCCGAAGAGCTGAAAGCCGGTGACGTCGGCCTTCAGTTCCTCACCGGTGAGCTCCAGGGCTCGCACGACCCCTCCGGCGTCGTGTTCACCGTGCTGGCCGCGCTGTCTGGGATGGAACGCGAGTACATCCGCGACCGCACCCTCGAAGGCCACGAGTCCGCCCGCAAGCGCGGTAAGACCATCGGCGGAGCAGGCGTCACTGACGACCACATGCTCTCTATGGCCCTCCACCTGCGCGAGCAGGAGATGAGCCTGCGGGACATCGCTGCCCGGCTCGTCATCACCACTGGCAAGAAGAAGGGTCAGCATCCCTCGCCCGCGACCGTCATGCGGATGCTGCGCGAGCACGACAAGGCCACCGCGTCTATGTGAACCGGGACCTCTGACCTGCGCCGTAGCCGCTTAGCGTCGTTTTTTCGGCGGGAACTACTGGGGCCCCAGTCAGCGGGCCCTCCGGGCCGGCGGTGGGCTAACGGCCGAGTGTCGCGATCTCGTTCTCGAAGAGGGCTTCCGGTGACACGTCCATTCCCGTGAAGTGGCCCGCGAGTTCGAGCGAGAGCACACCGTGGAGACGGGTCCAGAAGGCCATCGCCGTGGCGAACGGATCCGTCGTGCCCGCCGACTCGCCGGCCCGCAGGAGCGCGCTCATGATCTCGCTCGCGATGCCGGTGATCTCGTCCGGCGCGTGATAGCCGGGTACGGGTGTGCCGTAGACGAGGAAGTAGCGGTGCGGGTCGGCGAGGGCCCAGCGGCGCAGCGCGCGGGCCAGGCCCGCGAGGTCGGCGCCCGCGCCCTCGGCCCGGCCGACGGTGTCGGCCAGGCTGCGGTAGGCGTCCCGGACGAGTTCGGTGATCAGTTCGTCCCGGCCCGCGAAGTAGCGGTACAGCGCGGGGCCGCTCATGCCCATCTTCTTGGCGATGGCGTTGAGCGAGAGAGCCGAGGCGCCGTCGGCCGCGATCTGCTCCCAGGCCAGTTGCCTGACCTCCGCCCGCACCTGGTTGCGGTACCGCTCCCGTGGCGTCCCGCCGGTCTCCGTGTCCGTCATGGTTCCTCCCGTGTCGCCGACGTTAGAGGTTATCACTCACGTGAAGGGTTGACGGTTTCGCGAGAGATGGTTATACCTTTTAACGGAAGCGATACCGCGTAACCCACTCGGGGTCGCGCCGTCGCCAAACGGAGGTCGGTCGTCATGAGCGTCATCGAACGAGTAGAGGTCGTCCTGCCCGGCACGGTGGAGCCCGAGGGGCTCCAGCTGCGGCACGGGCCGGTTCCGGCGCCCGGGGAGGGGCAGGTCCTCGTCGCCATGGAGGCGACCGGGGTCTCCTTCGCGGAGCAGCAGATGCGCCGGGGCCGGTACTACGACCAGCCGCCGTTCCCGTTCGTCCCGGGGTACGACCTGGTGGGCACGGTCGCCGCCGTGGGCCCGGGGGTCGGCCCCGAGCTGCTCGGCACCCGGGTCGCCGCGCTGACCAAGACGGGCGGCTGGGCCAGTCACGTCCTGCTCGAAGCCGCCGATGCCGTCCCCGTGCCGTCGGGCCTCGGGGCCGCCGAGGCGGAGACCGCTGTCGTCAACGGGGTCACGGCCTGGCAGATGCTGCACCGCAAGGCCCGGATCCGGGCCGGCGGGACCGTCCTGGTGCACGGCGCCAACGGCGGTGTCGGAACCGTGCTCGTCCAGCTCGCGCGCAGCGCCGGGGTGAAGGTCATCGGCACCGCCTCCGCCCGCCACCACGACGCGCTGCGGCGGCTCGGCGTCACCCCGGTCGACTACCGGACCGAGGATGTGCCCGCCCGTGTGCGGGAGTTGGCGCCGGGCGGGGTGGACGCGGTCTTCGATCACGTCGGTGGCCGTAGCGTCGTCGACTCCTGGCGGCTGCTCGCGAAGGGCGGCACTCTCGTCTCGTACGGCAGCGCCGCCACCCGGGACGACTCGGGGTCGAAGCAGTTGCCGGTGCTCAGGATCCTCGGCCGGGTGTGGGTCTGGCAGGCGCTGCCCAACGGGCGCCGCGCGTACTTCTACAACGTCTGGGGCGGCCGGGCCTTCGGGAAGGACCGCTTCCGCGCCCGCCTGCGCGCCGACCTCGGCCAGGTCTTCGAGGCGATGCGCCGCGGCGAGATCACGGCCGGTGTCGCGGCCGAGCTGCCGCTGAGCCGGGTCGCGGAGGCGATGCGACTGGCCGAGTCGGGCATGGTGAACGGCAAGGTCGTCCTGACTCCGTGAGGCGCGAAGGCGGGGGTGGACAGGGCCGCGCCCCGGCCCTAGCCTCCTCTCAACCTATTCAACTAGTTGAGTACTGCGAGGGCGTATGCACCCGTTCCGCAAGGCCGTCGAGAACCGTGACGCGGCCGCCATCGAGGCCCTGTTCGCCGAGGACGTCGTCTTCACCAGCCCCGTGGCCTTCAAGCCGTACGCCGGCAAGGCGATCACCGCCGCGATCCTGCGAGGCGTGATGAGGGTCTTCGAGGACTTCGCCTACGAACGCGAGATCGCCAACCCCGACGGCCGCGACCACGCCCTCGTCTTCGGCGCGACGGTGAACGGCCGCCGGATCCAGGGCTGCGACTTCCTCCACTTCGACGAGGACGGCCGGATCGACGACTTCACCGTCATGGTGCGGCCGCTGTCCGCCGCCCAGGCGCTCGCCGAGGCCATGGGCGCCGAGTTCGACCGCATCGCCCGGGAGGCGGCGGAGGGCACCGGAGCCTAGGGCCTGTCGTTTGGATCAGGCCGGGCTCGCGGGGCCTGGCACCGCGCCTCGCCGCGTTGTCGTCGGTTGCCAACGCTCCGCGTTGACGCCCTCCTCCGCCTTGCGATCCGTCCCCTAGGCCCAGAGGGCCTGGGGAGACCCCATGCACCAGACCCCGCTCCCTGATCCGGCCTGATCCAAACGAAAGACCCTAGGGCTGTCCAGCCTGCCCGCCCGCCTCAACCGGTCGGTGACGTGCCGGAACCCGTCTCCTTGAGCAGCGGCAGGTTCTTCTCCACAGCCTTCGCCCACGAGCCGTCCGCCACCATGGCCTTGAGTGCCGCGTCGACCCGTGCCCGCAGGGGGCTGCCCTTCGGCAGGCCGACACCGTAGCGCTCTTCGGTCAGCCGGAACCCGGCGAGCCGGAACTTGCCCTCGTACGTCGGCTGCGCGGCGTAACCGGCGAGCAGCGCGTTGTCCGTGGTGACGGCGTCGACCGCCCAGGATTCCAAGGACTGCACGCACTCGGCGTACGTGCTCCGCTCGACCACGGCCGTGTCCGGGCCGATCTTCGTCGGGATGTTCTGGGCCGAGCTCGATCCGGTGGCCGAGCAGACCTGCTTCCCCTTCAGATCGCCAAGGCTGGTGACACGGGTGTCGTCGGCGCGGAGCAGGACGTCCTGGTGGGCCGTGAGGTACGGGCCCGCGAAGTCGACCTGCTGGGCCCGCCGGTCCGTGATCGCGTACGTCGCCACGACGAGATCGACCTCGCCACGCGTGAGGAGGCTCTCCCTGGTGGGGCTCGTGACCGCCTTCCAGATGATGGCCGAAGGGTCATGGCCCAGCGCGCGGGCCAGGTAGGTCGCGACGTCCACGTCCAGGCCCGTGTACGTGCCGTCCGGCTTCCGCATCCCCATGCCCGGCTGGTCGAACTTGATGCCGATCGTGATCGGGGACGCGTTCGTGGGCGTACGGGAGGTGCTCGGCGACCCCGACGGCTTGCCGCCGCCCTGCGCCGTGTCGCCGCCCTCCGCCTCGCCGCCGCCGTCGGGCCAGAGCGTCCAGGTCAGGACGCCTGCCAGGGCGAAGGCCGCGATCACGGCGAGTCCGCTCCTCCGCACGCGGCGCCTCGGCGCCGACGCCGCCGGGGTGGGTGCCGGCGCAGGGGGCGCGATCCGGTACGAGGTGGTCGGCGGGGCGGGATCCGGTGGGGTCTGATCCGGTGGGGCCTCATCCAGTGGGGCCTGATCCCGCGGGGGCGCCTCCGTGGGCTCCGGAGCGGACACCGCGTCCTCCGCGCGCCCCGCGCCCTCCGCTTCCGCCAGCAGCCCGTCGAGGGCGGCCGCGTCCGGGCGGGCCGACGGGTCCCGTACGAGGACGGCCGTCAGCGCCCGCGTGAGCGAGCCGGCCTCGCGCGGGGGCGGCACGTCCTCGCCGAGGACCGCCGCGAGCGTGGCGAGCGTCCCGGAGCGGCGCAGCGGGTTCCGTCCCTCCACGGCCACGTAGAGCGTCAGGGCCAGCGACCACAGGTCGGCCGCCGGGCCGCCCTCCTCGCCGCCGACCCGTTCGGGGGCCATGAAGTCGGGTGTGCCGATGAGGGAACCGGCGGCGGTCAGGGCGGTCGATCCGTGCAGCGCCGCGATGCCGAAGTCCGTCAGGACCGGGGAGCCGTCCGGCCGCAGCAGAACGTTCGCGGGCTTGACGTCCCGGTGCTGGATCCCGGCCGCGTGCGCGGCGCGCAGCCCGGTCAGGATCCCCCGCCCGAGCGTGGCCGCCTCGCCGGGCGTGAGCGTGCCCCGGTCAAGACGGTCCTGCAGCGAGCCGCCGGTGACCAGCTCCATCACGAGCCAGGGGTACGACTCCGGCCCTTCGTCCACGATGTGATGGATCGTCACCACATTGGGGTGGGCGACACGGGCGAGCGCCCTCGCCTCGCGCAGGACCCGGTCGCGCAGGGCACGGGCGCCCGCGGGGTCGTACTCGGCGAGCGCCGGGTCGGGCGGCCGTACCTCCTTCAGCGCCACGTCGCGGCGGAGCATCAGATCGCGGGCCCGCCACACCAACCCCATACCGCCACCGCCGAGCCGCGCCACCAGCTCGAACCGGCCGTCGATGACCCGCGCCACGCCGTCCCCCAAGCCCCCGTCCGCCCTCCGTACGCGCCCGACTCTCCCACACGGCACAGGAGTTCAGCGACGTGATCCGGTGCTCGCGCGGGCCGAACCCGCACCCGCTCGACGCTCACACCCAGTTGACCTCCGCCCGCTGCAGCAGCGGATCGTCGATCAACTCCCACAGGGGCACGGCGAAGTTGCCCAGCCGGTAGCGTCCGCCGAAGTGCAGGCCGAGGACCCGATGGTCGGTGAGGTCGAAGACCGGGGAGCCGCTGTTGCCGCCGAGGGTCGAGCAGTCGTGCTTCATCACCAGGCCGCCGGCGGTGAATTCGGTCGCCGTACCCGGCTGGAGCCGCTTGACGTTGTACACGTCCATGAAGATCCGCCGCATCGACTCGGGTTCGTTGCGCCGCCCGTCCCAGGCCGGGTACCCGACCACGTACACCGGCCGTCCGGGCACGCTCGCGGGCGCGTCGGCGGCCACGGCGAGGGGAGTCGGCAGCGGGCTGCCGTCCGGCGGCTCGATCCGTAGGAGGGCCATGTCGACGTCCGGGTGGATGCCGATCACGTCGGTCACCTCGTACGCCGGCGCTCCCGACCCCGCCCCGAAGCCCGCTGCCGCCGTCGCGTCCGCGGGCAGCTCCTCGCCCGCGTCGACGCGCGCGGACATGCCCTGCTGGAACGACCAGCCCGCGTCCACGGCGCGGCTGAACTCCACCGCCACGTGCCGGTTCGTCATCACCGTGCGCGGTCCCACCAGGAAGGCCGTGCCCACCCAGTCCAGGCTCGGGTGGCCGGTCACCTCGACCCGGCCCACGCGGGCGATCGACTCGCGGATCGCGGCCCGCCCGGCCTCCAGGACCGACCAGTCACCGTCCTGAGCGGCGAAGTTCTGGCCCTGTACCAGGATCGCCGGCCGGCCCTCCAGGAGGACGATCGCCTCCACACCGAAGTACTCGTCCTCGTCGATCTCGTCCGCCCGGTGCGCGGCGAGCTTCTCCAGACCGGCGGCCCCCGCCTCGAGGACCCGGGCCCGCTCCTCCTGGGCGAACCGGGAGATCTGGCCGGCCGGCGCCTCGTCCGGCGGCAGCTCCGCCGCCGATTCGGATATCTCCGCCTCCAGGTGCCGGCGCACCCGCGCCGCCACGCCCGCCAGGTCGTCGAAGACCCGCTCGGGTCCCGTCGCGACCGGTGATCCGTACGCCACCCGCGTCTTCATCCTCCGCCACCTCCGCCTCTCCGTTCGTCCTCGCGCCCGTCGCCTTCGCCCCTCCGCACGCCGGGCTCACGCCGCCCACATGTGGGTCTCCGGCCCCGGCAGCGACTGCGCGGCGCCGATCTCCTCGTACAACTCCGGCGCTTTCTCCTTCAGATGGGCCAGGATCCGGCTCAGCTGCGTGCCGACGTTGACGAACGCCGTCGTCCTGCCCTGGTAGTGGACCTCCTCGACCCTGCGGGTGCCGCGATGGAGCGCCACCACCGTCCAGTCGTCCGTGAAGACCGGCGAACCGGACGAGCCGCTGCGGGTGTCGGTGAAGTACCGCAGGTCGCGCTCGTCCGCCTCGAAGACGAGGTTGTTGCGCAACGCCACCCGCTTGGGCTGCCCGCCCGGGTGCTGGATGATGTTCACCGCCACCGGTTCGGAGCCGGTCAGGAGCAGCGGGGCGGTCGCCACCCGCAGCACCGGGCGGGGCGGCAGCCCGGGCGAGAGCCGCATCAGCGCGAAGTCGAGCCCCTCGTCCCAGGCGACGAGGGCGGCCGCGGTGGCCTCCACGGTCTCCGCCTCGTCGGCGCCGTAGTCGAACCGCGAGCGGGAGTTGCGCACCTGGAGCTGGAGGTCGTCGTCGGCGACCCGGAGCAGCACCCCGGGCGAGCGGGTGCGGGCGTTCACGACGTGGTGGTTGGTGATGAGCAGTTCGGGGGCGATCAGCCAGCCGGTGCCCGCGTGCGGATAGGCGGGCTGGAGCGGCTTGCCCGACTCGAAGGGCGGGACCTTCAGACGAGCCACCGCCGAGCCGGCGAGAACGCCGCCCTGCAGGAACTCGAACGGCACGGTGTCGTCCCGGAAGATGACCTCCTCCTTGGTCTCCGCCGGCAGCGGCCCGGCGGGCAGGTCAGGCTCCCCGGCGGCGTCCCGCGCCACGTCGTCGAGCGCCCGCTGGAGCACCGTGAGCGGCGCCGCGTCGACGGTCTGGGCGATCGCGTTGTGCAGCCAGATCTCCAGCGGAACCGTTCCGTCGATCAACCGCTCCACCTGGTTCATCACATCCAGGTCGGAGTGCATCTGCCGCAGCGGGGTGTCCATCGCGGGCAGGCTGGCCCGGAAGTGCGCACTCGTCCCCGTGAACAGCAGCCGCCGCACCCCGTCCTCACCGAGCCCCGCGTCGAGGGCCGCGTTGCGCACGCGGACCAGGTCCTCGGCGGAGAGGTACGGCACGCCGCGGACAGCGCCCTCGGACGCGTCGGGCGGGGGCCTTGACCACACCCCGCGGCCGTCCCCGCCGCCTGCGGGCTCCGCGCCCTGACCCCGGTCGGCGGCGCCCGCGTCCATGGCCGCGGCGACCCCCTCGACCAGGTCGCCCTTGGAGTCGCGGAGCGTGAGCACCCGCCATGCGACGCTGTCCAGCGTCCCGCGCCCGCGCGCCAGGCGCAGCGCCCGCTCCACCTCCTCCCGCGTCATCCGGGCGGTGTGGGGGACCGCGTGGCCGCCTGTCGACGTCCTCGTCGCGGCGGGTCCGGCCGGCGCGGGGGGTGTCGCGTCGGCGGTGCCCGCCGCCGACTCCAGGATCCGGACCAGGGGTTCACGCAGCTGCGGTTCGTCGGTCATCGCCGCGTCGATCCAGCGGGCGAGGGCGGCCACGACCGCCTCGTCGTCGGCCGGCAGACCCACGAGACGCAGCGTGTGCTCCAGGAGCGCGGGATCCACCCGGGAGGCCGTGGCCGCCGCGGCCCGCGCCAGGGCGGGCTGCCGGGCCAGCTCCTCGTCCGGCATGCCACGCAGCGTACGGGCGAGGCGTACGTCCATCTCGGCCGAACCCTCGTCGGAGAGCGCCGCGAGCCGCGAGCGGGCCACCAGGACCCCCATCGACTCGTGCGCCAGGCCGAGTCCCGCCGCGACGTCCTCCGCCTCCTGGAGGTCGTGGTCGGCCTCGACGAGGTCGCCCTCGTCCTGGGCCAGCCGCGCCGACAGCTGGAGCAGTTCGAGGCGGGTCTTCGCACACCCCGCCTCGGCCGCCAGGTCCACGGCCTGCTCGGCGGTCGCCCGAGCCTCCGCGACCCGCCCGGACCGGGCCAGGGTCTCCACCAGCTGCCCGTGCAGCCTGCTGCACGGCGTCCAGGGGCGGCGCTCGGCCAGCCGCTCCGCCGCCGCCTCCACGTACCCCTGGGTGAGCAGGTCCTCGACCTCGCGCGACGCGATGCGCTCCCAGTCCTCCTGGTCGGCCTCGGCCATGATCCGGTCGGGTACGTGTCCGCCGAGTTTGCCCAGCAGGAACGCGGCCGAGCGGGGCGGCATGTCGCGGTCGGCGCCGGTCAGGTACGGAGCCACGCCCGGCTCCCAACGGCGTTCCACCGCACGGGGGTTCTGGCCGAGCCGCAGCCGGTGGTAGATCTCCTCGGCGCGCGCGGCCGGGCCCTCGCGGGCGGCGTGGAACTCCACCGCCAGATGGTCCACGGCCCGCATCAGGTCCGTCCGCGCGCTGTCGGAGAGCCGCAGCATGATCGAGCGCAGATCCGCCCGGTGTCGAACGGCCTGCGGCCCCGCGGGCTCCATCAGGTCGAGCCGCGAGACCAGCCGGCCGAAGAGCGTACGGGCGTCCTGCGCCGAATCGACGTCCAGGCCCGCCGGTCCGGCGAGGACGTCACGGACCAGCTCAGGGGTGATCACCCGCAGTGCCAGACCCGCCTGCACGAGGGCCCGGACGGCCTCGTCCGCGATGTGGTTGAGGATGCGCTCGTAGAGCGTGCCCTGGATGAGCATCTGGTCCACCTGGTGGTGGAAGTACCGGCGGCGCGAGGGCAGGCTGCGCAACAGGTCGCCGAGCGACTCGGAACCCGCGCCCAGCAGGACGGTGGTGCGCGCGGCGAGTTTGAGGCTGAGCGGATGGCCGCCGATCCGGTCGACGAGGTCCCGGGCGACGTCCTCGTCGTCGACGCCGCAGGACAGCAGCAGGTCCAGGGAGGCCTGCTGGTCCAGCTCGCCCAGCTCCATGGTGCGGGGCGTGAGGACCTTCGCCGGGTGCTCGATCGGGGCGCGACCGGCGACCAGGTACCGCAGCCGGGGGTACGCGGCGCGCAGCGCCGACCAGATGGCCCACATCCGGCCGAGGACCGGGGAGCCGCGGTACTGGGCCTCCTCGAACGAGTCGTAGGCGACCACCAGCGGGGGGTCGTCCTGGCCCGGGGGCGTGTCGACCGCTTCGGCAACCAACTCGCCGACGTGCCGGGCGAGTTCCTGTTCGCGCGCGCTGGCCCGGGAATGGAAGCCGGCCGAGTAGTCGCGGCCGAGGGTCGCCCGGGTGGCGGACAGCTGGTACAGCTCGTCGAGCTGGTTCCGCTCGCCCCGCTGGGAGGCCGCGGTCTCCTCGCACTCGTCGGCGAGGGCGTCGAACGCGGACCGGTGGGCGGGGTACTGGATGCCGAGCTGGCGGGCCGCCTCGGCGAGCACGGTCGCCGGTTCGTGGATGGAGAGCGTCGGGCGCTCGAAGTCGATGAAGGCGAAGGGGAATCCGGTGGGGGAGTCGCGGAGGCTCTCGACGAGGAACGTGGCGAGCAGCGTGCTCTTGCCGATGCCGCCGATGCCGTGGATGAGGACGGGCGGCTCGGCCGGTTCGGAGGGCAGTGCGATGTACGCCCGGAGAGCGTCGAGTTCGCGCTGCCGCCCGTGCACGGGGCCGTCGATCAGCCGCTGGAGGGGTTCGAGCAACCGCGCCCGCTCCAGGCGGTGTTGAAGGTCGTCGACGTCAGGAAGGCCGGTGACACCGGGAATGCGCCGCACCCACAGGACCGCCCGCAGGGTGTCGCAGAGTCCCTCCACGCCGAGCCCGTCGAGCGCGTCGAGGTCGACGGGGGCGCCGGACAGCAGGGCGAGCGCGGCGCGCTCGGTGCCGAGCCCGGGGTGCCGGGCTCCGTCGCACGGACCTCCGTGGGCCGCCCCGTCGCCGCATCCGCCTTCGCCGGGCGCCGTGCCCCCGGCCGGAGGGGCACCGGACGCCGCGCCGATGGCCGCCTCCAGGGCGCGCCGGGCGGCCTCGGGTGTCGTGAACGAGCTCAGCGTCGCCTCGCGCACCTCCGGCTTCAGGACCCAGGTCTGCGTGGGGTGCGAGGCCAGCGCCGTGCAGTCGTCGACGAGGGCGAGGACGGCGCGCCGGGTGGGCACGCTCTCGCCGGGCAGACGCAGCAGGGCGGGGGCGAACTCGTCCAGGAGGCAGGCCGCCTCGCGGTAGGCCCTGCGCAGGTCGGGCAGCGTGGCGGTCGGTGGCGGCTGGTCGGCCGCGCTGCGCATCGCCCGCCACAGCTGCTCGGGGGCGTCGTCGCCGGGGGCGAGGGTGCGGGAGAGCCGTACGGTCTCCTCCACCGCCGTGCAGACCCGGCGCATGTAGCTGTCGGTGACCCCTTCCGAGCCGAGACCGGCCGAGCCGACCCCCGCCGAGCCGCCATCAGTCGAGCCGACCCCCGCCGAGCCGCCGCCGGTCGCGTCGTCACCCGGCGTGTCTCCTCCGGTCCCACCGGCAGATGCGACAGCGCGCAGCACCTCGGTGACCGCCACGTCCACCAGGCGTGTCAGCGTCTCGGGGTCGGGCGGGGGCTGCTTCTGGCCGAAGAACTCCCGGAAGAACGCGCGCAGATCGTCCTCGGTCACGATGCGAGCCGTGTCCCGGCACTCGTTCTTGCGGATGTCGTACGGGAGTTGGCGCATGGCGGGGGAGTAGCCGAGGAGGACGAGCCGGGGAACGGAGTCCTGCCGTACCGGAGTGTGCTCGTAGACCGCGAGGGCGAGCTTGCCGATGCAGTCCCAGGCGTCCGAGGTCGGGTCGAGCTTGTCGCACTCGTCGAGCACCAGCCAGAAGCGCTCCTCGGCGGCCGTCGCCCAGCTCACGATCCGGTGCACGGCGTCGTCGACCGAGGGCAGTGGATCGTTCAACTGTGTGGGGTTCAACGGCGCCCGGTCCACTCCAGGGCCCGCCACGAACTCGGAGAGCCGCTCCACGAGCCGCGCCGCCGTCGTCGTCCGCGAGAGCGTGATCCGTACGGGACGGAAGCCGCAGTGCTGCCCGAGATGACGAATGAGGCGGTACGAGTACGAGCGCCCGCTGTCCGGCTCACCGTCCACGACCAGGACCGTCTGCTCGGGATCGGCGACGAACCCGCGGAGCTTCTCGCGGAGCTCGGCCCGGTCGATGAACACCTCGGTCCCGTTGGCGAGCACCAGCGTGGCGAACGGGTCGCGCGCGGAACGCAGCAGCTCCTCGTCCTCCCGCAGCCGCCGCAGCAGGCTCCGTGCCTCGGTGTTCCCGGCCGCCGTGAGCGTGTCGAGTCCGGTCAGGGCGTCGAGCAGCGCGCGCTGGTGGGCGATGTCCCTGCGCGCCGCCCCGACCACCAGACGCGCGTTCGCGTCGCGGTCCGGGGTGAGTACGAGTGTCCCGACGAATTCCGGCGAAAGGCCGACGCCCCGCAGCCGGCCGGCCGGATCAGGGGTGTCCAGGAGGTACTCACGCACCCAACTGGTGACGAGTCCCCACTCCGTATCGGTGAGCGGCATACCGCACCTGCCCGGCGGTCCCGACTGTCCTCTCTGTCATGGTTTCACCGGGCGGGAACGGTGGCAAACGGGCGGCGGGCCGACCCGTCGGCGCGCGGGCGCCGAAGCCGGACGGCCCACCCCGGTCAGCTGTGCAGCACGACGTCGTCGAGCGACTCCAGGCGCCGCCAGCGTTCGTCGGGCGACCGGAACGGCGGCATCAGGTCGACGTCCGGCAGCGGCCCGAGGTCCAGCTCGGTGAGTTCGGCGACGTCCGAGACCGGCACCTGGAAGGTCCGGAACGGGCCGAGCGGCGGCGGCGCGCCCGCCTTCGCCCCGGCGAGCGCCCGCTCCGCGTCCCGGCTCAGATCGGGGCTCTGGTCCAGGACGTACGCGGTCGAGGCGAGCGCCCCGTCCTGCATGAACGCGGCCACCTTCCAGAAGCGCAGCGGCACCTGGATACCCCGGTAGGGCGGGTCGGAGTCGTGCAGCACCGGACCCGTGAACACCGTGAGACGTCGGTCGAACTCGGCCGCGTGGTCCAGGAGATGGTTCTCGAGCCCCTGCCAGAGCTGCTTGCCCTGGTTGAACACGTCCGACTGCGGCGCCGCGTTCGTGTAGTGGAAGCTGTCGGTGTTGGCCCGACCCGCGACCGCCGCCGGACCCCACACCGGATCGAGCCGACGGACCAGATGGCCCCGGTCGAGACTGTTGTTCTTGTAGACGTCGTTGCCGGTCTGCTGCTCCTTCGGCAGCCGCGGATCGAACAGCCAGACATCGTCCCGGGGTACGTCCTCGGCCAGTTGACCTCCTTCGATGCAGACGGCGGTCGAGGCGGCGAGCCGCCGGTCGGGCCGGAAGACCACGGTGAAATGGGTGTACGGCAGGATCACGGTCTCCACGGCGGAGCGCACGGGCAGCGCCAGCGGCACGGTCGGCCCGAGGAAGTCCTCGTCGTAGCCGGTGCGGTCGGCGAGCGAGTCCTGGCGTGGTGCGCCCGCGCGCGGATGCGGTGTGGAAGGCGAGGGATCGGTCGGTTCCATACGATGTAAGTACCGCGCCTGAAGGGTCGCGCTCGGCACCGGGCGCAGAGGCCACTCGATCAGCCGCCCGGTGCTTTCCTCCCCACCCTGTTCAAGGAGGCACCCCATGCCCGCCGGAATCTCCGTCCACGTCGGACTGAACAAGGTCGACCCGGCCCGCTACGAGGGCTGGGACGGCGCCCTCAACGCCTGCGAGAACGACGCCCGGGACATGGCCGCCCTGGCCCGCGCCGCGGGCTTCTCCGACACCGTCCTGCTGACCCCCGACGGCACCGTCGACCAGGTCACCGGCGCGCTCCGCGAGGCCGCGGGGAGTCTGGGCCCCGGCGACATCCTGCTCTTCACCTACTCGGGCCACGGCGGCCAGGTGCCGGACACCACGGGGGACGACGACGAGTCCGACTCCCTCGACGAGACGCTCGTGCTCTACGACCGGCAGTTCCTCGACGACGAGGTGAACCGGGAGTTCCGGGCCTTCGCCGACGGCGTGCGGATCGTCGCCCTGCTCGACTGCTGTCACAGCGGCACCGCCATCGAGATGCCCGGGGCCGCACCCCCGGAGACCGCCGTCCGTCTGATGCCGCCCTTCCGCCAGCAGGAGATCTACGCGCGCGACCAGGGCTTCTTCGACGAGCTGCAGCGCTCCCTCGCGAAGGACTCCCCGAACGGGGAGACGTCCCAGGCGACGGCGCTCCTGATCTCCGGCTGCCAGGACAACCAGTTCTCCCTCGACGGCGACGCCAACGGCGCCTTCACCGCCGCGCTCCTGGAGGTCTGGGACTCCGGCGGCTTCCGCGGCGGCTACCGCTCCTTCCACCGCGCCATCCAGAGCCGGCTGCCGGCCACCCAGAGCCCCAACTTCTACACGACGGGAGCCCCGCCCCCCACCTTCCTGCGCCAGCGGCCCTTCACGGTCTGAAACGGTCCGAGGCCTGACCACGGCGTGAGGAACACCCCGCGAGGGACACCGCGCGCGGGACACCGCGCGCGGAACGACCCCGCCGGGCGGCGAGCCGCTCAGCCGCGCAGCGCCGTGGCCAGCTGGGCCCGGGAGCGGACGTCCAGCTTCTGGTAGATCCGCGTGAGGCGCGCCTCGACGGTCTTCACGCTCAGATACAGCTTGGCCGCCGCCTCCTGGTTGCTGGCGCCCTGCCCCACCAGATGGGCGAGGCGCAGCTCCGCGTCGGTCAGCGACGAGAGCGCCGGCTGGGAGTCCTCCGCGGCCGGCGTCTCCCGCGTCAGCGCGAGCCAGGGAGCCGCCCCCGCGCGCTCGAAAGCGGTGGCCGCGGCCTGCAGCGCGCTCTGCGCCGCCGAGCGGCGCCTGCGTCTGCGCTCCACCCGCGCCAGCGAGAACAGCGCCCGCCCGTGCTCCAGCGGCAGCCCCGCCGCCGCGAACCGCTCGGCGGTCGCGGTGAGCAGCTCCGCCGCCTCGTCCGTCCGCCCGCACCCGGCGAGGTACAGGGCGTGCGCCCGGTCGAAGCCCAACAGGACGGTCGTCCGGCCCAGCTCCTCCGCCACCGGCCGCACCCCGGCCAGCAGGTCCACCGCCTCCTGCGCCGCGTCGTTGGCGAGCAGGGCCTCCGCCAGCTCCTCGTGCCACCGCAGCATCGACGGATCGACGGTCGACTGCGCCCGTTCGTTCGCCTGCACCCGGCGCAGGGTCTCCAGGGCGGACGCGACATCCCCGTTGACCAGCTGGACCCGACCCAGGGCGTAGAGGCTGCGGGAGAGGAAGACCCGGTCGCCTTCCTCCTCCGAGGCCTGCACGCTGCGTCTGGCGTAACTCGCGGCCCGGGCGAAGCTGCCGCCGGCGGTCTCCGCGAGCGCGAGCGTGTACCACGCGGGCCCGGGCGACAGGCCCGCCTCCAGGGTCAGCGCGAGCGACTGGCCCGCGTGCACGAGCGCCGCGGGACAGGCTCCGATCCGGGACTCGATCGCGGCGAGCGTGGAGAACAGCTCGATCGTGTCCTCCACCGAACCGCGCCGCTGCACCAGCGGCAGCAGCGCGTTCAGCTGGTCGCGGGCATCGACGAGCCGGTCGTCGAAGAGCGCGTGGCGGATCGTCAGAATCTGTGCCGCGTTACGGATTCCCAGCGGACGCTCGGCCATCTCCAGGCCCCGCGCCTGCGCCAGGACCGACTCCGCGTCGGAGGCCCCGAGCGCCCGGTCCATCCGCGCCTGCACGGTAAGGGCCTGCGCCGCCGTCCGGGGATCGCCCATCGAGGCGGCCAGCGCCGCCGATTCGACCGAGGCGGCCCGCGAGCGCAGCGGATCGCCGTCCGCGAGCACGTACTTGACGGCCAGTCGGAGCAGCACCCCGGCCCGCAGCGCGGTGTCGCCCTCCGAGTCCTCCATCGCGTGCACGTACATCTCGTCCAGGCCGGTCAGCCCCTGCCCCGCGGTGTCCAGGACGGCGAGCCGGGCCCGTACCCGGTCGGAAGGGGACGCGTCGCGGGCCAGCAGATCGCTCGCGGCCCGCATCGCGAGGTCCGCCCGCGCGGCCCGGGCGGCCTCCTCGGCCGCGTCCACGAGCCGGCTGATCCGCTGCGGCGCGTGCAGGACGGGCGTCGACTCGGCCGCGAGCAGGGCCAGTTCGGCGGCGAGCGCGCTGTTGCCCCGCCGCCGCGCCAGATCGGCCGCGGAGGCGACCTCGGCCGCCAGGGCCTCGTCGGGGACGTCGGTGGCGAGCGCCCGGTGACGGACCGCCTCGACCGAGTCGTCCACGACCCCGGCGAGCGCCGCGTGCCCGGCACTGCGCTCCGCCCAGCAGGCGTCGTGCACCAGGGTGGAGGGGAGCAGTCCCGCGGTGAAGGCGACCGTGCCGTCCTCGGCCAGCGACACCAGGTCGGCTCGCTCGGCGGCGGCGAGGTCCGCCTCCGCGTTGGGGCGTCCGGCCCGGCGGATCAGCGCCGCAGTGGGGCGCAGCGCGAGGGCGGCGAGCAGCAGCGTCTCCCGTACGGCGGGCGGTGCGGCGCCGAGCAGCTGGCGCGCGAGGTCCCGGGCCCGGCCGGACAGGGTCAGCGCCTCCGCGTGGTGGACGGGGGTGCGCGCGTCGGCCAGCGAGCGGCCCACGGCGAGCGCGAGGCGCGGGTTGCCGCCGCTCGCCTTGTGGATGCGGCCGGCCATCCGGGACGGCAGCCGGTGGTGGATGAGCAGTTCGGCGATCTCGTCGGCGTGCAGCGGCGGCACGAGCAGGATGTCGGCCTCCGACGGCACCCAGAGGCGGGTGTCGTGGCCGTCCTCGGAGCCGTACGCCTCCGGAGTCTCGACGGCGATGACCCGCAGCGCGGGCGGGGCCAGGTGCAGGGCGAAACGCAGCAGGTCGGCGCTGTCGGTGTCGATGTGCTGCACGCCGTCCACGACGAGCAGCGCGGGGCCGCGCGCGGTGAGGGCCCGCAGGATCTGCGCGAGGCCGAGGCGCAGCGCGATCGGGTCCCAGCCGCCGTCCTGCAGCGGCGCCTCCCGGCAGAGCATGGCGACGGCGGTCCGCTGCGGCCCGGGCAGCCCGTCGAAGACGCCGGACGCCAGGTCGGTCCTTGGTGGCGGCACCGCCGTGTCGCCGGCCGAGGCCTTCGGTTCGCCCTGCGCCGTGGGGCCGGGGAGCCCCGGCCAGGTCACCGTCGCCGCCGCCGAGGCGACGAGGGCGGCCGCAGCGGCGCCGGGTATCTCGCGGTCGGCCGGCAGGGTCGCCAGCCACAGGACCGTTTCGCCCCGGGCCTCCGCCCGGGACGCCTCGGCGAGCGCGACCTCGGTCTTGCCGACGCCCGTGGTGCCGGTGAGGAACGCGCGGCCCCGGGAGTTGAGGACGCGCTCGAGTCGGGAGAGGAGCTCTTCCCGGCCCACCGGCGCCGGTGATCCGCCCACGCCCGCTGGGCGTGGCGAAGGGTGCGGCGCTTCTCTCACCTGTCCACCCCCTCCGGCACTCGGGGCCCGGCCCGTGAGCCCCGTGGGGCAGAGGATACGGAGCGTGCTGGCGCAGTCCAGGCCCTTTGTCCGGCATACGGACAGCGGGCCGCGGCCCCCACGCCAGGACGCGCCCGTGGTGTAGACCACGAGCGCGTCGCTGACCAGCAATAATGCTGTTGTGGGGGGTGGTTCAGGTGGGGCTCAGAAGGTCAGGCTCCACGAGTTGATGTAGCCGGTGTCACCCGAGGCCACATCGCGGACCTGGAGCTTCCAGGCGCCGTTGGCGACCTCGCTGGACGCGTCGACGGTGTACGTGGTGACGACGTCGTCGGCGCTGTCCGAGCCGGAGGAGGCCTTCAGGTTGCGCACCGTGCCGTCGGGGGCGATCAGGTCGATGACCAGGTCCCCGCGCCAGGTGTGCTTGATGTCCACGCCGACCTTGAGGGCGGCGGGGGCGTTGCCGGTGCGGCCGGTGACGTTGATCGTGGACGACACGGTGGTGTTGTCGGCGATCGTGACGTCGGTCGCGTTCGTGAAGACGGTGCCCGTGGGCGGCGTGGTGGTGGTGACGGCGTCCACGGTCTTCGCGGCGTCGGCGATGCCGGTTCCGCAGCCGCCGGTGCAGGTGCCGGGCAGCGGGCGGGCGTTGGCCTTGATCGCGGACTCGATCTCGGCAGGGGTGAGGCTGGTCTTCGCCGACTTCAGCAGCGCGGCCAGACCGGCGATGTGCGGCGCGGCCATCGAGGTGCCCTGGTAGGGCGCGTAGTTCTCGGCGGACTGGGTCGTCGTGCCGGAGTTCAGCGTGGAGTAGATGCCGTTCTGCGGCGTGGTGACCGTACCCGGGGTGTCCGTACCGCGGCGGGTCTCGCCGCCCGGCGCGGCCACGTCCACGATGGAGCCGTAGTTCGAGTAGAACGAACGGTTGCCCTCGCGGCTGGTCGACGCCACGGTGATGACGTTCGAGCAGTTCGCGGGGGTGAAGCCGGAGGTGTTGGCGTTGCTGTTGCCCGCGGCGACGACGACGGTGGTACCGCGCGAGACGGCGCCGTTGATCGCGGTCTGGTAGACGCTCGGGCAGGTGGAACTGGCGCCGCCCAGGCTCAGGTTGATGACCTTCGCCGGGGTCGCGTTGGCGGCGACGCCCGGCACGGAGCCGCCGGACGCCCAGGTGATCGCGTCGGCGATGTCGGCGGAGGAACCGCCGCACTTGCCGAGCACGCGCACGGGCTGGATCTTCGCGTTGTACGCGATGCCCGCGATGCCCTTGGTGTTGTTGGTGACGGCGCCGATGGTGCCGGCCACGTGGGTGCCGTGCCAGGAGGAGTTGGAGGCCTTGGAGCCGAGCCCGCACTCGTTGTCGGTGGCGTTCCAGTCGCCCTCGTCCTTGGCGTTCGCGTCACGGCCGTTGCCGTCGCGGGCGTCCGCGGAGTCGGAGATGAAGTCGTACCCGTTGACGACGTTGCTCGCGAGGTCAGTGTGGGCCGCGTAGCCGGTGTCGATGACGGCGACGGTCACGCCGGAGCCGGTCGTCTTGTCCCAGGCGGTGGGAACGTTCATGCCGCCGGTGGCCTCGAAGAGGTCCCACTGCTTGGCGTAGTCGGTGTCGTTCGGCGTGACCGCCATGGCGTACGCGCGGATGTCGGGCTCGACCGAGGCGACCTGCGGGTCGGCGCGGAACGCGTCCATGACCTCGGTGACGTCCTGCTTGGTGGCGCTGCCACCCAGGTCGACAAGGGCGGCACCGCCGGCGAGGCGGCGCTCGAAGGCGAGGCTCTCGCCGGTCTTCGCGGCCTTGGCCCGGGCGTCGGTCTTGACCGCCTCGTTGGAGCCCGCCTCGGCGGTCTTGGCCTTGTAGGTGACGATGACCTTCTCGACCGGGGCGCTCGGCAGTGCGGTCATCGCCTGCGCGGCCGGAGCCGGCTTCGGGGTCACAGCGGCCGGGGCGGCGGCGAACGCCCCGGAGGAGGTGGCAGCGGCGCCGATGATCGCGGCGCTCGCGACCACGACGGATATGACTCTCCGCCTGGAACTGTTCAAGGTGTTCCCTTTCAAGCACGACGTAGGTGCGGAGCAGTGGCGGCGGCGCGGGAGCCACGGGGCGAAGTGGGGTCGCGATCCGTCGGTCCCTTGGGCTTGGGGAGCCCGTGCGCCGCCACCGGCGACACGACGGCCCGGGTCAAGGCCGCCACCGGCGGACCCTACCTACCGCTCCACATGGACCTGACAGTCGGGTGGGTCGGAGGATCGGGATGCCGGTGCGGCAGACAGTAGGGAACGACGAGATGAACCCGATACGGGGAAAACCCTTGTCGCCCCCCGAGGGGGTCGAGGGAGGGCCCGACGCGAAGCCCGAGGGGGCGGGCGGGAATGCGGAGGACGCGGGCGGGGAAGAGCGCGCGGCACGCACGAGGGAGGGGCGCGCGCGGCCAACGCGCGCGCCCGGGGGGCGAGCTGGGGGGACCCGGGGCGGGCCCCGCGGGAGGAGGGGGAGGCGCGGAGAGGGAGGGGGAAGGGGAGGGTCAGCCGAGTTCGAGGGTCGTGATACCGAAGACCCGCTCGCGCGGGATCGGCCTGACCGGACCGGTGTACATCCGCGCCGTCTCGAACGACGGCTCCAGGCCTCGGTCGAGCGCGAGCCGGGCCGCCGCCGGATTGGCCTCCGGCATGTCGACCGCGATCCGCGCCGAGCCGAGTGCCCGCGCCTCGGCCGCGAGGGCGTCGAGGAGCGCCGCCGCGTCGGAGGGCGTGTCGGCGAACAGCGGTCCGACCCGCGCCCCGTCCTCCGCCGGGCGCACCACGCCGTACCCCGTCAGGCGCCCGTCGACGACCCGCGCCAGGGCCCGGTGGCCGGGAGTGGCCAGCCAGGCCGTGAGGAAGCGGGGCCGGTCGGCGTGGTGGCACGCGCTGTCGTACGCGGCGAGGGCCTCGGGGTCGACGTCGAGGGCCGGGACGATGTGCGGGTCGGGCGCGCCGGGGAAGTCCGGGGTGCTCGGCTCGCCGACGTACCGTGCCGTGCGGTGGACGGCGGAGAAGCCGGAGCGGCGGTAGTTGTCCTGCTGGTCCGGCACCCCGTCGAGCCCGACGGACCGGTCCCCGGCGTGGGCGAGCCCCGCGCGCCAGGTCGCGAGGCCGTGGCCGAGTCCGCGCAGGTCGGGGCGGACGAGATAGAAGCCGAGGAAGGCGTACCGGTCGCTGTAGTTGACCACCGAGATCGCCGAGACGGGCTCCCCGTCGACCCGTCCGAGGAAGAACCCCCCGGGGTCCTGGGCGAAGAACGCGTCCGCGTCCGAAACTCCCGGGTTCCACCCCTCGTCGACGCACCACCGGCGGACGACCGCCCAGTCCTGGAGCGTCGCGCGGGAGACCTGGAGGGAGCCGGTGGCGGGGAGCGTCATGAGGTTCCTTTGGGGACCAGGGGCCGGGGCTGCGGACCCGGGGCGCGGGCCGGGGGAGCGGCGGAGAGGGTGTCAGAACCGGGCAAAGCGCCCCGAGCATAGCGACCCGCCGGCCCGCCCGATGGCCGCGACGACGGTTTCCGGCCGCGGCCCGTGCCGGGCTCAGCCCACGAGCCGCAAGGTCGTCCCGGCGACGCCCACCCGGATCGTCTGGCCCCACGTCAGGTCCAAGGTGTCCGATTCCATGCCGTCGCCGAAGGCGACCATGCGATCCGACTCCACGGTGAGACGGAGCGATGTGCCGGGGGTCAGCGCACCCTCGACCCGCGTCGTGCCCGTCGTCGGGGAGGGCCAGGCCTCGCGGACGAACCAGGCGAGGCGGCGGGCCGTCGGACCGGGGAGCGGCAGGCCGCTGGAGCGCTCGTGCCACAGGGAGCGCAGCCAGCCCGTCGCCCCCGTTCCCGTACCGACGAGGACCCCCGAGGACGCCTGCGGTTCGGGCGGCGTCTCCACCCCCTCGACGGCGAGGGTGTAGCGCGCGGTCTGGTGGCTGGGCGGACCGAGGTAGATCTCGTTCAGGGCCAGGAGCCGCTGCGCGTCGTCCGTCACCGCCTCCACCATCGTGAGCTCGTCCGCCCCGGCCGCCGGTGTGACCGCCGCCCTCAGCAGCGCCCTCGCGTCGGCCGCCCGGTGCCGGACGAGTACCCCCGGGTTCCGGCCCGGGTCGGTGTCGATGCCGACGACCGGCTGGCCGGACAGGTACTTGGCGGCGTTCGCCACCAGGCCGTCCTGCCCGACGACCACCACGACGTCCTCGGGGCCGAAGAGGAACCGGTCGAGATCCGCCCGTTCCACGCGCGCGTGCCGCCACGACAGCGGCACGCGCGCCGCCACGTCCGCGAGCCCGCGCAGGTTCCGCTCGTGCCGGCGCCGTACGTCCTCGATGCTCCGGCCCCGGCTCGACAGGAAGAACGCCGCCTGCCCGTGCGTCCCGTGCCGCGCGAGCAACTCCTCGTACTCCGTGGTGCGGTGCACGAGCACCGCGCGCGGCGCCAGGCTCACGACGAGGTTCCGCCCGTCGCGCCGCCGCCCGTCCCGCCGCCCAGCCTGCCGAGCAGCGCGGTCAGGACGTCGGGGGAGACCGTGACGCTCTCGATCCGCGGCAGGTTCTCCGCCGCCCGGGTCGCCGCCAGGGCGTGCAGCGTGCCCGCGTCGACCTCCGCGTGCACCCGGAGCCAGGCCGCCTGGGCGGCCGCCCGCGCCTCGCCGACCTCGCGCGCCGCCTCGGCCTCGGCCCGGGCGAGCCGGACCTTCCGCGCGGCCTCTGCCTCCGCGCGTACGGAGTCGGCGGCGGCGCTCTCCTCCGCCTCGCGCCGCGCGTTGGTACCGCGCTGGTCGACGAGCCGCTCCTCCTGCCGGGCCAGTTCGATCTTGCTCGCGAGTTCGTTCTCGGCGATGGTGCGCTCACGCTCGACGGCCACGGCGCGGCGCTCGTAGGTCGCCCGGTCCGCCTCCTGCTGGATCTGCTCGCGCGCGGGGGTGCGCAGCGCCCGCTCGACCTCCGGCTCGGGACGGATCGCCACGACCCGGACCGCCACGACCTCGATCCCGGTGGCGGGCAGCCGCGGCTCGGCCGAGAGCCCGTCCGCGATCCGGTCGCGTACCGACGCCACCCCGTCGACGAGCGCCGCCGCCAGCGGGGTGCGGGCGAGGACGTCGAGTGCGTGCTGCTGGGCCGTCTCGGTCAGCAGGGTCGCGATCTGTTCCAGGGGCGCGCCGCGCCAGGCGCCCGTGTCCGGGTCGATGGAGAAGTCGAGCCGGGTGGCCGCCGCCTCCGGGTCGCCGACGCGGTACGTGACGGTGGACTGCACGCTCACGTCCTGGAAGTCGGCGGTACGGGCGTGGAAGGCCATCGCCAGCTCGCGGTCGTTGACCGGTACTTCCGAGAGCGCGGCGGAGAGCGAGCGGTACCAGAAGCTGAGCCCCGTGCCGTCGTGCACGAGGCGTCCGCGCCGGTGGTGGCGGATGTGCGCGGTCGGAGCGGACCGCAGGTGGCGCCAGCCGGCGCGGCGGGTGATGTCGGCCATCGGTGATTCCCCCTTGTCGTCATGTTGACGATATGGGGTGCGGCGTCTTTTGGTCAAGATGACGAAATGGGCGCCTCGGGCTCGGGTCCGGAGTCGGCTGCCGGGTGGTGGGCCGGCGGGATCCGGTGCAGATGGGCCGAGACGTCCTCGTGGGCCAGGCGGCGCAGGGACAGCATGATCGGCTCGTACAGCACCGTGTACGCGACCGCCGCCTCGATCGCCTCCTCCAGGACCGGGTAGTCCTCCATCACCGCGTACTCCTCGGCGGCGATCGGGTGCATCACCTCGGCGTACCGCCGGATGTGCTCGGTGGTGCCGCCGTAGCCCAGCTCGCGGAGCGTCAGGACCGCCCGGGTGAGCGCGGCGAGCGCGGGAGCCTCGTCGTACACCCGCCAGCCCATCTCGGTGAGCAGCCCGCGCATCTCGGCGAAGACCTCGTCCCACGGCGCGCGCTCCGGGTCGGCGGTCCCGGGTGGGACGATCTGGGGGCCCAGCATGTACTGGGCGACGCCGATGCGTTCGTGGCGGCCGAAGGCGGGGTCGTCCGCGACCGCCAGGACGTCCCGGGCCTGCTGGATCGTCATCCCTCCGACGGTGAGGAGGGCCCGGACCAGGCGGAGTCGGCGCAGGTGCTCCTCGCCGTACTCCGACTGCCGAGCGGTGACCGGGGCTCCGGGTGGCAGGAGCCTCTCGCGCAGGTAGTACTTCACGGTGGCCACCGACACGCCGCCGCGGTCGCTCAACTCGGAGAGGCGCAAAGGGTTCCACCGTTCCCATCGTCTCGACACGACTACGGGGAGTTCTATCCTCCACTTAAAGGATAGTCCAGCTATCCAGTACGGGGGGGCGTCAGCCGGCGACCGCGGGGGACGGTGCCTGTGCTGCCGCCAGTGCCGCGTCGTCGGCGCGGGGGGTCGGAAGCGGTGGCCCCGAGGCCGGCACGACAGGGGAGGCCGGCACGGCTCGGGAGGCCGGCACGACTGGGGAGGCCGGCACGACAGGGGAGGCCGCCACGACGGGGGAGGGTGCCGGGGATTCGGGTGCCGTCCCCGCGCCCGTCGTCAGCAGCACCACACCCCGCGCCGCCGCCAGCGAGGCCGCGCCCGCGACCAGCCAGCCCCACGCGCCCGCGCGGAAGGTCTCGCCGAGCAGCGCCACGCCGATGACGGCGGCGGCGGCCGGGTTGGAGAGGTTCACGACGGCCAGCGGGGCGGCGAGACCGCCCCGGTAGGCGGCCTGCGAGAGCAGGAGCCCGCCGACGGCGAACGCGGAGATCAGTACGGCGACGAGGGTCGTCTGCCACCAGGCCGGCACGCCGCCCGGCAACTCCCGCGCGAGCGCGGCGGTGAGCGTCTGGGTCAGTGCGGAGCCCACCCCGGAGGCGACCCCGGAGGCCGTGGCGTGTCCGAGCCCCTGTCCGCGCCGCCGCCCACCGCGCAGCGCCCCGTACCGGCTCCCCGACGCCAGGGCCGCGATCAGGAGGGCCGTCGCGCCCGCGACGAGCAGGGCCTCGCGGAGGGTGAGGGCGTCGCCGGGGGCCGCCGGTCCGGTGACCGAGACGAGGGCGACGAGCCCGGCCAGGGTCAGGAGCGCGCCGCGCCACTCCGCCCGGGTGACCCGGCGCCGCGCGCAGTACGCGCCCAGGGGCAGGGCCGCCACGAGCGTGAGCGCGCCCAGCGGCTGAACGAGCGTCAGTGGGCCGTAGTGCAGCGCGACCACATGCGCGAGCGCGCCCGCCGCGTTGAGGCCCACCGCCCACCACCACTGGCCGCGCGCGAGCAGCGCACGGAGCGCGCCCCGGCCGCCGCTGGAGGCCGAGGCGAGCCGGGACTGGGCGACCGCGGCGAGGGCGTAACCGGCGGTCGAGACCAGGGAGAGCAGTACGGCGATGACCGTGCCGTCGAGGCCGTTCACCGCAGCGCCCCCGCCGGGCGCGGAGTCGTGGCGCGCGGCGGCGCGGCACCGGGGACGGCGGGCATGACGGGTTCGGCGGGCACGGTGGGTTCGGCGGGTTCGGCGGGTTCCGCGGGGGCGGCGGGTTCGGTCGGAGGCTCGCCCGGCGGTCGGACGAGTGCGAGCGCGAGGCCGAGCAGGGCCGCCGCCGCGAGCGCGTCGAACCAGTAGTGGTTGGCCGTGCCGACGACGACCAGCAGGGTCAGGGCCGGATGCAGCAGCCAGAGCCACCGCAGCCGCCCGCGTCCCGCCACGATCAGGCCGATCGCGACCATCAGTGCCCAGCCGAAGTGGAGCGAGGGCATCGCGGCGAACTGGTTCGCCATCGAGTCGGTCTCCGGCGTCGCGCCGTAGACCGACGGACCGTACACCCGCGCCGTGTCGACGAGCCCCGTCGCCGCCAGCATCCGGGGTGGCGCCAGCGGCATCAGCAGATGCAGTGCGAGCGCGGCGGCGGTGAGGAGCGCGAGGACCCGGCGGGACCAGAGGTAGTGGGCCGGCCGGCGCCAGTAGAGCCAGGCGAGGAAGGCGATCGTGGCCGGGAAGTGCACGGCCGCGTAGTAGGTGTTGGCGGCGCGGACGAGCGCGTCGCCGTCGCCGTGCAGCAGGAGTGCCTGAACCGCGCCCTCGCCGGGGAGGTGGAACGTCCGCTCGACGTCCCAGATCCGGTCGGCGTTGTGGAAGGCGCGCAGCTCGTGGCCGTTGGCGAAGAGCCGGCCGAACTTGTAGACGAGGAAGAGCGCGGTGACGAGCAGCAGCTCGCGCAGCAGGGGCGGCCTCGGGGGAGCGACGTGCCCGGGAGGCACCGGCTCCAGCTCCGGCTCAGGCTCCGCCACCAGCTCCGGCTCCGGCTCCGCCTTCGGCCCCGGCTCCGGCTTCGGTTCGGCGGGAGGTGTCCCCCGGGTCCCGCGTATCCCGGCAGCCATGGCGCGGCCCCTTCGCATCGTGCGTCAATCCGTCAATTCGGCAGCAAACGGAGGAAGCCTAGATCCGAATTAATCGAGACGCAAGCGTCTCGAAACGTTTGCGTCTCGATTGTGCACCCCCTACTCTCGTATGTGCAGAGAGCTGTCCGGGAGGAAGCCATGTCCACGCAGGCCGCGACCACCGCCGCCCGCCGTAGCAAGATCACCCCCGAGCGGGAGACCGAGCTGTACGAGGCCGTGCTCTGCCTGCTCCGCGAGGGCGGCTACGACGCGGTGACCATGGAGGGCGTCGCGGCCCGCACCAAGTGCGGCAAGGCGACGCTCTACCGCCAGTGGGGGACCAAGCCCAAGCTCGTCACCGCCGCCCTCGCCAAGCAGCGCTGCACGTTCTTCGCGGGCATCGACACCGGCACCCTCGCGGGCGACCTCCGCGAGGCCGCGCACGCCGCCGCGACCCGCCGCGACCGGGACGCCGAGCTGATGGAGGCCGTGAGCCAGGCCTACGTCCAGTACCCCGACCTGCGCGCCGCGCTCCGTGAGACCGTCATCAGCCCCGAGATCGCGGCGCTCGACGAGATCCTCCGCCGTGCCGTCGAGCGCGGCGAGATCGACGCCGACAACCCGGCCGTCGGCTTCGTCGCGCCCTGCTTCCTCGGCATGCTCCGCATCGAGCGGCTCTTCGAGGAGCGGTTCGCGGACGCCTCGACCATGCGTGTCTTCGTGGACTCCGTCCTGCTCCCCGCGCTCATGCCGACGGGCCGCGCCGCCGAGAGGTGAGCGCCCCGCCCGTCAGGCACCCTGGACCCATGCCTTCCTCCGCGCCCGACGTACGCGTCCGACGGATCTACGAACCCCCGTCCCCCGACGACGGCGTCCGGGTCCTCGTCGACCGCCTGTGGCCGCGCGGACTGGCCAAGACCGACGCCCGGGTCGACGAGTGGCCCAAGGCGCTCACCCCCTCCACCGAACTGCGCCGCTGGTACCACGCCGCCCAGGACGAGGGCGCGTACGAGGAGTTCTGCCGGCGGTACGAGGACGAGCTGGCCGAACCGGCCGCCGCCGAGGCCCTGGACCGGCTGCGCGGCCTCGCCGCCCAGGGCCGCGTCACGCTCCTCACCGCCGCCAAGGACCCGTCCGTCAGCCATACCTCCGTCCTCGAACGCGCTCTGACCGCCACCTGACCGTAGCCACGCGCACCCGCCGCCGGTCACCATGAGGACGGGCGACCGGCCGTTCGTCCACCCGCCACACACCACCCGCCCGCTCCACCGACGGCCCGCCCGAGTTCCGCACCTTCCCCCACGGAGCCGCCGCGTGGACCCGAAGACGTCCGTACCCCACGAGCTGCTCGACGCGCTCCAGCGCGACCCCTACCCCCTCTACGCCCGGGCGCGACAGACCGAAGGGCTGACCTTCGTACCCGAACTCGACGCCTGGCTGGTCGCCCGGGACGCCGACGTCCGCGAGGTGCTGCTGCGGCCGGAGGACTTCTCCTCGGCCCAGTCCCTGCGGCCCGACGTCCTGCCCTCACCGGCCGCCTTCGGGGTCCTCGCCCGCGGCTTCGCCGCGCGGCCCACCGTCGTCTCCACCGACGGCGCCGCCCACCGCCGACACCGCGCCCCGATCAACCGCGGCCTCTCCGCCGCACGGGTCGCGGCCCTCACGCCGTACGCCGCCGAGGTCGCGACCGCCCTCGTCGACGGCTTCGCCGCCGACGGCCGCACCGAACTCATGGCGTCCTACGCGGGCCGGCTGCCCGGCGCCGTCGTCGGCCGGCTCATCGGCTTCGCGCCCGAGGACGTGCCCACCGCCGTCCACGGCGGCCACCGCGCCGAGCAACTCCTCTTCCGCCCGCTGCCGGAGGACGAGCAACTCGCCGCCGCCGAGGACGTGGTCGCGCTCCAGCACCTCCTCGACCGTTACGCCCGCGCCCGGCACGCCCACCCGCGCGACGACCTCTGCTCGCTGATGGTCGCCTCCGTGGCGACGGACGGGAGCCCCGAACTCACCGCGGACCAGCGCGCCGAACTGGTCGCCAACCTGCAGAACTTCCTCATCGCGGGCCACCTCACCACCACCGCGCTGATCGGCACGACCCTGCTCCACCTCCTCCGCCACCGCGACCAGTGGGAGCTGCTCCGCTCCCAGCCCGACCTCATACCCGGCGCGGTGGAGGAGGCGATCCGCTACGACACCGCCGTCCAGGGATTCCGCCGCACCACGACCAGGCCCGTCGTCCTCGCCGGTACCGAACTCCCCACAGGCGCAACGGTCTTCGTCGCCTACGGCTCCGCCAATCGCGACGTGGCGCGCCACCCGGACGCCGACACCTTCGACATCACGCGGCCGGCCAGCCCCACCCGCCACGTCGGCTTCGGTCATGGCGCCCACGGCTGCCCCGGGTCGCAACTCGCCCGCGCCCAACTCCGCGTCACCCTGGAGCTGTTCACCCGCCGCTTCCCCGGCCTACGGCTCGCCGAGGACAAGGAGGTCGTGATGCGGCCGACCCTGATCCACCGCTCGCCCCTGGAACTCCCCCTGGTGTGGTGACGGACGTCAGGAGTTGAGCAGCCGCGGCGCCTCGGCGGCGGCGTCCGTCACCTCGCCGGCGCGCTCGGCCAACGCGTGCGCCCAGCGGACGAGTCCGCCGACGTCGATCCCGTACGGATCGTCCTGCCCCGAGATGCGCGCGGCACCGCGCAGCAGCAGGCGCGCGCCACCCTGCGCGTTGCCGCGGGCGGCGTGCGTGAGCCCCACCGCCAGCTGGGCGAGCCCCTGCCACAGGTCCCGTTCCGCCGCGGGGCCGCTCTTCCAGGCGTCCTCGAAGACCTCGTGGGCGTGGAACGGCATGCCCGCGTCGAGCAGCGCCTGCGCCTCCCGCACGGTCTCGGCCGGTGTCCGTACGACCCCCTCGGGCTGCCGCGGCACCCCCTCGGCCCCGTACGGCAACGGCCGCCCCAACCCGTCCCGGGGCCGCCCACTGCGCGCCCGCCCCTCGTCGTCCCGGTCCCTCGCCGTCCTGTCCACCGGCCCATTCTCCCCCCGACCCACCCTGCCTGCGCGAATGCCCCCGGCGCGTTCCCGGGGGTGCGTCCTGCGACCACGCGGAGTGAGGTAATGTTCTCTTGCACGCCGCCACCGGGGATCACCTCGGCGGCACGGGCACCGGGACGTGGCGCAGCTTGGTAGCGCACTTGACTGGGGGTCAAGGGGTCGCAGGTTCAAATCCTGTCGTCCCGACTCGAAAGAGTCGCACATCAGGGGCCGTTTCAGAGAAATCTGAAACGGCCCCTGATCGTTTTTGGTTCCTGCAGGGCGAGGCGTGACGAGGCGCGCCTCGGTCGCTGTCTGGGACACCTTCGGATCGGGACCGAAGACCCTGTTCCTCCTTCCGAAAGACAGGGTTTGCGCCATTCCGTGCCAGTTAGGGTCTAAGCATGACCGAACCTCGCATTCTCGACCTCGACCGTGACCAGCTCGCCGCCCTGCGTGGACGGGCGCTGACCCGGGCCGTGGCCGCCGCCGAGGGGCGGACCATGGTCGCCGAGGTCTTCGCCGAGCGGGCCGCGCTCTCTCCGTACCCCGACGGCCGGGGCGTGCACAACGCCGAGCTGGTCGCCGCCTTCGGAGCAGACATCGTCGTACTGAACCTGATCGAGCGCGCGTGGGACGGCGAACGGCTGCGGCTGCCCGGACTGGGTGAGTTCGCCTCCTTCACCGAGCTGGCACAGGTGATCGGCCGGCCGATCGGTGTGAACCTGGAGCCGGGCGACGTGCCGGAGATCCGCCGCGCGAAGCCCGAGTACGCCAAGCGGTTGGTCGGCATGGGCGCGGCGCTGCTGTGCGTGACCGCGAACCCGGGTACGGGCGGCTCGTACGAGGCCATGGCACGGGTGACCGAGGAGCTGCGTGTCGGGCTCGGGGACGACGCGGCGATCTGGTCGGGGAAGATGCACCATGCCGGGTACCCCGAGCGGGTGACCACCGGGCGGCTGACCGCGCTGGTCGAGGCGGGGGCCGACGGGGTGGTGATGCCGCTGCCCGGCACGCTGCCAGGCGTGACCCGGGAGCTGGCGGCCGAGGCGGTCGCGGCGGTGCAGGACGCCGGGGCGGTCGTGATGGGCGCGATCGGCACCAGCCAGGAGGGTGCGCACACGGACGTGGTGCCGCAGCTGGCCCTCAACGCCAAGGAGGCCGGATTCGACGCCCACCACTTCGGCGACTCGTACATCCCCGGGATGTGCGACCCGGAGGTGATGTACGCCTACTCGGTCGCGATCCGCGGACGGCGCCACACATGGAACCGCATGGCCCTGTCCGGCCGACACACCCGGACGCCCCCGCCCGCCCCGGCGGCCCAGTCCTGGTAGCCGAAGACCAGGAGGTCCGCCCCGGCGCGCTGTGCGACTCGTCGGCCTCGGGGCCCTGCCGGGCCGACCGGGCAGGAGTGCTCAGCGGCCCAGACCGTGTCGGACGAACTCCGGGGGGACCGGACCGACCTCGATGCTGTTCTCGTCCAGACCGTTGGCGATCCGCAGGGACCCGCCGGCGAAGACGAATTCCACCGCCACCGTTCCGGCCGCCATGTCACGCTCTTCCGGCCGCCATTCGAGAAGCGCGACCTCACGTACTTGCCGGCCGACGAGCGGTTCGAGGCGTTCATCGCAGTGAGACCACAGCGGCGTGAGTTCCGACCACTCCCACCCGGTGATGGTCCCCGCGGTGTCGATCGTGTCCCAGCCGATCGAGAGCTCGTCGAACTTCCAGTGACAGAACTCCACTTGGACACCGGCGAAGTCCAGCACCACCGGACAGTCGGCGAACCATTCTCCGTCTGCGGCAAACCGCACCAGCGCAAACCCCGTGAGCCGCCTACCGGCGAGCGTCGCCAACCGCGATCCGTGCGCCCGTCTCATCGCGTCGACCCCTCTCAGGAAGGACGGCTCGAAACCAGATATCCCCATGTTCACAGCACAGGAGTCTCCCGGCAGCCCGTCCCGGCAGGGGCGAGAATCGGAGCACTGACCGTCGATGACGAGGGGGAGTCGGCTTTGCGGCACACACTGAACCTGTGGCGTCACGAACTCGGAGAGGTGCCCGAGTCGGTGTGGCAGCGGACCGAACTCGATGTGCTGATCCTCGCGGACAACGGGCTCGCGGCGCTCGCGCCGGGCATCGGGCGGCTTCAACGGCTGAAGACCCTGGACCTGGGCCACAACGCGCTGACGTCGGTGCCTGAGGAAATCGGCCGTCTGGCCGAACTCCGCGAGTGCCTCTACCTGCACGACAATCAGCTGTCCCGGATCCCCGAATCTCTGGGGAACCTGACGCGCCTGCGCTATCTCAACATCGGTGAGAACCTCCTCACCAACCTGCCCGAGACCCTCTGTGGGATGAGCGGACTCGTCGAGTTGAGGGCGCAGCACAACCGGCTCAACAGCCTGCCCGACGCCATCGGCCGGCTCACGCGCCTGCGTGAGCTGTGGCTCCGGGGGAACAGGATCGCGCGCCTGCCGTCGTCAGTGGCCGAGCTGCACGAACTGCGGCACCTCGACCTGCGTGAGAACTCCCTCGCCGACGTGCCGGAGCCACTTGCCGGGCTTCCGCGACTGCGTCAGATCGACCTGAGGGGTAATCACATCAGCCGGCTGCCCGACTGGCTCGGACTGATGCCCTCGCTGGAGAAGCTGGATCTGCGGTGGAACGAGGTCGATCCCTGCCTGCCGCTCCTCGGTGAGCTGGAGGGGCGGGGATGCGTCGTCCTGGCGTGACGGCTGACACCGGCGCGGCACCCGGCCGGTCTTCTGTGCGGGGCGGTCCCGTCGGGCACACTGGCCGTGTGCGCATCGTGATGATGACGGCGGGGTCGCGGGGCGATGTCGCGCCGTACACGGGTCTGGGGGCAGGTCTCGTACGGGCCGGGCATGAGGTGACGCTGGCCACGCACGCGATGTTCGAGCCGCTGGTGGCCGGGTCGGGGGTGCGGTTTCATCCGCTGCCGGTCGATCCCCTGGCCGAGCTGCGCTCCGCGCGCGGTAGGCGGCTGCATGACGCGCGGACCGGTGCGGGGAAGCTCGTACGGCTTGCGTCCATGGCCAGGGGAGCCGCCGACGAGATGACGGCGGCGCTCGTGGAGGTGGCGCGTGAGGGCGAGGTGCTGCTGGTCGGCGGGTCGCTGGGGCCGCTCGGGTACGCCATCGCCGAGGGCCTCTCCGTGCCCGCCCTGGGCCTGCACCTCCAGCCGCTGCATCCGACCCGGGAGTTCCCCGCCCCGGTCCTCGGGACGCGATCTCTGGGCACCGTGGGCAACCGGGCGAGTGGACGGGCCGTCATGACGACGGTGGAGCTGCTGTTCGCCGACGCCGTACGGTCACTGCGGCGGCGGCACGGCCTCGTGGCGGCGGGCCGGTCCCGGGGGCGGCGGGCGGCGACGGTGTTGCACGGCTACAGCGAGCTCGTCGTCCCCCGGCCCGTGGACTGGCCCGCGGGGCTCGACGTGGCCGGGTACTGGTGGCCGTACGAGACCGGGCGGTTGCCCCGTGACGTGGAGGAGTTCCTCGCCGCCGGAGCCCCGCCGGTCTTCGTCGGTCTCGGCAGCGCCACCGTTCCCGATCCCGAGCGGGTGAGCCGCGAGATCGTCACCGCGCTGCGCGCGGCCGGCTTGCGGGGGATCGTCCAGCGGGGCTGGGCGGGTCTCGACGCAGCGGGCGACGACATCCTGACCGTCGACGAGGTGCCGCACGCCCCGCTGTTCCCCCGGACGGCCGCCGTCGTCCACCACGCGGGAGCGGGCACGACGGGCGCCGTCCTGCGGGCCGGGGTGCCTTCCGTTCCGGTGCCGGTCCAGTTCGACGCGGCGTTCTGGGCGTCCCGGCTCACCGCCCTGGGTACGGCTCCCGGGGTGCTGCCGCTGCGCCGGCTCACCTCCGGGGCCCTGGCCACGGCCCTGCGCCGGGCGACGGAGGACGGCTCCCATCAGACGCGCGCCCGCGCGCTCGCCGGCCGGCTGGCCGCGGAGGACGGCGTCGCGCCGGTCCTCGCCGCGCTCGCCCGACTGGCGCCCTGACCGTAACGAAGGTCGGAAAAGCCCGGTGGGGCCCGGCCGAGTCGGCAGGGCCCCACCGGGCTGCAAGGCGCGCGTCACGTCAGCCGATGGCGAGCTTGTTCTTCCAGCCCACGCCGTCGCTGTTGCCGACGATCTCGACACCGCTGCCCGCCAGCGCCACTCGGCTGCCCGCGTAGAAGCGGACCGCTCCGTCCACCCGCAGCGTCCAGATGTCGGGGATGGAGTCGCCGTTGGCGTCCGGGGTGCCGTAGAACAACCGGATGTTGCTGCGCCCCCAGCCCGAGGCGCCGTACTGGTCGTCCGTGCCGGTCGCGGAGTTGGCCGCGGAGGCCAGGGACATGATGTCCACGCCGCTGCCGTCGGCGTCCTTCTTGCCGGTGCGGAGCAGCAGGCGGCCCGAGACGTCGGTGCGGTAGACCATGTCGGTCACACCGTCGCCCGTGATGTCCTGGACGGTGACGATGTCGCGCTCGAGCCAGGGCGAACTGGACAGCCGGACGGCCGTCTCGATGCTCGCGCCGTTGTAGCCGACGAGAGCCCACAGCGCGTCCCCGACCTTCAGGAAGAAGTCCGTCTTGCCGTCGCCCGTGGCGTCTCCCGCGGAGACGATCTGGGTGATGGTGTCCGGCGCCGGCGCGTTCGACGGCAGCAGGATCTCCTGCCGCTTGTCGATGTTCACACCGCCGTACCCGTCGCCCGGGTAGACCCACAGCTTGCTCTCGCGGCGCGCGACGAGGTCCTGGAGACCGTCCCCGCCGTAGATGTCGCCGAGGTGGGTGATCAGGGTGTTCTTCCAGTAGCCGGACGGTGCCGAGACGTACTGCGGGAGTCCGTCGTCGCCGTTCGGGTCCTTGGCCGGGTTGCCGCGGTAGGAGCCCGACATGGACCAGTCCAGGTCGCCGGTGCCCTTCAGGAGGTCGGTGGTGGACTCCGACGGGTAGAGCCGCAGGTTGCCGTTGCCGTCCACGACCATCAGGTCGGGCAGCTTGTCACCGGTGAAGTCGCCCGGCTGGTCCGCCTGGTCCCTGGGGGTCACGTAGAAGAGGTACTTCGTCGGCTCCGACGGGTGTCCCGCGTCGTCGACCGCCCGCACGTACAGCACGTTCGGCCCGGCGAGCGGAGGCTTGACGTTGCTCACGGTGGTCGTCGTCGTGACGGGCGCGCCGTTCGTCCTGGCCACCGAGAAGGGGTACGACGCCTGGTTGAAGCCGTACTCGAACTTCACCACGTCCGTCTGGGCCGCCTTGAAGGTGAAGGAGCCGGCCGTGCCGAACTTCACCGTGCTCCACTTGGAGTCCTCGGAGTCGTTCTCGAAGCCGTTGTCCTTGGCGTCGGCGTCCGGGAACTGCGCCGAGGTCGCGGTCGGCGACGACGGCTTGGAGTTGTCGAAGACGAAGCGGCACGGCGTCTTGCTGGGCGAGTACGACGAGGTCGCGCCGAACTTGTCGACGGCCTTGGCCCGCCACGAGTACGTGGTCCCGTTCTTCAGCCCGCTGGTGGAGAAGGGGTCGGTGTGGACCTTCGCCGAGCCGGTCTGGCTGCCGACGGACACCTTGCCCTTGCTGCCGAGCAGGTTGGTGGTGGAGCCGCCGGTCGGCCAGAGCTCGAAGTGGAGCGACTGGAGGTTGCCGTCCTTGTCGGTGCTGTTCGCCCAGAGGGTGATCGAGGACGCGCCCACGTTGAGGTACGGGGACGTGGTGTCGCAGCGCACCTCGTTGGGGTCGAGGACCAGACCCGTCGGGGTCGTCGGCGGGCGGTTGTACGACAGGTCGACGAACGGGTCCTGACCGCCGTTGGCCTGGAACTTCTTCCAGGAGTACTGGGACCCCTCGTCGGACGCCTTGAACCCGACGGTCATCGTCTTCCAGCCGCCGTCGACGGCCTTCTTCGCCGAGGACTTGACGTCGAACGCGACCCATTCGTCAGGGCAGGAGGAGGACTTCCAGCCGTGCGCGAAGCTGCCGCCGCCGATCTTGTTGCCGCTGTTCATCGACGGCGCGTTCTTCCAGTTCGTCTTCGAACTGATCGTGCCGGTCAGATGCACGGTCATGCTGCGCGCGCTGCACGACCACGAGTACGTCTCCAGGGCGCGCAGCTTGGCACTGTGCACCGTGGAACCCTTCAGGTCCGGGTCCCAGTCGATGCTGAAGAACGACCGCGAGGTGCCCCAGGTGTCGGACTCGTAGCCGACGCGGGCCTCGTGCGTGCCGCCCTTGTTGAAGTTCTTTCCGTTGTAGAAGCTCGCGTTCGGGTGCCGGCTGTACGCCGTCGTCCAGTCGTTCGTGTGCTTCTTGACCGAGGGGTCGACGAAGACCGGGTACACCGTCGACGGGTCGTTGAGGAAGTCCTGGTCCGGGGTCATCACCCACTCCGAGCCCTCCAGGTCCGTTCCGACCAGGGTGCCCTTGGAGTCGGGCTGGGGGCCGTTGACCCCGGGCAGCGACAGCGTCGCCGCCGAGCCGGTCTGCGAGGGCTCGGGGGTCGGCTCGGCGGGGACGGGCGGCGCGGACCCCTCGATCTCACCGATCACGGACGGATCGGCGGCCTCGTCGGTGGCCTCCGGAAGCACCTCGTTGAACGTGTCGCCCTGGTCGCCGTCGTTCATGCCGTCCGTCGGCTCGGCCGAGGCGGTCGGCGTCTCCTCGGGCTCACCGGTCGGGACCGGCGACTCGGAGGGGATCACCTCGGAGGCCGTGGGAGAGGCGCTGGTGCCGCCTCCGCCGTCGGTCTGCGTGGGCGTGCCCGAGCTGTCCCACATCAGCGGCGTGGGGGACTCGGCGACGTCCTGGCCTCCGGTGTCGGTGGCGGAGACGACGCCCGTGGCCGGGTCAAGACTGAAGCTGAGGTCGGGCGAGGACAGCCCGTACGCGAGCCGCGCGACGCGCGGGTCGGCCGCGGCCTGACGATTCTTCACCACCAGGAGCTGGGCGAAGCCTCCGTCGTCGGCGGTGAGCACGAGATCGGCGCCGGGCAGGATCTCCGGATAGAGCGCGCGGGGGCCGTCGACGATCGGGGTGGGCACGGCGTCGGGCCAGGTCAGCACGATGTCGTGGCCGTTCACCGTGAGGGTGGCGAGCACGTTGCCCGAGGCGGCGGCCGCCATGGGGGCGCCGGCCGGCGTGCCCGGCAGCAGCGGGACGCGCTGCGCACCGGCCCGCGAGGCGCGGTCGCCCGCCTGGCCCTGCCCGCCCTTGCCCTTCGAACCGGCCGAGAAGAGGACGCCCACGTTGGTGGCCTTGGTCGCCCAGCCGCCGTCGACCCGCTTCAGATCGGTGTCGATGGCCTTCCAGACCCCGTCGACCTGCGCGCGGATCGGGCTGGCGTGGATCCGCCGCTGCATCAGACCGTCCGGCCTGGCCCACGTGGTCGAGTACGCCGTGCGCATCGCGGTGGCCTCGACGGCCTTGCCGGTCTTCCGGGCCAGCGCGCCGGCGTCGGACTCGCTCAGGGGAGCGCCGGCCCTGGTGCGCGGGGCCGCGTCCGTACGGCGGTCCTCGGGACCGCTGTCGAGTCCGACGTACGTGAGGCCCGAGGCCACCACGACGGCGGCCGCCACGGCCGCGACCGGTCGACGCCCGGGCACGCGGCGCCATCTGCTCGTCATGAGCGAGGTTCCTTCCCCCTCGAGAACCGGCGTACGGCAGACGGCCGACCGGGCTCCTGTGGCTGGTCACGCGGGCGCGGCGGAACACGCCCCGGCGTGACGGATGCCTGCAGATCATGGCTTACGGGGGATCAGCCGTCACGCGACGGTCACAGGATCTCCGCACGGAGCCGGACGTCTTTCGTCAGGCCCGGTCGGCCGCGCGAGCGGACCTGAGCAGTACGGGGCGACAGACGAGACGGAATTCCCGCTCGATATCCGGACGAAAATCCCTCGAATTTGCTGCAGTTGATTCCGCTTGGTCCGCTGAGGCGGGAATCACCGTTTTACCTCGTCCGACTGGGGATTGTGGAGCCACTGAACTGGTTCGAGTGATGCTGTTCCCATTCGACCGAAGTATGGCTGTGATCATCACCACGTGATCACTTTCCGCCTGGTCTTTATCCGCACCTCACACACAGAATTGCCGCGTTCACTGGCCTCACCTGCGGTCCGCCCAGGCGCCGCTTCATGTCGTCCGGGGGGACCCCACCCGTGCCTGCCTTCTTGTCCGCGCGCCGAAAGCGCCTGCGTACCGCAGTGGTTCCGGCCGTAGGTGCCGCTCTGCTGCTGACGCTCCTGCCGACCCAGGCCGCCGCCCTGCCGCCGGACCCGTCCAAGGACGAAGTGCCCCGCGAGGAACTCGTCCTGGAGAACCTCCCCGAGGAGAAGCAGGTCGACGGGGCGACCCGTAACGCGGGCCTCGACACGATCGCGGCCGCGCCGCCCGCCGACCAGGAGGAGGCTCCGGCCGGCACCGCGACCCCGCCGGCCGGCGGCACGGCCGCCGTCACCTTCGGCGACCCGGCCCCGCAGCAGGCCTCCGCCGCCTCCGGCGAAGGCGCCGTGCGGCAGGCAGCGTTCACCACCGGCACCGGCGCCGGTGCCACCGCCTCTATCGCCGGCGTCACCCAGGCCGAGCTCGAGCCGGTCGGCACGCTGCCCGTGAAGCTCGGCCAGGCGCCCGGCGCCGCGACGCCCACCGGCACGTGGGAGGTCGGCGTCTACCCGCGCACCGCGCCCGAGGCCGACAGCGTCGACGGCGCGGTCGTCACCGTGACCGCCCCCGCCACGGGCTCCGTCCCGGTCTCCGTACAGCTCGACTACAAGGCGTACCAGAACCTCTACGGCGCCGACTGGGCCTCCCGCCTCACCTTCGTCCAGTTCCCCGAGTGCTACCTCACCACCCCGGACGTCGAGGAGTGCCGTACCTACGACGAACTGGAGACGGTCAACGACACCAAAACCAGGACCATCACGGCGACGGTCGACACCGCGGCCGACGGCACCGTCACCCCGGCCGTCGCCCCGCGTGCGGTGACCCCGCCGTCCGGCGTCTTCCAGGCCTCCTACGTCCGCTCCACCGGAATGCAGCAGGTCGCCGCGAGCGGCGACCGGGCCGTCGTCGGCGCCGTCGACTCCGGCATGGGCGAGGGCGGCTCCTTCCGGGCCACCCCCCTGATCTCCAACGGCAAGTGGGAGGCCGGGACCTCCTCCGGCGCGTTCACCTGGTCGTACCCCGTCGCGGTGCCGTCGGCGCCGGCCGGCCCTTCGCCGGAGATCTCCTTCGACTACAACTCCCAGGCGGTGGACGGCAGGACCGCCACCTCCTCCCCGCAGGCCTCCTGGATCGGCGAGGGCTGGGACTACGACCCCGGACACATCGAGCGCCGCTACCGCACCTGCAAGGACGACCGCGAGGCGACCTCGGCCGGCGAGCCGAACAACACGGCGAAGAAGGCCAAGACCTCCGACCTGTGCTGGGTCTCGTACAACGCCGTCATGTCCCACCAGGGCCGCACGCTCGAACTGGTCCGTGAGGGGACCAGCAACATCTACCGCCCGCAGCACGACGACGGCACCCGCGTCGAGCTGAAGACCGGCGGCACCAACGGTGACAACAACGGCGAGTACTGGGTCGTCACCACCACCGACGGCACCCGGTACTACTACGGCCTGAACAAGATCGGTGACGGTCACGCCGACACCCAGTCGGTCTTCACCGTCCCCGTCTTCGGCAACCACCCCGGTGAGCCGTGCCACGCCGAGACCTTCGCGGCCTCCCGCTGCAACGACGACGCCACCAAGCAGCAGGCCTGGCACTGGGGCCTGGACAAGGTGGTCGACGTCCACGGCAACGTGATGATCGTCAACTGGCACAAGTCGACGAACTACTACGCCGTCAACAAGAAGTTCAAGACCCCGGAGAAGTACGACCGCGGCGGCCTCCCGGACTCCATCGAGTACGGCCTGCGCGAAGGCGCGCTGGGCGCCGAACCGGCGGCCAAGATCGACTTCCTGCTGTGGCAGCGGTGCGTGCAGGACGACACGGTCTGCGCCTCCGAGAAGTTCGACGACACCAAGAACCCCGCCTCCTACCGCCCCTGGTGGGACAGCCCCGGCAACCTCAACTGCAAGTCCGGCTCGAAGCTGTGCCCGGGCTTCCCCTCCTTCTGGAACCGGCTGCGGCTCGGCGGCATCACCACCTACGCCCACCGCCCCGGCACGACGGGCCTGGCCAAGGTGGACACCTTCCTGCTCAACCACTCGTTCCCCCGGGACTGGTACGACACCGCGCCGGGCCTGTGGCTGAACTCCGTGACCCGCTACGGCTTCAAACCCGGTGACACCAGCGGCACCCTGCTCTCCACGTCCGGCGTCTCCTTCAAGCCGTACGTCGTCGGCACCGGCACCGCGCACCCGCTGAGCGGCTACCTGAAGGACAAGCAGCTCCCCAACCTCGTCCCCCGCAGCAGCACCGACGCGCGCCCCGGCTTCACCCGCCCGCGCATCGGCACCGTCTCCACCGAGCACGGCGGTGACATCGAGGTCACGTACAAGGGCGGCTGCAAGGTCCAGCCCACCGTCGCGCCCGAGGACAACCGCGGCACCTGCTTCCCGCTGCGCTGGTCCCCGGACGGCGAGCTGGAGAAGCCGGCCCTCGCCTGGTTCAACAAGTACGTCGTGCACACGGTGACCGAGACCGACCGCATCACCGGTGTCTCCGACCGGATCACCCACCGCTACGACTACGCCGACGCGGCCTGGACCAAGAGCGACGACGAATTCACCAAGCCCGCGCTGCGCACCTACAGCGAATGGCGCGGCTACCGGCAGGTCTCCACGGTCAAGGGCAGCAAGAACACCCCCTCCACGGGCAGCCCGCAGACCCAGTCCCGCTCCGTCGTGCGGTACTTCCGCGGCGCGGGCGGCGTGGTCAAGGACTCCAAGGACGCCGTCACCCTCGTGGCGGACGACGCCGCGCAGTACGCGGGCATGCCCGCCGAGACGATCGCGTACGACGGATCCGGCGGCCGGATCGTCAAGCGCACCCTGACGTTCCCCTGGTCCAAGGAGACCGCGTCGCGGACCCGCGACGGCGGCCTGCCGCCGCTCAAGGCCTACCGCGCCGGCGTACAGCGCTCGGACGCGATCCAGACGGTCGGCAGCGGCTGGCAGGCGGTCCGCACCGAGACGGAGGTGGACCCCGACTGGGGCATCCCCGTCCAGATGCAGACGGCCGTCGTCAAGCCGAACGGCACGGGCGAGACGCTCAGCGACTACAACTGCACCACGACCACGCTGCTCCACAACACCACGGCGCACATCATCGGTGCTCCCTCGTCGACCCGTAAGACGGCGACCTCGTGCGCGAGCCAGGCGTCCGCCGACCCGGCGACGCAGCTGATCAGCTCGGTCCGCATCTCGTACGACGACCAGGCATGGGGAGCTCCCCCCGCCAAGGGGCTCGTCACCTCCAGCGCCGAGATCGACGGCGCCGGCACCTCGCACTCCGTCGTCACCACGACGACGTACGACCCGCTGGGCCGGACCCGCAAGGTGACCGAGCCGGAGGTGGGCACGACCGAGACCCAGTACACCCCCGGCGACACCGGCGGCGCGGTCACGAGCGTCAAGGTCATCAACCCCAAGGGGCACGCGACCGTCCGCACCTTCGACCCCGGCCGCGGCTCCGAGCTCACCGTCACCGACCCCAACGGCAAGGTCGTCCGGAGCGAGTACGACGCCTTCGGGCGGCTCGTCAAGGGCTGGTCGACGGGCCGCTCCTCCGGCACGCAGACGCCGGACGTCATCATCGGCTACCAGATGGCCGACACCTCCCCGACGGTGACCAGGCCGACGGCCGTGACCACCCAGAGCATCAAGGACGACGGCACCTACGCCAAGCAGGTCACCGTCTACGACGGCCTGATGCGCGCCGTCCAGACCCAGCGCGAGGCCCATGGCCCCGGCCGGATCATCGTCGACACGCGCTACAACGACCACGGCCTGGTCGGCGAGCAGACCGGTGCGTACGTGGCGAAGGGAGAGCCGGAGGCCGCCCAGTTCAAGCGGGTGTCCGACGCGCTCGTCCCCAGCCTGGTCCGCACGCGCTACGACGGTCTGGAGCGGCCGGTCCGGGCGACGACCTACCACGGCGGCGACACCGCGTACTGGTCGACGACCACCTACGGCGACACCAACACCTACAGCCGGCCCGCCGGCGGCGCCATGCCGGCCACCAACACCTGGACCGACGCCCGCGGCCGGATCACCCTGATCCAGCACTACACGAACACCGCCACCAGCCGCTGGCGCGACACCCGTTACAGCTACGACGCCCGCGGCAACCGCACCAAGGTCACCGACCCGGCGGGCAACGCCTGGACCTACACCCATGACGCCCGCGGCCGGATCACCTCCGCCACGGACCCCGACACCGGGGACATCTCCTACGGCTACGACAAGGCGGACCGCCAGACCAGCGCCACCGACCTCCGGGGCGCGATCCACACCTCCTACGACCAGCTGGGCCGCATCGTCGCCGTCCGCGAGGGCACGACGAGCTCGGCGCCCGTCAAGGAGTACACCTACGACGACGTCACCGGCGGCATCGGCCAGCGGACCTCCTCGATCCGTCACGACGCGAGCGGCGACTACATCACCCGTGTCACCGGATTCGACGCGCGCTACCAGCCCACCGGCCGTCAGGTCGTGATCCCCGCCAACGCCATGACCACCGGCGTCTCGGGCACGTACGGCTACGCCTACAGCTACACCCCGACGGGCAAGCCGCTCTCGGTGACCCTGCCGGCCGCGGGCGGCCTCGCCACCGAGAAGGTCATCACCCGCTACAACAGCGACGGCTTCGCCGAGTCGACCTCAGGGCACACCTGGTACACCTCGGACATCACCTACTCGCCGTACGGGGAGCCACTGCGCACGGTCACCGGACCGCAGCCCTACCGCGTGTGGACGACCAACTTCGTCGACCAGCACACCGGGCGCCTTCAGCGCACGGTCGCCGACCGGGAGACCGCGAACTCCCACCGGATCTCCGACAGCACCTACGCGTACGACATCGCGGGCAACATCACCGGCTTCGCCCGCAGGCTGACCGACGGCACGGTCACGACGCGGGACACCCAGTGCTTCACCTATGACGCGATGGGCGAACTCACCCAGGCGTGGACGTCCAACCTCACGCCGCAGGGCGACGGCACCGGCTGCAAGGCGGCGAACGGCGCCACCTGGGGACCGCGCACGGACGGCTGGCCCTCCACCGGTCCGGTGGCCGAGGCACCCGACCAGGTGACCGACGGCGAGAGCCCCGACAGCGTGCTGACGGCCTCGCTGGCCGCCGGAGCCCCGGCCACCGGGACCCTCGACACCAGCGCCACCTCCTACTGGCAGTCCTTCCGGTTCGACCTGCTCGGCAACCGCGCCTCGCTGGTCGAGCACGACACCAAGGACGCCACCAAGGACGTGACGTTCACCTACGGGTACGGCAAGCTCGTCACGGGCAACGGCACCTCGCCCACGTACACCGCCCAGCCCCACACCCTGTCCTGGGTGTCGACGGCTCCGGCCGGCGGCGGCAGCGCGTACGTCAACGACGCCTACGGCAACACCACCAAGCGCGACCTCGCCACCACCACGCAGGATCTGACGTGGACGCGCGAGAACAAGCTCGCGACGCTCACCGAGGGCGGCGTCACGACGAAGTACGTCTACGACGCCGACGGCAACCGCATCCTGGAGAACACCCCTTCCGGGAGCGTGCTGAACCTGGACGGCACGGAACTGACCACCGCCGCCGGGAAGATCACCCGCGCGACGCGGGGCTACGCCCAGCAGGGCGCGCCCACGGTCGTCCGGTCCACGGTGAACGGCGCCACCTCCGGCCACAAGCTGACCGTGCTGCTCTCCGACCACCTCGGCACCGCCACCACGGCGGTCGAGCAGACCACCAACCAGCCCGTCACCCGCAGGGCCTTCAAGCCCTACGGCGAGGTGCGCGGACCGAAGCCGGCCTGGGTCGACCGCCGGTCGTACCTCGGCGTCGGCATCGACAGCCCGAGCGGCCTGACCCACATCGGGGCCCGTGAGTACGACGCTTCCACCGGCCGCTTCATCTCCGCCGACCCCGTGGTGGACCTGTCCGACCCGCTCCAGATGAACGGGTACGCGTACAGCAACAACAGCCCCATCACCAACAGCGACCCGACCGGTCTGTTCTTCTTCGGCCTCTTCACGCAGGTCAAGAAGATGTTCATGCAGCTCACCGGCATCGGCCTGCACGCCAACCCGGGACTGAAGAAGCCGGTCGCCAAGCCCCCGGTGGTGAAGCACACGAACTTCCAGAACATCCTGAACGCCATCTACCTCCGCAATGTCAGGCCCGGTGCGAAGGTCACCGGCGACGGCAAGGTGGGCACGGCGTTCATCCATGAGCTGAACTACGGCAAGCCCGTCAACGGCAGCTGGCACGTCCCCAAGGTCCCTGACCTGATGACCCGTCTCTCCGGCCTCCTGGAGGAGGACCGCAAGGCGCGCTTGGACGGCGGCAAGGGTGTGCTCACCGATTCCGAGCTCAAGCTCGCCAGGGCCGAGGCGAAGGAACTCTGGCACGCCATGAACCTCAGGGACATCGACGGCAGGATGACGGCGTACGCGAAGGCGAACCCGGCGATCGAGAAGAACCTCATCGCCAGCCGCAAGACCGCCCTGAACGCCGAGGCCATGTCGGACATCACCGGCCAGAAGTTCGAGGTCCATCCCAAGGACCGCTCTCCCAACCCGAAGCCGAGGGCGACGGGCAACCCGAGCAGGCTGGGCGGCTTCCTCAAGTCGTTCGGCATCGCCGGCGGCGTGCTGACCGGCGTGGGCGGGGCGGCCGGGAACATCAAGGAACACGGAGTGAAGGACGGCCTGTGGGAGACCGTCGAGGATATCTTCGACCCCCTCGGGATGGCGGACGAGCTCAACGCCGATCCGTGTGCCAACCCGGCCGCCTGTATCGCGTAAGGAAACCGAGCACGTGGTGAACGAACCGATCGCATCGCGCACGTTTCTCGGGGAGTTGCTGGCCGCCTTCCCCGAGATGCGTGAGCCGGTCGCGGAGAAGGTCCGCGCGGCCGTCGAGCTGACCGGAGACCCGGAGGACGGGGACACGGTCAGGACGGATGTGTACGGCAGGCTCTGGGACCTGTTCAACGACGTCCTGCTGCCGGCGCTGGCGGCCGAGCCCGGTCCCGAGAGGTCCGAGGTGCTGCGGCGTACCTTCTCCTTCCTGGAGCGGGTCGCCTCCTCACCCGAGCCCCTCGTCCGGGAGTTCCTCGGCGGCCTGACCGGCGACTACCTGATCGGCGACGACGGCCCGCTCGCGTACGCCCACGCGGGCCCGGAGGTCCGCGCCGTGATGGTCCGCGCCTGCGAGGACTGGGGCCTGCCGGTCCCGGCGGACTGGACGGCTTCGTAGAGCCGGCGCACGGCCACAGGGGCCCGCACCTCATGGAGGTGCGGGCCCTTTGCCGTCAGCCTCGCAGGCACCAGTCGACGAACCCGGTGACGCTGGCGTCCACACCGGCCTCCTCGTCGGCCACGGCGGCCGTGCGGAAGAAGCGGACCTCGCGGAAGTGCAGGTCCATGGCCCGGACGAGGGTGTGCAGGCCGAGGGCCTCGCAGAGCCAGGCCCGGGTGGCGTCGCTGTCCTCGCGGCGGGCAGGCGCCAGGCCGTGCTCGGTGAGCAGGTCCGTCTTGCTCACGGCGACCGCCAGCCGGGAACGGTCCAGCGGCGCGCCCATCGCGGCCACCGCCTGGACCGAGCGGGCGAAGACCTCCTCAGGGTCGACCGTGGAGCCGAGGGTGCGGTCCAGGAGCGGGCCGGGAGCAGGTTCCATCGTGGTCCAGAACGCCTTGACCGCCATCGGGTCCAGGACGAAGACGAAGGTGCGCGCCGCTCGTGCGTACCGCAGCGCGTCCGTGTCCTCGCGATCGACGAACCTCTCGCCTGCCGTGTCGAAGAGATGAACGAGTCGCTGGGAGCGGCCTCGGCCCAGGACGAAGGAGTGGGCCCGGGGCAGGGCCCGCTGCGTGGCACGGGTGTGGCCCCGCATGCGCAGCACCTCGCGGAGCACCTGGTAGTGGGCGTCCGACTCCTCGTCGGCGAGGCTCAGCGTCGGACCGCCGTGCGCCGCCGCGTGCTCCAGGGACAGCAGCATGGCCGCCATCAGCTGGGTCTTGCCCGCCGCCTGCCCGCCGATGAGGGGTATCACCACCTCGGGCATGTGGCCGGCGTCGGTGTTCATCGGCCTGCCGCAGTGCGGGTGGACACAGTAGGCTTGCAGCCGCGCGTTCCGGCTCATCAGCATCAGCAGCGTCGGCATGCGGCCTCCGCACTCGCAGCGGCGCCGGAAGACGCCGTACCGTCCCGGGCGGATGTCCATGTGCCGACGGCGGCAGGTGGCGCCGGGGCAGTCGTACGCCGGGTAGGGCACGCGCTCGAAGCAGTGGGGGCAGAGCATTCCGGAGCGAAGCCGTCTCATCGCGAGGAACGTCCGGTCGACCGTCCGCAGGGCCCCGGCCACGAGCCGGGCCCCGGCCGAGAGCAGCGTCAGGACGGCGGCGTGCAGCAGCAGGAGCAGACCGATCAGCGGCGGCGCGAGCACGGTGCCCACACTCAGCCCCACGTAGAGCGCCACACCGTACGGCACGGTCACCGCGCGGGAGCGCGCCGGAGCGACGAACTGCCGTGACGTCACGGCACGGAACGCGTCGCCGACGGTGGTGGCGTACGACCGCCGCGCCAGTGTGAGGAGTTGGCGCAGGTCGCGGAAGGCGGGCCCGTAGAAGTAGTTGCGGTAGGCCTTCACCTCCTCGTCCTGCGGACGGTAGGGCGGCAGCGTCCGGAACTCGGGGGTGCGCCGGTGGAGGACTCCGACCACCGTGTTTCCGTACCGGACGAGCAGCTGCACCACGAGGGCGAGGCCCCGGAGGGCGGCGATGAGCGGGACGAAGGGGAGGAAGGCGCAGAGTGCGACGAGGTAGACGGCGGGAACGAGGACGAACGTCACGATCTCAGCCATGGCCGGTCACCGCTCCTTCTCGTTCCGGGAGCTCTCGGTCGCCCGGGAGTCGGGTGTGCTCCCGGGATCGGGCGGGGAGGCGGACGCGGCGGTGGACGCGGAGGCGGACTTCGTACGGCGGGAGACGAACGGGAAGTTTCGGGGCAGGCTCCACGGTCCGCGTCGTCGTTCCTCGACGTCCTCGGCATAACGGTCGGCGAGTTCGGCCCTCAGGGGCCGGACCGCGCGCTCCAGCCGTTCCAGGTCCGAGACGGGCCAGCGCCCCACCGGTCCTGTCCGGATCTCGTCGACCTGCTGGGCGTGGGCCTGGGAGAGCACGGCTCCACTGGGCAGGGTGACGACCGCGACGACATGGCTGAGCGCGATGTCGTCGATCGGCTTGTCGCCCGTCGCCTTCCGGCCCACGGCCGCCAGATAGCGCTCCAGTTCGCGGTTGCTCAAGGCTGTCAGTCGCCCGCGCAGCCGTGCGGAGTCGGCGGGGACGCGCAGCATGGCGGGCACCAGACGCAGGCGCCTGAGCGCCCTGGGGGCCTCCCACCATCCGGCTTTCGGGGCGGCGAACGCGTCGACGAGCTCCGTGGCCTCGCGGGCGTCCCGGAGCCTGTCCTCCAGTTCGAGCGTGATCCCTACGTACTCCCCTGCACTCTCCGGCAGCCAGACGAAGCGGCTCGGACGGACGAACAGCCGGCACAGGTGCAGACAGGCTTCCAAGGCGTCGTCGTCCGCGATCGGCTGGCGCAGGGCGCGCTCGAACCATGTGCCGACCGCCCTGTCCACCGGGCCCTTCGCAGGCAGCTCCGAGGCGATGCGGACCGCTTCCTGATGGGTCCAGGTACGCGACGGCTGCCGCCACAGGCCGCGCAGCAGTTCCTCGTCGGGCGACGTCTGCGCACGGATCCGGAGGATCTTGAACATGATCGGAACCGTCTCCGCGGGCCGGCGCTCGGCCCGGGCTCGCAGATGGTGTTCCTGGAGCAGGGGACGGCCCGCCAGGTCGGCCTCCCGCAGCAGTTCGGCGGGGAACTGGGAGAACAGCTGCTCCTGTCCGGTGCGTTGCTCCAACACCTCCTCCACCGCCGTCGCCAGGGATGCCCGCATCACCGGAAGAGAGGCGAGGAGGTCGGTCACCTCCGAGCGCAGTTTCGGGACGGGGCTGAGGGACCCGAGCAGCGCCCGGGCCAGGGTGAGCGTCTGCTCGGTCATGACCGCCGCCGGTACGGGAAGGCCGGCGCCCACGGCCCACAGCAGCAGGCGCGTCCGCTCGCGCGGGGTCCGACCCCGGTCGTCCAGCAGACGCCCCCAGAGTGCGGTGGCCCGCTCGCGCGTCACCGGGTCGGTGATCGGCACGGGCTTGACGGCGTCTTCGGAGGCGGCCGCGTAGGCCGCCATACGCGACGCGTGGAGCTTGCCCTCGATCTCCTGATGCACCGCCAGATCCCCACCGGCCTTCGCGGCGGCGCTCAGCGCGGACCGCCGGCGGTCGTCCAGGTCGCGGTGCTCTCGATGGATGTCCGCGGCGACGGCCGCCCGGCGCGCCCCCAGGTGTTCGGCCCCGGTCAGCCAGTCGATCACCGCGTGGGCGTCGACCGCCGTGAGCGGGATGCCCCCCGAGGCCGCCGCCGCGGCCACGGGAGCGTGCCAGTCGTCCACGCTCTCCTCCCCTCCCCGGACGTAGTCCGCGGTCCACGACCAGACGGGCCGCACCGAACCGACACCGATCCTGGTGAGGAGACGGGCCAGGGGATCGACGCGGATCGCGGGGAAGGTCCCGCGCGCGAAGTCGAAGACGGTGTACGCCGCTTCGTCGTCGGGGCCGAAGACGAGCTGGGCCTCGGGCACGGTGCCGATCAGGTGCAGCCGGCTGGTGGCCGGCCGGAAGACGTAGGTGGCGAAGGAGAGTCCACGGGCCAGCGGGGGAGGCAGCAGGTAGGAGAGGGCGGCGAACCAGTGCGCGATCAGGTCGGTCGAACGGTCGACCACCACCACCGAACCCTGCTCGCCGAGCGCCGCGAACACGGCGGCCAGCAGCTCCGGCAGCCGGTCCGCGTGGGGATGGGCGCGCAGGAACTCGCGCACGGACCGGACGCCCAACGGGCCCGGCAGGGGGGCCTCCAGCGACGGGATCTCCGTGCTCGGTGACACCCCGCTCGTCCAGGACGGCGAGTTCCACCACTCGATCGGGAGCATTCCGTCCGCCGCCGTGGCGAAGTCCTCGCTGTGCAGGGCGTGCGCGAAGTAGTTGCCGAAGCGGCGAGCGGAGTCACGGCCCACGTACCGCACGCACACCGCCGTGGCGCGGCGCCCCGCCCGGTCGTACGGCCGGTAGCAGAGGTTGACCGGGCAGCGCTCCAGCTCGTCGGGGGTGTCCGACTCCACCAGGGCCCGGGGCGGCTCGTACCCGGCCAGCGCCTCGACGACCTGCTGGGTCTCGACGGTGACACCCGCGCTCACGGCGTTGAACTGGAACCCGGAGTACCCGGTGAGCCCGTGCTCGCAGGAGGTGTAGTAGAGCTGCTCGAACCGTGTCATCCCCGGCCCGCCTTCGGCACCGAACCGAACTCGCTCAGCAGCCAGAGCAAGGGGTCGGCCACCCGGTACGGCTGGATGCCGGTGGGGGCGACCCGGGCGTCGGGGGTGGGGTTGCGGCCGAGGGCGGAGACCCCGAAGTAGCGGTAGCGGGTGAAGTGGTTGTCCAGGAGCTGGTCGATCGCCACTCCGTCCCAGTCCTTGAGGAGCCGTCGGACCTCCTCGTGGACGTCGAGGCTGTCGCTCACGTCGAAACGGTCGCGCGGGGGCGCGTAGTCGCGCAGCGGGCTGCCCGGGTCGAGCAGGTGCCAGAAGGCGTCCATCTTGGAGAAGACGACCGAGATCGGCGTGTCGATCTTCTGCGCCGAGCGTCCGGAGCGGGGCGCGAGCAGGAGGTTGGTGACCCGGGAGAGGACGTTGATCGGGGTGTCCAGGCCCTCCGTGCCCGGCAGCGGGGTTCCCGGCAGCGCGTTGTCGCGGGCACCCGGCATCTGGAGCGGGTCGAGCAGCAGCACGATGCCGTCCGCGCCGGCCAGATAGCGGGTGTTGAGCTCCACGTTCTCCCGGGAGCTGAAGTCCTCGCCGGCGGTGTCGAAGAACGAGAGGACGGTGTGCTGCGGGCGCTCCCCGAGAAGGGTGCGCCGTCGCAGCCCGAAGCGGAAGACGAGCGGGTCCACCCGGTTGAGGGTGGTGGAGGCGGTCTGGGTGCCGGGGAACATCTGGTTGTCGCGGTACAGACGGTCCTCGTAGTCCGAGCCGAAGCGCCGCATCGTGTCGTCGTCCGAACCCATCAGGGCGGCACCGAACGCCTCGCCGACCCGGTTGCGCATCTCGTGGAGCAGCACCGTCATGTAGACGGTCTTGCCGGACGCCTTCGGACCGACCATGGCGATCAGCCGGTTGTCCACCATGCCGAACTGGACGGGCAGTTCGGAGTGGCACACCGGGCAGATCCGGTACGTGGTCTCGCCGTCGCAGTCCGCGCAGACGGCCGTCGGCCTGCGCCCGTCCGCCGCGAAGTCGGGGCCGAGGTCGTGGCTCCTGCGCGGACCCTTGCGTTGGTCGAGGACCTGGTCGCGGCGGCGCTCGCACTGCTTGCCCGTCTTGCTCAGACGGCTGTTGCAGCGGAATCGGATCTCGCGCGGAGTGAAGTGCTCGTAGCAGTAGGGGCAGGTGAGACGTTTGGCCATCAGGTGACTCGCAGTCTGTGCAGCGCCGTCGGGCGGATGTCGATGCCGGTGTCGGTGCCCGCGTCCGCGTCGGCCGGGAAGCAGACCAACCACGACGGGCCGCGCGTGGCGGGCAGCGGGAACTCCACGGTCAGGGGCGTGCCGGCCGGGAGACGTTGGGCGGGCACCTCGTGCAGGACGGTGCCCTCGGCCGCGCTGGTGGGGCGGAACCGGCCGAGGCTCTGGACGATCCGGACACCGGGCAGGTCGCAGCCGGTCTCCGAGGTGAAGGTGACCGAGGCCGACCGGCCCGTGAGCCGGCGGCGCACGATGGGCTCGTAGGAGACGAGCGTCGGTGCGGGCGGGACGAGCAGTGACGAGGCGCCTTCGCAGCCGTCGCCGAGCTCCGCGACGAGCGCCTCCACCGTCACGGTGACGGCCCCGCGGCCGACGTCCAGGTCGAAACCGCCGTCGTGCTCGTACACCCGGCGTCGGCACACGTCGTCGCCTCGCCCGGGGCCCGCTCCGGCGACGGTTCCCTCCCGGCGCCAGCGGACGCGCGCGCTCAGGGCGCCGACGGGCCAAGCCCACAGCACCAGCAGATGGTCGCCGCGCCGGATGGCCTGGAGCTGATCGACGGGGACCGCGAACGCGGTCTGCGGATCGAGAGGAGAGCCGGCGGAAGCCGTGGGCGGAGGGTCGTACGGGTCGCTTCCGCCGGGGCTGCCCGTGGTGGCGGCGGTGGCGGGCTCGGCGGGCCGCGGTTCGGTGGGAGGGGAGTCGGAGGACGAGGGGGGTGGGTACGGCGGTTCGGCGGCAGGGGGAACCGGGGGCGGGGTCTCGGTGCGCGGGGCCTCGGCGCGCGGCGGGCTCAGAGGGCCGGCGTACGTGGCCGCGGCGGACGGCCTCTCGTCGGTGTCCGCAGCGGACCTGCCCCCGGTCGTGCGCCCGGTCGTGGCGGACGGCGGGGGAGTGGGCGGAGCCTGTTCGGTTCCGCGGCCGGCCGGGGAGCCGTTCTGCCGTCCCCCGGGTTCGGGGTCCTCCGCCCGCCGTCGCCCGGCGCGGGGCTCCGGGTCGGCCACGGCGCCGTCCGGCTCGGAGTCGAGCGAGGAGCCCTCGGCGTGCCCGAGGCCCACCCGAGGGTAGGTGTCGCGCCAGTCCGCGAATCCGGCCTCCGCCCGCCCCGGCCGTGCGGCGGGCCCGGCGACGACCCGCAGGATGCCGAAGTCGCGCAGGGTCAACAGCCCGAGAACGGTGGCCAGTTCGGGGCGGTCGCAGCGCACGGTCAGCCCCTGTGCGGCGGGCAGCTCCTCGATCCGGGCCCGTGTGCCGGGCTCGGCGCACATGCCGCCCGCCAGCAGTACGGTGTCCACGGCCGGTTCCGCGGTGGCCAGTTGGTCGGCGAGAGCGGCGAACAGGCGATTCCGAAGCGGAGCCACCGCCCGCTCGAAGTCGCTCCGATCCAGCGTCACTTGGTGGCGCACCCCTGCGGCGTCCTCGAAGGCCTCGACTGCCCGGTCGGAGCCGTCGAGGCCCCGGCGGAGGGACTCGGCCGCCGGTATCGGGTCGACGCCGGTCGGCAGGTGCTCGGCGAGGCCGGCGGCGACCGCCTCGTCCCAGTGCGCCCCGCCGAGCGGGAGGCTGACGGCGCGGACCAGGCGTACGGTCAGGTCCGGGGAGATGGTCAGGACGCTCAGGTCGAGGCTCGTCGCCCCCTGGTCGCAGACGAGGACCGTGTGGTCCACGCCCTCCGCGACCGCCCGGTAGTGCAGGGCCACGGCCACCGGTTCCGGCACGACACGTGCGACGTCGAGACCGGCCCGTTCCACCGCGTACCGCAGCTCGTCCTCCCGGCCGCCCGACACGGGGACGCCGAGCGCGACCGAGTGGTCGGGCTCCACCGCGAGGGCGCGGGCGTCGACCGGCCCGGACGGGACGAGCAGGGGCAGCGCCCGGCCAGGGTCGAGGACACCGTCCACACCGGCCAGGTCGGTGGTGGTCACCTCCGGTTCGCCGTCGGGGCCGACCCGCGCGACGCGCCCGAAGCGGTGCCCGAGAGAGAGGGCGATCATGCTCGTACGCTCCCTTCGTCGGTGAACCGGGCCGTGCCGTCCGGGGAGACCCGTACCGTGCCCTCGGCCGCGACGCCGACCCGGATCCGGCTGCCCGGCTCCGGGCGGTGCGTCAGCAGATGGCTGACGACGGCCGCCCGCACCCGTTCGAGTTCGTTGCGGATCTGCCGGCCTCCGTACGCCTGGTGCTCGGGGTCCGCCATGCGCTCCGTGATCCACGGGTGGAGGGTGTCCGTGTCGGGGACCAGCTCCACCCGGTGACGCTCGCGGACCGACTCGGCGAGCTGGCGCAGCAGCCGGTCGGCGATCCGCACCACGTGCTCGTGGCGCAGCATGTCGAAGACCACCACCCCGGGCTTGAGCCGGCCGTAGATCTCCGGCCTGCCGATCTGCCGGAACTTCTCCTCCACCGCCCGGGTGAAGTGCGCCTCCAGTTGCGGGTACGAGAGCTCGCCCCGCTCCTCCAGCAGGGTCCGGACCTGCTCCGCGCCCGTGTTGGAGGTGAAGATGATCAGGCACTGGGAGAAGTACGCCGTCTGGCCGCGACCGTCGGTGAGCCGCCCGTCCTCCAGGATCTGCAGGAATTTGTCCAGCACCTTGGGGTGGGCCTTCTCGATCTCGTCGAAGAGCAGCACGCTGAACGGCCGTTCCTGCACGCGGCGCGTCAACTCGCCCCCCTGTTCGTGCCCGATGAAGCCGGGCGGCGCCCCGGCCAGCCGCTCGGCGGCATGCTCCTGCTGGTACTCGCTCATGTCGAAGCGGGCGTAGGCACTCTGATCGCCGAACATCAACTCGGCCACGGACTTGGCGAGTTCTGTCTTGCCGACACCGGTCGGACCCACGAAGAAGAAGGAGCCCCGAGGGCGGGCGCCGCCCGAGCTGCCGAAGTCGACTCCGACGAAGGCGGACTGGAGGGCTGAGGCGACGGCGCGCACGGCCGTGGACTGACCGACCACCCGGGTGCCGAGGACCTCGGCGGCCCCGGCGACGGTCTCCCGGTCGAGCTGGGTCCACGGGTCGACGCTCACGTTGAGCCGGTGCAGCTCCAGGAGCTTGTCCGGCTTCCGCAAGGGTGCGTTGCGCAGCCACGACGTCCTTGCCAGGGATTCGATGTCCCAGGCCGCCATCCCGTCGGTGGCCCCCACCAGGGCTTCCAGCTCGGTCCGGGACGCGTCCTGGGCCCCGTTGAAGTACCGCCGCAGCCAGCTGAGCCACAGTCGGCGCTCGCTCGGGTCGGGCGGGCCGATGTGCAGTGCGGCGATCCTCGGGTCCTCCAGATGGAACCAGCCGGGGAGCCGACCCACGTCACCGACCGCGCACAGGACCGCGTTGCGCGCGTGCGGGGCCGGACCTGCGGCCGAGCGGGGCGTCACGGCGTCCGACATCGCGGCACGCAGGCGCAGATACCCCAGCTGTGACTCGGGCTGCCCGGGCGGGAGGTGGTGGTCGATGTCCTCGAAGACGAAGGCGGTGGCCGCGTCCGGTGAAGCCACCAGGCGGTGCACGGTGGCGACGACGTCCTCGAAGGCGCGCGGTGGGCCCGACGTGCGGGGAGCGAGGAGACGGTCCCGGCCGCGGTCCCGTTCGCCGCCACGACGGGCGCGTGCCGCCGCGACGGGATCGCCCGCGGGGTGCGCTCCCGTGTTCCCGGCGCCGTGCGCGTCCTCGGCGCCGGGTGGGGCCTCCGCGCCGTGTGGGGCCTCCGTGGCGCGCGCGTCCGCCGAGGTGTGCGGCGGCCGGGCGGTGCCCGGGGACTCCGGCGGCGCGTCGCCGGTCCCCGCCCGCGTTCCCGGCCGCTCCGCCGCGCGCCCCTCGCGGAGCTGGTCGAAGCGCTCGGCATGACCCGGCAGGGGGAAGCTGAGACCGCCCACCGGATCCCACCAGCCGACGACCTCCGCGCCGCGCGTCTCCAGCAGGCCTGCGACCACCTCGCGGAACGAGGCGGGCCGGTCGGCGAACCACCAGCGGTCCCTGATCTGTCCGTTGAGGACCACTTGGCGCCCACGCCGCAGTTCCCAGCCGAGCGACACCGCCCACAGCGGCATCATGCCGTCCGCGGTGACCGGCTCCCCGTCGCGGGCGGAACCGTCCCGACGGTCCGCGGCAGGGGAGCCCGCCGAGCCGCCGACGCCGTTCGCACGCTTGGCCCAGTCGACCGCGTTCACCGGGTCCACCTCCACTCCTCCCCGACCGTCCGGTGCCTCCCGCCCTGCCTGGGCGGCTTGCCCTGCCAGGTGATCTCACCCGGGACGAAGCCGTCCCGCTCGACGATCGCCTCGTGCACCCGCTCCAGCAGGTCCTCGGTGTGGTCGCACACCGCGCCGTCCGGATCCGGGCGGAGGGCGACATCGGGTTCGCCGTCGACCTGGTAGACGAGGACGGGGGTGCCGCCCTCGTCGGTGGCGATCGTGGTCCGGTACGTCGCGCCGCTCGGCCGCTCGAAGCTGAGCAGCAGGCGGCCGTTCTGTTCGGCTCCGCCGGTGAAGGCGAAGCCCTCGCCGAGCATGGCGTCCTGCAGGGCCTGCGCGAGGTCGATGCGCCGGGTGTACGCCAACTGAAGCTCGTCCAGCTGGGATTCGGCTTCGACGAGCAGCTCCTCCAGGGCCGCGACCGCGGACAGGGCCACCTCGGCGGCGCCGGCCGCGAGGGGTTCCGTGACGGCGGTCAGCGCCGCTTCGATCCGCTCGGCGAGCGCGAGGTCGGCGAGCTCCCGGGCCTCGTCCGCCGCGGCCCTGACGGACGCCCGTACGACATCCAGCCGGTCCTTCGCCTCCTCGGACAACGCCTCGTGGCGCTCCTGTTCGGCCTCGATGGCCGCCTGGCGGGCCGCCTCCTCGCGGGCGGCGCGCTCCTCCGCCTGCCGCTCGGCCTCGCGCACCCGCTCGGCGCGCCGACGCTCCTCGGCGGCGTGTTCCCCGGCGACCGCGGCATGGCGGCCCAGTGCGTGTTCCACCGTGCCGAGCAAGGCCTCGAACCGTGTTTCCGCACCGGGAGCGGTGGATGCCCGCAAGGTGTCGAGCAGGTCGACACAGCGCTGGTGCCCCTCCGGGTCCCGCCCCCGGGCCTCCGCCCCGATCGCGGCCAGCCGCGATTCGAGGCTCGCGACCACGGCACCCTGGTCGACGCCCTGGCCGGGCGCGCTCCGCTCACGACCGAGTACGACGACCCGGCCGCGCAACTCCTCGATCGATCCGCCGAGGTCCTCGGCACGGTCGACGCCGGCCTGCAGGGCGTCAAGCCGCTGCCGCAGGGCGCGAACCTCGGAGGCGTCCGCGTGGACCTTGTCGAGCAGCTCACGCACCTCGGCGAGTCGACGCGCGTCGACGCCTGCCTGCTCCTGCCGCAACCGGTGCGCGTGCGCCTGGTCGCGCTCGGCTCGGCGGTTCGCCAGCTCGGTTTCCCTGCGCTCGGCCTGCGCCCTTGCCCGTTCCCGGCGTGCCGCCGCTTCGCGGGCCCGCCGGGCGGCCTGTTCGGCGCGCTCCTTCGCGCGCTGTGCCTGTTGCCGCCGGCGCTGCGCCTCCCGGGCCCGGCGCCGCTCCGCCTCGATCCGCGCATAGGCCGGCGCGACGGTGACGGTGCTGTACTTCGGTGATCCGCTCATGCTTCCCTCCGTGCCTCGGCGCGCAGGACGAACCCCCGAGCCGCGAGTCGTTCCTCAAGCCCCTCCCGGAAGCCGGGAGTCGGCGGGACCCCCGCCCAGGACAGTGATCCGTCGCCGTCCATGGACACCTCGACCCCCGCGCTCGTATCGGGCTCGCCCGTCACGTGCGCGTAGCGGTCGGTCAGCGGGATGACACGCTGGTTGGCCGAGCCGCGCCAGCGCAGCCCGTGCTGCTCGGAGGCCACATAGGGGCCGTCCACGAGCAGATCGAGGCGGCGCAGCAGGGCGATCCGGTCCGGTCCGCCGCGGCGAAGGGCCTCGTGACGGAAGCCCGAGTAGGCCATCGCGGTGAACTCCGGTCGTCGGGCGCGGACATGGTCGAGCAGCGAGGCCAGCGCGCCCGGCTGGGAGAAGGGCTCGCCACCGGAGAGGGTGACGCCCTCGATGTCGGGCAACCCGCCGAGCCAGTCGGCGAGTTCGGGCACCGAGTGGGTGGTGCCGCCCTCGAAGGGCAGCGTCTCCGCCGCCACACAGCCGCGACAGCGCAGCGGGCAGCCCTGAACCCAGATCACGGCTCGGGTTCCCGGCCCGAGGGTCGTGCAGCGGTCGAGTGTGCGGGCCACCGAGAGCGTGGTCACCTCTGTCATCGGGCCTTCCCCTTCCTGTCCGTCGGGTCCGTCGGGTCTGTCGTGTCCGGGTAGCCGTCGGCCCCTCGTTCGGCGAGATCGCACCAGGGACACCAGGGCCGTTCGGCGGTGTGCACGTGCAGGGGGTTGCGCCGGCACGTCCGCAGGCGGGCCGGGTCCGCCTCTGCGGCCAGTGCCTCCGCCCAGGCCGAGGCGGCGGGCCGCCTTCCGCCGAACGCGGCCCGGAAGAGGGCGGTGAGCCGGCGCGGGAGCAGATCGACGGGCGGGGCGGAGCGGGGCAGGACCACCGAGGCCCGGTCGAGGAGACGGCAGCGCCGGTGCAGGACGTTGTCGTCGTAACTCAGGTAGCCGCCGCCGGAGGCGGGATGTCCGGCGAAGGGGTGCAGTCCGCACATCAGCAGCTGGTGGACGAGGACGGCGAGGACGAACTCGTCGGAGGCGCGGTCCGGCGCGGTGCCCGCCGGGGCCCCGATCCGCTCGGGCGCCGTGTGCCCCGGACTGCCCATCCGGCCGGGGAACACCTCGCCGCCGTCGGTGAACTGCCAGGAGTCCACATCCGCGATGCCGACCCTGCCGAGCGCGTCGACCCAGAGGTTGTCGGGTTTCAGGTCGCCCACCACGTAGCCCTCGACATGCAGGTCGGCGACGAGACGGGCGAGCGAGAGGGAGGCGGCGAGCGCGGTGGCCCACGTCGCGTCGGGGAACAGCCGCCGGCGGGCCTCGGGGGTCAGCAGGTGCGCGAACGGCTGGTGGGCGTGGCGCATGTCGGTCATCACATAGCCGTCCACGCCGTCGGCACCGGGACCGCCGGCGCGGACGCCCGCCAGTGGCCATGCCACCCGCGTCGGCGTCGCGGACACCAGCCGGACGGCACGAGGCTCGCGACGCTGCCGTACGAGCCGGGCGATACGGCGCCGATAGGCGGACGGGTCGGGCGGGAGGGGCACCAGCTTGGCCACCAGGGGGCGCCTGTCGTCCACGCCGTAGACGATGCCTTCGGAGCCGGTGCCGATGGGCTCGGTGAGCCGCCATGTGTGCCCGCTGCCGGACACCACCGTGAGGGACATCGTCAGCCGCCCTCCGTCAGGGCGCAGGCGACGGTCAGGTCGTCGCCGGTCCGAGCCGCCTCGGGGCCGGAGAGCAGGGCGCGCAAGGGCTCGGCGTCACCGCCGTTGGCGCGGAGCGTCGCGGCGAGCCCGCAGAAGAACCGCTCGGCCGGCAACGGCCCTGCCTTCGGCGGGAGTTCGCGCAGGGACGGGTGGTCCAGGGTGAGCGGTGCGCAGCCGTCGGTGGCGAGGACGACGCCGCTGAGCCGCGGTTCCCACAGCACGAACGACCGCAGGCGCAGGGTGGCCCCCGGCGAGGAGAGGAAGACCGTCTCCGGGGCGCCGGGCGGCGGAGGAGGCAGCACCAGGTGGCAGCGCTCGCCGACGGCCCCGTGCGTGTCGGGCTCGCGGGTCAGGACCGTGCCGAAGCAGTCGCCGACCGAGAGGAACGCCACCCAGGGAGGCCGCACCACCGCTGCCGCCAGTGTGGCGGCCAGGGCGCCCGGGTCGATGGGCTCCGACGGAAGCGCGACCGGCGCCAGCGCGCCCTCCACCGACCGCCGGTACTGCGCGACCACGGCGGCGCCCGCCGCGGCGATCCACTCCGACCAGGCCTCGGGAGCCTCCGCCGCCTCCGGGATGCTCTCGGTCAGGACCCGGCAGGCGGCGTCCACCGCGATGTGCGCGCCGAGCGCGCTGCGCTCCCGGCCGCCCGCGCCGTCCGCGACGGCGAGCACGGCCGCCGTTCCCAGGTCGACCGCCTTGAAGGCGTCCTGGCAGCCCTGTGCGCGGGCCAGATGAGCGGTTCCCTGGACGGACGCACCGGCCACGATCACCGGACCTTCTCCTCGAGGAGCCGCATGCGCCGTTCCCGTTCCACCCGGTCGGCCACCTGCCCGTGAATCTCGTCGGCGGCCTGCCGCCCGCCGATCACGTCCGAACTCTGGAACAGCAGATCGAGGATCCGCCCGAAGTCCAGCCCCTCCAGCATCAGGGCGCCCTTGGGCGTCAGGGCGCGCAGCAGCTCCAGATCCGCGCCGCTCACCCCGATCGCCTGGAGCACGCATTCGCCCCGCTCCTCGCCGAGACGGACCTTCGCCGCTGTACCGGCGAGGGCCGCGAGGTCCATCGCCTCGCCGTTCGCGTCGCTGGGCGCACCGTCCGTCAGCACCCACAGGAACGGCCTGCGCACCTGCACCTGTTGTTCCTGCAGGGCCAGGTAGCGCGAGCGGGCCAGGTCGAGCGCCGTCTCGACGGCCTCGGTCATCCGGGTGAGGCCGGACGCCCCGAGCCGGGGCGGGCGCATCCGGTCCACCGGCACGAAGAGCCGGTCCGGGGCGGCCTCCTCCACCGGTACAAGCCGGTCCTGGCCCGGATCGAAGACCCTGACCCGGGAGTCGAAGGTGATCAGGCAGACCTCCACCCGCGCGCGGAGCCTCGGCTCCGCCCGCACTCCGTCGAACCAGTCGGCCAGTGCCTCGCTGAGCTCGTCGATCCGAGGGTTCTCCGCCGGACGCCCCATGGAGGCCGAGGTGTCGAGGAGCAGTACGACGGGCTGCCGCTCGTCGTACCCCTGCGCCAGCCCGAAGCCGTACTCACTCATTCCCGGCCGCCCCGCCCTCGTCCGTCCGATCCACCGCCCGTGCGAGGAGCCGGCGCCGCTCGGCGTCGTAGCGCACGACGACCTCCGTCCCCGGCGTCATCTCCCGAGGGTCCGTGAGCATGCGCATCAGCACCCCGTCGACCAGGACGTACGCGTCGGGAGCGGGCCAGGTGACGATCCGCCCCCGCGCGCCATGGCCCCACCGCTCCATCCCGCCCGTCATGCGTCCACGCTAGGTGACGTGACGTCAACTCGCGTTGTGCCAACGGAGATTACCCCCACGAAGATCCCCCTCGCTTGCCCTTTGGCGCGCACCCTGTGCGCCGTCTCGCGCGCCGGCGCGCCCTTCGCCCTTCCATTCCACCGGGTCAGCCGGTCGGCCTCCGGGCGTGCGCCGGGCGAATTCCGGCCGGGATGCGCTCCACCAGGGCCGCCGCCTCCGGCGTACGCACGACGAAGTGCACGTCCCAGCTCGCCCCGCGCGCCAACTCCGCCTCCACGGCCGCCCATACAGCGCGAAGACTGACGTCGTACGACAGGCCGCCCCGGCCGGAGCCGAGCAGCGGGAAGCACACCGAACGCAGCGGTGGCGTGTGGTCCTCGTGCTCCTCGGCGAGCACCGCGAGGGCCCGGGACACCGCCCGGGTGACGTCGGCGGGCAGCACGTCGTAGTCGTTGGTCCCGGCCCGGGGCACGGCGATCGCCGCGTGGTAGACCCGCCGGATGCCCTGGCCGGTCAGCGCCCCCGCCCCGGTGGCCGCCACCGTGCCCGGCCGCACCGCCCGCCCGGACGTGCCGTGCTGCTCGGCCCACCGGCGCAGTTCCGCGGGGAGCGGGTCCGCCAGCACGTCTCCGGTCACGCCGAGCACGGCCGCCGCACGCCGCAGCGACGCCGCGACGGAGGACTTGTACACCTCGGGCAGCGCGAGGTAGACGTTGGACGGGGAGACGACCACGTCCACGTCACGCAGCAGGTCGACGGGGTGCACGTGCAGGGTGACACGGACGGGCCGGCCTCCGGCCCGGATCTCCACGACCCGATGCGTGCCCGCTCCGCTCTCGCCCTCGGCGGCCGCGCCCGAACTCCGCCCGGCCGCCTCGGCCGTCAGCCGCACGATGTGCTCGGCGACCTGCTCGAGGACCATGACCTCCTGATCCTTGCGGAACCGCTCGACGCTCACTCCGTAGACCGAGGCCGCCCTGGCCCGCCGGGACGACGCCGGCCAGTCCCTGGTCCCCTGCGCGATCCCCAGGGTGTACTCGGCGGCCGTACGCAGGGTCCCCGCGTCCAGGCGCTCCACCGCGCTCCGCAGCAGCGCCTCCACCGCAGCGCCGGGCGTCCGGGCCGCGGCGGGGGCCACCGCCGCGGCCGCCGCCTCAAGGGCGGGCAGCGCGCGGCCCCGCAACCTGATCAGTCCGGCGCGCCTGACCTCCTTCAACTCGGCGAGCAGTGCGACGTCGTCGGGGAGCGGTAATGCCATGCGCCCACGATGGCATCCCCTGTCACAGCCGGACAAGCCGCTTCCACGATGCCCGGGCCGGGCATCACCGCAAGGGCTTCGACACCTCCGCCGCCAGCGGGTCGAGCAGTCGGTTCACCTCCTCGATGCCCTCGGGGGAGCCGAGGTCCGCGAACCCTCGCTCCGGGACCACCTCCAGCGCACCGCAGTGGCAGCCGTCGAAGCGGTCGTGGAACAGCACGTAGGAGTTCTCGGGACGGTTCCGGCGCGACTGCCACACCAGTCCCATCGCTTCGGGCGCCTGAGCACGGATCTCACTCGCCCATCGCCGCGCCTTCGCGTAGCTGCGCTCGTCGTCGAGGAGGTCGGCGGTCCGGCGGACGGCCGCCAGGTCCTTCTCCTCGATCAGCGAGACCACCGTCAGTTCGCACGTCGTCCGCAGCACGCTGAGCGAGCGGCCATGGGCGGCCGCGTACGGGATCGTCCGCTTCGTGCCGTTCCACGCCACGGAACGGAGCATGCTCTCGGCGACGGCCGTCAGCGCGCTGTCGGCCACGTACAGGCTGTGGTACGGATCCAGGGGCGTGCCCTCGAAGCGGCCGCCGTCGAAGTGGATGTCGGCGAGGAGCGGGTTGAACTGGTGGGGCCGGTACTTGGACCTGTGCACCCGCCACAGCTCCGTGCCGGCCGGGATCAGCTTGAAGTTCGGGCGCAGTTCCTCACCGGTCATGGGGAAGAACGTGATCGGGCGCTGCTGGAAGCTCATCACTCCCCCTCCACGAGGGTGGTGGCCGCACCCACGAGCTCGTGATCGGGCAGCCGCCCCAGGAGCGACGCGGGAGCCGCGCCGAGCCAGCTGTTGCCGCCGAGCCACCAGGACGCGGCGCCCCGGGGGTCGATGTCCGCCAGGAGCAGCCGGTTGACCGTGAGGACGACCGGGTGCGGGGTGCCGCCGCCCACGGGGAACTGGAACTCCAGGTAGCGGTCGCCGCGCGGTGGGTCCGGCAGCCTGATCAGTTCGGGTGGCGGCGCGCCACCGCAGCGCGCCGTGGCCTCGGCCGTCGACAGGGCCGGTTCTCGGAGCAACGGATCGGCCGCGCGGTCCTCGCCGGGTGTCGGGTCGGGTGTCGGGTCGGGTGTCGCGCCGGGCGCGGGTACGGGCGCAGTGTCCGGCGTCGGGTCGGGCGCCGCGTCAGGCGACCGGTCGGGCGTCGGAGCCGGTTCCGCGGCGGCCGTCGAGACCGCGGCCAGCAGATCGACCAGCGTCAGCGCCTCCGTCACGGTCGCGGGACCGGGGGGCGCGGCGACCAGGCGTACGCCGTCGAGCGCGGCGCGTACCGGATGGTCGAACGGCAGTGGCCGCAGGGCGAGTCTGACGCCCTGGAGCGCCCTGCGGACCGCCATGACCTCGTCCGGCGGCGCGGCGGCGAGTGCGCGCAGCCGGGTCAGCAGCAGCGCGTGCTGTTCGTCGTTCAGCGCCGCACGAATGGACTCCCGGTGCTCGCCGATCAGGGCGAGCAACGGCTCCGCGGACGGTCCGCGGCCCTCCTCGTTCATGGTGTCCCTTCCGCTGTGGTCGTGAGGCTCGCCCCGGGGTGTCCCTGATGGATGAAGGCGGCCCAGTGCGAGGTCCGTTCCAGTCCCTGCCGCTGTGACTCCCGGAGCAACTCGCCGTGCAGCGAGCCCGGGTTGCGACGGTGCGGGTCGAGCATCCACATCTGCGCGGCCCGCAGGGCGTCCACGGGGCTCAGCCCGTCGACGGCCAGGTGGTGGTGGAACACCGCCATCAGCAGCGCCGAAGCGCCGTCCGGGGCCAGCCATCGGGAGCCCACGACGTCCCGCGCTCCGGCCGCGACGAACGCCGTGGTGAGGGTCAGCGCCTCGTCGTGGTCCCGCTTGCTCAGATCGGTCTGACAGGCACTCAGGACGACCAAAGGGCCGCCCGTGGAGCCCTGTTGCTCCTCGCGGTCGAGCAGGCGCGTCACCGTCAGCGGAGCCGGTGTGCCCCGCACGTCGGCCGCCAGGTCCAGGGCGGAGACCGTGGGGCGGATGCCGGCCTTCCCGTGCGAGACCACGTGCAGCAGGGAGGTGTCGTCGGCGAGGAAGCCAAGGACGGCCTCGGGTGTGGCGGGCGGCAGCTCGCCGATCTCCGCCTCGTAGAGCGCTCCGCACACCCGTGCGTCCGGGTAATGGGCGTCCCGCAGTGCGGTGACCTCGGTGTCGGCGTAGTGCAGGCTCATCGTCGGGTCGGCCACGAGGACGGGGGCGGCGGCCGGATCCCTCGGGGTACGTCCGAGCGTCCGCAGGAACTGGCTCCCGGAGGCGGCGTAACTGATGACCGCGGCCTGGCAGAGGCGGTCGTGCGGGGCGTCGGCGGGGAAGCGCGCGGCGTGCCACGGGACGATGCCCAGACGCCCGCAGGGGACCAGGACGACGCGGAGCGGCCGGTCCTCCCAGGCGTCGTCCTCCGCCTCCATCCGCTTCTCGATTCCGGCGAGGACCGGGCCGAGCGCTTCGAACGCCCAGCCGCACAGCTCTTCCAGGGCCTCCTCCCAGGGCTGGGTGAGAGAGGCGTCGTCCGGGTCGAGGTCACGAGCCGCGGCCGCTTCCACGTACCGCGCCAGCGGACCGTCCTCGCCGTCGCGGAGCAGCGGCAGGGCGCCCGCACCCGCCCCGAGCCGCGGCCCCACCGCGATCACCAGTCCCGGGCCCTGGTGGTCGCCGGCCACCAGGTAGAGCAGGACGTCCGCACCCGCCTCGGCGAGCCCGTCCGCGAGCTCACCGAGCGTGGGCGTCCCCAGCAGGCCGCCCTCCTGCCGGTAGCCGAGGGCGTCGAGGGCCTGGCGGCGCAAGGTGCTGGGCAGGAGTCCCGGAACCTCTGCCGCGCCCTCCGCGTCTCCGCGCGCGCCGGCCGCCTCCCGCCAGGCCCGCGCGAGATCCCCGTACCCGGCGGCGTCCAGACGCTCGGGCACCGCCGACGCGATGGCGGCGCCCTGGAGGACCAGGGCACGGCCCAGCTCCAGGGCGGCCACGGACTTGTGCAGATCGCCGTACGAGGCCGCCATCCGCGCCGCCTGTACGCCACGGCTCGCCCCGGTACGAGCGGCCAGCAGCCCGTGCTCGGCGCCCGCCTGGAGGACGACGTCGGCGGCGAGCGCCGACAGCGCCTCCTCGGCGGCGTCCAGGCAGCCGTGGTCGGCCTGGTCGGCCTGGTCGGGGGAGTCGGGGGCAAGGCCGTTGCGCAGGTGGTACGACTCGGCGAGATGCCACAGCGCGTCGGCGGCGACGCGCGGCGCCCTGCCCTCCCGTACGCCCACCCGGAGCCGTTCGAGTTCCGCGATCCGGGCGTCGAGGACCGCGGGGTCCCCGTCGCGGTCGAAGCGTACGCCGAGCGAGAGCGCCGAGGAGTAGAGGTCGTCCATCGAGGCGTCCGGGGGAGGCGGAACGTGGTCGGGGACGGCCGTCCGCTGTCCGGTGAGCACGTCGTGGAGCAGGCGGACGTCCTGCACGCGCGGTGGAGCCGTCGCCTCGGAGAACGGCAGGTCGCTCTCCTCGATGAGGATCGAGGCCCGCTCCATGTACGGCAGGGACCGCGCCAGCAACTCCTTGTCCCGGGTCACCATGCCGAGCGATGCGAGGACAGCGCCTCGTACGGCGTCGACGGCGAATCGGAGCGGATCGCCCTCAGGAGCCGCGGTGTCCAGGGCCACGACCTCGGCCAGGAGGCCCTGGAGCGTGTCGACGTCCTCCGCCTCCCTGGCCGCCGTGGCCCGGTAACAGATGTCCATCGCGCGGCCGACGACCGCGGGGTCGCCCACGCCGTGGGGCAGCGATCCTCGGATGTTCTCCAGGTGTCCGATGATCGTCTGCATATGGGCGTGGCCCGCGGCCGTGTCCTGGTAGGTGCCGCCGACGCTCGGGCTGAGGGAGAGCAGGATCGCCCGCAGGGTCTCCAGTGCGGCCGTCGACCCCACGCCCTCCGGAAGCGGCAGGTCCTGCGCCGAACGCAGCCTGCCGAGAAGCGTGTTGAGGGCCTCGGGGTCACCGCTGCGCAGCAGGGAGTCGAGCCCGTCGGTGGTCGCGTTGACGGCGTCCAGGGCGGTGACCATGTCCCGGAGCGCCTCGGGGGTGAGCGGAGGCCGCGGCATGGGCCCGGGCGTCGGCGTCGGTTCGGGTGCGGGGGGCGGTTCCGTCCCCCGTGGCGTCGGTTCGGGTGCCGGCTCCGGTACCCGACCCGGTTCGGAATCGCGATCGAGCGCGGGCCTCGGCGGCGCCGACCTCAGCCCGGGGCCGGCCTTCGGCGTCGGCTCCGGACCCGGGTCCCGCTCCCACACGGGCCCCGAGTACGCCGTCGGTTGCGGGCCGGGAGACGTCATCGCCCCGAACATCTGGTCCATCATCTGGCGCATCTGATCCGCGAAGGGGCCCCCGGCGGGCATCATGCCGGCCATCAGGTCCGACAACCCCTGCGGGGACGGGGCGACGAGCAGCCCCTGGGCCTGGCGCATCGCTCCGAGCAGCTCCGGCGGCAGGGGCAGTTCGACCGCCTCGTCCATCAGCGTGCCCAGCTCCGTGCCCACGGACATCATCCCGGCGGGGCCGACCCGTTGGACCCAGTCGACGAAGCGGGAGAGGTCGGGCGCCGCCCCGGCGAAGCCCCGCTGCGACTGGATCGGGGAGATGTGGGTGATCAGGAACAGCGCCGCCCACCGCCGGTCCTCCTCGGTCACGAGGGCTCCGAGCGGTGTCGTTCCGTCCCTGGCGTCCCGCAGCAGCCGTTCGGCCCGCTCCCGGTCCGCCTCCGAACCTCCGCCGCTCGTGTGCCGCAAGGTCATCGCACCGGCGAGCCAGACGGTGACCGAGCCGCGCAGGGCCTCGTCATGGTCCAACAGAGCGACGAGCTGCTCCAGTTCGGCGATCGAGGCGTCGGGTGATCGTGGTGACGGCGAGCCGCCACCCAGGGCGGGGAGCTGTGCCTTCACCCGTCCGACGGCGTCCGACACCCAGGCGCGCAGCCCCTGAACGCCACCGCTCTCCTCGCGACTCACCGACAACCCCCACCCTCCCGGGGCCGCGCGCGGCCCGGCACCCGCTCTCGCCGACCTCAGTGGCCCTCAACAGCTTCTGGATCAATCCCACTATGCCGATCCGGAGCGGAGGCCGCCCCGACTTCCCCCGCTTCTCCTCCTTCTCCCCGCCGACGCCCCTCCTCCGATCCGGGCACCCCCAGATCGGCTCGCATCTCCCGCCGCATCTCCCGGAGTTGGGTCCACAGGGCCTCGACCGCCCGATGCGCCGCAGCCGACGAGTCCCCGGGCCGCGGCAGCCCGTCGTCCAGGCGTCGGACCATGCCGTAGACCGCGCCGAGACCATGGCTGACGACACCGGCGTGGTCGAGCACCCGGTCCGGAAGCCGCATCTGGGCCTCCGCGTACACCTGCCGATGGCGGTCGCGCGCGGCGGTGAGCCGCGTGCGTACCGAGGGCAGCTCCGCCTCCCGCTCCAGCGCGTACACCAGGTCGGTGAGCGCCGCCAGATAGTGCCGACCGGAGGTGTTGAGCGCCACGTAGCACGACCACAGCTCCCGCGCCTCGGCGCGCCGGTCCCATGCCTCGCCGACCCGTTCCAGCTCGCGCTGCCGACTGCGGTCGGCCGCCCGCTGGGTCAACAGCGCGGACATCAGCGTCCCGGCGACGCCGACGACAGCCACCAGCAGAGCGGTCAGCACGCCGATGTCCACGCTGTCTCCCTCCTCGTTCCCCCGTGCTGCCAGCGAAGCACCGACGGGTGCGCCGGGTGAAGAGCGGAACCGGAGATCGCCCGCCCTTCGCCCTGTTGCCGACCACCGGCGCCGGGAACGGTGGGGGAGGGTGGGTGGTACGGGGGCGCGCAGGTCGAATTCCGGGCAATGAGCGGGAGTTGACCGGCCATCGGATGCTGCGCAGGCCGTGCTGTGGTCATCATGGGCCGCGGTACGACGGGACGGGTTCCACCGTGACGGACGGGGGCGTGGAGACATGGCGGGAGACGAGGACAGCGGCGGTGTCCGGGCCCTGCGGGCCTGGGCGGTCGACGCGAGCGAGCGGGGGGCTCGGCTGATCAGCCTGGGGAGGGAGAGCGGCTCGGTCCCGGCTGAGGAGTTCGAGGGCCTGACCCTCGAACTCCGGCAGCTGCGGGGTCTCCTGGACCACGACCGGTTCCTGCTCGGCAAGATCACGCTCGTCCTGGGTGGCCTGCACGCCATGCGGCACGCCACGGGGCACGGTGGGCCGGACGACCAGGCTGAGGCCCGGCGTCTGCTGAACGAGGCGCGGGATGCGACCACGGCCGCCGGGGAGCGGACGACGGAGGAGGAGCGGCAGTGGGCGGCGATGTTTCTGCTGCTGGCCGAGGCGCCGGCGGGGGCGGGCGGCCCGGCCGGCCCGCAGGGAGACGTCTGGCAGCTGCTCGACCACCTGATGCGGCCGGGTGCGTCGGCGGAGGCCGGGGCCGAGGCGGCGAGGATCGCGGGACTGGCCGCCGAGATCCAGCGGCTGCCGGTGCCGGAGGAGCTGCGGGACCAGCTGGGACGCATGCAGGACGTCCTGGCGTACATGTCGGGGAGCGACTTCTCCGACCCCGAGGAGCTCCTCGCCATGCTGCCTCCCGACTTCCCGATGGGTGACCAGTTGCGGACTCTGCTGGGCCTGCTGCAATCCGGTCCTGGCCCCGTTCCTGGCCGGGGTACCCGCGTCCCGGACCCGGAGGCGCGACCGGCTTTCGCTCCCCGGCCCGACGCCGAGCCGTCGGCGTCCGTCGCTCCCCAGGTCGACGACGAAGCCGAGACCACCGTCGCCGGCGCGTGGCTCGCCTCCTTGATGGGACTGCAGGAAGCCATGCGCACCGGTGATCCCAGGGACCTCGACCGGCTGCTCCAGCGGCTGGGCGCTCAGCACGACAGCCTGCCGGCCGGGCATGAACGGGCTTCCGAGATCGAGAGCCTCATGCGCATGGTTCTCCAGCTGGCGGGGCCCCTGGGTGGCAGCCGGGCCGACAGCGGAGATGCGCGCCACCACACGGCCGCCATCGGCGAGCACTTCGCGAGATGGGCGGCGGACGATGCCGGGGTGGAGCACATCACGGTCGCGGTCCGCGCAGGCGAACTGCTCATGCGACTCCAGGCGGAGGAGGAGGCCGAGGACGACGAGGAGCACATGCGACTGGTGGGCGAACTGGACTCACTCGAACGCGCCACGCCCCCCGCGCATCCCTTCCGCTGGCTGGTGCAGCTCGCCCACGGGTCTGGCGTCAGGTCGGTCGGCGAGCGTACCGGCGACACCGAGATGATCGTGCGCGGTCTGGCACAGCAGGAGGCGGCCGTCGAGGCCGCGCTCGCGGCGGACGTCGGACTTCCCGCGGATCAGTTCGTCTCCCTCCGCGAAGCCTTCCAGGCCTCGCGCGCCGTTCTCTTGGAGGATCCGGAGCTGATGCCCAACCCCGTGGCGCCCGGTCCGAACGCCTCGACGGGCACGCGGTATGCCGCCGCGCTCACGGCGACCCTCCGGTACTCCACCACTCGGGACCCGTCCGATCTGGAGGCTGCGATCGCGGAACTGGAACAGGTCCGCGACGACATCCGGCGGGGCGGGTCGCCGCAGCTCGGCTTTCCCGCGCTGTGGCAGCTCGCCGAGAACTACCGTCTCCGCCTGGGCCGCACCGCGGACCCGGCGGACCGGGTCGCCGCCACCGACACGGCCCTGGAGTCACTTCAGGCGCTCGCCGCCGACGTGGTCCTTCAGGAGGGGCCCGACCACGGCCTGTTGGCCGCCCGGTTCGGGATCGACCGCGGGGTGCGGGCCGCCCGGTGGGCCGCCGCCGAGGGCCGGGTCGAGGATGCGGTCGCCGCGCTGGAACTGGGCCGGGCTCTGGTGCTGCAGGCGGCGTCCACCTCACGGGCCGTACCGGACCTGCTGGAATCCCGTGGACACCACGACCTCGCGGAGGAATGGCGAGCGGCGGACCGTGGCGCGGGCGGGTTGGTGCGCAACGGATCGGGAGTGCCGGCCGGACCGGGAATCCCGAGCGGCGCGGTGCCGGGCTTCGTCACCAGGGAACTGTCCAGTTCCCTGCGCCGCCGTGCCCTGAAGACCCTGGGCGACCGGGAGCCGGGTGGTGCCCTGTTCCGTACGCCCACGGTCGACGACCTCAAGGCCGGTCTTGCCGAGGCCGACGCGGACGCGCTGGTCTACCTGCTCGCCGGGGAGGACGCCACGCCCGGCCTCGCGGTCGTCCTGGGCCCTGACATGGGCACGGGGGTACGGGCGCTCCCTCTCCTCTCGACGGAGGAAAGCGGCCCCCTGGAGCGCTATCTCGACGCCACGGCCGCCCACCAGGAGCGTCTCGGTGATCCCGAGGCCGAACAGGCCTGGGAGGAGGCGCTCTCCGAGCTCTGCGACTGGTCGACGCAGGCGGTGATCATCCCGGTCATGACCGGGATCGCGGAGCGCCTCGCCGCCAATGAGGACCGGCGCAAGGACCGCCCTGGTCCGCCCAGGATCGTGCTCGTGCCCTGCGGCCGCCTCGGGATCATCCCCTGGCACGCCGGACGCCTGCCCGCCGAGGCGCCCCACGACTACGTCTGCGAGATCGTCGTGGTCAGCTACGCGGCGTCCGGACGTCAATTCCTGGACACCGTACGGCGGGCCCGGCGAGCTCCGAGGGCCGCACCCGTCATGGTGGCCGACCCGACCATGACCCTGCCGTTCGTGGAACTGGAGGTCACGGCGCTCCAGCAGTCCCTGTATCCGAAGGCCCGGCTGTACGGAGAGTTCTACGAACCGCCCGTCGACCCGGTGGCGGTCGGCACTCCGGACGACGTCCTTGCCGCGCTCGCCGCCGGTCCCTCCGTGCTCCACGTGGCGTGCCACGGCTCGGCCGGCACCAGCCCGACCGCGTCGGCCCTGCGCCTGGCGCCGGAGGAGGGCGGAGCGCCGGGGCGGGGGACCGCGGGGCTGCTGACCGTCGCGCGGCTGCTCGACCGCCCGGCGGGCGAACAGGAGGCCACGGACGGGCCGTTGGTCGTGCTCAGTGCCTGCGAGACGGACCTGAGCAAGCGGGACCACGACGAGGCGCTCACGCTGACGACCGCCTTCGTGGCGAGCGGCGCGAGGGACGTCGTGGGGTCTCGTTGGGCGACCCAGGACTCGGCCGCGGCGCTGATGATGGCCGTCTTCCACCACTACGTGGCGGTCGAGGGGCTGACCCCCGCCGACGCGCTCCAGGGCGCGCAGCGGTGGATGCTCGACCCGGAGCGGCAGAACCCGGGATCGCTCAGCGCCGAACTGCTCGAAGAACTGGAGGGCGTCGGACCGGAGTTGCACCGCCCGGCGGCCTGGGCCGCCTTCATCCACCAGGGCCATCCGGGGCCGTCGGTCACGGTGCGCAGGTGCCGGTGCACCGACGCGTGACCGGCCGACGGTCACGTGCCCGACGGGTGACCGTCGGGCACACGGATCGGCACACGGATCGGCACGCTGATCCGCCCGTCGGTCAGGACCCCACCCGGTGCTGGAGAGCCGGTTGCCAGGTGGGGATCGGGTCCTCGGGGGTGGGGTCGGTGTGGCGGCCGCCTCGGGTGAAGAAGGCTTCGAGGGGGAGGATCGCCGCGCCCACCGTGACCGCGTCCGGGCCCAGGGTGCCCAGTTCGATGCGGGTCCGCTCGGCCGGGTAGCGCAGGGCGAAGGCGGCCGCGTGGGGCTTGACCGTCTCCAGGAAGCGGTTGCCGAGCTGGAGGCCCGCCCAGCCGCCGACGAGGATGCGCTCGGGCTGGAAGAGGTTGATCAGGTCGGCGAAGCCCGCGCCCAGGTACTCGGCGGTCTCCTCGAGGACGGCGAGCGCCGTCGCGTCGGGCTCCGCGGCCGAGCCGTCCGGCGGGTAGGCGGCGGCCAGCATCGCGGTCAGCGCGGTCTCCTCGTCGGCCCCCGTCGGTGGACGCCCGCCCGCCTCCCGCCAGCGCTCCAGGAGCGCCTCCGCGCCCGCGTACGCCTCCAGGCAGCCCTGGGAACCGCAGCGGCAGCGGCGCCCCCTGACCCGTACCGTCAGATGGCCCCACTCGATCGCCCGGCCCGACTCCGTGCCCTCGCCGATCACGCACGCGCCGACACCCGAGCCGAAGAGCACGACCACGGCGTCGGTCGCCCCGCGCCCCGCGCCGAACCACATCTCGGCCTGGCCGAGCGTCTTGGAACCGTTGTCGATGAGGTACGGCACGCTCGCGGGCACCGCGCCCGTCTCCCGGAGCAGCCGCTCCAGCGGGACGGCGTCCCAGCCGGTGGTCTGGCCGTGCACCACCGCACCGTCCTCGGGCGTGTGCGCGACGATGCCGGGGACACCGACGCCGACGCCGAGCAGCCGCTCCGCGGGCACGTCCGCCGCGCGGAGCACCTCGGCGATGCCGTCGCGGACGTGCCCGACCACGATGGAGACCTCGTACCGGCCGTGCGGGCCCGGTCCTTCGGCGGACAGGGGGCGCTCCACACGGGCGAGTTCGGTGAGGGCGAGGTCGAAGAGCTCCACCCGGATCCGGGTCTCGCCGACGTCGACGCCGATCATGCAGCCGCTGCCGGGGCGGACGCGCAGCAGGGTCCGCGGGCGGCCGCCCGCGGAGTCGACGCTGCCGGCCTCCTCCACCAGACCCTCGGCCAGCAGTTCGCCGACCACGTTGCTGACCGAGCCCGAGCTCAGGCCCGTCGCGGGACCGAGCGCGAGACGGCTCTGCGGCCCGTCGAAATACAGTCGCCGCAAGACGGCGGTGCGGTTCTCCCGCCGCAGGTCACGCACCGTACGGCTGCTCTTCGCTCGCACTCTGCCCCCACTTCCTGAAGTACCTGATCGCAAGATACCCCTGCCGGGGCCCTTGACGCGACCTTCTCTCGGCATTTAACTCACGTCCTAAATTAAGCCGGGAGGGTGCGGGGCGGGCGTGGGACGTCGCGCAGCCCCGCGTGCCACCCCGGACTCCGTCACCTCCCGAAAGGGCCTTGAGGAGCCATGCGCAGAATCAGAGCCGCGGTCACCGGTGCCGTCACTCTCTCCCTCGTCCTCACCGCCGCCGCCTGCGGAGGCGGCACCTCCGACGGTTCCGGCGGTGACTCCCAGCCGAAGACGCTCACGTACTGGGCCTCCAACCAGGGCTCCAGCATCGAGGTCGACAAGAAGGTCCTGCAGCCCGAACTCGACAAGTTCGAGCAGGAGACGGGCATCAAGGTGAAGCTGGAGGTCGTGCCCTGGTCCGACCTGCTCAACCGGATCCTCACCGCCACCACCTCCGGCCAGGGCCCCGACGTCCTCAACATAGGCAACACCTGGAGCGCGTCGCTCCAGTCCACCGGCGCCCTGCTGCCCTGGGACGACGCGGCCTTCGCGAAGATCGGCGGCAAGGACCGCTTCGTCGAGTCCGCGCTCGGCTCCACCGGCGCCCCCGGCCAGGACCCGGCCGCCGTCCCGCTCTACTCGATGGCCTACGCGCTCTACTACAACAAGAAGATGTTCAAGGACGCCGGCATCGAGAAGCCCCCGGCGACCTGGGACGAGCTCACCGCCACCGGCAAGCGGCTGAGCAAGGACGGCAAGTGGGCCATCGGAGTCGAGGGCTCCAACCTCTCCAACAACATCCACCAGGTCTTCGTCCTGGGCAAGCAGCACGGGGCCGACTTCTTCACCGCCGACGGCAAGGCCGACTTCACCTCCGACGGGGCCGTCGCCGCCGTCAAGCAGTACGTCGACCTCATGGCCGCCCAGAAGATCGTCGCGCCCGGCAACGCGGAGTACGCGCAGAACCAGTCGCTCAGCGACTTCGCCAAGGACAAGACGGCCATGGTCCTGTGGCAGACCCCCTCGCAGACCTTCGCCTCCCAGGGCATGACCGAGGACGAGTGGGGCGTGGCCCCCGCGCCGGTCCCCTCCGGCACGCCCGGCCAGGGCACCTCCGTCAACTCCATGGTCGCCGGCATCAACCTGGCCGTCTTCAAGAACACCAAGAACCTCGACGGCGCCACCAAGTTCGTGAAGTTCCTGACCAGCGACGCCGAGCAGAAGACCCTCAACCAGGCCTACGGCTCCGTCCCGCCGGTCAAGGGCGCACAGGCGGACCCCGCCTTCGACACCCCGTCGCTCAAGGTCATCCGCGACACCCTCGCCACCAGCGCCTCCGCCCTGCCGCAGGTTCCCGAGGAGTCCCAGTTCGAGACCGTCGTCGGCACCGCGGTCAAGGAGCTGTTCGCCGACGCCGCGGCCGGCCGGCCCGTCACCACCGAGTCCGTGAAGGCCGCCCTCGAAAAGGCCCAGCAGCAGATGCCCAAGAAGTAGCCGCGGACGGAACCCTGATGACCTCCACCGTCACCACGAGCCAGGAGGGACGGCGGACGGCACGGCTCGGCGTGCGGAAGACCCCGTCCGGAGAGGCGCGCCCACCGCGCCGCCGCTCCGGACGGCTGCGCCGCGTCTCACTGCCGTACCTGCTGCTCCTGCCCGCCCTCGCCCTCGAACTCCTCGTCCACCTCGTGCCGATGGTCATCGGCATCGCCATGAGCTTCAAGGAGCTCACCCAGTTCACCATCCGGAACTGGGGCGACGCGCCCTGGGCCGGCCTCGACAACTACACGCTCTCCATCGACTTCGACGCCCCCGTCGGGCAGGCGCTGCTGAAGTCCTTCGTGACCACCTGCCTGTTCACCGTCGCGTCCGTGGGCCTGTGCTGGCTGCTCGGCACCGCCGCCGCCGTCTTCCTGCAGGAGTCCTTCCGCGGCCGCGGCCTGCTGCGCGCGCTCTTCCTCGTGCCGTACGCGCTGCCCGTCTACGCCGCCGTCATCACCTGGGCGTTCATGTTCCAGCGCGACAACGGGCTGATCAACCACGTCCTGCACGACCAGCTCGGCATCGGCGAGAGCCCCGCCTTCTGGCTCATCGGCGACAACAGCTTCTGGGCGCTGCTCGTCGTCTCCGTCTGGAAGGGCTGGCCGTTCGCCTTCCTCATCGTCATGGCCGGCCTGCAGAACATCCCGCGCGAGCTGTACGAGGCCGCCGCGCTGGACGGCGCCGGAGTGTGGAAGCAGATCAGACACATCACCCTGGCCTCGCTGCGACCGGTCAACCAGATCCTCGTCCTCGTCCTGTTCCTGTGGACCTTCAACGACTTCAACACACCGTTCGTGCTCTTCGGCAAGGCGGCTCCCGAGGCCGCCGACCTGATCTCCCTCCACATCTACCAGTCCTCGTTCCAGACCTGGAACTTCGGCACCGGCTCGGCGATGTCCGTCCTGCTGCTGCTCTTCCTGCTCCTTGTAACGGGCGTCTACCTGGTGCTCACCGGCCGAGGAAGGAAGACCGGCGATGTCTGAACCCGCCGCGCGGCGCACACCGCGCTCCCCGATGGCCGCGCCCCGCTCGTTCCTCTGGACCCGGCGGATCTTCCTCACCCTCCTCACCGGCTTCGTCCTGCTGCCGGTGTACGTGATGGTCTCCAGCTCCCTGAAGCCGCTGGAGGACGTCTCGGAGAAGTTCCAGTGGATCCCCAGCGGGCTCACCTTCCGGCCGTACCTCGACATCTGGCAGACCGTCCCGCTGGCCGACTACTTCGTGAACTCCCTCGTCGTGGCCGGAGCCGCGACCGTCTGCTCCGTGGTCGTCGCCGTCTTCGCGGCGTACGCGGTCAGCCGGTACGGCTTCCGGGGCAAGCGGGTCTTCACCGTGACCGTGCTCTCCACCCAGATGTTCCCCGGCATCCTCTTCCTGCTGCCGCTGTTCCTCATCTACGTCAACATCGGCAACGCCACCGGGATCGCCCTCTTCGGCTCGCGGGGCGGGCTGATCCTGACGTACCTCACCTTCTTGCTGCCGTTCTCCATCTGGATGCTGATCGGCTACTTCGACTCGATCCCGCGCGATCTGGACGAGGCGGCCAAGGTTGACGGCTGCGGCCCGCTCGGCGCCCTGTTCCGGGTGATCGTCCCCGCGGCGATCCCGGGCATCGTCGCCGTCGCCGTCTACGCGTTCATGACCGCCTGGGGCGAGGTCCTGTTCGCCTCGGTGATGACCAACGACACCACCCGCACCCTCGCCGTCGGCCTCCAGGGCTACGCCACCCAGAACGACGTGTACTGGAACCAGGTCATGGCGGCCTCCCTCGTCGTGAGCGTCCCCGTCGTCGCCGGCTTCCTGCTGCTCCAGCGCTACCTCGTCGCCGGTCTCACCGCGGGTGCGGTCAAGTGACGGCCCCGTACTCCGAGTTCCCGCCGATCTTCCCGACGATCTCTGAGAGGTCCCCCGTGTCCGAACCCACCGACGCCCGCACGCCCTCGGCGCTCGACCTGGGCGCCTTCCCCGCCGGCTTCTCCTGGGGCACCGCGACCTCCGCCTACCAGATCGAGGGCGCCGTGGCCGAGGACGGCAGGGGCCCCTCCATCTGGGACACCTTCTCCCACGCCCCGGGCGCCGTCGACAACGACGACCACGGCGACATCGCCTGCGACCACTACCACCGCTGGCCCGAGGACATCGCCCTGATGCGCCGCCTCGGCGTCGACGCCTACCGGCTCTCGATCGCCTGGCCCCGCGTCCTGCCGAGTGGCGACGGCCCCCTCAACGCGCCGGGCCTCGACTTCTACGACCGGCTCGTCGACGGCCTGCTCGATGCCGGGATCACCCCCTCGGTCACCCTCTACCACTGGGACCTGCCGCAGGCCCTGCAGGACCGGGGCGGCTGGGCCGAGCGGGAGACCGCCGAGCACTTCGCCCGGTACGCCGAGATCGTCGCCGGCCGCCTCGGCGACCGTGTCACCCAGTGGGCCACCCTCAACGAGCCGCTCTGCTCTGCCTGGATCGGCCACCTCGAAGGGCGCATGGCACCCGGCCTGACCGACCTCACCGCCGCCGTCCGGGCCTCCTACCACCTGCTCCTCGGCCACGGCCTCGCCGCGCAGGCACTCCGCGCCGCCGCCCCCGCCGCCGAGGTCGGCATCGTCACCAACCACTCGACCGTGGCGCCCGCCTCCACCCGGCCCGAGGACATCGCCGCCGCCACCCGCATGGACGGCCACACCAACCGCTGGTGGCTCGACCCCGTGTACGGCCGGGGCTTCCCCGCGGACCTGCGCGAGCTCTACGGCGTCGAGCTGCCCGAACGGCCGGGCGACCTCGACACGATCGCCGCCCCGCTCGACTGGCACGGCGTCAACTACTACTTCCCCGTCACCGTCGCCGACGACGCCGACGGACCCGTCCCGTACGCCCGCGAGGTACGTCTGCCGGACGTCCCCCGCACCGGCATGGACTGGCAGATCGACGGCGGCGGCCTCGAAGCGCTCCTGATGCGGCTCACCGACGAGTACGGCGCCCGTCGGCTGTACGTGACCGAGAACGGCTCCGCCTTCCCCGACCACGTCGGCCCCGACGGCACGGTCGACGACCCCGAGCGCACCGCCTACCTGGAGGAGCACCTGGCCGCCTGCGCCCGCGCGCTGCGCAAGGGCGCGCCGCTCGTCGGCTACTACGCGTGGTCCCTGCTCGACAACTTCGAGTGGGCCTACGGCTACGACAAGCGCTTCGGCCTCGTCCACGTCGACTACGCCACGCAGCGGCGGACGGTGAAGGGGAGCGGGCGGCGCTACGCGGACATCATCCGCGAGCACCGGGGGCGGAGCGTCTGACCGGGAGGCTGTTCCAGGAGCTCGGGGTGGGGGCCCCCCCCGGGGGGGGGGGCCCCCCCCCCGGGCGGCGGCCGGGGCGGGGGTGGGGGAGGCCCGTGCCCCCCCTCGGGGGGGGCGGCCCCCCGGGGCGGGGGCGGGG
>NZ_JBIBWQ010000002.1:677399-859538 GCF_043081505.1 Streptomyces sp. NPDC014870
TTTTGTTGGGGGGGGTGGGGGGGGGTTGGGGTGTGTTTTGTGGGGGGGGGGGGGGTGGGGGGGGGGGGGGGGTGGGGGGGGGGGGGGGGGGGGGGGGGGGGGGGGGGGCCCCCCCACCCCGCCGTCCGACTCCGGGGCCGCTCAGGACGACTCCCGTACCACCAACTCCGGCTCGAACACCAGCGACGCCGGTTCCGTCCGCGTGCCCTGGAGGTGCTCGGTCAGCAGCTGCGCCATGGCCGCGGCCATCCGTTCCACCGGCTGCCGTACGGTCGTCAGGGTCGGCGGGCAGGCCACCGCCGCGCTCGAATCGTCGAAGCCGACGACGGAGACGTCCCCCGGCACCGACCGGCCCCGCTCGCGCAGGTACTGGCAGGCGCCCCGGGCCATCAGGTCGTTCGCGGCGAACACCCCGTCCAGGTCCGGGTGTTCGGCAAGGAGGCGGGCCGTCGCGGCGGCCCCACTCCCGACGGTGAAACACCCCTCGGCGGTCGGCACGTCGGTGATCCCGGCCTCCCGCAGGGCCTCGCGGAAGCCGCGCAGCCGCTCGCGCGCCGCCGGCAGCGCGGGCGGACCGCAGATCGTCGCGATCCGCCCGCGCCCGCGCGCGAGCAGGTGCGCGCCCGCCAGTCGGCCGCCCTCGGCGTTGTCGAGGTCGACATGGCTCGTCCTCCCCGGCCCGGTGGGGCGCGCGAAGTGCACCGCCGGGACCCCCGCCCCGGCCAGCATCCCGGCCAGCGGGTCGTCGGCCTTGACCGACACCACCAGGGCGCCGTCCGCGCTGCCCTGCCGCAGATACGCGACGACCTGCTCCCTGGCCGCCCCGGACTCCGCGAGCAGCAGCACCGGATGGATGGCGCGGGCGCGCAGGAAGCCCAGCGCTCCCTCCACCACCCGTCCGAAGAAGGGGTCGGAGAAGACGCGGGCCGTGAACGTCTCGCCCGCCCCCGACAGGACCAGCGCGACCGCCTCGGTGCGCCGTGTCACCAGCGACCTCGCCGCCAGGTTGGGGGAGTAGCCGGTCCGGTCGATCGCGCGCCGGACGGCCTCCTGGATGCCCGGGTCGACGTTGCGGACCCTGTTCACCACCCGTGACACGGTCGCGCGCGAGACCCCGGCCTCTCGTGCGACGTCTTCCAGCGTCGGTCCCCTTCTGCCCACCACCGCACCCTAACGCGCGCTTTCTCTCCGCATTCCGGTGCCCGGTGTACCGAGGGGCTCAGGCTTAAGGCAAGTCGAAAGAAAAGTGCGGTCAGACTTATTGACCGTCAGTTTCCGGTCCGTGCAGGGTGTCGGAGAGCGCTCTCCCGCTTTCCGTTCCCTCTAGGAGCCCCGCATGTCTCCCCTTGGGCAACACCCACCCCTCACCTCACGCGGACGACGTGGACCCGGCCGCGGACCCGCACCGGCCCGCCGCGGTATCGCCGCCGCCGTGGCCGCCGCCCTGGCCGGCACCCTGCTCGCGCTGACCCCGGCCACCGGCGCACAGGCCGCGCCCCTGCCGGTCTCGCAGGGCAAGCCCGTCACCGCCTCCAGCGTCGAGCAGGCCGGCACCGCCGCCGCGGCGGCCGTCGACGGCGACCTCGGCACCCGCTGGTCCAGCGCCTTCTCCGACAACCAGTGGCTGCAGGTCGACCTCGGCGCGCCCACCGCGCTCTCCCGGGTCGAACTGCGCTGGGAGGCGGCCTACGCCTCGGCGTACCGCATCGAGTTCTCCACGAACGGCACCGACTGGACGACCGCCCACTCCACGACCACGGGCGCGGGCGGCACGGAGAACGTCCCCGTCTCCGGCACCGCGCGCTACGTCCGCCTGCAGGGCGTCACCCGCGCGACCGGATACGGCTACTCGCTCTGGGAGTTCCAGGTGTACGGCACCGACGGAGGCCCGGTCATCCCGGGCGGCGGCGACCTCGGACCGAACGTGCACGTCTTCGACCCGACCACGCCCGGCATCCAGGCCAAGCTGGACGAGGTCTTCCGGCAGCAGGAGTCGGCCCAGTTCGGGGCCGGCCGACACGCCTTCCTCTTCAAGCCCGGCACGTACAGCGGGCTCAACGCCCAGATCGGCTTCTACACCCAGATCGCCGGGCTCGGACTGCGCCCCGACGACACCTCGATCAACGGCGACGTGACCGTCGACGCGGGCTGGTTCAACGGCAACGCCACCCAGAACTTCTGGCGCTCCGCAGAGAACCTGGCCCTCACCCCGGTCAACGGCACCAACCGGTGGGCGGTCTCGCAGGCCGCCTCCTTCCGCCGCATGCACGTCAGGGGCGGCCTCAACCTCTCGCCCGACGGCTACGGCTGGGCCAGCGGCGGCTACATCGCCGACAGCAGGATCGACGGCCAGATCGGCAACTACTCGCAACAGCAGTGGTACACCCGCGACAGCGCCATCGGCGGCTGGTCCAACTCCGTCTGGAACCAGGTCTTCTCCGGCGTCGAGGGCGCCCCGGCCACCGGCTTCCCCGAGCCCCGCTACACCACCCTCGACACCACCCCGATCTCCCGTGAGAAGCCCTTCCTGTTCTGGGAGGGCGGGGAGTTCAAGGTCTTCGCGCCCGCCAAGCGGACCAACGCGCGCGGCACCACCTGGGCGGGCGGCGCCCCGCAGGGCACGTCGATCCCGCTGAGCCAGTTCTACGTCGTCAAGCCGGGCGCCAGTGCCGCCACGATCAACGCGGCCGTCGCGCAGGGCCTGCACCTGCTCTTCACCCCGGGCGTCTACCACGTCGACCGCACGATCGAGATCAACCGTGCCGACACCATCGTCCTCGGCCTCGGACTCGCCACGATCATCCCGGACAACGGCGTGACCGCGATGAGGGTCGCCGACGTCGACGGCGTCCGGCTGGCCGGCTTCCTCATCGACGCCGGACCCGTCAACTCCCCGACGCTCCTGGAGGTCGGCCCGCAGAACGCCTCCGCCGACCACGCGGCCAACCCCACCACCGTGCAGGACGTGTACATCCGGATCGGCGGCGCCGGCGCCGGCAAGGCCACCACCAGCATGGTCGTCAACAGCGACGACACGATCATCGACCACACCTGGGTCTGGCGCGCCGACCACGGCGAGGGCGTCGGCTGGGAGACGAACCGGGCCGACTACGGCGTCCGCGTCAACGGCGACGACGTGCTGGCCACCGGACTCTTCGTCGAGCACTTCAACAAGTACGACGTGGAGTGGTACGGCGAGCGGGGCAGGACGATCTTCTTCCAGAACGAGAAGGCGTACGACGCCCCCAACCAGGCCGCCGTCCAGAACGGCGCCACCAAGGGCTACGCCGCCTACCGCGTCGACGACTCGGTGAACACCCACGAGGGCTGGGGCCTCGGCAGCTACTGCTACTACAACGTCGACCCGACCATCCGCCAGGCGCACGGCTTCAAGGCCCCGGTCAAGCCCGGGGTGAAGTTCCACAGCCTGCTCACCGTCTCCCTCGGCGGCAACGGCCACTTCGACCACGTCATCAACGACATCGGAGCGCCCACGTCGGGCACCGACACCATCCCCTCGACCGTCGTCTCCTTCCCCTGACCTGCGGGGGCCGGTGTCCGCCCGCCGCCTCCGCCACAGCGGGCACCGGCCCCTCAGGCAACCCCCACCCCACACCACCCGCAGGAGCCGCCATGCCCCGCACCGGCCCCACCTCGCTCGTCACCCCCCTCACCCTCGCCGCCCTGCTCGCCTCGGCCCTCACCCTCGCCGCCGCCCCCACCGCCGGCGCGGCCGAGACCCTGCTCTCCCAGGGGAGGACCGCCACCGCCTCCAGCACCGAAGGCGCCGCATTCCCCGCGTCCGCCGCCGTCGACGGCGACCTCACCGGCACCCGCTGGGCCAGCGACCGCAGCGATCCCCAGTGGCTCCAGGTCGACCTCGGCCGCAGTGCCACCCTCAGCCGTGCCGTCCTCACCTGGGAGGCGGCGCACGGCAAGGAGTACGAGATCCAGGCCTCCGACAACGGCACAGACTGGCGCACGCTCAAGGCCGTCACCGGCTCGGACGGCGGCACCGACGAGGTCGCCCTCTCCGGGACCGGACGGTACGTCCGGATGCTCGGCACCCAGCGCGCGACCGGATACGGCTACTCGCTCTGGGAGTTCCAGGTGTACGGCGAGGACGGCGGCACCCAGCCGCCCGCCGGCGGAGCGGTCCGCGTCACCGGCACCCAGGGGCACTGGCGGCTCACCGTCGGCGGAGAGCCCTACACCGTCAAGGGCCTGACCTGGGGGCCCGCCGTCGCCGACGCCGCCCGGTACATGCCGGACGTGCGGTCCATGGGCGTCAACACCATCCGTACCTGGGGCACCGACGGCTCCACCAAGCCCCTCCTCGACACCGCGGCCGCGCACGGCGTCAAGGTCGTCAACGGCTTCTGGCTCCAGCCCGGCGGCGGCCCAGGCTCGGGCGGCTGCGTGAACTACGTCACCGACACGGCGTACAAGAGCAGCATGCTCGCCGAGTTCGCCCGGTGGGTGGAGGCCTACAGGACCCACCCGGCCACGCTCATGTGGAACGTCGGCAACGAGTCCGTCCTCGGCCTGCAGAACTGCTACGCCGGGACGGAACTGGAAGCCCAGCGCAACGCGTACACGAGCTTCGTCAACGACGTCGCGAGGAAGATCCACGAGATCGACCCGGACCACCCGGTCACCTCCACCGACGCCTGGACCGGAGCCTGGCCCTACTACCAGCGCAACGCCCCCGATCTCGACCTGTACTCGATGAACTCCTACGGCGACATCTGCGGGGTCCGCCAGGACTGGGAGGAGGGCGGCTACACCAAGCCGTACATCATCACCGAGACCGGCCCGGCGGGGGAGTGGGAGGTGCCCGACGACGCCAACGGCGTGCCCGACGAGCCCACCGACGTCCAGAAGGCCGCCGGCTACACCCAGGCCTGGAACTGCGTCGCCGGCCACCAGGGCGTCGCCCTCGGCGCCACCCTCTTCCACTACGGCATCGAGCACGACTTCGGCGGCGTCTGGTTCAACCTGCTGCCCGACGGCCTGAAGCGGCTCTCGTACTACGCGGTGAAGAAGGCGTACAGCGGCAGCACCGCGGGCGACAACACCCCGCCGGTGGTGAGCGGCATGACCGTCACCCCGGCCGGGAGCGCCCCGGCCGGCGGTGAGTTCACCGTCCGCGCCGACATCCGCGACCCCGACGGCGACCCGCTGACGTACAAGGTCTTCCTCAGCGGGAACTACGCCAACGGCGACAAACGGCTCGTCGAGGCCCAGTGGCGCGCCACCGGCAACGGCACCTTCGTCGTCACCGCCCCGCAGAAGCTCGGCGTGTGGAAGGTGTACGTCCAGGCCGAGGACGGCCGCGGCAACGCCGGTATCGAGACCAGGTCGGTCAAGGTCGTGGCCCCGCCCGTCGCCGGGACCAACCTGGCCCTGAACCGGCCCACCACCGCCTCCTCCTTCCAGCCCTCCTACGGCGACTGCCCCTGCCCGCCGCAGCACGCCACCGACGGCAACGGCACCACACGCTGGGCGAGCGACTGGAGCGACCCGCAGTGGATCCAGGTGGACCTCGGGTCCGTCCGCTCCGTCCGGCAGCTCCAGCTCGTCTGGGACCCCGCCTTCGCCCGGGCCTACGAGGTCCGGGTCTCCGACGACGGCACCACGTGGCGCACCGTCCACACCACGACCACGGGCGACGGCGACGTGGACACCGTCGACGCGGCGACGACCGCGCGGCACGTCCGGCTCCAGCTGACCGCCCGGGGCACCGGCTGGGGCTACTCGCTCCACGAGTTCGGCGTCTACGGCTGACGCACCCTCCCCCTCCCTCCCACCCAGGAGAAGCCCATGAGAACACGATCGAGATCCCTGTCCGCCGTCTTACTCACCGTGGCCCTCGCGGCCACCGCCCTGGGCGCCGGCACCTTCGCCGCCGCCTCCGACAACGGCGGCCCGGCACCTTCCGCCGCGGCCCGCGCGCACGCCGGGCACATGAAGGCGCAGGCCGCGCTGCCCACCGCGGACGACCCCGACGGCGACGGATACATCCCCGCCGTCCCGCCCGTCACCGGAGTGACGCCGTCCACGGCCACTCCGCCTCAGGCCTACTTCCACGAGTTCCAGGCCAACTGCTCCGTCACGCACACCGCGCCGGACGACCCGATCGTCTACCCCGGCCGGCCCGGAGCCTCCCACGACCACACCTTCATGGGGAACACCTCCACCGACGCCTCCAGCACCACCGGTTCGCTCAACGGAGGGACCACCACCTGCAAGGCGCCCGCGGACGCCTCCGCGTACTGGATGCCCTCGCTCTACAACGGCGAGCAGAAGATCCTGCCCGTGGGACCGCAGGTCATCTACTACAAGGCGGGCGTCACCGACTACCGCAGTGTCCGGCCCTTCCCCAAGGGGCTGCGGTTCGTCGTCGGCAACCCGCTGCAGAGCGCCCAGGAGTTCCTCGGCCACAAGGGCTTCGTCGAGGGCTGGGAATGCGGTGACAGCTTCTTCAACACCGACATCCCGGCGAGTTGCCCCAGCCGCCCCGACGTGCAGCTCAACCTCCGGATGCAGGCGCCCAGCTGCTGGAACGGCCTGTACCTGGACACACCCGATCACCAGAGCCACATGGCCTACCCGGTCGTGAAGCCCGGGACCAACGACGACATGTGCCCGGACTCCCACCCGGTCGCCCTGCCGATGGTCGAGTTCAAGATGGCCTGGCCGGTCAACGGCGACATGAGCCAGGTCCGTCTGGCCAGCGGCCGGGGCTACTCCTTCCACTACGACTTCTTCAACGCGTGGGAGGAACGCACCCTCAAGGCGATGGTCGACCACTGCATCGTGGGCGGCCTCCAGTGCGACCCGCGCGGGTACGACCAGAACAACCCCGGCCGCGGCGCGGTCCTGAACGCCGACTACCGCCTGCCCTGACCGGGCGGCACACACCACGGGAAACACGAGGGTGGGGGATGGACGACGAAGAACTCGACCGGCTGGTCGGGAAGCTGAGCACCGCGCAGAAGGTCCGCCTCCTGACCGGTGCCACGACCTGGCGCACCGCCGCCGAACCGGCGGTCGGACTGCGTCCCGTCGTCACTTCCGACGGGCCCGCCGGGGTCCGCGGCGAGGCCTGGGACGAGCGGAGCCCCTCCGCGCTGCTGCCCTCCGCTTCGGCCATCGGCGCCCTGTGGGACGAGGAGCTGACCGAGGAACTCGGCGGCCTCCTCGCCCGCGAGGCGCTCCGCAAGGGCGTCGACGTCGTCCTCGCCCCCACCCTCAACCTGCACCGAACCCCGCTCGGGGGCCGTCACTTCGAGTGCTTCTCCGAGGACCCCGAACTGGCGGGCCGTACGGGCGCCGCCCTCGTCCGGGGCATCCAGGCCCACGGTGTGGCCGCCACGGCCAAGCACTACGTCGCCAACGACTCCGAGACCGACCGGCTCACCGTGGACGTACGCGTCGCCGAGCGCGCGCTGCGCGAGGTGTACCTCGCCCCGTTCGAGGCGGCCGTCGCGGCGGGCGTGTGGGCGGTCATGGCCGGCTACAACGGGGTCAACGGCACCACCATGGCGGCGAGTCCGCTCCTCACCGACCCGCTCAAGACGGACTGGGCCTTCGACGGCCTGGTCCTCTCCGACTGGGGCGCCGTCCGATCCGTCGAAGCCCCCGCCCGCGCGGCCCTCGACCTCGCCATGCCGGGGCCGGGCGGCCCCTGGGCGGAGGGCCTGCTGCGGGCCGTCGAGGACGGCCGGGTCCCCGAGTCGGCCGTCGACGACAAGGTACGTCGGCTGCTCCGGCTGGCCGGGCGGGTCGGGGCACTGGGCCGGCCCGGGCGTGGGAGCCCGCCCGCGGCCGCGGCCCGCCCCACTGCCACGACCGCGGGTCCGGCGGCCTGTCCCACGGCCGGTCCGTCGGTCGGTCCGAACACGGCCTGTCCGTCGGCCGGTCCGACCACGGGCCCGTCGGCCGGTTCCACCACCCGTCCGACGCCGGGACCGGCACCCGGTCCTGCCGCCGCCGCATCCGGCGATCCGATCGCCGGTCCGACCGCCCGCGTCCTGCTGCGCCGGGCCGTCGCGGCCGGGTCCGTCCTGCTGCACAACCGCGACCTGCTCCCGCTGGACGCGGAGCGCCTGTCGTCCGTCGCCGTGATCGGCACGCACGCGGCCCACCCCCGGCTGCAGGGCGGCGGCAGCGCCGGGGTCTTCCCGGACACCGTCGTCACGCCGCTCGACGGCATCCGCGCCCGGCTGCGGGGGAGAGCGGAGGTCCGCCACGTCCCCGGTCCTGCCGCGCCCGCCCCGCCACCCCCGCTCGGTGTCGACCGGTGCCGCGACCCCGCCACCGGACACCCCGGTGTGCTGCTGCGCCTCCTGGACGCCGACGGCCGGGAACTCGCCGCCGAACACCGGCTCACGGGCCGCGTCCTCGAACCCGAACTCGTCCCCGGCTCCCACACCGTGGAGATCAGCGCGCTGCTGACTCCCCAGACCCCGGGGGAGTGGACCTTCGCCGTCGGCGGCTTCGGCCGGATGTCCCTCACGGTCGACGGCCGCCCGCTCCTCGACGGCCGCTACCCGCAGGACGTCGACGACCCGGCCGTGGTCCACGTCAACCCGCCGCGACGGACGGCCCGAACGGTTCTCGGGGCCGGGCGGACCGTCCACCTGGTGGCCCGGCGGGAGTTGGTGCCCGGCTCGGGCCGCGCCACGACCGTCTCGGCCGCCCCACCGGAACCCGAGGCCCGGGCGGCCCTCGCCGCCGCCGTGGCGGCCGCCCGCGCCTGCGACGCCGCGATCGTGGTGGTCGGTACGACGGAGCACGACGAGACGGAAGGGTACGACCGCACCGACCTCCGGCTCGCGACCCCGCAGAACGCCCTCGTCCGCGCGGTGGCGGCGGCCAACCCCCGGACGGCCGTGGTCCTCAACAGCGGCAGCCCGGTCGAACTCCCCTGGCGCGACGAGATCGGGGCGCTCCTGCTCGCCTGGTTCCCCGGTCAGGAGGCCGGCACCGGCCTCGCCGACGTCCTGTTCGGCGCCGCCGAACCGGGTGGACGGCTCCCCACCACCTGGGCCGCCTCCCTCGCGGACGCGCCGGTCACCATCACCCGGCCGGCCGACGGCCGGCTCGCCTACCCGGAGGGACTGCACATCGGCCACCGCGCCTGGCTGCGCGCGGGCCGCGTGCCCGCCTACTGGTTCGGGCACGGACTCGGCTACACCACCTGGGAGTACGACGCCGTCGACGCCCCCGGCGAGGTCCGCGCGGGCGCCGACGTCACCGTCCGCGTCCACCTCCGCAACACCGGCCGGCGGCCGGGCCGCGAGGTCGTCCAGCTCTATCTGGCCCGCCCGGACTCGGCCCTCGACCGCCCATACCGCTGGTTCGCGACCCACGCCACCGTCCACGCGCCCCCCGGCGCGCGGGTGACCGCCACGCTACGGATCCCGGCGCGCGCCTTCCGCCACTGGTCGCCCGAGGACACCGCCTGGCGTACGGAACCCGGCGGCTACGAGATCCTCGTGGGCCGCTCGGCCGGGGACATCCGCGTCCGGACGGTCACCATGGTCGGAACCGAGGCCTGAACCCGTCCCCGCGCCGAAAAACGCTTGGACCGCGCGGGGTTCGGCACGGAACACTTTTGTGGCTCACACGATGGTCCAAAAGTACAGGCTCGTGATGGAATCACATCAATCGTCCGAAGGAGCCCCAAGCAGGGGTTCCGTCCTCCTCGCACTCCGCCACTACGGGCGCGAACTGGCCCGGCTCCGCCGGCTGACCCTGCCCGCGATGCTGCTGCCCGCGCTGGGCAACGTCGGCATCAACTACGTGGCGCCGCTGATCGTCGCCAAGCTCGTCGGCCGGATCGCCGGGGACGGCGCCGCCGCCTTTGCGATCGGCCCGATGCTCCCGTACGTCCTCGCCTTCGCCGGCGTGCTGCTGTTCTCCGAGGCGCTGTGGCGCGTCGGGCTGCACTGTCTGAACCGTCTCGACGCCCGCGGCATCGAGCACCTGTACGTCGTCGGAATGGGTGAACTCTTCGCCAAGGACTCCTCGTTCTTCCACGACAACTTCGCCGGGTCGCTCACCAAGCGGGTCCTCAGCTTCGCCTCCCGCTTCGAGGAGTTCGTCGACACGCTGACGTTCTCCGTCATGGGCAGCCTCGTGCCGCTGGCGTTCGCGTCGGTGGTGCTCTGGCAGTACGACCCGCTGCTCGTCGTCGGGCTGCTGACGATGATCCTGGTCACGGCGGTGGGCGTGGCACCCCTGATCCGCCGTCGGCAGGCGCTCGTCGCCCAGCGGGAGCAGGCCATCGCCCGGGTCTCCGGGCACGTCGCCGACAGCCTGATGAACATGGACACCGTCCGGGCCTTCGCCGCCGAGGAGCGCGAGGCCGCCGAACACCGCTCGCGCGTCGCGGAGTCGCGCCGTCTCACACTGCGCTCCTGGGACTACGGCAACCTGCGCATCGACACGCTCGTCGCGCCGATGTCCGTGCTGACCAACGTCCTGGGACTGCTGCTCGCGCTCTCGCTCGGCGGGGGAGAGCTCGGGGTGGAGGCGGTCATCGTCGCCTTCACGTACTACGCCAACGCCACCCGCATCATGTTCGAGTTCAACCAGATCTACCGCCGCCTGGAGAGCTCCATGACGGAGGCGGCGCAGTTCACCGAGCTGCTCATGGACCCGCCCACCGTGCTCGACCCGCCGGTCCCCGAGCCGCTCGTGGCCGGGTCGGCCGATGTGCGGTTCGAGCGGGTGACGTTCTCCCACGCGGGCGCGGAGCCGCTGTTCAAGGGGCTCGACCTGGACGTGCCCGGCGGGGCGAAATTCGGCCTCGTCGGCCGGTCCGGCGGGGGCAAGACCTCGCTCACCCGCCTGCTCCTGCGGATGACGGACATCGACGACGGGCGGATCCTGATCGGCGGCCAGGACATCAGCCGGCTGCGGCAGAAGGACCTGCGCGACCAGATCTCCTACGTCCCGCAGGACCCGGCGATGTTCCACCGCTCGCTCCGGGACAACATCGCCTTCGCCCGGCCGGACGCCACGGAGGCGGAGATCCGCCGCGCGGCCGAGGCCGCCCACGTCACGGAGTTCGCCGACGCGCTGCCCGACGGCTTCGACACGATGGTGGGCGAGCGCGGGGTGAAGCTCTCGGGCGGCCAGCGCCAGCGGGTCGCCCTGGCCCGGGCGATCCTGCGGGACGCGCCGATCCTGCTGCTCGACGAGGCGACCAGCGCCCTCGACTCCGAGAGCGAGATCCTCGTCCAGGACGCGCTCTGGCGCCTCATGGAGGGGCGGACCGCGCTCGTGGTGGCCCACCGGCTCAGCACGGTCGCCGGCATGGACCGCCTCGTCGTCCTCGACCGGGGGAGGATCATCGAACAGGGCACGCACCAGGAACTGCTCGCCACGGGCGGCGCCTACGCGAAGCTCTGGCAGCACCAGTCGGGCGGCTTCCTCGACGACTCTCCCGCGGGGGCGGAGGTGGGGTGAGCCCGAGCGCCGGCCGACGGGGGCGGGCCGAGGAGTGGGCCGCGTACGGCCGCGTACCGGCTCGTCGAGGAGCGCACCTCCTCGACGGGCCGGCCGGGCACCCCCCTCACCTGCGTTCCTCGACCCGGCAGCGCGTACAGTGGCGGCGGGCGCGGTGTGATCACGAGGAGTACGAGTGACCGCGGTGAGTCTTGAGCACACCACCGTCCCCGCCGACGCCGGCGAGGTGACCCTGCTGATAGCCCGCCGGGTGGAGCCCGGCTACGAAGCGGCCTTCGAGCGCTGGGCCAAGGGCATCCTGGAGACCGCGGCCGCCTTCCCCGGCCACCTCGGGTACGGGCTCTTCCGCTCGTCCGGAGGCGACGCGCCCTGGTTCCTCGTCCACCGGTTCAGAGACGACGAGGCCTGCCGGACCTGGCAGGAGTCGCCGGAGCGGGCGGCCTGGTTCGCCGACTGCGAGGGCCACCACCACATCGAGATCGCCCGGCGGGTCCTGACCGGCATGGAGACCTGGTTCGCCAAGCCGGGCTCGACCCGGCCCGCGCCGCCGCGATGGAAGATGGCGATCAGCGCCACGCTGGCGATCTACCCGATCTCCCTCCTCGGCGGCTACTTCCTGGTGCCCCGGCTGACCTCGCTGCCGTACGTGCTGAGCAGCGCCGTCGTCGCCGGTGTCTTCAACATCCTGATGACGTACGTGTCGATGCCGGCCGTGAGCAGACTCCTGAGGGGGTGGCTCAGCCGCTAGGTCGTGTCCGGGCGCCGGTCTCCGCGGCCGTCAGCTCCGTGAGGTCGGCGAGGAGTTCGGAGACGGTCACCGGGTCCAGGTCGGCGAAGGCCAGGGGGTATGCGCGGGATCCCCAGTGGTCGCCCGGCCGCTTGTCGAGCCAGACCGTCTCCAGTGTCTGGTCCGCGAACATCTCGACATGGCCCACCGCGATGCCCGGCTCCAGGGCGACGACCAGATGGCGTTCCGGCCCGAGCCGCCGGGAGAACCACCGCTCCACGCCCGCGTCCTGCGGCTCGCCCCGCTCCCATCCGCGCTTCTGCAGACCCAGCAGCCTGCCGACCGGCACGGTCACCCCCTCGAACCTGGTCAGGCGCGCACCGGCGGCCTCCTCGCCGGTCACGGCGAGGACCGGCCGTGCGAGCTGAGGGAAGGGCTGCACGATCTCGTTTGCCGCGAACAGCCCCGACCAGGTGCCGAGCGCGGCACCGTCCAGGTGCAGGGGGTGGGGGAGCGTGACGGTCGCGTCGTCGGCGACGGTCACCGTCCGGTTGCCGACGTCCGCGTACGTACGGTCCTCGGCCACCCGGAACGCGGTGACCGTGCCCCGCTCCTCGGCCAGCCACACCAGACGCCGCACCAGGAGCCCCATCATCGGATGCTCCACGAACAGCCGGCGGAACTCGCCTCCCGTCCAGGAGCGCCGGGTCACCATCGCCTGCTCCAGGCGCCGAACCTGGTTCGAGACGATCGTCCGGGCGTCCTTCTTCAGGGCGGCGAACCGCTTGCGCTCGGCCGGGGCGAGCTCCGCGTCGTCCCGTGCACCGGGCTTCGGCAGATCCTTCAGGCGCTGTCCGGCCCCGTCGCGCACGAACGGCTTCAGCTGCTCGTCGAAGCCGACCGTGAAGCTGCGGTCGCCGTAGTCCACGACCGTGCCGCCGTCGGCGTCCAGGCCGAGGTCCGGCACCAGCCGGTCGGCCAGCTCCTCACCGGTCAGGCCGAGATCGGCGGCGACCGAGGCGATCTTCTCCTGGGCGCGCAGCTTCAGCGCCTTGAACCTCACCCGCTGGGCGATGCCGTGCAGCTGCAGCAGAGCCACGTCCGTACCGATCGCGGCCAGCACGTCGAGCCCGTCGACTGCCCGCTGGTGCGCGCCCTCGCCCGGCCAGGCGCGGACGATCGGGGCCAGCGCGCGGACCGTGTCGTCGTCGCCGAACCAGCCGAGCGCGCGGAGCGCCCAGGCGTCCTTCGAGGGCATCCCCGCGAGCCGCCACTCCTCGAACAGCGCCCAGGCGAACGCCGCGAGGGAGTCCTTGGCGCAGAGGTCCCCTACGACGCCCAGGCCCGGGTACACGGCGCCCGGTGCGGAGAGCGCGAGCATGGTGAGGACATGGCCGACGGCCGAGGGCGGGAGCGCGCCGCCGCCGGAGGTCAGGAGCTGCGGAAGCGCGAGCGGATCGGCCCAGGCACCCGGCTCGGGCATCCGGGCGGGCAGCCCGGCCGTCAGGGGGTCGGAGCCGAGGAGGAGTTCGATCGCCTCGGACGCCTCCCGGCCGTACTCCGCCGCCGCCTTCCGTACGACCTCGGCACCGTGCGCCGACACGATCAGCGCCAGCGCCCGCTCGGCGGCGGTCCGTGCCGCGCCGGGCCTGCCCAGGGCGTCGGGGACGAGCAGCCGCGCCGCGTCGGCGCCGTGCCGGGCGAACCAGGCCGCGGCCGTCCTGCCGGCCACCTTGAGCCGCTCCAGCCAGTCGGCCATCAGCCGGGCCACGTCGGGACCGACGAAGGGCATGAGGAGCGGCGCCATCGAGGTCGGATGGTTCGTGGCGACGCGCATGACCGTGGGAAGCGCGAGGAGTTCGTGGCGGGCGACGAACGGCTTGTAGGTGTTCGGGCCGTCGTGGATGCCGTCGCCGCCGCTCCAGTCGGCGATCAGCGGCCGGACCGCCTCGACGGGGCCGTGCGTGAACACCGCCACGTCGTGCCAGGAGCTCAGCAGGCCCGAGCGCGCCTGCTCGATCAGCTCCTCCATGGGCCGGTACGGCTGCCAGCCGGTGACCCAGGACTCGGCGACCGCCCACCGCTGCTGCTCGCCCGGTTCCCACGCGATGCGCGGCTCCGCCGGGGCGACGAGCCCGGTCACCACGCGGGGCTTGGCGACCTTGCGGGGCCGGGTCCAGGGCGGGGACGTCAGCACCTCGGGCAGGGAGGCGAGGGCGACGTCCTCGACGCGTCCGTCCTGGCGCGCCAGCGGCCCGACGAGCTCCGCTGCCTCCTCGGGGAGACCGGGCAGCAGGGCGAGGGCGGTCTCACGATGGGCCGCGACATGGGCCGTGAGGAGCCTGCGGACCGTGACCGCCGAGGTGCCCGTACCGCCCGCGCCCGTACCGCCCGCGCCTGTATCGTCCGCGCCGGCGGCCTCCGCCAGCAGGCGCAGAGCACGCACCGGGTAGCGGCGCGCGGCGGTGACCACGGTGCCCCGCACGTGCTTGTCGTCGACACGGGCGAGCAGATGGCGGAAGGCCTCGTCCGAAGGCAGTTCGCCGAGTGCGGCGGCCATGGCCTTGACGCCTTCCGCGTCGATGTGCGGACCGTTCAGCTCACCGGCGAGCAGAGGTGCCATGGCCGCGCCCACGCCCTCACCGAGCGTCGAGACGACCGCCGCGTTCCAGCCGCGCCAACCGAGGTCGCAGCGGTCCCCGAAGAGAGCGACCTGTTCGGCGGTTCCGAGCGAGCACAGCAGCATCGTGCGTACGAGGGAGTCGGCGTGGACGGGGTGGTTGAGCCGGGCGCAGCACTCCTCCACCCACGCGCTCTCCGAGGGGACGAGGAACGACACCCTGACCGCTCTGCGGACACCGTGCCGGTGCCCGGCGAGCGCCTCGACCGTGGCCCGGTAGACGGCCTCGTCCGCCCCCGCCAGCAAGGCCCTGACCCGCTCAAGGGCCACCAGGGTGACGCGGTGCCCCCAGCCGCTCGAATCCTCGGGGTTCACCTCGACACCGACGAGGACGCTCCGCCGGTCCTCCTTCAGCCACATGTTCCGCGTCTCGCCCAGTTCGACCGCCGCGCAGGCGGCGAACGGCAGCCCGAACTCCGCGGCCCAGGCGTCCGCGACCGTCCCGTAGCCCCCTTGCTGGAGGTTGAGCATCCGCGCGAGCGCCGCGGCACCGACGGCGTCGGGCCTGCCGTCCCGGTGCGCCCGGGCGGCCTCGACGAGCGCGCGGTCGCTCCCCTCGGATTCGAGCGCGCGCTCGATCGCGTCTGCCTCCCGCGCGAGCCACCCGCGGAGCCTCTCCGGCGCGTCGGCGGCGCCCGCGGGCACGGTGCGCGGGACCCCGCCGCGGCGCGGGTGCAGACTCCGCTTCCAGGCGGAGGGCAGGACGAAGGTGTCCTCGTCGAGCGGGGCGGCCTCCGGGACCCCCGGAGCCACGTGCTCCGCACTGCCCGCGCTGTCCACGACGTCCTCCGAGCGCCCCACTGGCCCTCCCCCTGTCCCTTGGCGATCAGTTGCTCCGCACCCTAACGAGCGCCTCTGACAACGGGGTCGGTCGACGGTTTCGGCCGACGGATCAGCCGACGGCCGTGACGCGTGCCTGGTGGACGCGGAGGTGCAGGGTCGCCAGGTCGAGGAGCGGAGTGGGCACCGACAGGGCACGCGCGCGGGCCACCAGGTCGCCGAAGAGGTGCTCCACCTCCGTCGGGCGGCCGCCGACCAGGTCGCGGTAGAGGGAGGGCACCATTGGGGAGCCGGTGGCGGTGACGATGCCCAGGGTGGCGTCCCGTTCCGCCTCCGGTACGGGATGCCCGGCCGCCTCCGCGACCGCCACCGCCTCGGCGAGGACCGCCGGGCCCAGATCCGCGCCGCCCGGCACGGCGTTGACCTCCCCGACGGTGCCCCGCATCAGGCTCGTCACCGCGCCGAACGTTGTGATGAACACCCACTTGTGCCACATGGACGTCAGCACGTCCGCCGGCACCAGGACGTCGATGCCGGCCTCGGCCAGCACGGACCGGACCTTCTCCACGCGCGCGGTGGGCGTCCCGTCCTGCTCGCCGATCGTCAGGTGGGCGAGCGGCGCGAGGCGGACGATGTCCCCGTTCTCGTCGAGCGTGGTGACCACCTTGGCGACTCCGCCGAGGACGTGTGCGGCGCCGAAGCGGGCGTTCAGGGCGTCGACGTGGGCGAGGCCGTTCAGCAGCGGGACGATCACGGTGTCCGGTCCGACGGCGGGCGCGACGTCCTCCATCGCCTGGTCGAGGGCGGTGGACTTCACCGAGAGCAGGACCAGGTCGTACGTCGTGTCCAGCGTGTCGGCCGTGACGAGCCGGGGTTCGACGGACCATTCCCCGCCCCGGCCGACGAGTCGCAGGGCGCGCTCGCGCAGTTCGGCGGCGCGGCGCGGGCGGACCAGGAAGGTGACGTCCTGTCCGGAACGGGCGAGCAGGGCCCCGAAGTAGCCTCCGGTGGCTCCGGCGCCGACGACCAGGATCTTCATGAGTGCGGACCTCTCGGGGAACGGTGCGTGGTGGACGGTATGAGCAGGGGGCGCAGCAGCCGGTGCGGGCGGGCGAGGGCGGCCGTCACCGGGTCGTCGTGCTCGGCCGCGGGGGCGAGGCCGGGACCCGGTGCCACGAGGACGTCGCCGACCGGGACGAGGATCCCGCACCCCGTACAGCGGCCGTCGTCCGTGAGCGACGCGTCGTCGTCGGCGTGCCGGAAGACGCGGCGCGGGCCGCCGTCGGCTCCGTAGAAGGAGTCGCCCCAGGAGGTGAGCGCGCGGACGGCGGGCCACAGGGCGACGCCCTTGGGGGTGAGGGCGTAGACCTCGCGGCGCCCGGTGTCCGGCAGCCGGGCGAGGACGCCCGCCGCCGTGAGCATGGCGAGCCGGTCGGCCAGGACGGCGCGGGGGAGCCGGAGATGGGCGGCGAACTCGCCGAACCGGCGGACCCCGAAGAAGGCGTCCCGCACGATCAGCAGCGTCCAGCGCTCTCCGACGACCTCCATGGAGCGCGAGAGGGCGCAGCTCTGGCCGCTGTAGTCGCGGGGGAGTGGCATGCGGCAGACAGTAGCGGAATCAGTTCGGTGGTTGAACTCCTTGAGGGAAAGCGGCGGGAGGGACAGGAGAGAGACGGATGAGGGAGAAGCGGACGGAGGGGGACTAGGCTCGGGCACGATGAAGAAGACCCCACCGACCCGGGAGCCCAAGGCCGACAAGGCGAGCGTGCGACGCCACAATCTGAGCCTCGTCCTGCGCACCGTCCACGACGCGGGCGAGACGACCCGCGCGGCCGTCGCGGCGCGCGTCGGACTCACCCGCGCCGCCGTCTCCTCCCTGGTGGAGCAGCTCCTGGAGCAGGGCTTCCTGGTCGAGTCGGGCAAGACCTTCAGCGGACAGGCGGGGCGGCCCGGGACCGTCCTGAAGCCGGCCGGCACCGGCCCTGCCGGGCTCGGGGTCGAGGTCAACGTCGACTACGTCTCCGTCTGCGTCGTCGACCTCGCGGGAGCCGATCGCGTCCGCATCACCGAGCCCCTGGACCACCGTGCCCACCGCACGGCCGAACCGGCCGAACTCCTCGCGCGCGCCGCAGGGCTCGCGGCCGAGGCCCTGCGGAGCGCGGCCGAGCGGGACCTGCGTCCGGCCGGGGTACGGCTCGCCCTGCCGGGCCTGGTCTCCTCCGGAACCGTCCACCAGGCGCCGAACCTCGGCTGGAACCGCGTACCCGCCGACCGGCTGTTCGGCGAGGCGCTCGCGGAGCGGTGGCCGGGGACGCGCGGGACCGCCGACCTCCCTGCCGCATCAGACCTCCCTGCCGCCGCAGGCCTCCCGGTCACCGCCGACCTCCCGGTCACCTCCGACAACGAGGCGAACGCCGCGGCGCTCGCGGAGCTGTGGTTCGGCTCCCTCGGTGACGTACGGAGCTTCCTCTACCTGACCGGCGAGATCGGGGTCGGCGGCGCCATCGTCGTCAACGGTGAACTGCTGCGCGGCGCCCATGGCTTCGCCGGTGAGATCGGCCATCTGCCCGTGGACGCCGACGGTCCGCTGTGCCGCTGCGGCTCGCGCGGGTGCCTGGAGCAGTACGCCGGCCAGTCGGCGCTGCTGCGGGCGGCCGGGGCGGTCGGCGTCGAGGAGCTGGCGCGCGCCGTCGACGCGGGGGAGCCCCGGGCGGTGGCCGCCGTCGAGGGGGCGGGACGGATGCTCGGGCTCGCGCTCTCCGGCGCGGTGAACCTGCTCGACCCCGAGGCGGTCGTCCTCGGCGGCCTCTACCCCCGGCTGATGGCCCGGCTCGGCCCCGCCGTGGACGCCGAACTCGCCCACCGCGTGGTCTCCGGCCTCTGGACCCCGGCGGCGGGACGACTGCGCGCCGCGTCGCCCGCCTCCCCCGCCACCCCTGCGTCGCGGGGCGCGGCCGCGTACGTCGTCCGCCAGGTCCTGCGCGACCCCCTGGCGTACACGAGCTGACGGACCCCGCATCCGTGGCCGTGCGCGCGCCTGCCCGGACTCTCATCCCTCTCTCACGTGGGCCTTATCCAGCCATCACCGCGCGCCCCTAGCTTCGCGTCCATGTTCTTCACCTACCTCCGGCGCGAGCTGCGCCGTCGCAGAAAGGCGGCGCTCGTCGTCGCCTCCGGGCTCGCGCTCGGGATCGCGTTGGTCATCGTCGTCAACTCCGTGGCCTCCGGCATGAAGCAGGCCCAGACCCAGGTCCTGGAGTCCCTCTACGGTCTCGGCACCGATCTGACCGTCACCAAGGCCCGCGAGGAGCCCCAGGCCGGTCAGCAGGCGCAGCGGCCGCGGTTCGAGTTCGACGCCGGCGAGGACGGCGAGGAGCAGAGCAGCGACCGGCTGATGGTCCAGGGCTTCCAGACCCTTGCCGCGTCGACGGTCGCCACCGTCGCGAAGCAGGACGGCGTCGATCAGGCCGTCGGCGGCCTCAGCCTGACCAACCTCAAGATCGACGGCGAGTTCAAGCGCGGCGAGTTCCGTCAGACGCAGCCCGCCCAGCCCGGCGGCCCCGGCGGCGGGAACGGCGGAGGCAGCGGCGGCGGAGGTCGCGTCGAGGGCGGGGGAGCCGCCTTCGACGTCAACTCCTTCACCCTCTACGGCACCGACGTCACCACCCCCGACCTCGGCCCCCTCACCACCTCCACGATCACCGCGGGCCGTACCTTCAAGAGCACCGAGACCGACGCCAAGGTCGTCGTCGTCGACAGCGCCTACGCCAAGCAGGAAGGCCTCGCGGTCGGGGAGACCCTCACGGTCAAGGCGGTGAAGTTCGAGGTCGTCGGCATCGCCACCGCCGACAGCGGCCAGTCCGCGGCGCAGGTCTACCTGCCGCTGAAGCAGGCCCAGACCCTGTCGGACTCCAAGGACAAGATCACCACCGTCTATGTGAAGGCGACCGACTCGACGCGGATCGACGCGGTCAAGTCCGCCATCCAGAAGAACGTCGCCGGGACCACGGTCACCACCTCCGCCGACCTCGCCGAGACCGTCTCCGGCTCCCTCGACACGGCCGCCAACCTCGCCACCAACGTGGGCAAGTGGCTCTCGTACGCCGTCCTCGTCGCCGCGGTCCTGGTCGCGGGCCTGCTCACCTCCTCGGCCGTCAGCCGCCGGGTGCGCGAGTTCGGCACGCTCAAGGCGCTCGGCTGGAAGAGCGGCCGGGTCACCCGGCAGGTCATGGGTGAGGCACTCGTCAACGGCCTGATCGGAGGCGCCCTCGGCATCGCCGTCGGCCTCGCGGGCGCGTACCTGGTCACCGCCGTCAGCCCCACCCTCACCGCCGAGCTCGGCTCCGGCGCGCTGACGAGCGGCGGTGCCGGCGGGGGCGCCCGGATGTTCGGCGGACCCGGCATGGGCGCCGCGGGCCAGGGCGCCGGGGGCAAGACCCTCGACATCGCCCTCACCGCGCCGGTGAGCGTCACCACCGTCGGCCTCGCCGTCCTCCTCGCCCTCGGCGGCGGGCTCGTCGCGGGCGGCTTCGGCGCCTGGCGCGCCTCGCGGCTGCGACCGGCGGACGCGCTGCGCCGCGTCGAGTAGCCGGCCGCCCCACCCCCTTCACGTATCGCAGGAGTTGCACCATGTACGAACTCACCGGCGTCACCAAGCAGTACCGCAGGGGTCAGGAGAGAGTCGACGCGCTCGCCGGCGTCGACCTGACCATCAGGGAGGGCGACCGCCTCGTCATCCAGGGCCCCACCGGCGGCGGCAAGTCCACGCTGCTGCAGATGCTCGGCGGCCTCGACCGTCCCACCTCGGGCAGTGTGGTCCTGGACGGTGTCGATCTGGCCAAACTGCCGGAGAGCCGGCTGACCGCCGTCCGCAGCCAGAACATCGGCTTCGTCTTCCAGTCCTTCAACCTCATCCCCACGCTCACCGCCCAGGAGAACGTGGAGACCGCGCTCGTCCCCATGGGCATCAAGGCCGGCGAGCGGCGCGCGATGGCGGCCGAGGCCCTGGACTCCGTCGGCCTCGGCGAGCGGTGCGGGCACCTGCCGTCCGAACTCTCCGGTGGCCAACAGCAGCGCGTCGCGATCGCCCGCGCCCTGGTCAAGCGGCCCAAGGTGCTGCTCGCCGACGAGCCCACCGGCAACCTCGACGAGTCGATGCGCGACGAGATCGTGGACCTCCTCGAAGGGCTCTGGAAGGAGCACGGTCTGACGTTCGTGATGGTCACCCACGACAGCGCCATCGCCCGCCGCGCCCCGCGCCTCGCGACGATCCGCAAGGGCCGCATCACGATCAGGGAGAACCGTCAGGCCGAGCCCGTGGAGGCGTAGACCCGCCACCGCGAACCCCCCGGTGATGCCATGATGTGCGGCATCACGTACGAAAGTACGAAACTCGCGCAAAGGTCCTGGGGGGTTCGTGGGAACGGCATCGGGAACGGGTACGGGAACGGATACGGGAACGATCGGTACCGCGCTGAGCGCGCTGCGATCCGCCCAGAAGTCGGCGAAGGGGGTCTCGCTCTACTCCCGGTTCGTCAACCGGCCGGTGGGGCGCGTCCTCGCGGCCGGTTCGTACGCACTCGGCCTGACTCCCAATCAGGTCACGCTCATCAGCGCGGGGTTCAGCTTCGCCGCCGTCGCCGCCTTGGCCCTCTCCGGCCCGACCCCGGTCCTCGGTCTCCTTGTCTGGCTCGGGCTCGCCGTCGGTTTCGCCTTCGACTCCGCGGACGGGCAGCTCGCCCGGCTGCGCGGCGGCGGCAGCCCGGCGGGGGAGTGGCTCGACCACGTCGTCGACTGCGCCAAGATCACCGCCCTGCACCTCGCCGTGCTGATCGCCTTCTACCGCCATCCCGGCCACTTCGGCACCGCCGCCGACGGTTGGCTCCTGGTCCCCCTCGGTTTCCAACTTGCCGCCGTGGTCACCTTCTTCGGCGGTCTGCTGACCGAGAAGCTCAAGCCCCGCCCGGCTCCCGGCACCCCGGCCGCCCAGCCGTCGACGCTCCGCGCGGTGGCACTGCTCCCCGTCGACCACGGCGTCTTCTGCCTGGTCTTCCTGCTGCTGGGCTTCGGAACCGCGTTCCGCTGGAGCTACACGGCGCTCGGTGTCACGAGCGCCGTGTTCCTCCTCGCCTTCCTCGCCAAGTGGTTCCGCGAACTCAGCGCAGCCCCTCGCTGACCCCGGTACCCGGCTCGGCCTCCTGCGTCAGGAGGTCGAGCGCCCGCCGGAGTTGGGTGCTGGAGGTGTGCATGGTGTACGGGAAGTAGACGATCTCCACCCCCACCCCCGCGAAGTCCCGCTCCAGACGGTCCCCCTTGGGCGTGCCGCGCCAGTCGTCGCCCTTGAACAGCACGTCGAATCTGACCTGTTTCCAGGTCTCCAGCTTGTCCGGCACCGTCTCCACGAAGGCCGCGTCGACGTATTTCACGTTGCGCACGATCTCAAGGCGTTCCACCAGCGGAATCACCGGCCGACGGCCCTTGGCCAGCTCCGCCATCTCGTCCGAGACCACCCCCGCCACCAGGTAGTCGCACTGGCTGCGCGCGTGGCGAAGGATGTTGAGGTGCCCGATGTGGAAGAGGTCGTAGGCCCCCGGTGCGTAGCCGACGCGGTACGGCCTTCCTGCGGTCATGTGCGAAACCCCCCAGGTGCGTTCGCGCTCCCCAGCGCGAAGGAGTTCCGACGATAGCGTGCACGTTCCGTTGAGAGTGGGTGAACGACTAGGGTGAAGTCCGGTTCGCGTCACTGGGGGAGAGGGGCGGTCGCGTGGGCGAAGTGACGGCGGGGAGCGGTGACTTGGGAACTCCGGCCGCTGCGCGCAGACGGCTGCTGGTGGTCTCCACCAACTACGCCCCCGAGCACGCCGGGATAGGCCCCTACGCCACGCAGATAGCCGAGCACTGGGCGGCGGACGGCCACGAGACCCACGTCCTCGCCGGCATGCCGCACTACCCCGCCTGGTCCCTCGACCCGGCCTACGCCGGGGTCTGGCGCCGCACCGAGGAGCGCGCCGGGGTCGTCGTCCACCGCAGGCGCCACACCGTCCCCGCCCGCCAGACCGCCCTGAAACGCGCCGCGTTCGAGGCCAGCGTGCTCGCCCACGGCCTCCTCGCGCCCCCGAGCATGGCCCGCCCGCACGCCGTGCTCGCCCAGTTGCCCAGCCTGGCCGGCGGGGTCATCGGCGCCCGCCTCGCGGCCCGTTGGCGCGTCCCGTACGTTCCCGTCGTCCAGGACCTGATGGGCGCGGCGGCCACCCAGAGTGGCATCAGGGGAGGGGACCGCGCCGCCGCGCTCGCCGCGCGCGCGGAGACATACGCGCTGAGCCGGGCCGCGCTCGTCGGCGTGATCCACGAGACCTTCGTCGACAAGGTCGCCGCCATGGGCGTCGACCGCCGCCGCATCCGCCTTGTCCCCAACTGGTCCCACGTGCAAGGCCCTTCGGGATCCCGCGCCGAGACCCGCCGACGGCTGGGCTGGGGCGACTTCGAGACCGTCGTCCTGCACTCCGGCAACATGGGCCTCAAGCAGGGGCTCGACGTCCTCGTCGAAGCGGCCCGCCGCGACCCGAAGATCAGGATCGTGCTCCTCGGCGAAGGCAACCAGCGCGCCCACCTTCAGGAGTTGGGCTCGGACGTCCCCAACCTCGACTTCATGCCCCCCGTCGGCGACGACGAGTTCCCCGACACCCTCGCTGCCGCCGACGTCCTCGCCGTCACCCAGCGCGCCTCGGTCCTGGACATGAGCGTGCCGTCCAAACTGACCTCGTACTTCGCCGCGGGACGCCCCGTCGTCGCCTCCGTGGCCGCCGAGGGCGGCACCGCCCAGGAAGTCCTCCGCTCCGGTGCCGGAGTGCTCGTACCTCCGGAAGATCCGGACGCGCTCCTGGCCGAAATCCGTAGACTCGGCGCAGATCCGACGGCCGCCGAAGCGCTCGGCGCCCAGGGGCCCCGCCACGTCGAGGCCCACCTGACCCGAGCGGCCGGACTCGCCCGGATCGACGCACTGATCGACGAGGCTCTGGGGGGTCCGAGCACGTGACACACTCGCACGTCACCGCGGTCGAGGACGACGAACCGGAGCTGCTGCGCGACCAGTTCCGCCAACTCCTGCGCTACCGCGCGATCATCACCGCCGGCATCGGCATCGGACTGCTCGGCGGCGTCTGGTTCGGGATGTCCAACGCCGACACCTACGTGGCGACCAGCCAGGTCGTGCTGCGCGCCCCCGTCAACGACCCGTTCAACCCCAGCATCTCCCAGGACAAGACCCTCAACATGGGGTCGGAGCGCCAGACCGCCCTCAGCAGCAGCGTCGCCGAACAGGCCGCGAAGAAGCTCGGCTGGACCGGCACCATCGGCCGCCTGCAGAAGGACCTCCAGGTCACCAACCCGCCCCAGAGCCAGGTCCTCCAGTTCACCTACACCGCCGACACCCCCCAGGCCGCCGCCGACCGGGCCAACGCCGTCACCCGGGCCTACCTCGAACTGCGGCAGAAGCAGTGGACCGACCTGAGGTCCACCATGCTCGCCGGACAGCAGCGGCAACTCGACGAGGTGGCCAAGAAGCACGACCAGAAGACCAAGGAACTCGACCGGATGCCCGACGGGGCGGCCCGCGACGCCGAGTACGGCGTCAAGACGAACCTGCTCAACCGCATCAACGAACTCGACGCCCGGATCAGCCAGCTCAAGTCCCTCGACATGTCGCCCGGCACCGTCATCCGGGTCGCCACCGCCCCCGGCTACTCCGACGGCCCAGGGCTGCCCATGAGCCTCGGCCTCGGCGCGCTCGTCGGCGTGGCGCTCGGGCTGCTCGCCGCCTGGGTCAGGCTCGTCTTCGACCCCGCGCCCCGCTCCGCCGGCGACGTCGCCCGCGCGGTGCGCGCGCCCGTCCTCGGCACCCTGTCGCGCGGCGCCACCGACGTCCTGCTCGCCGACGACCACACGGACGCGAGGGCCGCCGAGGAGTACCGCTCCGTCGCCTTCCGGCTCGCCTACGACCAGCGCTTCGCCGACCGTCGCCGTCTCCTGGTCGTCGCCCCGCGCGGCTGCAACCTGGCGGCCGTCGCCGTCGCCTCCCACCTCGCCGCCTCCTTCGCCGAGACCGGCAAGGACGTCCTGCTCATCGAGGCCGACCTGCGCGACCCCACCCTCAAGGGCCGGCTCCGCGCCCACGCGGCGACCGCGCCCCGCTGGAGCAACCCGGTGGAGAGCGCGGACACCGAGGAGAACGGCTGGCCCACCGGACGCCAACTCTCCGTCGACGCGGGCGAGTCGGGCTTCTTCGGCCTGGTCCCCGGCGAACGGGTGCGGAACGTGGCGCGGGCGCTGACCGGCCCCCGGGTCACCCGGCTCATCGCCGAGGCCGACTCGCCGAACGCCACCGTCGTCGTCCTCGCCCCGCCCGTCCTCAACTACGCCGACGCCCTCGCGCTCGTCGACCGCGTCGACGGCGTCCTCATCGTCTGCGACCCGCGCGCCGTCCACCGTACGGACCTCCAGCGCATCCGCGAGCTGATAGCGGGCGCGGGCGGCACCGTCCTCGGCGCCGTCGTGCACACCCCGGGCCGGCGCCGCCGCCGCGCCGCCAGGAAGCAGGCCCGTCGGGGGCCCGGCGGCGGCAGGCGGCACACCCCGCCGCCCGCCCCCGAGGAGTTCGCCGCGGAGCCCGAGCAGATCCTCCTCGGCGACGGCTCCGACACCGTCGCCCTGCGCGCCCTGCGCGCGCAGGAGCCGCGCGGAAGCGACATCCACGCGGGCGACCGTTGAGACGTGCCGCGACCGTCGCCGCCTCGGTCCTGGACCAGGCGGCGGCGAGCCTCACCAACATCGCCGTCCTGGTGATCGCGGCCCGCGCATCCAGCGCGGACGGCTTCGCCGCCTTCTCCATGGTGTACATCGTCTTCACCGTGCTCCTCGGCCTCGGCGCGGCCTTCGTCGGCCAGAGCGTCGTCCTGGAGCGGGGCGAGGAGCCCGAGGTCGGCGCGGCGGTCCGGTCCGCCGTCACGTTCACCGCCGGCGCCTCCACCGCCGCCGGGATCCTCCTCCTCGCGGCGGGCGCCGTCATCGGCGGCCCCACCGGACTCGCCGTACTCGCCCTCGGCGCCGTCCTGCCGGTCGTCCTCGTCCAGGACGGCCTGCGATACGGCTTCTCCGCCCTGCGCACGCCCCACCGGGCCCTCGCCGCCGACCTCCTCCGGCTCGGCTGCGCCGTACCGGCCCTGCTGCTCCAGCCGTCCGGCAGCTCACCGGCCCGCCTCGTCCTCGCCTGGGGCCTCTCGGCCCTGCCCGCCACCCTGCTCGGGCTCGCGCTGCTCCACCCGTACGTACGGCGGCTGAAGGGCACGCCCCGCCGCCATCTGGGCCGGGGCCACCTCGGCCGCCGGTTCGCCGTCGAGTTCGCCGTCGGCAGCGGCTCCAGCCAGCTCGCCGTCCTCGGCCTCGGGCTCCTCGCGAGCCCGCTCGCCGTCGGCGCGCTCCGCGGCGCGACCACCCTCTTCGGCCCGCTCAACACCCTCTTCACGTCGGTGAACGCCTTCGGCCCTCCGCTGCTCGGCCGCGCAGGCTCCCGGCGCGCGACCGTGCGGGCCGCCGCGGTGCTCGCCGCCGTCCTCGCCCTCGTCGCGCTCGGCTGGGCCGCCGTCCTGTACGCCCTGCCCGACCGCGTGGGCCGCCAACTCCTCGGCGCCACCTGGCAGTCGACCGCTGCGTTGCTGCCGGCCACCGGCAGCCAGTACGCGGTGATGGCGGCGGGCACCTGCGCCCTGGTCACCCTGCGCGTCCTCAGCCCCCGCGCCACGCTCGGGGTCCAGGTGGTCTTCTCCCTGCTCTCCGTCGCCCTGATGCTCGCCGGCCACGCCCTCGCCGGTGCCCCCGGCGCCGCCTGGGGCCTGGCCGCCGGCTCGGCGCTGAAGGCGCTCGCCGCCTGGACGCGTGTGGCACGCGTCCGGCCCGAGCCCGCCGAGGACCGCCCGGAGGATCAGCGCAGCACGGCCCCCTTGTCCTGACGCCAGGTCATCACCAGGGCGACGCAGATCAGCGCGATCGCCACCCGCCCGGACGCCTGGAGCAGCGGGCCGCGCAGCAGGATGAAGGAGTAGCCCGCGACCAGCGGCACCACCAGCGAGATCAGACTGCCCGGCGGCGCCCTGCGCGTGCCTCTGCGGGCGAACCGCCCGTCCACCCGGGCCGCCGCGTAGCCGAGCCCCGTCATCCCGGCTGCCATGCCCACCGCGCCGAAGTCGATCCACAGCTCGGCCCAGACGGGGGAGGAGAGATTGGTGTTGACCGTCCCCATCCACTGGCCGACCATCACCCCGGTGTCGCGCGGCTTGCCCGGCCACACCGAACGCGGCACCGCGAAGAACACCGACCCCGCCAGCTGACGGCCGTACCGGTGCCGGCTGCCCGACTCGACCAGCGTGATGGTGTTGGCGAACATGCCCACCTGGTCGTAGTCCTTGAGCGCCAACGGCTCCAGGACCGACGTCGTCTCCACCGGACGGTAGTTCTTCTCGTCGTAGCGGAAGCGGTCCGAGAACGGGAAGACGATCAGCGCCATCACCACCCCCAGACTCAGCGCCGACCGGTACATCGCGGCGCTCACCGGGAACACCGTGAACAGCAGCGAGAACATCACCGTCAGGAACCAGTAACGCGGGTTCGAGATCGGGTTGTTCACCACCAGGTTCAGGGCCACCAGGGCCACGAACACCGCGACCACCATCGGCCGCCGCCGGGCCCGCCGCGAGGTGACCAGCCAGCGGCTGTACACCAGGAGCGCGAAGAGCGCGGGCACGGTCCCGAAGCCGCGCAGGAACGCCTGACCGGCCTGCGAGTCCGCCTGGGAGACGCCCGCCTCCTCGATCCCCGCGATGATCTCCTGACGGCTGGAGAAGAACACCGCGGGCCCGCCGAGCTTCATGACGAACAGACCGCTGCACGCGAAGGCGAGCAGCACGAGCAGATACAGCCGCCGCCGGTGCACGAGCGCCGGCCGTCCCTCCGCCCGCCGGGACGTCCCCGGCCGGCCCCGGGCCAGCAGAGACCCCACGTCGAACGCGGCGCAGCCGACCAGGACCAGCGCCACCGCCGTCGTCAGGTCCGAGCGTGGGCCCACCACCGGCGTCGGCACCCGGCCCAGGACGGCCTGGGCGAGCGGAGCCACCCCCATCGCCATGTAGACGAAGAGCCAGAACGACCCCTGCAGCAGCTTGCGGCGGCTGGTCAGGATCATCGCCGAGAGCCGCGCCCCGGCGTACATGGTCAGCGCGATCTGGAGGTAGTACGCGGCGTCGTGCACGCCCGCGCCCGGCTGGATCGCCACGAGCAGCGGCAGGAACACCGTGAAGCCGAGCACGAGCGGGATCGAGAGGGCCCGCGACAGCAGCGTGCGCGGCGACACGGCGGGCGCGAGCAACAACGGCGCCGGTACGAAAGCACCCGCGGCGGAACGACCCGACGCGACGCCGTCCGACGCGACGCCGTCCCGTGCGGCGGGGTCCGGTCGCGCCGGGGTTTCCGTACCGCGCATTTCGGTCGTCATCGCGCCCCCTGGAGCCCGGGAGCCACCGCTCCCGGATCTCGAAGTCCCCACCCCGGCCCCTCACTTCAGGCCAGTCTACCGACGCCCCCCTGTCACCTCCCGGTAACCGTTAGTCTGATCGGCGGGCGCCTGGGGAGGCGCCGGTGGGGGTGAACTCATGCGGAATCTACCGGCCTTCACACTGGCCGGATACGACAAGGGCCGCGGCAGACTCGTCCAGGCCCTCTGGTTCGCGGTGATGAACACGGTCTTCATGGCCTGGTTCTGCCCGGCCCGGCTGCGAGTCGCGCTGCTGCGGGCCTTCGGCGCGACCATAGGCGACGGCGTGCTCATACGGCACCGGGTCAGGATCCTGTGGCCCTGGAAACTGACCGTCGGCGACCACACCTGGATCGGCGAGGGCGCCTGGCTGCTCAACCTGGAGCCCATCACCCTCGGCGCCCATGTCTGCGTCTCCCAGGAGGCGTTGCTCTGCACCGGCGGCCATGACCACCGGGCCGCCGACTTCCGCTACCGCAATGCCCCGATCACCGTCGAGGACGGCGCCTGGGTCGCCGCCCGCGCCACCGTCCTCGCCGGCACCACCATCGGCCGGCACGCCGTCGTCGCCGCCGGTACGACGCTCCACAAGGACCTCCCGGAGCTGACCCTGCACACGGCCGACGGCCGCCGACCCGTTCCGGTGCCCGCGTGAGCCGCCCCGGGGGCCGGGGACCCCTCAAGGTCCTCCACGCCGTCACCCTGCACAGCCCCACGCACGCCTTCGGCGGGCCCGTCAGGGTCGCGGTGAATCTCGGCAGGGGCCTGGCCGCGCGGGGCCACCAGGTCCGGCTGACCGCCCTCGGCGACGGCTTTCCCGGCGCCCTGCCGACCGACGTGGACGGCGTGCCCGCCCGGCTCTACCGCGCCCGCTCCGTCCTCCCGCTCGGCTTCAGCGGCATCACCTCGCCCGCGCTGCTCGCCGGGGCCACCGGCCTCGTCAAGGACGCCGACGTGGTCCACGTCCATCTCGCCCGGGACCTCGTCACCCTGCCCGTCGCGCTGGCCGCGCTCCGCGCCGGCCGCCCGCTGGTGCTCCAGACCCACGGCATGGTCGACCCGAGCGACAAGCCGCTCGCGAGGCTCCTGGACGCGGTCGCCGTCCGCCGCGTGCTGCGCGGGGCCTCCGCCGTCCTGTACCTGACGGACCGCGAGCGCCGGGACCTGGACGCCGTCGTCGGCGGCCCGCTCACCGGAGCCGTACGCCTGGTCAACGGCGTACCGGCGGCCGCGCCGGAGCCGCGCCCCGCGCCGACCGGGCCGCCGCGCATCCTGTACGCGGCCCGGCTCCAGGCCCGGAAACGGCCGACCGACTTCGTGGCGGCCGTCCCCGAGATCCTGCGCCACCACCCCGACGCCACCTTCGTCCTCGCCGGCCCCGACGAGGGCGAGCGGGCCGCCGTGGACGCGCTCGTCGCCCGACTGGGCGTCGGGGACCGGGTGAGCCTGCCCGGTCCGCTGACCTCGGAGCGGATGCTGGAGGAGCTGCGCCGGGCCCATGTGTACGTCCTGCCCTCGGTCGACGAGCCCTTCCCCATGTCCGTCCTCGAGGCGCTGTCGGTGGGTACCCCGTCCGTCGTCACCACCTCCAACGGGCTCGCCCGGGACATCGCGGACGCGGGCGCGGGACGGGTGGTCACGGACGCGGCCGGCCTGGCCCCGGCCGTACGGGAGCTCCTGGAACCGGGCGCGCACTCCGCCGCGTCGGCCGCGGCCCGGAAGCTGGCCGCCGAGGCGTTCTCGATGGACGCGGTCCTGGACACCCTGCTCGGGGTGTACGACCGGGCGGCCGGACCGAGCTGACCCTTCTCAGGACGCGGGAGAGCCCGGTGCGGTCCTCGGACCGCACCGGGCTCTCCTCCTGCCGGAGCTACGAGCCGTCGGCGACGACCTACGCGGGCAGCCAGGCGTAGCAGGCGCTGGAGGTGAACTCCTTGGTCCCGGAAGGGACGTTGGCGCGCACCGGCCCCCGGGCGCCGGGCGCGGGACCGGAGGCGAGGACCTTGCCGTCCGCCCCGAGGGCCTGCCACGCACAGGCCGGATTCGTGGTCAGGGCGCGATAGCTCCCGGCCTTCGGCGCCTTGACCGCGCCCTCGCCGAAGCCGGTCCTCGCGGTCGCGAGCAGCGGCTGCTGCGCGGGGCACAGATGCGTGATCACCGCCTCCGCGTCCGGGATGTCCCCGGCGACGATCGCGCCGATCGCGGCGTCCTTGTCCCGCTTGGCCGTGCGCTCAAGACGCTGGCAGGACTCCTGCCCGGTCTGGAGCACGGCGGCCGGGTCCGTGTTCACCGGCACCCGCCCGCTCAGATACTTCTTCTCCTTCTCCGTGAACGAACCCGTGACCGGCTTCAGTTGCGCGTCGGGCACGACCGGCCCCTTGGACGCCGAGGCCGAGGCCGAGGCGCTCGGTCCGGCGCTCTCGGCCGCCTCGGCCTGCCGGTCGGGCACCGCCGCGGAGCGGGTGGGTGTGGGCCCGGCCGCCTTCGGCGTACCGCCCGTCCCCTCGGAGGAGCAGGCGGTCAGGGCGAGCAGCGCGGCGAGCACGGCCGCCGCCGCTGCCGGGCGCCGGTGAAGAGGTCGACGCATGAGGGAACTCCCGTGGTACGTCGGACGCGGGGCCCGGTCGGCCGGGCCCCGCTTCCGGTGGTGGAGGGACGGTGACCGGTTACGGCGCGCCGAAGGTCAGGACCAGCTGCGGAGTGCCCTCCGCCGCCGTGGCCTCGGACGACCAGAGCCACAGCGGATCGGTCCCGGTGCTGGTCAGCGCCAGGCTGTACGAGCCGCCGAGCGCGGCCGTGACCGCGGCGGTGTCCAGCGTGGCCGAGTAGACGGTCGAACCGTCCACCGCGCCCTGCAGCGTCCCCACCGGCGTCGCGCCGAGGGCGGGCCGGTTGTTGTACGTCACCGTGTCCTGCGCCCAGGCCCCCGTGACGGGCACGACCGAGACGGAGTCGGTCGATCCCGCGCCGGTCATCGTGGTCGTCTTGACCGCGAGCCGGGCGCTCTTGAGGACCTTGCCCGCCGGGGCGGCGGGCAGCGGGAAGCGCAGGTACGACTCGTACGCCGAGGTGCCCCGGACGGCCAGCGAGCTGGACGTGCCGTAGTTGGTGCCGGGAGCGCCCGCGTTGGCGTACGTGTCCTCCGTGGCCGTGACGGTGGTGACCGTGTCGGCGGGGGCGGTGGCCAGGCTGTGGTGCTGGGCGACCTGAGTGGCGGTGAGGGCCGTCGGGTAGACGGCGGCCTCGTCGAGCTGGCCGGCGAAGAAGCTGCTCGTCGGGCGCAGCGGCCAGCTGCCGAGGTTGTCGGCGCCGACGTGCCAGTAGCCGTCGTACTGCTGGTTGGTGGTGACGCTGTTGGAGCCGACCAGCTTGCCGTCGATGTAGAGCCGCATGCCCTCCGGGCCCTGGGTGCCCACGGCGTGGTGCCAGGCGCCGTTGTTGTACGAGCCGAGGGAGGTCAGGGTCCGGGTGGAGCCGTTGTACACGCCGAAGACGATGTTGCCGAAGTTCGTCATGTACAGGTGCTTGTCGTAGTTACCGCTGTTGCGCGTGGTGTTGCTGCCGAAGCCGATCAGCTTCCCGCCGCGGTTGGTGGTGGTCTTGAACCAGGTCTCGACGGTGAAGGGGCCGGTGACGGACTGCCGCTTGTCGCTGTGGATCTGCTCGTCCGTGCCGTTGAGCGCGACGGCCGTGGAGGCGCCGGAGACGGCACCCGGGGTCTGCCGCAGCGCGGGGGCGTTGACGTACAGACCGCTGTTGTTGCCGCTGTCGGAGGAGTCGGCCGCGTACGGCGTCGTCGACTCGTCGAAGCGCCAGTACAGCGACGCACCGTCGGCGATCACGCGGGAGGCGTACGGCTCCGGGGACGTCGGCACGGTCACGGTGGACGTCGCCGACAGGGCGCTGGTGTTGCCGTCCGCGTCGCCCGCGGTCACCCGGTAGGTGTAGGTCTGGCCCGGGGTCACGGCGGTGTCCTTGAACGACACCTGGGGGCGGGACCAGTGCAGCGAGTCGCCCTGGACGGTGGCGATCGGGGTCGCGGCGCCGTTGCGGTAGACCTTGTACGTGAGCCGCGAGTCGTCCAGGTCCAGGCTGGAACGCCAGCGGATCTGCACCGCGTTCGGAGAGACGGCGGCGGCGCTCGCGACCGGGACGGTCGGCGCGCCGGTGTCGGGACCTGAGGCGAAGCGGGTCAGCCCCTGCGCGGGCGCCCCGTTGGTGGTGGTGAACTCGCCGCCCACCCACAGGTACTTGGTGGCTCCGGTGCCCGAGATGGTGAAGGCGCGCGGGCCGATGCCCTCGCCGATGCCGTCGTTGGTGTCGGGGAACCAGCCGAGCTTGCCGGTCGACGTGGTCGGCTGGGCGAGCAGGTGGTAACGGCGCCCGTCGGGGAACTCGCCGACGCTGGAGCAGTCGTGGGCGTGCGAGGCGCTGTAGAGGACGCCCTCGTACGAGCGGACGGCCTGGGTGGCGCCGAGGCAGGTGTCGCGCCAGCGCTGCTCGAAGTTCGACAGGTTCAGGGCGATCCGGCCGTCGAAGACACCGCCGCCGGTGCCCTCGTTGCCGGTGTAGAAGCCGGTGGCGTCGGTCTCGATGTCCTTGACGACGGAGTTCTGCGGGATCCAGCCGTTGGGGTACGCCTTCGTCACGGCGCCGGTGGTGGCGTTCACGACGGCCAGGGCGTGCGAGTTGGCGCCGTTGACGGTGAAGAAGTCCCCGCCCAGCAGGACGTTCTGGCCGTCGGGCGTCACCTCGACGGCGCGGCCCGGCTCGTCGGCGTTGGCCGTGAACGGCAGCAGCTCCCCGCCGGTGGTGATGGCCGCGAAGCGCTGCCGGGTCTGCCCCTCGACGGTGCCGAAGTCGCCGGCCGCGTAGATGGTGGTGTCGGTGACGGCGAGCGCCCGCACGGTCGCGGGGAAGCTCGGCGTGAAGTTGGACCTCGGGGTGCAGGTAGCGACGTCGATCGCGGCGAGGCTGGAGACCGGCGTGCCGTTGACGGCGCCGAAGTAACCGCCCGCGTACAGCGTCTTCTTGTCCGGCGAGACGACGAGCGTCCGCACGGTCGCGGTGCCGCTGCCGACGGTGAAGGAGAGGGTGCAGTCGGTGGGCGCGCCCGTGGCCGCGTCCATCGCCGCGAAGTTGACGGCGCTCTTCGCGGCGCCGGTGGTGCCGTCGGGCGGGCGCACCTCGGAGAAGGTGCCGCCGACGAAGACGGTGTCGTTCGTCTCGGCCAGTGCCCAGACGACACCGTTGGTCTGCCAGGTCGGCAGATCGTCCGCGGTGAAGGCCACCGGCGGCGTCAGGGCCGCGGCCGTCGGGGCCAGAGAGCCTCCGGCTCCGGCCGCGACGGTCAGGACGAGGGCAGCGGTGAGCCCCCAGGATCTACGCATGTTCCCCCCAGGCGTGATAGCCCAGTCAATGTGGCGTGAAGTGGTGCAACTGCCATCTGATGAATGCGAACTGTACGACGAACTGACAGTCGGAAAAGGCCACTTGGCGAATCTCGTACCATCCGGCCCCGTGGTCGCCCGGGCCGCCACCGCCCCAGGGGCGACTGCGGGGCCGGAACCAGCAGGTCAGCGGTCGATGCGCACCGTGGCCCCGGCCAACTGGTCCTCCACGAGCCGGACATCGGCGTCGACCATGATCCGGGCCAGCTCGTCCACCTGTACGGAGGGCTTCCAGCCGAGCAGGTCCCGGGCCCGGCCGGCGTCGCCGATCAGCGCGTCCACCTCGCTGGGGCGCTCGTACTTGGGGTCGTACCGCACATGCTCGGACCAGTCGAGCCCGGCGTGGGTGAACGCCGTCTCCACGAACTGCCGTACCGTCGAGGGGATTCCGGTCGCCACCACGTAGTCGGTCGGCTCGTCCCGCTGGAGCATCCGCCACATCGCGTCGACGTACTCGGGGGCGTACCCCCAGTCGCGTACGGCGTCGAGGTTGCCCAGATAGAGCCGGTCCTGCAGCCCCGCCTTGATCCGGGCGACCGCACGGGTCACCTTGCGGGTCACGAAGGTCTCGCCCCGGCGCGGCGACTCGTGGTTGAACAGCACCCCGTTCACCGCGAACATGCCGTACGCCTCACGGTAGTTGACGGTCGCCCAGTACGCGAAGACCTTCGCCGCGCCGTACGGGCTGCGCGGATGGAACGGAGTCCCCTCGTTCTGCGGCGGCGGGGTCGCGCCGAACATCTCCGAGGAGGACGCCTGGTAGATCCGGGTGTCGATGCCGCTCGCCCGGATCGCCTCCAGGAGCCGCAGCGCGCCGAGGCCGGTCACGTCACCGGTGTACAGCGGTGCGTCGAAGGAGACCCGCACATGGGACTGCGCGCCGAGGTTGTAGACCTCGTCGGGGCGGAGGTCCCGGAGCAGGTTCACCAGCGCCACACCGTCCGAGAGATCCGCGTGGTGCAGAACGAGGGAACGATTCGCCTGCTGCGGGTCCTGGTAGATGTGGTCGATCCGCTCGGTGTTGAAGCTCGACGAGCGGCGGACCAGGCCGTGCACCGTGTAGCCCTTGGACATCAGCAGTTCGGCCAGGTACGAGCCGTCCTGCCCGGTGACGCCGGTGATGAGTGCGGTCTTGCCCATGCGTGCTGTCCCTCCCTGACGGACCGGCCCCCAGCCGGTCCGGGTGATGCGGTTGTGGTGTGTTACAGGCCTTCTATCCCGATCTGCGGTACTGAGGTCCCACTCGGCCTGGCATGATCCGGGCCATGACTGAATCGACGAGCGCAGCCCCGAGAGCAACGACGTCGTACCTGCCCGAGCGGTCCCGGATATTCGTCGCGGGCCACCGCGGCCTCGTGGGGTCCGCGATCGCCCGCCGGCTCACCGCCGACGGGCACCGGGTGATCACCAGGACCCGCGCCGAACTCGATCTGCGCGACGACGAACGCACCGCCGCCTTCCTCGCCGAGACCCGTCCCGACGCCGTCGTGCTCGCCGCCGCGAAGGTCGGCGGGATCATGGCGAACAGCACCTACCCGGTGCAGTTCCTGGAGGAGAACCTCAGGATCCAGCTCGCCGTCGTCGCCGGCGCGCACGCCGCGGGCGTCGGCCGGCTGCTCTTCCTCGGCTCGTCCTGCATCTACCCCCGGCTCGCCCCGCAGCCCATCACCGAGGACGCCCTGCTCACCGGCCCGCTGGAGCCCACCAACGAGGCCTACGCGCTGGCCAAGATCGCCGGGATCGTGCAGATCCAGGCGTACCGCAAGCAGTACGGCGCCGCCTACGTCTCGGCGATGCCGACCAACCTCTACGGCCCCGGCGACAACTTCGACCTGCACAGCTCGCACGTCCTGCCCGCCCTGATCCGCCGCTTCCACGAGGCCCGCGAGGAGGGCCGGGAGAAGATCACCCTCTGGGGCTCCGGCACCCCGCGCCGCGAGTTCCTGCACGTCGACGACCTCGCCGCCGCCTGCGCCGTCCTCCTGGACCGCTACGACGGCGACGAGCCGGTCAACATCGGCTGCGGCGAGGACCTCACGATCCGCGAACTCGCCCATACGGTGGCCGAGGTGACGGGATATCAGGGGGAGATCGCCTGGGACACGAGCAAGCCCGACGGCACCCCGCGCAAGCTCCTCGACGTCTCGCGGCTCACCGGCCTCGGCTGGAAGCCCGCCGTCGCCCTGCCGGACGGCATCGCCGCCACCTACGCCTGGTGGCGGGAACAGCACTGATCTCATGCGGCGGCCGGCCCGTCAGTACGCTCCGCGACCGTCGACGACGGCGCGGAACGTACGGGCCATGACATCCACATCACTGGTGAAGGACCAGTTGTCCACATAGTGCAGATCGAGCTCGACCGTCTCGTCCCACGACAGGTCCGACCGGCCGCTGATCTGCCACAACCCCGTCATCCCCGGCCGTACGGCAAGCCGCCGCAGCTCCACGTCCCCGTACCGCGCCACTTCGTCCGGCAGCGGCGGGCGCGGCCCGACCAGCGACATCGACCCGAGCAGGACGTTGATCAGCTGCGGCAGCTCGTCCAGCGAGGTGCGGCGCAGCAGCCGGCCCACCCGCGTCACCCGCGGATCGCGCCGCATCTTGAACATCAGCCCGTCGTTCTCGTTGGCGCGCTCCAACTCCGCCTTGCGGGCGTCGGCGTCCAGGAACATCGTGCGGAACTTCCACATCACGAACGGCGCCCGGCCCTGCCCTATCCGCACCTGCCGGTAGAAGACCGGACCCTGCGAGCCGAGCCGCACGGCCGCGCCGATCGCCAGGAACACCGGCGACAGGAGCAGCAGGCCGAAGGCCGCGCCCGCCCGGTCCACCACGGACTTCAGCAGCGGCTGCACCCCGCTGCGCAGCGGCGGAGCAACCCGCAGCAGCGCGAGACCGGCCGCCGACGTCGTCTCCAGTCGCTTCACCGCGCACTCCACCAGGCCCGGCGCCAGGGCCAGTTCCGTCCCGGCGTCGTGCAACCCCCAGGACAGCCGGCGCAACCGCTCGCCCGCCATCCGGGGACCGGCCGCCACGAGCACGATGTCCGCCTCCAACTCGCGTGCCGCCGTGAGGACATGGCAGGTGTCGCCGTCGGCGCTCTCCGGTGCCTCGGTACCCAGCCGGGCCGCGACGGGCGCGCCGGTGCGGACCGGACCCTCGCCTATGGCCACCACACCGACCACGACGTACGGGTGCTCCGTGCGGCCGGCCAGGTGCTCGGCCACGTCACCGGCCGCCGTCGGCTCGCCGAGGACGAGCACCCGGGTGACCACCTGCGCCTCCCGACGCGCCGCGACCAGGTGATGCCACGTCAACTTCGAGCAGATGAGCGTGAGTACGGGCGCGGGCAGCAGCACGGCGAGGCAGAGCAGCGCCGGATGGTGCAGATCCGCGGCGGCCCGCAGCACGGCGAGCACGCCCAGCAGGATCAGCCAGTCGTGCAGGACCGGCAGACTGCCCCGCGACTCTCCGAGCTCCCGCCGCGCGTACCTCCGCCGCAGCGCCCGCACCACGACCCAGGACAGGGCCGCGACGACGGCGGCCGCGGAGGCGTACGGCTGGCGCTCCAGATGGAGGATCGACGCCACCGGTACGCCCACCCCCAGGGCGTCCACGGTCAGCGCGAGGACCGGATACCAGCCCGCCTTCGCGCGCGGACGTGGCGCCGCTGCAGGTGAACCGGCAGCGGTATCAGTGGAGTTGGTCTCAGTGGTGCGGGCATGCCACATGTACCCCCCAGGCACGTGTCGACGTTCGCCACCTTGTTCGTCGACCCCCTGATCGACGAACAAGCGTCGCAACGCCGGAACAGTACGACATACGCGCGCACGTCCGCTGCAGTTCACGCGAACGACCTCAGAAGGTGATGGCGTATTCATCTCGTGACATCGGGGCCGGTGTGGACACGGCCGGGCGCATGATACGTCTGTCCAACGGGAGTTGACGCACGTGAAGCCATGAGGACAAGGGGTGGGGACGTGTCGGTGGGGGACGAGGTCGCGATGGGGGAGAGAGTCGAAGATGTGGCGGAAAGCACACCGTCCGTCACGCCACGTAAGCGCCGGGTGAGCCCGAAACGCGTCCTGCTGGCCGCGCTCGCCCTCCTCGCTCTCGGCGTCCTGCTGGCCGGCGGCGCCGGCTGGTGGGCGGTCGAGCACTACACCGGCAAGGTCGACCGCATCCCCGGCGCCTTCCCCACCCATGTCCCGCCCGCCGAGCAACCGGCCCCCTCCAAGGGTGGCCAAACGTTCCTGCTCGTTGGCGTCGACAGCCGCTCCGACCTGCCCACCACCGGACGGGACGCCAAGGCCCCGACGTGGACGTACGGAGCCCAGCGCAGCGACACGATGATGCTGGTCCACCTCCCGGCCGACCACTCAGGCGCCTACGTGGTCTCCCTGCCCCGCGACTCCTGGGTCGACATCCCCGGACACGGCAGGTCCAAGCTCAACGCCGCCTTCTCCTGGGGCGGCCCGCCCCTGCTCATCGACACCGTCCAACGCCTCACCGACGTCCGCGTCGACCATCTCGCCGTCATCGACTGGGAGGGGTTCAAGCAGCTCACCGACACCGTCGGCGGCGTCGACCTCCGCGTCGACGGCACCGTCCGCCACATGAACGGCGAGCAGGCCCTCGTCTACGTGCGCGAGCGCAAGAACCTGCCGCGCGGCGACCTCGACCGCACCCAACGCCAGCAGAACTTCCTGCGCGCCGTCCTCACCAAGGCCATGACCACCCGCAACCTCACCAACCCGGTCCGCACCGCCGAACTCCTCGACGACCTCACGGCGAGCGTCAGCGTCGACGACCGGCTCAGCGACGGCGATCTGCGCGAACTCCTCTGGGACCACAAGTCCGTTCGCCCCGCCGACATGGTCTTCATGAACGCCCCCGTCGCCGGCACCGACACGATCAAGGGCCAGTCCGTCGTCCTCCTCGACGCGAAGGAATCCGGCGCCCTGTGGGAGGCGATGCGGAACGACACCATGGCCGCCTACGTCGCCGCTCACCGCACCGACCGCCTCGGAAGCGGTACGTCCTAGCCGGCCGCGACCCGCCCGACGGTGGTTGTTCCCCCGCCGGTCATCGGCTGTACTACAGCCAGCCCGCACGGATCCGAGGCCGTCGGCGGGACCCCGACGGGAGCGCGCGAGCGGACCCGAAGAACCCCAAGGACGCCCATGGCTGACAGGTCCTCAGGCCGGAACCGTAGGACCTCCGGACGGCGCGGGATCCTCGCGGGCATCGCCCTCGGCGTCCTGCTCCTCGGCGCCTGGGCCGGCATCGCCACGGCGGGGGCCCTGCGCGCGGACGGGCCGGTGGACACCGCGCCGGCGTCCTCCAAGGCGTACAGCACCGCCCTCCCCTTCGACCTGCCACCCACCGCCGAACTGCGCCGCTCACCGAAGCTCGTCTTCGCCCACTACTTCACCCCGTACCCCCTCTCCCTCGACAACGAGCCCGCGGACCGCGACTACTACACGCGGAACTACCTCACCCCGGACGGAGAGAAGGGCAAGCACAGCGCCTACGGAGGACTCCTCCGCGACCGCCCGCTCCCGGCCGCGCCCGAGGACGGCGACTGGGAACTCGCCCACCTCCGCCAGGAGATCCGCACCGCCCGCGACGCCGGTCTCGACGGCTTCACCCTCGACCTGCTCTCCGAGGCCGGACGCCACCGCGAGCGGGCCGAACTCCTGCTCAGGGCGGCGCGGGAGGAGGACCAGGGCTTCCGGATCCAGCTCATGCCCGACATGACGGCCCTCACCGACGCCACCCCCGCCTCGCTCGCCGACCTCCTCGCGGACCTGGCCCGCCACCCCTCCGCGCACCGGCTCCCCGACGGCAGACTGGTCGTCACCCCGTTCAAGGCCGAGGCGAAGAGCGCGGAGTGGTGGCGGACCATGATGCGCGACCTGGAGACCCGGCACGGCATCAGAACCGCCCTCGTCCCGCTCTTCCTCGACTTCACCCCCGACCGGGACCACTACGCCGCGATCAGCCACGGCCTCTCCGAGTGGGGCGCCCGCAGCCCCGACCGGCAGTCCGGGGCGGTCGCCGACGCCCGACGGGCCCACCGGCTCGGCAAGATCTGGATGCACCCCGTCTCCGTCCAGGACGCCCGGCCCAACCAGGGCCTCTTCGACGAGGCCGGCAACACCGAGACCCTGCGCGCCAGTTGGCAGGCAGCCATCGACGCCCGCGCCGACTGGGTCCAGCTCACCACCTGGAACGACTACTCCGAAGGCAGCCATGTCGCGCCGTCGCTGCACAACGGCCACGCCTACCTGGACCTCTGCTCCTACTACCTGACCCGCTTCAAGACCGGTACCTGGCCCACGATCCTGCGCGACACCCTCTACCTCACCGCACGCGTCCAGTTCGTCGACGACCTGCCGCCCGCCACGCGCCAGCCCCAGGTGATACGGCCCCGCGAGGGCACCGCGACCCCGCGCGACACCGTCGAGGTCCTCTCCTTCCTCACCGCCCCGGCCGAGATCCGCACCAGAACCGGCACCGCCACCGACACCTACCGCGCGCCGTCCGGGGTCCACGCGCGTCTGCTGCCCCTGCTCACCGGACACAGCTCCGCCACCGCCGTACGGGACGGCACGACCACCACGACGGTCACCAGCCGGTACCCGGTCCGCCGCCCCGTCGACCGGCAGGACCTGCAGTACTACGCGGTCACGAGCGGACGCGCCCAGCGCTGAAGCGGGTGTCAGTGGCGGGTCCTACGGTGGGGACATGACGACGAAACGGGGGGTCTTCGAGGCGGCGACGGGGGACGAACCGCCGCTGCCGGAGGGAGACGTGGAACAGAGATCGCGTGAGGTGCGGGCGGCCCTCGAAGGGCTGCTGCAGATCCGGCGGCTGACCGGCGGGACGGGTGCCGCCGAGTGGGAGCGGAGACAGCCCGTCCGGGCGGTGGCGCTCGCACTGGAGGCGGCGGGCATCGCACCCTCCGCCGTCGACGCCTCGGGCGCGCGGGTGGCGACGGGCTACCGGGTCACGGCAGGGGAGCGGGCCGGCACGGCCGTCGTCGAGTGGGTCGGACCGCCCGGTGGCGGGGCCGCGCAGGAGGAGGAGTCCGCCCTGCGCGGCTGCGTACCCGCGCTGGAGCGGCTCGGCTGGGACGCGCTGCTCTACCGGGGGCCGCGCCGCAGACGGTTCCTCGAAGTGGAGCCGCTGGGCAGCTCCTAGGGGGTGTCCCGTGCCGGCTCAGGCGATGGAGGCGGAGACGATCGCGGACACCGCGAGGTTGCAGGAGGCCGTCACCCAGACCGCCGGGTGCGGCTGCGGGTCGACGAGGGTGGCGCCGAGCTTGCCCGGCGTGACCAGGTCCACCACCAGGAAGGCGACGGCCATCATGACGAGACCCAGCAGACCGAAGGCGGCCGTCGAGGCGAGGCCCTTGCCGAAGTCGTCGTAGGTCGTCCAGATGGAGGTGAAGACGATGCCGCCGATACCGAGCAGCGCGGAGCTGAGCAGCGTCGCGGCGTTGCGGTTGCGCTCCTCCCATATCTGGCGCCCGAGCTTCCCCGGCGTGAGCACGTCCACCAGGACGATGCCGAGGATCAGCAGGACCACGCCGAGGGCGCCGTAGGCGGAGGCCCGGCCGAGGCCGTTGACGATGTCGCTCATGGGTTGCCGGCTCCGAGAAATGAGTGATCGTGAGTGATCGCGGTCAAGGACCGGCAAAATGTAGCGCATAGACCGAGGTCGGCTGCCCGGTGGGACGGTTCAGATGCCCGGCGGCAGGTCCTTCGGGCGCGAGCGGACCCGGAGAGCGGTGGCGATCTCGACGGCCCCCACGACGAGCAGCCACACACCGCCCAGGACGATGAGCACCGTCGCCGATTCGAGCGGCGAGACGATCAGGACGATGCCGGCCAGGGCGTTGACGATCCCCAGGAAGATCTGCCATCCCCGTGCGGGCATCGCCGGGTCGGAGGCGGCGGCCACGGTCATGGTGATCCCGCGGAACAGCCAGCCGATCCCGATCCACAGCGCGAGCAGCAGGGTCGACTGCGTCTCGCCCTTGAAGCAGAACAGACCCAGCAGGATCGACAGCGTGCCGCTGATGAACGCCATCACCCGCAGCGCGGTCGAGGCGTGCGTCCCGAAGGCCGCGACCAGCTGCATCACACCGCTGAACAGCAGATACAGGCCGAAGAGCACGCCCGCCACGAAGAGCGAGGCGCCCGGCCAGACAAGGACCAGGATCCCGAGGACGAGCGAGGCGAGCCCGGCGACGAGCAGCGCCTGCCAGGCGGCGCCGGCCAGCATGCCGAGCGGCCCGGGCAGCACGTCCTGGTCCCGGCGCCCGCTCCCGTAGGGGTCGTCGGACGGTCGGTGAGGGGTCTGGGTCATGGGAACACTCCCGTCCGCTCAGAGCGGTGTCGCGTACGAACTGAGGAAGAGCGCCTCCGCGAGCGCCATGTGCTCGATCTCGCCGGGATCCACGCTCTCGTTGGGGGCGTGGATGAGACAGCCCGGCTCCTCCACCCCGATCAACGCGATCTCGGCGTCGGGGAACCGGCCGGCCAGGACGTTGCAGAGCGGGATCGAACCGCCCTGCCCGGACTGGACCATGTCCCTCCCGTACGCCTCGCGCATCGCCGCGCCCAGCGCCCGGTACGCCGGCCCGTCCGTACGCGCCCGGAAGGGCTGGCCCGTGCCCTCGGCCTCCACCTCGACGCGTACGCCCCACGGAGCGGCCGAGGTCAGATGGTCGGTGAGCGCGCGCAGCGCGACGTCCGCGTCCACCCCGGGCGGGACCCGCAGGCTCACCCGGGCCCGTACCTTCGCCTGGACGGCCGCGGAGGAGCCCACCACCGGCGGGCAGTCGATGCCGAGGACCGTGACCGCGGGCCGGGCCCACAACTCGTCCGCGACCGAACCCGAACCGAGGAGCGCGACCCCGTCGAGAGCCCCGACGTCGGTGCGGAACTGCTCGACCGGGTACGCCACCCCGTCCCACCGGCCGTCGCCCGCGAGGCCCGTGACCGCCGTGTTGCCGTGCTCGTCGCGGAGGCTGTCGAGGATCCGTACCAGCGCGGCCAGGGCGTCCGGCGCCGGGCCGCCGAACATGCCGGAGTGCATCTCGCCCTTGAGCGTGGAGACGGTGACGACGACGTTGGCGAGCCCGCGCAGCGAGGTCGTCGCCGTCGGCAGGCCGAGCGCGAAGTTGCCGGTGTCGCAGATCAACAGACAGTCCGCGGCGAAGAGTTCGGGCCGCATCGGTACCAGCTGCTCAAGCCCTCCGGTGCCCTGTTCCTCCGAGCCCTCGGCCACGAACTTCAGCGACACCGGGAAACCACCCCCGGCGGAGGCGTCGCGCAGGGCCCTGAGCGCGGTGAGGTGCATGGCGATGTTGCCCTTGCAGTCCGCCGTACCGCGCCCGTACCAGCGGCCGTCGCGCGCGGTCAGCTCGAACGGCGGAGTGGTCCAGGCGTCGTCGTCCAGCGGCGGTTGCACGTCGTAGTGGCAGTAGAGGAGCACGGTGGGGGAGCCCTCGGGGCCGGGCGCGTGGCCGACGACCGCGTCGGTGCCGTCCGGGGTGGTGACCCGGCGCATGTCCTGGAGCCCCGCCTCCGTGAAGGCGCGCACCAGGAAGTCGGCTGCCTCGGCGCACTCCTCGGGCGGGAACTGGCGCGGGTCGGCGACCGAGCGCATCGACACCAGCTCGGTCAGATCCTCCTTGGCCCGGGGCATCAGCGCGCGGACCCGGGCGCGGAGCGCGGCGGACTCCGTGGCCGCGGCGCGCTCGCCGGTCCCGACGGACTCGGTGGACTCGGTGGACATGGGCACCCACTTCCATGCGGCCTGCTCCTGGGCGGCGGCCCGAGCGGCAGAGGCCCTCCCACTCAAGCAGGACGGGACAAAGGGCGCAAAACTTCCCCATGTGGAGCAACAACACCGAGGCCCGGGGGCGGGCCGCGGCGACAGTGGGAGACGACGGCGAAAGACCGCCGTGGACGACGCACGCCTCCTGCCGCCTTGCCCAGGGAGACCCAGATGACCACCCTCAACCGACGCGACCTCGGGCTTCTCGTCCTGCGGGTCGGCACCGGTGCCGTTCTCGCCGCGCACGGCACACAGAAGCTGTTCGGCTGGTTCGGGGGCGGCGGAGTGGAGGGCACGGCGAAGGGGATGGAGGCGATGGGCTTCCACCCGCCGCGCGAGAGCGCGATCGCCGCGGGTCTCGGCGAGACGGGCGGCGGGGTCCTGCTGGCGCTCGGCCTGGCCACCCCGGCGGCAGGCGCCGCCGCGGCCGGGGCGATGGCGGGCGCGGTCGCCGTCCACGCCCCGGCGGGCTTCTTCGCCCAGGGCGGCGGCTACGAGTACCCGGCGTTCCTCGGCTTCACGGCGGCCGCCATCGGCGTCGCGGGCGCCGGCCGCTACTCCCTCGACCACGCCACCTGCCACGTCCTTGACCGCCCCTGGGTCGTCGCGACCGCCTTCCTCGGCAGCGCCGTCGCGGCCGCCGCCGTCGTGGGCCGCCGCGCCCAGGCCAGGGCGGAGGCCGCGCACGAGGCGGAGACGGACGGGGCGTAGGCAGGACGGCGCGCACACGGACGTCGTCGAGGCGGACAGCGCGGACGCCGTACGGGGCGTCCTAGTCGAGGAACTCCCCGTCGCGGGCGACGACGACCCCGCCGTGGACGACCATGTCGCGGCGGGGCATGTCCACCACGACCTGGGGCAGGCACTCGCCCGCGACGAGGACGAAGTCGGCCGGGGCGCCCGGCGCGAGGTCGGCGTGGGCGAGGCCCATCACGTCCGCGCCGCCATGGGCCGCGACGCGGTAACAGTTCGCCAGCTCCTCGTCGAGCCGCACGTCCGTCACCCAACCGAGCAGCTGCGCCCGGTGGAGCATGTCGGCGTTGCCGAAGGGGCTCCAGGAGTCACGCACGCCGTCGGAGCCGAGCCCGACCCGCACCCCGTGCTCGCGCAGCCGGGCGATCGGCAGGACGAGGGAGTCGGACGGCGCCACCGTGGTGAGGGCGATGTCCTGCTCGCCCAAGTCGGCGGCGAGGGAACCGAGTTCCCTGTCCGTCAGACCCGGGAGGCAGAAGACGTGGCTGACGGTGACCCGGCCGGCCAGGGACAGCGCGCGGGTGCGCTCGACGATTCCGCGCAGGGCCGAGAGCCCCTTCTCACCGCGGTCGTGCAGATGGATGTCCACGCCGACGCCGTGGCGCTCCGCGATGCCGAAGACGAGGTCGAGCTGCTCGTCGAGGGCATCGTCGAACCCCGCCGGGTCGATGCCGCCGATCATGTCGATCGCACCGGAGCGCGCCGCCTCCTCCAGCAACTCCGCCGTACCCGGAGTACGGACGACTCCGTGCTGCGGGAAGGCGACGATCTGCACGTCGAGGGCGTGCCGCAGCCGCTCGCGGGCCTCCGCCACGCCCTCCACGCCCGCGAGCCCGTAGGCGGGGGCCACATCGGCGTGCGCGCGCATCGCCCGCGTACCGCGCGAGACGGCGTGCGCCATGAGCCCGTACGCCCGCTTCGCCACGGGCCGGCGCTGGGCGCGGAACAACTCGACGTCCTGGGCGACGTAGTCGGCGATGCCGCTCGCCGGCCGCCGGGAGACCCAGGAGCCGCCCCAGGTCGTCTTGTCGGGGTGGATGTGCGCGTCCACGAGCGACGGGAGCGCGATCCGTCCGCCACCGTCGACGATCTTCGCGCCACGCGGAGCAGGACCGCCCGCCACGCGGCCGTCGACGACCACGAGGTCCGTCGCCTTCGCGGCGCCGAACACCCGCACGTCACGGAAGACCACGGCCCTGTCCCGAGGCCCGGGCCGACCGGAGGCCGCCGCCTCGGCGGGGGCCGCGGCGACGCCCGACGTGGCCGTCGCCCCGGCGAACGCGGCCGCGCCGGCCAGCATCGTGCGGCGCGAGAGCGCGCTGGAGGAGCTGGAGGAGCTGACGGAAGGAGAGGAGGGCTGCACGGGGGCTCCTTGGGGATCGCGGGAGAGCGGGAGGCGGGGAGGGTGGGGAGTGGCCGGGGTGAGCGGAGAGATGTCCTGGGGGACGGGGACGGGGACGGGGACGGGGCGGGGACGGGGACGGGCAGCCCCGCAGCCGAAGGGGGACCCTTCGACGAGGAGGTCAGAGGGCGAAGCCCGCCCGTACCACCCGCACCGGGCGCTTGAGCACGGTGACGTCGGCCAGCGGGTCGCCGTCGACGAGGATCGCGTCGCCCGCGAAGCCGCGAGCGAGGCGGCCCGCCGTGCGTTCGAGGCCCAGGAGGCGGGCCGCGCCGGTCGTGGCGGTGCGGATCGCGTCGAGTGCCGGCAGACCGGCCGCCCGCATCAGTTCGACCTCCCGGCCGATCGGGCGCACGGTGCCGCCGGACGAGTCGGTCCCGGCTGCGAGCGGGACACCGCGTTCGTACGCCGCGAGGACGGCCCGCTTCAGGACGGGGAGGTACGTGCGGCCCCGCTCAGCCAGCACCGGGTCGGGCGACTCGGCCAGGCCCGCGATGGCGGTGAGGGTGGGGGTGAAGAACGTACCCCTGCGGCGCATCTCGCCCAGGGTGCGCTCACCGACGAACGCGCCGTGCTCCAGGGATCGGACGCCGGCGGTGACCGCGTCGTGGCAGCCCTGCTCGCTGTAGCTGTGGCACAGGACGCCCTTGCCGCGCTTCCGGGCCGCCGCGACGATCTCCGAGAGCTGCTCGTGCGAGTAGACCTGGGCGAGCGGGTCCTGCTCCGGGAGGCCGGCGCGCTCGTTGACCCGGGTCTTGACGACGTCCGCGCCGCGGGCGAGGTTGACCTCCACGACGCGGCGCAGGGCCTCCGCCGAGCGCACGCCCTCCTTCAGCCGGGCGAGCGGGGTGAGGTCGGGGTCGGCGAGCACGGTGTCGCCGAGGTCGGGGGTCACGAAGACCCCGGCGGCCGTCAGCCGGGGCGCGAGGGCGGGGCTGTGGCGGGCGAGTTCGCGGACGGCGATGTCCTGGTAGAACGCGGTCGATCCGCTGCGCGCGCTGGTCGCGCCCTTGTGGACGGCGTCGCGGGCTTCGGCGGCGGTGCTGAGGTGGATGTGCGCGTCGATCAGGCCGGGCAGGATCCAGCGACCGTGCGCGTCGAGCACCTCGACACCTCGGGGGACGGTGAAGCTGCCGTGGGGCCCGGCGGCGTGAACGGTCCCGTCCAGGATGAGGACCGCGGCGTCCTCGACGACCGCGCCGGTGGCCGGGTCGAGGAGGGAGCCGCCCCGGATCAGAAGACGTCCGCCCGCCCGCCGGGCGTCATGGGCGGCGGCACCGGACCCGGTGGGGGGGACGGTGGCGGAAGCGGGCGTGACGGCGGCCATGGTCCCGGCGAGCGCGGCGGCACCGGCGAGGACACCGCGGCGGGTCAGTCGGCCGGACGGCGGCGGAGTGGCTTCGACGCACATGGGGGCTCCCTGGGAAAGGGGACAGTGGCACTCCGTTTTGTATACCAAGCAGAGAAGGGCGAGCAAGGGTGGCAAGAAAGATGCAGAAAAATGCGTGACGGGGAGGGTTCGGCTGTCGGTCTGGTATACAAAGGCCTACGCGGGGCCGAAGAGGGAGCGCAGTGCGACCGTCCTGCTGTCGCGCACGTGCAGCAGGGTGCTCGCCGCCGCGGCCTCCGCGTCCCCGGCGGCGATGTGCCGGTACATCTCGGCGTGTTGGGCCCGCATGTGTGCCGGTTCCTCGCGCAGACCGAAGAGCAGCCGCAACTGCCAGCTCAACTGCTCCATGGTGCGCGCGAGCAGCGGATTGCCCGCCAACTGCACGACTCCCTCGTGGAACGCGGTGTGCGCGGCCACCTCCCGCGTCCCCTCGTCCGCCGCTGCCGCCGACTCGGCCTGGCGCAGGGTCGCCTCCAGGGCGGCAAGCCCCGTCTCGCCGCCCGCGACGACGGCCCGCGCGGCGAGCCGCGACGCCTGGACGGCCAGCGGCTCCCACACCTCGTACAGGTGCTCCACGTCGACGCGTTCGAGGCGTCGTACGCGGACGCCGCTGTTCGGCAGCAGTTCGAGCAGCCCCTCGGCGACCAGCGCCCGCAGCGCCTCCCGTACGGGCACGCGCGACATGCTCAGCTCCTCGGCGACCTCGCGCTCGACGAGCCGGGCCCCCTGCGCGTACCGCCGGTCGACGATGCGCTGCAGGACGGCGTCCCGCGCCTGCGCGCTCAGCGAGGCCGATCCGCTCGCCGCCGAGCCACTTCTGCCGCGCTCTGCCACCTTCGCCGCCTTCTCCGTCTCTCGCCACGGGCGTGCTCCCGCCGCGCGCGTGCCCGTGGCGAGAATACGTCCCTCCGGTACGTCAGCGGCCGTACGTCCTCCGGCAGAGGTCGACGACGCCGGAGGGAACGGCACCCGACCCCTCGGCCTGCCTGCACAGGGCACGCAACCCGGTCGGCGACTCGGTGCGCGCGGGCTTCGCGGGCTTCGTCGGCTTCTTCGGCTGCCGGCGAGGGCGTGCCGGGGCGACCGTGGGCCGGGAGGAGGCGGCGGGGACCGACGCCTTCCGTTTCCCCTTGCCTGTCGCCCGATACCGCTCGGGCCCCGCCCCGGCCGCAGGCGCAGCCCCTGCCTCGGCCTCGGCCCCTGCCTCCGGCTCGGTGGCGGCAAGCGTCTCCCTGGGCTCGGCCTCCCGCGGCGCGGGCCACTCGGGCAGCGGCGACGGCGGTCGTACGGCGGCCGGCGAGACCTCGCCGCCCCGGGCGGGAGGGCTCGGGGCGGCGGGCGGCGGAACGGCGACGCAGCCGCTCGTGAGCAGCGCGGTGAGCAGGACAAGAGTCGTTCGGCGGTCCATGGGGCCCACGTTGCCCGAACCGCACCGCCGGGACCCCGCGCACGCCCGCCGGCCACCATCACGAGTGAACGAAGCTGCTCCTCCTGAGACCGCTACAGCTCCGCGCCGGCGCGGCGCACCGCCGACGGACGGGACACCAGCTGGACGAGCGCCAGCAGGCTGAGCGCGAACATCACTATGCCCAGGGGGACATGGAGCGACGGCATGTGGGCGATGCCCAGGACCACCTGCGCCGAGGCGAGGACGAGGAACCCGGTGGCGTAGGCGATGGGGCGGGGCGAACCACCGCCCGGTCGCCACGCCAGGATCGCGGCGATGACGTACAGCATCGAGGCTCCGTACATCACGCGTGATCCGACGTCGTGCAGCAGCGCGCCGAGCGACGAGGACAGCAGCATTCCGGCGGTGACCGCCTGGAAGAAGAGGGCGGCGGTCTGCAGGACGATCGCGACCCGCAGGAACGTGACGCGGCCCGGTACTTCCGTCGTCTGTACGGCCATGACGTGGTCCTCTTCTCTCTCTCGGTACTGTCTCGTACGTCCGACGACACAGGCCCGCGAAATGTGAGGCGGGCGGTCGCGTCCGGACGAGGAGAACGAGGGAGCGGAGTGGCAACGAGCATGGACGACCCGACCGAACCGGGCCTCGGTGTGATCGTCGCGGAGCGGCGGCAGCTGACGAACCTCGCCTACCGGCTGCTCGGTTCACTGGCCGAGGCCGAGGACGCCGTGCAGGAGACGTACACCCGCTGGTACGCGATGCCGAGGCAGAAGCGCGAGGCCGTCGAGTCGCCCGGCGCGTGGCTGACGACGGTGGCCGGCCGTGTCTGCCTGGACGTGCTCGGATCGGCGCGGGCCCGGCGCGAGCGCTACGTCGGCGCGTGGATACCCGAGCCGCTGCCCGACCGTACGGAGTGGAGCGGCGCACGCTCGGCCGAGGCCGGGGCCGACCCCGCCGACCGGATCACCCTGGACGAGTCGGTCAGCATGGCCTTCCTCGTCGTACTGGAGTCGATGACGCCCGCCGAACGCGTGGCGTTCGTGCTGCACGACGTCTTCCAGTACCCCTTCGCCGAGATCGCCGAGATCCTCGACCGTACGCCCGCGGCCTGCCGGCAGCTGGCGTCCTCCGCCCGCCGACGCATGCGCGCCGCGAAGGACCCGTCTCCTCCGGTGGCCGGACAGGCCCATCTGGTACGGCACTTCAAGGAGGCCTGGGAGGCCCGGGACATCGGGGCCCTCGTCGGTCTCCTCGACCCCGACGCCGCGATGATCGCCGACGGCGGCGGCAAGGTCGGCACCGTACTGCGCCCGGTCGAGGGCGCCGAGCGCATCGCCCAGTACCTGATCCAGATCGCCGCCGTCTCCCCAGGCCTCCGGCTCATGGAACGCACGGTCAACGGCCGCCCCGGCCTGGTCGCCCAACACGCCGACGTGACCGTCACCGTGGCGGCGTTCGACGTCACCGAAGCCCGCATCACCCGGATCTGGGCCGTCCGCAACCCGGAGAAACTCCGGTCGTGGAACGCCTCGGGCGGCGAACTCGAAGATTCCTAGGCCGCCTTGGACGGTCGGCAGCCGTGTGGCGACCGCGTCACAGGGACATACGGGGACGCAGGACCATGAGCGGCCCTTCCGGAGCCGCCACCATCGCGAAGGGGAACCGGTGGGCCGTCGCCTCCGCCACCACGAAGCCTGCGCACGCGTCGACCACGACCGCCACGGACGGAGCTTCGGCGAAGCGGAGCGCCACGGCGCAGGCATCGGACACGGCGATCACCTCCCAGGTTCCACCCGGGTTCACTCGGTGGACGCACGACGCCCGAACACTGCGTCCCATCCCGTGCTGATCAGCGCATGGGGTCAGTGGCATATGCCGATGTACGGAGGTCATGCATGATGAGGCGTCGTGAGCTGCTCGGAGTGGTCGGAGCGACCGTCGGCGCGGGCGTGCTGGGGGCGGGAACGGCCGAGGCCGCGTCTCGGGGCGGTCGGCCGCGGCCGTCGCACCGCACGCTCAAGGTCCTCCAGTTCAACATCTGGCTGGGCGGCAGCCAGGTCGCCGGTGGCCGGGCGGGCATCGCCGACACGATCGCCGCCGTCGAGCCGGACGTGGTCATGCTCAGCGAGTCGAACCCGGTGCGGGTCGCCGACGCCCTCGCCGATCTCGCGGCCCGAGGGCTGACCTACTACGACAACCGGAACCCGACCGACCCGGCGGTGATCTCGCGCTACCCGATCATCGAGCACCAGTCCTTCCCGTCCTGGTCGAAGGCGGTCATCGACGTCGACGGGACCGAGGTCGCGGCCTACTCCGGGCACCTTGAGTACCGCTACTACGCCAACTACCTGCCCCGCGGCTACGGCGGCGGTACGCCGGCGCCCCTGGAGACCTCCGAGTACGGCTGGGACGAGATCCCGACCGGCCCGATCACCGACGTCGACCTGATCAACCGGATCAACGAGGCCTCCGGTCGCACCCAGGTGACCAGGACGGTGCTCGCGGACGCCGCGAAGGAGCGCCGTCGGGGCCGGCTCACCCTGCTGGCCGGCGACTTCAACGAGCCGTCGCACCGGGACTGGACCCGCCGGACGCGCAACCTGTTCGACCACAACGGCACCGTCGTCGAGTGGACGACCACCAAGGCGATCGAGGACGCCGGGTTCCGCGACAGCTACCGTGAGATCAACCCCGACCCGGTGCGCACGCCGGGCTTCACCTGGCCCAGCGACAACGCGGGCGCCGAGCCGGGACAGCTCACCTGGGCGCCGAAGGCGGACGAGCGGGACCGGATCGACTTCGTCTTCTACCACCCGGACCGCCGGATCCGCCTTCTCGACAGCGTGATCGTCGGTCCGTCCACGTCGATCGTGCGCAACGAGCGGGTGGAGGAGCCGGGCCGGGAGACCTTCCGCGAGCCGAGCTGGACCTGGCCCTCGGACCACAAGGCCGTCCTCAGCACCTTCCGGGTCTCCACCGCCCGCGACCGGGACTGATCCCCGGCATCCTCAGGACCTGTCCCGCCGACGCCCGCCCCCGCGGCCGTCGGCGGGACACGCCGCGCAGGCCGGACTCAGCCCCGTCGCCGCCCCACCGCGGCCAGGGCGTCCCTGACCTCCTGCGCCACGCGGGTCGCGTCCTCGGGGTTGTTCACCACGTCCGTGGTGTTCATGTCGACGACCAGGACGTCGCTGGCCGAGTAGTGCTTGTGCACCCAGTCGTCGTAGCCGGACCACAGCGTCCGGTAGTACGCGACGAGGCTCTCGTCCTGCTCGAAGTCGCGGCCCCGCAGCCCGATGCGGTGCAGCACGGTCGCGAAGTCCGCCTTGAGGTAGACCATGAGGTCGGGCGCCTTGCGGTACGGCAGGCCGTCGATCTCGCGCATCATCTCGTCGAGCAGGCCCTCGTACACCCGCATCTCGAGAGAGCTGATCCGGCCCAGGTCGTGATTGACCTTGGCGAAGTACCAGTCCTCGTAGATGGACCGGTCGAGGACGTTGTCGCCCTCCTTGTACGCCTCCTTGATCGAGGCGAACCGGGTCTGCAAGAAGTAGAGCTGGAGCAGGAAGGGATAGCGCTTCGCCTGGATCTCCTCGGGGCTCGCCGTGTAGAAGAGCGGCAGGATCGGGTTGTCCTCCACGCTCTCGTAGAAGACCTGGCTGCCCAGCTCCTTGGCGAGCATCTCGGCCACGCTCGTCTTGCCGATTCCGATCATGCCGCCGACGCAGATCACCGGCATACCTCACTTCTCCTGGTCTTCTGTTCGGGGGTGGACGCGCGGGGCAGCCCGCTTCCATGAGACGCGCACCGGCGGCCATGTGATTCCCCGGGGGCCTCGTGATCAACGTCACGGAGCCGGACCGGGGGCGACGCCCTGACCCAGCGGCCTTGAATCTTAGATGACGCCGGCCGCGAGGGTCCTCGTTCAGTCGAAGCTGAGCACGTCGGAGACCGGGCGGCGGGGCGTGGCCTCGCCCTGGGGGCCGTAGCCGAGGCGGATCACCATGTGGACGAAGCCGGTCGTCGAGCCGGGGTCGCGTGCCTCGGCGCGGAGTTCGGGCCATTCCAGCGGCTGGGACATCAGGGAGGACGCCAGTCCGTCGAGGGTGGCCTGCAGCAGGACGCGGTGCATGGCCTGGCCGGCCTTCAGCCAGTCCTCCGGGGTGTCCTCGGCCGTGCCGAGCAGGGCGATCTGCGGCCTCTTCTCGAAGCGTGCCGAGTCGCGGCCGGGCACGGGGCGGTGGGAGCCGAAGTCCCGGACCGGAGAGGTCACGTCGTACTGCCGAGGGCCGAAGGCGGACGCGGGGATACCCTCCGTGTCCGGTCCTTCACCTTCCGTGCCCGTCCGGGTCCAGGCGGCGATCTCGGCGCGCACGGCGCTGTCCGCCGCCTCGAACAGTTCGGAGACATGGACGAGGTCCATGACGGTGTCGGTGTGCCAGGGGCCCGGTACGACCAGGCGGCAGCCCTCGCGCAGGGCCGCGGCGCGCAGTCCCTCGAGCACCTCGGAGGGGACCCGCTCCTCGGTGAACGGGAACCGGCTGGTGTGCCGACGCGCCAGGGCCTCGTGGAGCGCGCCCAGGTCGCTGTCGGCGTCGTCCGGACCGTCGAGACGTACGTCGGCGAGGTGCCACGGATCCTCGGCGGAGGGCAGCAGACGCACCACGGGGTGCAGGCCGCCGTGCACGGCGCCGACCCGCAGCGCGAACAGGGCGGCGCCGCATCCGAGGTGCAGGGCGCGGTGGTCCGGGTCCTCGTGCGGCATGCCGCGCAGCGGATCGCCGTGCAGCTCGATGACGCCGATGTCCGTCCTGCAGACGAACTTCCACGGCTGCGCGTTGTGCATCGAAGGCGCCGTGACGGCGTCCTCGATCAGCGAGGTCACGACGGGGCGGGTCAGCGGGGTGGTGGACACGGTTCGTCCTGTCTGCGGTGGGGCACCGGAGGGGCCGGCGGGCCGCACCCGCCGCCCCACGAGGATTGTCCGTCACATGGTGAGGTCATGGCATCACGTGCTCCCGGAAGCCGACGGGTACGGGGACGCCTACAGGCCGCTCCCGCGCGGGGCGTAGAGATCCAGCAGCCGGACACGGGCGGAGAAGAGCCGGTGGGCGAGCATCTGGCCGACGAAGTGGTCCAGGGCGAGCCCGAAGGCCGGATCCGCGTCCATCATCATGCGCACGGTCGCCGCGTCGAACTCGTCCGCGCGTACCCGTGTCATGGCTTCGGCGCCGAAATGCCAGCGGTACGGCTCGAAGAGCCACGACCAGCCGAGCAGCTCGCCCGCGCTGACGCTGTCGACCACGGCGGGCCGCTTCCCGGGCACACGGACGTCCAGGGTGACCGTCCCGGTCTTGATGATCCAGAACCGGTCTGCGTACGTGCCTTCCTCCAGCAGCCGGGTCTCCTCGGGGAAGTCCACGGGGGTGGCGCAGGTCCACAGCCGGTCGCGCTGGCCGGGGGAGAGGGCGGCTGTGAGCCGTGGGTTGGGGGGAGTGCTCATGGGGGCCTCCTCGTCGCTGTCCCCCTCCAGCCTGGCCTCTGCGCCCGACGCTGTCCGGGTGACGGATCCGGCCTCCGTCGACACCGACCGTGTCCGTCTCCCCGCGCGGGCTGGGCACCCATGGCGGACGGCGGCCGCTGACCGGGGCCGGCAGAGCGCTCCCGCGCCTCCGGGTACGCCTCAGTCCCCGCCGAAGAAGGCCCTCACGACCCTGTCCGCCGCGCCGTCGTCGTCGTAGGGGCAGAAGCGGCCCCGGGGGCCGTTCCACGTCGTGCCGGCGCGAATCGGCGATCGCATACGCGGTTCCCGGCGGCGACCGGCCGCAGGGTCCGGTCGAGTCGGTAGGCGGCGCGGACGGCCGGGCCCCGCACGACGCGGCGCGCGGGCCGGAGCAGGGGCTGGAGCATGCCGGGACGCTGGCCGCACCGGCGCCCAACCGACCACCGGCAGCCACCCGTCCGGCCCGACGACGGTGAACGGCGCCCCTCCCACGGGTTGAGTACGGCGACGCTGGTAAGAGCCGGACTGTGACCTGCTTCGGCACTATCGTCTGCCGGACAGGATCCGTACACGGGGGCATTGTGTTGAGGCGACGGTTTCTCATGAGCACGGCAGTCACGTTGCTGGTGGTGGCTGGATGCACGTCCGGGACGGAGACGCCGCGAAAGGCTTCGCAACCTGCGGCCGCCAAGCCCTCGGCCGCTCCACGGTCGGCGGTCGATCAACGGCCGTACGAAGGGTTGCCGGCGCGGCCGATGGGCAAGGCCGTGGCCACAGGTCGCGCCTCGGTCTTCGTGGATGCGGCTTTCGCCTCCGGGGTGCCGACCGGGTATGAGGTTCCACCCGTCGGCGAGGTGGCCGTGATCCGTCACTCGGGCGTCAAGAGCGGGGAGCTGGCCTGGATGCCTGACGGGCGTACCTTCTGCTTCGGCCTGGTCCGGGAAGCCCACGGCTCGTTCACCTGCGGGCGGCTTCCCGAGGAAGGCCCGGCACCCGGACTGCTTGTCACCGTCCCGGTCACCCATGACCGGGTGACGAGCGAGGACGATCTCGACAGGGTCCGTAACGTGAGCTTCGTGGTGGCCGAGGGCGGTCCGCAGCGTTTTGACCACGTCAAGCGCAGTAAGGGGACGGGGCCGGTGAACCAAGCGGTCGCGAGGTTCCCCTCCGGTCGCATGGTCACCTTCCTGACGTTCGACCACCCCGGGCACGGTGTGGAGTTGGACCCGGAGGCCGAGATCTGCAGGAGCGATCGGGCGGTCTGTTTCCCCTCCGAGCCTGTGCCGCACTGACAGGACGGCGGTGTGCGGCCGGCAACCGCCACGCCAGAAGCATCTCTCCGGAGTCCTCGCCATGGCCTGCACACTGTCCCCCCCTCCTGCAGGCGGCACGCCGGACCGTTTCCGCGTATGCGGAGTTCTCCTCCGTTGCGGAGGTCCGTCGGGCGGCGAAGAGCATGCCCGAAGGATGGTTCCGCGGAGCGTCCGAGCTGAGGGAATTCGCAGGGATGCCGTTCGAGGACCAGCCTGCCTTCGTCGTCGGTGTCGGGGGAAACGCCTTGCCGACCGACCCGTCCGCGTATGAAGGACGGCTGCCGGTGGAGTGGGAGGCGCTGGACCTGCCCGTCGGCAGTATCCAGGACGCTTTCGCCGCGACGACCGGCCCGAGCACGGGCGAGATCAACTGGCAGGCACTGCACTGGCCGGACGCACCCGAGGTGGGCTTCCCCGGCGAGTCCACGCATGCCGAGGTGACGCTCCTCTTCCACACTCATGACCGCGGCTGGGACGAGCCGGCCGACGACCACACGGTCCTCGTTCACGTCCGCAGCGCCCGATTCGACGGCCGTCAGAGAAACGAGCCGTATGCTCACTGGCTTGCCGCGCAGGTGGGACTGACGGTCGTCGGACCCGCACAACGGAGCTGACGGCGGACCGTCGGCCTTCGGTCGCACACCGGACCGGCGCAGCCGCAGGAACGACGACATCGATCACTGCTCATGGGTGTCGGCCAGGTGCTCATCGTCATGGCCACGGCTCCGAGGTTCACCGCGCCGGTGTCTCCGGGGCGGAGCCGAAAAGGACGACCGTGTCGCCCTCCAGGGGGGCGGTTCGTTCCCGCTCCGTGATCGGGTCCAGCCGGTGGTCGGCCCCCCGTACGACGAACAGGATCGCGTGCTCCGGCGGCACCGGGGCGGAGGCGGGCTGGACGAGGAACCGGGCGCCCTCCTCGTAGCGTGCCGCCAGGACGTGCCGGACGAGGGCGCGGCCGAAGAGGATGTCACCACCGGTGTACGGGGCGACCACTCCATGGCTGTCGTGCGGTGGCCCGACGCGGTAGACGGGCCCCTCGACGTTGTCCTGCATCACCACCGAGGCGAGCGCGTTGAAGTCGTCGTCGTCGGTGGCCAGGTACACGGCCGTCACTCCCTCAAGACGCGCCCCGGGGTTGATCGCCGTCGCCAGCAGGTCACCCTTGGCCAGGGCGAGCCCGGACCTCTTGATGCGTGCGCGCTGTTCGTCGCGTCCCGCCCACATCAGCACGTCAAGACCGGCGGACCGCAGGGCACGCCCCAGGCCGACGACCCAGGGCTCGCCGCCCACCAGGAGGATGCGCGTCCCCATCGGCTTGACGACGCCCAGTCGCCGGGCCACCGGGGCGGCGGTCAGCGAGTAGAGGAGGACGGTTCCCACGATCACGAGGAACGTGACGGGAAGGATCTTCGCGGCCCCGTCCACCCCCCGGTCGACCAGGTTGGCGGAGAAGGCCGATGCCGTGGCCGCCGCGACGATGCCGCGCGGGTCCATCCATCCGATGAAGGCCCGCTCCCCTCGGGCCAGTCCCGAGCCCGCCGTCGCCGCGAAGGCCACCAGCGGCCGCACCACCAGGACGAGGATCGCGATGAGGGCGAGTGAGGGAAGAAGGACCGGGGTCAAGGAGGCCGGGGTCACGGTGGAGGAGATGGAGACGAACAGCAGACCGATGATCAGCTGCACGAGGGTCTCGAAGAAGGGACGCCGCGCGGGCATGTCGAACCCGCGGAGGTTGGCGACCGCAAGGCCCGTGACGATCGCGGCGATGAGCCCCGTGTCGTCCCGAACGATGTCGCAGCCCGCCGAGACGGCGATCACGGTGGCGAGTTGGGCCAGCGTGCCGAGTGTCTCGCCGAGCCGCAGGGTCCGCAGGGTGAACCACAGCAGTGCCGTGCCCACGCCCCCGCCGACCAGGCCGACGGCCATGCTGATGCCGAACTGCCCCAACTGGTACCCACGCCCCAGGTCGACCTGCTCCGTCGTGGCGATGGCGTGGAAGGTGAGCGCGCCGAGGATGCCGCCGATCGGGTCGGTGAGCGTCCCCTCCCAGATGAGGATGCGCCGTACCTTGTCGGACGGCCGCACGAAGTCGAGCAGCGGACCCACCACGGTGGGACCCGAGACGACGAGGATCACGCCCACCATCGCGGCCACGCGCAGCGGCATGTCGAACATGGCCGGTGCCACCGACGCGATGACCAGGCACGTGAGCAGCACGCCGTACACAAGCAGTCGCCCCACGGTCGCCCGGGTGCGGCCGGTGAGCTTGCGCAGGTCGAGCCCGAGGCCCGCGTCGTAGAGGATCACCGCGACGGACAGCGAGACGAGGGCGGAGAAGGTCGGTCCCGTCAGCTGGTCCGGATGGATGACGTCCGTCAGCGCGCCCGCGGCGAACCCGGCCGGCAGCAGGATGATCAGCGCCGGGACCCGCAGCTTGCCCGCCAGGATCTGCGAGCCGATGGCGAGCACGACCGTCAGGGCGAGTCCGAGAAGGATCTGGTCTTCGGTCACAGCGGCTTCCTCGGTTCGGCGTCGGTGAGCTCCTCCAACTCGCCGTGCGTGTCCAGCCGGTACAGGAGGAAGACGGCCTCCATGACGAGCAGGCAGGAAGGTGTGACGTCGGGCCTGCGCGTCCGACAGCGAAGGAAACGAGAGCGGCGTCGTTCCCACCACGTGGTCCATGAGGTCGGCTGGAACCCACGGGGCGTCACGCAATCACCCGCCTCGGCGGACCGCACACAGGGCGTACCGGGCCTTCGGCCGCCCGGCCGAACATCTTCGTCCGAACGGGCCGATGGGCGACTGCTCTCGTCGGCGTTTTGAGTGCACCCTTTCTGGCAGTCTGTCCCGTTGTGCGCTCGATGTGCGGGAACGTTCCTAGGGGATGCGCTTGAACTCGGTGAAGCGGAGCCGGTCGATGAAGGCCGTGGCGGGAGGGTCCGCCGCGGTGCTTCTGATGCTGACGGCATGTGACGTGCCCGGTGTGTACAGGCCGGCCAGGCCCGCCGCCGGCGGACCTTTTACCTTCTACGTGAGTCCCGACGGCGACGACGACAACGACGGGCTCTCGCCCGAGAAGCCCTGGCGGACGCTGGACCATGCCAACACCGTGCGATTCCGGCCGGGCGACCGGCTGCGGCTCAAGGGCGGGGAGCGGTTCCGCGGCACCGTCACCCTGGAGGAGAACGAGGCGGGCAGCGCGACGAAGCCGGTCGTGATCGAGTCGTACGGCACCGGACGCGCCACGATCGCACCACGCGGTACGTCCGGCATCACCGTACGGAACACGGGCGGAGTGCGGATCAGCGACATCGCGCTCGTCGGCGACCGCACGTCGTTCAAGGAGGGCGTCGGGATCGCCTTCCGCAACACCCTGCCCGGCGCTCGGCGCCTCCAGCACGTCAGGATCACGAACGTGGAGGCGCGGGGCTTTCAGAACGGGATCAGCATCGGCGCGGAGGAGGGTGCCGGCGCCGGCTACGGCGACGTCCGGATCGCCGACGTCTCCGTGCACCACAACCTCGAGGGCGGAGTCGTCTTCTACGGGCCCGAGTTCGAGGCCGACCGCCCCACCTACGCGCACTCCGGGCTCCGCCTCGAGCGCGTCAAGGCGTCCTTCAACGCCGGTGACCCCGGCAGCGACGAGCGGAACACCGGCAGCGGCATCGCCCTCGGCAGCGTGCGGGACGCGAAGGTGACGCGCTCGGTCGCACACGACAACGGCGTGAGATCCGCCGCCGAGGCCGTCGAGGGGCCCGAGGGCATCTGGGTGTACGACTCCACCCACGTCGTCCTGGAGCACAACAGGTCCTATCGCAACCGCACCGGCTCCCGGGTGGACGGCGGCGGATTCGGCCTCGACAACAACGTGTCGTCCTCCGTCATGCAGTACAACCTTGCGCACGACAACGACGGACCCGGGTTCCTCGTCTACTCCGGCCAGGCCACCGGAGCTCACAAGGACAACGTCGTCCGCTTCAACATGAGCTGGGACGACGCGCGGAAGCTGCCCGAGTACGGCGGTATCGTCGCCTACGGCACCCGCATGAAGAACCTGGACATCTACCACAACACGGTCGTGATGCGGACGGGCGGCCTGCCCTCCGCGCAGGCCGCGGGGAACCGGCCGCCCGCCCTGCGGCTGCGGGACGGCATGCAGGGAGTCCGCGTCTACAACAACATCTTCGCCACCGACGGCGGCCCCCTGGTCGGAGCCCAGTCGTCCTACAACCCCAGCACCCTGCGCCTCCACGGCAACGTCTACTACAGCACGGGCCGTTGGCTGATGGAGTGGGGCAAGCAGCGCTTCTCGGGTCTGGGCAGCTGGCGCACCGCGTCCAGCCAGGAAACCCTCGACGGCGAGCCGACCGGCGCCACAGCCGACCCGTGTCTGCCCGGGCTCGTGGCCCCGACCAAGGACGGGCGAGAGGCCCGCGACCTGGTGCCCACGTGCGCGGATGAGGTTCCGAGGGGCTTGGGGCCGAAGGCGTTGGGCGTCGACGTGGGGCCGGTCGACTACTTCGGCAACAGGGTCCCCAAGGCGCTCGCGGTCGGCGCCGTGCAGGCGGTCCCCGTCGACTGAGCCGGGTCGCCGGCCGAGCCGTTCGCGGCCGACGCGAGGACGACACTGCCCGGGGCACGGGCGAGGACCGTGAGCGCGAGAACAGAACTGTCCCGGGGTCACGGTCCTCGACCGTGACCCCGGGGCAGCGCCCGTGCGGCTTCCGTACGAACTACGCCCGGCCGCCGGGCGGTACGGCCATCGCCCCGACGCGGTCCGCCTCGGCCGCAGGTGACGCGATCGTCGCCCGGAGAGGTTCGGGTGCCCGGACGTAGGAGGGGCGGGCCGGTCGCGCGGGCCGGCCGAGCGCCTTCACGGTCCAGCCGGCCGCCCGCCACGCGTCGTGCGGCAGCGCGTTCCGCCCGTCGACGAGCACCGGTTCGCGGACCACGCGGGCCAGTGCGACGGGGTCCACCTCGCGGTACTGGGACCACTCGGTGAGGTGGAGCACGATCTCCGCGCCCCGGCAGGCCGTCAGCAGGTCCGCACCGCAGGTCAGCTGCGGATGGGCGCGCCGCGCGTTCGCGGCCCCCTCCGGGTCGTGGACGCGCACTTCGGCGCCCTGCCGGTGCAGCTCCGTCGCGACGGCGAGCGCCGGAGAGTCGCGCACGTCGTCGCTGTTCGGCTTGAACGTGGCTCCCAGCACGGTCACCACACGGCCGGTCAGGTCGCCGCCGACCATGCGACGCGCGAGGGCGACCGTGCGCGAGCGCTGACGCTGGTTGATCTCGTCGATCTGGTCGAGGAACTCCACGGCCGTGCCGACGCCGAGCTCCCGCGCGCGGGCGGCGAACGCCCGGATGTCCTTCGGCAGGCAGCCACCGCCGAAGCCCAGACCGGCGTTGAGGAACCGCCGGCCGATCCTGGTGTCGTGCCCGAGGGCGTCGGCGAGTGTGACCACGTCACCGCCCGCCGCGTCGCAGATCTCGGCCATCGCGTTGATGAAGGAGATCTTCGTCGCGAGGAAGGAGTTGGCCGCGACCTTCACCAGCTCGGCGGTGTTGGGGTCGGTCGAGATGTACGGGACTCCCGCGTCCAACATCGTCGCGTACACCCGGCGCAGCGTCTCGTCGGCCTCCTTGCTGGTCACGCCCACGACGAGCCGGTCCGGCCGCAGGGTGTCCTCGACCGCGAAGCCCTCGCGCAGGAACTCGGGGTTCCACGCCAGCTCCGCCCGTACGCCCGTCGGCGCCAGGGCCGCCACGCGGGCGGCCAGGCGCTCGGTGGTGCCCACCGGGACGGTGGACTTGCCGACCACCAGGCAGGTGCCGGACAGGTGGGGCGCGAGTCCGTCGACGACGGCGTCCACGTACGTCAGGTCGGCCGCCTGGGAGCCGGCCCGCTGGGGTGTCCCCACACAGACGAAGTGGACCTCGCCGTGCTCCGCCGCCTGCCGCAGGCTGGTGGTGAAGCGGAGGCGCCCGGAGGCGAGCGCCCTCCTCAGGACGTCGGCGAAACCCGGCTCGTAGAAGGGGGGTCGGCCCTCGGCAAGGGCCGTGATCTTGTCCGCGTCGACATCGACGCCGAGGACGTCGTGTCCGATGTCGGCCATGCACGCGGCATGCACGGCGCCGAGGTATCCCGTACCGATGACGGTCAACCGCATGTGCTGTTCTCCTGTCTTGGCGCGGCTGTGGGGGGCTGCGGGGGGCTGCTACGGGGAAGTGGGCGGGCGGCGGGTCAGGGGGCGTAGCCGTACGGGTTCCGCTCCTGGAAGTTCCAGGCGTCGCGGCACATCGCCCCCAGGTCGCGGCGCGCCCTCCAGTCCCAGAGGGCGGCGACCTTCGACGGGTCGGCGACGAGCTCCGCGACGTCACCGGGTCTGCGCCCGGTGACCCGGTACGGGATGGGCCGCCCCGACGCCTCCTCGAAGGCGCGCACGAGGTCGAGGACGGACGCTCCCTGCCCGGTCCCGAGGTTGAGGACCCGCATACCGGGCTCGTCGTCGATGTGGTCGAGGGCCACGCGATGACCCTCGGCCACGTCGACGACGTGGATGTAGTCGCGTACGCCGGTTCCGTCGGGCGTCGGGTAGTCGTCACCGAAGACGCTGAGTTCGTCGCGGCGGCCCACGGCGATCTGGCTGAGGAACGGCATGATGTTGTTGGGCACACCGCGCGGGTCCTCGCCGAGCAGCCCGGTGGGATGGGCGCCCGTCGGATTGAAGTACCGCAGGGCCAGGACACGGAACTCCGGCGCGTGCCGGCACAGGTCCGCGAGGACCCGCTCACAGGTCCACTTGGTGGCCGCGTACGGATTGGTCGGCGCGGTCGGGGACTCCTCGGTCAGCGGGACGGTCGTCGCGTCGCCGTAGACCGAGCACGAGGAGGAGAAGACCAGCCGGTGCACCCCGTGGTCGTGCATCGCGGAGACCAGGGCCGTGGTGCCGCCGACGTTGATGTCGTAGTACGTGAAGGGCAGGCGAACCGATTCGCCGACGGCCTTCTTCGCGGCGAAGTGGATGACCGCGTCGATCCGGTGGCTCGTGAAGACCGCGTCCAGGGACCGCCTGTCCCGCACGTCGCCCACGTGCGCCGCGGCGATCGGGCGGCCGGCGATCTTCGCGACGCGTTCGAGTGCCTCGGGGCTGCTGTTGGAGTGGTCGTCGAGCACGACGACGTCGTGGCCGCGGCCGAGCAGCTCGACGCAGGTGTGGCTGCCGATGAAACCGGCGCCTCCGGTGACCAGGACCGTTTGGGGCACGGGAACCTCTTTCGCTCGATCGGCCGTGCGGCCGTCACCAGGCGTAGAAGCCTGAGAGATAGGTGGGGAAGACGGCGACGCCGAGTGCCAGGGGAAGCAGGGACAGCACACCGACGAAGACCGGCAGCGCCGCGGTGCGCCACGCGCGCAGGACGGGCACACCGGTCGCGCGCGCCGTCTCCCTGATGTGCAGCCCTCCCACGGCCAGCGTCACTCCCGCGTACGAGGCGGAACCGAGGAGGCAGAGGAACACGTAGCCGACAGCGGGGCCGGTGAACTCGCCCACCAGGGCCGAGCCCGAGAGGAACACGGTGATCAGCGTGTACGGGGCCACGGCCAGCAGCGGGAGGGGCTCCAGGCCGTCGCGCCGCTTGGGCGTCACCTTGAAGGTGATCTGACGGGGCCGGACCCGCTGCACCACGGCAGCCAGCACCCCCCACGCGACGTAGGGCCAGCGCGAGAGTCCGAAGAGCCAGGTCTCCCAGCTGAAGATCGGGGCGTCCTTGGGGCGCAGAAGGCCGCGCCGGCGGCACAGCCACGTCAGCGCGATCAGCCAGACGGACATGCTCCAGAAGTGCGCGAGGAACTCGACGTAGTTGACGTTGATCCAGGGCGCGCCCGTGATCGCGGCGATCGGCGGCAACAGGATGCCCATGACCGTGGCCATGGCCAGGAGCGGGTAGTACATCAGCGCCGCGCCGAAGCGCACCCTGAGCTTCACCGGCATCCGGCCCAGGTGGCGGGGCAGCATGCCCAGGAGCATCACGGCGAGGCTGCGCGACCACTGGAACTCCTGGGTGATCATCGCGCCGAAGGTGAGCGGCCCCTCGCCGTGCGCCTCCGCGTCGATGGCGAACGCGCCCTGCCAGCCGGCTGAGCTGAGGAGGAACGTGGTCGAGAAGTCCTCCGCGAGTTCGGGCCCGAGACCGCCGATGTCCCGCAGCGCCGACGTGCGGACGGCGTAGTGCGAGCCGATGCAGACGGGGGCGAGGCCGGCGGAGTGGCCGAGCTGCACCGGCCCGTGGAACATGGCCTCGCGGTGGAGCCGGCCGCGGGCGGCCCAGGACTCGTCGGCGTTCGAGTCGCAGACGCTGGGGGCGGCGACATAGCCGACGGCGGGGTCGGCGAAGGGGCGGACGACCTCGGCCAGGTACCGGCGTCCGGGGACGTGGTCGCAGTCGAGCTGGGCGACCACGTCGTAGTCGTCGTATCCCCAGTGGTCGTAGAAGAAGGCGAGGTTGCCCTCCTTGCACCGCGTGCGCCGGGGCCAGTCGGCCCGGTGGTAGTCGATACGGCCCCGGCGGCAGGAGATGCCGACCCCGGAGGCCCGGCACCAGTCGAGGATCTCCTCGGTGGGGTCCTCGTCGCACAGCCACACGTCGTACGGGTGCGGGAAGTCCTGATCGAGCATGGCCCGCAGCGTGGTGCGGGCGATGTCCCAGCCCTCGGACGGAGCGCGGGTGACGACGAACGCCGTGCGGAGCGCGGGTACCTCGCGGGCGGGGTCGAAGCGCCGCATGCGGAGCAGCGCGACGAGGAAGTGCACCGGCAGGTAGGTCAGGTACAGCAGGAGAGCGCTGTTGATGACCAGACCCAGCCAGCCGATCCGGTGGGACGGCTGGAGCCACCAGACCCAGAACCAGACCAGGCAGGCGGTCCAGCCCAGGGACATCAGGACGACGAGGACACGGTCGAGGCGCGAGAACGCCGGCCGGTGGCCGGAGGCGTCGACCGTACGCCGGCGTACCGCTCTCGCGAGGACGGGTCCGTCCGGGCCGACGGAGGTCACCGCGCCCTTCGACAGGGACCGGATCTCCTCGCCCAGGGCCACCCACTCCTCCGGCGATCCCGGAGCGGGGGAGTGGAGCGGCGGACCCTGGACGGTGCCGGTCCCCAGCGAGGGACCCTGATCCAGCGACGTCATGTCAGCAAGTTCTCCAGGCGGTGCGAGAGCGGCCGTGGGCGGGGAGGGAAGGAAGGGGCGAGCCCCCGGCAGGAGGGAGCACGCCCGGTGGTGACGGGAGGTCAGTTCTCCCCGGCGCTCTGGCCGGGTGCGGTGGTGGCCGGCAGGCCGGTCGCGGCCGTCGCAGGAGCGGGGATGGTCTGGGTCGCGGCGGCCGGGACCGTCGCGACCAGCGGAACCGTGTCGCTCTGGCTGCCCCGGATCGCGGCGGCCGACGCGGCGAGCCGGTCGGAGTGGGCGGTGAAGTAGGCGACGGTCCGGCGCAGGCCCTCGGTGATGTCGACCTCCGGCTCCCAGCCCAGCACCTCGCGGGCGCGCGTGATCACAGGCCGGCGCCGCACCGGGTCGTCCTCCGGCAGCGGGTGGTACTTCACCTCGGAGAGCGAGCCGGTCATGGCCAGCACGGTCTCGGCGAGTTCGGACACCGTGCGCTCGACCGGGTTGCCGAGGTTGAACGGGCCCAGCTCGGAGGAGTCGAGGAGCGCGAGCAGTCCGCGGACCAGGTCGTCGACGTAGCAGAAGCTGCGCGTCTGCTTGCCGTCGCCGTAGATGGTGAGGGGTTCTCCCGTCAGGGCCTGGGTGATGAAGCTGGACACCACGCGGCCGTCGTGCGGGCGCATGCGCGGACCGTAGGTGTTGAAGATCCGCGCGATGCCGACGTCGAGGCCACGGGTGCGGCGATACGCGGCCGAGACCGCCTCGGCGTACCGCTTCGCCTCGTCGTAGACGCTGCGCGGTCCGATCGAGTTGACGTTGCCCCAGTACGTCTCGACCTGCGGGTGGACCAGCGGGTCGCCGTAGATCTCGCTGGTCGACGCCAGGATGAAGCGGGCGTCGTGACGCAGCGCCAGGCGCAGCGCGTTCTCGGTGCCGCGGCTGCCGACGGCGAGCGTCTCCAGCGGCTGTCGCAGGTAGTCGGGAGGGGAGGCGGGGGATGCCAGATGGGCTACGGCGTCGACGTGGCCGGTGACCTCCATGGACACGGTCACGTCGGTGTGCTGGAAGTCGAAGGCCGGGTGGGACATGAGGTGTGCGATGTTCGCCGGGTCGCCCGTCGAGAAATTGTCCAGGCACACCACCGAGTCACCACGTCGCAACAGCGCCTCGCACAGGTGCGACCCAAGGAATCCACCGCCGCCGGTGACGACAACGCGCATGTGTTTCTCCAGGAATGAAAGTGCAATGCCCGCGGAGATCTTTCAGAAAACGCAGTGTGAGAATATGGGCATATGTTGTCCGTTCCGCGGAGGCGGATGCGATGAATGGGCTGTTCGGCAGGTACCGCGCGTGGAGACGCCAGGGGTTGCCGACCAGGTCGGGGCCCGGTCTGCGTTCGAACGGCGTAGTCGATCGGGCTCACGCGTACGTGTGAGGTGGAAGCGTGCGCGCCCGCGTGTTCGGGGGGTTTTCGTACGCGCGTCGCGGGTGCGTCAGTTCGAGGAGGGGTCGAGGTCCTGGCCTGCCGTCACCCGAATCGGCGCACGTACGCCGCCTGCCCCGCCGGGAATTCCGCCAGCGTGCCGCCACCCCAATCGTGGTCGAAGTACGACTGGTACGCGACCTCACCCCAGGAGAAATACTCCGTCATCCGGTCGATGTAATACGGGTCGTCCCCGCCGCCGGCGAACACGTCCCCGCCTCGGTAGAGCCCCCACTCGGAACACACGTTGCGCTTTCCCCGGGCGCGGACGAAGGCCACGTGGGCGTCGAGCCCCGCCTCCTGGGACCGGATCCAGGACCACCGGTCGGCCGGGGACATCGTCGGGTCGCCCCATCTGAGGTCGAAGGCGTTCATCCCGAGCCAGTCGACGTACGCGTCTCCCGGGTAGTAGTCGGCGAAGGCGCACAGTCGCCGGCCGGGCTGCAGGCCCAACGCGCTGGACAGCTCGAAGGTGAAGGACGCGCCGGGCGTCGCGCGGAACACGCCGACGACGTGACGGAACAGCGCCGCGTAGCCCGCCGGGTCGTCCGTCGCCTGCCACGGGCCGATGGCCCGGTTGTTCGGCTCCCAGCCGAGCCGGACGAGCGCGTCGCTGTGCCCGGCCGCGACCAGCGCCCGTGCCGCCCGCTCGTACGAGGCGTCGAAATCGCCCGCGACCCCGCGCGCGAACGCCCCCTCGCAACCGTCCACCAGCAGCGGAACGCCGTACACGAACCTCGATCCGGGCCGTTCGTCCCGCCACGCGCGCCACGGATCGAGCTGTAGCCGGCGCATCGCCGCCGGTTCGAAATCCGCCCAACTCCCATGCGGCAGGTAGTCGTTGCCGATCTCCATCGGCCGGCCCACCAGCTCTTCGTGGCGCACGGTCGCCGCGACGGCCGCGGCGCCGAACCCCTTGTACACGCCCAGCAGCGCGCGGTCGGATCCGATGACGCCACACCTCCCGAGGGGCGGATCGGACTTCGACCGCTCCAGGATCCCCGAGACGACGCCAGGGCCGAGGCATCTCCGCGTCGGTGTCGCGAGCATAATCGTCTGTAACGAAACTATCTGCTACGGTCCCTTGTGTCCGGTCAGTGCCCGACCCGACCCCTCCTGCTCCCGCCACCGAAAGGCCGAGACCGTGATCGACGACACCGCCACCTCCAGCACCGCCACCACCACCAAGAACGACGGCCCGGCGCCCCGGGCCCTCACCGACCAGGAGCTCTCGCAACTGCTGCGCCGGCAGCAGTTCGGCATCCTCGCGAGCGTCAGGAGTACAGGTCACCCCCATCTGTCGACCGTTCTCTACGAGTGGAACGCCGAGGAGCGCGTCCTGCGGATCTCCTCCACCGCCGACCGCCTCAAGGTCCGCCAGTTGCGCCGCGATCCGCACGCCTCGCTGCACGTCAGTGGTCCGGACGTCTGGTCGTTCGCCGTGGCGGAGGGTCTGGCGGAGATCGTGGACCCGGCCGACGAGGCGGCCCCCGGCCGGCAGCCGCTGCCCGACCGGCGCGTGGTCGTCCTGATCCGGGTCTCCCGCCTGTACGGAACCGCCCTGGACATCCCCGCCCAGGGCTGAGGCGGGCCGGACCGGACCGCCCTCGTCAACGAAGTGGAATCCAAGGCGTGTTGTCGACGCGTCGCATGCCAGGATGTCGACCGTGACTGAACTGTCCTCCGAGCCCGCCGCCGAAGCCGTCTCCGAGCAGGCCGCCGAGGCCGCCCCTCGCGCCCGCGGCCTGGGCCCCCGCACCGCCGTCGCGCTCGTCTTCGGGTCGTCGTTCGCGGTCCTCGTGGTGGAGATCGTCGCTCTGCGGCTCCTGGCTCCCTACCTCGGACTCACCCTCGAAACCAGCACGTTGGTGATCGGCATCGCGCTCACCGCCATCGCCGCCGGCTCCTGGCTCGGCGGGCGCTTCGCCGACCAGCTCGATCCCCGCAGGCTCATCGGCCCCTCGCTCGGGGTGTCGGGAGCGATCGTCGCGCTCACCCCCGCCGCGCTGCGCACCACCGCGGAGTTGTCACCCGACCTGCTGCTGCTGGCCGCGTCGCTCGCCATCCTCGTGCCCGGCGGGCTGCTCTCGGCCGTGACTCCGATGGTGACCAAGTTGCGGCTGACCACCCTGGCGCAGACCGGGACGGTCGTCGGTCGCCTGTCCGGCGTCAGCACACTCGGCGCCATCGTCGGTACGGTCCTCACCGGCTTCGTCCTCGTCGCACGGTTGCCGGTCAGCGGCATCCTGATCGGCCTGGGCTCGTGCCTGGTCGTGGGCGCGGCCCTGGTCGAGTGGCGAACCCGCGGCTGGAAGGGCACGCCTGCCCTGGCCCTCGCGGTCGTGGCCGGCGGCCTCGCCACGACGGTCGCGCCCGGTGCCTGTGACACGGAGACCAGGTACCACTGCGCACGGGTCGTCGCGGACCCCGATCGGAGCGGCGGCCGGATCCTCGTACTGGACGGGGTACGGCACTCCTACGTCGACGTCGACGACCCGACCCACCTCGAGTTCGCGTACGTGCGCGCCATCGCGGCGGTGGTCGACGCGGCCTTTCCCGCGCGTGAGCCACTCGACGCCCACCACATCGGCGGCGGTGGGCTCACCTTCCCCCGGTACCTCGCGGCGACGCGGCCCGGAACGCACAGCCTGGTGTCCGAGATCGACGGCGGTGTCGTCGGCATCGACCGCGACGACCTCGGCTTGGCGACCCGAGGCGGCATCGACGTACGCGTCGAGGACGGCAGGCTCGGCCTGCGGCACCTGGACGCCGCCAGCCGTGACCTCGTCGTCGGCGACGCCTTCGGGGGCGTCAGCGTGCCGTGGCACCTGACCACCGCGGAGGCGATGGCCGAGGTACGGCGCGTCCTCGACGACGACGGGCTGTACGTCGCCAACCTCATCGATCACGGCGCGCTGGCCTTCGCACGCGCCGAAGTCGCCACCCTCAGCGCGACCTTCGAGCACGTCGCCGTCCTCGGCGAGCCCGCCGACATCGGTCTCGACGCGACCGCCACCTCCAAGGGCGGCAACATGATCGTGCTCGCCTCCGACCGACCGGTCGACCTCCGCGCGACCCAGGAAGCCCTGGACGCCCGGGAGACCGGCTGGAAGATCGCCACCGGCGACGACCTCACCTCCTGGATCGGCGACGCCCGCCGACTCACCGACGACTACGCACCCGTGGACCAGCTCCTCCAGCCCTACCGCCCTCAGACAGGCGGGTGACGAGGGGGTAGCGTTCGGCGCGATGGTTCGGGCGGCCCGACCACCGCCACGGAAGGACCGGACCCTGACCCCCCCAGCTCGCGGAGGCCGTCTCCGTCGTCCTCCTCGTCCTCGTGCTGGCCTGTGCGGTCATCCGCCCCTTCGGATGGCCGGAGGCGGTCGTGGCCGTCCCGGCCGCGGCACTGGTGATCGTCACCGGGGCCCTCTCCTTCGACGAGGCGCTGGCCGAGGCGGAACGCCTCGGGCCGGTGATCGGCTTCCTCGCGGCCGTACTGGTGCTGGCTCAGCTCTGCGACGACGAGGGGCTCTTCAAGGCCTCGGGCCTGGATGGCGCGTACGTCGGCGGGCCGGCCACGCCGGCTGCTGGCCCAGGTGTTCCTGGCCGCCTCGGCGATCACCGCCGTGCTCGGCCTGGACGTCACGGTGGTGCTGAGTCTGGCCGTGTCGTGCGGTGGGGGAGGAGGGCCGGATGGTCCCCTTGGAGCGCTGTTCGGCCCGTGCGGTTCCCGGTGGGTCGGTCAAGCGACTTGGAGGGCCGCGCCCCACGCCCTGGCGCGATCCCTCTCGCCCTCGCGCAGCGGCCCTTCGGTGTCCTCGATGATGAACCCCTCCGGTTCCGCGACGAGTTCATAACCATGGCTGCGCAGCCGACGTGCGATGCCGCCGGCGGCGGCGCCGGCCAGGCGCATGTCCGCCCGGGTGTCGAAGGCCGCGGCGGCATGAGTACCGGTGTGGGCCTTCGGGAGCGTGTCGTGGAACCAGTCGCGGACGCCGGGGCCCTCGGCGCCCTCCTCGGAGGTCAAGGGACGCTCCTCCTTCTCGGCTTCCTTCGCCTCGGCCTTCAGCCCCATCTTCCGGCTCATCCCCGTGGTCATGCCCCGCATGTGGGTCGGGCCGCCCACGACCAGCAGGTCAGTGGGACCGATACGCTCCGGCAGCGCGTCGGCCACTGCCACGCACTCGACCTCGGCGTCCGGGTGCGCCTCCTTCACACCCTCCCCGATTGCGTCGGCGACCTCGCGCGTGTTGCCGAACAGGCTCTCGTACACGATCACGGCACGCATCACGACTCATCTCCTCACGGGTTTCGTTGTCCGGCCTCCGAGGCCGCTTCGATCGTCCGCAGCGCCCCGCGCAGCACGATGCCGACGCCCGGGGAAACCAGCGTCCAATAGCGGCCGAACCGTGTGGTGGATGCCGGGTCGGTGCAGGCGGTTCGCGCTTCGTAGGTCAGGAGGGACCGCCGCTCCCCGTAGGGGTGGACGACGAAGGCGGCGGCCATCTTCGCCCAGCCGGGCTCCTCGAAGCCCGCGAAGTCATCGGCTTCGACACGGCGCCACTCGATGGTGGGTTTCCACACCCTGCCGACCGCTCCAAAGGCGATCTCGCGCCCCGCGCGCTCCCCCAGGGCAACCCAGGGCTGGGCCTCCAGGTCCCCCTGATCACTGCCTGCGGCGGCTTCGAACAGGTCGGACACCCGCATTGAAGGCGGTGTGACCACTGGCCGACGGCGCAGTCGGTCCGGGACTCCACGGGCCCACATGACCGCGTCGAACAGCGGCGAGTGGATGGACAGCATGTCCAGATCTCGGGCTGCGCGGTACACGACGTCCGGCGCGGCGGCGATCACGGCGCACTCCAGGCGGGAGAACCGGAACTCGGGCAGAGCCGCGTCGAGCAGGAGAGGCTCGGCTGTCGCGGCGGGGCTCGGCTGGGTATTCATGTACACCTCCCAGATCCGACACCACCAGTCTGGTTCACAGGCAGGCATCTCGCTGGGGCCGAACGGTCCCCAGACGCATTGCCGACTATCGGCATGCCACTGACCCGGGGTGGACTCGGCCGGGTGGGTTCCACAACGCCCGCGTCTAATGGACCTTCTGCTGCTCCAGCCATTTGAAGACCTCGGTCCTCTTGTAGAGGACCTTGGCATTCCTGCCGCGACCAAGCTTGTACCCCTTCAGGCCCAGCTTCGCGGCTTCTTTGTAGACCCAGCTCGTCGACATGTTGAGCATCGCCGCGACCTCGGACGTGTCCATGAGTACCGGCTCGACCGTGCGCCGTGACCGTGATTCGGTCTGTGTACGAATCTCGTAGGGGGACGTCCGTGAATCAACGTGCACGCTTGCTCCTTGAGGCCGGTCGGGGCTTGATCGCGAAAGGGGATTGAGTTCTGCTCGCGCTGCATTTCCAGGTACGAGAGGGCCCGCGAAGTACCGCCGCCACCTGCGGGCTACGTCAACGGTCACGAGAAACGGCGGTTTCGCTAACCGGCGATCCGCTGCTATGTTGCCGCGCTCCCTGACCAACCCTTCCGTGCTGCTGCGGGGGTCCCTCGGGGCATTCGGGGTTCGATCGACGCCCTGAACACTCGTGCCAGGAGCCGTGCCTGCGGTCGGCTGGTGTCCCTGGATGCCGCAGTGACGGCGATCACGCAGAGCCTCTGTGGGGCGTTGCGTAGGCTGGCACCGTCGTCCCGGTGGGGGAGTGGACGGGCCCGCGCAGCCCATCCCGATCCGACCTGACAGTGCGTCAGAAAAGTCAGCAATTGGTCAGCATCAGTCCTCAAAAACCTGGTGAAAGCTGACCGAACATGCGACTCGTTGTAAGGTAGGGAAACCGCCCTTGACCTGCAAAAACGCAGGCAGGGAGCCTAGTTCCAGGAGTACCTCGATGATACGTACGATGTTCAAGTCCAAGATCCACCGTGCCACCGTCACCCAGGCCGATCTGCACTACGTCGGATCCGTGACCGTCGACGCCGAGCTCATGGAGGCGGCCGATCTGCTGCCCGGGGAGCTCGTGCACATCGTCGACATCGACAACGGGGCCCGGCTCGAGACGTACGTGATAGAGGGGGAGCGCGGGTCCGGGGTGATCGGTATCAACGGGGCCGCCGCGCATCTTGTGCACCCCGGGGACCTGGTGATCCTCATCAGCTACGCCCAGATCGAGGACGCCGAGGCACGGGCGTTCGTGCCGCGCGTCGTGCATGTGGACGCGGACAACCGGATCGTCGAGCTCGGGGGCGACGCCTCCGCGCCCGTGCCGGGAAGTGACACCCTGCGCGCCCCGCACGCCGTGGCCGCGCGCGCCTGATCGTCCGACCGAACCGAGGGAAGAGGTTGCGCATGGCCGCCGAGCCGGAGATCCGCGACGACCGGGAGAAGGGGCGCCTGGAGGCGTTCGAGGACGGCCGGTACGTCGGTGTCGTCGTCTACTTCGTCCTGGACGCCGAACCCCACGCCCTGGTGGCCGTGCACACCGTCGTCGAGGAGGGCAACGAGGGCAAGGGCATCGCCGGGTCGCTCGTGCGGGAGTTCTACGCCATCGCCGCTCGCCAGGGCGTCCCCGTCGTGCCGCTCTGTCCGTACGCCGCCAAGTGGGCCGAGAAGCACCCCGACGAGGCACCCGTGCCGCCCGAGGACGTCGTCCGCGCGGCCAAGGTACAGCTCAAGGCCACCCCCGAGCTGTGGTGACCCTCGCCCTCCTGCACACCTCGCCGGTCCACGTGCCCGTCTTCGACGGGCTCCGCGACCGTCACCACCCCGGTCTCGACCTGCGGCACGTCGTCGCCGAGGAACTGCTCGTACGGGCCAGGGCCGAGGGCCCCGATGCCGTGGCGGGCGCCGTCCGCGACCTTCTCGCCGAGGCCGTCGCCGACGGCGCCTCCGCCGTCCTCTGCACCTGCTCCACCCTCGGCGGCGTCGCCGAACGCCACGCCGACGAGCTGGGCGTGCCGGTCCTCCGGGTCGACCGGCCGATGGCCGCCGAAGCCGTCCGGACCCGAGGCCGGGGGAGGATCGTGGTCGTCGCGTCCGTCGAGTCCACCCTCGCCCCCACGCTCGACCTGCTCCGGGAGGAGGCGGGGGACAGGGACCTGGCCCCGATGGTCGCCACCCTGCTCGTGCGCGGCGCCTGGGACCGCTTCCTCGCCGGCGACCACGACGGGTATCTGGACGCCGTCGCGGCCGCCGTGGACAGCGTCGACCCCACCGACGGCGGTGTGGTCGTCCTGGCCCAGGCGTCCATGACCGACGCCGCCGCCCGCACCACGACCCCGCTGCCCGTCCTCTCCAGCCCCCGCCTCGGTCTCGCCGCGGCCGCGGGCGCCGTGCTGCGCCACGGATGAATGGTCACGGCGGGCGCGGGCAGACGCCTCGGGAGAGCCTGGAGCCGTAGCCGTACGGCCCCGTCGTCGACCGAGAGGCCCGACCCCGCCATGACCCACCCGTTCCCCGATCCCGTGCCGCCCGGACCGATCCCGACGCCAGGACCGCCCCCGTCCCCGCCCGCCCCGGTGCCCGAGCCGCCTCCCGTACCGCCGCCCAACCCGGTGCCCGAGCCGCCTGGACCCGCGCCCCTCCCGGACCCCGAACCCCAGCCCCAACCCGGGCCCGCGGGGCGCTGAACGCGCTTCGAACAAGCCCGGAAGCCTTGTCACGGGCTGTGACCTTCCCCTACCTTGGGCGACTGCTGATGCCTTCAGCGCACGTGCTCAAGGGGGGGCCATGGCCTTACGGGGACGACACCGCCGGTACCAGCCGAGCCGGATCAACCGTGCCTCGCTGACCGTCACCGCGGGCGGCGCCGGCATCGCGCTCCCGCTCGTCGCCGCCGGGGCGGCCCAAGCCGCCTCCCTCGACGTCTGGGAGAAGGTCGCGGCCTGCGAGTCCTCCTCCAACTGGCGTATCAACACCGGCAACGGCTACTTCGGCGGGCTCCAGTTCAGCCAGTCCACCTGGGAGCGGTACGGCGGTACCCGGTACGCGCCGCGCGCCGACCTCGCCTCCAAGGACCAGCAGATCGCCATCGCGGAGAAGGTCCTCAAGGGACAGGGCCCGGAAGCCTGGCCGACCTGCTCCCCGCGCGCCGGGCTCACCCAGCAGGGGAACACGGGTGTCGTCCCCGCCTCCCTGCCGCGCCAACGGCCGGCGAGCGCTCCGGAGACCCGCACCCCGGCGGACCGGGCGACGCCGACCACCGTGCCGCAGGTCCGCGAGATGTACACGGTCACCCCGGGCGACTCGCTCTCCCGCATCGCCCGCGAGGAGCGGGTGAAGGGCGGTTGGCAGCGGCTGTACGAGGCGAACCGCGCCGTCGTCGGCGACGACCCCGACCTCATCCACCCGGGCCAGAAGCTGACCCTCCGGATCACCGCCCCCGCCCCGAAGAAGCCCACGGCCCCCGGGAACACGGCGCCGGGGAAGGCGGCGCCCGGAAAGACCGCCCCCGGGAACACCGCCCCCGGGCAGACCGCGCCGGGGAAGAGCGATCAGGCGAAGCCCCCGGCAGCCACCAAGCTCCCGGCGACGAAGGCCCCGGTCACCAAGCCCCCGGCGACCAAGGCCCCCGCCACCCAGGCCCCGGCGACCAAGCCCCCGGCCACCAAAGCTCCCGTCAGCAAGACCAAGCCCGTCTCGAAGCCCGCCGTCAGGACCGAGGCGCGCTCCGACAGCTTCTCCGCGCCCGTCGCGGCCTCCATCGGCACCCGCTACCGCGTCTCCGGTTCCTCCTGGTCCAGCGGCTACCACACGGGTGTCGACTTCCCGGTGCCCACCGGTACGTCCGTGAAGGCCGTCGCCCCCGGCAAGGTCGTCTCGGCGGGGTGGGGCGGGGCGTACGGCTACGAGATCGTCATCCGGCACGACGACGGGCGGTACAGCCAGTACGCGCATCTCTCCGCGCTCACGGTGCGTGAGGGGCAGCGGGTCAACGGAGGGCAGCGCATCGCCCGTTCAGGATCGACCGGCAACAGCTCGGGGCCGCACCTCCACTTCGAGGTGCGCACGGGTCCCGGGTACGGGTCCGACATCGACCCCCTCGCCTACCTCCGTGCCCGGGGTGTCTCGATCTGACGGCGTCTCCGACGTCGGCGCCTCTGACACCGACAGGGAGTCGGGCCGACCCGTCAGCCGCTCCCTCGTGAGCTGGACGATGCCGAGTGCCGCCACCGCGCCGCAGATCAGCGCGGCGACGGTGCCGGCCGCGCCGTAGCGGAAGGATTCACCGAACAGTGTGAGGCCGACCGTCGCGGCCACCACCGGGTTGACGACCGTCACCGTCGCCAGCGGCGCCGCGAGACCGGCGCCCCGGTAGGAGGCCTGGGAGAGCAGGAGTCCGGTGACGGCGAGGGCCGAGAGGACCAGCAGGCTCGGCCACTGGGCGAGCGGGGCGCTCGCCGTCCACTCCTCGGCCACGGTCTTGGTGAAGACCGAGGCGATCCCGAAGGCGACGCCCGCCGCGGCGGCGAGGACGATGCCGCGCAGCACCGAGCGGCCCACGACGTGCGCGGCCGTGAAGAGCACGGCCACCACCCCGAAGGTCCCGGCGGCCAGCAGCCAGCGCTCCGCGTCCGCCAGGGACTGGCCGTCGCTGCCGCCCGTCAGGCTGAGCAGCCCGGCGAGACCCACGGTGGCCATCAGCGCGCCGCGCCAGGCCGTGCGACCGGCCTTGCGGCCGACGAAGAGGGCCGCCATGGGCAGCGCGAAGACGATGGTGAGGGCGCCCAGGGGCTGGACCACACTGAGCGGGCCGTAGGCGAGCGCGGCCACGTGCAGCGCCGCCCCGAGACCGTTGAGCAGCACGGACCCCCACCAGGCCGGGTTGCGCAACGGTGCGTACGTGAGGCCGGCGGCGGAGGCCGCGACCCGCTCCTGCACGATCGCCGCGGCCGCGTAGGCGACCGCCGAGACCAGTGACAGGAGCACGGACAGCAGGAGGGGGCTCATACTTACAACGATCTCTCTTCCGAGCGTTCACGTCGTCAGACCAGGGGACGCCTTCGGACGTACTGCCGTCGCAGTACGGGCCTGTGCCGTACGCCTGTGGATGTACAACCGTGCAGGTCAGTTGGGGCGCATTGGGAACTTTTCCGGTATCGGGGCCGAACCGGGCGGCCATGATCGGGCCCGGACGTACGTTCCATCCCGAGCCAGTCGCCGCCTTCTCCGGGCCACATTGGCCCGCCCCTCGGACCGGCTACGGTGATCGACGCCGGGGAAAGCCGGGGAAGCGCGGAGCAGCGGGGGTGTGGTGGCGGTGGATCTCGTCGAGAGTTCGTCCGTGGGCGGGTTCTTCGCCCTGCGGACGGCAGCCCCCGAGACGGCGGGCCGGCAGGCGGCCGGCGGCCACATGCCGCTCGCGCGGCTGTACGCGGCCGGGGGCGGGCCCGGGCTCGCCCCTCTCACCGCCCGCGTGGACCGGGTCGGGGACCGGCTCGGCGCGCCCGAGCGCCGGGTCGCCGCCTCCATCGCGCACCTCGGTCTCGCGGCCCGGCTCTGGTCGATCGCGCTCGGGCCCGCCGCGCTCTTCGGCCGGTTCCCCGACCTCGACCCGGCCGAGCTGTCCTGGGACCCTGCCCTGACCTCGCCCGAGGACCTGTGGTGGGCGGGCACGGGCACCCGGCCCGCCACCGTGGCGGACCTCCGGGAGGCCGTCCAGACCGCGCACCTCGTCCCGCTGCACGAGGCCTTCCGGCGCGACGGCCGGATCTCGCCCCGGCTGCTCTGGGGCAACGCCGGCTCGGCCCTCGCCGGCGCGCTGCGCGAACTCACCCGCTGGGCCCACGCGCAGGGCCGGCCCGAGGTCGCCGCCCGCGCCGCCGAACTCGTCGCCGGGCTCTTCGCCCACCCCGACCTCGCCCGCACCGTCGAGGGCCGCGCGCTGCGCCGTACCAGCTGCTGCCTCTACTACCGCTGCCCCTCAGGGGGCCTCTGCGGCGACTGTGTCTTCGACCACCCGCCCGCCCGTGTACGGCAAACGGGTTTGGAGACCGGGCCCACGTCTCCGTAAAGTTCCTCTTTTGGAACGACCGGAACGACCGGCGCGACCGGCGAGCGAGGAACGGCAGAGGCCATGACGGTGACCGAAGAATCCCAGGGGTACGGGCCGGGTATCGACCCCGATCGCCTGGCCGTCTGCCTGAGCGTGCTCGACGAGCTCGACGAGCTCGATGTCGACCACCCCGACGCGATCACCGTACGGCGCGCCACCGCCGGCATCTACCGCACGGTGAAGCAGCGCCGTCGCCAGGAGCGCCGCGCGTCGAAGACGGCGAACGACAAGGCCGTCACCGAGTCGACCGCCACCGGCTCCGCGCAGCGCATCGACGACGAGACCGAGGGCCTGCTGCCCTCCTCGGTCACCGAGGCCGGGAAGATCGCCGGGATACTCCAGCGCCCCCGGTCCTGCTACGTCTGCAAGACCCGGTACGTCGAGGTCGACTACTTCTACCACCAGCTCTGCCAGCCGTGCGCGGTCGAGAACCGCATGCGCCGCGACGCCCGCGCGGACCTCACCGGCAAGCACGCGCTGCTCACCGGCGGCCGGGCCAAGATCGGCATGTACATCGCGCTGCGGCTGCTGCGCGACGGCGCCCACACCACGATCACCACCCGCTTCCCCAAGGACGCCATCCGCCGCTTCAAGGCCATGGAGGACTCGGCGGACTGGATGCACCGTCTGGAGGTCGTCGGCATCGACCTGCGCGACCCCGCGCAGGCGGTCGCCCTGGCCGAGCAGGTCGCCGAGCGCGGCCCGCTGGACATCCTCATCAACAACGCGACGCAGACCGTCCGCCGGCTGCCCTCCGCGTACGCCGCGCTCGTCGAGGGCGAGAGCGCGCCGCTGCCCGCCGGCGAGCTGCCCGCGCACCAGGTCATCGGCGCGTTCAACTCCGGAGCGGTCGACGGTCTCGCCGCGCTGCCCGTCGGGGTGAGCGGTCTGGACGCGCAGAAGGTCGCCGACCTCGCGCTCGTCGCGGGCAACGCCAGCGTCGAGCGCCACCGCGACGGCAGCGCCATCGACGCGGGCGGGCTCGTCCCGGACGTCGTCGACACCAACACCTGGGTGCAGACCATCGACCAGATCTCCCCGGTGGAGCTGCTTGAGACCCAGCTCTGCAACTACACGTCGCCGTTCATCCTCATCAGCGCCCTGCGCCCGGTGATGGCCGACGCCGCGAAGAAGGCGGCCAGCGGGCGCGCGTACATCGTCAACGTCTCGGCGATGGAGGGCGTCTTCGGCCGTGGCTACAAGGGCGCCGGACACCCGAACACCAACGCCGCGAAGGCCGCGATGAACATGGTGACGCGGACCAGCGCCCAGGAGATGTTCCAGAGCGACGGCATCCTCATGACCTCGGTCGACACCGGGTGGATCACCGACGAGCGTCCCCATTTCGACAAGCTGCGGCTTGCCGACGAGGGCTTCCACGCGCCGCTCGACCTGGTCGACGGCGCCGCCCGCGTCTACGACCCCGTCGTGCGAGGCGAGGCGGGCGAGGACCTCTACGGCTGCTTCCTCAAGGACTACAAGCCCGGCAACTGGTAGGCGTACGGGTGACCGGGTGGTCGAACGGGTGACCCTTCCGCCACACCCGTTCGCCCGGGCCTCATCGCTCTGATGTCCGGAATTCACTCGATCGCATCACACTTCCGAGCCCCATAGAGCGCTGGCACGCTCATTTGGTTAGTCTGATGTCCACGGTCGGCCACCAGGGTTTCACCAAACCCTCACGGCCGGCCCGGGGACTGGCCTGCCACCAAGGCCGCGGTCCCGCCCGCAGAACGGCGCCACCGCGACCGAACGGCCATGTCCACATTGGTACGCGACACAAGGGAGTGCGCGGTGACACCAGAACTGACGAAGCAGGAACAGCGACCGGCGGAACGTCCGGAGCGGCCCCACCGCTCCGGTGAGCTGGGAAGCCTGGACGTGTGGGCCCACGCGGCCCCGATCCGGCTGGCGGGCTACGAGGACGACCTCGCCGAGCCCCACATCCTGCCGGGTATCGACTGACCCACCCCGGTACCGACCGAGTCGTACCGCTTCACCCGTGCCCCCGGCCGCCCCCGCGCCCGGGGGCACGGGTATGTCCGGGCGCCCCGAGCCCGACCGGCGGCAGGTACTCCCGCACCAGCGTGCGGTGCCACCACGCCCCCGTCTCCCGCAGCTCGGGCCAGGTCGTGTAGCGGTAGCGGTAGAGCCGCGCCCGGACGAGGGCCGGGGGAGCGTCGGGGAAGGGGTTGTGGCGCAGCAGTCGCAGGGTGTCCCGGTCCCCGTCGAGCAGCCGCTCGACGAACGGCCCGAACCACTCGCGGGCGTACACGGGGGAGAGCGCCGCGAACCACATCAGCCAGTCGAGCCGCAGATGGTACGGAGCGAACTGGCGCGGCAGCCGGCGCGGATCGCCCGGCTTGCCCTTGAAGCCGTACTCCTTCCACGCCGTGTCCTCCCGCGGGACCGGGTCGTCGGTGCCCTCGACGACGATCTCGTCCCGGATCCGGCCGACCGTGCCGAACGCGCCGTACGAGTTGACCAGGTGGAACGGGTCGTACGAGCGGTTCATCGCCTGGCGCCGCGAGAGCAGGTTGCGGACGGGGCGGTAGCTGCGGACCAGGACCAGGGCCGTCACGGCGACGACCGCGACCACGAACCAGACCGGCGGGTCCGGCTGAGGGTGCTCGCCCACGACGAGCGAGCCGTCCATCGCCGCGAGCGCGAGAACGATCGTCAGCCAGTTCAGCCACGCGAAGTTCCCCGAGAGCACCAGCCAGAGCTGGGTCGCCACCATCAGCCCGGCGGCCACCGTCGCGACCGGCTGCGGGGTGAACAGGAGCACTGGGACAAGGAGTTGGACGACATGGTTGGCGGCCACCTCGACCCGGTGCAGCGGGCGTGGCAGATGGTGGAAGAACCAGCTCAGCGGGCCGGGCATCGGCTGGGTCTCGTGGTGGAAGTACAGGCAGGTCAGGTTCCGCCAGCAGCGGTCACCGCGGATCTTGATGAGTCCGGCGCCGAACTCGACGCGGAAGAGCAGCCAGCGCAGCAGCCACAGCACGAGGACGGGCGGCGCGGTGTCGTCGTTGCCGAGGAAGACCGCGAGGAACCCGGCCTCCAGGAGCAGCGACTCCCAGCCGAATCCGTACCAGGTCTGGCCGACGTTGACGATCGACAGGTACAGCGCCCAGAGCACCGCCCACCAGAGCATCGAGACGGCCAGCGGCACCGCGTCCCCCGCGCCCGCCACCAGGGCGAGGGCCAGCGCGGCGCCGCTCCACGAGACCGCCGAGAACAGCCGGTCCGAATAGCGCCAGTGGAAGAGGCTGGGGGCCCGGCGCGGCTCCACCCGGCGCAGATACTCCGGTACGGGGAGCATGCCGCGCTCGCCGATCAGGGCCCGGAACTGCAGCGCGGCCGAGAGGAAGGCCACCAGGTAGAGCCCGGCGAGCCCGCGCTGGAAGACGATCCGGCTCAGCCAGTAGTCCGGTGCGGTGAACCACTCCATCGCTTCCCGTATCGGCGCCGTCCGGGCCGGGCGTCAGGCCTTCTCCTCCTCGTCGGTGTTCCGCTGGCCCTCGGCCTGCGACGGCGTGGTGCGCTCGGTCGCGGGGTGCCGGTGGTCCCGCTGCAGCGCGTCCATGTCGTCTTCCTGACGCTCCCCCTCGGCCTGCGAGGGAGTGCTGTACATGTCGTACTGGGACTGGCTCACGGCCGCCTCCCGGATCGGAACATTTCCCTACAGATAGAGCGTAGCCCCGGGTATCGCCCCGGGTATCGCCCCGGGCGTCGCCCGGGCGGCCGCCCCCGGTTCAGCCCGCGACGACCCGCTGCAGGGTCCGGCCGAGGCGGCGCGCGTAGGCGCGCTGGGCGGCGGGGGCGAGCGGTCCCGCCAGGCGCGTGTACCAGGCCGCCGGGCGGCTGAAGGCGGTGACGGTGAACCAGACCGTGCCGTCGGGGTGGAGGTCGACGACGAAGGACTCCTCGCCGCTCTCGGGGTGCCCCGCGCGCGTGCCGTACGCGAATCCGACGCGGTCCTCCTCGTACGCCGTCCAGACCACCTCGCACGGTGCGGAGAAACGGACCGGGCCGAGGCCCAGCGAGACCTCGACGAAGGCGCCCGGCGCGGCGCGGACGGCCTCGGTGCTGATCCGGGCGCCCGAGGCGCGGTGCATCCGCCAGGTGGTGACGGCGGCCCCGGCCGCCTCGAAGGCGTCCCGGCCGCGGCCGACGCGGACCATGTGGTGGAGGTGCTGGTAGCCGCCGGGGAGGAAGTCCCGCGCGGTGGCGCCGACCTCGCGGTAGGTGAAGGCCGCGGGCGCGGCGGGCGTGGCGAGGTCGCGGATCAGACGGGCCATGGGGGCGATTCCTCCGCTTGAACGTGTTCAAACCGACTGGTTCCGAGGGTAGGGCTTCCCTTGAACGTGTTCAAGTCTCTTTCTCGCCCGCTCGGACCCGCCCCGCTTGCGGGTGGGCGCGCGGTGCGACAGACATGAAGGAATGTCTCGGGGTGGAAAGAGGCGGGAGAACCACGTGCGCTCACCGACACGCCGGTCGTCACGGCCCCACGTCACCGCACACAGGGCGCTCGCCGCCGCGACGCTCGGCGCCGTGCTGCTGCTCACGGGCTGCTCGTCGGGCGACAAGGGCGGCGGCAACGGCGCGGACCGGTCCACCGCCACGGCGGCCGCCCAGGAGGTGCTCCTCCAGCCGCTCGCCGCCCGGGGGCCCGATCCGTTCACCGGCTCCACGGCCACGGCCGGCACCCCGGGTCGCCCCACGACCGCCCCGCCCGACACCCCCGCGCCGTCCGCCACGGCGCAGACCGTCCGCGAGGTCATCGGCTCCACTCCCGGCCTCTACGGCGGCACCCGCTCCGTGGCCAGCTGCGACGTCGAGCAGCAGGTCGCCTTCTTCGCCGAGGACCGGGCCAAGGCCCGCGCCTTCGCCGAGGCGGCCGGCCTCCCCGAGACCTCGCTGGCCGGCTGGCTGCGTGGCCTCACTCCCGTCGTCCTGCGCGCCGACACCCGGGTCACCAACCACGGCTACCGCGACGGCGCCCCCACCGCGTTCCAGTCCGTGCTCCAGGCCGGCACGGCGGTCCTCGTCGACCAGTACGGCACGCCCCGCGTCCGCTGCGCCTGCGGCAACCCGCTGCGCTCACCGGTCGCCGTCCCGGGCGCCACCCACAAGGGACGGCCCTGGGGCGGCTACCACCCCGACCGCGTCGTCGTCATCACACCGACGACCACCGTCGTGAACAGCCTGGTCATCGTGAACGTCGACGACAACACCTGGATCGAACGGAAGACCGGCACCGACGGCGAGCGGGACACCCGCCCTGCCGTGACCCCGCCGTGCGACCCCGCCGACTGCCACCTGACCGGTACGCCCATCCCCGTACCGTCCCCCTCGGTCACCGACGGCCCGACCGCGCCGGGCGAGCCGACGGCCCCCGGCGACCCCTCCTCGCCCGCGTCCCCGGATCGCGACGGCTCACCGACCACCGACTGCCCTTCGCTGCCGCCCGCCACCTCCCCCTCGGAGGGGCCGACCGGCATCCCCGACACGACCTCCCCGGACACCGGGACGCCGTCGATCCCGCCCGGCTGCCCCACCCCGACCCCGAGCGAGCCGACCGCCCCGGAACCGCCCGTCGAACCCCTGCCGGAGACCGAACCGGCACCCGAGACGGACGGGCCCTCCTTCGAGGACCTGTTCCCCAGCGACACGGCTCCCCAGCAGCCGGAGACCTTCGAGGGCTGAGCGAGCGATGATCTCCGCCGTGCGCTCCGACGGGGCTGCGCCTAGCGTGGCCCCATGAGCGCGGGAAGCGCGGGAGGCGAAGCGGTGGTGCCCTGCCGCTGTGAGTCGGGGCCGGCGGGCCTGACGTGCTGCTTCCTCCGGGACTACGGCCGGGCGTTCCGGATGGGCAGCTTCGACTGGAACCTGCTCACCGGTGTGATGGCCATGGACGAGGGCGCCCTGAGGGTCTTCGACCTGCGTCCCGACGAGTACGACGGTGACCCCACGACCCTGGGCTCGCGCGTCACGGCCGACGAGGGGCGGCTGCTCGACACGCTCGTCAGCCACGCGCTGAAGGACGGCAGCGACCACTACGGCGCGTACTTCCGGGTCCGGCTGCGGGACGGCACCCCGCGCTGGACGCACACCGAGGGCCAGATCGAACGGGACGACAGCGGCCGGCCCGTCCGTATCGTCGGCATCGTCAGGGACGCCTCGGAGGAGGTCAGCGAGCAGGCCGCCCGGCTCGGCCTCGACGAGGGCCGGCGCGCCCGCACCAGCGTCGTGGAGAGCACCACGGCGGCCCTCGCCCACGCACGGACCGTCCAGGACGTCATCGACATCCTCAACGACTCCCACGGCCTGGAGTACTTCGGCGCCACCAGCCTCGTCCTCGGGCTGCTGGAGGCGGGCCGGATCCACCTCGTCGCCGAGGGACCCGAAGGAGCCTTCGTCCCCGGCACCCGGTTCACCCGGGTGGACGAGCCGTACCCGATGGGGGAGGTGATCCGGACCCTCACCCCCCGGTTCATCGAGTCCCCGAAGGACTTCGCCGAGTCGTACCCGATCCTGTGGCCCCACATCAGCGGCCTCGGCATCACGTCGGCCGCGTATCTGCCGCTGATCGCGCAGGCCCGGCCGATCGGCGCGCTCGGCCTGCTCTACAGCGACCGGACGGGCTTCAGCCCCGACGAGCGCAATCTGCTCGTCGCGCTCGGCAGCAGCATCGCGCAGAGCCTCAAGCGCGCCATGCTCTACGAGCAGGACCACGACCTGGCCGAGGGGCTCCAGCAGGCGATGCTGCCGCGCCGCATCCCCGACGTGCCCGGCGCGCAGATAGCCGTCCGGTACCGCTCCGCCCGCCTCGGCCGGGACATCGGCGGCGACTGGTACGACATCATCCCGCTGCCCGGCGGGCGGGTCGGCGCCGTCATCGGCGACGTCCAGGGCCACGACACCCACGCGTCGGCCGTGATGGGGCAGCTGCGCATCGTGCTGCGCGCGTACGCCGCCGAGGGGCACAGCCCCGCCACGGTCATGGCCAGGGCCTCGGTCTTCCTGCACGAACTCGACACCGAGCGCTTCGCCACCTGCACCTATGTCGAGGCGGACCTCACCACGGGCATCCTGAACGTGGTCCGCGCCGGTCATGTCGACCCGCTGCTCCAGGACACCGACGGGAGCTGCCGTCGGCTGCCGGTGGACGGCGGGCTGCCGCTGGGCCTGTCGGCCGAGTTCGCCCGGCTCGACTACCCGGCGACCACCCTGGAGCTGTCCCCGGGGCAGACGCTCCTGCTGTACACCGACGGCCTGGTCGAGAAGCCGGGCGCCGACCTCGACGAGGGGCTGCGCTGGCTCTCCTCGCTCGTCCGGGGCGGGCCGCGCGACCTCCAGCAGCTCGCCGACCACCTCTGCGAGGTCGTGGACGAGCGCGGTGGCGAGGACGACGTGGCGCTCCTGCTGCTGCGGCGGCAGGGGGAGTACTTCCCGCAGCCCGGCGGCCGGCTCCAGCAGCACGTGGCGCAGAGCGACCCGGAGGCGCTCAGTTCGGCGCGGCACATGATCCGGGCCGCGGTGCGGGCCTGGGGCGCCGGCGAGCGTTCGGACGAGATCGAGCTGGTCGCCGACGAGCTGATCACCAATGCGCTGATGCACACCGACGCCGGGGCGATCGTGACCCTGCGGATGCTGGCGGGCCCGGAACGGCGGCTGCGGGTGGAGGTCGAGGACCGGTCCAGCGCGCTGCCGCGCCGTCGCGAGGCGGGGGAGGCGGGCGTCTCGGGCCGTGGACTGATGCTCGTGGACCGGCTCTCGGACGTGTGGGGTGTCGAGTCGCGAGGCAGCGGCAAGTGCGTGTGGTGCGAGTTCATTATTAACCCCGCGTATACAGACCGTACTTGACCGTAACCGACCGTACGCGATTGACTTCGCTTTCCAGCCACCCGATTCCCGCCGCCCGCCCGCGCCCTTCCTGCCGTCCACCTCGACCTTTCCGCCGTCCACCCCGCCCCTCCCGTCCTTCCGCTTCCGCCGTCCACCCCTCTCCCGTCCTTCCCGACCCGCACCCGCTGATGGGGACACCTTGAGCAGCGAGCTTCTGGCACCTCTCGACCTGGCGTTCTGGCACCTCGAGTCCTCCGACCACCCCATGCACCTGGGCGCCCTCGCCCACTTCGGCCCGCTCCCCGCCGACGGCGACCCGTCCGCCGTCCTGGAACTCCTGGGCAGCCGCGCCGCCGCCGTTCCCCGGCTGCGGATGCGGGTCCGCGACGTCCTGCTGCCCGTCGGCGGCGCCGCCTGGAGCACCGACAAGCACTTCGACGTACGACGGCACGTGCGCGAGATCGCACTGCCCGGCGCCGACTTCGGCGCCGAGACCGCCCGGCTGGCCGGCGAACTCATGGAGCGGCCGGTCGAACGGGGGCTGCCGCCCTGGGAGATGTACCTGCTCACGGGCGCGCCCGACGGCTCGTTCGCCGTCCTCGTCAAGCTCCACCACGCCCTCGCCGACGGCATGCGGGCGGTCGCCATCGGCGCCGGGATCTTCGACGAGATCGCCGCCGTCACCCGCAGGGTCGGCAGCCGCTCGGCGGGCGCCCGCAGGCCCCGCTCCGTCACCCCGCGCTCCTGGCTCCCCGGTCCCGGCCGGATCATGGGCGCCGCCCGCGAGCGGCTCGGCGACCTCGGCCGGGCCGTCGAGGTCGGCGCCTCCGTGGTCGGCGCCTCCGTCGCCCGGGCCGGCCGGCTCGACGCGCCCGCCACGGCCGCCCTCGCCGCGGACTCCAGCGGCACCCGCCGGGTCGCCACGGCCGTGCTCGACCTGGACCGCGTCCACCGGGTCCGGCGCGGCGCGGGCGGCACCGCCAACGACGTGCTGCTCGCCGTCGTCGCCGGGGCCCTGCGCCGGTGGCTCGACGGGCGCGGCGCGGAGTTCCCCGGCGCCGACCCGCGCGCCCTCGTCCCCGTCTCCCGGCGCCGGCCCGGCGCCCCCGCGGGCACCGGCAACAGCCTCTCCGCCTACCTGCTCGCGCTCCCCGTCACCGAGCCCGACCCGGCCGCCCGGCTCGCCGCCGTGCGCCGGGACATGGACCGCAACAAGGCCGACGGGCCGCTGCGGGGCGCCGGAGCCGTCGCCGTCCTCGCCGACCAACTGCCCCCGCTCGCCCACCGCTTCGGCGCTCCGCTGGCCGGCGGCGCCGCCCGGCTCCTCTTCGACGTCCTCGTCACCAACGTGCCGCTGCCCCGCTCGGCCCTCTCCCTCGGCGGGGCCCCGCTGCGCACCCTCTTCCCGATGGCCCCGCTCGCCCGGGGCCAGTCGCTGGCCGTCGCCATGTCCCCGTACGGCGGCCGGGTCCACATCGGCCTGGTCGCCGACGGCAAGGCGGTCCCCGACCTCGACGCGCTGGCCGCCGCCCTCGTCGACGAACTCGACCTCCTCGACGGGGCGGCCGGCTGAGCGCGCGCCCGGACCACGGCTGAGGCAGGGTGGTGCCATGCCCGAACTGCCCGAGGTGGAAGCGCTCCGCGCCTTCCTCGACACCCACCTGGTGGGCAAGGAGATCGCCCGCGCGCTGCCCGTCGCGATCAGCGTGCTCAAGACGTACGACCCGCCGCTGAACGCCGTCGAGGGCGCCACCGTCACCGGTGTCGCCCGGCACGGCAAGTTCCTCGATCTGGTCACCGAAGGGCCGGCGGGCCGCCTCCACCTCCTGGTCCATCTGGCCCGCGCGGGCTGGCTCCAGTGGCGGGACCCGCTGCCCTCCGGGCCGCCCCGCCCCGGCAAGGGACCGCTGGCCCTGCGGACGGCGCTCACCGGAGGCGACGGCTTCGACCTCACCGAGGCCGGCACCACCAAACGCCTCGCCGTCCACCTGGTCCGCGACCCGCAGGAGGTGCCCGGCGTCGCCCGGCTCGGCCCCGACCCGCTCGCCGACGACTTCGACCTGGCCACCTTCACCGCCCTGCTCGCCGGGGAGCGGCGGCAGCTCAAGGGCGCCCTGCGCGACCAGAGCCTGATCGCCGGCATCGGCAACGCCTACAGCGACGAGATCCTCCACGTGGCGCGCATGTCCCCCTTCAAACCGACCCAGAACCTGACCGAGGACGAGACGGCGCTGCTGTACGAGGCGATGCGCACCACCCTGCGCGCGGCGGTCGAGCGCTCCCACGGGCTCGCGGCGGGCAGGCTCAAGGCCGAGAAGAAGAGCGGCCTGCGCGTCCACGGCCGGACCGGTGAACCCTGCCCGGTCTGCGGCGACACCATCAGGGAGGTGTCGTTCCACGACTCCTCGCTCCAGTACTGCCCCACGTGCCAGACGGGCGGCAAGCCGCTCGCCGACCGCCGCACGTCCAAGTTCCTGAAGTAGACGTCCAGGGGGTGTCTCGGAGCGCTCCTTTAGACTCCGCCGCATGCTGCGCGTACTGGCCGTCGACGACGAGGCCCCGGCCCTCGGGGAACTGCTCTACCTGCTGCGCGCCGATCCCCGGATCCGCGGCGCCGAGGGTGCCACCGACGCCACCGAGGCCCTGCGCAGGATCGGCCGCGCCCTGGAGGCCGGCCCCGACGGGGACGAGGCCATCGACGTCGTCTTCCTCGACATCCACATGGCCGGGCTCACCGGGCTCGACCTCGCCCGGCTGCTCGCGGGCTTCGCCCGGCCGCCGCTGATCGTCTTCGTCACGGCCCACGAGGGCTTCGCGGTGCACGCCTTCGACCTCAAGGCCGTGGACTACGTCCTGAAGCCGGTGCGCCGCGAACGCCTCGCCGAGGCCGTCCGCCGGGTCAGCGAACTGGTGCACGCCTCCGCCGGACCCGCCTCGCCCGCCACCCCCGAGCACATACCGGTCGAACTCGGCGGGATCACCCGCTTCGTGGCCGTCGACGACATCGTCTACGTCGAGGCCCAGGGCGACTACGCGCGCCTGCACACCGACGAGGGCAGCCACCTCGTCCGCATCCCGCTCTCCACCCTGGAGGAGCGCTGGGCGGCCCGCGGCTTCGTCCGCATCCACCGCAGCCACCTCGTGGCCCTCGCCCGCATCGACGAACTCCGGCTCGACGGCGGAGCCACCTCCGTGCGCCTCGGCACCACCGAACTGGCCGTCAGCCGCCGCCACGCCCGCCCGCTGCGCGACCTCCTGATGCGCCGCGCGGGCGGCTGACCAAGAGGTGGCCGGAGCCTCTACCGTGCGTGAACACCGCTGCGTAGACTCCGTTGCCTCCCCAGGTCGCGTCCTCGAGGTCCGGCCCGGCGGACTCTCCCCAGCCCCTGCGAGGTCGCCCGATGCCGGAGCGGACACCGACGTCCGATGACCCCACGCCGCGCCGGCCCCGGCGCGAGACCGTCACGCGCGCCTCGGCGCTCCGCGAGGGCGGCGGCCCGCCCGCGCGGCGGTTTCCCGGCCATCCGCCCGCCCGCTCCGAGATCAGCGAGCAGACCACCCTCGGCCACACCTACGTCCGCTCCCTGATGCGCAGCCAGTTGCGGGCCGCGCTCACCGCGCTCGGCGCGCTCGCCCTGTGCGTCGGCCCGCTGCCGCTGCTCCTCGCGCTGCCCGCCCCCGAGGCCGTCGTCTGGATCGCGCTCGGCGTCGGCGTGTACCCGGTCATCTGGGCCGTCGCCCACTGGTACGTCCGCCGCGCCGAACGCAACGAACGCGACTTCACCCGCCTCGTCGAGGGCCGCTGAGCGCGGGGGCCGGACGTGAACCACACCTACGCGGTGACCGCCGTCACCGCCGTCGTCGTCGCGACCGTGCTCATCGGCGCGCTCGGCCTGCGGATATCCCGGACGACCTCCGACTTCTACGTGGCCTCCCGCACCGTCCGGCCCGGGCTCAACGCCGCCGCGATCAGCGGCGAGTACCTCTCGGCCGCCTCCTTCCTCGGTATCGCGGGCCTCGTCCTCGTCCAGGGCCCCGACATGCTCTGGTACCCGGTCGGCTACACCGCCGGCTACCTCGTCCTGCTGGTCCTCGTCGCGGCCCCGCTGCGCCGCTCGGGGGCGTACACCCTCTCCGACTTCGCCGAGGCCCGGCTCGAATCCCCGCAGGTCCGCCGGCTCGCCAGCCTCTTCGTCGTCGGCATCGGCTGGCTCTACCTGCTCCCGCAACTCCAGGGCGCGGGGCTGACCCTGGAGATCCTCACCGGGGCGCCCGACTGGGTCGGCGGACTCCTCGTCGCCCTCGTCGTCACCGGGATCGTCGCGGCGGGCGGCATGCGCAGCATCACCTTCGTCCAGGCCTTCCAGTACTGGCTGAAGCTCACCGCCCTGCTCGTGCCCGCGCTCTTCCTGGCCGCCGCCTGGTTCGGCGACGACGCGCCGCGCGTCCGCTTCGACGCCCCCGCCGTCTTCCGCGAGCACACCGTCGTCAAGGTCGCCGACACCGTACGGATCGAACTCGACGCCCCGCTCACGCTCACCGTCACCGGCCGCGTCGACTCCCTGCCGTACGAGGGACGGACCGTGACCCTGGACGAGGGGCCGCACCGCGTCGAAGGCGGCACCGCGCTCGCCTTCCCCGAGGGCGCGCCCGTCCCCGCCCGGGTCTCCGACGGCGCCGACCCCCTCGGCTGGTCCCAGCCGCTGGCCGGCGGCCGCGACGGACACCAGCTCTACGCCACGTACGGGCTGATCCTCGCCACCTTCCTCGGCACGATGGGCCTGCCGCACGTGGCCGTCCGCTTCTACACCAGCCCGCACGGCCGGGCCGCGCGCCGCACGACGCTGGTGGTCCTCGGGCTCGTCGGCGCGTTCTACCTGCTGCCCCCGGTGTACGGAGCGCTCGGCCGGATCTACGCCCCGGAGCTCGCGCTCACCGGGGCGGCCGACGCCGCCGTGCTCGTGCTGCCCGAGCGGATGCTCGGCGGGGTGCTCGGCGACCTGCTGGGCGCGCTCCTGGCCGGCGGGGCCTTCGCGGCCTTCCTCTCCACCGCCTCCGGCCTGACGATGGCGGTCGCAGGCGTCCTCACCCAGGACGTGCTGCCCTCCCGTGGCGTACGGCACTTCCGGCTCGCGACCCTGCTGGCCACGGCCGTTCCGCTGACCGCCGGGGTCTTCGCCTCCAAGGTCCCGGTCGCCGACGCCGTCGGCCTGGCGTTCGCGGTCTCCGCCTCCTCCTTCTGCCCGCTGCTCGTCCTCGGCATCTGGTGGCGCCGGCTCACCCCGCCGGGGGCGACGGCCGGGCTGCTGCTCGGTGGCGGCTCCGCGCTGACCGCCGTGATGGCGACCCGCGCGGGACTGCCGGACGAGGGCTGGCCGCACACCTTGATGGCCTGGCCGGCGATCTGGTCGGTGCCGCTGGGCTTCCTCACCATGATCCTGGTGTCCCTCGCGACCCCCCGGCACATCCCGCCGGGCACCCCGGCGCTCCTGGCCCGCCTCCATCTCCCGGAGGAGTTCACCGGCCGTCCCGGACCGGTGCGGGCCGAGCCCGGACGGGTCGAGCCCGGACGGGTCGAGGCGCGCGGGGGTGGTGAGGGGGGATGACCGGGATCGAACTCGCCGCGACGGGCGCCGCCGCGGCGGTGCTTCTTCTGCTCGGCTTCGCCCTCGGGCGGCTCGCCACGCGGCGCGGCGACAAGGCGGCCGACCTCGACCTCGGCACGCCCGTCGAGCGCGCCACCTTCCACACCCTGCACACCGCCTCGCTGGCCGCCCCGCCGCTGCGCGCCGGACTCACCGAGGAGACGGCGCGCAAGGCGGTGCGCCGACTGCGCCCGCTCCTCGGCACGGAGGCGCTCTGCCTGACCGACCGGTCCGCCGTCCTCGCCTGGGACGGTCCGGGGGAGAGCCACCACCGGCAGCAGGTCATGGAGCGGGTCGGGCCGCTCCTCGACTCCGGTCGCAGCCTCTCCGCGCACACCGACTGCGCCGATGTCGCCTGCCCGTTGCGCTGGGTCGTGATCGCCCCGCTGACCGGTGAGGACGGGGTGCTCGGCGCACTGGTGGCCTACGGTTCGCGGGAGTCGGCCGTCCTCGTCCGGGCGGCGACCGAGGTCGCCCGCTGGGTCTCCGTCCAGCTCGAACTGGCCGAGCTGGACCGCTCGCGGACCCGGATCGTGGAGGCGGAGATCAGGGCTCTTCGCGCCCAGATCTCCCCGCACTTCGTCTTCAACTCCCTGGCCGCCATCGCCTCGTTCGTCCGCACCGACCCCGAGCGAGCCAGGGAGCTGCTCCTGGAGTTCGCCGACTTCACCCGCTACTCCTTCCGCCGGCACGGCGAGTTCGCCCAGCTCGCCGACGAACTGCGGGCCATCGAGCAGTACTTGGCGCTCGCCGGGGCCCGCTTCGGCGAACGCCTCAAGGTGACGCTGCAGATCGCGCCCGAGGTGCTGCCGGTGGCCCTGCCGTTCCTCTGCCTCCAGCCGCTGGTGGAGAACGCCGTCAAGCACGGCCTGGAGGACAGCGTGCACGACTGCCGGGTCACCATCGCAGCCCGCGACGCGGGCGCGGAGGCCGTCGTCGTGATCGAGGACGACGGGGTGGGCATGGACCCGGCCGTGCTGCGCGCGATCCTGCTCGGGGAGCGCCCCACCGGCTCCGGCATCGGCCTGTCCAACGTCGACGAACGGCTCCGCCAGGTGTACGGGGCGGAGCACGGTCTGGTCATCGAGACCGGGCTCGGCGCGGGCATGAAGGTGACGGTACGGATCCCCAAGTACCGCCCGGGGGTCCACCCGACGGTCGGCCGGTCCTCCGATCAGTAGAGGTGCAGGGCCAGATGCCCGAGAGGCAGTCCCAACTGCCAAGCGGGAACCCAGACTTGGTCGCACTCGTCGACCGGGAAACCGAAGCCGGCGGGTGGCAGGCCGCCGAGGTCGGCCGCCCGCACGCTGGTCGCCTCCAGGATCCGCCAGGTCTCCTTGGCCATGGCGAGGTCCGGTCCGTCCTCACCGGCGCGGGTCCGCCCGGCGAGCCGGGCCCGTACCCACTGCGGCCAGGGGTGGTCGTACGAGGTGCGGCAGAGCCACTCGTCGAGCCGGCCCGCGGTCCTGGCGCCGCCGTGGGCGTCCGCGCCCTCGCAGAGGTGGATGGTGAGCGCGAGCGTCTGCCGGCCGGCCCGGTACTCCAGGGTGCCGGGCTCCACCAGGCAGCCCGCACGCAGCAGATCGTCCGCTATGAACTCGGCACACAGCCAGGCCATCGGGACGGCGAGTCCGCCCCCGCTGGTGCCGTTCGTACTCTCGGGCAGCAACGCTCCCACCTTCTCCCGGACATGTCGGTCGGCGATCCCGACCACGAGCCTCCACCGAGGAAGACGCGCGCGGGTCGCTCTTTACTCAACTCGCCGGTGTGGTTTCGGATACGTTCCTCCGCCGGATCGGTGCGCGTGGGGTCGGCGCGGCCGGTGCGACGGGTGGGAGGTGTGCCCGGGGTGGCTCAGCCGAGGAGCGCGTAGACCGCCGTCGCGTGCGCGGCCGTCTCCTCCGTGCCATCGGCCGTCATCGTGATGTCGGCGAAGGCCATCCGCTTGCCCGCCTTCGTCAGCCGCGCCCGTACCAGGACGTCCGTACCGAGCACGGGCCGCTGGAAGCTGATGGACTGCTGCACCGTCGTCATCGGGACGAAGCCGCCGCGGGCGGCCGCGACGGCGATCACCGTCGCCGTGTCGGCGGCGGCCATCAGCGCCTGGCCGGAGAGCCCGCCGCCCTCGCGGGCCAGCCGGTCCGACCAGGGCAGGCGGAGCACCGCCTCGTGGCCGTCGACCGAGACCACCGAGAGGCCCAGATCGAGCACCCAGGGGGCGAAGTTGTCGGCGAGTACCTTGTCCGCGGCGGCGGGAGTCAGCGTCGTCACCCGCTCATTGTGCGGCCGCGGCGTGCGGGCGGGCAACGGCGCGGCGGTGCGGCCGGTAGCCGGGCAGCTGGTGCCCGAGCTGGCGGAGCGCGTAGTGCGAGCGGGACTTGACGGTCCCGGCGGGTATGCCGAGGTCGGCGGCGGCCTCGTTGACGGTCAGGCCGTGGAAGTAGAGCCGGACCAGGACCGCGCGGTGTTCCGGGCTCAGGCCGCGGACGGCGGCGCGGACATCGAGGGCGGCGACGGCCGACTCGGTGGCGTCGGCCGGGTCGGGGGTGCAGGCGAGCACCCCGTCGCCCGTCTCGGCCGGCCGGGCCAGCCGCGAGCGCCGGGCGTCGATGGCGAGGCGCCGGGCCACGGTGAAGAGCCAGGGGCGAATCGACGCGTACGACCCGTCGAAGGCCTCCGGGTGGAGCCAGGCCCGCACGAGCGTCTCCTGGGCCAGGTCCTCGGCGCGCTGCCGGTCGCCGTAGGTCAGACCGAGCAGGAAGCCGAGCAGCGCCGGGCCGTGGTCCCGCTGCAGCTCCGCGAGGGTCCGCTCGTCGGTGGTCGCCGTTCTGGTCGCGGTCGCCGTCGTCATGCTCCACACCTCTCCTGCCGGCTCGTCGTCCCGGTGCGTATCCGAACGCATACGGGCGACAGGGGACAGGGAGCGGGCGAGGGTGTGCGACGAGCGGTCGCACCGAGCGGCGAATGGTGCGATGAGCGGTCGGACGGACGCCCTTCATCCGTTTCGGCAGGGTTTGGCGGGTGACGCGGCTTTGCCTCTTGACTAGGGCATTCATCCCCTGTCAATTCATCAGGAAAGATGTTTGTCCTATGAATGAGGCGGAGTTCGTAGATGACCCAGCGAAGGAGACAGCGGGCGATGGCCGTCGCGGCCGTCCTGCTCACGGCGGCGACCGGGTGCGCGGGCGGCGCCGACGCCCCTGGCACCCCACCCGCGCGCGAGGACCCGGCTAGCCCGGCGCCGCCCTCGGCCGCCCCCGGGGGAGCCTCCGCGCGGACCGGATTCACGCTCGTCGCCACCGGTGACGTGCTGCCGCACGACTCGGTCATCCAGAAGGCCGCCGCCGACGCGAACGGCCAGGGCCACGACTTCGGCCCGATGCTGTCCGGGGTGAAGAGCGTGGTCTCCGGAGCCGATCTGGCGATCTGCCACATGGAGACCGTGTACGGCGCCGAGGGCGGGCCCTACACCGGCTACCCCGCCTTCAAGTCCCCGCCCGAGATCGCCCCCGCCCTCAAGGAGACCGGGTACGACTCCTGCTCCACCGCCTCCAACCACACCCTGGACGACGGCGCGGCCGGACTCGTCCGGACGCTCGACGCCCTCGACAAGGCGGGCGTCCGGCACGCCGGCTCGGCCCGTACGGCCGACGAGGCCGCCCGTCCGACCCTGCTCGAGGCGGGTGACGCGACCGTCGCCCAGCTCGCGTACACCTACGACACCAACGGCTACCCTCTGCCCGAAGGAAAGCCCTGGTCCGTCAACCTGATCGACGAGGGGAAGATCGTCGCCGACGCGCGGGCCGCCCGGCAGGCCGGCGCGGACGTCGTCGTGGTCAGCATCCACTGGGGTACGGAGTGGCAGACGGCCCCCGACGACCGCCAGCTCACCCTCGCCCGCTCCCTCACCGCCTCGCAGACCGACGGCAGGCCGGACATCGACCTGATCCTCGGCACCCACGCGCACGTCCCGCAGGCGTACGAGAAGGTCAACGGGACCTGGGTGATCTACGGCATGGGCGACCAGATCGCCGGCGACATGATCAACCACGCCGGCGCCCACGACCCCCGGGGCAACCAGTCCAGCCTGGGTCGCTTCACCTTCACCCCGCCCACGGCCCCCGGCGCGCGCTGGGAGGTGGCCAAGGCGGAGTTCCTGCCGCAGTGGTTCGACACCGGCCACGGCCGGGTCGTCGACCTCAACGCGGCCATCAGGAAGGGCGAACCCCTCACCGCCGTACGCGACACCATCCGCGACGTCGTCCTCGGCCGGGGCGCGGCGAAGGACGGCCTGGTGATGGGGGAGTAGCGGACCGGGCCCTTCGAGGCTATCGGCTCATCGGGTGCATTCGGGCGGGAGGCCGGTGTGGATGAGCGATGTGGGCCTTCGGCCATGCGAGCTATTAGTCATGAAGAAGGATCAGATGCCTATGGGGCGCCGGACGGTCCTGCGGATCGCCGCCGCCCTGGGGGCCACCGCCACGGTCGGCGCCCTGACCGCCGACCGCTTCGGCGCCCCGCCGGGCGCGTCGGCACCGGAGGCCGCGGGAGGTCCGGCTCCCGCCGCCCCGGGCGGCGGCGGACCCGCCCCGGGCGCCCCCGCGAGCACGCGCCTGAAGCCCTCCGCGTACCGGCTCCAGCCGATGACGGCGTACGCGCCCCCGGCCTTCCGCCGGGCGATCCCGCCCGTGCGGCAGCGGCCGTTCCTCCAGATGTCCGGGGTCGGCCGTTCGATGGTGCTGACCTTCGACGACGGACCCGACCCCCGCTACACCCCGGAGATCCTCGCCACCCTGCGGCGCTACGGCTGCCGGGCGATGTTCTTCGTCTGCGGGGAGATGGCGGAGGCCAACCAGGACCTGGTACGGGAGATGGCCGCGGACGGGCACGTGGTCGGCAACCACTCCTGGTCGCATCCGCTCATCCCCAAGCTGCGGCCCTCCCGCATCCGCGACGAACTGGGCTCCACCAGCGATCTCGTCGAGACGATCACCGGCTCCGCCCCGCTCTGGTACCGCGCCCCCTTCGGGGCCTGGAACCGGCACTCCTTCGAGATCGGCGCCGAACTGGGCATGGAGCCCCTCGCCTGGACCGTCGACACCCTCGACTGGCAGGAACCGGGCACAGGCAGCATCGTGCGCCGGGTCCTGGACGGGGCGGCACCGGGGGTGGTCGTGCTCTCCCACGACGCCGGCGGCAACCGCTCACAGAGCGTCGCGGCACTGAAGCGCTATCTCCCCGAACTCCTGGACTCCGACTACCACATCACCGTCCCCCCACGCTGAGCGAACCCCGCGCGAAGGGAGGCCCTCGACTCGTCCAGGGCCTTCTGCGCGCCGGGAAGCGCGGCCCGATCTCTCTTCGGTCGTGTCCACCTGGCCCCGACGGGGTGAGTGTCTCCGGGGTCCTGACCAGAGGCGGGAGTTCCTTGACCTGAAGCTTGGTTGAGCTTCTAGCGTGGGTCTCGTCGATCATCTGACAGGGGAGGAACCCTCATGATCCTCGTGACCGGAGCCACCGGGAACATAGGCCGCGCCCTCGTGAAGGAGCTGCACGCGCGCGGGGCCGGGCCGCTGAGGGGGCTGACGCGTGATGCCGCACGGGCCGCGTTCCCGGAAGGGATCGACGCCGTAGTGGGCGACCTCGCGCGGCCGAAGTCGTTGAAGCGCGCGCTGGACGGGGTGCGCTCGGTGTTTCTCGTGTCGCGTCCGGGCTCGGACGCCGACGTTCTCGAAGCCGCCCGGCAGGCGGGCGTGGAGCATGTGGTGCTCGTCTCGTCCATCACCGTCCAGACGCACCCGCACCTTGGACCCGCCGCCGAGAACCTGGCGGTGGAGGAGCTGCTCAAGGCGAGCGGGATGGCCTGGACGATCCTGCGGCCGACGCAGTTCGCGTCGAACAGCCTGATGTGGGCGGCTGTCATCCGTGACCACGAGACCGTCCACGCGCCCTTCGCGGAGACCGCACTGCCGACCATTCACCCCGCGGACATCGCGTCGGTGGCACGGGTGGCGCTGACCGAGCCCGGCCACCGGGGACGCACGTACGCCCTGACCGGTCCGCAGCCGGTGACCGCCCGTCAGCAGGTCGAGGCCATCGCTGCGGCACTGGGCCGGGAGGTGCCCTTCGCCGAGATCGGCCGTCGGCAGGCCCACGCGCAGATGGCCGCGGTCTTCGGGGCCGGGGCCGCGGACGCGGTGCTCGACGTCATGGGCGGCGATGTGAACGACGAACTGCTGGCGGTGCGCGACACGGTTTCACAGGTCACCGGAAGCCCGGCCCGGCCGTTCCGGCAGTGGGCCGCGGAGAACGTCGACGCCTTCCGGTGAATCGCCTGCCGGGGCGCCTGGGCGCCTGGAGCTGTGGATGCTGATGCCGGATGCTCGGAAGGCTGTGGGGGACGCACTGCCTTCCGAGCTGCCGCGGTTCGTGAGACGCCGTGAGAGAGGGTCAGCGGGAGCCGACCATCCGGGCGTAGACGACGACGTTGCCGTCGTAGCCGTGAGCGCGGGAGTAGCCGCCGCCGCAGGTGATGACGCGCAGTTCGGGCGTTCCGGTGTCCGAGTAGACCTGCACACCGGGGAAGTCGTTCTTCGAGTAGACCTCGACGCCGTAGATCTCGAAGACGGCCACCCGGCCGTCGTACCGCTCCACCTCGATGTGCTGGCCCTTCTCCAGCGAGCCGAGACCGTAGAAGACCGCGGGGCCCGCCGCGTTGTCGACGTGGCCGACCAGGACGGACGTGCCGCGCTGCCCGGGTGCGATGCCGTTCTGGTACCAGCCGGCCAGGTTGGGATCCTCCGGGGGCGGGGCCGAGATCCAGCCGTCCGGGTCGAGGCCCACGTCCATGATCGGGGCCGAGACCCGGATGGCCGGGATCTTCACCCGCGAGGCGGGGGCGTGCGGCAGGGTCTCCAGGCCGTCGGGCGCCGGCGGCGGCGTCCCGAGCGGGCGGGTGTCGGGTCGCGCGGCGGCGGCCGGCTGCGGCGGGCCGAGCTCCACGTCGACCCCGTTGCGCATCATCGCCAGGCCGGACAGCATGACGAGAGCGAGAACGCCCCACGGGGCGCGTCTCCTCGGCTCAAGGACGCTGAAGTCCTTGGGGCTCATGGTTCTCCCTTCGTGGCGTCGTCAGAACGGTAAGGGCGACCGGGCGAACCGGCGATCAGAGCGGGGCGAACGGGTGGCGCGGGGCTCCGCGGACGCGGACCGGGCGGGGCCCGGGCACGGGCCCGGACACGGACGAGGTGTCCGGGCTCTGTGGTACCCGAGGTGCGGGCGGGTGACGGGGACGATGACCCATCCGAGTAATCGTCAGATAAGCGGTCTGACGGTCGGTGACCTGCGACTCCGTCAGATTCGCGGGCTTTCGCCCGGCGTGTCGGCTCACCAGGGTGGACCAGTGCCGAAATGCGAGGGTCGCCGTGAGTTGTGAGGGTTCGTCATGGAAGGCGTACTCGTCGAACTTCCCGGAGCACCGCTTTGGGGCGTCTTCCACTGGAGGTTCAACCATGCGTGCTGCACGCACTCTGGCGGTGACCGCCACCGCACTCGCGGCGGTCGGGCTCGCGGCCCCCCTCGCCGTCGCCACCAACGGGCCCAGCGAAGTCACGATCAACCCCTCGGCCGTCCACCAGGGCTCGACCATCACCATCACCGTCAGGGGCTGCGGCCACGGCGGCAAGGTGACGTCCAACGCCTTCCCGACGACCAACCTCTCGGTGAACTCCAACGGGATCTCCAGCGCGATCGGCCGGGTCTACAACCACGCCACGCCGGGGACCTACAACCTCGCCGTCAAGTGCAGCGACAACTCGAACGTGGCCACCCGCCAGTTCACCGTCCTCGAGGCGAGGGGTGCCCAGGGCGGCATCGGCGGCTCGCTCGCTCCCAGTTCCACGGAGATGGCCGTCGGCGGTTCGCTCGTCGCCGCGGCCGCGCTCGGCGGGGGCCTCTTCATCGCCCGCCGCCGCCGTATGGCAGGCGCCAAGGTCTGACCGGCCGAACCTCCCGGTCGGCCGCAACGCCCGTCGCCCCCGAATCCTGGTTCAGGATTCGGGGGCGACGGGCGTCGGTCGGCCTTCCGCAGGCCTCGCAGGGGGCACGGTTCCCGCCGTCAGTGGCGACGGCCGCGGGCCGGCTGCGACCTGCGGCGCACGACGAGGACGGTGCCCACCGCCGCGGCGACGACCAGACCGGCGCCGGCCGCCAGCGTTCCCGTGCCGACCCCCTCGACGGAGCCGCCGAGGCCGCCCCGCACACCGCTCGGGGTGGGCAGGACGGTGGAGCGTGAGGTGGACGTCGGACTGGCCGTGGTGCCGCTGATGGTCAGGCCGACGGTGTCGGTGATGCCGCCGGTGCAGCGGAACGTGACCGTGTAGACGGCACCCCGCTTGGCGTCCAGGTCCACCAGCGCGGTGGCCGAGGAGCCGGGGGCGATCGTCACCGTGTCGAAGACGCCCGCCGAGGCCGTCGCCGTACTGGCGCAGCCCGGGGCGGTGAGCGTCACCCGTCCGCCCGGCGCCACCAGTGAGGGTGTAATGACGAAATCGCCCGGTGCCTTCGCCTGGGCCGCCTGGGGGTTCGGTGCGGGCGCACCGTCCGCCGCGTCGGCGACGGGGGCGGCCAGGGCGAGGGTGGCCGCCCCCAACAGGGCAGTGGACGCGGCACGTATCGCGCGCATGGAATCCTCCGGTCCCCGAGGAGCAGCAGCGGAAGCGGTTTCCGCACAAGGACAGGGCGTGCACCTCGATACCCGAAACGCTAGGAGCGCAGTACCACAGTCGCGATCCCAGACGGGCGAATGGGGCATCGATGTCCCCCGCACGGCCTACACGCGCGTCGCGCCGGGGCTACTGGGTCACATGCGGGAACAGGGCGGTGAAGGGGCCCGCCGTCGCCGAGATCCCGCGCCCGAACGGCGCGTCGAAGTCCCAGATCAGGAAGAGCAGGAACGCGATCAGCGCACTGAACAGACCCGCGAGCAGCAGCTCCCGGCCGGTGCGCCTGATCTGCAGGGTGAAGATCAGCCCGACCGTCACCAGGGCCCCGATGATCAGGCCGAACCACACCACCCCCGGCATCGTCGCCCCCGCCCCCTCGCCGCGGGCGCCCCGTGCGTCGTCCACCACGGCCACCTGGTCCACGAGCGGCTGGTACGCCTGGCCCTCGTGGTCGGTGGCCGGCTGGTAGTCCGTCACCGACCGGCGCACCTGCTCCAGGAGCCGGGTGCCCTCCTCGCTGAGCTCGCCGTGCTCGGACATGTACGGCCACTCCTCGTCGACCACGAACCCGACGTACGCGTCGACGTCCGCGCGGATCCGGGTCCGTACGTCCGTCGGGTACACCTCGACGCGGGCCGAGATCTCGTGCAGCGCCTGGGCCTCCTGGCGCACCGTCTCCTGGGCCGCGCCGCGCGCCTCCCAGACGCCGGCGATGGCGAGGCCGAGGACGATCGCGTAGATCACGCCGATCATCATCGTCATGTACTCCATGACGTCGGGCGTCTCGCTGGGGTCGTCGTCGTCCGGGACCCGGCGGTTGTTGATGACGACGATGGTGAGGACGACCGCGCAGGCGGCGGCCATCGCGATGGTCAGGACGAGCCATTCGGACATGGTGATTCCTTCGGCGGGGCTCAGCGGGAACGGGGACGCAGGATCGCGGTCGCGAGCACTGCCGGGGCGGTGACCAGCAGCATCATGGTCACGGGCGAGGTGCCGCTCTCGGGCTGCGGCCGCGCGGTACGGCGGTACGCGGGCAGGGCGACGGGGGTGGCGGCCGGCGCGCGGGGCCGCAGGGACGGCGCCGGGGCCGGGGCCGGTAGCGGGGGAGCGGGCGCCTCGGGCGGTGGCGCGGGCCTCGGCGGGGGAGTCCGCGCCGGTTCGGGGCCCGGCGGGGCGGGCCGGGGCGGGGGCGGCGGGTCCGCCCGTACGGGAGGTGGCGGCGGGGCGGGCTTCGGCGGCGCGGGGTCCGGCGTGGGCGCCGGGCGCGGCGGCCGGGGAGGGGTCGGTGTGGGCGAGCACGCGCCAGGTCCGATGACCGCGACCGAGGTGTTCGAGCCACCGGGCCCGGTCGTGGCGTAGGCGCAGGCGTCGGCGGCCGCGGGCGCCGGGACGGCGAGCAGCCACAGCAGCACGCCGGCCGTCAGGGCCCGCCGTAAAGGAGATCCGTACAGAGACACGCGGACGAGCATGATCACAGTCCCGGCCCAGCGCGCCGTGAATCGGCCCGGATTCCCCGGATGGTGGGGATCTGCGCGCGCACCGGTTTGACGATCTCCGGAACTTTCTTCGGCTCCTGTTGAGTGCGACGCCCGCGCGGTCCGTACTCCATGCCGGGAAGCGGCCGAACGGGTCGCCTCAACAGGTAAGTAAACAACGGGAGTTGAGATGAAGACCTGGCGGAACGCGGCGCTCGCACTCACGGCGGCGGCCGTACTCGCGCTGACGACGGCGTGCGGTCAGGAGAAGGGCGACCAGACACTGGGCGGTCAGCCGGCGGGAGCCGCGAACCCGGCGGGCGCGCCCGCCGACAGCGGCTACGCCTCCGGGGGCTACGGCTCCGGTTCCGGTGCCGCCGACGGGAGCGGGGCCGAACCCGCCGGGCAGCTCGCGGTGTCGACCACCAAGCAGCTGGGCAAGGTGGTCACCGACAGCGAGGGCTTCACCCTGTACCGCTTCGACAAGGACTCCTCCTCCCCGCCGAAGGCGACCTGCGAGGGCGACTGCGCCGCGGTGTGGCCCGTGGTCGGCGCCGAGGGCGCCGAGCCCCCGGCCGGCGTGGACGCCTCGCTGCTCGGTGAGGTCACCCGCGCCGACGGTTCCACACAACTGACCATCGGCGGCTGGCCGATGTACCGCTACGCCAAGGACACCAAGCCGGGCGACCTCAACGGGCAGGGCGTCGGCGGCACCTGGTTCGCCGCGGCACCGGACGGAAAGAAGGCCGCGCCGGCCTCCGACGAGGGCGCGGAGGAAGGCGCGGAGGACGGTGCGGAGGAGGCGCCGGAAACCGCCGGGGCGGGCCTCTCGGTGCGCAAGGACCCCAAGCTCGGTGACATCGTGGTCGATTCGCGAGGAATGACGGTCTACCGCTTCAAGAAGGATTCCGCCTGGCCCATGAAGACGGCCTGCACCGGCGCTTGCCTGGAGAAGTGGCCGGTTGTCGCCCCTGTCGACAAGAACGACACCGAGGGGATCACCAAGAAGGGCTTCGTCACCTTCGCCCGTCCCGACGGCATCAAGCAGCAGACGATCGACTGCTGGCCCCTCTACACCTTCGCCGGCGACAACGCGCCCGGAGAGACCAACGGCCAAGGTGTGGGCGGTACCTGGTACGCCGTCTCCCCCGAGGGAAAGCTGGTCGGAGCGCCCAAGTAACTCCCCCGCGCAGCGCTTCCGGCCGGCCGGTCCGCCGTCACCCCGCAGGTGACGGCGGACCGGCGCACGTCCACATGCACGTGAAAGTGCACGCGCTGAAGGCGTGAACTCTGCGTTCCCCGCGCAGTTCCACACGCACGTGCCAATGGCGTGTGACCAAGAACGGACCGCGAATTTCCGTTTCTACTCGCTCTCTCGGCGGGCGATCAGTAGCCTCGGCTCGAACACCGGCCGCGAACACATGGCCGTATCCCCCGTGGCGACTTGTTGGAGACATTGATGGAGCGTCCCGCCTGGGCCCCGCCGGGTATCGATATTTCGGTACCGAGCGTGTCCCGTATGTACGACTTCTATCTGGGCGGCTCGCACAATTTCGAGGTGGACCGGGAAGCGGCCCGCAAGGCCATGGAGTTCATGCCGGGTCTCCCCAAGATCATGCAGGCGAATCGGGCCTTCATGCGTCGCGCCGTGCGTTTCGCCGTCGACAACGGCGTCACCCAGTTCCTCGACATCGGCTCCGGCATACCGACGTTCGGCAACGTCCACGAGGTCGCCCAGACGGCGTCCCCCGAGGCACGCGTGGTGTACGTCGACCACGACCCGGTCGCCGTCGCGCACAGCCGCGCGGTCCTGGAGGGCAACGACCGCGCCGCCGTCGTCGCCGCCGACCTGCGCAAGCCGCGGGAGATCCTGAACAGCCCCGAGGTCCGCGAACTCCTCGACCTGGAACGGCCGGTGGCACTGCTGCTCGTGGCCGTGCTGCACTTCCTCGAGGACGAGGACGAACCGGGCGCGGCCGTCGCCGAACTCCTCGCAGCCCTCGCGCCCGGCAGTCTGCTGGTGCTGACCCACGCCTCGTACGAGGGCATTCCGCTCTCGCAGGACGAGGCCGCCGGCACCGTCGGGGTCTACAAGAGCATCCGCAATCCGCTCGTGATGCGCTCGCACAGCGAGATCAGCCGCTTCTTCGAGGGCTGCGAACTGATCGAGCCGGGCCTGGTGTCCATGCCCGAATGGCGACCCGACAGCCCGGTCGAGGACGAGGATCCCTTCGCCTTCTCGGGCTTCGCAGGGGTGGGGCGCACAGCGTGAAGGTGCCGTCGCAGCCGTCCGGTTCCGGCGCGGAGCCGGACGGCCTCGAGGACAGACTCAGGCGGTTCGTGACGATCTGGAGCCGGGCCATCTTCCCGGTCACGGCCACCTCGATGACCCGCGCCGAGTTCGAGGGGCATCTGCTGCCGCTCGCCCGTGAACTGCGCGCCGCGCTGCACGACAGGTCCTTCGACACCGCTCCCGCGCACCGCGCGGGAGCCGCGCTCGTCGGTGTGCACTGCACCGAGCCCGACGCGCTCAGCCGCACCCTCGGGGTCATCGACTCCTACCTGGTGCTGTACTGCGGCGAGGAGGAGGCCGCCGCCACGAGGACGGCCACCCCGACCGCCCCGACCGGCGCGGCGGCCACGGCCACGGGCGCCACCGCGGAGGAGCTGCGGGCCCGCTGCGCGCGGCTCCAGCACGCGATGGCCGCCGGTTTCGCCCAGGCGCTGCGCGAGCGGACGCGGCTGGAGCAGGAAGCCATCGCGCGGTCCGCGCTCAGCGCCCGCAGCGCCGCCGAGGTCGCCCTGCACATCACGGAGAGCCGGTTCCGCGCGGTCTTCGACGGCGCCGCCGTCGGGATCGGGATCGCCGACCTCGACGGCAACGTCCTGGAGGTCAACGAGACCCTCACCCGGATGTTCGGCGGTCTCGAACAGCACGTCCGCAGCCGCAACGTGAGCGAGTGGGCGCACCCCGAGGACGGCCCGCACGTCTGGAAGCTCTACGGCGAGCTGGTGCGCGGTGAGCGCGAGCACTACCGGGTGGAGAAGCCGTACTACCGGGGTGACGGAACGGTCCTGTGGACCAACCTCACCGTCTCGCTGCTGCGCGACGCCCAGGGCGTCCCGCAGTACCAGCTGGCGCTCCTGGAGGACACCACCGAACGACGGCTGCTCAACCTGCGGCTGCGGTACGAGGCGACCCACGACGCGCTCACGGGGCTGCCCAACCGGACGCTGTTCTTCGAGCGTCTGGAGAAGGCGCTCACCTCGGCCGACGGCGGGCGCTTCGGCCTGTGCTACCTCGACCTCGACGGCTTCAAGGCCATCAACGACAGCCTCGGCCACTCGACCGGCGACCGGCTGCTCGTCGAGGTCGCCGACCGGCTGCAGAGCTGTGCCACGGCGCCCGGCGAGATGGTCGCCCGGCTCGGCGGCGACGAGTTCGTCGCCCTGACGACCGGCCCGCACACCGAGCGGGAGGTCGTCGAGCTGGCGAACCGTATCCTCGCCTCGCTCGCCGCCCCCGTCCGGATCGACGGACGCGAGCTGAGCGTCCGCGGCAGCGTCGGGATCGTCGAGGGACCGGCGGGCGAGCGGACCCCGGCGGAGGTGCTGCGCAGCGCGGACATCACCATGTACCGGGCCAAGTCGGCCGGCGGCAACCGCTTCGAGTTCGCCGACGCCGACGCGGACGCCCGCGCGATCACCCGGCACGGGCTCACCACCGCGCTGCCGGCGGCCCTGGAGCGCGGCGAGTTCTTCATCGAGTACCAGCCGCTGGTGCACCTCGGCGACGGCAGCGTGCACGGCGCCGAGGCGCTCGTACGCTGGTGCCATCCGCAGCACGGGGTGCTCGGGCCCGACCGGTTCATCCCGCTCGCAGAGAACACCGGGCTGATCGTGCCGCTCGGCCGCTGGGTCCTCCAGGAGGCCGTCCGCCAGGCCCGGTTCTGGCAGGCCCGGCACTCCGACGGCGGCCCGCTGCGGATCAACGTCAACCTCTCGCCGACGCAGCTGCACCATCCGCGGCTGGTCGCCGACACGGTCGACGTCCTGGAGCGGTCGGGGCTCGAACCCGGCGCGCTCTGCCTGGAGGTCACCGAGTCGGCGCTCATCGGCGCGGACGACGACCTCCTGAAGCCGCTGCGGCAGCTCGCCGAGATGGGCGTGGACATCGCCCTGGACGACTTCGGCACCGGCTACTCGAACCTGGCCAATCTGCGACGGCTGCCGGTGAGCGTCCTCAAGCTGGACCGTTCCTTCACCCAGGGCATGCAGCAGCACCCGGCGGACCCGGTCGACCTGAAGATCGTCGAGGGCATCGTCTCGCTGGCGCACAGCCTGGAGCTGGCGGTGACGGTCGAGGGTGTGGAGACCGGCGCGCAGGCGCAGCAGCTCCGCGACCTCGGCTGCGACACCGCCCAGGGCTGGTACTACGCCCGCCCGGGCGCCCCCGACCGGATCCACTCGCTGGTCCTGGCGGACGCGGTGTAGCCGGGACCGGGCTTCACAGCGGAGGGGATCAGCGGGCAGGGCGGTCGCCCGTCGAGTGCAGGAGCAGACGCTGCAGCTCCCGGGCCGCTCGCGGCGGGGCCACGTCGCTGCGGTGGGCAAGGGCGATCGTGCGGCGCAGGCCCGGCCGCGCCAGGGCCGTGACCCGCAGGTCGCGGCCCGCCCGGGCGGCCACCATCGCGGGCACCACCGCGACACCCAGGCCCGCCCGTACGAAACCGAGCACGGCGTCCATCTCGCCGCCCTCCACGGTGAACGAGGGTTCGAAGCCCTCCGCCCGGCAGGCGGCCACCGTCAGCTCCCGCAGGTCGTAGCCGTGCCGGAACATCACCAGGGGCTGGTCGCGCAGGTCCGCGATCCGCACCGGCCGCGCGGGCGCGGGCGCCGCCGCGCTCGACACCACCACCAGGTCCTCGCGCAGCAGCTCCACCGTCGTCAGCGCCGGTGACGGCGTCGGGAGCGGCAGCACCACGAGCGCCAGATCGAGCGCCCCGCGCGCCAGCTCCCGTACGAGATCGTGCGAGCCGCCCTCCTCGATGAGCAGCCGGATCCCCGGGTGCAGGTCGTGGAAGGCGCGGAGCACGTCCGGCAACAGCCCCGTGCACAGGCTCGGCGTGGCGCCGAGCCGCACCCGGCCCCGCTTCAGCTGCACCAGCTCCTGCACCTCGTGCCGGGCCGTGTCGGTGTCCGCGAGGATCCGCCGCGCCAGCGGCAGCAGCGCCTCGCCCGCCTCGGTCAGCGCGATGTTCCCCCGTGCCCGGCTGAACAGCTCCGCCCCCAGCTCCTGCTCCAGGGCCCGGATCTGCTGCGACAGCGAGGGCTGGGAGACATGCACCCGCTCCGCGGCGCGCGTGAAGTGCCGGGTCTCCGCCACGGCCACGAAGTACAGAAGCTGCTGGAACTGCATAGGCTCAGCCTATCGAGATGAGCCGAACCATGTCTTGGACCTCTCGGGCCCTTCGGCCCTAGCGTCGGATCCATGGCTCTGGCAACGAAGACGGCATCGAAGGAACGATCACCGTCGACCTCCCGCCCCCGCGGCTTCTGGTCCTCGACCATCGGCAAGAAGACCGTCATGGCCGTCAGCGGTCTGATCATGCTCGGCTACCTGGTGGCGCACGTCGCCGGCAACCTCAAGGTCTTCTTCGGCCCCGAGGAGTTCAACGTCTACGGCCACTGGCTGCGGACCATGGGCGCCCCCGTCCTGCACTACTCCTGGGCTCTCTGGCTGGTCAGGATCGTGCTGCTGGCCGCCGTGATCGGCCACGCCGTCTCCGCGTACCAGCTCAGCAGGCGCGACATCAAGGCCCGCCCCACCGGCTACGTCCACCGCCGCAAGGGGTCCTCGTACGCCACCCGCACCATGCGCTGGGGCGGGATCATCCTGGCCCTCTTCATCGTCTGGCACATCCTGGACCTGACGACCGGCACCGTCCACTCCGGCGGCTTCCAGGAGGGCAGGCCGTACGAGAACGTCGTCGACACCTTCTCCACCTGGTACGGCAACGTCATCTACCTCGTCGCCATGCTCGCCGTCGGCCTGCACGTCCGCCACGGCTTCTGGAGCGCCGCCCAGACCCTCGGCGTCGGCAACGCCCGCCGCGAACGCCTCCTCAAGATCCTCGCGAACGGCCTCGCGCTCGTCCTGACCGCGGGCTTCGTCTCCGTACCCGTCGCCGTCATGACCGGAGTGGTGAGCTGACATGAGCTTCCTCGACTACACGACCGGCGAGCCGGTCGTCGACCACAAGGCCCCCGCGGGCCCCATCGCCGAACGCTGGGACACCCGCCGCTTCCAGGCCAGGCTGGTCAACCCCGCCAACCGGCGCAAGCACACCGTCATCGTCGTCGGCACGGGCCTCGCGGGCGGCTCCGCCGGCGCGACCCTCGCCGAACAGGGCTACCACGTCGTCCAGTTCTGCTACCAGGACTCCCCGCGCCGGGCCCACTCCATCGCCGCCCAGGGCGGCATCAACGCCGCCAAGAACTACCGCAACGACGGCGACTCCATCCACCGGCTCTTCTACGACACCGTCAAGGGCGGCGACTTCCGCGCCAGGGAGTCCAACGTCCACCGGCTCGCCCAGATCTCCGTCGAGATCATCGACCAGTGCGTCGCCCAGGGCGTCCCCTTCGCCCGCGAGTACGGCGGCCTCCTCGACACCCGTTCGTTCGGCGGCGTCCAGGTCTCCCGCACCTTCTACGCCCGGGGCCAGACGGGACAGCAGCTGCTGCTCGGCGCGTACCAGGCGCTGTCCCGGCAGATCGCCGCCGGCAACGTCGAGATGCACGCCCGCACCGAGATGCTCGACCTGATCGTCGTCGACGGCAGGGCGCGCGGCATCGTCGCCCGGGACCTGATCACCGGCGCGATCTCCACGCACTACGCGGACGCCGTCGTCCTCGCCAGCGGCGGCTACGGCAACGTCTTCTACCTCTCGACGAACGCCATGAACTCCAACGCCACGGCCGTGTGGCGGGCGCACCGGCGCGGCGCGTACTTCGCCAACCCCTGCTTCACCCAGATCCACCCCACCTGCATCCCGCGCACCGGCGACCACCAGTCCAAGCTGACACTGATGAGCGAGTCGCTGCGCAACGACGGCCGCATCTGGGTCCCCAAGGCCGAGGGCGACACCCGCCCCGCCGCCGAGATCCCCGAGGACGAGCGCGACTACTACCTGGAGCGGATCTACCCCTCCTTCGGCAACCTCGTCCCGCGCGACATCGCCTCCCGCGCCGCGAAGAACGTCTGCGACGAGGGCCGCGGTGTCGGCCCCGGCGGACAGGGCGTCTATCTCGACTTCGCCGACGCCATCCGGCGGATGGGCCGCAAGGCGGTCGAGGAGAAGTACGGCAACCTCTTCGACATGTACGAGCGGATCACCGCGGAGAACCCGTACGAGGTCCCGATGCGGATCTACCCGGCCGTGCACTACACGATGGGCGGGCTCTGGGTCGACTACGACCTCCAGACCACCGTCCCGGGCCTGTTCGCCATCGGCGAGGCCAACTTCTCCGACCACGGCGCCAACCGGCTCGGCGCCTCCGCCCTCATGCAGGGCCTCGCCGACGGCTACTTCGTCCTGCCCTCCACCATCAACGACTACCTCGCCCGCCACCCGGACGCCGAGCGGGTGACCGACGAGCACCCGGAGGTACGGGAGGTGCTCGCCGAGACCGAGGACCGGCTGAACCTGCTGCTCGCGGTCGACGGCGACCGGACCCCGGACTCCTTCCACCGCGAACTCGGCCAGCTGATGTGGGAGTTCTGCGGCATGGCCCGCACCGACGAGGGGCTGCGCAAGGCGCTGGACCGCATCCCGCAGATCCGCGAGGAGTTCTGGCGCCGCATCAAGGTCCCCGGTACGGGCGAGGAGTTCAACCAGTCGCTGGAGAAGGCCAACCGGATCGTCGACTACCTGGAGCTCGCCGAGCTGATGTGCCTCGACGCGCTGCACCGCGCCGAGTCCTGCGGCGGCCACTTCCGCGAGGAGTCGCAGACCGCGGACGGCGAGGCCGAGCGCCGCGACGAGGAGTTCTCGTACGCGGCGGCCTGGGAATTTCGGGGGTCTGGGGGGCGTCCCCCGGGAGAGCACGGCGGAGGCACCGGCGACGCCCCCGTCCTGCACAAGGAAGACCTCGCCTTCGAGTACGTCCACCCCACCCAGCGGAGCTACGCATGAAGCTCAACCTCCGCGTCTGGCGCCAGAAGAACGCCGACGCCCCCGGAGCCATGGCCACCTACGAGGTGGACGGCATCTCCAGCGACATGTCCTTCCTCGAGATGCTCGACACGCTCAACGAGGAGCTCACCCTGCGCGGTGAGGACCCGGTGGCCTTCGACCACGACTGCCGCGAGGGCATCTGCGGCGCGTGCAGCCTGGTCATCAACGGCGACGCGCACGGTCCCGAGCGCACCACGACCTGCCAGCTGCACATGCGGTCCTTCCGGGACGGCGACACCATCGACGTGGAGCCCTGGCGCGCCTCCGCCTTCCCGGTGGTCAAGGACCTGGTGGTGGACCGATCCGCCTTCGACCGCATCATCCAGGCCGGCGGCTACATCAGCGCCCCCACCGGCTCGGCCCCCGAGGCCCACGCCACCCCGGTGCCGAAGGCCGACGCCGACTTCGCCTTCGAGCACGCCGAGTGCATCGGCTGCGGCGCGTGCGTCGCCGCCTGCCCCAACGGCTCGGCGATGCTCTTCACCTCGGCGAAGGTCAACCACCTGAACGTCCTGCCCCAGGGCTCCCCGGAACGAGAGACCCGCGTCCTCGACATGGTCGGCCAGATGGACGCCGAGGGGTTCGGGGGATGCACCCTCACCGGAGAGTGCGCGACGGCGTGCCCGAAGGGCATCCCTCTGCCGTCGATCGCCGCGATGAACAAGGAATGGCTCCGCGCCCAGCGCAAGGCACGCGGCTGAATCCCGCGTTCCGGGCGCCGCGACCGCGACCGCTTTCGGACAGTCGGAGAGCGTGACGCCCGCCACGCGCCGCACCCCGGAGTGAAAGATCTTCATGGAATCGTCGTGTTCTCCGTAAGATCTTCACTCCGAGGTGTGCCGGCGCCGTCGCGCCGCAAGATCAACTCAGTTCAACTCTGTACATTTCGCTGGGAGTTGTCCATTTCGCGGCCAACCGTCATCAGGTGATTTCCGGCGCTCCGTCACCCTTGGGTATTGATGGTCCTGCCGGGGGCATATGACCAACCCCCGGTCGTATCCGACCATTTGGGGGGACTATCATGTCCACAATCACCCGCCGCAAGGCCCTCGGCGTCGCCGCGGGCGCCGCCGGTGCCGTCGCGGGCCTCGCCGCCGCAGGGGCCGCCGACGCGGCCGCGCCGCTCGCCGCGGCCCCGGCGAGCGGCTCCGCCCCGGCCTCCTTCGACGAGACCTACCTGGGGCGGCGCATCAAGGGCGGCCCCGCGCACGGCGGCGGCCACCACGGGGGGCACCACGGAGGTGGCTACTCCGTGACCATCGACGGCGAGGACCTGCACCTCATGCAGAACGCCGACGGCACCTGGATCAGCGTGATCAGCCACTACGAGCCGGTCGCCACGCCCAAGGCGGCGGCCCGTGCGGCCGTCCGCGAACTGAGGGGCGCTTCCCTCGTTCCGCTCACCCTCGTCTGACCCGATCCAGGAGCCGCACCACCATGACCGTACGCAAGAACCAGGCCACCCTCACCGCCGACGAGAAGAAGCGCTTCGTCGACGCGCTCCTCGAGCTCAAGCGCTCGGGCCGCTACGACGCCTTCGTCACCACCCACAACGCCTTCATCATGGGCGACACCGACAGCGGTGACAGAGTCGGCCACCGCTCTCCCTCGTTCCTCCCCTGGCACCGCCGCTACCTCATAGAGTTCGAGCAGGCCCTGCAGTCCGTCGACGCCACCGTCGCCCTGCCCTACTGGGACTGGACCGCCGACCGCACGGCCCGCTCGTCGCTCTGGGCCCCCGACTTCCTCGGCGGCACCGGCCGCGCCCGCGACGGCCAGGTGATGGACGGGGCGTTCGCCCGCAGCGGCAACCGGTGGACGATCAACGTCCGCGTCGACGGCCGTGACTTCCTGCGGCGCGACCTGGGCGCCGGTGGCCGTCAGCTCCCCACCCGCGCCGAGGTGGACACCGTCCTCGCCATGGAGACCTACGACATGGCGCCGTGGAACAGCTCGTCGGACGGGTTCCGCAACCACCTGGAGGGGTGGCGCGGCGTCAACCTCCACAACCGCGTCCACGTCTGGGTCGGCGGCCAGATGGGCACGGGAGTCTCCCCGAACGACCCCGTCTTCTGGATGCACCACGCCTTCGTCGACAAGCTGTGGGCCGACTGGCAGGCCCGCCACCCCCGGTCCGCGTACCTTCCGGCCGCGGGCACGCCGAACGTCGTGGACCTGAACGACACCATGCGGCCCTGGAACAACGTGACCCCCGCGGACATGCTGGACCACACGCGCCACTACACCTTCGACACGGCCGTCTAGGTCGTGTCCGGGAGGGCCGGCCCGGTGGCCGGCCCTCCGCCGGGGCCGTGACGGGCCCGGTGTCAGCCGCCGACCGCGCGCAGGGTGCCCGGGCGGCGGCCCGCGAGGCGGTCGAGGGCGATGGAGGACGCCTCGTCGGAGGGCAGCCGCACCACCAGCTGCTGACCGTCCGCCTCCGCCAGGTCGAGGACCTCGAACGCGAGGCGCAGCTCGCCGACCTCGGGGTGCACCAGGCGCTCGACACCCGAGCGGTCCGGCAGGACGCCCGAGGCGGCCAGCCGGTCCGAGAACGGCGCGCCCCCGGTGACCGTCAGCTCCCTGGCCAGCTCCGCCATCGTGGGGTCGGAGCCAGTGATGCCGAAGTACAGCGCCGCCACCTGCCGGTCCGCCACCCGGTCCCAGTCAGGGAAGACCTCACGGGCCCGGGGATCGGTGAAGACGTACCGCGGCAGGCTGGGCGGATCGCCGTCGAGGAGCCCGAGCGGCCCGGCGAGCCGGGCGTAGCCGTCGCTGTACGCGACGGTCTCGCCCAGCATGTTCGTGACGGCGGCCGGCGTCTCCCCGAGCCGGTCGACCAGGGCGCGCACCGTCGACCGCACCTCGCGGGCCGGCGCCGGAGCCGCCGCGCACAGGTGCTTGCCGCCGTCGGACTTCGCCAGCCGCCGCAGGTGCACACGGGCGTCGAGCTGCAGCCGCAGCGCGTCGCTGAGCGTGCCGAGGACCTGCGCGGAGGGGTTGCGGTCCCTGCCCTGCTCCAGGCGGGCCAGGTACTCGACACTGATCCCGGCCAGCATCGCCAGCTCCGCCCGCCGCAGCCCCGGCGTCCTACGCCGCGTCCCGGCCGGCAGCCCCGCCTCCGCGGGGGTGAGGGCCTCGCGGCGGGCGCGCAGGAACGCCCCCAGCTCGTTGTCGCTCATCCCTCGATCGTACGAGGCGGCACGCGCGCGAGGGTGGCCCTCTCACTACCACTCTCCGCGCTACCCGTCTGCGTGCTACCCCTCCCGGCACGGCCTTCCTCCCCGTGCGGCCAGGCAGCAGCGTGGAGCCATGACCAACGACGCACAGATCCCCACGACCGCCACCCCGACCGCGCTTCCGCTGACCGCCGGGCGCTGGACCTTCGACCCGCTGCACTCCGCCGTCGGCTTCACCATCCGCCACCTCGGCATCTCCAAGGTGCGCGGGCGCTTCAACGAGCTGAGCGCCGAGCTGGTCGTCGGCGAGAGCCTCGCGGACTCCTCCATCACCGCGACCGTCGCCCTCGCCTCGATCGACACCGGCAACGCGGACCGGGACGCACACGTGCGCGCCGCGGATCTCCTCGATGTCGAGAAGCGCCCCACCATGACGTTCCGGTCCACCCGGATCGGCGGCGCGGGGGAGGAGTGGACGCTTGAGGGCGACCTCACCATCGGGGACGTCACCCGCCCCATCACGTTCGACGTCGAGTTCGGAGGTGTCGTCGACGTCCCGGTGGACGGGAGCCGGCACGCGGGCTTCGACGCGACCGGGGAGTTCCGGCGCAGCGACTTCGGCCTCGACTTCGCGCCCGGCTTCCTCGGTGACGTGATCAAGGTGAGCCTGGAGGTCCAGTTCGTCGAGCCCAGGTAGACCTGGGTTCGAAGGCGTTCAGCCCGTCAGGGGCTGGAGGTCACCGGCCGTCGAGCCGGGCCGCGAGGTACGGTGCGGTCCGGCTCGCCGCCACCGCCGCCACGACCCGCGGCGGGCCCTCGGCCACGATCCGGCCGCCCTCCTCGCCGCCGCCAGGACCCAGGTCGATCACCCAGTCCGCGGTGGCGACGACGTCCATGTCGTGCTCGACCACGACCACGGTGTGACCGGCGTCGACCAGGCCGTGCAACTGGCGCATCAGGACCTCGACATCGGCCGGGTGGAGCCCCGTCGTCGGCTCGTCCAGGACGTAGAGGGTGTGGCCCCGGCGCGGCCGCTGGAGTTCGGCGGCCAGCTTGATGCGCTGGGCCTCGCCGCCGGACAGCTCGGTGGCCGGCTGCCCGAGCCGCAGATGCCCGAGGCCGACGTCGAGCAGCGTCCGCAGGCTCCGCGCGGCGGCCGGGGTGTCGGCGAAGAACCCGGCCGCCGACTCGACCGTCAGGTCGAGCACCTCGGCGATGGTGAGCCCGCGCCACCGGACCTCCAGGGTCTCCGGGTTGTAGCGGGCACCCCGGCAGTCCGGGCAGGGAGCGTACGTGCTCGGCAGGAACAGCAGCTCGACCGAGACGAAGCCTTCGCCCTGGCAGGTCTCGCACCGCCCGCCGCTCACGTTGAAGGAGAACCGGCCCGCCCGGTAGCCGCGGGCCCGCGCCTCCTCGGTGTCCGTGAACAGCTTCCGTACGACGTCGAAGAGGCCCGTGTACGTCGCCAGGTTGGACCGGGGAGTCCGGCCGATCGGTTTCTGGTCGACCGTCACGACCCGTCCCACACCGGCGAGTTCCTCGCGCAACTCGCCGACCAGCGTCGACTTGCCCGAGCCCGAGACGCCGGTCACCGCCGTGAGTACCCCGGTCGGGAACGCCGCGGTCACGCCCGTGAGGTTGTGCCGGGTGACCGGGCCGACGCGCAGCAGGCCCGTGCCGGAACGGGCCGCCCGCTCCGGCACGGGGGCGCGGTCGAAGAGGTAGCGGCGGGTCGCCGACTCCGTCACCTCCGCGAGACCGCCCGGCGGACCGCTGTGCAGCACCCGGCCGCCGTGCGTCCCGGCCCCTGGCCCGACGTCCACGATCCAGTCGGCGTGCCGGACCACGTCGAGGTGGTGCTCCACCACGAACACCGTGTTGCCGGCCGCCTTCAGCCGGTCGAGGACCACCAGGAGCGCCTCGGTGTCGGCCGGGTGCAGACCGGCGGAGGGTTCGTCGAGGACGTACACGACACCGAAGAGACCCGAGCGCAACTGGGTCGCGAGCCGCAGCCGTTGGAGCTCCCCGTTGGAGAGCGTCGGGGTGGCCCGGTCCAGGCTGAGATAGCCGAGGCCCAGTTCGGCGACCGTGCCGATCCGGGCGACGAGATCCTCGGTCAGCACCCGGGCGGTCTCCGAGCCGTCGTGCTCCGCCAGGAGACCGGCCAGGCCCGTCAGCGGCAGGGCGGCGAGATCGGCGATCGTCCGGCCGGCGAACGTCACCGCGAGCGCCTCGGGACGGAGCCTGCCGCCCCCACAGACCGGGCAGGGCGCGCTGGTGAGGAAGCGCTCCGCCTTCGCCCGCAGCGTGGCGCTCTTGGAGTCGGAGAAGGTGTGCATCACATAGCGCCGCGCGCTCATGTAGGTGCCCTGGTACGGACGTTGGATGCGTTCAGCGTCCCGTACCGGATGCACCGTCACGACCGGCTGCTCTTCGGTGAAGAGGATCCACCGCCGGTCCGCCTCGGGCAGCTCCCGCCACGGCCGGTCGACGTCGTGGCCCAGGGCGTCGAGCACATCACGGAGGTTCTTCCCCTGCCAGGCTCCGGGCCAGGCGGCGATCGCCCCGTCCCGGATCGACAACTCCGGGTCCGGTACGAGCAGTTCCTCGCTGGTCTCGTGCACCCGGCCGAGACCGTGGCACTCGGGGCAGGCGCCGGCGGCCGTGTTGGGCGAGAAGGCGTCGGAGTCGAGCCGCTCGGCGCCCGCCGGATACGTACCGGCGCGGGAGAACAGCATGCGCAGCGAGTTGGAGAGCGTCGTGACCGTGCCGACCGACGAGCGGGCGCCCGGCGAGGAACGGCGCTGCTCCAGCGAGACCGCCGGCGGCAGGCCGCTGATCTCGCCGACCTTCGGCGCCCCCACCTGGTGGATGAGCCGCCGGGCGTACGGCGCGACCGACTCGAAGAAGCGGCGCTGGGCCTCCGCGTAGATCGTCCCGAAGGCCAGGGAGGACTTGCCCGAGCCCGACACCCCCGTGAAGACGGCGATCGCGTCGCGCGGAATGTCCACGTCGACGCCGGCGAGATTGTGCTCGCGGGCGCCGCGCACACGGACGTACGGGTCGAAGGTGCCGGGGGAGCTGTGGGACATGCGCCAGATTCTAAGCGTTTTGCCTGGTCAGGCCGGTGTGAGGCCCGCCGTACGGGCGAGTCGGCGGTACGAGTCGAGCAGCGCCGCGCGGTCGTACGTACTGGTCGTCACCAGCACCTCCCGCGCGCCGCTCTCCTTCACCACCCGCTCCAGGGCCTCACCGACCTGCTCCTCCGTGCCGTACAGATGCCCCTGGAGGCCCGAGTCGAAGAACTCACGCTGCTTGTCGGTCATGGCGAGCCGCCGGACCTCGTCGGCGGGCGCGAGCGCGGGGAAGGCACCCCGCGTACGGGAGTACGCCAGCGACCACGCCTCCGGGACGAGGAGCTCCCGAGCCTCCTCCTCGGTGGCGGCGACCGCGACGGTACCCGCGATCACGACGTACGGCTCCACGGACCAGGGCGAGGGCCGGAAGGCGGAGCGGTAGTCGTCGATCGCGCGCAGCATCCGTTCCCGGCCGCGCAGGTCCCCGATCACCAGCGGCAGCCCGGCCCGGGCCGCGATCCGCGCGCCCTCGCCGGTGGCCAGCACGTAAGGCGGGACCCGCAGGCCCTCGGCCGGGCGCGCGTGCACCTGCGGATGGGAACTCTGGGTTCCGGTGAACCAGCCGAGCAGCTCGTCCAGCTGCTCGCCGAACCGGTCGGCGTCGTCCTTGTCCCGGCCGAGCGCCCGCCGGATGCCGTCGGTGAAGCCGACGGAACGGCCGAGGCCCATGTCGATCCGGCCGGGGAACAGCGACTCCAGGACGCCGAACTGCTCCGCGACGACCATCGGCTGGTGGTTCGGGAGCATCACTCCGCCGGTCCCGACCCGGATGGCCGAGGTCGCCGCGGCCACGGCGGCGGCCAGGACGGTCGGCGCCGAACCGGCGACGCCGGGCACGCTGTGGTGCTCCGACACCCAGAACCGGTGGTACCCGAGCGCCTCCACCTCCCGCGCCAGGTCCACGGTCGCGCGCAGGGCGACGGAGCCGTCCTCGCCCTCCCGGGTGCGGGAGCGGTCGAGCACGGAGAGACGGATGCCGTCGGCGGAAAGAGTCACATGGGGTTCAACGCCCCAGGTCGCCGAGGATTCCCGGCGCGGGGACGGGGCACGGTCCGGAGTTGCCTAGGCTGTCCGGGTGACCCGTACCAGCAGTGCCGACAGGCCCCTCGCCGTCTTCGACCTCGACAACACGCTCGCCTCCACGGCGCACCGGCAGCGCTTCCTGGAGGGCAAGCCGCGCGACTGGGCCGCGTTCTTCGCTGCGGCGCCCCAGGACCCGCCGCTCGCGGAGGGTGTCGCCCTGTGCCGGGAGGCCGCCGAGGAGTGCGAGACCGTGTATCTGACGGGCCGGCCCGAGCGCTGCCGCCGGGACACCGTCGCGTGGCTCGCCGCGCACGGGCTTCCCGAGGGCGCTCTGCACATGCGGCGCGACCGGGACTTCCGCCCCGCGCGTGTGACGAAGCTGGAGATCCTGCGCCGCCTCGGCCGCGACCGTGAGATCCGGATGCTCGTGGACGACGACGAGCTGGTCTGCGACGCGGCGGAGGGGGCAGGCTTCACGGTCGTACGGGCCCGCTGGGCGACGGCCTCGGAGGCGCTCAGGGACGCCCAGGAGAAGGAGGGCCGGACCTGACCGGCGCCCGCCCGCCCGGCGGGGCCGGGCGTCCTACTCGCCCTCCTCCAGCCGGAAGCCGACCTTCAGGCCGACCTGGAAGTGCGCGATCGCGCCGTCGACCAGGTGGCCGCGGACCTGCGTCACCTCGAACCAGTCGAGACCGCGGAGCTTCTGCGAGGCCCGCTCGATGCCGTTGCGGATGGCCTGGTCCACGCTCTCCGTGGACGTGCCGACGATCTCGGTGACGCGGTAGGTGTGGTTCGACATGGGGGCCGGATTCCTCTCCGTGGGGGTCATTCCACGGTGCCCCACGGAGCCCCGGTCCGCGACACGTCGGACGCGCCCGGGAGGCGGGCTCAGTACGCGTCCCCCTCCGTCGAGGAGGTCACGACGCCGTCCTGGGTGAAGTCGAGGCGCGAGACGATCCGGTACCGGTCGCCCCGGTACACCGAGTGGACGTACTCGACGGGCCGGCCCGAGGTGTCCAGGGTGAGCCGCTCGATCAGCAGGGCGGGGGAGAGGACGGGGATGTCGAGGAGCCCCGCCTCGTCCTCGCTGACGACGGTGGGCTCGATGGACTGCGTCGCCTCGCGGACGTGGATCCGGTGGTGGTCGCGCAGGTGCTCGTAGAGATCGCCGGCCTCCAGTTCCTCCGTGGTGAGCGTCGTGGACAGCAGCTCCGCCGGGATGTGGAGGTGCTCGATGGCCATGGGCGAGCCGTCGACCAGGCGCAGCCGGGCGATGTAGAGCAGCTCGGCGGCCGGGGAGATCCTGAGCTTCCTTCCGATCCGCGCCCCGGCCGTCGTCCGGACGCACTCGATGACCCGGCTCGACCAGGTGCCCGACGCCCGCGGGACCGTGAACGCGCTGTCCAGTGGCATGAGTTGCTGAGTGATCTTGGCCGGTGCGACGAACGTGCCGCGGCCCTGCTCCCGTACGAGCGCGCCCGTCGCGACGAGTTCGTCGACCGCGGCGCGCAGTGTGGGTCGCGAGACGCCGAGGTCGGCGCAGAGCGTGCGTTCGGACGGGATCGGCATGCCGGGTCCGCGGGCCTCGATCAGGCCCAGTAGGTGCTCCCGTACCCGCTCCCGCTTCAGCACCCCGCCCGAGGGGCTGTCGTTCATGTGCTCTCCCTGGCTCCCCTGACTGGTCAACTGGTAAGCCCCATCCTAGCCATGGTCGGTGCCCGGCTGATCCGTGAACAGCGCATATTTTTACGGGGGTTGACGGCCCGATTGGTCTATGCCACCTTCTGGGCGCGCAGCTGACCACCTGACCAATTGGTCAATCCTTCTCCTTCGAGGTGCCCGTGAAGATCAGCTCCCTCGCCGCCCCCGTCGCCCTCGCGACCGCCCTCGCCGTCTCCGTCACGGCCTGCGGCTCGACGGACGACCCGAAGTCCGGCGCATCCGGCAAGGTGACCGTCTGGATCATGAAGGACAGCGTCACCGACGACTTCCTCTCCCGCTTCCGCGCCGACTTCGAGGCGACGCACCAGGGCACCACCCTCGACATCCAGATCCAGGAGTGGGACGGCATCGGCGAGAAGGTCACGGCGGCCCTGGCCAGCAAGGACGCCCCTGACGTCATCGAGGTCGGCAACACCCAGATCGCCCAGTACGCGGCGAGCGGAGGCGTGCGCGACCTCAGCGACAAGGTCGCCGACCTGAACGGCGCCGACTGGTTGCCCGGACTCGCCGAGCCCGGCAAGGTCGACGGCAAGCAGTACGGCATCCCCTGGTACGCCGCCAACCGGGTGGTCATCTACCACAAGGACCTCTTCGCCAAGGCCGGCGTCACCGCCCCGCCCAGGAACCGCGCCGAGTGGCTCACCGTCACCGCGAAGCTCAACAAGGGCTCGACGCAGGGCATCTACCTGCCCGGACAGAACTGGTACACCCTCGCCGGCTTCATCTGGGAGGACGGCGGCGACCTCGCCGTACGCGACGGCGAGACGTGGAAGGGCGCGCTCGACACCCCGCAGGCCCTCGCGGGCATGGACTTCTACCGGCAGCTCCAGGCCCTCGGCAAGGGGCCGAAGGACTCCGACGAGGCCAAGCCCCCGCAGGCCGACGTCTTCGCCAAGGGGGACGTGGCCCAGATCATCGCCGTGCCCGGCGGCGCGAAGATCGTCGAGGAGGCCAACCCGGCGCTCAAGGGCAAGCTGGGCTTCTTCCCGATCCCCGGAACCACCGCGGACAAGCCCGGCGCCGTCTTCACCGGCGGCTCCGACCTCATCGTCCCCGAGGCCTCCGCCCACCCCGACGCCGCCTACGAGGTCGTCAAGGCGCTCGCGGGGGAGAAGTGGCAGACGGAGATGGCGAAGGCGATGAGCTACGTCCCCAACCGCACCTCGCTCGCCCGCGTCATCCAGGACGACGAGGGCACCGCCGCCATGGCGGCGGGCGCGGCCCAGGGCCGGGCGACCCCCAACTCCCCGCAGTGGGCGGCCGTCGAGGCCACCAACCCGATCAAGCAGTACATGACGGCCGTGCTCACCGGCACCGACCCGGCGCGGGCCGCCAAGGACGCGTCGGAGAGCATCACCAAGACCCTCGGCTCGTGAGCGGGCGGCGCCGGGCCGCCCTCTGGCCCTACCTCCTCGTCGCGCCGACCGTCCTCGGCGGCGCCCTGCTCCTCGGCTACCCCCTCGTCCGCAACCTGCTGATCTCCCTCCAGCACTACGGCATGGGCGAACTCATCAGGGGCGGGGCGCCGTTCGTCGGGCTCGCCAACTACCGGACCGTCCTCGCGGACCCGGAGTTCTGGGAGGTCGTCCGGCGCACCTTCTGGTGGACCCTGATCAACGTCGTCCTGATCATGGTGATCGGCACCCTCGTCGCGCTGATGATGCGGCGGCTCGGCCGGCGGATGCGGATCGTGGTGACGAGCGGGCTCGTGCTGGCCTGGGCCAGCCCGGTCATCGCCACCACCACCGTCTTCCAGTGGCTCTTCGCCTCGCGGCTCGGCGTCGTCAACTGGGTGCTCGTACGCCTCGGGTTCACCTCCTACGAGGGCTACTCCTGGCTCGCCGACGGCACCGCCGCCTTCACCGTCCTCGTCCTGCTCGTGGTCTGGCAGTCGGTGCCGTTCGCCGCGATCACCCTGCACACGGCCCTGCTGACCGTTCCCGAGGAGCTGTACGAGTCGGCCCGGCTCGACGGAGCCGGGGCGGGGCGGATCTTCCGCTCGATCACCCTGCCCCTGCTCCGGCCGATCTTCGGTCTCGTCCTCTGCCTCGAAGTGATCTGGGTCTTCCGCTGCTTCGCCCAGATCTGGGCCGTCACCCGCGGCGGCCCCGGCGACGCGACGACCACGCTGCCCGTCTACGCGTACCGGGTGGCCCAGTCCCTGCACCGCTACGACCTCGGCTCGGCCGTCTCGACCCTGACCGTGCTCCTCCTGGTCGCCGTGCTGATCGCCTACTTCCGCCAGCTGTTCCGCCAGGAGGCCGACCGGTGACTCCCCGCGCCCTGCGCCGCGTTCCCCTGAACACGGCCGCGTCGATCGTCTTCGTCCTCGCCGTCTTCCCCGTCTACTGGATGGTCCTGACCGCCTTCAAACCCACCCCCGACATCCAGGCGGAGACCCCGGTCTTCCTGCCCACCTCCCTCACCCTGGAGCACTTCGCGCACGCCGTCGAGGCGGACGGCTTCTGGCTCTTCTGGCGCAACAGCCTGCTCGTCACCGCCGGTTGCGTCCTGCTGGCTCTGGTCGTGGCACTCAGCGCGGCCTTCGCCGTCGCCCGGATGCGCTGGCGCGGCCGGCGCGGCTTCGTCCTGATGGTCTTCGTGGCCCAAGTGGCCCCGTGGGAAGCACTGTTGATCCCCATGTACGTCATCGCCCGGGACGCCGACCTGCTCGACAGGCTGGCCACCCTGACGCTGATCTACTTCATGGTCACCCTGCCCTTCACCATCGTCACCCTGCGGTCCTTCCTCGCAGCCGTCCCCGCCGAACTCGAAGAAGCCGCACAGGTCGACGGCTGCACCCGCGCCGAGGCGTTCCGCCGGGTGACGCTGCCGCTGCTCGCGCCCGGTCTGCTTGCCACCTCGCTCTTCGGATTCATCACCGCCTGGAACGAGTTCGCCTTCGCCAACATGCTCATCATCAAGAACCAGGACGACCGGACCCTTCCGGTCTGGCTCTCCTCCTTCTCCAACGTCTTCGGCACCGACTGGGGCGCCACCATGGCCGCCTCCACCCTCTTCGCCCTGCCCGTCCTCGTCCTCTTCCTGGTCCTGCAGGGCCGGGTCGCCGCCGGGATGACCGGCGGAGCCGTGAAGGGATAACGAGCCACCATGCGCCCCCACCCCACGCCCTCGCTCGTGCCCGAGCCCACCCAACTCACCTCACTGCCGGGCAGTTTCACCTTCGACGAGACCGTCACGCTCAAGGTCGGCACCGGCGCCCACGGCGCCGCCGATCTGCTGCGCACCCTCCTCCGGCCCGCCACCGGTCTGACGCTGCCCGAGCGTCCCGACGGGTCCGTCGTCCTCGCGGTCGACCCGGCCCTCACCGGCCTCGGCGAGGAGGGATACGGCCTGACCGTCGGCGCGCGGGCGGTGCTGCTACGGGCCGCCACCCCGCGCGGCCTGCTCGCCGGCGTGCAGACGCTCCGTCAGCTCCTGCCCGTCGAGGCCCTCCTCGACCACCCGGTCGCCGGCGTCGAGTGGACCGTGCCCTGCGTCCAGATCACCGACGTGCCCCGGTTCTCCTGGCGCGGCACCATGCTCGACGTCTCCCGCACCTTCCGGTCCGTCGACTTCCTCCGCAGATACGTCGACCTGCTCGCCCTCCACAAGCTCAACGTCCTCCACCTCCACCTCACCGACGACCAGGGCTGGCGCATGCCGGTCGCCGCCCGCCCCCGGCTCACCGAGATCGGCGGCCATCCGCACGGCGGCGCCTACACCCGTACCGAACTCGCCGCCCTCGTACGGCACGCGGCCGCACGCGGCATCACCGTCGTGCCCGAGATCGAGATGCCCGGCCACGTCAGGGCCGCCCTCGCCGCCTACCCCTCGCTCGGCAACCGGCCGGACCGCACCCTCCCGGTCTGGGACCGCTGGGGCGTCTGCGACACCGTCCTCGGCGTCCACGACGAGGTCCTGGACTTCTGCCGGGACGTCCTCGACGAGGTGATGGACGTCTTCCCCTCGCCGTTCGTCCACATCGGCGGCGAGGAGTGCCCCACGACCGAGTGGCACGCCTCGCCCGCCGCCCTCCGGCGCGTCGCCGACGAGGGACTCGACGGGCCCGACGCCCTGCACGGCTGGTTCATGGAGCGGATCGGCGGCCATCTCCGCGACGCCGGCCGCCACCCGCTCGGCTGGACCGAGACCGGTGCCGACCTCCCCGCGTACTTCACCGTGATGCCCTGGCGCGACTCCGCCCACGGCCGCACCGCAGCCCGCCGCGGCCACCGCGTCGTGATGGCGCCGCACCGCTCCACCTACCTCGACTACCCCCAGTCGGCGAGCCCCCACGAGCCGCCCGGCCAGCCCGGCGCGGTCGTGGACCTGCGCACCGTGCTCGCCACCGACCCCGCGCCCGCCCACTGGAGCCCGGAGGAGAGCGCTCGGGTCCTCGGCACCCAGGCCCAGCTGTGGACGGAGTACGTCCCCACCGGCGCCCACGCCGAGTACCTGGCCTTCCCCCGGCTCTGCGCCCTCGCCGAGACCGCCTGGACCGGCCGCCGGGACTGGCCCGGCTTCCGGGCGCGGCTGCACCACCACCGGACCCGGCTCGACACCCTCCGGGTGCCGCGCCGCCTTTCCCCCACCTCCGTCCAAGGAGAGGAATCCTCATGAGTACCCGAACGCGTACCCGACAGACGACGCTGCGGATACGGGCCGCGCTCGCCGTCGCCGGTGTGACCGGCCTCGGCGCCACCGCCCTGACCGCGCTGCCCGCAGCCGCGGCCGGCGAGGCCGTGACCGTGCAGTACCGGCAGAGCGCCACCGGGAGCGACCAGGCCGAGCCGTGGTTCAAGGTCGTCAACTCCGGTACGGCGAGCGTCCCGTTGAGCCAGGTGAAGCTGCGGTACTACTTCAAGGCCGACGCGGGAGCCTCGTACACCTACGCCTGCTCCTGGGCGGTGAAGGGCTGCGCGAACCTCACCGGGACCTTCGGCACCCTCGCCCACCCCACGGCCACCGCCGACCGCTATCTGGAGGTCGGCTTCACCGCGGGCGCCGGCAGCCTCGCCCCCGGCGCCGACACCGGCGACATGCAGCTGCGCTTCCACCGCTCCAACTGGCAGCCGCTGAACCAGAGTGACGACTACTCCTTCGGCCCGACGCAGACGACGTACGCGAACTGGAGCAAGGTCACCGCCACCGTCGGCGGCGTCCAGGTCTGGGGCACGGCACCCGAGGGCAACGAGCCGACCCCGACCCCGACGCCCACCGACCCGACCACCCCGCCGCCCACCGGCGGGCCCGCGCTCTTCGACGACTTCGACTACACCGGCCACACCGACCCGGCGATCGCCGCGCACGGCTGGAGCGTGCGGTCCAACTCCGGCGGTCCGGGCGTGCCGGGCGCCGCCTGGGCGCCCGAGAACGTGACCTTCGCCAAGGAGGGCACCAACTCGATCATGAACCTGCGGACCTCGACGGCCGGCACCGCCGAATCCACCCGGCAGACCGAGATCCTCACCCGGTCCATGAAGTTCAAGAACGGGACGTACGCGGCCCGGGTCCGCTTCTCCGACGCGCCGCTCTCCGGACCGGACGGCGACCGGCTCGTGCAGACCTTCTTCACCATCAACGACCTCAAGGCGCCGATGGCGGACGACTACGCCGAGTACGACTTCGAGTACCTGCCCAACGGCGGCTGGGGCGAGCCCGCGAACATCCTCTACACCACCTCGTGGGAGACCTACCGGCCCGACCCGTGGGAGGCCGTCAACCAGCACTCCGAGGTCCGGGCGAGCTACGCGGGCTGGCACGACCTCGTCCTGACCATCGACGACAGCACGATCGTCTACTACGTCGACGGCCAGGAGTTCGGCCGGCACGACGCCCGCTATCTGCCCGAACGCCCGATGTCCATCAACTTCAACCAGTGGCTCATCGACCTCCAGGGGCAGACCTCCACCACGCCCCGGTCCTACGACCAGAAGGTCGACTACGTCCTGCACGTGAAGGACCAGGTCCTGACCCCGGCGCAGGTGGCCGCCAAGGTGGCGGCGTACCGGACGGCGGGCACGGCCTTCGAGGACTCCGTACCGGCCGTCTGACGTCACGGGCTCCGTGCTACCTGCGGTAACGGGCAGGCGCCTGGTGTGCGCCTGCCCGGAACCGGGGCGTCCGGGGCTTGACCGCTCCGTTGGTCCAGACCAGAATCCAACCCACACACCCGCACGAACACGCCGTTCGGTCCCCCCACGACGGGTCAGCTCCCCAACCGCAGTCCCTCCATGGGACGCAGAAGGTGACCTCCGTGAAGAACCGACACCTGGTCTGTCCGCTGGCGACCGCCCTCGCCCTCGCCGGCTGCGGGCTCCTCCCCGGCTCCGGCGACGCGACCCGCACGGTCAACGTCTGGCTGATGCGCGACAGCGTCAGCGAGGACTTCCTGCAGCGCTTCACCGCCGACTACGAGGCCCAGCACGAGGGCGTCGAGCTGAAGTTCACCTTCCAGGAGTGGACGGGCATCGGCAAGAAGGTCACCGAGGCCATCCGCGGCGAGGGCGGCCCCGACGTCATCGAGGTCGGCAACACCCAGGTCGCCCAGTACGCCGACACCGACAAGCTCTACGACCTGACCCTGGAGTCCGTGCGCGACCTCGGCAGCTCCGACTGGCTGCCCGGTCTCGCCGAGCCCGGCCGCATCGGTGGATCGCAGTACGGCATCCCCTGGTACGCCGCCAACCGCGTGGTGATCTACCACAAGGACCTCTTCGCGCAGGCCGGCGTCACCAAGCCGCCCGCCACCCGGGCCCAGTGGCTCGACGACACCGAGAAGCTCAACCGCGACGGATCCCAGGGCATCTACCTCGCCGGACAGGACTGGTACACGCTCGCCGGGTTCATCTGGGACGAGGGCGGCGAGCTGGCCGTGGACAAGGGCGGCGACTGGACCGGCGCCCTGGACAGCCCCGCCGCGCTGCGCGGCATGGACTTCTACAAGGAGCTGCAGTCGCTCGGCTCGGGACCCAAGAACGCCGACGAGCAGACACCGCCCCAGGCCGAGGTCTTCGCCAAGGGCGACGTCGCCCAGATCATCGCCACCCCGAGCGCCGTCGCCGCCATCACCAAGGCCAACCCCGAGCTCGAGGACAAGCTGGGCTTCTTCCCGATACCCGGCAAGAAGGCCGGTCGGCCCTGCGCCGTCTTCACCGGCGGCTCCGACCTGATCGTCCCGGAGAACGCGCCGCAGCGGAACGCCGCGATCGAGGTCGTCAAGGCCCTGGCCGGCGAGAAGTGGCAGACGGAACTGGCCCGCGCCATGAACTACGTCCCCAACAAGACCTCCCTCGCCTCGGTCGTCGAGGGCCAGGAGGCCACCGCCGTCATGGCCGTCGGCGCCGCGCGCGGCAAGGCCACGCCCAACTCGCCGCAGTGGGCCGACGTCGAGGCCGCCAACCCGATCAAGCCCTACATGACCGCCGTGCTCCAGGGCGAGGACCCGAAGAAGGCCGCGGAGGCGGCCTCGACCCGGATCACGCAGGCCCTCGCGGAGTAGCGCGGGAGCCGGAGCGGCGGGGCGGGGGAGCAGGTCGGGGCGGGGGGACAGGGAGGGGCGGAGGAGCAGCGGGGCGGGGGAGCAGCGGGTTGCGGGCGAGCGCCCGGAACACGGCAGGCCGCGCGGGGTCCACCGACCACAGCATTCAGCGCCTACACACCCGCGATCCCCCGAACGGTCATGTCGAATCCAATCGGCCACGGAAGAAGTAAGGAGCCGGACCACCGCTCACCCGGTCCGGCCCTCACCGTCCCCCTTCCGTACGCCGGAGGAGCCCGACATGCCCGCACCGTCCCCCGCAGCCACTGTCGCACCCGCTGTCCCCGTCCCCGCCGGTGTCCCCCTCATGAGCCCCCCGCTGACGGGCGCCCCGCTCACGGGTGTCCCGGCGCAGCCCCAGCCCCTCGCCGCGGACAGGACCGCCGATGAGCCCCGCTACATCGTCTGCCTCGCCCGCGACCAGGACGACGTCCGCGCCGCCCAGCGGCTGCGCCACCAGGTCTTCGCCGGTGAGATGGGCGCCCACCTCGACGGACCCGAGCCGGGCCTCGACATCGACGCCTTCGACGCCTACTGCGACCATCTGCTCGTCCGCGAGGAGACCACCGGCGAGGTCGTCGGCACCTATCGGGTGCTGCCGCCGGACCGCGCCCGGGTCGCCGGCCGCCTCTACTCCGAGAGCGAGTTCGACCTCGGCCGCCTCGGCCCCATCCGCGACGACCTCGTCGAGGTGGGCCGCTCCTGCGTCCACCCCGCGCACCGCAACGGCGCCGTCATCGCCCTGATCTGGGCCGGTCTCGCCCGTTACATGACCCGCACCGGCCACAACTGGCTCGCCGGGTGCTGCTCGATACCGCTGTCCGACGGCGGCACGCTCGCCGCCGCCACCTGGGACCGGGTCAAGGCCAAGCACCTCGCCCCCGAGGAGTACTGGGTCACCCCGCACAAGCTCTGGACCCCGGACGGGATCGCCCGCCCCGAGGGCCGCGTGGAACTCCCGCCGCTGCTGCGCGGCTACATCCGGCTCGGGGCCTGGGTCTGCGGAGCCCCCGCCCACGACGTGGACTTCGGGGTCGCCGACCTCTACGTCCTGCTGTCGCTGCGCAACACCAACCCCCGCTACCTGAACCACTTCCTCTCCCTCGCCCCGGCGCAGTGACCACCGCCGGCCCCGTCTCCCCCTGGCTGCCGACGTCGCCGTGCGCGCCCGACCCCTGCGCACGGCACTCAGGACCGGTCGCGGGATCCGTCCTCGCGGTGCTCCGGCTGGTCCTGGGCATGACCGCCGTCCTCGCCGGGGTGGTGCTCTCGCCGCTGGCGGTGCCGCTGCCCTCCGCCGGTCGGCGGGCGCTCGTCCGGGTGTGGTGCCGGCTGGTCCTGCGGTCCTTCGGCGTCCGGGTCGTGGTCACCGGCGTCCCCGCCCCGGCGGACACCCCGTTCCTGATCGTCGCCAACCACATCTCCTGGCTGGACATCCCGCTCGTCGCCTCGGTCCTCCCCGGGCGCATGCTCGCCAAGCGGGAGGTCCGGCAGTGGCCGGTGCTCGGCCCGCTCGCCGCGCGGGGCGGCACGATCTTCATCGACCGGGACCGGCTGCGGGCGCTGCCCGACACCGTCCGGACGATGGCCCGGGCCATGGCCGGCGGCGGCCGGGTGGTCGTCTTCCCCGAAGGGTCGACCTGGTGCGGCCGGGGCGGTGGCGCCTTCCGGCACGCGGCGTTCCAGGCCGCTCTCGACGCCTCCGTGCCGGTGCTACCGGTACGGCTCGAGTACCGGCCGGTCGGGCCCGCGGCCTTCGTGGGGGAGGATCCGCTGGGCGCCTCGCTCTGGCGGGTCGTCGCCGCCCGCGGACTCACCGCCGAAATTCGGATACTGGATCCAATATCCACGATCCAGTATCCGAACCGTCGTGCGCTCGCTCAGGCGGCTCAGCGCGCCGTCGCCAGCGACAGCGCGAACCGCCCCTCCTTGTCCGTCCACCAGCGGGTCAGTTCAAGCCCGGCCTCGGCCAGCTCCGCCCGCACACCCGCCTGACGGAACTTCGCCGACACCTCCGTCCGCATCTCCTCGCCCGCCTCGAACGGCACCACGAGATCCAGCTGCGGGATCTTCACGGTCAGCGCGTGACGCGCCCGCAGCCGCATCTCGATCCACTCCCGCTCCCGGTCCCAGAGCGCCACGTGCTCGAAGTCGTCCGGCTCGACGTCCGCGTCCAGCTCACGGGCGATGACGGCCAGCACGTTCTTGTTGAAGGCCGCCGTCACCCCGGCCGCGTCGTCGTACGCGGCGACCAGCGTCGCCTCGTCCTTGACCAGGTCCGTGCCGAGCAGCAGCGCGTCGCCCGGCGCCAGCATGGCCCGCACCGAGCGCAGGAACGTCTCACGCTCGCCGGGCAGCAGATTGCCGATCGTGCCGCCGAGGAACGCCACGAGGCGCGGCCCCGGTGTCCCCGGCAGGGCGAGCCCCTGGGTGAAGTCGGCGACCAGGGCGTGGATGTGCAGCTGCGGCCGGTCCGCGATCAGCGCGTCGGCCGCGCCCTTCAGCGCCGACTCGCTCACGTCCACCGGCACATAGCTGTCGAGCCCCGGCAGCAGGGCGTCGATCAGGAAACGGGTCTTCTCCGAGGAACCCGAGCCCAGCTCGACCAGGGTCCGCGCGCCCGTCACCGCCGCGATCTCCGGCGCCCGGTCGATCAGGATCTCCCGCTCGGCGCGGGTCGGGTAGTACTCGGGGAGCCGGGTGATCTCCTCGAAGAGCTCACTGCCACGCGCGTCGTAGAACCACTTCGGCGGCAGCTCCTTGGGTGTACGAGTCAGGCCCTGGAGCACGTCGGCGCGCAGGTCGGCCTCCGTGGCGTCCTCGGGAAGGGTGCGGGTCAGCTGGAACGGACTCACGAGGACTGCTCCTTGAGCGAGGTGAGGGTGACATCGGTACGGGTGGCGGTCAGCAGCGTGCGGTCCGGCACCTCGTGCCAGCGTGGGTCGTCGTCGTACGGTTCGGAGGCCACGACCGTGCGGGCCGAGCCCGGGGGGCCCGGCTCCGTCCGGTACCAGAGGGAGTCCCCCCAGGCGGTCGCCGCGATCGTGGCGCCGTCGGTGAGCAGCAGGTTCAGCCGGGATCCCGGGGCCGCCTCGGCGACCTCCGCCACGGTGTTCCCGAGCGCCCGGTCGAGACCGTCGCCCGCCCGCAGCCGGCGCAGCACCAGCGCCCACACCAGGGCCGAGTCGGTACGCGCCGCCAGGGAGAGCAGCTCCTCGGACGGCAGTGTCGCCGCCACCGGGCCGAGGGAACCCGGCCAGTCCCGCACCGATCCGTTGTGGCTGAACAGCCACGGCCCGGAGGTGAACGGGGCCGCCGCGGCCTCCCCGTCCGCCCCCGGCACCGTCGCGTCGCGCACGGCGGCGAGGAACGCCTCGGCGCGCACCACGCGCGCGAGGTCCAGGAAGGCGACATCGGCCCAGATGGGCACGGCGCGGCGGTAGCGCGCGGGTACCGGATCGTCCTCGGCGTACCAGCCGATCCCGAATCCGTCCGCGTTGACCGTGCCGTGCCGCTGCCGACGCGGCTCCCAGGACTGCCGGTACAGCGCGTGCGGTGGTCGCGCGAGCAGCTCACCGAGCGCCACCGAAGGTCCCAGATACGCCAGATGGCGGCACATCAGGAGAGCTCCGCGTCACGCGCGGTGCGGAATCCGGAGAAGATCTGCCGGCGCACCGGCAGGTCCCAGTTGCGGAAGGTGCCCCGGCAGGCCACGGCGTCCACCGCGAACGACCCACCGCGCAGCACCTTGTGCGCGGGTCCGAAGAAGACCTCCGAGTACTCCTTGTACGGGAAGGCCCGGAAGCCCGGGTACGGCAGGAAGTCGCTGGCCGTCCACTCCCACACGTCCCCGATCAACTGCCGTACCCCGAGCGGCGAGGCGCCCTCGGGATAGCTGCCGGCGGGGGCGGGCCGCAGGTGCCGCTGGCCGAGGTTGGCGTGCTCGGGCGCCGGGTCGGTGTCGCCCCACGGGTAGCGGCGCGAGCGTCCCGTCGCCGGGTCGTGCCGGGCCGCCTTCTCCCACTCGGCCTCCGTCGGCAGCCTGCGCCCGGCCCAGCGTGCGTAGGCGTCCGCCTCGTACCAGCTGACGTGCACCACCGGCTCGTCCTCGGGCACCGGCTCCGTCACCCCGAACCGGCGCCGTGTCCACTGCCCGCCGTCCCGTCGCCAGAACAGCGGCGCGCCGATCTCGTGGTTGCGGATCTGCTCCCAGCCCTCCGCCTGCCACCAGCGCTCGTCCGTGTAGCCACCGTCGGCCACGAACGCCATGTACGCGCCGTTGGTGACCGGCACGGTGTCGATGAAATACGACGGGACGAACCGGCTGTGCGCCGGGCGCTCGTTGTCCAGCGCCCAGGCCTCGTCCGATGTGCCCATCGTGAACGCTCCGCCGGGCACCAGGACTTCGGAGGGCAGCGGACCGGTCTCCGTGGCGGGCGGCGGGGGAGCGGTCAGGGCCTGCGGCCCCTTCCGAAGCTGATGGGTGATCAGCATCGTCTCGTCGTGCTGCTGTTCGTGCTGGGCGATCATCCCGAAGGCGAACGCGGCCTCCACCAGCGGCCGGCCCTCCAGCGGGGTCCGCTCCAGGACGTCCAGGACCCGTCCCCGTACGTCCGAGGCGTACGCGCGGGCCTCCGCGGGCGGCAGCAGCGGCAGCGTGGGGCGGCTGGCGCGGGGATGCTCGAAGGCGTCGTAGATCGAGTCGATCTCCGGACGCAGCGCGTCACGCCCCGCGACCGCCCGCCACAGCCACTGCTCCTCCTGGTTGCCGATGTGGGCCAGGTCCCACACCAGCGGGGACATCAACGGAGAGTGCTGCGCGGTGAGTTCGTCGTCCTCGACGCAGGAGGTGAGGAGCGCGGTGCGGGCCCGCGCGGTGGTGAGCGCGTCCAGCGCCCGCCGCCGCAGGACCGTCGGGTCGTCGGTCACGGTCATGACGCCACCTCCAGGAGATCGTCGGCGGGACAGCTGCCTGGCAGGACGTAACGCTCGTGGAAGGCGGCGACGGCGGCGACGACGGCCGGGCTCGCGCCGATCCGGGGCAGCGCTTCGAGTGCCGCCGGGAACGCCACCAGGGCCGCGGCGTGCAGTTCGGGGTCCGCGAGGCCGTCCCGGGCCGCCGCGAGCCAGAGCGGATTGCGCGGAGCCGCCAGTGAACCCGCCCGCTCCGCCAGGGGCTTGACCGCCCGGTAGACCGTCTCGGCCGCCTCCGGGTCCTCGAAGAGCGCGGTGGTCACGGCCACCGGCACGACCCAGCCGTCGGGGCCGGGCTGAGCGTCGATCATCCGCAGCTCCAGATGCCCGCGCGGCCGCACCGGCGGGAAGAGAGTCGTCAGGTGATAGCGCAGATCGTCCTCGTCGGCGGGCCGGGGACGCCCGGTGCGCAGCCACTCCCGGAAGGTCAGCCCCTCCGGGACGTCCCACGGCGCGTCCTCCTCGCCCCGTACGCACATCACCGGGGTGTCGAGGACGTGCGCGGCCCAGGCGGCGCGCGGCTCGCGCCCCGGATCGGGGGCGAGGGCCCGCGCCGGGTCGAGGTCGGTCCACAGGGCCTGCCGGGTCGAGCGCCAGCCCGTCCGGCGGCCGCCGTGCAGGGGAGAGTTGGCGAAGGCGGCCACCAGGACGGCGCCGAGCAGATGGGCGAGCTGCCAGCGGCGGTGGTAGCCGAGCGGCCCAGGCTCCTCGTGCCCGGCGTCCAGGCACACCTGCACGGAGGCCGAGTCGCGCATCATGGCCCGTCCGGCGGGACCCGTTCGGTCCAGGGCGGTCTCCATCGCGTCGTAGCGGGGCTCGCGCAGGAGCCGCTCGCGCGGCGCGTTCCAGGGATCGACCCCGTAGCCGCTGAGGGAGAGTCCGAGGGGGGTGAGCGCGTCACGCACCGTGCGCAGATCGGCCGAGAGAGTGTCGACGCAGCTCATCAGGGAGTCGGCGGGAGGCGAGCTGAGCTCCAGCTGTCCGCCGGGTTCGAGGGTGATCAGGGAGGCGAGGGACAGGGACCGTACGGTGTCGAAGGCCGGCGCAAGGCGCTCGGCCGGGACGGGGAGCCGCGGGTCGCGCAGCTCGTGGACGAGCCATTCCACCTCCACCCCGACGGTGCGGGGCGGGCCCGTCTTGAAGCAGATACATCGCAGCAGGTCTTCGGCCTCGTCCTCGTTGATGGCCGGACCGCTCCGCGGTATACCGCTCGGCGACATGTCGTCTCCTCCTGTTCCGGTCGGCGTTCGGACTGGTGTTCCGATGGGCGTCCCGATAGACGCTGATTCCACCTAAAGCCACCGTCGACGGGCGTGCAAGAGCGCCTCATCGGCCTCAGGGTGAATATCCCGTTGCCCCCGGAGTGCGGAGTCGATCATGCTTTTGGGCATGAGCGCACGACTGCGGGGGATCGCGAAGCAGACCGAGGAGATCGTCGAGGCGGGCCGGTACCGGGCCCCCGGCGGCCGGTCCGTCTCCATCGAGGAGGAGCTGAGTGCCGCCCTGGCAGGCACCCGGATGTACGGCCCCGACCCCGTCCCCGTAACCCCAGAGACCGGCCGCGCCACCGCGGTCGAGGTCACCGACGAGAGCAGCCTCGACGCCGCCCGCCGACTGACCAGGGCCGACCCGGCCACCCCGGTCGCCGTCCTGAACTTCGCCTCCGCCCGCAACCCCGGCGGCGGCTATCTGAACGGCGCCCAGGCCCAGGAAGAGGCGGTCTGCCGGGCCTCCGCCCTCTACACCACCCTCCTGCGCGCCCCCGAGTTCTACGCGCACCACCGGGCCGAGAAGGATGCCTTCTACACCGACCGCGTGATCCTGTCGCCCGGCGTCCCGGTTTTCCGCGACGACCGCGGCGCACTCCTGGACGAGCCGTTCACCGTCGGCTTCCTCACCTCGCCCGCCCCGAACGCCGGCGTCGTCCGCCGCCAGACCCCGGACCTGGCCGACCGGATACCGGCCGCGCTCGCCACCCGCGCCGAACGGGTCCTGGAGACCGCCGTCGCCGGCGGCTACCGCCGGCTCGTCCTGGGCGCCTGGGGCTGCGGCGTCTTCCAGAACGACCCGGCCGAGGTCGCGCGGGCGTTCCAGGCGCTGCTCACGGGCGGCGGCCGGTTCGCCGGCCACTTCGACGAGATCGTCTTCGCGATCCTCGACCGCACGGCCGGGCGGGCGACCCTCGGTGCGTTCCAGCGCGTACTCGCGGCCTGAGCGCGACCCTCCTCCGGAGGGCCCTCTCCTGACATGCGGTGCTCGTACTCGCGTGCGAGGCTGAAAACGGCCCCAGCGTCCGAGTACCGCTGTCAGGAGGCACGATCGTGGGCAAGAAACAGACCCGGGTGAACAAGGGTGCCCGTACGGGCGGCCACGAACACCGGACCGAAGCCGCAGCGAAGGAATCGACACCGGTCGTGCGGGAGACGCCCAGGCCGATCATCGAGCAGGTCTCCCACAAGAAGGAACGGAAGTTCGGCCACAACTGACCTTCCGCCTCACCACGACCGGGGCCCGGCGCCATGAAGGCACCGGGCCCGGCCTGTCTCCGTACGCTCCGGTAGGGCTACGCCTCGTCGTCGCCGACCGGAATCGCCTCTGCGGCGGGAGCCGACGCGGCCGCCGGCACCTGCACCGCCGGAACCGGTACAGCCGCGCCGTCCAGCTTCAGCTTCGGCGAGGGCGCTTCAGCCGCCGCCGTCGAGGGGCTCATGTTCGAGAGCAACTGCCGGGCGAGGCCCAGACCCGTCCCGCCCATGGTCAGCGCCTTGGCGAACATCTCGGCCATGCCGTCCGCGCCGTTCAGCAGGACCATCTGGTCCACGTTGCCGAAGGCCGACGCCCCGGCCTCGACGATCTCCGGCCACTTCTCGGCCAGCTGCTGGGCGACCACGGCCTCCTGGTTCTCGGCGAGAGCCGCCGCCCGCGCCTTGATCGCCTCGGCCTCGGCGAGACCCTTCGCCCGGGTCGCCTCGGCCACCGCGAGCCCCCGCGCCTGCTGGGCCGCCGCTTCCGCCTCACCGGTCAGCCGGGTCGCGGCCGCCCGCGCGGCGCTGGCGAGTTCGGTCTCCCTGGCCTCCGCCTGCGCCGCCGAGATCCGGGCGTCGCGCTCGGCCTCGGCGCGGGTCCTGGTCTCGTAGGCCTGCGCGTCGGCCGGCTTGCGGACGTCCGCCTGGAGCTGCTGTTCCTTGCGGTGCGCCTCCAGCTCGGCGACCCGCGTCTCCTGGACGACGACCTCCTGCCGCGCCCCGGCCTCGGCCAGCGGACCGGCCTGCCGGGCCTTCGCGGACGCCTGGTCACGTTCCGCCTGGTAGCCGGCCTGAAGGATCTCGCTGTCCCGGGTGGCCTCCGACATCCGCGCGGCGGCCTGCTGCTCCGCCTCCGTGGCCCGCCGGTTGGCCTCGGCCTGCGCGATCCGGGCGTCCCGCTGGACCGCCGCCGCGTGCGGCGCGGCCAGGTTCTTGATGTACCCCGTCGGGTCCTCGATCTCGTGGATCTGCAGCGAGTCGACGATCAGACCGAGCTTCTCCATCTCCGTGCCACAGGCCGAACGCGCCTGCCCGGTCAGCTTCTCCCGGTCACGGATCATGTCCTCGACCGTCAACCCGCCGACGATCGCGCGCAGATGACCGGCGAAGACGATGTGCACCCGCTCGGACATGAGCTTCTGCTGGTCGAGGAAGCGGCGGGCGGCGTTGGCGATCGACACGAAGTCGTCACCCACCTTGAAGATCACCACGCCCCGGACCTTCAGCGGAATGCCCTGGTGGGTGACGCACTCCACCTGCAACTGCGTCTCGTTGAGGTCGAGCGACAGCTTCCGTACCGCCTGGACCCCCGGCATCACGAGCGTGCCCCGCCCGGTGACGATTCGGAAGCCCATACCCTCGCCGAGCCCCTCCATCTTGTGGTTGGAACCGGAGATGATCAGAGCCTCGTTGGGCTCGGCGACGCGCCACATGAGTTTGAACAGTGCGATGAGGACGAGGACGGCGACGACCACGCCGCCCGCCAGGATGCCGATGGCCATGGGCAGCTCCCCCTTCACCGGAGCCGTGCGGATCCGGTGAAGGGAGTGTGCGCCTCTACGGACGGGTGCTCAACGCTTCGGTCAACTGTCGTACGCGGCTGTGACATACACGGTGCGTGGAGGGAGATGTTCCACGACCATCACGACCGTTCCGGGATGGATCCGCTCCTTGGCGTCGGCCGCGTACGCGAGGAAGTGCTCGGCGCCGCCCCGGATCCGGACGATCACCTCACCCACGAGGCCGGGCCCGACGGTGCCGGTGACCCGGCCGAGCATGCCCACCATCGAGACGTCGTCCATGCCCACACGGTACGTCAGATCCAGCCCTCCAGGGCGGCCATGAACCCGTCGAAGTCGTCGCGGTGGATCGTGTGCCCGGCGCCCGCCACCGTACGGACGTCGAAGCCGCGGTCCTCCAGCATCCGCGCGTTCTCCGGCGAGACCAGCAGGCTCGGGTCGGCCAGGGCGACCAGCGAGGGCACCACGGGCTTCGCGGGCCACATATCGCGGCCCGCCCATGGGGTGAGGCCGTGGGCCGAACGCTGGTCCCAGAGCCGCATGGTCGCCATCTCGATGTCGAGATCCTCCTCCTCCCAGCGGGGGTTGAACATCCTGATGTGCTCGCGCGCGAGGGACGTGGCGGCGACGAACAGCTCCGCGCTGTATCCCGTGTCCCCGGCCGGCAGATGCCAGGCCGGGTCCACGTACACGGCGCGCCGCGGGGCGAGCCGCTCCACTGCGGTGGCGAGTGCCAGCCCGCCGAGCGAGTGACCGAGGGCCAACTCGGCCCCGACGGGCAGGGTTTCGACGAGATCGTCGGCGTACTCCCCGGGGCCATACCCCTCGGGCCCGGCCGCCCGGCCACTGGCGCCGTGGCCGCGCAGGTCCACCGCGATAGCCCGGTAGCCGCGCTCGGCGAGGGCCGGACCCACCCGGCGCCAGGTGCGGTGGTCGGACATGATCCCGTGGATCAGGAGCGCGATCCGGTCTCCGGATCCCCAGGTGCGGGTGTTGAGCAGCACGTCGAAGCCTCTCGCGGGTCGGGTGGACGGGGCGTACGGGTGGCCCCGTGAGCCTACGAGGTCAGCGCACGCCGCGGATCGGCCGCACGGCGAGGGCCCCGAGAACGGACAGGACGGCCGCGATCACGAAGAGGGCCGTGTATCCGCCGCTCAGCGAGACGATGACCGAGGCGACGAACGGCGCGACGATCTGCGGCCCCGCGTTGGCGACGTTGAGCACGCCCATGTCGCGGGCCGCGTCCTCGGCCTTCGGCAGCACCATCGTGACCAGGGCGGTGTCCACCGCCATGTAGCAGCCGAATCCGAGGCCGTTGACGACGGAGAAGGCGAGCATCGCGGTCCAGCTCGACGAGACGGCCGGGATCACCAAGGCGACGGCGGCCAGCGCGGCGGAGGCCCCGACGAAGAGCTTGCGGCGGTCGTAGCGGTCGGAGAGCCAGCCGCCCAGGACGGTGGAGACCACCATGGCCGCGGAGTTGAGCGGCATGAGGATCGCCACCGCCTCCTCGGGGGTGAGGCCGGCCGGCAGGTCGGTGTGGTCCTTGAGGATGTACAGCTGGAAGCCCGCCACCGCGAAGTAGCCGAGGACGAGCAGCGCGCGGCCGATGAACGCCCAGCGGAAGTCGTGGTCCTTGAGCGCGCTGCCGAAGGCGGCGAGCTGCTGCCGCACCGGCAGCGGCGCCTTGGCGGGCATCCGCTCCTCGCGGGCGCAGGTGGTGAACAGGACGCCGGTGGCCGCCACGATCACGCCGAAGATCAGGTACCCGGTGCGGTAGTCCTCCGAGAACGCGGCGCCGACCAGCGCGCCGATGGTGGAGCCGATCGGCATGCCGAGCCCGACCGCCGCCGAGGCCTTGCCGCGCGCGGCGAAGGGAACCCGGTCGGGCACGACGGAGGTGATCGCGGCCTGGTAGACGTTCATCACGGCCTGGCCCAGACACCAGGCGATGAGCACGAGCAGGATCGTGTCCACGCTGCCGAGCAGGAACATCACCGGTATCGCGAGCAGACCGCCCGCCAGGATCCACGGGTTGCGCCGGCCCGAGCGGTCCGAGAGGGCCCCGGCCACCGGGTTGAAGATCGTCGCGAAGATCGCGGAAACACCGGAGACCAGACCGAAGTTGGCCACCTTGTTCGCCGGGTCGATCCCCTCGATCTGCAGCGCGAGCAGCAGTCCGGGCACACCGACGTAGAGCGCGTACATCGCCGTGTTCCCGGCGAGAAGCAGAGGCAGCAGACCACGGGTGGGCCGGGGGCCCGAAGGGGAGTCGACTCCGGCGGTGCCGACTCTGCCGGATTCGGAGGAGGAAAGGGCCACGGTGCCCTCCTGGTGAAGATCGCCCTGTGCGGGGGCGAGGAGCGGAAGTTTCAATGGGGTTACACGTGTCACTGACGCGTGTCAGCACTGTGTAGCACTCGAATCCGGCCATCCGCCAGACTCCGGGCCGGATTGTTCTGGAAAGATGCCGGAGCGATGAGCCAGTCACCCAGACAGTCCGCCGAACGTCCCGTCCCGACGAGCGCCGATGTGGCGCGGCTCGCGGGCGTCTCCAGAGCCACCGTGAGCTACGTCCTGAACAACACGGCGGCCGTACGGATCAGCGAGCCGACCCGGCAGCGGGTCCGCGAGGCGGCCGAGGAGCTCGGGTACGTCCCGCACGCCGCGGCGCGCAGCCTGCGCGCCGGGCACAGCCGGATGGTCCTGCTGCCCACCGCCCACGTGCCGATCGGCCCGCTGTACAGCCAGTTCTTCAACGAGCTGCAGTGGGCCCTGCGCCGGCTCGACTACACCGTCGTGCAGTACGGCAGCCTCGGGCTCGAAGGGGACGAGGCCGCGCGCGCGTGGGCGGAGCTGCGTCCCGTCGCGGTGGTCTCCCTGGGCGAGGTCCAGCTCACCCCCGGCGGAGTGGAGATCCTCAAGCGCTCCGGGGCCAAGGCCGTCATCACGGTCGGCCCGCACCGGGTCGAGGGCGCCCACGCCCTGGTCATGGACCAGGGGCGGGTGGGACGGGTCGCCGTCGAGCACCTGGTGGAGCGCGGGCGGCGGCGGATCGGCGTGGTGATCCCGGAGGAGCCGGGCCTGGAGATGTTCTCCGGACCCCGCCTCGACGGCGCCCGGCAGGCGGTGGCGGGCACCGACGCCACCGTCGTACCGCTGCCGCTTCGGTACGAGGAGGGGGCGGCGGACGCGCTCGCCGGACGCTGGCGGGAGCTGGGTCTGGACGCGGTGTTCGCCTACAACGACGAGTACGCGATGCTGCTCATGCGCGCGCTGCAGGACGCCGGGATCGAGGTCCCCGCCGAGACGGCCGTGGTGGGCTCCGACGACCTGCTGCTCGGGCGGTTGCTGCGGCCCCGGCTGACCACCGTCGAGATCGACATGGTCATCGGCCGGCACCTGGCCGAACTCGTCGACAGCGCGGTCCGCGACCCCGACGCCACCCCGGGCGCGCAGGAACTCATGGCCTCGCGCGTCATTCCCCGGGAGTCCAGCTGACGTAGGGCCGTGCGGCGAAGGTCCCGCCGGTCGCGGCGGGCGCCGTGGGGCGAAGCGGCTTAGCGTCGAAGCATGAGCACACTGCCGCGGCGTTACGAGATCCTGCTCGTCCCCGAGCACGTGGAGGACCGGGGCGGCGCGTCCGTGGAGGACAGCGCGGTCCGCTCGGCGGTCGTGGAGGCCACGGGCCGGACGGGCTCCTCCGGCTACCCGCGTTACGAGGGCCACGGCATCGCAGCCGACATCGACCCCGGGACCCGCACCGTCGAGGCGCTGCTGGTGGACGGTCGCGAACTGGACTACGGCCTGACCGCGCTGGTCCGGCCCGCGCCGGCGGCATGACCGGGTTCTTTCACCCTCCACGTATCGCCCCTCGGCGCCGTTGACAGGAACCCACGCCGGGCGGAGACTCTGCGCGCACGTCAACGAAGGAAAATTCACCAGGCGAACGCACTGGTGGGCGGTCGGTCGAAGAGGACCGTCCCCAGGGCACGTGGGAGAGAACCGATGAGCATCCGCGACGTCTACATCGTCGACGCCGTCCGCACCCCGATCGGCAGGTTCGGAGGAGCGCTCTCCGCCGTCCGCCCCGACGACCTCGCCGCTCATGTGGTCAGGTCCCTCGTCGACCGCGCGCCCGCGCTCGACCCGGCCCGGATCGACGACGTCTACTTCGGCGACGCCAACGGCGCGGGCGAGGACAACCGCGACGTGGCCCGCATGGCCGTCCTGCTCGCGGGCCTGCCCACCTCCGTCCCCGGAGTGACCGTCAACCGGCTGTGCGGCTCCGGTCTGGAGGCCGTGATCCAGGCCGCGCGCGCCATCGCGGTCGGCGACGCGTCCGTGGCGATCGCGGGCGGCGTCGAGTCGATGTCCCGCGCCCCCTGGGTCCTGCAGAAGCCCGAACGCGCCTTCCCGGCCGGCCACCAGCAGTTGCACTCCACGACCCTGGGCTGGCGCATGACCAACCCGCGCATGCCCGCCGACTGGACCGTCCCGCTCGGCGAGGGCGCGGAGCTCGTCGCCGACAAGCACGGCCTCACCCGCGAGCAGCAGGACGCGTTCGCCCTGGCCAGCCACCGGAAGGCGGCCGAGGCGTGGGGCAAGGGGCTGTACGACGGTGAGGTCGTGCCGTACCCGGGGGTGGAGCTGACCCGCGACGAGTGCATCCGCGACACCACGTCCATGGAGGCCCTCGCCAAGCTGAAGCCCTCCTTCCGGACCGAGGGCGGCACCGTCACGGCGGGCAACGCCTCGCCCCTCAACGACGGCGCCGCCGCTCTGCTCCTCGTGGACGAGGAGGGGCTGCGGGAGACCGGTCGCGAGCCGCTCGCCCGGATCCGCGCCTCGGCCGTCACCGGAATCGAGCCGCAGCTCTTCGGGCTCGGGCCGGTGGAGGCCGTGCGGCGCGCCCTGGGCAAGGCGGGGCGCTCCTTCGCCGACCTGACGACCTTCGAGCTGAACGAGGCGTTCGCCGCCCAGTCCCTCGGCTGCCTCGCGGAGTGGCCGGAACTCGACCCGGAGATCGTCAACCCGCGGGGCGGCGCCATCGCGATCGGCCACCCGCTCGGCGCCTCCGGCGCACGGCTCGCGGGCGCGGTGGCCCACCAGTTGGCGGCGGCCGGTTCGGGAACGGGCCTCGCGGCCCTGTGCATCGGCGTCGGCCAGGGCCTGGCACTCGTCCTGGAGCGCTGAACCGGCGGAGAGCGCTGAACCGACGGAGCGGGGGCGGTACGGGAAGTCCCGTACCGCCCCCGCCGGGTGCTGCTGCAGTTCGTGCCGCCGCGAGGCGTGCGGCTCGCGCCTACTGCTGCGCCTGCTGCTGCTTCGCGTCCTCGATGGACTTGCGCACCTCGTCCATGTCCAGCTTGCGCGCCTGACCGATCACGTCCTCCAGGGCCGCCTCCGGCAGCGCCCCGGGCTGGGCGAACACGGCCACGTTGTCACGGACGATCATCAGCGTCGGGATCGAGCGGATCTCGAACGCGGCGGCCAGCTCCTGCTGCGCCTCGGTGTCCACCTTGGCGAAGACCAGGTCCTCGTGCCGCTCGGAAGCGGCCTCGAAGACCGGCGCGAACTGGCGGCACGGACCACACCAGGAAGCCCAGAAGTCGATCAGAACGAAGTCGTTGTCACTCACGATCTGGTCGAAGTTGTCCTTGGTGAGCTCGACAGTGCTCATGTTTTCTACCTCTCCGGGTCTCCTGGCGGGTGTCCTTCACGGTCCCCTGGGGACTCGCCCCGCACAACCGCGTATCGAGCCGCGCTATTCCGCGCCGCCCCACGCGCGCGTGGCCCCCGTTCCACGAGTGCACCGTGCGGGTCCCCTGCGTGCACGCCGCGCCTTCCCCTGTGGCCACGGCGCACACCTGCCACCAGACTGGGGCCCATGACACACGAGGTGGAGCACGAGTACGACGTGGTGGTCCTGGGCGCGGGACCGGTGGGCGAGAACGTGGTCGACCGGGCCAGGGCGGCGGGCCTGAGCGTGGCCGTGGTGGAGAGCGAACTGGTCGGCGGCGAGTGCTCGTACTGGGCCTGCATGCCCAGCAAGGCCCTGCTCCGTCCCGCCATCGCCCGCTCGGACGCCCGTAAGGTCCCCGGCCTGCGGCAGTTGGTCCAGGGGCCGCTGGACGCGGCGGCGGTGCTCGCCCACCGCGACTACTACGTCTCCGACTGGAAGGACGACGGCGCCGTCGGCTGGCTCGAGTCCACCGGCGCCCGCCTCTTCCGGGGCCACGGCCGGCTGAGCGGTGAGCGGAAGGTCGCCGTCGAAGGACCCGAGGGCGACCACCACCTCCTCACCGCCCGTCACGCCGTCGCGGTCTGCACCGGCAGCCGCGCCGCGCTGCCCGACCTCCCAGGGCTGACCGGCGCCCGGCCGTGGACCAGCCGCGAGGCGACCAGCTCCCACCACGTCCCGGACCGGCTCATCGTGGTCGGCGGGGGAGTGGTCGCCGCCGAGATGGCGACCGCCTGGCAGGCGCTGGGCTCCCGGGTGACGGTCCTGGTGCGGGGCAAGGGACTGCTGCCCCGCATGGAGCCCTTCGTCGGCGACCACGTCGCCGACGCGCTCACCGAGGGCGGAGCCGATGTCCGTACGGGCGTGACCGTCGCCGCCGTCGTGCGCGACGGGAGCACCGGCCCGGTCACGGTGGTCTTGGAGGGCGGCGACCGGGTCGAGGGCGACGAGGTCCTCTTCGCGACCGGGCGCAGCCCGCGCACCGAGGACATCGGCCTGGAGACCGTGGGCCTGGAGCCGGGCTCCTGGCTCCCGGTGGACGACACCCTCCGGGTGGAAGGAAGCGACTGGCTCTACGCCGTGGGAGACGTCAACCACCGGGCGTTGATGACCCATCAGGGCAAGTACCAGGCCCGGATCGCAGGCGCGGCCATCGCCGCCCGCGCCTCCGGAGCCTCGCTGCCCACGGACGGGCGCTGGGCCGCGCACACGGCCACGGCCGACCACGCCGCCGTCCCGCAGGTCGTCTTCACCGACCCCGAGGCCGGCTCCGTCGGGCTCTCGCTCGCCGAGGCCGAGCGCGCCGGGCACCGGGTGCGCGCCGTCGACCTGGACCTCACCGCGGTCTCGGGCGCCGGCCTGTACGCCGACGGATACCGCGGCCGCGCGCGGATGGTCGTCGACCTGGACCGCGAGACCGTCCTGGGCGTCACCTTCGTCGGTCCCGGCATCGGCGAACTCATCCACTCCGCGACCGTCGCCGTCGTCGGAGAGGTCCCGATCGACCGGCTCTGGCACGCCGTTCCGTCCTACCCGACGCTGAGCGAGGCCTGGCTGCGGCTCCTCGAGGCGTACCGGGACGGTGCGGGGACCTCATGAGCCCCGGGGCCCCCGACCTCACCAACGAGTACGACGGCCCCTGCGCGGTCTGCGGTGCCGTCGTACCGGCCGGGACGGGGGTCCTCCGGCACGGCCACGGCCCGTCGGACGGCTGGCAGGTCTTCCACGCGGGGCACGTGCCGGAGGAGAAGCCGCCGGACCGGCAGCACGTGCCGGGCTGGCACCACCGGCGTCTCCTGGCGGTGGACATCGTGTCCACCGGCTACCGGACGTCCGTGGACCGGATCCTCTCCGCGTCGGTGCGGTCATCCGACGGGTACATCGGAGATTGGATCATGGATATTGGATCCGATATCCCTTCTCCGGTCTCCGGCGGGGGCGCGGCACTGGACGCCGCCCTCGCGCGGGCCCGCGCCGAAGGCGCCCCCGCGCCCGAGGCCCTCGACGACCTCGCCACCGTCCTCGCCGACCACCTCGCGACGCACGAGGTGCTCGTCGTCTGGTTCTCCCCGTACGTCCTGAGCGCCCTGCACGCCGAACTCCTGCGGCACGGTCTTGCCCCGCTGACCGAGCGGCTCCCGCAGGGGGTCGCCCCTGTCTGCGACCCCCTGGTCCTGGACCGGCACGCCGACCGCTACCGCTCGGGCCGCCGCTCCCTGCGCGCCGTCGCCGAGTGGTACGGCGTCCCGCACGCCCACCCCGGAGACGCAGCCTCGGACGCCGGGGCGGCTCTCGCCCTCGCCCAGGTGATCGCGGATTCGTACCCGGCCGTCGCCAAGCTGTCCCGCCCCGCGCTGCACACCGAGCAGATCCGCTGGTACGCCGACCAGACCCGCCACCATCCCGACGCACCGGACTGGCCCCTCACCACGGCCGCTCCCGAACCGTGGACACCGCCGCAGCCCCCGGAGCCCCCACCGCACGGGCCTTGAGAGCCCCCACCGCGCGGGCCCTGAGATCCCCCACCGCACGGGCCCTGAGATCCCTCAGCCGCGCGGCACCAGGAGCGCCGCCGCCGTCCGGGCGGCGGCGAGGGCCGGCCGGGCGGCAGGGCCGGTCTGTTCGCCGAGGACCACACGGGTACTCAGGCCGTCGAGGAGCGCGAGGAGTTCGGAGGCGCGCGCGGCCACCACGTCCGCCTCCATCGGGGCGAACCGGGACTGGCTCACGCCCTTGCTGAGCAGTGCGGCCAGATCCTCCTGCCAGCCCAGATCCAGCTCACGCTGCGCTTCCCGCAGCGCCTCGTTCGCCGGTATGCGCGCCCAGAGCTCGATCCAGAGCATCCACCGAGGGTCGCGCGGACCGTGCGGCAGATAGAGCTGGAGGAACAGGTCGAGCTTGCGCTCAGCGGTCAGCCGGCGGGCGAGCAGCGCCCTGCGCTCCTCGGCGAGGGCGGCCTCGCTCCAGCGCAGCACGGCGAGCAGCAGCAGGTCCTTGCTGCCGAAGTAGTAGAGGATGTGGCCGCCGCTCGTGCCCAGGCGCTCGGCCAGCGCCGACATGGTGAGCGCCGCGAGTCCGTCCTCGGCGATGGCCGCCATCGCCTCTTCGAGCATTCGCTCCTGGGTGATGTGCCCGTCGCGCCGTCGTGCTGCCCCAGCCACCCGCTCCGCCTCCGTCCCGGTCACCTGCAGGTCACGACTCTAACCGCAGGTGCCCGAGGTCTTGACGCGGCCGTCACCTCTCGCACATCTTGAATCCTGTTCTAAGTTCTAGAACGTCATTCAAAGTCTGGGAGTGGGCATGCTGCACCAGGAGAGAGCACCGGACACCGGCCGCGACGAGGCTTTCCGCGAGGAGGTCCGCAAGGACGAGGTCTTCCAGGTGGAGGGCCACGGCATCGACCCGATCCCCGACGCCGAGCGCCACGGCAGTGCCAAGGACCTCTTCTGGCTCTGGTTCGGCTCCAACCTCACCTTCACCTACGTCATCAACGGCGCTCTCGCCGTCGCCTTCGGCCTCTCCTTCTGGCAGGCCACCGCGGTCGTCGTGATCGGCGGTCTCTCCTTCTTCGCGATCAGCGCCGCAGGCCTGAGCGGCGTCCGCACCGGTACCGCCACCCTCGTCATCTCGCGCGCCGCCTTCGGCGTACGCGGCAACTGGCCCGCCGGACTGGTCAACTGGATCGTCAGCATCGGCTACACCATCGTCAACACGGTCGTCGGCACCCTCGCCCTCGAAGCCTTCCTCGCCGACCTCGGCTGGGCCGGCGGCCACACGGCCCGCGCCCTCGCCCTCCTGGTGACCCTCACCATGACCTTCGCCGTGGCGCTCTGGGGCCACGCCACGGTCCAGGTCGCCGAACGCTGGATGGCCTACGCCCTCGCCCTCGGCTTCGCCGCCCTCCTCGTCTTCGTCCTGCCCGGGGCCGACACGTCCGCCCCCGCCGCGGCCCCGGGTGTCTCCGCCTGGAGCCTCGCCCTCGTCGTCATGTTCGCGGGCCCGTTCTCGTACGTCCCGATGCCCGCCGACTACACCCGCTACCTGCCGCGCACCACCTCGCTCAAGGCCCTCACCTGGAGCGGCGCGCTCGGCGGGTTCCTCTCCTCCGTCGCCCTCGGCGTCGCCGGAGTCGCCGCCGCGACGCAGACCGACATGACCGACGCGGTGGTCGGTGCCGAAACGCTGCTCCCCGGCTGGTTCCAGCCGCTCTTCCTCGCCCTGGTCCTGGGCGGATCCGTGACGAACTCGATCATCACGCTCTACTCCTCCAGCCTGAACCTCCAGGTCCTCGGCATCCCCTGGACCCGCGCCCGCGCCATCGTCGTCAGCGCCGCCGTCACCGCCCTCGGCTCGCTCGGCGCGCTGTTCCTCACCGACTTCACCACCTCGCTGCTCGCCTTCCTCTCCCTCCTGATCATCGTCTTCGCCCCCTGGGGCGGCGTCTTCCTCGCCGACATGGTCCTGCGCCGCTGCAGGTACGACTCCGCCGCGCTGCACGCCGGCGGGCGCGGCGCCTACTGGTACCGGGGCGGCTGGCACCCGGCCGGCCTCACCGCCCTCCTCGCGGGCATGGTCTTCGCCGCGCTGACCTGCGACTCCGAGCTCTGGACCGGCCCTCTCGTCGCCCCGCTCGGCGGCGCGGACCTCACCCTGCTCGGCGCCGTCGTCTCCGCGCTCGTGTACGTCGCCCTCGCGCGCCGCACCGCCACCCCCGTACAGCCGTAACACCCTCGCCAGGCACAGGAGTTCACCCCGCCATGACCAGCAGCACCACCACCCCGGCCGACCTCGTCCTCACCGGGGCCAGGATCCACACCGTCGACCCGCGCCTGCCCGAGGCCGAGGCGCTGGCCGTGCGCGACGGGCGCATCGTCTGGCTCGGCTCCGACGCCGACGCCGCACGCTGGACGGGCCCCGCCACGACGGTCCTGGACGCGGACGGACGCCTGGTCCTGCCCGGCTTCATCGACGCCCACAACCACGTACGGCTCGGCTCCGACGACGCCTGCGTCCAGCTCGCCGGTGCCCGCACCCTCGACGCGATCCACGAGCGGATCACCACCTGGCGGGCGGCCCACCCCGACGCCCCGTGGATCGAGGCCGAGGCCTTCGACTACTCCGCGATCCCCGGCGGCCGCATGCCCACCGCCGCCGACCTCGACCCCGTCACCGGCGACACCCCGGCCCTCGTCCTCAGCTACGACGTGCACACCGCCTGGCTCAACACCGCGGCCCTGAAGGTGCTCGACGTCACCCGCGACCGGACCGACCTGCCCTTCGGCACCGCCGTCACCGACCCCGAGACCGGTGAACCCACCGGATTCGTCAAGGACTTCGCCGTCAAGGGCCTCTCCCGCGCAGGCCACCGCGCCCTGCGTGAGCTCGGCGTGCCGTGGGCCTCGCCGGACCGGCAGTACGGGCGCCTCGCCACGTCCCTCGACGCCGCCGTCGGGTACGGCATCACCACGGTCGTCGAACCGCAGAACTCCCTCGACGACCTCGCCCTGTTCACCCGTGCCCGCGCCGAGGGGCGGCTCCGCTCCCGGATCGTCGCGGCGCTCTTCCACCCGCGCGGCACCACGGACGGAGAGCTGGACGAATTCGCGGCCGCGGCGCGGGAGTTCGCCGACGACCGGCTGCGGGTCGGCCCGCTCAAGCTGTACATCGACGATGTCGTCGAACCCCGCACGGCCGCGCTCCTGGAGCCGTACGCCGGCTGCGGCCACCACCGCGGCGACACCTTCTACCCGCCGGAGGAGTTCGCCGATCTCCTCACCGGCCTCGACGCGCGCGGCTTCCAGTGCTTCGTGCACGCCACCGGCGACCGGGGCATCCGTACGGTCCTTGACGCCGTCGCCCGGGCCCGCAGCGTCAACGGCCCGCGTGACGCCCGCCACCAGGTCGTCCACGTCGAGTGCCTCGACCCGGCCGACACCCCGCGCTTCGCCGAACTCGGGGTCGTCGCCTGCATGCAGCCCCGCCACGCCGCTCCCGACATCGCGGGACCCGGCCAGGACTGGGCCGAGAACATCGGCCCCGACCGCTGGCACAAGGCCTGGCCGCTGCGGAGTCTGCACGCCGCCGGCGCGGTCCTCGCCCTCTCCAGCGACTGGAACGTCGCCGAGATGGACCCCATGGTCGGCATCTACACCGCCGTCACCCGCCGCGCGCTGAACGGCGGGGGAGAGCCCTGGACGCCGGAGGAGACGATCGACGTCGCGAGCGCCGTCGAGGGCTACACCATGGGCTCGGCGTACGCCAATTTCCTGGAGGAGGAGCGAGGCTCGCTCACGGTCGGCAAGCTCGCGGACTTCGTCGTCCTCTCCCGCGACATCCTCCGGATCGACCCGGAGGACATCCCGGGCACGGTGGCCGAGACCGTCGTGGTCGGCGGCGAAGTGGTCCACGCGCGCGTGGCCGCCTGACTCCGGCACGTACCGGCGGGCCCCCGTTTCGCCCGGGAGCCCGCCGGTACGGCTCCGGCGTCAGAGCCGGCCGAGGATCTTCTTCAGCTCGGTGATCTCGGCGGACTGGGTGCGGACGACGTCGTCGGCGAGCTTCCGTGCCGTGGCGTCGCGACCGTTCTCGCGCTCGGTCTCGGCCATCTCGACCGCCCCCTCGTGGTGGGCGATCATCAGCTCGGCGAACTTCCGGTCGAAGGCCTTGCCCCGCAGGGCCGCGAGCTCCTTCATGTCCTGCTCGGACATCATCCCGGCCATGGAGCCGCCGTCACCGGCACCCCCGCCGTGGCCGCCGTGCCCCCCGGACGCGCCGGAGCCCTCGGGGGCCTCGGGCTTGCCCCAGGCCTTGAGCCAGGACCGCATGGTCCGGATCTCGGGGTCCTGGGCCTTCTCGACGTCGGCGACGATCTTCTTGATGCCGGCGTCCTCGGCCCGGCCGTCGGCGAGTTCCGCCATCTCCAGCGCCTGCTGGTGGTGCGGGATCATCGCCTGGGCGAACGCGACATCGGCGTCGTTGAACGCGCCGACGGTGCCGGACGTGGCGGCCGCGGGCGTCTTCGCCGCGTCGCCGGAACCGCTCCCGCCGCCGCAGCCGGCGAGCAGGAGAGCCGCGAGGACGGCGGCGGTGACGGCGCCCGTGCGGGCGTAGCGGTGGTCGAAGGCAGACATGTCTGTGACACCTCGTGTGCTGTTGCGTACTGTCGGAAAGACTGAGCGGGCTTCTGCGGGCAGCGCGAGGCGGCCCGCGGCGGCGTTCGGCCTAGATCCGCAGGACGGACAGCTGAGCGAGGTCGGGAGGTCTGAGCGGCGGGGCGTTCGGGCCCCGCGCGGCGACGAGGCGGCCGAGCAGCCGGACCAGCCAGTCCGGGCGCCGGTCGAGCGCGGCGAGGACGACCCGGGCGAGGGCCCAGACGCCGAGGACGGCCACGCAGAGCGTGGCCATGTCCCCGTGCGCACCGGATCCCTCGGAGGAGTCGGGGGCGTCGGTCCCGCCGTGGTGCGCGGGAGCGGAGGCGGAGGTCGCATGGCCCGCCGCGCTCCCGGAGGAGCCCTCGGGGTGACCGACGGCGTGCATCACGAAGACACCGAGGGCGAGCACGACGACGAGCAGCAGCTGCGCCAAGGCGCCTGCCACTCTGAGGTCGCGTCGCCCCACTCGTCCCGTACGCACGTCCTGTACCTCCTGCGAGGGAGCCTACAGAACGTCCCCCGGCTTCACTCCGGAAGGTCGCCGCTCATGGCGGCGGCGAGCCGCAGGTGCGGGGCGGCCTCTGCGTGGCGGCCCTGGCGCTCCAGGGTGCGGCCGAGCATCAGCCGGGCGTACTGCTCCACCGGGTCGCGGTCGAGGACGGCGCGGAGCTCGGTCTCGGCGCGGGACAGCTGGGCGGAGTGGTAGTAGGCCCGGGCGAGCAGCAGGCGCTGGGCGTTCTGCTCCGGGTGCTCGGCGACGAGTCCGCGCAGGATGCGGGCGGCGGTCAGGTACTCCTTGGCCTCGAAGAAGAACTGGGCGCGGTCCCAGCGCTCGCCGGCCGTGCCGAACTCGTAGTACGTGTCGTTCACTTGCTCTCCCTCGCGGCGTCCCTACCCTGCCACCCGAAGGGGCGGCACTCGGCTCAACGCCTCAGGTTAGTTGAACATTCCACTACTATTTCCGTGTGGAGACACACCCACCTCGTCCCCCGACAGGAATAGGTTGACCGTCATGAGCAATCTTGATCGTCAGGCCGCCCTCACCGTCTGCGGCGGCCGCGGCTTCGTCGTCGCCGAGCCGGTCCGGGAACTCCTCAGCCCCCGTCACGTACAGCTCGGCGAGTCCACCGAGGTCCGCCGCCTGCTCCCCAACCTCGGCCGCCGGATGGTCGGCGCCTGGGCCTTCGTCGACCACTACGGCCCCGACGACATCGCGGATGAGCCCGGCATGCAGGTGCCGCCGCACCCGCACATGGGGCTCCAGACCGTGAGCTGGCTCCACGAGGGCGAGGTCCTGCACCGCGACAGCACGGGCAGCCTGGAGACGATCCGCCCGCGCGAACTGGGTCTGATGACCTCGGGCCGGGCGATCTCCCACTCCGAGGAGAGCCCGAAGTCCCACGCCCGCTTCCTCCACGGAGCCCAGCTCTGGGTGGCGCTCCCGGACGCCCACCGGCATGTCGAGCCGCACTTCCAGCACCACGCGAACCTCCCGCAGGTCACCGCCGCCGGCCTCACCGCCACGGTCATCCTCGGCGAACTCGACGGCGCGGCGTCGCCCGGCACGACGTACACCCCGCTGATCGGCGCGGATCTCGCCCTGACGGCGGGCGCGGAGACGAAGCTCCCCCTGGACCCGGACTTCGAGTACGCGGTCCTGTCGATGTCGGGCGAGGCCCACGTCGACGGCGTCCCGGTCCTCCCGGGCTCGATGCTCTACCTCGGCTGCGGCCGCCGCGAACTCCCCCTCCGCGCGGTCTCCGACGCGGGCCTGATGCTCCTGGGCGGCGAGCCGTTCGAGGAGGAGATCGTCATGTTCTGGAACTGGATCGGACGGTCCCAGCAAGATATCGAAGAAGCTCGCGAGGCGTGGACGAACGGCACCAGATTCGGCGAGGTGAAGGGCTACGACGGCGCTCCACTTCCAGCCCCGGAACTCCCCCCAACTCCCCTGAAGCCTAGGGGAAGGGTGCGCTGAACTGGGCCGATGCCTCAAGGAGGGGTTGGAGGTGGAGGCTGCCCTGTCGTTCCGCTTCCAGAGGTCTGGCGGCAGGCGGCTCGGCCTCGGGGGAGGCTTCTTGATCTTGAGGTCGAGTCTCATGTGAACCAGGCTGTGGTCAGGTCTGGTCGGACGAATGCTGACTCTATGCTGACTCTACTGACGAGTAGTTAGATGGCTGGAGGAGAAGCCCAGGCCGCGTCTCCCAGAAGAGGAACGACATAACCAGGGCCCCGTCCCGGACCCTTCGGTTGCCAGGGGTGCTTCCAAGCGAGCTCTCCCCCCGACGTGGCGGTCCAGTGTCGGTCTGTCGCGGAGGTCGGTGCGCGACGTTGTGGGCAGTCAACAAAAGCGCGGTGTTGAGGCCGCCCCGTTCGCGTCGCGGCAGGAGATTGCCGGCGCGGTCTGTTCTGGCCTTTGCGGCGCATTGGCCGGCCGACGCCCGCGCTGGCTGAAGCTGTACTTCCGGGGAGCGTCTTACCGGCAGCTCGTGTGCTGGTGGCATAAGCCTTGCGTGACCGCTGACCAGTGGAGCACGGCCATGACTCGGCCAGGCCGCAGGTGGCTGGTCGTAGTGGGCCCGGATCTTGCTCGGTCCGGAGCGGGCCCCTTGACCCATGGCCCGTGGCGGCGGCGAGCCGGCGCGCAAAACCGGCCGTCCCACGACGTCGAGAGCGTCTGAATCGCGCTGCTGCACATGCGTGGTCAGCATCAGCCCAGGAGTGGCAATCTGTAGTGGCCTTCAAGCGTGCGCTATCCACGATCTCGGTACGTATGTCATGAAGTTGTCTACGTGGTGGTGCTGACCTGCATCGATGCGGTCGCCCCAGCCTCTGGCCTGCGCGTACAGGTCTTTCAGCGTCTTTCAGGATCGTGCTGCGTTATGCGGTCGATTCTCCCCACGCGCTCCCCAGCACCCTCGAAACTCCCCAGATTCTCCCCAGGAGGTGCCCTTGCGGGCTGGCGTGGTGGCACAGGAGGGCAGCCTATCGGGGGCACTGCCTCGGGGACGCTGAGTGACTTAATCCATCATTGCCCGTCGCTTACTGGCCCGGTCTCGGAAGGTCCCCGGTAGCCGCCGCCCCGCCGTTGGTGTGTAGCAGCGGGACGGCAGAGGCCGAGACGCCGCTTGCGCTGACATCGGCTGTGACAGCTACCTAGGAGTCGCCGGGTTCCGGCTCGTGAAGGGTGATAGCCCTGGCGGGGCAGAGGCTGGCGGCCATGTGGGCGGTGGGCGGGGCGGCGTGGAGCGGGAGTAAGAGGCCGCCGTCGGGGTCCTGGCTGAAGACGTCGGGGGCGGTCATGGCGCACTCCCGGCGCCGATGCAGGGTTCCCGGTCGGCGGTCAGACGGGCCGCGGTCACTTCGCGTCCCAGGTGACCGGGAGGCTCTTCACCCCGAAGATGTCCGCGGTCTCCGGGCGAAGGACGACCTCCGCGGCCGGCGCGGCCAGGCGCAGGGTCGGGAAGCGGTTCGATCAACGCGCGGAACGCGACCCGCATCTCGACGCGGGCGAGCTGCTGCCCCAGGCACTGGTGGATGCCGTGGCTGAAGGCGCGCGAGGTACTCCTGGGGCGCGGTGTCGGCCGCGATCAGCTCCTCGTCGCTGACCTCCCCGCCCATGAAGGCGTTGATCTGCTCCTGGAAGGAGGCCCGGTCCTCGCAGGGCAACCCCGAGGATCTCGTCCGCGACCGGGTCTACCCGGGAACCGTCTGGGCCGTCGGCGATGCTGAGGGCACGACGGCGAGCGGGGCGTGCAGTCGCTGACCTCGGCCCATGGCAGCGCGCGGAATTCGTCAAGGACCACGACTACGCGTTCTGGAAAGCCCTCGGCTGACGCCGGTCGCGTCACACGCTCTGCGGACCCATGATCCGGATGAGCAGGTCGTCGAGGCTGACCAGGCCGGTGAGCACGCCCTGTTCGTCTCGTACGAGGGCGAGCGAGGCACGGCGGCGGCGCAGCTGCTCGACGGCCTCGGACACCGTGGTGTCGGGGGCCACTTCGGGCACGGTGCGGGCGAGCTCGCGGGCGGTTCGGACGCGGCCGCGGGGGCGGGCGACCAGGGCGTCACGGGCGTGGACGGAACCGAGGATGCGTTCGCCGTCCCTGACCAGGAGACGGGAGCGGTCGGCGTCGGCGGCGCGGGCGAGGACCGCGTCGAGGTCGGCCTCGGCCGGGACCGTGACGAAGTCGGCGGCCGGGGTCTGCAGCTCGGCCACCGGGGTCTGCGGCTCGGTCAGCGAGCGGGTGATGAGCTGTGAGTCGGTCTTGTTGATGAGGCCGAGGCGCTCGGACTCCTCGACGAGGTGGGTGAGCTGTTCGCGGTTGTGGACGGCGGTCAGTTCGTCGCGGGGCTGGACGCGGCACATCCGTACGAGTGCGTTGCTGACCTTGTTGAGGAGCCAGAGGAGCGGACGTACGGCCTTGACCACGGCACGGAACGGCGGGGTGAGCAGCATGGCGGAGCGCTCCGGGTGGGCGATGGCCCACGACTTGGGGGCCATCTCGCCGACGACCATGTGCAGGAACACCACGATGATCATGGCGACGGCGAACGCGATGCCGTAGCTGAGGGCTGTGGGCAGGCCGAGCTTGACCAGCAGGGGGTCGAGCTCGTGGGAGATCGCGGGCTTGGAGATCGAGCCGAGCCCCAGGGTGCAGATGGTGATGCCGAGCTGGGCGCCGGCGAGCATCAGCGACAGTTCGCGCGTGCCGGCGAGCGCGGCCTTCGCGCCGCGCTGACCGTCCGCGACGGCCTTCTCGATGCGGTGCCGCTTGGCGGCGACGAGCGCGAACTCGGCCGCGACGAAGAAGCCGCTGCCGATCAGCAGCAGGACGGTGACGAAGAGGGCCATGGGGAAGCTCATGCCTGGGCCTCCTCGGCGGCAGACTCGACGCGTTCGATGCGGACGCGTTCGGGGACGTGACGGTCGAGGCTCAGGACCTCGATCCGCACGTCGTCGACGGTGAGGCGGTCCCCGATCGTGGGGAAGCGGCCGAGGCGGTCGATGATCAGGCCGGCCACGGTGTCGTAGTCCTCTTCCTCGGGCAGGGCGATGCCGGTGGCGTCCTCGACCTCGTCCAGGCGGCGGCCCGCGTCCACGCGCCAGCCGTCGCCGTCGGGCACCGCCAGGGCGACGACGGTGTCGCTCTCGTCGGCGATGTCGCCGACCAGTTCCTCGGCGATGTCCTCGTAGGTGACGATGCCGGCGACGCCGCCGTGCTCGTCCAGGACGACGGCGAACTCGTCGTCCGCCTCCCGCATCTGTGCCACCGCCTGCGGCAGCGGCAGTGTGTCGGGCAGCAGCAGGGGCGAGCGGCCGGCCTCCCCTGCGCTCATGCTCTCGAACCGGTCGGCGGGCAGGCGGACGAGTTCGCGTACGCCGAGGACCCCGGCGACGTCGTCCGGGTGGTCGCCGAGGACCGGGTAGTTGGAGTGGCCGTACTTCGCGATCAGCTCGACGGCTTCGGTGAGCGGGGCGTCCTTGCGTACGAACACGGCGTCCACGCGCGGCACCATGACCTCGTCCAGGGTCCGCTCGGAGAACTCCAGGGCATGGTCGAGGAGCTCGGCCGTATCGGCCGGCAGCTGGCCCTGCTCGTGGGACTCCCCGATCAGGTGGCTGAGCTCTTCGAGCGTCGCGCCGTGATGCAGCTCCTCGACCGGCTCGATGCCGACCTTGCGCAGCAGCTTGTTGGCGGCGCCGTCGAAGACGTGGACGACCGGTCCGACGATTTTCAGGTAGACGAGGGTGGAGGAGGCCAAAGACTTGGCCAGCCGCTCAGGCACGGCCAGCGCCAGGTTCTTCGGGGCCAGTTCGCCGAGCACCATCTGCAGCACCGTCGCCACCAAGAAGGCGAGGACGACGGAGATGACGGAGACGGTGCCCTCGGACAGCCCCGTTCCGTCCAGTGCGGGCTTGAGGAGCGCCGAGACCGACGGCTCGGCGAGGAAACCGACGACCAGACCGGTGACGGTGATGCCGAGCTGGGCGCCGGAGAGCATGAAGGAGAGCCGTTCGAGGACCTTCAGCGCGCGGGCGGCCCGCTTGTCGCCCGCCGCTGCCTCGCCGGCGAGCGCGATGCGGTCGGCGGCGACGTAGGCGAACTCCTGGGCGACGAAGTAGCCGGTGCCGGCGGTCAGTACGAGGACGGCCAGCAGGCCGAGAGCGGCGTTCATCGGCTACCGCACCCCTTCACGCAGGGCGTAGGGGTGCGTCGATCTGGCGGACAAGGAGGTGCTCCTTCGTGGGGCGGTGAGGGCGGTGATCAGGACTGAGTATCTGCGGGTACGCGACGGCCGCGCGGGATCACACGGCGGCGGGGCCGACCAGCTCCTCCAGGACGTCCTCCATCGTCACGTAGCCGAGGACTGTGCCGGCCTGGCCGCTGACGGCGGCGAGGTGGCTGCCGGCGGCGCGCAGGGCGGTGAGGGTGTCGTCCAGCGGGGTGTCGATCCGTACGCGGGTCACGGCACGGAACGCGGTGCGCGGGAACGGCTTGTCGCGGTCCGCGACACCGAGGGTGTCCTTGATATGCAGGTAGCCCAGGACGGCCCCGGCCGGGCCGGTGACCGGGAAGCGGGAGTAGCCCGCGCGTGCCGCGGCCCGCTCCAGCTCGGCAGGCGTGACCCGGTGGTCGACCGTGACCATCCGCGCGGCGGGAACGAGGATCTCGCCCACCGGCCGGGTCCCCAGCTCCAGCGCGTCTCGCAGCCGCTCGCCGTCGGCGGGCGACAGCAGTCCGGCCTCGCTGGTGTCCTGCACCATGCGGGCGAGTTCGTCGTCGGTGAAGACCGAGGAGACCTCGTCCTTCGGCTCGACCCGCAGGAGGCGCAGCAGCGTGTTGGCGAAGGCGTTGATGCCGAAGACGACGGGCTTCAGCGCGTGGGTGAGGGCGACCAGCGGCGGGCCGAGGAGCAGCGCGGTCTTCACCGGGGCGGCGAGCGCGATGTTCTTGGGGACCATCTCGCCGATGAGCATGTGCGCGTACGTCGCCAGGGTGAGCGCGATGACGAAGGCGATCGGGTGCACCAGGGCATCCGGTACATGGGTGGCCTCGAACGCCGGCTCCAGAAGGTGGGCGATGGCCGGTTCGGCGACTGCGCCGAGCACCAGCGAGGACGCGGTGATGCCGAGCTGGGCGGTGGCCAGCAGGGCGGAGATGTGCTCCAGGCCCCACAGGGTCATGCGGGCGCGCCGGTCGCCGTCGCGGGCCAGCGGCTCGATCTGGCTGCGGCGCACGGAGATCAGGGAGAACTCGCCACCGACGAAGAACGCGTTCGTCAGGAGGGTGAGGAAGCCGATGGTGAGTTGGAGCGCGGTCATCGGGACACCCCGGCCTCGGCGTGCTTGTGCTCCGAAAGGCGAGCGGGCTCGGTGAGGTGGATCCGGTCCGCCCGGTGGTGCTCGATGTCGAGGACGTCGAGCCGCCAGCCGTCCAGCAGGATCGCGTCGCCCTGGGCGGGGATGCGACCGAGGCGGGTGGCGATCAGGCCGGCCACCGTCTCGTACGGGCCGTGGGGCGCCCGTAGCCCTATGCGGGCCAGCTCGTCGATCCGTACGCCTCCGTCGGCCTCCCAGGTGGCACGGCCGTCCTCGGTGGGCGGCGCGGGCAGCAGGTCGGGAACCTCGACCGGGTCGTGCTCGTCACGGACCTCGCCGACGACCTCCTCGACGATGTCCTCCACCGTCGCCACGCCGGCCATGCCGCCGTACTCGTCGATGACGACCGCCATGGTCCGGTGCTCCCGCATCCGCTCCAGAAGTCGGTCGGCGGGCAGCGTCTCGGGGACGAGGAGCGGCTCGGTCACCAGGTCGGTGATCGGGGTGGCCGCGCGGGCGTCCGGTTCGAGGGCGAGGACGTCACGGATGTGGACGGTGCCGATCACGTCGTCGAGAGCGACCCGGTAGACCGGGAAGCGGGAGAGACCGGTGGCGTATGTGAGGTTGGCGGCGTCGGCGGCCGTGGCCTGCGCCTCCAGGGCGCGGACGTCGACGCGTGGCGTCATCACGTTCTCCGCTGTCAGCTCGCCCAGGTGGAGCGTACGGACGAACAACTCGACGGAGTCGGCCTCGATGGCCCCCTCAGCGGCCGAGTGCCGGGCGAGGGAGGCCAGCTCGGCGGGGGTGCGCACGGTGGCCAGTTCCTCGGCCGGTTCCAGGCCGAAGCGGCGTACGAACCGGTTCGCGGTGTTGTTGAGGTGCCGGATGAACGGCCCGAAGGCCGCGGTGAAGCCCCGCTGGGGTCCGGCCACGACCTTGGCAACAGCCAGCGGGCGCGAGATCGCCCAGTTCTTCGGGACGAGCTCGCCGACGACCATGAGCACGACGGTGGAGATGGCCACACCGAGAACAGTGGCGAGCGAGGACGCCGCACCGCCGAGCCCGATCGCTTCCAGCGGACCGCGCAGCAGCGCCGCCAACGACGGCTCGGCGAGCATGCCGATCACCAGAGAGGTGACGGTGATGCCCAGCTGGGCGCCGGAGAGCTGAACGGTCAGCCGTCGGACAGCACGCAGTGCACCTTCGGCGCCGCGCTCCTTCGCCTCGACGGCCCGCTCCAGCTCACCGCGCTCGACGGTGGTCAGGGAGAACTCGGCCGCGACGAACACCGCACACGCGAGCGTGAGAGCGAGGGCCAGAAGCAGCAGAAGCACCTCGGTCACCGTGCCACCCCCGCTCCCTGGCTCGATGTGTCAGGGCAGGCGGTGGCACGGCTGGTACTGGGAGGCTCACCCATTGCGGGTCGCTCACTCCTTGTCGTACTCGGGCGGAATCAGTGGTCGGGCAAGCGCGAAGGCTTCTACACCACTGTAAAGGAAAGGCAAACAGTCATCGAGGGCCGAGGGCGCGGCATCTCGCCAGGACGCAGGGATGCCGACGGTCCGTGGCTCCCGGCGGGGTGCCCGCCAGGGCCGGTGCGCCGCGCCGCGGAGGTGCCCGGCTATCCGTTCGCCCGACGCGCGGAACGCCCCCAGAGAGTGGAACAGGCGCCGGCCGCGACCGCGTTCACCCCCAGGCCCAGCGTGATGCCGAGACCGATGTCGTCGAACAGCGTCGAGCCGATCAGGATGCCGCCCGGGAGGAGGCTGAACGGGATCACCGGCGCCACCACGGCGGCGAGGCGGGACCGGCAGGTCGGCTCGCCAGGGCCGACAGCATGGACCCGCTCCGGCTCGTCCGTCACTTTCCCGCCTTTCTCTCGCGGCGAGGCCACCCTCGACCCCTCTCCACGTGAACTGTTCCGGACATTTTCCCGAACGTCCTTGAGACGCCCTTCCGTTGGGACATCCGGGAACTATTCTTCTACAGCAATGTAGAAAGTCGGGGTCGAGGGCACGCGCGTGTCGGCGAGCGGGCCCTGCCCCGCGCTCGACTGTTCCCTCCGGAGGGTGTCATGGCTTCGATCGACCTGAACAAGGTGCTGGACAACGCGTGGGCGGACAAGAGTCTGCCCGAGATCCTCGCGGCTCCGGTCGCCGCGCTCAAGGGCGTGTCCGACCGGGACGGCGAACTCCTTCAGGAGGCGTTCGGAGTGAAGACGGTCGCCGACCTCGCGGAGCTGAAGTACGTGCGCTGGGCCCAGGCCCTCGCCGCGCTCGACGCCGCCAAGTAGCCCGGACGACTCCCGCCCGCGCCCCCGCCCGCACGGGGGCGCCTCGCGAGGTCCCCGCGATCAGGGGGCGCCCTCGCAGGCTTCGCCAGGCGCCGCAAACCGCGCATCGGCGCGCTCCGAGACCCGCTCGACCACGACCCCCACCACCTCGACGACGGCAGAGTCGGCGATGAAGTGCACGCGTCGCCGTCCGTCTCTTCGGGCATCGACGAGGCCGGACCTCGTGAGGGCGGACAGGTGCTGACTGATCGTGGAAAGCGCTCCGCCCACCTGCTCCGCGAGGTGCGCGACGTCGCTCTCGCCCCGCGACAGCGTGCGGAGGATGCGCAGGCGCACGGGAGAGGCCAGCACTCCGAAGAGCGCGGCCGTCTGCTCCAGGATCTCGCCGGACGCGTCCCCGAGAACGCCCGCACCCCGCTCCCCCGCCATCTCGCCCGCACCCCTTCCGCCGAGGCGGCACCTGTCCGAATGCGCCCGCTCGCCTCGCTCCGCCTGAGCCCGGTACGGGCGCCTCGCCTCTATGCTTCTACACGCATGTAGATGGCCCGAGGTTATACGGCCTCGAAGTGCTGAACCACACAGGCTATTTGAAGGAGTGAACGCCCCATGGTGTTCAAGCGTCTGCTCGGCTCACTCGGCGTTGGTGGTCCCGCCGTGGACACCGTGCTCGACCCCGGCGCGGTGACGCCCGGCGGCGTCCTGAGCGGTCAGGTCCACCTGAAGGGCGGCAACGCCGACTTCACCATCGAGCACATCACGCTGGAGCTCGTGGCCCGGGTCGAGGCCGAGCACGAGGACGGGGAGTCGCACGGCACGGTCGTCTTCCACCAGCACGTCGTCGGCGGCAACTTCCGCCTCGCGGAGGGTGAGCAGCGCAGCGTGCCGTTCTCCTTCCCGCTGCCGTGGGAGACGCCGATCACCGAGCTGTACGGCCAGGGCCTGGGCATCACGCTCGGCGTACGCACCGAGCTGGGCGTCGCGGGCGCCAAGGACAAGGGCGACCTCGACCCGCTCGCCGTGCGTCCGCTGCCCGCTCAGGAGTCGATCCTCGAAGCCCTCGGGCAGCTCGGCTTCGGCTTCAAGTCCGCGGACCTGGAGCTCGGTCACATCCGGGGGACCGGTCAGCAGCTCCCCTTCTATCAGGAGATCGAGCTCGCACCGTCGCCCCAGTACGCCCACCAGGTCAACGAGATCGAGGTGACCTTCCTCGCCGGCCCGGCGGGAATGGAGGTCGTCGTAGAGGCCGACAAGCGCGGCGGCTTCTTCACCGAAGGCCACGACGCGCTGACCCGCTTCACGGTCAGCCACCACGGCGTCGAGCAGATCAACTGGAACGCCGAGGTCGAGGGCTGGATCCGGCAGCTCGTCGAGCACCGCGCCTCGTACGGCGCACACACCCCGTACGGCTCCCACGCCTCCCACGGCCACCACGGCCACGACGACCACCACCACGGCGACCACGGGCACCGTTCCGGACCCGGCATGGGCACCGCGGTCGCGGCCGGCGCGGCCGGACTCGCCGTCGGCGTCGTCGGTGGCATGGTGGCCGCCGAAGTCGTCGACGAGGTCGGCGATTTCTTCGAAGGCGACGAGGAAGACGGCGGGGACGACGAGGCGTAGCCCGCCCGGTGCGCCGACCGGCTGAACAGTCCGACCGGGGCCGTGTCCCAGCCGCGCACCACCTCTACAGAGGCGTAGATTTCCCGGTGCCGGAGTCCGGGGACCGGTGGTGCACAGCATCGGTCCCCGGACTCCCCGCCCCTGGGCGCCGCCATCGAAGCCAGGGGGACTCGGCGGCGCGTGAGCCGCCCTACCGGGAGCCCGCCATGCGACCTCGCCTTACCGCAGCCGCCCTGCTCGCCGCCCTCAGCCTGGGTCTCACCGCGTGCGGCCTGAACGCGCCGGCCGAGCGGATCGTGCTGCCGGACGCCCTCCGGACCTCGACCACGACCGTGGACGGCAAGCCCTTCGACGCGGCGACCCTCGCCGGCAAGCCGGCCCTGCTGTGGTTCTACGCACCCTCGTGCGAGACCTGCGCGACCCACGCACTCCGCATCTCCGCATGGGCGGATGTGCACATGGGGCAGCTCCACGTGGTGGGAGTGGCCGACCCCGGACCGGACGGCGAACTGAGCCGCTTCATCTCCTCGACCGGGGCGACGAACTTCCCGCACCTCGCGGACAAGGGGCACGTCCTGCGCGACCGGTTCAAGGTCGAACAGGCCGACACCTACGTCCTGATCGACAAGAACGACAGCGTGGCGTTCCGCGGAAACGGTACCGAACTCAGCACCCTGGGCCGGGAAATCGCCAAGCTCGCCCCCGCGGCAGGACCTGGCGCAGACGAGTAAGGCGCATCGGCGTCGCGTACCGGGCAGACCCGGCTGAATCAACGACCTCCACCTGATAGCTTCTACAGCAATGTAGAAGTGAGGCCGTCCGGGCATCACATTCACCCGGCCTGGGCGACCTCCCACACGTAACGGAGTTCTCGATGGCCCTGTGGGACCGCATCAAGGAGTCCGCATCGACGATGCAGACGCAGCTCATGGCGAAGAAGAAGGACCTGCAGAGCGGCGCGTTCCGTGACGCCAGCATGGCGATGTGCGCGCTCGTCGCCGCCGCCGACGGCAGCGTCGATCCATCCGAGCGCCAGAAGGTCGCCCAGCTCATCATGAGCAACGAGGTACTGCAGAACTTCCCGGCGGACGACCTCCAGCGCCGCTTCGAGGCCAACTGCGACAAGCTGACCGCCGACTTCGACTTCGGCAAGGTCAGCGTCCTCCAGGAGGTCGCCAAGGCGAAGAAGAAGCCCGCCGAGGCCCGCGCCGTCATCCAGATCGGCATCATCATCGGCGGTGCCGACGGCGACTTCGACAAGGACGAGCAGGCGGTCGTACGGGAGGCGTGCTACGCCCTCGACCTCCCGCCGCACGAGTTCGACCTGTAGCCCCCGTCTGGGGTGGGGCCCGTCCCGTCGTCACGGGCCCCATCCTTCCGCCCCGTCAGGCCCGGTCGGTCAGCTCCTCCGCGAACACCTGTGACAGCGGCTGCGGCCCCACGTACTGCTGGCAGTTGCACTGGCCAGCCTCGAAGCGCAGCGGCTTCTTGTTCTCGTCCCAGGCCGTGGGCACCTCGACACGCTCATGGCACCGACCCTGCTTGTCGTGCTTCGCCAGATGGTGTGTGCACCCGCACACCGGCTCCGGCGTCTTGTGTACGGCCTCAAGAGCCAGACGTTCCTGCTTGGCTGCCTCAAGCAGTTCCATCTTTCGCTCGTGCCGATGACGCAGCGCGGTACGGACGTTGTCGGCCACCCACGCGAACCCACCTGTCCAGAACAGGATGAGAACCCACCAGAACCAGTCCACCGCTCCCCCTATTTCCCCCGGTACTTGGAGGCCAGCATAGGGAACTAGAGCGGCGTCGCCGCCTTCAGAATCAGCAACAGCGTGACCGCCGAATTCGCCGAGCAGAGCGCGGAGACCGTCGTGCCGGCCGCGGCGCCCCACGCGGCCAGGCCCGCCCTGGTGAAGAGCGACGGCCAGACATGTGCGACGGGAGCGGGACCCAGCAGGGCCGCCACGCGGCGCGGTACCGGGCCGGCCACGGCGAATCCCGCGAGGGTCGCCACGGGTGCGCCACGGGAGACCAGCGCGGCCTTGCCGACGGCCCGGGCCACGACACGGCGGCTGCCGACTCGGGTGGCGGCCTCCTCGTCCGCCCAGCGCTCGGTGGTGTAAGTGACCGCCGTACGCAGGGGCCGCAGGAACGGGTTGGCCCGCGCCGCGAGCTGCACGGTCAGCAGGAACGTGTGATGGCGGGCGTCCAAGTGAGCACGCTCGTGGGCGAACAGCGCGCGGCGCTCGGGCCCGGTCAGCGTGGCGAGCATCGACGTCGTGACCACGACGCGGTCCTTCCGGCCAGGAAGGGCGTACGCGTAGGGCGACTCGTCGGAGAGCACCACGACGGAGGTGCCCGGCAGCCCCGCCAGCGCCCGGCCGGCTCGGCGGCGTACCCGGTGGTGCCGCCACGCGGCCCTGGCACAGGAGACGAGTACGGCGATCAGAGCGGGGATGGCGGCCTTGCCCGCGACCTCGTCGTACGGGACGGCCTCACGCACCTCGGGGTCGGACCAGCCGTCCGGCAGCGGGTTGCCCGGCAACTGCGCGGTGCCGACCACCATCAGCAGGGCGAGGCACAGGGTGCTGCATACGGCGAGCACGCCGGAGAAACCGGTGAGCAGCCGCGTGGCCGTCCGGGGATGCAGATGGTGTGCGGCAAGTCGCGCGACCGGCCATGCCGTCAAGGGCAGGACCAGCGGCAGGAAGACGAAGACCCCCATGCCGTCAGTCTTCCCCCTCCTCGGAGTCCTGAGCCAGCAGATCACGCAGCAGGCGCTCGTCGTGGGGCGAGAGCCCCGTCACGAAGCTGGCCAGGACCGCCTCCCGGTTTGCCTCGCCGTCGAGGACCTTCCGCATCCTCAGCGCCGCGAGGCCGGCCTCGTCGGCCACGGCCGTCCACTCGAACGAACGGCCCGCCCTCTCCCTGCTCACCGCGCCCTTGGCGTGCAGGCGCGTCAGGATGGTGATGACGGTCGTATAGGCGAGATCGCCGCCGAGGCGCTCCTGCACCCACCCCGCGGTGTGGGCACCGCCGGCCTGACGCAGGGCGGCCAGCACCTGCGCTTCGAGCTCGCCCTGCCCCCGCCGCCGGGGAGACTCGTCCTGGCCCACTCGCTTGTCCTTTCGTCATTCCGCCGCCCTCCCGCCGACTCGTCCCGCCCCCGTGGGGCGGTTCATCGTACTGAGACGACACGGCTCGGCCTGCTGCTGTTGGTGTGATGTTGGTGGCGTTGTCCTACGAAAGGTGTCGCGGCGGGCGGCCAGAACCCGCCCTTCCCGCACCTTCTACATCACTGTAGATTTGCAGCTCCGAGAGGGCCACCTCCTGAGAGAGCGGAAGACAGTGTTCGGAATCAGCGAGATAGCGATCATCCTGATCGTCGTCATCCTCCTCGTCGGCGCCAAGAAGCTGCCCGAACTCGCCCGCAACGCGGGCAAGGCCGCCCGCATCCTCAAGAGCGAGGCCAAGGCCATGAAGGCCGACGGCACCCCGGAGCAGCAGGCCACCTACCAGGCCGCCGACAGCCGCCCCCTGCAGAACCCGGCCGCGCAGAGCGATGGACACCCCGACGCCTCGCCGGGCCCGGGCTCGGGGAACGTACGCTCCTGAGCCGACGATCCGCGCATCCGTAACGCGCCTGCCCTGCTCCTCCGCCCTGCACGCCGAGCCCCCACACGAGGCTTCACGGCGCGCCGGCCGCCGTATGACGCCGCACGCTGCCTCTCCCGATGCACGCGGTCGCGAGCTGCAGGGTGATGACGGCGGTCCCGGCGGCGGATGCCGCGCACAGGGTGATGAACGCATCGGGTGTCCAGGTCCACAGCGCACTGGGGCCTATGAGGGCAAGGGCCGCCGCCACGACGATCCAGGGCAGGGCGCCGGCCAGACACCACATGACGGTGGGGACGATGCGGCGGTGCGCCGGCCGACGGCGGAGCAGGCGGAGTGAGTGGAAGGTCTCCGCGAGGAGGACGAGGGCCAGGGCGGTGAGGCCCCAGACCGTGGCGTGGTAGGTCGCGGCAGAGGGGGCGTCGGCGGGAGCGGCGCCTCCGGCGAGGATGCGGGCCGCGCCGAAGCCGACCTGCATGACGCTGCCGTCATGGAGAAGGCCGTGAAGGTTCTGCTGGACGACGAGAGCGAGGTTCTGGTCCGGCAGGAGGAAGAGCATGGCCGAGTAGCCGGGAGTGGCGCCGGTGTGCCAGATCGCGGTGTCGAGTGGGGACTCCAAGCCGCCGACGCGCCAGCCGAGCCCGTATCCGGTGTCTTCGCCGGACGGGTGGAGTCGGCCGGATTGCCGCATGAGGCGGACGGACTCGGGAGTGAGGACCGTCGTGCCGTTGCCAGCCTTCCCCGACCGAAGTTGGAGGGAGGCGAAGGCGGCGAGGTCGTTCAGGTTGCCGCCGGTGTAGCCGTAGGCGGCTCCGTCGTCGTCCACGCTGTCGGCGATCGCTGACGGCACGCCCCACAGGAGCTGGTGTCCGGGCGGAAGGTTCCGCTCACGGGCGGCCGCCCGGTCGGCGATCGCCCCGTCCATGCCGGCCGGGCGCAGGACACTGTCCCGGAGGTGATCGGCGAAGGACCGGCCCGTCACGGACTCGACCACGGCCGCCAGGACGAGGTAGTTGGCGCTGCTATAGGCGTACGTGGTACCGGGCGGACCGAGCGGGCGTATGCCGTTCAGCGCGGCGACCCGCCCGGTCGCGTCCGGACAGTCGGCGTCGACGCAGTCCGCGACCTCGAAGGTCGCCGACTCCGGGACGCCCGCCGTCTGCTGGAGAAGACGGCGGACGGTGACGCGTGCGGCGTGGCCGGTGCCGCCGAAGCGGAAGGCCGGCAGGTGGTCGACGACCCGGTCGTCGAGGCGGAGTCGCCCGTCCTGCACGAGCGTCATTACGGCGCTCGCGGCGATCGGCTTGGCGACCGAGCCCCAGAGGAACGGCGTGTCGCCTGTGACCCGTTCGCCGTGTCCGTCCGTACCCCAGGCACGTGAGTGGTCCGGCCCGTCGGGGCCGACCACGGCGTAGGCGAGCCCGGGCGTGCGGGTGGCTTCCATGCGTTCGCGCACGTAGGCGTCGATCGCCGCGAAGCGGTCCGCCGGGACAGGTGAGTTGGCCGCTGCAGACGCCTTATCTAAGGGGAGCAGGCCGAGCAGGAGGGCGGTCGCCGCTGCGGCGGCGCGTCGGAGCAGGCTGGGCATGGGGGCCTTGTCCTTCCGTGGGCACGGACAGATAACCGTATGGGGATACGGTTATAGCCGTACGCTGGTACGGTTATCAAGTGCCGCGAACCGCCGACCACGAACAACGCCGCCGTCAGATCGCCGACGCCGTCAGCCGGTTGATCTCCGAGCACGGGCTCGACGCCGTCACCGTCGCGCGCACGGCCGCCACCGCGGGCATGTCCGTGGGCCTGGTGCAGCACTACTTCCGCACCAAGGACGAGATGCTGCTCCACGCCTTCCGTGAGATCTCCGCCCGGATCCGCGCACGCGTCGAGGAGCGCGTCAGGGACGGCGTCCAGCACAAGCGACCCATCGCACGGGTCATGGCGGAGGTGATGACCGAGTACATCCCTCTGGACGAGGCCCGCCGCGCCGAGTACCGCGTGGCCCGCGCGTTCGCCGGGCGTGCCCTCGACGCCCCCGCCCTCGCCGAGGTCGACACCGAGACCGCCCGGAAGCTGCGCGAGGACATCGCCCGGGCCGTCCACAACGGCAAGGAGTGCGGCGAGGTCGACGAGCACCTGGATCCGCTGCCCGCCGCCGTGCGCCTCGCCGCCGTGATGGAGGGGCTCGCGCTCCAGGTCTACCGCGAGCCGGAGGGGGGCGCGGGGGTGCCCGTGGCGCTGTTCGTGGGCCCCCTGCTCGACGCCGAACTCGCCACCGTCTTCACCGGCGAGTGCCGCCAGTACACGGGACAGGCGGCGCAGCGCGTCCACAGCGGGCGCCCCGCCTGACCACCCACCAGGTCGCCGCCAGGCGGCCTGCCCGGCACCTCGACAGGCTCCTCCTCAGGTAATGCCTCCTACATGGACGGCGGTGCATCCGCAACTCCGAGAACCAACAGTCCATCCCATGTGGGTCCGGTGTCAGCAGCCGAACTGGCGCCAGCAGTCGTCGACCTGGGTGGCATCGGATCCAGAGGTGGCTGGAAGATATCTGGAAATAGCCCTGCGTTCGAGAGGGTTACCGCTCGAAGATCCCGAGCGCGGAGGTTGCTGGACCTGAAACTGTTCGACACGACGAACGGCGCGACCGAGGTCACGCCGTGACTGGCCGAGGAAGGGCTCGCCAGCCATCGTCGAGTACAAGCGGGCAACCGACCCGGCGTGATCTACCAGGGCCCGTTCCACCTGAGCTGGCTCATGGACCACCGGGCCGAGTTCGAGCATCTGGTCCGCGACCGGCTCGGGGCGAGGGCCGGGGCCCAGGTGCTCTGGAGCAGGCCCGGCTGATCTGCGTCGTCGGCGACTTCACCCGCTACGACCCGGCCGAGGTCGATCTCGTCCCCGACTTCACCAGGAACGTGAAGGGCCTCGGCCACCACGGAACGGGCGACTTGGAGGTACGGCTGCGCACCCAACGGGACCTGGGGCGCGCCCTGGACCTGTTCCGCGCCAGCCATACGGCAGCGTGAAAGCACGAGGCGGAGAGTGCGCACAGGGCATCCGCACGGCGCAGGTGACGCGTGAGGCCGGCGCGGGCGGCTTCGGCCCGCCTCGGCTGCTGGACATGGTGTCGGTCGCGGGCCCCGATGCCGATATGTGTGACGTACATGTTCGCCCCGACCCCGGATGAATGCGGCACGCTCGCCGATATCCGCGTACAGGGCGACACGTCCGGTCTCTCCGGGCTCGCTGCTCTCGTCATCGGACGCAAGGTGCGCTCCTCGCTGGCCAAGGACCTGCGGGACCTGGAGCGGTGGCTGAGCCCGCCACAGAACGGAGCGTGAGGACGGCCATGGCGTTCGACGAGGGACTGGCGGAACGGATCCGGGCCCGGCTGGGTACGGGCCCGAGCGTCTCGGAGAAGCGGATGTCCGGCGGCCTGGCCTTCCTGTACGCCGGCAACATGCTCGTGGGCGTGATCGGCGACGAGCTAATGGTCCGGGTCGGCCCCGACGCCAACGACGAGGCTCGCGCGCGGCCCGGCACGAGGCCCTTCGACTTCACAGGGCGCCCGATGCGCGGCTGGGCCGTCGTCGACGCCTCCGCCCTGACCGAGGACGACGCCCTGGCCGAATGGGTGGACCAAGGCCACGTGTTCGCCGCCGGCCTGCCGCCCAAGTGACGTGACGCGGCGGTGCCCGCTGGAGTCGCGGGGGCCGTCGGCGCGGCCTAGCGTGGAACGTGGGGGCCGGTTCCGCTCGGCTGAGAGGAGTGGTCGCCATGGCGGGACGTAGCCGGGGCGACGTGGAGGCGGAGATCAAGGAGACCCTGGGACTCGTTCCCCACTTCTTCTCCCGGATCCCCGATGATCTGCTGGACCACGAGTGGGAGATCTTCAAGAAGATCGAGCTCGGCGAGACGCTGATCCCGAACAAGTACAAGGAGCTGATCGGGATCGCGCTGCACTCGGAGACGAAGTGCCGCTATTGCACGCTCTTCCACACCGAGGCGGCGAAGCTGTTCGGGGCCACCGACGAGGAGATCCAGGAGGCCGTCCACTACGCGAAGAACAGCCTCGGCTGGAGCGCGTACCTCAACGGTATCCGTGAGGACTACGACGACTTCGAGCAGGAGCTCGGCCAGATCAAGGAATACCTGTCGTCGAAGGGCTGAACATGCACGTGGAGTGGACCCGGCCCGGCGTGCTGCAAGTGACCGCGCACGCCTTCGAGTTCGCGGCGCTGGTGGCCGCCGCCCGTTACGTGGTCGAGTCCGCTCCGCCCGACATCCCGGAAGAGTCGCTCGAGCAGCTCCGCCATGTACTGAGCGATTACGACACCCAGGCGCGCCATCTGCGCGACGCGCCTCCGGCGGGCACTTCCTGAACATTCGCGTGTATCTGTCAGCGGACGCAGGCGGGAGCGTGCTTCGATCATGCGTTGCCCGGCCCCGATTCCGCGATCAGCAGTGCGTATCCCAGGGCCTCGTCCGCCACCGCTGCCGGGCCGCTCCCAGAAGGGCTGGAGCGGCGTCGAGATCGACGCCGGCGGTGGTGAAGCGGGCACGGGCTGTGATCCGCAGCAGGTTCAGAAGTGCCTCGATCTGGTCGATCATCCGCAGCGTCGTGTCGTCGTGTCGTCGTGTCGTCGTGCCGGACGGTGCCGTGGCTGCGACCACCGTCCGGCCCGGAGCGCGTGGGCCTGGGTTTCAGGCCGCCTGCTCGTGTTCGCAGGCGTCCTCGATGCCGTACGTCTCCCAGGCGGGGAAGTCGTCGCCGGCGGGGACGGTCTCGCCCGGAGCCAACAGGCAGGCCGCCAGGGCCGTCTGGAGGGCGTCGGCGCGCAGGCCGGTGCCGATGAAGACCAGTTCTGGCCCTGCGCGGTCTCCGGGCCGCGGGCGCCGGACGGTTCGAACCGGGCGACGGCGCCGGCCTGGGACCACAGTCCCGTCACCCGGGGCCGGCTGGCGAGCCGGAAGAACCCCTTGGAACGCAGGACCCGGCCGAACGTACCGCTGTCCAGACCCTTGGTGACGAAGGTCCACAGCCGTTCGGGGTGGAAGGGCAGTTCGGAGTGGAACACCAGCGAGGACCGTACTCCTCGGTCTCCGGCACGTGGTCGCCGTTGAGCTCCTTCACCCAGCCCGAGCCTGCTGGGCCTTCTCGACGTCGAACAGGCCGGTGTCCACGCTTGGAGCGGGCCATTCGGTAGATGGGCATGCTGATCGGGGCGGGGTCGGCCAGGTCGAAGATCGCTCGCAGGAACCGGACCTCCTCGCCCGGTGAGGTGAGGTTCCGCTCGAAGGCGGACTGGAACGGGTAGAAGCCCGGTGAGTGGTGGTCGCACCAGACGCTCAGGGCACCCCGGCCGCCGGGGGCGATGATCCGGTGCAATTCGCGGGCTGCGAGTCGGTCGCTGAAGAATTGCAGGCCCTGCTGGCAGAACCCGAAGTCGAAGGCGCTGTCGGGCAGCCCCGGGCACGCGTCGGTGGTCTGTCACGCACTCTCCCTCGGTTTGGGTTCCAGGCGCCGTCACGAGGACCAGCATGATCTGGAAAGCAAGCCCTCCAGTTCCGGTGCGGCGTCCATCCGTACGGTTCGTCAGGCAACCGGGAACCGTCACGTCTAGGCTTGATATTCGGAAAATCCCTGTCTCGGGTCCTGCGGGATGGAGGGGTGCAGGCCCATCTTGACCTGCAGGGAGGCGGTCCGGGCGGGGTGCTGCTGCCGATCCACTGGGCCACGTTCAACCTGGCTCCGCATGCGTGGGCGGAGCCGGGGGAGTGGACGAAGTACGCAGCTGAGGAGGCCGGCCAGGCGGTGGCGCTTCCCCGTCCTGGCGAGCCTTTCGAGGCTGCGGGGAAGCTGCCTGTGGAGGCGTGGTGGCGGAGTGTGTCTCATCCGATTGCGCATCCGTGGCGTCGCCCCCGTCGTGCTGAGGCGGGTGCGACCGGACCTCTCTCCGCGCCGCCTCGAACATGTAGAGGAGCGGCATGGCCACGCCCGGGTCAGGCCGGGCGCTCGGGGGCGGCAGGGGTGCCGGTCGGGGCGGACCGGCGGGTGCGCCTGCGGTGACGGATCAGCAGTGCCGCGAAGAGGAGAAGGGCGACGAGGATAGCGATCACAGCCGGTCCGGCTGTGTTCAGGGCGTCGGCAACGGCGCGTTGGACGGTGGCTGCCGTGTCGATGATCGGGTCGGCTGTAGCGGGATCCTGCTGTGCGCGGATCTCGTACCAGCCGTAGTAGGCGACGTAGGCGCCGACGACGAGGAGCAGGGCGCCGCCGAGTCGGGGGGCGATGGCGCCGAGGCGGCGCAGGCGGGTGACGGCGGTGGTGCGGGTGAGGGCGACGGTGAGGGAGGCGGCGCCGACGATCAGGCCCATTCCGGCGGCGTAGGCGGTGAACAGGGTGATGCCTTCCGCGGTGGAGCCGCTGCGGAAGGCAGAGATGACGATGGCGAGGAAGGGGGCGATGGTGCAGCCGAGGGAGGCGGTGGCGTACGCCGCGCCGAACAGGGCCATCGAGGGCAGGGAGCGCGTCACCTTCGGTGCCCGCCGGAGTTTCGGTGCCATGCTGGGCAGTTGCCGGCCCGCGACCAGCCATCCTCCGGCGGCGGCGATCAGCAGGCCGAAGGCGATGGTGAACCAGGGCAGGTGCTGCTGCACCTGCCCTGCGACGGGCTGAACGGCGAGACCGAAGACGGCGAAGAGGGCGGCGAACCCGGCCGTCATGGCGGCGGTGGCGGTCAGGGCCCGGCCGACGGCGACGGTGCGGCTGGGGGTGTCGTTGCCGAGGACGAGCAGGGACAGGTAGGCGGGGAGCAGAGCGAAGCCGCACGGATTGACGGCGGCCAGCATCCCGGCGCCGAGGGCGAGTGCGAGGGGAAGGTCGGCCATGGCGGGTCCTGCTCAGCCGGTGAGTCCGGCGACCTTGTCGGCCAGCCCCTTGCCGCCGGGCAGGACGCCTTCGTAGACGGTCTTGCCGGCCTTGTCGAGGATCACGTAGTGGCTCTGCTGGGTGACCTCGAACCGCTTCCACACCTCACCCTTCTCGTCGGACAGGTGCGGGAAGGAGCCGGTGCCGGTGTCGGCGACGAAGTCGCGCATGGCGGCGTTCTTGTCGAGGCCGGCGACCCCGACGACGTTCACCTTGCCCGCGTTGCCGACGGCGACCCTCGCCGTCTCGGCGGCCTGCCCCTTGCACGTGGGGCACCACGGCGCCCAGAACCACAAGACCGTCGGCTTGCCCGCGAGCGTCTTCGCGTCGAACGGCTTGCCGTCCACGGTGGTCGCGGAGAAGTTCAGCACCTGCGGCACCTGCGCCCCTTCCGCCCCGCTGTCGCCGCCGTTCGAGGCCGCTGTCGGAGCGGGGGATGACGCCTCCGGCGTGGCGGCAGCTCCCGCTCCGCTGTCGGACGTCGAGCCTTCGCCGGATCCGCATGCGGTGAGGGTGAGGAGGGCGGCGGCCAGGGTGGCCGGGAGGAGGGTGCGGGCGCGCAAGGAGGACTCCTGTGGGTCGATGGTGGTGGTGAACATAGTTGCCGGGAACTCAGGCGGGCAGGGGCTCGCTTCTTACGGTTTGGTGACGTCAGCCCGCGGCGTCCCTGAGGCGTTCGGGGTCGAGGACGGTGATGCGTCCGCGGGCCAGCCGGAGCAAGCCGTGGTCGGCGTAGTCGCGCAGTACCTTGGTGCAGGTCTCGCGGGAGGTGCCGGCCAGGGCGGCGAGCTGTTCGTGGGTCAGGGCGATCTGCGGGTGGCGTCCGACCGGCCGCAGGGGGCCTGCCGGGGGCTGGGCGCTGGTGAGGGTGGTCAGGGTGGTGGCGATGCGCTGGGCGACGGTCTTGAAGACGCTGTCGGACAGCCGTTGTTCGAGGTCGGACAGCCGTCTGCCCAGGATCGCGGTGATCCGGGCGGCGATCCGGGCGTCCGAGAGCAGGAACGTGTGGATGTCCGCGCGGCTCATGACGCATACGACGGTGTCGTCGAGGGCTTCGGCGTAGTTGTCGTACATGTGCTGTCCGAGCAGGACCATCTCGCCGAAGATGGTGCCCGGGGAGATGATCGCGGTCGTGAGCGCGCGGCCGTCGGCGGAGACCCTGAAGATGCGGACCCGGCCCTTCTTGAGGATGAAGAGCACCTCGGAGGGCTGGGTGGGTGAGTAGAGGATCTCGCCTGCGTGGTAGGTCTTCATCGGTGCCGCGGCTGCGATGGCTTCCATCTCCTGCTCGGAGAGGTCGCAGAAGATGTCGACCTCGGCCAGGCACCAGGTCCGTTCGGCGTCGTCGTCCGATGTGGCGTGGTTCATGCGGTGCGTTTCCTCGCGTCGTCCGGGGGCCCATGGTGGGGGTGTGGTGCCCCATGCCGGGCTGGCCAGCGCCTCGGCGCTGCTGGCCAGACAGTAGGGCACCGACGCGCCGTCCAGGGCTATGTGGTGCGGTCCCGCGCCCGGTGGTGGGGCGGTGGGGCCGGGGCGTGACGCGGGAGCCTCGCGGTTCATCGGCGAGCCGGGCTGGTGTGCTTGCCCATGGCCTTGGCGATGCCGGCGAACGTGGCTCCGGCGAGGAGGCCGAAGACGAGGTGGGCGCCGAGGCTGGAGGCGGTGACGTCGTTCCACTCGAAGACAGGCATGCCCATGTTGGCGGGCATGATCCACAGCGCGCCGACGGTCCACCACACCGCGCCGTAGAGGAGGCCGAGGACGGCGGCGGGGGCGAGGCGCTGGGCGAACTGTCCCAGCATGACGCCGAAGGTGATGCCGGCGAAGGTGGCGATGGCCAGGTGGATCAGCCAGCCGGCGAAGGCGTTGGTGGAGCCGAGGAGCCCGGCGACCATGGTGATCATGGCTGTGTCCATCATCGGCCGGGACACCGACATCCAGATGCCCATCCCCATGCCGCCGAGGAGCCCGGCCGCGGCGCCCCAGACCGCGTACACAGGGATCGCGGCCAGCTTCGGGGATGCCTGCACGGTGGTGGCCATGGTGATCGTCCTTCCTCTTGCGGTGACCTTCCGTTCTCGTCGCTGACGCTAGGACGCAGGGCCCATGCAGGTATGTGAGGGCGCTTACGTACCCGGCGGTAGAACGCCAAGGCCATCAGGGTGATGACTTCACGGCGGTCAGCAGGGCGTAGCCGAGTACGCCGTCGGTGACCGCGGCGCGGGCCGCGTCCAGCACGGCTGGGGCCGCAGTCAGGTCGACGCCGGCGTCGGCGAGGCGGGCCGCGGCGGTGATGCGCAGCAGGTCCAGGCGGGCCTGGATCTGGTCGATCATGCGGATCATCGCCTCGTCATGGCGCTCCGTGGTGAGGGTGCTCAGCCCGGCAGCGGCGAGGAGCTTGGCGTAGTCGTCGAGCGGGCGGGCGTCGGCGATGCAGGCGATGCGGGCGGTCAGTCCGCGCAGTTCGGGCTGGAGGCGGTCGGTGTCGGCGGTGACGTCGGTGATGCCGAGGCGTCCGCTCCCACGGTGATCAGCCACGGGTTGGCCAGGGCACCTCCGACGGCGCCGAGTGCTCCACCTGCCACGAGCAGCGGGCCCGCGCAGCACACCACCATCAGCAGTCCGGCACCTACGACCGCCGCGATGCCGCCGAGGCCGGACCGTTCACGGGATGCGGACTTCACGGCTCCCCTCCTCCCGCTCGTCGGAGGGCAGCGGGGCGGGCGACCGGCGGGCGGAGCGGATCAGGATGCCCGCGTAGAGCAGTGTCAGGGCGTCCTGGAGCAGCACGAACCAGCTCAGCCGCTGCGTGAGGTAGATGCCGAAGCAACCGCAGTTGTCCAACGCCAGCCCCCGCGCGAACGCCTGCACGGCCAGCACCGTCCACACCACCGACACGCCCGTGTACACCCACACCGGCGCCAGGGCCTTCGACCGGGGGCGGGCCAGGAACCAGATCCCGCACACGAGCTCGCCCGCGATCAGTGCCACGGCCAGCGCTGCCGCGGCGGCACCGTCCACCAGCCCGTACGCGGCCAGAGTCCCGGGCATGTGCCCGAAGGAGACGACCTGGCCGACGGCCATCGCCGTGTACACCGTCCCGAGCACGATCCGCAGCACCATGATCCGACCGTAGGCCGCCAAGGAGGGCGAGAACTGTAAGCGCGCTCACCGAAGCGCCCGCCCGACACGGGGCACGATCGGCAGTACGAATCCCAGGGGGGATTTCGGGAGGTGTCAGGTGACCGGCCAGAACTATCGGAAACCCCCTCGCCCGTCGCGGCGGCAGGCCCTCAAGGGCGGGGCCGTCGTCTGCGCCATCAGCCTCGTACTCGCGGGCGGGGCCATCCTCGGCGGGAAGCTCGCCTCCGAGGGACGCTCCGACCCGGTGACAGCCGTACAGCCGGGCCAGGACCCTTCGCTGGAGGCGCTCGCCGGTGCCGCAGTGTCCGGCGGGCCGGGCAAGGACGGCATCCCCTCCATCGACAAGCCCCGGTTCGTCCCGGCGAGCAAGGCCGGCTTCCTCGACGACGACGATCCGGTCTTCGGCCTGGAGTACCGCGGCGAGGTGAGGGCGTACCCGCAGCTGGTGCTGGTGTGGCACGAGATCGTCAACGACACCGTCGGCGGCGAACCGCTCGCGGTCACCTACTGCCCGCTGACCGGCACGGTCATCGGCTTCTCCGCACCGCCCGGGGTCCAGGACCTGTCGTTCGGCACCACCGGCAGGCTCGTCAACTCCAACCTGCTGATGTACGACCGGCAGACGGGGTCGGAGTGGCCGCAGCTTCTCGGGCAGGCGGTCAGAGGCCCGCTCAAGGGCACGAAGCTGGACACCGTCCCTCTGGTGTGGACGACGTGGAAGCAGTGGCGGACCGCGCACCCCGACACCGAGGTGCTGTCCACCGACACGCGGGCGCTGCGCTCGTACGGCAGCGACCCGTACGGCTCCTACGACTCCTTCCCGGACAGCGGCGGCTACTACGCGAAGGGCCGGCCGATCTTCCCCGTACTCGCCACCAGCGACCGGCTCGCCGACAAGGATGTCGTCATCGGCGTCCGGGTCGGCAAGGAGCGCCTCGCCATCGACAAGGACCTCGTCCGCACCCACCGGACCGTGCGCGCCGAGGTGGGCGGCACGCGGGTGGAGGCCCGCTGGGACGACCGGCTCGGCACCGCCCACGTCGTCCAGCAGACAATGGAGGGGTGGGAGCCGGCGGACTTCCTCGACTCGATGTGGTTCGCCTGGTACGCGTTCTATCCCAACGGCCAGGTGCGGACATGAGCAGGCTGCTGACCGCACTCGCCAGGACGGGCTACGCCTGGGACGCCACCGTCGTCGCGATCAGGACCACGCCCGGTCGGGTGCGTGCCGCTTTCGCTGTACGCCGCCACCGCAGGACGGCGCTGATCGCCGCGAGCCTCACCCTGCTGGTGTACCTGTTCTCCATTGGTGACCTTGCCATTTCGGCCTCCGGTCGGTTCACCGGTGCACCCGTGTTCCAGACCGCACCTGGGCAGCTGCTTCAGGTCCGCGCGCCGTATCTGTTCGAGCCGGTCCTCGCCTGGCACCCCACCAGCCACCTCGCCATCTTCCTCAGCCCGGTCAACCTGCTGCTCGGTGTCCTCGTGGCGGTGCTCGTCGGCTGCAACTTCGCCGTCGCCGCCCACACGGCCACCACGGTGGCCTCCTGCCGCCGCACCCGATACGCCCGCGTCCTGGCCGTACTCCCGGCGTTCCTGCTCGGATTCGCCTGCTGCGTACCTACGTTCCTGCTCCTCCTCGGCGCGAGTACCGCCGCCGCGCTCTTGCCGGTTCTGATCCCCCTGCGCCCGGTCTTCTACCCACTCACCTTGCTCATGCTGTCCGGCACGCTGGTGTGGGGCACCTCGCGCACTAGCCGTCCCAGACCGCCTGTCAGCCACCCGGGCGAAGTGGGAAACACGGCATCGCAGCAGTCCCCGCCCGCCCCGGACCGGAAGTGACCAAGCCCCGCGGACACGGTTGCTCGAGGAGACGTCTTGTTGCCCGGGGACAAGTGGCCGCTACCGCGCTGATCGGCAGGGCAGGGCGGTCAGTACCTGGTGGGGGTCGTGCGACGCCGCCGGGCGGACCGGTGGGCGATGTGGCGGCGCAGCCAGTCGCCGAACCTCCCCGATGGTGACCAGCAAGGCGGCGGAGGCCGCGCACGCTGCGAGGGAGGCAGGCTGGTCCAGGGCCTTGCCGAGCAGCCACAGGCCGAGGGCCAGTAGGATCCAGCAGGCGGTGACCGACAGAGCGAAGCGGCGCCGACGACGCGGATCTGTCACGGCGTGTCCTTCGTGGCCCGAAGTGCCGAGGCGGCTGCCAGCGCGCATCCGGCGACCGCCGCCGCGCCGGCGGTCGCCGTTGCTGCCAGGGTGATCGCGGGCGGGGCATCGGCCAGGCGCGGCAGCGTGTTGAGCGCGGCTGCGGCCCACAGGGCGAGCAGGGCCCAGCCCCGTGGGCGGGTCGGTGTCAGACGGGCGTGCAGGCGGTTGGGTATCCGGCCGGTAAGCAGGGCCAGCCCGGCCGGCAGCAGGGTCAGGGAGGCGACGGCGAGGCCGGTCCAGTGCCAGATCATGGATGTGGATGTTCTTTCGGCGGGTCGGGACGGCGGGGGTCAGCTGCGGTGGCCGGCGGCGGCCATGACGAGTCCGGTTGTCAGTGCGGCGAGGCCGATGACCAGGACGGGAAAGCCGGGACCGGGCAGGACGTACACCGCGGCTCCGGCCGCTGTGACCACGGCGCCGCCGGCCGCGAAGGCGGTGCCGATGCGTCGTTCGGGCAGGGGTTTCCTCAATCGTGTGGACGGGTGCTGAGCGGCAGCTCACCGCCGTGTGCGGTGTCGCAGTTGGCGGCGGCTCAGGAAGGCGCCGACTGCCACGGCCGCCGGAATCCAGAGCGCGAGGAAGGCGCCGAGGGTTCCGTCTCTGTCGTGCAGGACCACCATCAGCGTGAAGGTGCAGGCGCCCAGACCTGCCACCGCGCAGGCGTCGGCGGTGAGCGTCGTCCGTTGCGGATGGGCGGACGGTTCGTGGGAGCTGAGCCGCCGCCGCGAGACGTAGGTGCAGAGCCCGCCGCCCATGACGAGCAGGATGCCGGATCCGGCTGCGAACAGGGGGTCGCCGACCGGGTGGGAAGCGGTTCGCTGTGCGCCCACGCTGCCGGAGAGGACGACGATCTCGCCCCGCCAGATCGTCCCCGCGACGCGGTCGCCCGGCCGTACGCCCTCCAGGAACTCCCCGAGTCCGCTGAACTGCACTCGGCCGGCGCCCTCTTCGGACTGCCCGGAGAGGCGTACCCAGCCGCCCGGTTGCTTGCCGCGCTGTACGTGGACGGACTCGATGGTGAACCAGGCCGAGTGCAGGCAGTCCTCGGCCGGCGTGCCCCGGCACGCGGACGCGGACAGGAAGGCGCGTTCCTCAGCCAGGGCTTGGGGGAGCCAGGCGACCAGCAGGGCGCTGCCCGTGAGGAGAGCGACGAGCCCGGCGAGACCGACGAGGACGTCCTGTGCACGGCGACGGCGGGTGCTGTACGGCTTGCCGTGGCGGGGGCCGGGTGTCATGGCATACCGACCCAGGTGTCGAGCTTCGCGAAGAGGAGCGTCAGGCCGCCACCGGCCGCCGCGAAGAGGGCGTATGCGGCGAACGTGACTTGCTGGTCCTCCTTGCGCAGGGCTTCGTACTTGCTCCTGGTGATCTGGATCCGCTCGCGACGGGGGTCGGAGGTGTCGATGGCGAAGTACCGGCCACGGACGGAGTCGGCCTTGTGGAGGGAGGAGTCGTCGGCCCTGGCCCCGACGAGCAGCATTACCCCGGCCAGGCCCACGCCCGCGAGCATCCCTTTGACTCGCCGGGGCAGGGAGCGCAGGGCACGCCACTGGTTCGCCTTGCTGCTCGCGAAGCGCATGTCCCGGAGTCCGACGGCGATGCTGCGGACGATCGTCGCCACGTGCAGCGGTACGAGCAGGGCGATGCCGATCCCGAGTAGCAGCCACTCGTCGGCGAACGGGGGCAGGAACGGGAGGGTGGCGAGCGACGCGGCGAGAAGCCCCGCGACGCAGAGGGCGAGTTGCGCCCCTGCGTGAATCTTGAAGCTGGTTCTCACCACGTCCCCCGTTGTCCCTTGTCCTAGTCGGTGATCTCGACCGGCGTGCTCGGGGCCGCCGGAGCCGGAACGGTCTCGGGTGCCGACTTCTTCTGCGTGATGCCTTGGAGAAGCGAGGCGAGGTCGACCCCGGTGGCGGAGGAGAGGAGTTCCATGCCCTGGGCGACGTTGTCCGTGACCGTGCGGGTCAACTGGCTCGCTCCGTCGGTGGAGATGATGGTCATCTTGTCGACGGCGGCGAGGGGTTCGGCGGCCTTGGCGACGACCTGGGGCAGGACCTCGACGAGCATCTGAAGGACGGCGGCGTCGCCGTACTGGGCGAACGCGTCGGCCTTCTTCTGCATGGCCTCGGCCTCGGCGGAGCCCTTTGCGGCGATGGCGGCGGCCTGGGCCTCGCCCTCGATGCGTACGGCGTCGGCGAGGGCGGCGCGGTGGGCTTTCTCGCCCTCACCGGTGAGGCGGGCGCGCTGTGCGTCGGCCTCGGCCTGCTTGACCTGGGCGATGCGGCGGGCCTCGGCTTCCTGCTCGGCCTGGTAGCGGGCGGCGTCGGCGGGCTTGCGGACCTGGGTGTCGAGCTGGCGGTCGGTCAGTGCGGCCTGTCGTTCGGCGACCTTCTCCTGCTCGGCGAGGATCTGCTGCTGGCGGTCGGCTTCGGCGAGCGGACCGGCGGCGTTCGCCTGCGCGGCGGCCTCGTCGGTCTGCGCCTTGATCTCCGCCTGCTTCAGGTAGAGGGTCCGCTGCGCGATGGCGATCTCCTCTTCCGCCTTGAGTCGGGCCTGTTCGGCGGCGCGCCGGGCGACCGCCTCGGCGATGTCGGCCTCCTGCTTGGCGCGGGCGGCCTCCGGCCGTCCCAGGTCCTCCAGGTAGGACCCCTCGGTGGTGATGTCCTGGATCTGGAAGGCGTCCAGGACCAGGCCCTGCCCGGACAGGCTGGCCTCGGCCTCCTCCGCGACCTGGCCGGCGAAGGCGGCGCGGTCACGGATGATGTCCTCGACCGACATGCGGCCCACGATCGAGCGCAGCGCTCCGGAGAGCACCTCCTGCGTGAAGCCGACGATCCCGTCCTGCTGCATCAGGAACCGCTGGGCGGCGGCCCGGATCGAGTCCTCGGTCCCGCCGACCTTGACGATCGCGACGCCCTCCAGGTTCGCCTTCACCCCGCGCAGCGTGACCGCGCCGCGCACGGCGACCGGGATGTGCCGGCTGGACAGGTCGAGGGTGAACTTCTGCTGTACGAACGGCACGACGAAGACACCGCCGCCGACCACGACCTTCTGGCCGCTGTTGTCGGTGAACACCCGCCCGGTGTCCGGATCGGTGGACTTCTTCCCGCGCCGTCCGGTGATGATGAACGCCTCGCTGGGCCCGGCGACCTTGTAGCGCGTGATGACGACGAGGCCGAGCAGGACGACGAGTACGACGATGCCCACCACAGCAGTGAGGACAGGGTTCATGAAGAAACCCCCTTCGATTGGAACAGACTCAAGAAAAGACAGAACGTGATGGGCCGGTCAGCGCTCGACCGCGTGGACGGAGACGGATGTCGCGGAGAGCACCGACTCCACCCAGACCTCCGCGCCGCGTGGGACGGGTGCGGCGGACTTCGCCGCGTACTTCACCGGCTGGCCCGCGAGATACAGCAGCACCTCGCCGTAACTCCCCGCCGGGATCGCCGTCACCACCGTGCCGCTGGTGCCTGTGAGGTCATCGCCCCGTGGTGCGGGCGCGGCGCCGTCCCGGAGGAGCGCCCGGCTGAACCGCCAGGTCACCCACCCCACGATGCCCCCCGCGACCAGGCCCGCACCGGTGGCGACCCCCGCCCCCGCACCGGTGGTCCCCAGAACGATCGCGCCGGTGAATCCGAGCGCGGAGACGAACCCGGCGATCACCGGCAACGACAGAAGCCCGTCCAGCGTCCCGCCGATCCCGTCGAGGACCCCCTCCAACACCCCGTCGAAGACCAGGGACAGGACGAGGAGCACGAGACCCGCGATGCCGAGACCAAGAAACCAGCCCATGTACGCCACCTCGCTCCGTGCCCTGCACTTCTCCCGTCACCGGGGATGATGTCACGGAGTGGCACAGATGTTCACTGCCGGATTCCGGCAACCTTTACGCGCTCTTGATGCCGCACGCGTGCGTGCGTGAACTCGGCCACGAGTGACGTGATGTACTCGGGAGGTCCTCCGGGAGTAGATGTCCTGCGCCGTCGAGAACGCGCAGCACGGTGCCGAGCCGCCGTTCGGCCGCCGGGCCCAGTTGGGGACTGCCCTGAAGACGGTCGTCACATGAGCAGGTGAGACACGATTGGGCGTACCGTCGCCGACAGGCAGTAACCCATATGGCGCAGCGGTCTCTTCCTGTGAAACCTTAGTTCAGCGACGATATCTACTTCTTGGGGACGAATGCACCTGATTCCAATTCTTCTGGGTGCCGGGTTCATGCTGGTCGGGCTTGCGCTGGCGACGAACCACCGGGGCGTCGCGCAACGGATCGTGGACACGCAGCTCAACCCCGCGTATGCCGATGCAAGTCTCCTCCGGGTTTTCGGCAGGTTGGGATGTGAGCACCCCGGGATGGACTTCGCCCGCGTAGCGCCGAGGCTCCGAGTGCTCCTGCGGGGATGGGGTGCGGGGGTAGCCCTGATTGGGCTCGGGTTCCTAGCCGTAGGTATCGCGCTCGTGGTCCGCGTCTGACCTCCGCCCAGACCGAAGGTCGCCCAGCCGTCACGCTGCCCCGCCTGCAGCCCGCCTGCAGCCCGCCTGCAGCCCGCCGGCGACCGGCGGCCGAAATCGTCGTCGAGAAGGGCGACATCATCGTCATCACGGGCAACCGGAGCCGTGGAGAGCTTCACGGAGCTACCTTGACGACTAGGATCAGCCGTTGGTGAGCCGGGAAGCCTGGTCGGCACAGTGTTCTGCCTGCCCTGGAGCTCCCGGCCATGCCTCTTACCCTGCTTGTGCTCGCCCTGTGGGCGCTTGCCTTCCTCACGCTCAACACCCTGGTCAGCGTCCGAGTCTGGCGGATCAGCCGGCTGCCGCGCTGGCGACGGGCCCTGCCCGGGCTGCTGCTGTGTATCGCGATCGCAGCCAGTCTCGTCCGAGCCACCGGAACCACCCTCGTCGCCGAGACACTCGCCTTCCCCCTCTTCGTCGCCACTGCGGCGATCGGCCTGTTCGAGCTCCGTCGCTACCGGGCGCGTTCCTCTCGCCCGGATGATTCCGGGACCCTCACGTGAGTACCTGGGCGAGCTGGACACTGCTGATCGCCGGTGCGGCACTGCTCCTGGCGCCGGGCATCGCGGTCCTGCTGGGCTGGCGGCCGGGCCGACTCGCCCGGGCTGATGCGCCGCCCCGCCTGCTCGGCGCCGCGGGTGTCACGCTGTATGGGGCCGTGCTGACCGACGAGGTGGCACGGCTGGCCGAGGCCCCGAGCGACTACTGAAGGCATGCTCCTTCATCGCGCTGGGCCTCGTCGGGTGTTCCATCGCACTCGTGATCCTCTATGACTTCCTGGCAGGACCGTCCCGGTCGCGACGCCGATGACCCGTGCACACCACATCGCCACTTCAGGCGGCCCGCGCCGACGCGCGATCTCACCGTCGCGCCCGGGCGGAGACCGCCGCGGCTGCGGTGAACGCGAGCACCAGGGCCCCGGCGCCGAACAGCGGCGACTGCAGCCGGGGCACGAAGAACATGAGCGTTCCGGCGGCGGTCAGCACAGATCCGCTGATCAGAAGAGGGATGGACGGTCCGGCGTAGGGTCCGATTCCTGCGGGCCACGGCATGTGGCGGCCTCCTTCGCTCGCCAACGAGCATAAGAGCCCCGCCCTACGCGCGTAGGGACCCGCGCGGGTGGATCGCCGACCGGTGAGTTGCCGTTCCCGGCTATGGGAGAGTGCGGTCTTCGTATGCCCCGGAGACCGACGCGAGAGGCGGGAGCGCCGCAGGCCCCCCGTCCCCTTCCACCGGCGGGGCGGACCGGCTGCTCAGAATGGCGGTGAGGATCAGTCCCAGCACAGCGATGGCGGTCAGGACGACAGCGGTCACGACGCGGGGGTTGCGGCGTGCGGCTTGGGTGCTCGCGTGCGCGTCCGGTGCCTGGGGGAACTGCCCGTTCAGCGAGTCGATCAGGGTGGCCAGGGCGGGATCGTCGCGGGTGAGACCACGTTCGATCTCGCCGAGAATCCGCTGATCGTCAGTGGAGTAACTCATGGTGACCGCCCTGTGCTGACGAAGACGGTGAGCGGACGCCTGGCTTGTGCGTCCCACCTCCTCTCAGTCTGCCCGCCCAGCCCCGTGATCACAGCGGCTGGTCGGGCCAGTCCAGGAGCCGGGCGCCGACGACGGCCGTCTGGAGGGTGTAGCGCTGGACGGGATCACCGGGGTCCGAGCCGGTCAGGCGGTGGATACGGTCGAGGCGGTACGTCGTGGCCCGCACGCTGAGGCTGAGGCGGCGGGCCGTCTGCGCGGTGACGCAGCCGGTGTCGAAGTACGCCGTGAGGGTGTCCAGGAGCGGTTTCGCGCCGCCGCGTGCTTGCTGGAGCGGGCCGAGGACGGTGCGTACGAGGTCGGCCATGGCCTGTCGGTCGCGGGTGAGGACGGGGTAGACGAGGAGGTCGGCGGCGTACAGGACCGGGCCGTCGAGGTTCATGCGGGCGGCGAGGTCGAGGGCGTTGAGGGCCTCTTCGTAGGAGTGGACGACGCCGCCCGCGCCCGGGTGCGGGCGGCCAATGGCGACCCGGCCACCGTCGGTCGCGGCGTACGCCTGCTTGGCGAAGTGCGCGAGCACGTCGGTCTCGTCCGCCGGCGCGACGCAGATGAGTCGGCCGTCCTTGGTGGTGAGCAGGATGCGGCGGTTGCCGAAGCGGGCGGCAAGCGAGGTCTCGACGGTACGGGTGACCGTGTAGCCGTCGCTGTACGGTTCCGGGCCCTGTGCGACGGCCACGGCGTGGGCGTGGGACAGGAGCAGGCCGAAGCGCTCGGCGCGTTCGGCGATCCGACCGAGGCCACTACGGCCGTACAGCAGGTCGTCGATGAACTCTCGTCGTGCTGCCTCTTCCTGACGCACGGCCAGGTGCTGAGCTCTTTCGTGGCCTTCGGCGAAGGCGTCGACGGCCTGCTCGACGGCGCTCAGGAGACGGTCGGCGACGGCCTGCGGCAGCCCGGGGCGTACCCGCTGTGCGGCGGAGAGATGGGCCCGGATGAGGGCCCGCAGCCCGATGCCGGCCTCCGCGGCCCGTTCTCCACGGGAGCGCAGGGCCTCGCGTTCCTCCCGGGTGAGCCTGCGGCTGGTTGCGCACACACCCGCCAGGATCTCGGGGTACCCCTCCAGGTATTCCTCGGCTAGCTCCCTCTCTGTCACGGCCCCTCCCGGATTCCTGACGCGCCTCTGACGATTTCTTGACGCGCGGGGACCAAGACTGGCACGTCGGTCGCCGGGGCTCACGACCGGCATCAAGAAGACGTCAAAGACTGCCAGGTCACGGCAGTGCCAGGCGGAGTCCTGCTGCTTCAGGATGGTTCGGAACAGGGGCGGGGGAGCGCCCCGATGCCGGGAGCCGGAAATGGCGACATGCCAGGGGGGAACATCATGGCCAAGCCTGTTCACGCGGTGATCGGGGATACCCCGATCTGCTGCCTGATGTGCGACAACTGTGAGGATCGTGATGTGCCGCAAGGGGCCGGAGCCTGACCCGTGCGACAACTGGCCGCAGCTGCCTTGGAGTGGAACTGTCGGCC
>NZ_JBIBWQ010000003.1:0-610727 GCF_043081505.1 Streptomyces sp. NPDC014870
AATCCACCCCGAAGGGCTTCATCGTTCGACTTGCATGTGTTAAGCACGCCGCCAGCGTTCGTCCTGAGCCAGGATCAAACTCTCCGTGAATGTTTACCGGTAATCCGGTTGAACACCACGAGAGCGGAACGATCGGTCGGAATAGGACCGGTCGTTCACAGCGTCCTCGCTGTGTGCCACCCCGGAGGGTGGACTTTTTCAAAGGAACCTCGACCATCCGAAGATGGACGGGGTATCAACTAATCTGGCGTTGATTTTTGGCACGCTGTTGAGTTCTCAAGGAACGGACGCTTCCTTTGTACTCACCCTCTCGGGCTTTCCTCCGGGCTTTTCCCTTCGGTCTTGCGTTTCCGACTCTATCAGATCTTTCCGATCCGATTTCCTCGGTGCTTTCCGGCTTCTTCGGTTTCCCGTTTCGGCCTTCCTGCGTTTCCGACTCTATCAGATCCTTTCGGGCCTGATTCCCAGTCAGAGTGGGTTGCCTTCCCGGCTGTTGGGCCGTTCCGACGCTCAAACTCTAGCGGATTTCCCGGGCGACTCATAATCGAGTCTTTCGAAATGAATTTCGGCATGCCGAAATTCGTCCCGGTCGGGAGATCGTGCTGAGTTGAGGTGCCGCTTCAAGCGGCGGGAGTGGCTGTCGCAGAACCGTTCCGGCCCCGTGACAACTCGGAGAACACTACGGATACGGCGGGGGCGTGTCAACCCCCGCCTCCGTGACCTCTGGGGTCACTCAGCTGGGACCACTCAGTCCAGGTCGGTGAGGCGGCCGCCCGCGTCCGGTTGGGTGTGCTCGACCCTGCGGAGGAGGCGGATCAGCATGTCGCCGAGGCCGGCGCGCTCCTCGCCCGTGAGGTCCTGGAGGAGCTTCTCCTCGAAGTCCGTCGCCATGCGCATCGCCTCGAGCCACTTCGTACGGCCCTCGTCCGTCAGCTCCACGATGACGCGGACGCGGTTGGTCTCGTCGCGGTCGCGGGTGACGAGGCCTTCGCCCGCCATGCGGTCGATGCGGTGGGTCATGGCGGCCGGAGTCAGGCCGAGGCGCTTCGCGAGCTCGCCCGGGCCCAGGCGGTAGGGGGCGCCGGAGAGCACGAGGGTCTTGAGGACCTCCCACTCCGCGTTGCTGATGCCGAGGTCGGCGACCTGACGGCCGTACGCGACGTTCATACGGCGGTTCAGCCGGCCGAGGGCGGAGACCACCTTCTCGACCTGGGGGTCCAGGTCGCGGTACTCGCGCTGGTAGGCCGCGATCTGCTCGTCAAGGGTCGGCTCCTGCGGTGACTGCGGGCCGGACTGCTCGGGGGTGTCGCTCATGCGCCGAGTATCCCACGGACCTCGTTGGCGTTGAAGTCCTTCCATGTGTATTGTTAAGGATCTAATTTTACTGTTGAAGTCTTGAGGCTTCAGGACTGTAGGCCTGAAGCCCTGATCGAGGTGGGTGAACCGTGACCAAGGCGATGGGTGCAGCGATGCGGCGGATCCAGGCAGGCAGCGCGCTGAGCGCGTTCGGACTGGGCTTCACCGTTCCGTACCTCTATGTGTACGTCGCTCAGGTGCGGGACCTGGGCGCGACCACGGCGGGCATCGTGCTCGCCGTCTTCGCCATGGCCGCACTCGTCGTCCTGCCGTTCAGCGGACGCGCCATCGACCGGCGGGGTCCCCTGCCTGTTCTTCTGGTCGCCGCCGTCCTCGCGTCGCTCGGCGCACTGGGCATGGGGCTCTCCGGCAGCGTGCCCGCCGCCGTGGGTTCCGCGGCGCTGCTCGGCGCCGGTACGGCCGTGATGCAGCCGGCGCTCGCGACGATGATCGTCTGGTGCTCCGAGCCGACCACCCGCACCCGGTCCTTCGCCATGCAGTTCTTCCTGCAGAACCTGGGGCTCGGCGTCGGCGGTCTGATCGGCGGCCAGCTCGTCGACGTGAACCGGCCCGGGAGCTTCCTGCTGCTCTTCTCGATCGAAGCGGCGATGTTCCTCGTCCTCGGCGCCATCGTGATGACCGTGCGGATGCCGGGTTCGCCCGCCCTGCAGGACACCCGGCCCGCCGACTCGTCGAAGGGCGGCGTCCGGGCGCTGCTCGGGCACAAGGCCATGGTGCAGCTGTGCGTCCTCGGCTTCGTCCTCTTCTTCGCCTGCTACGGGCAGTTCGAGTCGGGTCTCGCGGCGTACGGCACCGAGGCCGCCGGGATCGAGCCGTCGACGCTCGGTATCGCACTGGCCGCCAACACGGCCGTCATCGTCGTCGCCCAGTTCGTCGTGCTGAGGTTCGTCGAGCGCCGGCGCCGTACGCGGGTGATCGCGGCCGTCGGTCTGATCTGGGCCGTGGCGTGGGTGATCGCCGGGTACGCGGGGCTCGGGCACGGCAGCCAGGCGATGGCGACCGCCGCCTTCGTCTCCACGTACGCCCTCTTCGGGCTCGGCGAGGCGATGCTCTCGCCGACCGTGGCGCCGCTGGTGGCGGACCTCGCGCCGGAGTCGATGGTCGGTCAGTACAACTCGGCGTTCGCGCTGGTCAAGCAGCTCGCGCTGGCCGTCGGTCCGGCCGTCGGCGGGCCCATGGGCGCCGCGCTGCACGGTCCGTACATCGTGACCTTCGTGCTCTTCTCGCTCGGGATCACGTTCCTCGCGGTGCGTCTGGGCAAGCAGCTCACGCCCGCGCAGAACCACCCGTGGCTCGCCGCCAGGACCTCGCGGGTCGTGGCGCAGCACCTTCCCGAGAAGGAGAGCGTCCCGGCGTGAGCCGGGGCGCCCCGCGAGCCCTGTCCTAGTCGGGCAGGGCGAACTCGCACCAGACCGCCTTGCCGCCGCCCGGTGTGCGGCGGCTGCCCCAGGACGAGGCGATCGTCGCGATGATCGAGATCCCGCGGCCCGCCTCGTCCTCCGTCTCCGCCCTGCGGCGGCGCGGCAGATGGTCGTCCCCGTCCGTGACCTCGATGATCAGCCGCCGATCCGTGCGGCGCAGTCGAAGGCGCATGGGCGGGGTTCCGTGCTTCAGGGAGTTCGCCACCAGTTCGCTGGTGGCGAGGACGCCGAGGTCGCGCAGTTCGACCGGGAAGCGCCAGCTGGAGAGGACGCCCGAGGCGAACGCACGCGCGCGTGGGGCCGCCTCGACACCACCGAGCAGCTCCAGGGCCGCGTTGTGGAACAGCTCCGCGTCCGCTCCCTTGCGGGAGGGGTGCTGGACGACCAGGACGGCGACGTCGTCGTCGTGCTCGGCGGTGACGCCGAGCGAGCGGAGCAGCCGGTCGCAGACGACCTGCGGGGTGCCGACGGCCCCGGAGAGGGCGCGCTCCAGGGCGGCGACGCCCTCGTCGATGTCCTCGCGGCGCCGCTCGACGAGACCGTCGGTGTAGAGGACGGCGGTGGAGCCCGGCGGCAGGGCGATCGCGCCGGAGGTGTGCAGCCAGCCGCCGGTACCCAGCGGGGGTCCTGTGGGGTCCTCGGCGCGGCGGACCGTGCCGTCCTCGTCCCTGACGAGGATCGGGAGGTGCCCTGCGGAGGCGTAGACGAGCTTGCCCTCGTTGGGGTCGTGGACGGCGTAGACGCAGGTGGCGATCTGGCTGGCGTCGATCTCGGCGGCGAGGCCGTCGAGCAGCTGGAGCACCTCGTGCGGGGGCAGGTCGAGCCGGGCGTAGGCGCGGACGGCGGTGCGGAGCTGGCCCATGACGGCGGCGGCACGCACGCCGCGGCCCATGACGTCGCCGATGACGAGGGCGGTGCGGCCCGCGCCCAGGGTGATGACGTCGTACCAGTCCCCGCCGACGGCCGCGTCCGTGCCGCCGGGCTGGTAGGTGGCGGCGATCCGCAGGTCGTCGGGCTGCTCCAGCTCCTGCGGGAGCAGGGAGCGCTGGAGGGTGACGGCGGTCTCGCGGTGCCGGCGCTCGCTGGCGCGCAGCCGCTCGGCGGCCTCGGCGTGGTCGGTCACGTCGGAGGCGTGGACGAGGACGCCGCCGCCCTCGAAGCGCGCCGAGTCGATCGGCAGGCAGGTGACCGTGTACGAGCCGCCGTCCTGGGTCTTGCGGGACTTGACCGTCCTCGGCTTTCCGCTGCGCAGGACCTGGTCCATGAGCGGCAGCAGACCGAGCTCCTCGGCCTCGGGGCAGGCGTCGGCGACGGTGGCGCCCGCCGGGCGGGGGCCGAAGGCGGCGGCGTAGGCGTCGTTGACGTAGGCGATGCGGTGCTCGGGGCCGTGCGCGAGCGCGACCAGACCGGGGAGGCGGCCGATGATCTCCCGTACGGAGAAGTCCTCCAGGGTGGGGACCTCGGTGGCCTCGGCGGCGAGGTGCTCAGGCTGCTGCTCGTACTCACCGCGGGCCGCGGGCACGGAGCCTTCGGTCCCCCGCGCCGCCGTGCGGCGCTGCGTGCCGGGGAGTCGGGCGCTCCAACGGGTGAAGTTCACGGATCTGTATGCCTCGTGGTTGTTGGCCGTGCTGAGTCACTCTGTGCAGGTGTGAGCCCACCTATGGTCACACGTCCAGTGTGACCGACCGCACTGACATCGGTGTCAGCCCGGCTTGGGCCCGTCCGCGGTCCCGTTGTCGGGGCCGTTCTTCGGGCCCCTCTTCGGGGGCGGGGGCGCGGCGGCGAGTTCGAACTCGGCGCGCGGGTGTTCCAACGAGCCGAGCGAGACGATCTCCCGCTTGAACAGGCCGGAGAGGGTCCACTCGGCCAGGACGCGGGCCTTCCTGTTGAAGGTCGGGACGCGGCTGAGATGGTAGGCGCGGTGCATGAACCAGGCGGGGTAGCCCTTGAGTTTGCGCCCGTAGACGTGGGCCACGCCCTTGTGGAGGCCGAGCGAGGCGACCGAGCCGGCGTAGGAGTGCGCGTACTCCTTGAGCGGCCCGCCGCTCAGGGCGGCGGCGACGTTCTCGGCGAGCACCTTGGTCTGGCGTACGGCGTGCTGGGCGTTCGGCGCGCATTGCTTGCCGGGCTCCTCCGCGGTGATGTCGGGGACGGCGGCGGCGTCGCCGGCCGCCCAGGCGTGTTCGACGCCCTCGACGGTCAGGCGCGCGGTGCACTTGATCCGGCCGCGTTCGTCGAGCGGCAGGTCGGTGGCGGCGAGGACCGGCGCGGGTTTCACGCCCGCGGTCCACACGACCGTACGGGTCGGGAAGCGGCTGCCGTCGCTGAGGACGGCGACCCGGTCCTCGCAGGAGTCGAGCCGCGTTCCCAGGCGTACGTCGATGTTGCGGCCGCGCAGCTCGCGGATCGCGTACTTGCCCATCTTCTCGCCGACCTCGGGCAGGATCCGGTCCGAGGCCTCGACGAGGACCCATTTCAGGTCCTCCGGCTTGATGTTGTGGTAGTACCGCGCGGTGTAGCGGGCCATGTCCTCCAGCTCGGCGAGGGCCTCCACGCCCGCGTAGCCACCGCCGACGAAGACGAAGGTGAGGGCGGCGTCGCGCAGGCCGGGGTCGCGGGTGGAGGAGGCGATGTCCATCTGCTCGATGACGTGGTTGCGCAGCCCGATGGCCTCCTCGACGGTCTTGAAGCCGATGGCGTAGTCGGCGAGGCCGGGGACCGGGAGGGTGCGGGAGATCGAGCCGGGCGCGATGACGAGTTCGTCGTAGGTGAGCTGCTCGGTACCGGTGCCCTCCTCCTCGGTGGCGAGGGTGGAGAGGGTCGCCGTCCGCTTGGCGTGGTCGACGGCGTGGACCTCGCCGATGACGATCCGGCACCGGTCGAGGACGCGGCGGAGCGGGACGACGACATGGCGCGGGGAGATCGAGCCGGCGGCCGCCTCGGGGAGGAACGGCTGGTACGTCATGTACGGCTCGGGCGTGACCACGACGATCTCGACGGAACCGCTTCTGAGCTCGGTCTTGAGCTGCCGCTGCAGGCGCAGCGCGGTGTACATCCCGACGTAGCCACCGCCGACAACGAGAATGCGCACAGGTTCGGTCACTGTCCCATGACGCACCCCCGTCCGGGGTTTGTCCACAGGCTCGACAAATTGTGTGACCGGAGGTGCGCGGGGGCGCGGGGTGGCGCAGAGGGTGGGTACAGTGGGGAACGCGCAGGTCAGAGCAGGCGCAGGGGGTGGCGCGGGGGAACGGAATCGGGAGAGTTCAGGCCCTTGCTCCGATCGGGGGGCGCACCGTACGGAACTCCCCCTTCTGAATTGACCTCGTCTCAACTATGTTCGTACCTCGTCGGGGTACCGGCCCGTGGCGCACAGACCAGAGCGCCGCACAGTGGGTCGACCCCGTGTCAGGGCGGGGAGTCTCCGGGGGGAGACATCATGAGCGGGGGAACGCTTATGCACATGCAGGATTCTCGGTGGCAGGCTGTCGTCGACACGACGGACAGCGCGTTCGACGGACGTGGTGCGGGCACGAGTGCCGCCGCGGTGTCGGGCCCGGGTGCCGGTGCGGTGTCCGGTGCGGGCATCGGAGCGGGGCCGACGGGGTCCGTCGGCCGGTCGGCGCCACTGCGCGTGGACGCCCAGCGCAACCTGGAGCACGTACTGCGCGCGGCGCGCGAGGTCTTCGGCGAACTCGGTTACGGCGCGCCGATGGAGGACGTGGCCCGGCGTGCCCGGGTCGGTGTCGGCACGGTGTACCGCCGCTTCCCGAGCAAGGACGTGCTGGTCCGCCGGATAGCCGAGGAGGAGACCGCCCGGCTGACCGAGCAGGCGCGCACCGCCCTCGGGCAGGAGGACGAGCCGTGGTCGGCGCTCTCGCGCTTCCTGCGGACCTCGGTGGCCTCGGGCGCGGGTCGCCTGCTGCCGCCGCAGATCCTGCGGGTGGGCGTGGACGCCGACGAGCTGCTGCTGCCGGCGCGGAGCGCCGAGGACGAGGCGCGGGTGCCGCACCAGCGGGTCTTCGCGGACCCGTCCGAGCAGCGGGTGGTCGCGCCGCGCGCGGTGCCGGGGAGCGAGCAGGACGACACCGGTGCGGCGGAGCTCCTGGAGGTCGTCGGGCGGCTCGTGGATCGGGCCCGTGAGGCGGGCGAGCTGCGGACGGACGTGACCGTGGCCGATGTCCTGCTCGTCATAGCCACGGCGGCGCCCGCGCTGCCGGACGCGGCGCAGCAGGCGGCCGCCTCGGCCCGGCTCCTCGACATCCTGCTGGAGGGCCTCCGCTCGCGATAGCGCGCGAGGGGGGCGAGGGCGGAGGAGCGGGGCCGGTTCGGGTGTCGGGCCGGTTCGGGTGCGGGGTTGTTCGGTTCCGTTGGGCCGGGCGGACCGTCGAGCATGGCACGAACGAGTGATCGGTTACGCCCGGATACCGGAAGTGGCCCCGGACGAGTGGTAAGTGGACGGGGAAGTTCAGCGCGTCGGCGCTCTGTGGCACTCTTGCCCGGTGTTCGGTTCTGGGCGTGCATACGGGGGCTTCCGCGATGAGCGGTGACGGTCGGGACGAGCCGCTGGACAACGGCGGTGGCACGGAGACCGGGGACCTTCCCGCGCGGCAGGTGCCGAGTCAGGGCGGGCCCGGAGGTTCCACGGGCGGGCCCAAGGCCCAGGCTTCGGGAACGGCTTCGGCTTCGGGATCGGCCGAGCCGAGTGTTCCGCAGCAGCGTGAGGGCGGGGCCGCGCGTCCCGCACCTGACAGGGCGGACGAGCCCGACAGACCCGACACCGTCCTCCCGCCGCCGGTCGAACTGCCGCCCTCCGACGCCGATCTCGTCCAGCGGATGCGGGGCGGCGACGACAGCGCCTACGAGGAGCTGTTCCGTCGCCACTCCGAGGCCGTGCGCCGCTACGCCAGGACCTGCTGCCGGGACGCGCACACCGCCGACGACCTGACGGCGGAGGTGTTCGCCCGCACGCTCCAGGCCGTGCGCGGCGGGGCGGGCCCCGAGCAGGCGGTCCGGGCCTATCTGCTGACCACGGTCCGGCGGGTCGCCGCGAACTGGACGCGTACGCAGAAGCGCGAGCACCTGGTCGACGACTTCGCCGTCTTCGCGGCGCAGGCCGCCCGCTCCTCCGAGGTCTCCGACCAAGACACGCTCGACCTCGGGGCCGACGTCCTCGCCATGCACGAGGCCGAACAGTCGCTGGCCATGCAGGCGTTCCGGTCACTGCCCGAGCGCTGGCAGGCCGTGCTCTGGCACACCACGGTCGAGGAGGAGTCGCCCAGCGAGGTCGCACCGCTGTTCGGGCTGACCGCCAACGCCACCGCTGTACTGGCCAGCAGGGCCCGTGAGGGCCTCAAGCAGGCGTACCTCCAGGCGCACGTCAGTACGTCCCTGACGGCGGGCGGCGACTGCGCCCGGTACGCCGACCGACTCGGCGCGTACGCGCGCGGCGGTCTGCGGATGCGGGCCGAGCGCGGGCTGCGCAAGCACCTGGAGGAGTGCGCCAAGTGCCGGCTCGCCGCCGGTGAGCTGGAGCATGTGAACGCCGGGATCCCCGCGCTGCTGCCGATCGCCGTCATCGGCTGGTTCGCCGCCGGGTTCTCCCTCAAGGCCGCGGGTGTCGTGGCGGGCGGGGTCGTGGGCGCCGCGGGCGCCGGTGCGGCCGCCGCCGCGACGGGCGCGGCCACAGGAGCGGCGACGGGTGCCGGCTCGTCGAGTACGGCCGGGGCGTCCTCCGCGGCGGCGGCCGAAGGGCTCGGCGCGCCCGCGAAGGCGGGCATCGCGGCGGCGGTGGCCGTGGCCGCGACCGCCGGTCTGGTCTGGGCGCTCTCCGGGGATCCCCAGCCGGTCGCGAAGCCCGAGCCCACGCCGCCGGCCGTCGCCCCCGCCGTACCGCCGGAGCCCACGCCGCCGCCGAAGCCGACCCCGACTCCCACGCCGCCGGCCGCCCCGCCGGTCGTCGAGGAACCCGAGCCGACCCCGACGCCCACACCTCCGAAGCCGACCCCGACACCCACGCCCACTCCCTCTCCCACGCCGACGAAGCCCACGCCGACGCCCACGCCCACACCTCCGAAGCCGACGCCGACTCCCACGCCGCCGCCCGCCCCGCCGGTCGTGTACCAGGTGAACCAGCTGGACTACGGCGTCTTCGGCGACGGCACGAAGCCCGAGGTCCGGCTCGGCGACAGCAGCTGGATGTGGCAGCGCCAGGGCCTGGCGATCGGCGGCACGCGGTACGGGCACGGGGTGAGCGTGCACGCGCCGTCCGCGCTCGTGATCGACCTCAACCGGCAGTGCACCAGCTACGACGCGCTCGTCGGCGTCGACGACCTGACCGCACCGATCGGTGTCGGAGGCGTCCGCTTCTCCGTCTACGGAGACGGTGAGCGGCTCTGGCGCTCGCAGGTCGTCGAAGCGGGCGACCCGGCGGTCCCGGTCCACGTCGACATCTCGGGCCGCACGACGCTCCGTCTGGTCGTGGAGGAGACCTCACCGTGGGGCCGTGTCGCGGTCGCGGACTGGGCACAGTCGCGGATCAGCTGCTCCTGAGCGGGCCGTTCCTGAGCAGGCCGTTCCCGAGCCGGCCGTTCCCGAGCCGGCCGTTCCTGACTGAGCAGCTCGCGACGGATCAGCTGGTCCTGTCCTCCGCCAGGTACGCGTCCGCCAGGGCGATCACCTCGTCGAGGGTCAGCCGGGCACCGTCGGCACAGGCGCTCGCGGTGGCGGCCTCGCCCAGTTCGGCGCGGGCCCGGGTCATCACGGTCTCCGTCTCGCGGAGTTCGGGGACCGAGCGGGGGATCGCGGCCCGCCAGGTGTCGACGGCGGACAGGACCCGAACCGCGACCGGGGCGGCTCCGCTCAGGCTGAGGACGCTCGCCAGGCACTCCCCCAGCTGGGCCATGACGAAGCGGGAGCACTGGGCCTCCCGGGCGAGTCGCAGGGCGTCGACCGCCGCCGCCACGGCCGTCGTACCGCCGCCCTCGTCCGCGAGCACGCGCGCGGAGAACCCGGCCACGGCGGCGGTGAAGTGCGGGGGCGGTGTGCCGGTGAGGACCGACTCGTTCGCCGCGTCCAGATGCGTGCGGGCGGCACGGACGTCGCCGCGGTAGAGGGCGAGGACGGCCCGCATGAACCGCAGGAACGCCTCGGTGTCCTCGATGCGGTGGTACGCGGCCTCCGCCTCGGCTTCCGTCAGGCCCTTCTCGGCGGCCTCCATGTCACCGGCGCGGTAGGCGAGTTCGGCGAGCCTGGCGATCAGGAAGGGGGACTCGGCGTGCGCGCCGACCTCCCGGGCGAGGCCGAGAGCGTCCTCGTACGCCTCCGCCGCCTCCGCGAACCGGCCCCTGATCATGTGCGCCTCGCCCGCCGCGCTCGCCACCTGCGCCCGCATCCAGCGGTCGCCGACCCGGCGGGAGAGGACGCGCAGTTCGGCCAGGTCGTCGTCGATGCCGCCCATGTCGCCGGGCATGTCGATCACCAGGTGCGTACGGAACATCATGCTGACGCCGATCTCCCACTCACCGCCGTATCGGCGGCAGGTGTCGACGGCGATGTCGAGCAGCTCGCGCAGGACGTCGGGGCCCTCGGTGAGGAAGGCGGTGAACGGCCACAGGAGTCCCGGGAAACGGGCCGCCTCGGGCCCGGGCCGGTCGGCGAAGGCGTCGCGCACCCGCCGTACCAGCGCGAGGCCCTCGGCATCGTCGCGCAGGTCGGCGGCCGTGCGGTTCTCCACCACGAGGAAGAAGGACAGCATGCGCAGCCGCATGCGGGGCCAGAAGCGGGGGTCCTCGGGATCCTCCGGGTCCTCGCCGAGCAGGAGCGCGCGCTCGGTCCAGACCAGGCCTTCCGTGCGGTAGTTGCGGAGCCACCAGAACCAGCCCACGGCGAAGACGAGCCGGTGGGCGGCGGCTTCGTCGGGGGCCGTGACGGTCGTGCGGTGGAGGGCGGCGCGGATGTTGTCGAGGTCGCACTCGATCCGCCGGATCCAGGGGAGCTGCTCGCCCGAGCGGAGGAGGGGTTCGGCCCGCTCGGCGAGGGCGGTGAAGTACGCGGTGTGGGCGGCCTCGGCGGCGACGCGGACTTCCGGGCGCTCGGCGGCCCGCTCGACGGCGTACTCGTGGATCGTCTCCAGGAGCCGGTAGCGCATCTCGCCGTCGTCGGTGGGGGCGGCGACGACGAGGGACTTGTCGACGAGCGCGCCGAGCGTCTCGGCGGCGTTCGGGACGAGGGCCTCCGCGGCGGCCAGGTCCCAGCCGCCGGCGAAGACGGCGAGCCTGCGGAGCAGGGTCCGTTCGTCGGCGTCGAGAAGCTCCCAGGACCAGTCGACGACGGCGCGGAGGGTCTGCTGGCGGGGCAGGACGGTACGGCTGCCGGAGGTGAGGAGGCGAAAGCGGTCGTCGAGCCGGTCGGCGATCTGGCGGGGCGTGAGCAGGCGCAGGCGGGCGGCGGCCAGTTCGATGGCGAGGGGGAGGCCATCGAGGCGGCGGCAGATCTCGTCCACGGCCCGCAGGCCGTCGGTGGCGGCGTCCGTGGCGGCGAGGGCCGATGGTGCGGTGCGGTCCGGCCCGGTGGTGCCTGGCCAGGCGGTGTCCGGCGGGGTGGTGCTCGGCGGGGTCAGGTCGAGGTCGGAACGGACGGCGCGGGCTCGTTCGGCGAAGAGGCGGTGGGCCGGGGCGGGCGGCAGGGGTTCGACGGGCCGGACCGTTTCTCCGGGGACGCCGAGCGGTTCTCTGCTGGTGGCGAGGATCCGCAGTCGGGGGCAGTGGGTGAGGAGCGTCTCGGCGAGGGCGGCGGCCGCGTCGACGACGTGCTCGCAGTTGTCGAGGACGAGGAGGAGGGAGCGGGGCGCGAGGTGTTCGATCAGCCGGTGGGTGGGGTCGTCCTGGGGGTTCTGGCCCTCGCGGGTGATCAGGTTGGTCTCACGGAGCCGGAGCGCGGAGAGGACCGCTCCGGGTACGGCAGCGGGGTCGTCGAGCGGCGCGAGCTCGACGAGCCAGGCGGGGGTGGCGTCGGCGGCGGTGTCGGTGGCGGCGATGGCGGCGGTGGTGTCGGTGGCGGCGGCGAGGGCGGCCTCCTCCGCCAGGCGGGTCTTGCCGGAGCCGCCTGGGCCGGTGAGCGTGACGAGGCGGGAGCGGGTGAGGTCGGCGCGGAGGGCGGCGAGGTCGGGTTCGCGGCCGACGAAGGAGGTGAGGCGGGGCCGGATGTTCCCGGTCTCGTGCGGCTGCGGCTGCGGGGGCGGGGACGGTGTCGGGTGGAGGAGTTCGCGGTGGAGCGCGGTGAGTTCGGCGCCCGGGTCGGTGCCGAGCCCGTCGGCGAGCGCGCGGCGGGCGTCCTCGTAGGCGGCGAGGGCGTCGGCCTGCCGGCCCTCGGCCCGCAGGGCGCGCACGAGTTGGGCGCGGAAACCCTCGTCGTACGGGTACGCGTCCGTCAGCTCGGTCAGCTCCGGTACGAGTCCGTCGACGGCACCGCGCGCGAGATCGGCCTCGACGCGCCTGCGCAGGGCGGCGAGCCGCTGCGCCTCGGGCCGCACGCGCGCGTGCTCGGGCAGGTCGGCGAGGGCGGGGCCGCGGAAGAGGGCGAGGGCGGTACGGAGGAGCGCGGCGGCGGTGTCGGGGTCGCCGGCGTCGAGGCGGGCGCCCGCGTCGCGGACGTGGCGCTCGAAGACGTACAGGTCGATGTCGTCGGGCTCGGCGGCGAGGCGGTAGCCGGGCCCGGGCACGGACTCGACGGCCTCCCGCCCGAGGCTTCGGCGCAGCCGCGCGACGAGGGCCTGGAGCGCGGCGGGGGCGTCGTGCGGGGGTTCGTCGCCGTACACGTCGTCGACCAGCTCGCCGACGGTCACCGCCCGTCCTCCGCGCGACGCGAGCGCGGCGAGCAACGCCCGCAGCCGGGCCCCGCCCAGGGGAAGGGGCGTGCCGTGGGCGTCGAGCGCGAGGGTGGAACCGAGGATCAGATACCGCACGCGCGCCATTGTCGCCGGGGGCGAGCCGCGACGCCTCGGGGTTTACCTGGGCGTGGCGCGGGGCCAGGCGTCCGGGTTGCAGGCGCAAGGCGGGGGCGCACTGCGGGGCGGCGCGGCGTGCGGCGGGCGGCTCGGGAGGCGGCGGGGCGGCTCGGGGTACGGCGGGGCGGCGCAGGTGCGGGCGATGCCGGGTGCGACGGGGGTCCTCCGGGCTACGCCGGGGTCGCGCTCAGAACTCCGAGGTGTCGACTTCGAACCCGAGAGGGCTCGGCAGGGCCACGACCGTCCCCACCCTGTGGACGGTCCGCGCCGCGTAGCCGCCGTCCAGCGGCTCGGCATGGACGACCACCTCGTCCGCCTCGCGGTCGATCAACAGGTAGAGCGGGATTCCCGCGTCGGCATAGCCGCGTGCCTTCTGGTCCCGGTCGCGGCCCGCGGTGGACGCTGAGGTCACCTCGGCGACGAGGAGCACGGGGCCGGGCGCGTGCCACACGAGTCGGTCGCGGTGGCTGCCCTTCGGGGCGACGGTGAGATCGGGGACGACGTGATCTGTGCCGCCCGACGGGCCGGGCAGGTCGAGCCCGATGGCGCCGTAACAGCTCAGGGCCGATTCTCGGCTCCGTTCGAACAGCTGGTCCCTCAGTTCCGCCACGATGCTCGCGTGCTGTCCGTCGCCGATCTCCGTGACGTGGATCTGGCCCCGGATCAACTCCACGCGCCACCCCTCGGGCTCCGCTGCGCTGAGCTTCTGGAACGCCTGCTCCACCGCCGCGTTCGTGGAGTCGGCCGACCACGACGACATGAATGCTCCTCCCGCCCGGCGCCCAGGGTGGCAGCCCTGGCGACGGGTCGGGGCGCCGGCCGGGGATGTTCACCTGAACGAGAGGTCTGGCGGGTGGCCACCTCACGCCGGAAGCGATCTCCTGGTCGCAGGTACCAGGGGGCCCACCACCGCCTGGCGCTGGCGGGGGGCCGCCGAGCCGGTCCAGCAGGAGCCTCGGCGGGCGAGGAGGCGGCGGAGCCAGAGTTCGGTGGAGATCAGGTCGGCGAGGCCGTCCAGGGGGATCGGGTCGCCGTCGGCCGCCGCGTGGAGGGCCTTGCGGACCACGCGGGCCTCGATCAGACCCGCGTCGGCGAGGAGCGGGGCGTCGAAGAGGGAGAGGAGGTGCGGGAGCGCGGCGCGTAGGCCGGCGCGGACTGCCGCCGTCGGGACCGCCGGGTTCGGCGCGCCCCAGCCCGCCGGGAGGTCGTGGACGCCCGCGCCCGCGAGGACGGTGCGCAGGACGGACGCGCGGGCGCCCGGCTGGACCCGGAGCGACTCGGGGAGGTCGCGGGAGGCCCGTACGACCTGGTTGTCCAGGAACGGCGCGTGCAGCCGCTGGCCGCGGATCTCGGCCGCCTGCTCCAGGACGCGGTGGTCGGCCGCGGCCCGCGCGAGCGCCGCACGCGCGCGTGCCTCCCCGGGCCGCTGCACCGACGTCGGCAGCGTCGCCGCCCGGGTCAGGCGAACCGATACTTCAGCCAGCGCCTCACCCGTCAGCCAGCGCGCCGCGGGACCCGGTCGCGACCAGGTCAGGGCGGACAGGGACGCCTCCACCGGCCCGTAGGCCCCCGGTCCCGGCCGGTTCGCGTCGAGCAGCAGCCGCGCCGCCGCCTCGAGGCCCGACCGGTACGGCGTACGGGCGAGGCGGCGCGCCGCGCGGTAGACCGTCAGCGGGACCAGCATCGAACCCGCCGACGCGCCCGACGCCTTGGCCAGGGCCGTCACCGGCCGGAGGAGGGGTCTGCGGCGGCGGTCCATCAGCAGGTCGGCGAGGCGCGCCGGGTGGGCGTCGAGGACCTGGCGCGCGCCCAGGCCCGTGAAGTGGTCCGCGCTGCCGCCGGCGAGCCGCCGCCGGTGCCGGTCGGCGACGACCAGCGAGGGGCCTGGCTCGTCGGTCAGCGGCCCCTCCAGTTCCGCGTACGGCAGCGCCTCCGTGCCCGCCGCCACGACCACGTGGTGCAGGCGCGGGTTGGCCGCGATCGTCCGGGCCCGCTCCAGTTCCTCCTCGCGGTCGGAACCTCCGCCGGTCGCCAGGTCGTTGAAGGTGACGGCGAGCAGCCGTTCCCCGGCGCCGGTGCCGTGGCCGAGGATCGTCCCGGGCACCCCCGGCAGGCCGGCGGCGAGGAGCGCGAGCGTGCCGGAGGCGCTGCCGCCGGACAGGTCCGCGCCGATGCCGGGCGCCGGGCCGCCGCCCCGGGCCGCCCTCCGCTCGGCGGGCCCCATGCCGGGCACGGGCCCCGGGTCGGGCAGGGGTGCCTCGGGTGCGTGCCGGGGCGCGGTGAGCCGGGCCCGCACGGCGTCGACCAGCGCGTCCCGTACGCCTTCCACGGCCCGCCGCGGCTCGACCTCGGCCGCCGCGACGGCGAGCGAGGCCACCGCTTCGTACCCGGTGATCTCCCGCGAACCCTCGCGCAGGATCAGCGCGTGCCCGGGCGGCACCCGCTTCACGCCTTCGTACGGGGTCGAGTCGCGCAGCGCCTCCGGAGTCTCCGGGCAGGCGAGCAGCGCGGCGAGGTGGCCGATGTCGAGTTGGGCCTCGACGAGGTCCGCGAGCGGCAGGGCGGCCGTCGCGTACGCCGTGCCGCCCGCCCACGGGGTGTGGAACACCGGCCGCGCGCCCGCCAGATCGCCGGTCACGGTGACGCGGCGGCCGACCCGTACGACCGCCGTGTAGCTGCCCGCCCACGCGGTGAGATGGCGCAGCGCGCCGCCGCGCGCGGTGAGCAGGCCGACCCGCAGCTCCTCGTCACTGGCGGCGCAACACCCCAGGACCGCGAGGCGGGTCTGCGCGTCGACACTGATCACGCGGACCTCGTCGGGGCGCCAGTCGCCGACCGCCCAGAGCGGATCGGGGTCGCCCCAGAGGAGTTGGGCGCCCACGGGCTGGACCGTGCGTCCCTCGGAGGCCGGGTCCCCGACGGCCCCCGCGTGCCCCGCGGCCCCCGCGTGCCCCGCAGCGGCTGTACCGGAGGTAACCGTCGTACCGAAGCCCGCGGCGACACTGCTCCAGCCCACCAGCCATCGCATCGGCGCCTCCACGTCGGTTCAGTGGAGGAACATGCTGCCACGACAACAGCGCACGGAGGGGGCTCCGGGGGCGCGCGCCCGGATGCGAATGCGCCCCTGGCATGGGCCAGTTGGCACCAGTGGGACCACGGTCGTCATTCGGCCATTCTCAATGGCGCGGATCCGGCGCCGCCCGAGACCCCGACGGAGCCGCCGGGCCGGCGGCAGTCCGGGAGGCAGTGTCCGCCTCCCGGAGCCGTCCGCCGCCCGCGGGGAACGAGGCGGCGGTATCCCCCAGCCCACCGGTCCACAGCCGGGTGGGCCGACCCACGCAGGACTCATGGAAGCGCTCCCGCGCCGACCGGACGAGAGCGCACGGCCAGGCGCACGGCCACACAGCCGGAGCATGCGCCCCAAGGCGCCCCAAGGCGCCCCACGGGTGCGCCGCGAGTGCGCCGCGCACGCCGGACGGCGCGGGATCCGCCGACGCCGCTACGCCATCTGTCGGCCATCCGTCTGTTCCCACAACAATCCCGCCATACGGAACTCCGCCCCTTAACGGTCGGGATGCGGCGAACTACGCTGTGTTTACGAATGCCGCACGCCTATGCCCGGCGTCGTGGCGGCCGTCTTGGGTGTCGAGGGGTGGCGTCATGTCCAGGGAGCAACGCGGGCCGAACGAAAAGCTCGGCACGGTTCTCGCCCTCGCGGGAATCAGCAACGCCGGCCTCGCCCGGCGCGTCAACGACCTCGGCGCACAACGCGGGCTGACGCTTCGTTACGACAAGACCTCGGTGGCCCGCTGGGTGTCGAAGGGCATGGTGCCCCAAGGCGCCGCGCCGCATCTGATCGCCGCCGCGATCGGCCAGAAGCTGGGCCGGCCCGTACCCCTGCACGAGATCGGACTCGCCGACGCCGACCCCGCGCCCGAGGTCGGGCTCGCCTTCCCCCGCGACGTGGGCGAGGCGGTCCGCTCGGCCACCGAGCTCTACCGTCTCGATCTCGCCGGCCGACGGGCCGGGGGCGGCGGGATCTGGCAGTCGCTGGCCGGGTCCTTCGCGGTCAGCGCATACGCGACCCCCGCCTCCCGGTGGCTGATAACGCCCGCCGACTCCTCCGTCGAGCGTGTGGTGCAACCGGCCGACGAGCAGGCGGCCGGCGAGGGACCCGAGACCGGCCCCCACGCGCGCGTGGGCCACAGCGACGTCGCCAAGCTCCGGGAGGCCGCCGAGGACGCGCGCCGCTGGGACTCCAAGTACGGCGGCGGCGACTGGCGCTCCTCGATGGTCCCGGAGTGCTTACGCGTCGACGCGGCGCCGCTGCTCCTCGGCTCGTACTCGGACGAGGTCGGGCGGGCGCTCTTCGGCGCCACCGCCGAGCTGACGCGGCTGGCCGGCTGGATGGCCTTCGACACCGGCCAGCAGGAGGCCGCCCAGCGGTACTACATCCAGGCGCTGCGGCTCGCCCGCGCCGCCGCCGACGTGCCGCTCGGCGGATACGTGCTGGCCTCCATGTCCCTCCAGGCCACCTACCGGGGCTTCGCCGACGAAGGGGTCGACCTCGCCCAGGCCGCCCTGGAACGCAACCGGGGCCTGGCCACCGCCCGCACCATGTCCTTCTTCCGGCTCGTCGAGGCCCGCGCGCACGCCAAGGCGAGCGACGGCACCGCGGCGGCCGCCGCGCTCAAGGCCGCCGAGGGATGGCTGGAGCGCTCGCGGGAGGGCGACGCCGACCCGTCCTGGCTGGGCTTCTACTCGTACGACCGGTTCTGCGCCGACGCCGCCGAGTGCTACCGGGACCTGAAGGCGCCCCGCCAGGTGCGCCGCTTCACCGAGCAGGCGCTGTCCCGGCCGACGGAGGAGTTCGTCCGGTCGCACGGGCTGCGGCTCGTCGTGTCGGCGGTCGCGGAACTGGAGTCCGGCAACCTGGACGCGGCCTGCGCGGCCGGCACGCGCGCGGTGGAGGTGGCCGGACGGATCTCGTCCGCCCGCACCACCGAGTACGTACGGGACCTGCTGCACCGGCTCGAACCGTACGGGGACGAGCCCAGGGTCATGGAGCTGCGGGAGCGGGCACGGCCACTCCTGATGACCCCGGCCTGAACGCGGGATGACATGGCGTGCCGCGCCGGCCGGAGTGGCGCGTCACGCGTGTCCCAGGGGGTTTAGCCGATCTGTCAGTGGGCCAGTGCACTATCGGGGTGGGAGGTGGTGCAGGTGTACACGCACGACGTCGACTGCGACGTGCTCGTGATCGGCGGCGGGATCGTCGGTCTGTCGACGGCGTACGCCCTGACGCGCGCCGCTCCCGGCACCCGCGTCACCGTCCTGGAGAAGGAACACGGCCCGGCCCGCCACCAGACCGGGCGGAACAGCGGGGTGATCCACAGCGGGATCTACTACCGCCCCGGCTCCCTGAAGGCACGGTTCGCGGTCAAGGGCGCGGCCGAGATGGTCAAGTTCTGCGCCGAGTACGGACTGCCGTACGAGGTCACCGGCAAGCTCATCGTCGCCACCGGCCGCGACGAGCTGCCCCGGCTCCACGCGCTCGTGCAGCGCGGCCGGGAGAACGGCATCCCGGTGCGGGAACTGGGCCCCGCCCAGATCGCCGAGTACGAACCGAACGTGCGGGGCCTCGCCGCGATCCACGTCGGCACCACGGGGATCTGCGACTACGGAGCGGTGGCGGAACAGCTCGCCGAGGCCTCCGGGGCGCGCATCCTGTACGGCTCCGAGGTCACCGCCGTCGACCGGCGGCCCTGGGGCGTCGCCGTCCGCACGGCGGCCGGGACGGTGGTGCGCGGGCGGGTCCTGGTGAACTGCGCGGGGCTGCAGTGCGACCGGGTGGCGCGGCTCGCGGGCGACGAGCCGGGCATGCGGATCGTGCCCTTCCGCGGCGAGTACTACGAGCTGGCCGACCCTTCGCTGATCCGGGGCCTGGTCTATCCGGTCCCCGACCCGGCCTTCCCCTTCCTTGGCGTCCATCTGACCCGGGGCGTCGACGGCGGTGTCCACGTCGGGCCGAACGCGGTGCCGGCGCTGGCCCGGGAGGGGTACGACTGGTCGGTCGTCCGGCCCGGCGACCTGGCGGGGACGCTGGCGTGGCCCGGCGCGTGGCAGATCGCCCGGGAGCACTGGCGCTACGGAGCCGGTGAGCTGCGCCGCTCGCTGTCGAAGCGGGCCTTCACGGAGGCGGTGCGCAGGCTGCTGCCGGCCGTTGAGGAAACGGATCTGCGCAGGGCTCCGGCGGGGGTGCGGGCGCAGGCGGTGCTGCGGGACGGGACGCTGGTGGACGACTTCCTGATCCGCGAGGCGCACCGGACGGTGCACGTCCTGAACGCGCCGTCGCCGGCCGCGACGGCGTCGCTGCCGATCGGCCGCGAGGTGGCGTCCCGGGCCCTGGCCCTGCTGTAGCGCTCTCCCAAGCCTCCCATTGCCCTCCCATTGCCCTCCCATGCCCTCCCATGCCCTCCCACGGGCGGCCGCCCGTGGGGCCTTCGCGCGGAAAGCCCCCTCGGACACCGGGACCGTAGAATGGGGCGCATTGTGTCTGAGTCCCGTGAAACCGTCACCCAGCCCGAGCCCCAGCTCCAGCCCGAGCCGCAGCCCGCCTTCCGGCGGGGCAGCCAGAGGTTCGCCGCCGGGGAGGGCCCGCTGCCCGATCCCGCCGGGTCGCACCACGAGCGGCGGATCCGCAGCTTCCAGCCGCGCCGCAGCCGGGTCACCACGGGGCAGGCGGAGGCCATGCTGAAGCGCTGGCCCGACTGGGGCCTCGACATCGACGGCAAGCGGGTCCTCGACCTGGACGAGATGTTCGGCGGCCTGCCCGTGGTCCTGGAGATCGGCTTCGGCATGGGCGAGGCCACGGCCCAGATGGCCGCCGCCGACCCGGGCACCGGCATCCTCGCCGTGGACGTCCACACCCCCGGCCAGGGCAACCTGCTCGGTCTCGCCGACCGCGGCGGACTCGAGAACGTCCGGGTCGCCAACGGCGACGCGATCATCCTGCTCCGCGAGATGCTCACGGCCGACGCCCTCGACGGCTGCCGCGTCTACTTCCCGGACCCCTGGCCGAAGAAGCGCCACCACAAGCGGCGGCTGATCCAGCCCGAGTTCCTCACGCTGCTCGCGACCCGGATGAAGCCCGGCGCCGTGCTGCACTGCGCCACGGACTGGGAGGAGTACGCCGAGCAGATGCTCGAAGTCCTCTCCGGCCACCCCGACTTCGAGAACACCGTGCCCGACGGCGGCTACGCGCCCCGCCCGGAGTTCCGCCCCCTGACCCGCTTCGAGGGACAGGGCCTGGACAAGGGGCATGTCGTGCACGACCTGCTCTTCCGCAGGAAGTAGCCGCCGCCCGGAGCGACCGCGGACCGGCACCGGAGCGACCGCGGACCGGCACCGCATCAGCCCGGAGCGACCTCGGACCGGCCCGGTTTTCCACAGGAACGGCTGTTGTCGGAGAACTCCGTCGCAGGTGTCAGTCCGCCTCGTTAGGGTCGATCACGTGTCGAACCACGTTCCCGTCCCCACCAGGGACACCGAGGAGCCGGCCTTCACGGCCGTTCCGGACCGCGCCCAGTGGCGCTACAGGCCTCGTCGCGCCTTCTGGCGCAGCAAGGTGGTCCGGGCCATCGCCGTGTTCACCGTGCTCGCCATCTGCGCGCTCGTGATCCTCGCGATCGTCCGGGAACAGACCGGCACCGAGGGCTTCCTCGTCGGCCTCGGCCTCGCGGTCCTGCCCGTGCCGCTGCTCATGGCAGCCTTCCGCTGGCTCGACCGGGTCGAGCCGGGCCCGTGGAAGAACCTGATCTTCGCCTTCGCGTGGGGTGCGTGCGCCGCGACGCTCGTCGCGATCCTCGCCAACTCCTTCGCGGTGCGCTGGATCGCGACCGCCACGGCCGACCCGGCCTCCGCCGAGTCCTGGGGCGCCGCGGTCGTCGCCCCGATCGTGGAGGAGAGCGCCAAGGCCGCGGCGATCCTGCTGATCTTCCTCTTCCGCCGACGGCACTTCACCGGCCTCGTCGACGGGGTCGTCGTCGCGGGCTTCACCGCCACCGGCTTCGCCTTCACCGAGAACATCCTCTATCTCGGCAACGCCTTCGGCGAGGACCAGGACCTCGGCTCCGGCGGCCTCGGCACGACAGCGGCCACCTTCTTCGCACGGATCGTGATGTCGCCGTTCGCGCACCCGTTGTTCACGGTCTTCACCGGCCTCGGCTTCGCGTTCGCCGCCCTCGCCACGTCCCGCCGCAGGTTCCTGCGGACCCGCCGGGTCCTGCTGCCGCTCGCCGGGCTGCTCCTCGCCATGATCATGCACGCGCTGTGGAACGGCTCCGTGACGATCCTCGGGCCGCTCGGCTTCATCCTGATCTACGGCATGCTCATGGTGCCCGCCTTCGGCCTGCTGACCTGGCTCGCGATATGGAGCAGGCAGCGCGAGCTGCGCACGATATCCGGTCAGCTCCCCGCGTACGCCGCGGCCGGCTGGCTCTCGCCCGCCGAGCCGCTCGCGCTCTCCTCGATGCGGGCCCGCTCGGTGGCCCGCGACTTCGCCCGCCGCACGTACGGCCCGCCGGCCGCCATCGCCGTCGGGGAGTACGAGGCGTTCGCGACCACCCTCGCCTTCCTGCGCCACCGCGCCCAGCGCGGCGCGCAGGACCCCGACTTCACGGCGCGCGAGCAGGAGCTCCTCCACCACCTGTGGCAGCGCAAGCCGGTCGCGTCACCCGCGCTCACGTACGCGGCGCGGGCGACGGGCCGGGCCTGGGCGCCGCCGCAGTACCTCGACTACGGCGGCTACAACCCGTACCAGAGCTAGTGACCGACCCAGCGGATCAGGAAGCGTCCGGCTCGGAGGCGTCCGGCTCGGAGGCGTCCGTCAGGAGGGTCAGCTCCGCCGGGGTCAGACGCAGATCGGCCACCGCGACGAGGGCCGGGAGCTGTTCGACCGTACGGGCCGAGGCGATCGGGGCGGCGACGGTCGGCCGGGAGGCGAGCCAGGCCAGGGCGACGGTGGCGACCTCCGCGTCGTGCGCCGCGGCGACGGTGTCGAGGGCGGCGAGGATCCGCCGGCCCCGCTCGGTCTCCGCGTGCGCGGAGGCGCCTTCGGCGCGGACGCTGTCGACGGTCTTCCCGGCGCGGTACTTGCCGGTGAGGAAGCCGGACGCGAGGGCGAAGTACGGGACGGCCGCGAGCCCGGCCCGCTCGGTGGTGGCCAGCAGCTCACCCTCGTAGGTGTCGCGCGACAGCAGGTTGTAGTGCGGCTGCAGGGCGACGTACCGGGCGAGGCCTTCGGCCTCGGCGAAGTCGAGGGACGCCTGGAGCCGATCGGGCGCGATGTTGGAGGCGGCGACCGCGCGCACCTTGCCGTCCCGCACCAGCTGGTCGAGCGCGGTGACGATCTCCTCGACGGGGACGGTCGGGTCGTCGAAGTGCGAGTAGTACAGGTCGATGTGGTCGGTCCCGAGCCGCCGCAGCGACTCCTCCACCGCGCCCTTGATCGTGGTCGCGGCGAGGCCCTTGTAGCGGGGGTGCGCGCCGACCTTGGTCGCGATGACCACCTCGGAGCGATTGCCGCGGGAGGCCAGCCACTTGCCGATGACCGTCTCGGACTCTCCGCCCTGATTGCCCTCGGCCCAGGCCGAGTACATGTCGGCGGTGTCCACGAAGTTGCCGCCCGCGGCGGTGTAGGCGTCGAGGACCGCGAAGGACTGCTCCTCGTCGGCGGACCAGCCGAAGACGTTGCCGCCCAGTGCGAGGGGGAAGACGTTGAGGTCTGAGGTGCCCAGCGGGCGAAGTGAGGTCATGGGACGGTACAACGACCGTCCCGGGACCGGGTATTCCGGCAGCCCTGACGTCGGGGGGGTGCCGCCAGGACTGCCGGAGTCGGGGGCTCAGGGGGCCCAGGGGGTCCCCAGGGCCTATCCGGCCCTGATCCGCCGGACAGGCCCTAGACCGAGAGACCCTTGCTGCCCAGCCAGGCCGCCGGGTCGATGCCCGCGCCGCCCGCGGTGTGGACCTCGAGGTGCAGGTGCGGTCCGGTCACGTTGCCGGTCGCGCCCACGCGCCCGATCGTGTCGCCGGTGCCCACGGTCTGGCCGACGCTCGCCGTCATCGAGGACAGGTGCGCGTACCAGACCTCCGTGCCGTCCTCGAGCTCCAGGACGATCCGGTAGCCGTACGAGCCGGACCAGCCGGCCGACTTGATGGTGCCACCGTGCACCGCCTTGACCGGAGTGCCGGTGGGCGCCGCGAAGTCGAGACCCGTGTGCTGGCCGGAGGACCACATGGAGCCGGACTGGCCGTAGGTGGAGGTGATCGTGTACGAGGACGTGGGCAGCGAGTAGCTCGCGGCGAGCTTCGCCAGGCGCTCCGCCTCGGCCTTCGCCGCCGCCTCCTCCTCGGCCTTCTTCTTGGCCGCGGCCGCTTCCTTCTCGGCCTGGTCCGCCTTGGCGGCGGCCTCGACGGCGGCCTTCTCGGCGGCCGCCTTCTCCGCCGCGGCCTTCTCGGCGGCGTCGGCGGAGGCCTGCTGCTGCTCGGCCTGCTGGAGGATGCGGGCGCGCAGCGCCTCGCCGGCGTCGGCGGCCGAGGCGGTCTGGGCGCCGCCGGCCTTCTCGACACCGTCGGCCGGCAGGGCCAGGGTGGCCGTGAGGGGCTGCGGGTTGGTCGTACCGGAGTCCGAACCGCCGTCGCCGTCGGAGATGAGCTCGCCGACACCGGGCAGCTCGGAGGCGTCCGGCAGGTTGAGGTCGGGCAGCGATATCGAGACCGGGGGCTTCTCCTTGGCGGTCGCCATGCCGCCCGCGCCGACGGCCGCGATGACACCGACACCGAGGACGGTGGAGGACCGGGCGAAGCCGGAGCGCTGCTTCACGACGCGGTGGCGGCCACCCGAACGGGACTGCTGACGCAGGGAGTCCTCGGTGGGGTTCCACTCCCCCCACGTCGCCGCGTCGTCGTCCGTCCCGGCGGCGCCGCGGGCGCCGAACGCGTGGAACCCGTCAGAAAGACCTTCGGGGGCAGGGGTGTTGGACGCCACGGAGGCGTGCTCCTTTCCTTCCTTCTCGCCTACCGGGTTAGCTGACGGGTTCGGAGCAGGAAGGTCTCCTACGGGCGGTTCCGCACAGGTGCGAAGGTGCCCGATTCACCCCAAGTGGTGGTTCCCCGGTTCCCTTTCAGGATTCGGCGCACGCGCGCGGTGCCGTCTCTTGCGACGACTGGGACGACCGCGCTGCGTTATCGAACGTTAATAGACACGGGGGGCCGATTCCAAGCTGTTCCCGTTGATCATTCCCGAGATTGAGCTGGTACAGCCCGATTTGAGCCCGCTTCAGTACGAACTCTTACCGCGCCACAACACATGACGGTTCGTCAATTGTTATCGGAGCGGAACCCCTCCACTACGCAAGGTCACGGCGGCCGTCAGGGCGGGGTGACGGCAGGGGTCACGGCACCACGGGCATCGTCCGGCGCCGTTCCGGCTGGCCCGCTCCCGGCCGGCTCACGGCGAGCAGCGCCATGTCGTCGGTGGAGCCCCCGCCCGTGTACCGACGCACGTCGTCGACCAGCGCGTCGAGCAGTTCCTCGGGGCCCGGGAAGATCCTCCCGGCGAGCCGCTCGGCCGGTTCGTAGAACGCCCCCGAGGCGTCGCGCGCCTCGGAGAGCCCGTCCGTGTAGAGGAGCAGCGTGGCGCCCGGCGGGTACGCGGCCTCGTCGGCCCGGTCCGGCCAGGCGGCCAGCTCTCCCATGCCGAGCGGCAGCGCGGGCTCGGTCGGCTCCAGATGCGCGAGGGCCCCGTCCGCGTGGAGGAGCAACGGCTCGGGGTGCCCCCGGTTGACGACACGTACCCGCCCTTCCCCGCGCGGGATCTCGGCGAGGACGGCGGTGGTGAACCCCTCGAAGGCGTCGAGCCCGTCGCGGCGGGTGCCCTCGCGGGCGAGCGCCCGCTCCAGGCGTTGGGCGACCCCCTCGAGCGAGGACTCCTGCTCGGCCGCCTCCCGGAAGGCGCCGATCACGACGGCGACCGCCTCCACCGCGTCGAGCCCCTTGCCGCGCACGTCCCCCACCACCAGCCGGACCCCGAACGGCGTGTCCTGGACGGCGAAGAGGTCGCCGCCGATGAACGCGTCCGCCTGCGCGGCCTCGTAGCGGGCCGCGACCTGGAGCCCGCCGATCCGCTCGGCGGGCGTCGGCAGCACGGCCTTCTGCGCGGTCTCGGCGATCACCCGCGCCGAGGCGAGCCGCTCGCCACTGCGCCGCACGACCCGGTTGATCAGCAGGGCGAGCGCGGAGACGGTGACGACGGTCAGCGTCTCGGTGAGGGCGGGGATGTCGTTGACGGTGTCGTTGTAGACGTGCAGCCCGATGCTGGCGAGGACGGCGGCGATGCCGGTGAGCAGCGTCGTGAGCATGGAGAAGAACGGCGCGGCGATGAGCGGCGCGGCGGCGAACATCGGGGAGGCCGTGTACGAGGCGGGGGTGGACAGGTCGAAGACGATCCCGCCGACGATCACCAGCGGCGGCAGGGCCCGGATGAAGCGGCGCGCCCGCTCCGCCCGCCGTCGCCGGACCCGGGGGGAGAGCCCGTTGGCCGACCCGTTCCCCCGCCCGTTCACCGACGGTCCGTTCCCCCGCCCGTTCACCGACGGTCCGTTCACCGACGGTCGCGCCGGTCCCTTCCCCCGCACGTGCCCCCGGTCAGGCCCTTGTTCCTGCCCCTGCCCCTGGCCCTGCCCCTGCCCCACCTGTGGTCTCCTGCCCGGTCCGTACACGGCACGGCGACGGACGGTACCGCGCCCTCCCCAGGGTGGCGGGAGCCGCGCCGCTCGGCGACCCCCGCTCGGCCATGTGGGGGACACGGGTTTCCACGTCGGGAACGACGAAGGCCCGGATCCATTGACTGGATCCGGGCCTTCGTTGCTACTGAGTAGCGGGGACAGGATTTGAACCTGCGACCTCTGGGTTATGAGCCCAGCGAGCTACCGAGCTGCTCCACCCCGCGTCGGTGAATACGACCTTACGGCATGGTGCGCCGATCCCCTAATCCGTTTTCCCGGCCGAGCTCTCAGCAGCCGCAGTCCTCGGCGTCGACCGGGGCGGTGAGCGGGTCCGCGTCCTTCTTCGCGGGGCCCTCCCACGTCTCGTAAGCGAAGCCCTCCCGGACCCAGTACTCGAAGCCGCCGAGCATCTCCTTCACCTGGAATCCCAGCTGGGCGAGGGCGAGCGCGGCGCGGGTGGCGCCGTTGCAGCCGGGGCCCCAGCAGTACGTGACCACAGGGACGGACTTGTCGAGCAGCTGCTCGGCCTGCTCGGCGATCAGCGCGGTCGGCAGGTGGATGGCGCCGGGGACGTGGCCCTGGTCCCAGGACGCGGTGGAGCGCGAGTCGAGGACCACGAAACCGAGGTCGCCGCCGGCGGCGACGGCGCTCGCGACATCGGAGACGTCGGCGTGGAAGGCGAGGCTGGCGGAGAAGTACGCGGCCGCGGCCTCGGGAGCGGCGGGCGGGATACGAAGTACGGCGTTGACCTGCGCGGTTGTCGTCATGCATGAAAATCTACGGTTGACGATCACGGCGCTGAAGTGGCAGATCCCGGCGGTGGGACCGCTCCGCCGGGAAAATCCGGGTGTTCGGCGGGGGACGGCAGGGGATCTCACGCTGCGGACGTCTCGGGGCCGCGGACGTGTCACGTCACGGGGTCGCCGTCCGTCATGGTCATAAGGCCACGTGGCGATTCCGGCGAGCCACGCGCCGGCGATACCAGTCACGAACGACGAGCCACGAGTTACGAGTTACGAGTTACGACCACGAGCTACGACGAGGGAGATGACGCACCGATGGACGACGACAAGGACCTCCTGGCCGCGCGCTTCGATGCCGACCGCACCCATCTCAAGGCGGTCGCCTACCGGATGCTCGGCTCGCTGAGCGAGGCCGAGGACGCCGTCCAGGAGGCGTGGTTCAAGCTCAGCCGCTCCGACATCGGTGACGTACGGAACCTGAGCGGCTGGCTCACCACCGTCGTCGGCCGGGTCTGCCTGGACATGCTGCGCTCGCGCGCCTCGCGCCGCGAGGACCCGCTGGAGTACTACGTCCCCGATCCGCTGGTGCGCGGCGCGGACGGTGGGCACAGCGACCCGGAGGAGGAGGCGCTGCTGACCGACTCGGTCGGCCTCGCGATGCTCGTGGTCCTGGACACGCTGGGCCCGGCCGAGCGGCTCGCCTTCGTCCTGCACGACATGTTCGCGGTCTCCTTCGACGAGATCGCCCCGATCGTGGACCGCACGCCGGCCGCGACGCGCCAGCTCGCCAGCCGGGCCCGCCGCCGGGTCCAGAGCGCGGCGCCCGGCCCGGCGCCCGACCTCACCCGCCAGCGCGAGGTCGTCGGCGCCTTCATGGCGGCCTCGCAGGGCGGTGACTTCGAGGGCCTGCTCGCGGTCCTGGACCCGGACGTGCTCCTGCGGGCGGACGGCGGCAAGGCGGCCGCGGCGCTCTCGAAGGTGGTGCGCGGCGCCGAGGCGGTGGTCAACCAGGCGCTCACGTTCGCCCGCTTCCGCCGCGAGTACCGCGAGGTGCTGGTCAACGGTGCGCCGGGCGTCATCTCCTTGGTGGACGGCGGCCGCGTGGCCGGACTCATGGCCTTCACGATCGTCGGCGACCGCATCACGCAGATCGACATCATCGCGGACCCGGAGCGGCTGGAGGCGCTGGGCGTCGGCGCGTCCTAGGGTCTTTCGTTTGGATCAGGCCCGAGCCCGAGGGCGGCCAGGGCGGCCGTGCCCGCGATCGCGTGGTCGCCGCCCGCGAGGAGCAGGGTGCGGGCGGACTGGTAGCGGCAGCCGGCGGCCTCGAACGCCGCGGCGGCCGTGAGCTGCCGGGGCAGGTCGCCGTCGCGGAGCGCCTCCGTCCGGTCGAGGTGGGCGGAGGCGACCTGGTTCCCGGCGACCGTCGTGCGGGCCGCGGCCAGCCGGGCACCGGCGTCGGGGTGGCCGGCGAGCACCGAGGCCTCGGCCCGGAGCGTCACGTACCAGTGCAGCCAGATCCAGGAAACCCACTTCCACACCCGATCCGGCTCGGGCGCGACCCGGTCGAGGGCCGCGTCCGGGTCGCCCCGGTGAAGGAGCAGCTGGGCGTCGAGGACCGCGCCGTAGCCATGGCGGTACTCCTCACCCGTACCCGCCCGGTCGACGATGTCGAGCCACTCCGCACGGGCGTCGTCGTCACCGCGCAGGCCGTGGACCAGGGCGACCGACGCGGCGGCGGGGCCGAGGGAGAAGGAGCGGCGGCGGCCGCTCCGCTCCCACGCGTCCAGGAACCGCGCGCTGCCGGTGAGCACCTCGTCGCCGTGACCGGCGAACGTGTCCGCGACCAGGAGCCAGGACATGGCGTGGTGGCCCACCTCGGCGAGGAGCGGGTGGCGGGCAAGCCGCCGGCCCCAGCGGCGGGCACCCGGCAGGTCGCCCACGCCGAGGGCGGTTCCGGCGGCCATGGCGAGCGCGTCCATCAACTCGTGCGTACGGGCGGGGGTACGGGCGCTGGTACGGGTGGGGGTACGGGCCTCCAGGTCCGTCGTCAGCAGGTCGATGCGGCGCCGGGCGGCAGCGGCGGCGGCGAACGGCTCCCCGGCCCAGCACTGGGCGCCCGAGAGCGCGTCGAGGGCGGCCGACTCCGCGACCGGGTCGCCCGTGCGGCGCGCGAGCGCCACGGCCCGCTCGGCGCGGGCGACCGTCTCGGCCGCCGTGTTGTCGGTGCCGCCCTGGACGGCGCCGAACGCGTCCGCGAGCACCGCCGCCTCCGCGAGCGCGACGGCCGCCTCCGCCGCAGGGTCGGCACCGGCCGCCTCGCCCGCCTCCTTGAGCAGCACGGTCACGTCGTCGACGGACGGAAGGCGGGTGAACTCGCTGGAGAAGCGGTACGCGACGGTGGCGGCCGCCGCCAGGTCCCGCCCGGCCCCCGCGGTGTCCCCGGCGCGGCGGGCGGCCTCGGCGGCGGCCCGGTGCAGGCGGAGCATGTCGTCGCCGAGCCTGCGGCACCCGGCGACAGCGGCGGCCTGCCGAAGGGCATCGGCCTCGGAGCCCTCTGCCACGCCCGCAACGCCCGCAACGGTGGCGGCCTGTTCGTACCGTTGCTGGGCCTCGCCGAGCAGGTTGCGAGTGAAGGCGGCGCCGGCCAGCGAGAGCGCGAGGGCGTGGGCGTCGGCACGCCTGTCAGGGCGCTCGGCGGACCAGCCGAGGGCGGCACGAAGCTCGTCCGCCACGGCGTCGAACCGCGCGCGCCAGTCGGCACCGCCGTCGTGGCCCTCGATGCCGTCGTGGCCCTCGGCGCGGTCGGTGCCGTCGCCTTCCACCACCGCCAGCTCCGCCGCGCGGGCCAGGCACCAGCGGACGTGCCGGGTGCGGACGGCGGTCAGCTCGTCGGCGTCGGCGAGCCGCTCCGTCCCGTACTGGCGGATCGTCTCCAGCGCCTGGTACCGCGTCCCGGTCTCGGACGGTGTCACCGCGAGCAGGCTCTGCTCGGCGAGCCGCCCGAGACCGTCGGCCACGTCAAGCGCGTCCAGCGGAACGGCGCCCGCGGCCCGGACGCCGACCTCGACGGCGACCTCGACGGCGATCTCGGTGGCGATCTCGGTGGCGATCTCGGTGGCCGCCTCGGCCGTGAACGGCACCGCGAACACCGACACCCGGCGCAACAGCGCCCGGTCCGCCGGCTCCAGCAGGTCATGGCTCCAGTCGAGGACGGCCCGTACCGAGCGGTGCCGGTCGGTGGCGCGGGGGCCACCGGCGAGCAGGCGCAGTTGCTGGGAGAGACCGGCCGTGAGTCCGTCGAGACCGAGCGTGGCGCAGCGGGCGGCGGCGAGTTCGATCGCGAGGGCCATGCCGTCGAGCCGTTCGCACAGGGCGACGACCCGGGCCCGTACCGCCGGATCCGTGAGCAGCCCCACCACGGCCGACGCGCCGACGGCGCCCGCCCGGTCGAGGAACAGGGCCACGGCGTCCGAGTCGTCGCCGCCGTCACGGGACAACGGCGGTACGGAGAAGGCCCGTTCGAAGGGGACCAGCAATCGTGCCCGGCTCGTGACGAGGACCCGTACACGGGGGCAGGCCGTCAGCAGCCGCTCCAGGAAGGGCGCGACGCCCCCGTCACGTATCTGCTCGCAGTTGTCGAGCACGAGCAGGGCCTGCCGGTCCGCGAGGGCGGCGAGCACCGCGTCGTCGATCCCGCCGCCGGGCCGCTCGCCCACGCCCAGCGCGGTGGCGACGGCCGCGCCGACCCGCTTCTCCTCCGTGACCGGGACCAGGTCGACGAACCACACCCCGTCGGCGAACTCGTCGGCGACGTCCACCGCGACCGCGAGCGCGAGCCGCGTCTTGCCCACGCCACCGGGACCGACGGCGGTCACCTGCCGGTGCGCCCGCACGGCCTCGGCCAACTCCCGTCGCTCACGCACCCGCCCGATGAAGGCGGTCAGCGGAGCCGGCAACGGGGCGGGCAGAGCACGGAAGGACCGCTCCTCGTAGCCGGACGCCTCCTCGGCCTCGGCACGGGCGCGTTCGATCGCGTACCGGGCGAGCGCGCGCCGGTCCGGCACCTCCAGCTTGCGCAGCATGGAGGAGACGTGCGACTCGACGGTGCGGACGGAGATGAACAGCCGGGCGGCGATCTCCGCGTTGCTGAGGTGCTCCCCGAGGAGCGCGAGCACGTCGGCTTCCCGGGCCGAGATCACGGGACTGTTCACGGTCTCATTATCGGTCCCGGACCCCAACTGCGGTGCGCCTACCGCAAGAAGGGATTGCGCCCCACGTCGGACGGCACCTGTTCGCGCACCGGCGTGCTGTCCGGGCCCGGTACGCGCATGCCGGGGATCGGGACGTGCCGGACGCGGTGCAGCAGGACCGCACCGTCCTCGTTCCGTACCTGCTCGTACCCGTGGCCGAGGAGCAGGTCGATCCGCCGGCGCTGCTCGCCGAGCGACGCGAACGGGAAGGTGCGGTCGTTGACCCGCAGCAGGACCCAGTCCGCCCCGCGGGGCGTGGCGTCGACGAGGACGACGCGGGTACGGGACGTCAGGCGCGGGGCCACCGTGTTGTCGGCCTCCACCGTCGCACCGTCCGGGATCAGTTCGGCGGCGGCGGCGAGCGCACGCTTGTCGGGGCGGGGCTGCCAGGAGCCCGGGTTGAACGGCAGTCCCAGGCCCGCGACGAGGGCCGCGGCCGTACTCAGCGTGAGCGCGCCGACGACGGCGAGCCGGGCGCCCCGGTTCCTGCGGTGCAGCCGCGCGAGGGTCTCCAGCGCGGCGGTGAGCAGAATGGGCCAGAGGAAGGCGTCGTAGTGGTTGACCACCGGCCAGTGGTTCGGGTTGTCGGACAGCATGCGCTCGGCGAGCAGGGGCACCGCGAGCAGCAGCGTCGCCGATCCGACCGGCAGGAACGCGAGCGTCCCCAGGATCCACGCGAGCATCAGCACCTTGACGAACGGCGTGACCGCCACCTCCGCCACCACCCACGGTTCGGTCAGCACCCGCAGGAGGGCCTCCCCGCCGCTCGCGCCGAGCCGGTCGTAGCTCCAGTAGTAGCCGGGCGGGCTGCCCATGGCGGGGAGGAACCAGCCGACCACCACGGCGACGACCAGCGGTCCGCCCACCAGCAGCACGAGGCCCGCCGCCCGGCCGGCCGTGTGCCCGGCGCGGTGCGCGTGTACGGCGAGCACCAGACCGAACGCCCCGACCACCAGGCCCATGTCCTCCTTCACCAGGCACAGCGCGAGCGCCCACAGCGCCGCGCCCCCGTAACGCCGCGCCAGGCCACGCTCCAGCATGAGCAGCGTGATCGGTACGGCGAAGGCCACCTCGTGGAAGCCGGTGTACGAGGAGTTCAGGAGCGGCCAGCCCACCGCGTACACGAGCCCGCTCGCATCGGCCGCCCGGCGCGCGACGGCGGGGGCCGCGCCGGCGAAGCAGTGGAGCGCGATCCGGCGCACCACCGGGACGCCCACCGCGAAGAGCAGCGCCTGGGCGAGGATCAGCGAGCGCGGGTCGTCCCAGAGCCAGTAGAGCGGGGCCAGCAGGGCCAGGAGCGGGGTGAAGTGGTCACCCAGGAGCGTGAAGTCCGGCGGGAATTCATGGTGGACGCTCTTGATCGGCGACCGGGGCAGCTCGAAGTGCGCGTACGCCCGGACGGCCTGGTCGAAGATCCCGAGATCGAACCCCGTCACCCGCAGCGCCGTCCACGACTGCAGCCCGAGCGCGAAACACACGAGGAAGCAGACGAGCACGGTGACGCCCCCGCGCACCCGAGGAAGGTCCGTGAAGCGCGGGGCCACGACCTGGGACCGGCCCGCGATCTCAGCGTCCGCGATCCGACCGTCCGCGATCTCACCGTCCGCGATCTCACCGTCCGCGGCCTCGGGGTCTGCGACCTGCTCGGGCTCGCGTATCGGTGGGGCACTCATGCCCCGAAAGCTACGTGCCGCCCCGGCCAACTGCCAATGACGAAGCGCCCCGCCCGGCGAAACCGGTCGAGGCGCTCCCCGCGGGTCCGAGGGTGTTCCCCCGCCCGCCACACGTAGGCCATGTCGGACTCGAACCGACAACCAACGGATTAAAAGTCCGCTGCTCTGCCAATTGAGCTAATGGCCCTCGGCACAACACCCCCGAGCATAGCCGTATCGCTCCCAGGAACCGATCGGGTATCCGACACGGCCCCGCCCCACGGGAGCGTCCCCCGGAGCGCCCCCTGGGGGACGGCTCCGGGGGACGGGGTCCGTCAGTACAGGGCCTTGAAGGCGTTCCAGCCGGCCGTGCCGATCATGACGCGGCCCGCGTACAGGCCGTTGCCCAGGTTCGTGTACCGCCACAGCTTGCCGGTCGTGTCGCGGGCGATCAGCTCGGCGCGACCGTCACCGGTGAGGTCGCCCACACCCACCAGGGCGTTGTACGCACCCCAGCCGGCACCGACCTTCACCCGGGCCGTCACACCACCGTTCGCCGTGCCGTAGTACCGCCACAGCACACCCGACGCGTCCATGCCGAGCAGATCGCCCCGCCCGTCACCGTTCAGGTCACCGGCACCGACGATCTTCCCGTACAGCTTCCAGTTCGTACCGATCTTCACCCGCGCACCCACGCGGGCGTCCTCCGTACCCGGGTAGAAGTACATGTCACCGGTCGACTTCTGGCGGGCGATCAGGTCCTTGAACCCGTCGCCGTTCACGTCACCGGAAGACGTCAGTACGTCGTACTGGCCCCAGCCCTTGCCGACCAGCGTGTACCCGGAGTGGTCCGAGACGATCCGGCCGCAGCCCGGCTCGTAACCACGCAGCTCGTCGCCGACCCGCGCGTACACGTCGTTGCAGCCGTCGCCGGTCAGGTCACCGGTCGGCACCAGGAGCGTCGTGTTCGGGAACTTGCCCCCCGTGCCGTTGGTCCGCGCGGCCAGACCGCCCGAGCCATTGCCCTTGTACAGCGACACCAGACCCGCCGAATCCATCACCAGCAGATCGCCGAGACGGTCGTCACCGGCCATGTCCCGCCACCCGAGGACCCGGCCCCCGGTCACGGAGATCCGTCCCGAGGCCGACAGGTCGCGGCCCTCGCCGTCGGCCGTGTTGGCGGTCAGCGTCCAGGTGAACGTGCCGTCGGTGACCAGCCGGCCGGAGGCGTCCTTGCCGTCCCAGCCGACGGCGATCCGGCCGCGCGTCTCGTTGCCGCTGTACGTACGGACCACCGCGCCGCTCACGCTCCGGCTCACCGTCAGCTGCCAGTACGAGGCCGGCTTCGACAGCGAGAAGGCGGCCTTCCAGCCGTCCGTCGCACGGGCGGCCGTCGGGGCGCTCGTCGCCGTGGCCGTCAGGTCCGAGGTCGGGACGCTCGTCCACAGGGCGTGGATCCGGTTCTCCGCGTCCTTGTACGCGACGGCACCACCGAAGCGGTCCACCGTCCACGCCTCCCGGCGCGCGCCCTGGACGGGCTCGGAGTCCACCAGTACGCGGGGCGCGGCGGCGGTACCGGAGGTGAAGTCGATCAGCCGGAGGTACGAACCGGACCCCTGGTAGGCGAGGAAGCCGTCGCCGAGCAGACTCCCCCGGGACGAGGTCGCGGGCAGCGTGACCTTCGTGCCCTTCTGGAGGTCCACGACGCCCTGCTGGGAGAACTGGGCGCAGGCCCAGTAGAGCCAGCGGCCCGCCGTCTGGAGCTCCGTCGGCACGCAGTTCGCGCCGGTCGCGAGCGGGCCGAGGTCCTTGCCCGTGGCCAGGTTCTTGCGGGCGACCTGCCCCGGCGTGGCCGTACCGGTGAAGAGCGTCTCGCCGCGCAGCGCGGCCGCCGTCTGCGACTGCCTGTGGACGACCGGCTGGGCGCCGGGCGCGGCGTCCAGGTCGACGACCAGGGTCTCCTCGCCCGTGACCAGGGTGCCGGGGAAGCTCGGTCGCCCGCTCTGGAAGACCGCCCAGCGGCCGGAGGCGTCGGTCAGCCAGCCGGTGTTCTTGCCCGTGGCGACCCGGGTGGACTCCTTGGCGGAGCGCCGCCCGACGACCTCCAGGCCGGAGAAGCTCGTGGCCAGGTGGACCGTACGGCCGTCACCGGAGTCGAACAGCGGGGTCGTGGACTCCAGCTGCGCCTCGGACCCGACCGACACCGGCTCGGACTGGCCGGTGTGCATCGGACCGACCGGCAGGGTCCGGGCGAAGAAGCCCCGGCCGCTCTGGCCGTCCTGTTCCAGGGTGGAGAGCCGGCCCGCGCCGAGGGCGAGCGACTGCACCTCCGTCGCCAGCGGCTCGATCCTGCGCAGCTTCTCCAGGGCCGGCGCGCCGCCCTTGCCCGGGACGACCTTGAGCAGCGACCAGTCGGTGGCGGAGGAACCGCCGACGACGGCGGCGCCCCCCACCCCGCCGACGATCTGGTTGATCTCGGACTCGGCCTTCTCCAGGAGCGTCTGCGGGACGCCCTCGGGAGAGAGCGCGACGAGTCGCCGGTTCAGCGAGGCGTCGACGCCACTGGCCTCGCTCACGGCGAGAACCCAGTCGCCGACGAGGCCGATGCGCTCGCGGCTCAGCCCCTCGGGCAGCTCGAACGCCGCCCGCTCGTCGACGCTCAGGTCGGACCGCTTCCGGACGTGGACCTTACGGCCCCCGTCGACCCAGGCGATCCGGTCGGCGCTCAGGGCCACCGGCGCGACGAGAATGCTCTGCCCGACGGAGGTCGGCGTCTCGATCACCGTCATCTGCCCCGTCCGCAGGTCGACGACGCCGAGGTGCGTGGGGTTGTACGGGTCACCGGTCCGTCCGAAGCGGAGGACGGCGGCGGTGTCGTCGCCGGCGACGAGCCGCGCCATGTGCAGGTCGGCGCCCGCGGGGAAGCCGGTGACGGGGATCTTGGTCGCCGTGGCGTCCCCGACGCGGCGGAGGTAGTAGCCCGTGGTCTCGTCGAACGCGTCCTCGGACACGTACTGCTGGAAGAGCAGGGTGTCGCCGAGCAGGCCCCGGAGGCTCGCGTCCTCAGGCAGGGTCAGCGGCTGCTCGGTGCCGGCGGCCAGGTCGCGGATGTAGTGGACGCCCGCGCCACGCTGGACGTACGCGTACCGCCCGCCGACTCCGGTCTCGGCGAAGGCCGGATTGCCGGAGCCGTACCCGAGGGACACGGTCGCGCCGGTCGCGAAGTCGGTCCAGAACTGCTCGCCGCCGGAGTGCTCGTCGGCGTCCTCGGTCTCGTGCACGTAGCCGTTGCCGCTGACGGCCTTGACGGTCGCCTGCCGCGGGACGGTCCGCCAGTTGGGCGTGACGTCCAGCTGGTCGCCGGGCGGTACGGCGGCGGGCAGGGCCGCCGGTACGGCGTTCGGTACGGCGGTGGCCGGCGTCGCACCGATCACCGTGGCGACGAGCGCGGCGGCGACGACGGCCGTGAGCGCGCGACGCTCACGCGCGCGTGAAGAGCGTGCCAACGAGGGTCCCTCCCCGGGAAATCCTGAAGCTGAGGAGACAGGGCGGAAGCCGGACCACCGTGCGCGGCCCCTGGCCCCCCGGCCGACGCTTCCCGCCCATGTCAACAGGCCCGACAGTAACAGCCGCCACCGACACCCGGCAGCCCGATACCCCGCGCTTTCGAACCCGTTCAACGAACCGGGGCCCGTACGGCGAACATCCGCCGTACGGGCCCCGAACCACAGGGTCACGCGTCATGCGTCACGCGTGGCCACGCGTCAGTACAGGCCCTTGAAGGCGTTCCAGCCGGCCGTGCCGATCATGACGCGGCCCGCGTACAGGCCGTTCCCGAGGTTGGTGTACCGCCACAGCTTGCCGGTCGTGTCCCGGGCAAGGAGCTCCGAGCGACCGTCACCGGTGATGTCACCCACGCCCACCAGCGAGGAGTAGCCACCCCAGCCGGCGCCGACCTTCACCCGGGCCGTCACACCACCGTTCGCCGTGCCGTAGTACCGCCACAGCACACCCGACGCGTCCATGCCGAGCAGATCGCCCCGCCCGTCACCGTTCAGGTCACCGGCACCGACGATCTTCCCGTAAAGCTTCCAGTTCGTACCGATCTTCACCCGCGCACCCAGACGGTGGTCCGTCGTACCCGGGTAGAAGTACATGTCACCGGTCGAAGCCTGACGCGCGATCAGGTCCTTGAAACCATCACCGTTCACGTCACCCGACGAGGTCAGCACGTCGTACTGCCCCCAGCCCTTGCCCACCGACGTGTACGGCGACGAAGCCGACACGATCACGCCGCAGCCCGGCCGGTACGCACGCAGCTCGTCACCGACGCGCACGTACACGTCGTTGCAGCCGTCACCGTTCAGGTCACCGGCCGGAACCGGCACCGCCGTCGTCGGGAACTTCGCGCCCGTACCGGCAACCCGCGCCGACACACCACCCGAGCCGTTGCCCTTGTACAGCGAGACCAGACCCACCGAGTCCATCACCAGCAGATCGCCGAAACGGTCGTCGCCGGCCATGTCCCGCCACGCCGGCACGGAACCGGTCAGCTTCACGCCACCCGTGAGGACGAGGTCCGCGCCCTGGCCGTCGGCCGGCTTCGCGGTCAGCGTCCAGGTGTACGCACCGTCCGCGACGAGCTTGCCGTCGGTGCCCTTGCCGTCCCACGCGGGCTTGACGACGCCTCGCGCCTCGCCGCCCGAGAGGGTCCGGACCACGGAGCCCGTGCTGTCGCTCTTGAGCGACAGGGACCAGGAGGCGGCGGGCTTGGTCAGCCACCAGCGGGGCTTCCAGGGCGCCTTGCCGCCGTTGACCGCCTGCGTCGCCGGAACGTCGGCGTCGATCTTCGCCAGCGGCGAGGCGGGCACACCGAGGTCGACCACCCGGATGTCACCGGCGGCGTTGTCCTGGAAGGCCAGGCGGCCGGTGGCGGTGTCGACGGCCCACGGGCCGTGCTCGAAGTTGTCCTCCGAGACCTGGTAGGTCGCCTTGAGGACGGGAGCCGGGCCACGGAAGTCGGTGACGGTGACGTCCCGGCCGTTCTGCCGGACCACATAGCCGTCGCCGAGCTGGGAGAACGGCTCCGTGAGCGTCTTGTTGACGTTGGTGTCGAGGTCGTGGACGCCGCCCTTGGGAACCTGTCCCGCGCAGTCCCAGCTCAGCCAGCGAGCGGTGACCTTGATCGATTCCGCGCGGCACCCCGAGCCGAGGTCGACCGTGCGCTTCACCGCACCGGTCCGGACGTCGTAGCCGAGGACCGTCCCGGCCACACTGCCCGACGCCCAGAGGGTGTCGCCCTGCAGGTCCCAGTTGAAGGAGGGGACGTTGAGCGTGGCAAGCCGCTTGCCCGTGTCCAGGTCGACGGTGGATGTCACCCAGTCGCCGGACTCGGTGTATCCGCCGACGAAGGCGTACCGCCCCGAGACGTCCTGGACCTGGACGTTGGTGAGCTCGGTGGTCACCGGCCGCCCGGAGGTCGCGCCCTCCTCCACGACCACGGGGACACCGCCGAAGTCACCCTGGGCGACGAGACGTCCGTCGCCGGTCGGGAGATTGTCCTGGCAGATGTTCTCGTCCGTGCACCCGCTGAGATCGAAGCCGAAGGTCCCGCGGTCCTGCGTCGGGCCCCCGGTGAGCGCACCCGTGACCGACACCGTCCGCGAGAGGAAGGTGTTGGTCTCGTCCGGCTTCCGCTCCAGCGAGTCGAGCTGCCCGTGGCTGAAGGTCAGCTTCCGCGGCTTGGAGGTGACCGGGGTGACGTCGACCAGCTTGGCGGAGGCGGTGCCGTCCCCGTCGACCGTGAGCCGCTGGAGGCTCAGCGCGTCGCCCGACGCCCCGGCGACCAGGAGCAGCCCGCCGTCCGGCGTCGCGAGCACCTGCGCGCGACCGTGCGCGAAGAGCGTGGTCTCCTCGCCGCCGGCGCGCGGCACCGAGACGACGCGGTACGGGGCCGTGGAGCCCTGGCCGGAGACGCGGCCGACGATCAGCCGGTCACCGACGAGACCGAGCAGCGCGTCGCCCTCGCTGTGGGGCAGTTCGGTCGTCGCGGTCGGCGTGAGCGGACCGGACGCCCCGGCCTCGCCCTTGGCGTAGAAGCGGGCCTTGCCGTCCTTGGCCCACGCGACGATCTCGTTCGGGCCGATCACGGTGGACACCGGCTGGCCGGCCGCGTCCTCGGGAAGGGGGCGTACCTGCCCCGACGCGAGGTCGATCCAGGCGGTACGGGTGGCGCCGGCCACCTCGTACGTGGTGAGGACGCCGTCCGCCGTACCGGCGATCGGGTGGGCGGGCGGCAGCGCGCCCGCGGGCCAGCCGGTGATCGGCGTGTCCTGCAGCGCGCCGTTCACGAGCCGGAGCAGGTGCCAGACGCGCGGAGAGGACACAGTGGCCTGGGTGAAGGTCACCACGGTGGTCCCGTACGCGCCGACGTACCGATGCGTCTTCGGGATGTAGAAGTGGGCGGTCTTGCCACCGACCATCTTGTCGACCACACGGACCAGATGACTCGTGGACGTCCAGTCCGGCGAGAACATGGCGTAGCCGTCGATGCCGGCGCCGTAGCGGCCGTCCGCCTCCGGGCCCTCCTCCTCGACCGTGAGCGGCGTGGAGTAGTCCCCCGCGTACGAGCTCCAGAAGTGGCCACGCCCCTGGTCGTAGCGGAGGTAGCCGGTCGCGCCCGCGGCGAGCGGGACGACCGTGCGCGGCTGCTGCGCGACGGCGCCCGGGAAGACGACTCCGGGGGCATCGGCGGCGGTTGCGGTGGTGGCCAGCGGGCCGATGCCCGCGAGCAGGGTCGCGGCCGTGACGGTCGCGATGGAATGGCGTAGAAGAGCGCTACGAAGCACTCGTGTCCTCCCCTGAGGCATGAAAAGCAGAAAGAGCACGGGGAGACGGCGGCGCCTGTGCTGAACAGAACTCGGTCCGCGGCCCCCCTGGCCGCACCGAACCCCCGTGCGAACGCGCCGATGCTAACAGTCGCGCCGAACCACCGAAACCCGGTTTCGAACCCGTTCAAAGAAGCAGGGCCCGTACAACACCGAAGTGTCGTACGGGCCCTGCTCATTGTTCAGCGATCAGCGTGTCACGCCAGGTCAGCCGTTGCGCTTCCAGCGCGGCTTCTCGTCGCGGCGGCCGAAGGAGCCGCCCGTCGAGCCGGCGCCGCGGTGGTCGCCGCCGCGGTGGTCGTCACGGCGGCCGTACGGGCGGTCGCCGCCCGAGCGGAAGCCGCCCGAGGGGCGGTCGTCGCGACGGTCGCGGTTGAACGGGCGGTCGCTGCCGCGGTGGCCGCCGGACGGACGGTCGTCGCGACGGAAGCCACCACGGTTGTCGTCACGACGGTCGTTGTCCCGACGGAAGCCGCCACGGTCGTCGCGGTTGTCACGGTTGAAGCCGCCCGACGGACGGTCGTCGCGACGGAAGCCACCACGGTTGTCGTCACGACGGTCGTTGTCCCGGCGGAAGCCACCGGACGGACGGTCGTTGTCACGACGCTCGAAGGAACGGCCGCCACGGTCGTCGCGGTTGAAGCCACCGGACGGACGGTCGTCGCGACGGAAGCCGCCACGGTTGTCGTCACGACGGTCGTTGTCCCGACGGAAACCACCGCGGTCGTCACGGTTGTCACGGTTGAAGCCACCCGACGGACGGTCGTCACGGCGGAAGCCGCCACGGTCGCCGTCACGACGGTCGTTGTCCCGACGGAAACCACCACGGTCGCCACCGCGGTCGTCCCGGCGGAAGCCACCGCGGTCACCACGGTCACCGCGGTCACGGCGCTCGTAGTTGCCCCGCTCGTCGCGGAACGCCGGGGTGCGCTCCTCGCGGCGCTCCTGGACCGGCTCGGCGGCGACGACGGCCGCGGCGACCTCGGCCTCGGCGGCCTCCGTCACCTCGGCGACCGCGGCCTCCGGGTCCTCGCCCCGCTCACGCGCGGAACGGGCGACCAGACGGTCGGCCTCCTCGCGGAGCTCGGCGGCGCGGCGCGTCAGACGCTCCAGCTGCTTGGTGAGGTCGGCGACCTCGCGCTCGGCCTGCTTGGCCGCGTTGTTCGCGGAGTCGGCCTGGACCTCGGTGAGCGAACGCGCACCGGTGATCTCGGCGACCTCCGGGTCGAACGCCCCGGCCCCGCCCACGATGTGGCGCGAGGCGTCGACGCCCGCGTCCTCCATCAGGCGGAAGATCTGGCGGCGCTGGTGCGGCAGCGCGAGGGAGACCACGACACCGGAGCGGCCGGCACGGGCGGTACGGCCCGAGCGGTGCAGGTAGTCCTTGTGGTCACCGGCCGGGTCCACGTTCAGGACCAGGTCGATGCCGTCGACGTGGATACCGCGGGCGGCGACGTCGGTGGCGACCAGCGCGTTGACGTAGCCGTCCTTGAAGTCGGCGAGCACGCGGGTACGGGCGCCCTGCGTCATACCGCCATGCAGCGCGTCCGCCTTCACGCCGGCCTCGACGAGCTGCTCGGCGATCCGGTCGGCGCCAAGCTGGGTGCGGACGAAGATGATGGTGCGGCCCTTGCGGGCGGCGATGGCGGCCGTGACCGGCGCCTTGTCCTTCGGCTTCACGACGAGGACGTGGTGGGACATCGTCGAGACGTTGCCCTGGGCGCTGTCGACCTCGTGGCTGACCGGGTCGACGAGGTAGCGCTTGACCAGCGTGGAGATCTCGTTCTCCATCGTGGCCGAGAACAGCATCCGCTGGCCGCCGGCCGGAACCTGGTCGAGCAGCTCGGTGACCTCGGGCAGGAAGCCCAGGTCGGACATCTGGTCGGCCTCGTCGAGGACGGCGACCTGGACGTTCTCCAGGGAGCAGGCGCCACGGTTGATGATGTCGCGCAGGCGGCCCGGGGTGGCGACGAGGATGTCGACGCCGCGCTCCAGGGCGTAGATCTGGTTGCCCATGGACGTACCGCCGCAGACGACCTTGATCTTCAGGCCGAGCACGTCGCCGTACGGCTGGAGGGCGTCCGCGACCTGCATCGCGAGCTCACGGGTCGGGGTGAGGATGACCGCGCGGGGCTTCTTCTTCTCGGTGTGGCCGCCGGCGAGCTGCGCCAGGGTCGGCAGACCGAAGGAGAGGGTCTTGCCGGAGCCGGTACGGCCACGGCCGAGGATGTCCTTGCCGGCCAGGGCGTCCGGGATGGTCGCGGCCTGGATCGGGAAGGGGGTGGTCACACCGTTCTGCGCGAGCTTGCGCACGACGCCCTCGGGCAGGCCCAGGTCGGCGAAGGTGACGGTGGGCTCGGAGGCCTCGGCCTCGGCCTCAGCGGCGTCGATGTCGTTGTCGGCGTCGGTGTCGTTGTCGACCGTCTCGACGTTCTCGACGAGCTCGGTGGCCTCTACGGCCTCGACGATCTCGTCGTTCTCGGGCATGACGGCGTGGTCAGGACTGAAAATGGACATGCGAAATGCGAAACCTTCCGGAGTCTCGGCACGCGCCCGTCAACTCCGTGAATCTCGCAAATCGACCGCCTCAATGCGGTCCAGCCACGGCTAGGGAGAGTACGCGCCACGCGGCGCTCTTCTGTGTCGGCGCCGGGCAATGGGATCAAACGATCTACCACCATACGCACCCTCCCCCACCTATGGCAAACCGGACTGCGTCACACCGGCCCTCGCACCCGCCTTCGCACGGGGCCCCGCACCGGCCCTCACGCCGGTCCGACCTGCGGCGAAGCCTCCGGCTCCACCGGCGCACCCGGCCCGTCCGCCGCCCGCATGGCACCCATGTGGGTGTCCGCGCCCGGCGTCGCCGTCGGCGAGTCCGTCGGGTCGGGCGTCGGCTCCGGAGTGGGGCTCGGGCTCGGCTCCACGGTCGGCTCGGGCGTCGGCTCCGGCGGATCGACCGGTGGCGTGACCTCGCCACCCGGCGCGCTCGGCCCACCCGACCCGCCGCCGGGACCGCCCGGCTCCTGGCCGGCCGGCTTCGGCTTGCCGCCCGATGCCCCGCCCGCCTGAGCCTCCACGGGGGGCTCCCCCGAGGCCGACGGCGAGTCGCTCGGCACCGGGGACTCCGTGCCCGCCCCGGCCGCGTCGGGCCCGCTCTTCCCGGCCGCGCCCCGACCGGTCCCGCCATGGCCGCCGGAGCCGCCGGAGCCCTCGCCGGAGCCGGCGTCCTCCCCCTGCTTCCCCGCGGACTTGCTGGGCGCCGGCTTCGCACCCTCGTCACTCACGCTCATGCAGCCGCTCAGACCGGCACAGGCCGCCACCGCCAGAGCGGTCGCGACCCATCGCACACGGGTGGGCAATTGGCGCACGGAGGCACCTCCAGGACACAAAGGGTGGGAACAGCGGGCGGAAGACCGCGTTTCGCTGCCCAACTCCCTTTGCACCGCAAGGGACACGCCCCCGCGGCAAGCACTGCCCCGATCACCGACCCCGATGGCCGCCCACCGATCGCACCGCGCCCGGCGGACCGGCCGTCAGCCGTAGCCGAGCGCGTGCAGCCGCTCGTCGTCGATGCCGAAGTGGTGGGCGATCTCGTGGACGACGGTGATCTCGGTCTCCGCCACCACGTCCTCCCGCGACTCGCACATCCGCAGCGTCGGCCCCCGGTAGATCGTGATCCGGTCCGGCAGCACCCCCGCGTACCACTCGCCCCGGTCCGTCAGCGGAGTCCCCTCGTACAGCCCGAGCAGCTCCGGGTCGTCCGGCGCGGGTTCGTCCTCGACGAACACCGCGACGTTGTCCATCAGTCGCGTCAGCTCCGGCGGGATCCGGTCCAGGGCCTCGGCGACAAGCTCCTCGAACTCCTCGCGCGTCATCTCCAGCACCCGGCCATTGTCCCCCCAGGTGAAACCGTTTTGGCGATAGCGGCCGCCATCCCATATGCTTCTCACGTCCCCGACGCGCTGCGAAGCGCGCAGGTGAGCCTCTAGCCCTCATCGTCTAGTGGCCCAGGACGCCGCCCTTTCAAGGCGGTAGCACGGGTTCGAATCCCGTTGGGGGCACGCAGTACCGTGTGCGAGACTAGTGATCGCGCACAAGCTTGGCTCTGTGGAGCAGTTGGTTAGCTCGCCACCCTGTCAAGGTGGAGGTCGCGGGTTCAAGTCCCGTCAGAGTCGCTGAAGCTGGAAACAGCTTCGTGGCTGGGTAGCTCAGTTGGTACGAGCGATCGCCTGAAAAGCGATAGGTCGCCGGTTCGACCCCGGCCCCAGCCACAAAGAGAAGGCCCCGTTCGAAAGAACGGGGCCTTCTTCGTGTACGCGCGGACGATACGACGAAGGGGGTACGAGCCTCAGCCCGTACCCCCGCCCCGTCAGGCCTCCCGGCCCCGCCGTCCGCGCCACCCGCGCACCGCGAGCACCACCGCGACCACGGCGACCACCGCCACGAGCAGCGCCCAGTCCGGCACCGAACGGCCCACCGAGGCCACCCGCTCCTCCACCGCGAACGAGTCGTCCACCGACAGCAGCCCGGGCAGGGCCGTCGTGCCGTCGAAGAGCAGGAAGACCGCGCCGAGCACCACGAAGAACAACCCCGACAGCAGCGAGGTCGTGTGCAGCTCGAACCGGCCGGCCCGGACCGTACGGCCCCGCAGCCACCGCCGCCGGCCCAGTTCGTACCGCTCCCAGAGCAGCGCCAGCAGGAACAGCGGCACCGCCATGCCCAGCGCGTACACCGCGAGCAGCAGGCCGCCGTACGCCGGGCTGCCGCTCAGCGCCGCCACCGTCAGGACACTGCCGAGGATCGGGCCCGCGCAGAAGCCGGCGAGGCCGTAGACCAGGCCGAGGGCGTAGACGGAGACCGCCGTCGTGGGGCGGATCCGGCCGCTGACCTCGGCGATCCTGCGTGAGGCGAAGCCCATGCCGAGGATCTGGAGGACGCCGAGCGCGATGATCGTCCAGCCTCCGACGGCCACCAGCAGGTCCCGGTGGCCGTAGAAGAGCCGCCCGGCGAACGAGCCGGCCGCGCCGAGCGGGACGAGCGTGGTCGCGAGACCGGCGTAGAAGATGCCCGTACGGGCGAGCAGCCGGCTCGTCGAGTCGATGGAGTACGCGAAGAAGGCCGGGAGCAGCAGGGCGCTGCACGGGCTGAGGAGGGCGAGGAGGCCGCCGAGGAAGGCGGCCAGATAGCCGATGTCGGAGGTCATCGGCCGGCCTCGGACGGCTTCGCCGACTTCCCCGCCTTCGCCGTCTTCGCCGTCTTCGCCGCCGCCTCGATCGCCTCCACGAACGTCTCCATCGGCTGCGCGCCGGCGATCGGCCGCCCGTTGACCAGGAACGACGGGGTGGAGGTGGCGCCCAGCGAGTAGCCCTGCTCCTGGTCCTTGCTCACCGCCGCACGGGCCGCCGCGCCGTCCGTGTCCTTGGCGAACCGCGCGAGGTCGGGGACCCCGGCCTCCTTCGCGAGCGCGTCGAGCCGGTCCTTGCCGAAGCCCTTCTCCTTGGCGCCCTCGGCGTACGCGGCCTTGTGGAACTCCCAGAACCGGCCCTGCTGCCCCGCCGCCCACGACGCCCGGGCAGCGGCATCGGACTCCTCGCCGAAGATCGGGAAGTTCCGCCACTCGATACGCAGGGTGCCGTTGTCGACGTACTTCTTCATCAGCTCGGGCTCGGTGTCCCGGGCGAACTTCCCGCAGTAGCCGCACTTGAAGTCGGCGTACTCGATGAGCACCACGGGCGCGTCGGCCCGGCCCAGGGCGAGCTTGTCGGCGGCGTCGCGGCGGGCGTAGGCCTCCAGCTCGGGGTAGACGGGCCCACCGGGCTCCGCGGAGACCTCGGCGGCGGCCGAGGAACCGGACGAGCCGCCGGAGTCGGGCGCACCCGCGGTGAACGAGACGACCCCGGCAAGCACGGCGGCCAGGGCAACCCCGGAGATGATCATGATCGGCTTGGACTTGGACATGCGGAAACGCTCCTGAACAGGGAGAAGAGGGTGGACGACACGCGGACGGCCAGTCCTCTAGACGCGCAGGATCGACAGCTCCACAGGTGACGGAGGTACGAGCTCCGGCGGCTCCGGCCCCGGGAGCAGCTCACGTATGTCCTGGTCACAGCCCCAGGCCCCGGTCCCGGCGGCCCGTTCCCCGGCCAGCACGGGCAGCAGCTCGCCGAAGCCGCTCGGACGCGGCGGGGTGGCCGGCCGGGCGGCACCGTCGAGGCTCGTGCCCTGGCCGCAGCCGGGCGAGGCGCTCCCCGCGACCACCACGGGAGACGGCTCCGCCGCCACCGCCGCCGTACCTCCGCCGCAGCCCAGCAGCCCGAGGACCACGCCCACCAGCGCGGCGAGCGCCGCGAGCGCGCGGGCGGTGGGGGCGGTGCGGGACATGGGGCGGGGGACCTCTCGGCTCGACGTGCCCGAAATATTACGTGTCGCCCCACGGCCACCCCACGGGTCGCCCCACCCGTCGCACCGCAGGGAAATCGGTTCGCCCGTTCTCCGCCCGGGGTGCGATCCTGGATTCCGTATGTCTACTTCCTTCGCCGCCCTCCAGTCCGTCCTGGCCGAGGTCTCGCTGCGGGACGCCCACCGGCTCGGCCGCCGCCTCGAGGGCGCCCGCCGCATCCGCAAGCCCGAGGCCCGTGAGGCCGTCCTGGACGAGATCGCCGCCGAGGCCGGCAAGGCCAAGGAGCGCGTCGACGGCCGGGCCGCCCGCATGCCCGCGGTCACGTACCCCGAGCAGCTGCCCGTCTCGCAGAAGAAGGACGAGATCCTGGAGGCGATACGCGACCACCAGGTCGTGATCGTCGCCGGTGAGACGGGATCCGGAAAGACCACGCAGATCCCCAAGATCTGTATGGAGCTCGGCCGGGGCGTCCGGGGCATGATCGGCCACACCCAGCCCCGCCGGATCGCGGCCCGCACGGTCGCCGAGCGGGTCGCCGAGGAGCTGAAGACCCCGCTGGGCGAGGCCGTCGGCTGGAAGGTCCGCTTCACCGACCAGGTGAACCCCGACGCGACCTTCGTGAAGCTGATGACGGACGGCATCCTGCTCGCCGAGATCCAGACGGACCGCGAGCTGCGCGCCTACGACACGATCATCATCGACGAGGCCCACGAGCGGTCCCTCAACATCGACTTCCTGCTCGGCTATCTGGCCCAGCTGCTGCCCAAGCGCCCCGACCTCAAGGTCGTCATCACCTCCGCGACCATCGACCCCGAGCGCTTCTCCCGCCACTTCGGCGACGCGCCGATCGTCGAGGTCAGCGGCCGTACGTACCCGGTCGAGGTGCGCTACCGCCCGCTCCTGGAGGAGGACTCGGAGGAGGCCGACCGCGACCAGATCACCGCGATCTGCGACGCCGTCGACGAGCTGCAGGCCGAGGGCCCCGGCGACATCCTCGTCTTCCTCTCCGGCGAGCGGGAGATCCGCGACACCGCGGACGCGCTGCTGAAGAAGCAGCTCCGCAACACCGAGGTACTCCCCCTCTACGCCCGGCTCTCCCACGCCGAGCAGCACCGCGTCTTCCAGGCCCACACCGGCCGCCGGATCGTCCTCGCCACGAACGTGGCCGAGACCTCGCTGACCGTCCCGGGCATCAAGTACGTGATCGACCCGGGCACGGCCCGCATCTCCCGCTACTCCCACCGGACCAAGGTCCAGCGGCTGCCGATCGAGGCGGTCAGCCAGGCCAGCGCCAACCAGCGCAAGGGCCGCTGCGGCCGTACGTCCGACGGCATCTGCGTCCGGCTGTACTCCGAGGACGACTTCCTCTCCCGCCCGGAGTTCACGGACGCCGAGATCCTGCGGACCAACCTGGCGTCCGTCATCCTCCAGATGACCGCGGCCGGCCTCGGCGAGATCGAGAAGTTCCCCTTCATCGACCCGCCGGACCACCGCAACATCCGCGACGGCGTGCAGCTCCTCCAGGAGCTGGGCGCGATCGACACGACGGAGAAGTCCCCCGGCGAGGGGAAGAAGGGGCAGCGGCTCACGCAGGCGGGCCGCAAGCTCTCCCAGCTGCCCGTCGACCCCCGCCTGGCCCGCATGGTCCTGGAGGCCGACAAGAACGGCTGCGTACGCGAGGTCATGGTGATCGCCGCCGCGCTCTCCATCCAGGACCCGCGCGAGCGCCCCGCCGAGAAGCAGGCCCAGGCCGACCAGCAGCACGCCCGCTTCAAGGACGAGACGAGCGACTTCCTCGCCTTCCTCAACCTCTGGCGGTACATCCGCGAGCAGCAGAAGGAGCGCGGTTCCAGCTCCTTCCGCCGGATGTGCAAGGCGGAGTACCTGAACTTCCTGCGCATCCGCGAGTGGCAGGACATCTACGCCCAGCTGCGGACGGTCGCCAAGCAGATGGGCATCCACCTCAACGAGGAGGACGCCCCCGAGCAGTCCGTCCACACCTCGCTCCTCGCCGGTCTGCTCTCGCACATCGGCATGAAGGACGTGAAGGAGGGCGCGAAGAACGAGTACCTCGGCGCCCGGAGCGCCAAGTTCGCGGTCTTCCCGGGCTCCGCGCTCTTCAAGAAGCCCCCGCGCTTCATCATGTCCGCCGAGCTGGTGGAGACCTCGCGGCTGTGGGCGCGGGTCAACGCGCGGATCGAGCCCGAGTGGATCGAGCCGCTCGCCCAGCACCTGATCAAGAAGACGTACAGCGAGCCGCACTGGGAGAAGGACCAGGCGGCCGTGATGGCGATCGAGAAGGTCACCCTCTACGGCGTGCCGATCGTCACCGACCGCAAGGTGAACTACGGGCGGATCGACCCCGAGGCCTCCCGCGACCTGTTCATCCGCAACGCGCTCGTCGAGGGCGACTGGCGCACGCACCACAAGTTCTTCGCCGACAACCGCAAGCTCCTCACCGAGGTCGAGGAGCTGGAGCACCGCGCCAGGCGGCGGGACATCCTGGTCGACGACGAGACGCTCTTCGACTTCTACGACAAGCGTGTCCCCGAACACGTGGTGTCCGGAGCGCACTTCGACTCGTGGTGGAAGCACAAGCGGCACGAGGAGCCGGAGTTCCTCGACTTCGAGCGCGAGATGCTCATCAACGAGAAGGCCGCCGGGGTCACCAAGGCCGACTATCCGGACTCCTGGCGGCAGGGGCCGCTGAAGTTCCGGGTGACGTACCAGTTCGAGCCGGGCGCGGACGCCGACGGCGTGACCGTCCACATCCCGCTCCAGGTGCTCAACCAGGTCACGGACGAGGGCTTCGACTGGCAGATCCCGGGCCTGCGCGAGGAGATCGTCACCGAGCTCATCCGCTCGCTCCCGAAGCCGATCCGCCGCAACTACGTGCCGGCGCCGAACTTCGCGGCCCGCTTCCTTGACTCGGCCGTCCCCCTCCAGGAGCCGCTGCCGGTGACGCTCGCCCGCGAGCTGCACCGGATGGTCGGCGTCCCGGTCTCCCCGGACGACTTCGACCTGTCCCGGATCGCCGACCACCTGAAGATCACCTTCCGGATCGTCGACGAGCGGCGCCGCAAGCTGGCCGAGGACAAGGACCTGGAGGCGCTGAAGCTGAAGCTGCGCCCCAAGGCCCGCCAGGCCCTCTCCAAGGCCGCCGCGGCCGCCACGAGCGGCCCTGACGGCTCCGGGCAGTCCCTGGAGCGCACGGGGCTCACCGACTGGACCATCGGCACGCTCACGAAGGTCTTCGAGACCCTCCCCCAAGCTCTCAGCTCCGTTCGAGCAGGAGGGACCCCCATGCCGGCCAACCGGGTCAAGGCGTACCCGGCGCTCGTGGACGCGGGCGACACCGTCTCCGTACGGCTCTTCGACACGGAGGCCGAGCAGGAGCGGGCGATGTGGCAGGGGACGCGGAAGCTGATCCTCCTGAACATCCCGGTGAACCCGGCGAAGTTCGCCTCGGACAAGCTCACCAACCAGCAGAAGCTGGCCCTCTCCAGGAACCCGCACGGCTCGATCCAGGCGCTCTTCGACGACTGCGCGACCGCCGCGGCGGACAAGCTGATCGCCGACCACGGCGGCCCGGTCTGGGACGAGGAGTCCTTCCGGAAGCTGTACGACAAGGTCCGCGCCGACCTCGTGGACACCACCATGCGGACCGTGGACCAGGTCCAGCAGATCCTGGCCGCCTGGCAGGCCTGCGAGCGCCGGCTGAAGGCGACGAACAGCCCGGCGCTCATCAACAACCTGGCGGACGTGCGCAAGCAGCTCGCCTGGCTGATGCCCGCCGGCTTCGTCACCAGGACGGGGCTGAGGCGGCTGCCGGACCTGATGCGCTACCTGGTGGCCGTGGACCGCCGGCTCCAGCAGATGCCGACCGGCGTGCAGCGGGACACCACCCGCATGGAGAAGGTCCACGAGATGCTCGACGAGTACGCCTGGCTGCTCGAACAGCTCCCGCAGGGACGCCCGGTGCCGAAGGAGGTCACCGACATCCGCTGGATGATCGAGGAGCTCCGGGTCAGCTACTTCGCCCACGCCCTGGGCACGGCGCACCCGGTCTCCGACAAGCGGATCGTGAAGGCGATCGACGCGGCCGCGCCGTAGTCGGGGCAGGCCCCCAGGGGGTGTCGCCTTGCGCCGGTTCGACCAGACCCTCTGACCTGCTGTACAGTCTTCTTCGCAGCCCCCGCTGAGGGCTGCGAAGCAAGGTCCTGTGGAGCAGTTGGTTAGCTCGCCACCCTGTCAAGGTGGAGGTCGCGGGTTCAAGTCCCGTCAGGATCGCTTTCCGAGAAGACCCGCACCGAACGGTGCGGGTCTTCTTCGTTTCCGCCCGGTGTATTGACGGCGTCGCCCGGACCCCGGTACCCCAGACATCAGGGAAATGGGGGCCCGGACCGGAGGTGGTCACGCATGGCCGCGGCGTCGGCAGCGAGGCACGAGATACGGGCGCTGCTGCGCGCCCATCTGGCGGCCGCGTCCCGCCACGGACACCTCACCCGCCACTGCTCGGTCTGCCACCGCCTCCAGCGGCTCGCCATGGAGCTGGACCGGGCCGGCGAGGAGACCGAGGACGAAAGTCCCACCGGCCCATGACCAACGGCTCGTTGGCGACCACCCCGGCAGTGGCAGGCTGTACTTGGACAGTGCTTCGCCGCGCTTTGGCAAGTCCTCGCCAGTGTGACGGGAGTCACCGAAAACGTTTCACACACCCCCGCGCTTACACCCTCCCTACATGAGCCCCATTTAATATGTGCAATTGCACCGCACTTCAGGGGCTGGGAGCCGGCACAAAAAAGATCGCGCTGGACCCGGCGGAGTCCAGCGCGATCGATGACGAAGAGCCTGTTGGGGCAGGCGCCTGGTCGGCAGAGCTTGGGTGGGCGGTCCAGGTTGGGGGACCCGGAATTGCCCGGTGCTACAGGGTGTTGCGCGTACCTCAGGCCTCGCTGCGCTGCTGCGGAATGCCCGCGAGCAGGGCGCGGACCTCAGCCTCGCGGTAGCGGCGGTGTCCACCCAGCGTGCGGATGGACGTGAGCTTTCCTGCCTTGGCCCAACGGGTCACCGTCTTCGGGTCCACACGGAACATCGTGGCAACCTCGGCGGGGGTCAGCAGCGGCTCGGCATCAGGGGTGCGAGCGGTCATGAGCGGCCTCCTCGGGAGAACCGAACCATCTCGGTTCTTTCCTCTAAATTCTGCACCTTGGCCCGCGTTGCCCGAAATGGCAGAAGCGGGCCGAGTCGGTTATAGGACGAACGGCTTGTCCTCGGCACTACAACTACACCATCCGTCCAGCCACGTCGGCCAAACCGATGGAATTGCCCTCGCAGGTGTTCATCAGCGGCGGAAGTCGATGGACCATGCCATAACGGACAGTCACGCCACTGTGACGATCAGTCACAGAGCGATCAGGAGTCCTCAGACCCCCCATAGAGTGCAATGCTGAGCGTTCCGCCCATAGTTGGACGGAAGGAACCCTCCCCGGACTCCTTGTCCTATTTTGGCACGAGGGAGGGTGAAGGACGCAAGGGCGCAGTAAGTGCTGTCCGTCACGCTTGAGCCAAAGGCCCGGATCGGGACCTACGTCCCAACACTTTCCCCACCTACGTCCCGACGTCCACCCACCAACGTCCCGCCGGACACACAAGCCGCTTAATGATCATTTACATCAGGCCGGCATGTCCTGTCGATGGTCAGTTGGCGAACTGCAGGTTTCGGATCTCCCGCCAGCGCTCCGCGAGCCGCCCGTACGCCTCGCTCGCGGCCTCCCCGTCCCCGTCCCTGAGCGCCGCGATCCCCTCGGCCGCGTCGGCCGCCGACCGGTCCGCCGCCAGCCGCTCCGCCGACATCGCGTGCACCAGGCCGCCGTAGTCCAGCTCCACCAGGGAGCGCGGATGGAACTCCTCCAGCCACCGGCCCACCTCGACCAGGCCCTCGGTCATCGGGCCCTCGTCGATCGCCTCCCGCAGCGCCCGCAGCGCCCGCGCGAGGCGCCGCCGCGCCTGCACCATCGGCGTCCGGTAGCGCATGACCGGCGCCACACCCCGCGCCCGGTCCCCGGGCACGTACTCCCGCTCCTCGTCCGAGAAGAGCGTGAACCAGCGCACCGGCACCTGCCAGACCGCCGTACGGATCCACGGCCGGGCGTCCGGGTTCCGCTCCCGCCAGCGCTCGTGGTCCGCCGCCACCTGGGCGCGCACCACCGGCGGCAGCATCGCGTCGAGCACCGGCGCCGGCAGCGGCGGCCGCCCCGGCTCGGCGTCCCGCGGCCGCCCCAGCTCCTCCACGGCCAGCAGGGCCCGCATCCGGGTCCGCCACGGGCAGACCACCACCACCCCGTCGACCTCGGCGACGAACGCGTCCGAGCTCTCCTCGACCGGCACCGGGACCGGCGGCGTCGGCAGCAAGTCCGCCAACGACCGACGCAGTTCGTCCTGGGCCGTCGGCGTCCGGTCTCTTCGGGCGTACCGCGCCCAGTGCCCGCGCTCCGGCTCGGGGAAGGCCCCCAGAGGCTCGTAGATGCGCAGATAGGAGGCGTACGGAACGAGGACCCTGGAGGCGACCGACATGTCGCGATCCTTCCACGGAGGTACTCCGGGAGGGGGTGATCCTGCGCACTGGGGCGGATCTACGCCCGCGTAGGACTTACCCTTCTGCCGAACCGGTCCCGCCACCACCCGCATGGAGGGGCCGGCGTAACCGCCGCTTCGTACTTGGGAGTCACCACCGTGACCGATGTGACCGGCGTTCCTGCTGCTGACGTACTGCACACTCTGTTCCACTCGGAGCAGGGTGGCCACGAGCAAGTCGTGCTCTGCCAGGACCGCGCCTCCGGCCTCAAGGCCGTCATCGCCCTCCACTCCACCGCCCTGGGCCCCGCCCTCGGCGGCACCCGGTTCTACCCCTACGCCACCGAGGCCGAGGCCGTCGCCGACGCGCTGAACCTCGCCCGGGGCATGTCGTACAAGAACGCCATGGCCGGCCTCGACCACGGCGGCGGCAAGGCCGTGATCATCGGCGACCCCGAGAAGATCAAGAGCGAGGAGCTGCTGCTCGCCTACGGCCGCATGGTCGCCTCCCTCGGCGGCCGCTACGTGACGGCCTGCGACGTCGGCACCTACGTCGCCGACATGGACGTCGTGGCCCGCACCAACCAGTGGACCACCGGCCGCTCCCCCGATAACGGCGGCGCCGGCGACTCCTCCGTCCTCACCGCCTTCGGCGTCTTCCAGGGCATGCGCGCCTCCGCCCAGACCCTCTGGGGCGACCCCACGCTCCGCGACCGCAAGGTCGGCGTCGCGGGCGTCGGCAAGGTCGGCCACTACCTCGTCGAGCACCTCCTGGAGGACGGCGCCGAGGTGTACATCACGGACGTGCGCGAGGAGTCGGTGCGCCGGATCACCGACAAGCACCCCCAGGTCAAGGTCGTCGCGGACACCGACGCCCTGATCCGCGTCGAGGGCCTGGAGATCTACGCCCCGTGCGCGCTGGGCGGCGCCCTGAACGACGAGACCGTGCCGGTCCTCACCGCGAAGATCGTCTGCGGTGCGGCCAACAACCAGCTCGCCCACCCGGGTGTCGAGAAGGACCTCGCCGACCGCGGGATCCTCTACGCGCCCGACTACGTGGTCAACGCCGGTGGCGTGATCCAGGTCGCCGACGAGCTGCACGGCTTCGACTTCGACCGGTGCAAGGCGAAGGCCACGAAGATCTTCGACACCACCCTGGAGATCTTCGCGCGTGCGAAGTCGGACGGCATCCCGCCGGCCGCGGCCGCCGACCGGATCGCCGAGCAGCGGATGGCGGACGCCCGCCGCGGCTGATCGGTGGCCGATTCTTGACGGGGCCGGTCCGCCGGACCCGACCGGGGACCCTGCGGGGCTCGGAGGGGTGAACCTTGTAGGTTCACCCCAATCGAGAGATGACTCACCCCGGTCGGCGGGTCGGCCCTCAAGAAGAGGTTAAAATCGCGATTGACCAGCGAGGACAGGGCTCCTCGAAGGTTCTGTACCGAGGCATGTGATGCGTGCGGCGTACCGTATGGCCACGGAAGCAGGTACCGTTGAAGCCCTACGGACCGGTCTCTCCTCCGAGAGCCCGTTCCGACTCATGAACGCGTGTCAAGACTCTGGGGCCGTCGAGCCCCGTCACCGAGGGGGTCGAGCCATGGGGCGCGGCCGGGCAAAGGCCAAGCAGACGAAGGTCGCCCGCCAGCTGAAGTACAGCAGCGGCGGGACTGACCTGTCGCGTCTGGCCAACGAGCTGGGCGCTTCGACTTCGAGCCAGCCGCCGAATGGCGAGCCGTTCGAGGACGACGACGAGGAAGACGACCCGTACGCGCAGTACGCGGATCTCTACAACACGGACGACGAGGACGAGGACGACGAGTCCGGTCCCGACGCGTCGTCCCGGCGTCGCGCTTGACCTCTTAAAAAGAGCGCTGAACAACACCGAACCCGGTCCGGATCACCCGGACCGGGTTTCTGTGCGTCTCCGTGCGGATCCGCGAGGTGTGCGCGGGACGGTGGGTGGGGCGGTGCCCACCCACCGTGCCGGATCAGACCGCGTAGTCGCCGACCAGCTCCGCGCCCGTCGTGTGGTCGCCGCGCTCGGTGATCTCACCCGCGACCCAGGCCCCGACACCCCGGTCCTCCAGGGTGGCCAGGGCGACCTCCACGGACTCGGCCGGGACGACGGCCATCATGCCGACGCCCATGTTCAGGGTCTTCTCCAGCTCGAGGCGCTCGACCTGTCCGGCCTTGCCGACGAGGTCGAAGATCGCGCCCGGCGCCCAGGTCGAACGGTCGACCACGGCGTGCAGCCCGTCCGGGATCACCCGCGCCAGGTTGGCGACCAGGCCGCCGCCCGTGATGTGGCTGAAAGCGTGCACCTCGGCCGTCCGGGTGAGCGCCAGGCAGTCCAGCGAGTAGATCTTCGTCGGCTCCAGGAGCTCCTCGCCCAGGGTCCGGCCGAGCTCCTCGACACGCTGGTCGAGGCTCATGCCGGCCCGGTCGAAGAGGACGTGGCGGACGAGCGAGTACCCGTTGGAGTGAAGGCCTGAGGACTCCATCGCGATGACGGCGTCACCCGTACGGATGCGATCGGGGCCGAGGAGACGGTCCGCCTCCACCACGCCCGTACCGGCGCCTGCGACGTCGAAGTCGTCCGGGCCGAGCAGGCCGGGGTGCTCGGCGGTCTCGCCGCCGACGAGGGCGGTGCCGGCGAGGACACAGCCCTCGGCGATGCCCTTGACGATCGCGGCGACCCGCTCGGGGTGGACCTTGCCGACGCAGATGTAGTCGGTCATGAAGAGCGGCTCGGCACCGCAGACGACGATGTCGTCCATGACCATCGCGACCAGGTCGTGGCCGATGGTGTCGTAGACGCCCATCTGGCGGGCGATGTCGACCTTCGTGCCGACGCCGTCGGTGGCGGAGGCGAGCAGCGGACGCTCGTAGCGCTTGAGCGCGGAGGCGTCGAAGAGGCCGGCGAAGCCGCCGAGGCCACCGAGGACCTCGGGGCGCTGGGTCTTCTTCACCCACTGCTTCATGAGCTCGACGGCGCGATCACCCGCCTCGATGTCGACGCCCGCGGAAGCGTAGGAGGCACCGGTGGTCTCAGGCATGGCTGGGAACTTTCGTGTCGGTACGACGGGGGTGTTACGGGCGGCGCAGCGCGTCGGCGGCGGCCGTGGCGGCCGGACCGGCGGCGAGTTCGGTCTCCAGGAGCTGCTTGCCGAGCAGCTCGGGGTCCGGGAGCTCCATCGGGTACTCCCCGTCGAAGCAGGCCCGGCAGAGGTTCGGCTTGGCGATGGTGGTCGCCTCGATCATCCCGTCGAGGGAGATGTACGAGAGCGAGTCCGCGCCGAGCGAGGTGCCGATCTCCTCGACGGACATGCCGTTGGCGATCAGCTCCGCGCGGGTCGCGAAGTCGATGCCGAAGAAGCACGGCCACTTCACGGGCGGGGAGGAGATCCGGATGTGGACCTCGGCGGCGCCCGCCTCGCGGAGCATCCGGACGAGCGCGCGCTGGGTGTTGCCGCGGACGATCGAGTCGTCGACGACCACCAGGCGCTTGCCCTTGATGACTTCCTTGAGCGGGTTCAGCTTCAGCCGGATACCCAGCTGGCGAATGGTCTGCGAGGGCTGGATGAAGGTGCGGCCCACGTAGGCGTTCTTCACCAGACCGGCGCCGAACGGGATGCCGGAGGCCTCTGCGTATCCGATCGCGGCCGGCGTGCCGGACTCCGGCGTCGCTATGACCAGATCGGCCTCGACGGGTGCCTCCTTGGCGAGGCGACGGCCCATCTCGACGCGAGAGAGGTAGACGTTGCGGCCGGCGATGTCGGTGTCCGGGCGGGCCAGGTACACGTACTCGAAGACACAGCCCTTGGGCTTCGCTTCCGCGAATCGCGAGGTACGGATGCCGTTCTCGTCGATCGCGATCATCTCGCCCGGCTCGACCTCGCGGACGTAGCTGGCGCCGCAGATGTCGAGGGCGGCGGACTCGGAGGCGACGACCCAGCCGCGCTCGAGACGGCCGAGGACCAGCGGGCGGATGCCCTGCGGGTCGCGGGCCGCGTAGAGCGTGTGCTCGTCCATGAAGACGAGGGAGAAGGCACCCCGGACCTCGGGGAGGATCTTCGCGGCGCCCTGCTCGATGGTGAGCGGCTTGCCGTCCTCGTCGACCTGCGCGGCGAGCAGCGCCGTGAGCAGGTCGGTGTCGTTGGTGGCCGCGACGCGGGTCGTGCGGCCTTCCTGCTTGGGCAGGTCGGCGACCATCTCGGCGAGCTGGGCCGTGTTCACCAGGTTGCCGTTGTGGCCGAGCGCGATGGAGCCGTGGGCGGTCGCCCTGAACGTCGGCTGCGCGTTCTCCCACACGGAGGCACCGGTGGTCGAGTAGCGGGCGTGACCGACCGCGATATGACCCTGGAGCGAACCGAGAGAGGTCTCGTCGAAGACCTGGGACACCAGTCCCATGTCCTTGAAGACGAGGATCTGGGAGCCGTTGCTGACCGCGATACCCGCGGATTCCTGGCCCCGATGCTGGAGGGCGTAGAGCCCGAAGTACGTGAGCTTTGCGACCTCTTCACCCGGAGCCCAGACACCGAAGACGCCGCAAGCGTCCTGGGGGCCCTTCTCACCGGGAAGCAGATCGTGATTGAGTCGACCGTCACCACGTGGCACGTTCCCGAGTGTAGGGGAGGTCGACCACTGGTCCGAATTGGGGAATTCGACGGGGTCCCCGATTGGTGTGATCGCACGAGCTGATCAACAAGGCTGGGCGGAGCTACCCACGAGGGCCTCGGTGGCCAAGGGGCAGAAGGGCTCCGAGGGGCCGGCGACGGGGACCGCGACACGCGCTACCGACGGGTAGCCGCGAGCCCGGGAGGCTCCGGGTGTGACGGAGTTCGCAACGGGAGGGCGTCCGGCGGGTGCCGGAACGGCGTCGGGACGGGGTACGCAGACGCCTCCGCCTGGGGCGAAGACACGGCGGCGACACGGCAACCGCGGAAGGCACGGCCCGCGAGCCGCCCCGCGAGCCGCGCGACAGGCGCGCCCGGCCGGTGGCGGCTGCGCAAGGCCCGGCGACCTTCGGTCAGGCCCGGGTCGTTCCTGAGACGGGCGTCCCAGGGAGCGGGACGGGCGTTGACAGCGGTCGGCCGGTTCGGCCAGGCTCCAGCCCCATGCAGCCTCTGCGTGACCGCTCGGTCACCCTCGTGGCGCGCCGACACGTCGACCTGGTCCGTGTCGCCGGCGCGCTCTGTCGCTGCGCCTAGGGGCGGAAAGCCCTAGGCCCCTTCGTTCGGATCTCGTCGGGCCGGGCTCACGGCTCCCGGCACCACGCCCTGATCCGGCCTGATCCAGGCGGAACGGCCCCCACCCCCCTCAGCACTCCGCGCCGCCCAGCCACGCCCCCGTCCGGGTCGGGCCGCGCCGCCACGCGCCCTCGCGCGCCCGCACTCCCTTCACGCGTACCGCACCTTCCAAGGAGCCTCCATGCCCACGCCCAAGACACCCCTGTCCCGACGCGCCCTCGGCGGCGCCGCCGTCGGGGCGGCCGCGGTCGGCGCGCTCGGCGCCAGAACCGGAACCGCGCAGGCCGGGACCGCGCAGGCCCCGGCCGCCGAGGAACGGGAGTTCCGTGCCGCGGCCGGGCGGCGCTCCCGGCGGCCGAACATCCTGTTCATCCTCGGCGACGACCTCGGCTGGGCCGACCTCTCCTCGTACGGCTCCCCCCACATCCGCACCCCCCACCTCGACCGGCTCGCCCGCCAGGGCGTCCGCTTCACCGACGCCTACTCCGGCTCCGCGACCTGCTCCCCGACCCGGTTCTCCCTCTACACGGGCCGCTTCCCCGGCCGTACGAAGGGCGGGCTCGCCGAGCCGATCGCCGACAAGTCCGTCGGCCTGGAGCCCACCCACCCCACGCTCGCCTCGCGGCTGCGCGAGACCGGCTACGCCACCGCGCTGATCGGCAAGTGGCACTGCGGCTACCTGCCCGACTACTCCCCCACCCGGTCCGGCTGGGACGAGTTCTTCGGCAACTTCGGCGGAGCCCTGGAGTACTACTCCAAGCTCGGCCTCGGCGGCGAGTACGACCTCTACGAGGGCGACGCCCAGTACAAGGACCTGCGCTACTACACCCGGATCCTGACCGAGCGGGCGAGCGAGTACGTCTCCCGGGACCATGACCGCCCCTGGCTGCTCAACCTGAACTTCACCACCCCGCACTGGCCCTGGATCGCCGACGGCGACGAGGAGGCGAGCGCCGAGATCGTGCGGCGGATCAAGGCCGGCGACCGGAGCGCGCTCTGGCACCAGGACGGCGGGTCCATAGCCAAGTACAAGGAGATGGTCGAGGATCTCGACCGCTCGATCGGCAAGGTCCTCACCGCCCTGAAGCGGTCCGGGCAGGAGGAGGACACCCTCGTCTTCTTCGCCAGCGACAACGGCGGTGAGCGCTTCTCCTACAACTGGCCGCTGGCCGGCAACAAGGGCTCGCTCCAGGAGGGCGGCATCCGCGTCCCGTCGATCCTGCGCTGGCCGGCCCGGATCGACGGCGGCCAGGTCAGCCACCTGCCCGTGTACAGCCCCGACTGGACGGCGACCCTCCTCGAACTGGGCGGCGCCCGCCCCCACCCGGCGTACCCGCTGGACGGGACGAGCCTCGCCGGGTACCTGCTGCGCGGCGAGCGGGTCCGCGAGCGGGACCTGTTCTGGCGGGTGCGGGGCGAGCGGGCGCTGCGCCGCGGGGAGTGGAAGTACTACCGCGGCAAGAGCGGCCGTGACCAGCTGTTCCACCTCGCCGAGGACGTCCGCGAGCAGGCGGACCGGGCCCCGATCGAGCGGGAGCGGCTGGCCGAGCTGCGGGCGGCGTGGGAACGGACGGACGCGGGACTGCTCCCGTACCCGGGCTAACCCTTCTTCGGGGCCGTCGTCGCCGAGAAGCCCTCGCCGTCGGCGCCCGTGAGGGTCAGCGAGCGGTGACCGAGCTCGTACGAGAGCGATCCGTCGAGCAGCTCGTACAGCTTCGTCTCCAGCTGCATCTGCGGGCCCGTGCAGATCATGCGCGTGGTCGCGACCGGTCCGGTGACCGTGAGGGTGTCGGGGGTGACCTTCGCGGTGGCCGTGAACCGGTTGCAGCCCAGGTTGCCGCGGACCCGGCCGTCCTTGTCGATGACGAACGTGGCCTTGCCCTCGCTGCCCTGGGGCAGCGAGGTGGCCGTCTCGCCGGAGAGCAGGGAGTCCACGGTCCAGGTCGTGCCGGTCAGCGGGGCCGGCGGTTCGGAGGTCAGCGCGACGGTGTTCCTGCCGTCGGGCGAGGTGAGGGTGAGCCGGTCGCCGTCGAGCTTGGCCTTCATCGAACCCGTGAGCACCTTCTGGAGCACCGCCTCGAAGGCTCCGCGCTCACCGGAGCACGCCATCTCGGTGCCCAGGCCCTGCTTCACGGTGACCGTGTCCCCCTGGACCGACACCTCGGCGCCGAAGCCGTTGCAGCCGCTGTTGCCCGACGCCTTGCCGTCCTTGGTGATCTCGATGTGGGCGCCGTCGGGCGCCCGGCTCTCCTCGCCCGCCGTCGTCACGGTCTCGAACTTCCAGTGGACTCCGGTGACGGGCACGTCGGGGGCGACGGTTCCGGCACCGGCGCCCGAGCCGGGATCGGAGCCGGACTTCTGGGTGCCGCACGCCGAGAGCACGACGAGCGAGGCCAGGACGGCTGCGGCTGCGGTGGTGCGTGTCTTCAGCATGGGGATGGGACGGGCGAACGGTACGGACGGTTCCGTACGGCTCCGGGGAGTGCCCCACGAGTCTCCGGGGAACCTCCGTGGAGTCAGCCCATCAGCGGCAGCAGGCCGCCGAGGTCCGCCCGTTCCCCGCTCGCGCCGACGCGCGCCGCGTCCAGTTCCTCGGCCCACCGCGCGCGGCCGGTCGCGAGCCGGAGCCAGGTCAGCGGGTCGGTCTCCACGACGTTGGGCGGAGTGCCCCGGGTGTGCCGGGGGCCCTCCACGCACTGGACGACCGCGAAGGGCGGGATCCGCACCTCGACCGCGCCGCCGGGCGCCTTGACCGCGAGCGCGTCGGCGAGCAGCCGTGTGCAGGTGGCCAGGGCATGCCGGTCGATCGGCACGTCCAGGCCGGTCGCCGCGTTCAGGTCGTCGGTGTGGACGACGAGTTCGACGGCACGGGTGACGAGGAAGTCCGCGAGCCGCATCGCGCCGAAGCGCATCGGGACGAGCCGCTCGTCGGGGACTCCGGCGACGGACTCCTCGTACAGCGCGGCCGTCCGCGCGAACAGGCCCGGCAGGTCGGCCGAGTCGATCGCCCGGGTGTCCTCGTCGATCCGCGCGGCGGCCGTCGCGGTCGCCGGGGGCCAGTCGAGCAGCGTGAGTTCCGGCCCGGTCGGCTCGGGCTCGCCCAGCGCGCGGGCGACGGCGCCGACCGCCATCGTCATGTGTGCCGCCAGGTCCCGTACGGTCCACTGCCCCAGCCGCGTCGGCCCGTCGAGCTGCTCGGGCGTGAGCGCCTCCACCGCCGTCCGCACGTTCCCGAACTGGGCGAGCACGGCGGCCCGGGTCTTGGCGGAGTCGTAGCTGCGGGTGCGTTTCCTGGCCGGTGGCATGGGGGCGAGCGTAGTCTCCGCCGGTGCCGTGTGGCACGGCCCCAGGCCCCGGCGGAGACTGGAAGAGGGCTTCCGAGAGGGGCGAAAAGGACCATGGCCGAACACCCTGACGTGACGCTCGTACGCGCGGGCTACGAGGCGTTCAACCGAGGAGACATGGAAGCGCTGGCCGGCATGATGACGGCCGACTGCACGCACCACGTGCCCGGCAGCAGCCAGATTTCGGGGCACTTCAAGGGCCGCGACGCCATCTTCGGCATGTACGCCAAGTGCATGGAGCTCACCCACAACACGTTCACCGCCGAGATGCTGGGTATGTACCCGGACGGCCGGGGCCATGTGATGGCGGTCCACAAGTGGCACGGAGACCGCGGCGACCGGGGCATCGAGATGAAGGGCGGCCTCTTCTTCACCATCATGGGCGGCAAGGTCACCGACATCGACGAGTGCGTCGAGGACATCGACGAGGCCGACGCCTTCTGGGGTCAGGAGGCCTAGGCCCAGGAGACCGCCGAGCGGACCGCAGGGGCCGCCTCGAACGTCTCGCCGTTCCTCGGCACGCCCACGCCCCGCCAGGTGAACGGGACGCCCCGCGCCGTGTCCAGGTCGGGGCCGTCCATCAACTGGAAGTGCACGTGCGGTTCCGTGGAGTTGCCGGAGTTGCCGCACCGGGCGAGTTCCTGTCCCGCGCGCACCCGGTCGCCCGCGCGGACGGCGAGCGAGCCGCGCCGGAGGTGCGCGTACATCGCGTACGTACCGTCGCCTAGGTCGAGGACCAGGTGGTTGCCGGTGACGCGGCGGGGCCCGGCGAGGGCGCGGGCGGCCGACTCGATCAGCAGGAGATATGCCAGGGCGGGCAGCGAGTTGCGGCTGAGGTGGTCCCGCTGGCGGTCCTCGGCGTGCACGACGGTCGCGTCGGCGACCGCGAACAGCGGGGCGCCGAAGGCGGGGAACTCCTCGCTCCGGCGGACCACGGGCCAGAGGCGGGCGAACGCAGGCCGCGGCCGCTCCTCGTCCTCCTCGACGATGTCGATGGCGTAGGTCTGTCCGTACTGGTGCGTGCCGTGGCTGGGCGTGCGGTCCGCGGGGCTGTTCAGCGCCGACCAGCGGCCCGTGACGGGCGGGTCCACCTCGACGGCGGGGCGCTCGTCGGCGTTCGGCCGGCGGGCGGTCCCGGCGAGCGTGACGCCGACCGCCATGGCGGCGAGCGCGGGCAGCCAGCCCATCCAGTACGGGTAGGGCGGCTCGACGAAGACCGAGGCGAGCGCCTGGACGGCGAACACCAGCCAGAGCAGCCGGTGGACGACCAGCGCGAGTTTCCGTGCGGACATGAACGTTCCCCCTGAACGCTGAAGATCGACGTTACGGACGGGCCGCGGTGAGGACCACCAGGAGCGGGACGACCCGCGCCGCCGGCACCTCGTAGCGGCCCCGGCCGGTGGTGTGGAGCCAGCCCGCGCCGGTCAGTTGGCGCAGGTGGTGGTAGATCTGGCCGGTCGTGCCGATCTCCGCGAGTTCCGCCAGTTCGGCGGCGGTGCGCCGGCCGCCGAGGATCTCCCGCAGCAGCCGCAGCCGTACGGGATGACCGAGCGCGGCGAAGGAGTCGGCGGCCTCGGCCCAGTCCTCGTCGAGCAGCCGCTCGGTGAAGGCGCCGAACTGCCACTCGTACCGCTCCTCGGTCGGCAGCCGGACCGCGCCCGTGAACAGCACCGCGCCGGCCTCGCCCGGTGCGCCCGCCCCGGCGATCTCCGCCTTGAGCCCCTCCAGGGCCCAGAAGGTCCCGTCGGTGATCTCGGGCGCGGGACGTTCCGCGCCCTCAAGCGCCGTCATACGGCGTTCCAGCTCGGCGACCCGCTCTTCCAGCTCCATGCTGTTGAGATTACGTAATTACGTAATCTCGCGCAAGCGCCACAAGAGGAGAACGAAAGAGCCCCCGCCCGGACCCGAAGGTCCGGACGGGGGCTCCCCCGTCGCGTGCGTCCGTCAGGCCAGCAGGCCCGGGATCGTCGCCTCGTGCGCGGTGCGCAGCTCGCTCAGCGCGATGCTGAACTCGCCCTGCACATCGACCTCTTCGCCGTCCACGACACCGATCCGCGTCGCCGGGAGACCCCGGGCGCCGCACATGTCGGTGAAGCGGAGCTCCTCGCTGCGCGGGACGGCGACGACCGCACGGCCGGCCGACTCGCTGAAGAGGAACGTGAAGGCGTCCAGGCCCTCCGGGACGACCAGGCGCGCGCCGTTGCCGCCGCGCAGGCAGGACTCGACGACCGCCTGCACCAGACCGCCGTCGGACAGGTCGTGCGCCGCGTCGATCATGCCGTCGCGGGAGGCCGAGATCAGGATCTCGCCGAGCAGCTTCTCCCGGTCGAGGTCCACGGCCGGCGGCAGACCGCCGAGGTGCTGGTGGATCACCTCGGACCAGGCAGAGCCGCCGAACTCCTCACGCGTGTCGCCGAGCAGGTAGAGGAGCTGGCCCTCTTCCGCGAAGGCGATCGGCGTGCGGCGGTTGACGTCGTCGATCACACCGAGCACGGCCACGACCGGCGTCGGGTGGATGGCGACCTCGCCCGTCTGGTTGTACAGCGAGACGTTGCCGCCGGTCACCGGGGTGCCCAGCTGCAGGCAGCCGTCCGCGAGACCACGGGTGGCCTCGGCGAACTGCCACATCACGGCCGGGTCCTCGGGAGAACCGAAGTTCAGGCAGTTGGAGATCGCCAGCGGCTTGGCGCCGGAGGCGGCCACGTTGCGGTACGACTCCGCGAGCGCGAGCTGCGCGCCCGCGTACGGGTCGAGCTTCGCGTACCGGCCGTTGCCGTCGGTGGCCATGGCCACGCCGAGGTTGGTCTCCTCGTCGATGCGGACCATGCCCGCGTCCTCGGGCTGCGCGAGCACGGTGTTGCCCTGCACGAACCGGTCGTACTGGTCCGTGATCCAGGACTTCGACGCCTGGTTCGGGGAGGAGACCAGCTTCAGGACCTGGTCCTTCAGCTCCTCGCCGTTCTGCGGCCGGGGCAGCTTGCCGGCGTCGTCGGCCTGGAGCGCGTCCTGCCACTCCGGGCGGGCGAACGGCCGGTGGTAGACCGGGCCCTCGTGGGCGACCGTGCGCGGCGGCACGTCCACGATCTGCTCGCCGTGCCAGAAGATCTCCAGACGCTCGCCGTCGGTCACCTCACCGATGACGACCGCGATGACGTCCCACTTCTCGCAGATCTCCAGGAAGCGGTCGACGTGCTGCGGCTCGACGATCGCGCACATGCGCTCCTGCGACTCGCTCATGAGGATCTCCTCGGGCGAGAGCGTCGCGTCGCGCAGGTGGACCCGGTCGAGGTCGACCCGCATGCCGCCGGAGCCGGCCGAGGCCAGCTCGGAGGTCGCGCAGGAGAGTCCGGCGCCACCCAGGTCCTGGATGCCCGCGACCAGCTTCTCCTTGAAGATCTCCAGGGTGCACTCGATGAGGAGCTTCTCCTGGAACGGGTCGCCGACCTGGACCGCCGGGCGCTTCGTCGGCTTGCTGTCGTCGAAGGTCTCGGACGCGAGGACCGAGACGCCGCCGATGCCGTCGCCGCCGGTGCGGGCGCCGTAGAGGATCACCTTGTTGCCGGGGCCCGAGGCCTTGGCGAGGTGGATGTCCTCGTGCTTCATGACCCCGATGCAGCCGGCGTTGACCAGCGGGTTGCCCTGGTAGCACTCGTCGAAGACGACCTCGCCGCCGATGTTCGCCAGGCCCAGGCAGTTGCCGTAGCCGCCGATGCCCGCGACGACACCGGGCAGCACGCGCTTGGTGTCGGGGTGGTCGGCCGCGCCGAAGCGCAGCGGGTCCACGACCGCGACCGGGCGGGCGCCCATGGCGAGGATGTCGCGGACGATGCCGCCGACGCCGGTGGCCGCGCCCTGGTAGGGCTCGATGTACGAGGGGTGGTTGTGCGACTCGACCTTGAAGGTGACCGCGTACCCCTGGCCGACGTCCACGACGCCCGCGTTCTCGCCGATGCCGACGAGCATGGCGTCGTTCTCGGGGACCTTCTCGCCGAACTGCTTCAGATGGACCTTGCTGCTCTTGTACGAGCAGTGCTCGGACCACATGACCGAGTACATGGCCAGCTCGGCACCCGTGGGACGGCGGCCGAGGATCTCGCGGATGCGCGCGTACTCGTCCTCCTTGAGGCCGAGCTCCTTCCAGGGCTGCTCGCTGTCCGGGGTCTCGGTGGCGTGCTTGACGGTGTCGAGGCTCATCAGGCGTTGACCAGCTTCTTGAGGATCGAGGTGAAGAAACCGAGGCCGTCGGTACGGCCCGTACCGATCAGCGGCTCGACGGCGTGCTCGGGGTGCGGCATGAGGCCGACCACGTTGCCCGCGGCGTTGGTGATGCCCGCGATGTCGCGGAGCGAGCCGTTGGGGTTCATGTCCAGGTAGCGGAAGGCCACCCGCCCCTCGGCCTCCAGCTCGTCGAGCACGCGCTCGTCGGCGACGTAGCGGCCGTCCATGTTCTTGAGCGGGACCTGGATCTCCTGGCCCTGCTCGTAGTCGGACGTCCACGCGGTGCCCGCGTTCTCCACCCGCAGCTTCTGGTCGCGGCAGATGAAGTGCAGGTGGTTGTTGCGCAGCATCGCGCCCGGCAACAGATGGGCCTCGGTGAGGATCTGGAAGCCGTTGCAGATGCCGAGGACGGGCATGCCCGCCTTCGCCTGCTCGATGAGCGGCTCCATGACCGGCGAGAAGCGGGAGATGGCTCCGGCCCGCAGATAGTCGCCGTAGGAGAAGCCACCGGCCAGGACCACGGCGTCGACCTGCTTGAGGTCCTTGTCGCGGTGCCAGAGCGAGACGGGCTCGGCGCCCGCCAGTCGGACGGCGCGCAGCGCGTCCTGGTCGTCGAGCGTTCCGGGGAACGTGACGACGCCGATGCGTGCGGTCACGACGAGGCCCCGGCGGTCTCCGTGGACTCGACCTTGACGGTGAAGTCCTCGATCACGGTGTTGGCGAGGAAGGTTTCGGCCATCTCATGGATGCGGGCGAGGGCGGCCTCGTCGACCGGTCCCTCCACCTCGAGCTCGAAGCGCTTTCCCTGACGGACGTCGGCGATGCCCTCGAATCCGAGGCGGGGCAGTGCACGCTGCACCGCCTGCCCCTGGGGGTCGAGGATCTCCGGCTTGAGCATGACGTCGACTACGACGCGTGCCACTGGCACTCCCGGTGGTGTGTTGCGTGGGCGGTTCCCTCAGCGTACCTGCCTCCAAATTCTACGCGGGTAGAGAACTGGAGGACCCTACAAAGCCTCCCGAAGATCTCCGAAGATCCCCACGGAAAATTCAAGTGAAATATTGCACGGGCCATTGCGGGGAGACACGCTGATGCAATTGGCTGGGCTTCCCGATGTGAGGCCAACCGCTGTACAAAGGAATACAGAGGAAAGCAGCATTGGCCCGGGGTAGCCGTAAAGCCGGTGTCGCCGCACGTCAGAGGCGTTGCTCACGCCAAGACGATCACGGCGCTCCGCAGGAAAGGACCGATATCCGTGGCGCAGCGAGTAGTGGTCACTCTCTTCGACGACATCGACGGCGGAGAAGCGGCGGAAACGGTCGCGTTCGGCCTGGACGGGAAGACGTACGAGATCGACCTGAATCCCGCCAATGCAAAGAAACTGCGCAAGGCGCTGGCGCCCTACCTCGCGGCCGGCCGGAAGCTGACCGGCAAGGCCGCCGCCGCCCGCGCCGGCGGCGCGCCCGCCCCCGTGGCTTCGTACAAGCACACCGCCCTCGCCCCCGATCCTGCGGCGGTCCGCGCCTGGGCCCAGTCCAACAAGATGGACGTGCCCGCCCGCGGCCGCATCCCGAAGCGGGTCTACGAGGCGTTCCGCGAGGCCAGTTGAGCCCGCGACCCGGTCCGCCCCGGCCGCGCGCCGGGAACCGAGTTGCGCTCCACCCCCGCTGATCGGCTAGAGTCTGGATCACGCCGAGGGGCGAGGCCGCAGGGCCGAACCTCACGCAGCGTGCGGGTGTAGTTCAGTAGTAGAACATCCCCCTTCCAGGGGGAAGGCGCAGTGTGCAATTCCTGTCACCCGCTCTGCATCGCATTACCGAGCACTCCGGTGCATCAGGTACAGTGGTGCTCGCACCGCCCAGTGAGAGCTGAGCGGCAGCAATGCGGACGTGGCTCAGTTGGTAGAGCATCACCTTGCCAAGGTGAGGGTCGCGAGTTCGAATCTCGTCGTCCGCTCGTTGATCGAAGGCCCGGTTCTCAGGAACCGGGCCTTCGTCGTGTTCTCCGCACGATCCCTCCACGATCCCGCGTACGACACACGATCCCTCCCCTGACACACGATCGCGCCCCCTGACATTTGTCATGCGCAGTGATGACAGCGTGCACTGCCGAGCGGCCCGCCCCGCCCCGAACCTTGAACCATGACCGATGTGATCGTGGCGGAGGGCCTCCGCCGGCGCTACTCCGGCGGCTACGAAGCCGTCGCCGGAATCTCCTTCACCGTCCCCCGCGGCGAGATCTTCGCCCTCCTCGGCACCAACGGGGCCGGCAAGACCTCCACCGTCGAACTCCTGGAGGGCCTCACCGCTCCGAGCGGCGGCACCGTCCGGGTCCTCGGCCACGACCCGTACCGCGAACGGGCCGCCGTCCGGCCCCGGATCGGGGTGATGCTCCAGGAGGGCGGCTTCCCGTCCGACCTGACCGTGGCCGAGACCGTACGGATGTGGGCGGGGTGCACCACCGGGGCACGGCCGACCGGCGAAGCCCTCGACCTGGTCGGGCTCGCCCACCGGGCCAAGGTCCGGATCAAGCAGCTCTCCGGCGGCGAGCGCCGCCGCCTCGACCTCGCTCTCGCCCTGCTCGGCCGCCCCGAGGTCCTCTTCCTCGACGAGCCCAGCACCGGCCTGGACGCCGAGGGCCGCCGCGACACCTGGGAGCTGGTCCGCCGGCTGCGCGACACCGGCGCCACCGTGCTGCTCACCACGCACTACCTGGAAGAGGCCGAATCCCTCGCCGACCGGCTGGCGATCATGCACCGCGGCCGGATCGTCACCGCGGGCACCCCCGCCGAGGTCACCGCCTCCCGCCCCTCCCGGATCCGCTTCAAGCTCCCCGAGGGCGTCGGCCCCGAGCGGCTCCCCCTCCACCTCAAGGCCGCCGCCGAGGGCGGACGCGTGGAGATCCGTACATACGAACTGCAGGACGCGCTGGGAGACCTGCTCCGCTGGGCGGCCGACACGGGCGTCCGGCTCGACGGGCTCGACGCCCGGTCCGCCTCCCTCGAAGAGGCCTTCCTGGAGATCGCCTCCCGCACCGACTCCGCCGACCTGGACCTGGATCTGGAGAACGCCCGATGAACGCGACCGCACGCCGCATGAGCTCACTGGGGCGGGCCGAACTCACCCTCCTCGGGCGGAACAAGAACAACCTCTTCATCGCCCTCCTCATGCCGCTCCTGATGATCTTCGTGCTGCGGTCCTCGCTCACGAAGATGTCCACGGACGACCTGCCCGGCGGGATGGCGGGCGCCACCCTCATCGGCGGCACCGGCCTGGTCCTGATCCTCGTCGTCTACATGGGCCTGACGTCCGCCCTCGTCGGCCGCCGCGAAGAGCTGGTGCTCAAGCGGCTGCGCACCGGGGAGATCCGCGACGTGGAGATCCTCGGCGGCGCCGCCCTGCCCTCCGCCGCCATCGCGCTGCTGCAGTGCGCCGTCCTCACCGTCGGCGGCGCCCTCGCCCTCGACGTCCCGGCCCCGCGCAGGCCCGACCTGCTCGTGCTCGGCCTTCTCGCGGCCGTCGCCCTGCTCGCCGGACTTGCCGCCCTGACCACGGCCTTCACCCGCAACGTCGAGAGCGCGGGCCTCACCACCCTGCCGTTCTTCCTGATCTCCGCGATGGGCTCGGGGCTGATGGTCCCGACCGACGTCCTGCCCGACGTCGTCGCCGACGTCTGCGGCTACCTGCCGTTCAGCGGCGTCATGGAACTCGTCCGCGCCGGCTGGCTGGGCGCACCCGACGCCATGGACGTGCTGGCCGCCGGACGGAACACGTTGATCTGGGGCGCTCTGACCGTGTTTGCTGTCCGCCGGTGGTTCCGCTGGGAACCGCGGCGTTAGGAAGAGGGGGGCCGGGCACGTGTCCAGGCTGACGAGGTGGTGGAGCGGCCGCGGCACGGCGGCCAAGGTCGAGCTGTACACACGGTGGACCTTCCACTTCTTCGCGCTGATCGAGATCGGCGCCATCGGGCTCGTACCGCTCGCGCGAGCCGAGGAGACCCGGATCGCCGCACCCCTCGCCCTCACCCTGACGCTGCTGGTCTGCGCCCACGCCGTGCTGACCGCCGTGCTCTCCTCCCGCGCCCTGGACTGGGCGCTCGACAGGCGCGACCAGCCGGTCCGGCTCGCCACCGCGCTGACCGTCCTGACGGCGGTCATCACACTGGCCGTGCTCGCGCTGCGGGCCACGGGGGTGCTCGCGGACGTCGCGGTCACGTCGGCCGTCGCCACGGGACTCGTCACCTTCGCCCTGGGCGCTCTCGTCCTGTGCCTGCGCCGCCCCCGGCGCATGATGTACGGCGTCCCGGCCGCCGCGATCGGCACCGGCGGCGCGGTCGTGGCGATGGGCGGCCACCCGGGAGAGGGCACCGGGTACGCCGTCGGCATCCTGCTGGGCGGGGCGGGCATCGTCGCCGCCTGCGGGTTCTCCGCCTGGCTGATGAAGATGGTCTGGGAGCTGGAGCGCTCCCGCGATCTGAAGGCCCGGCTCGCCGTCGCCGAGGAACGGCTCCGCTTCGGCCGCGACCTGCACGACGTCATGGGCCGCAACCTCTCGGTGATCGCCCTCAAGAGCGAGCTCGCCGTGCAGCTCGCGCGGCGCGAACGGCCCGAGGCCGTCGACCAGATGATCGAGGTGCAGCGGATCGCGCAGGAGTCCCAGCGGGAGGTACGGGACGTGGTGCGTGGCTACCGGGAGGCGGACCTGCGCGTCGAACTGGAGGGCGCGCGCGGGGTGCTCGGGGCCGCGGGCATCGACTGCGCGATCGACCCGGTGTCCATGGAACTCCCGACCGGTGTCCAGTCGGTGCTCGGCTGGGTGGTCCGGGAGACGACGACCAACGTGCTGCGGCACGGCGACGCGCGGCGGTGCGCGATCTCGCTGCGGGAGAAGGACGGTTCGGTGCTGCTGACGGTACGGAACGACGGCGTACGGGAAGGGGCGGTGATGGAGCGCGGCTCGGGCCTCGCGGGGCTGCGGGAGCGGCTCGCCGCGGTGGACGGGACCCTGGAGGCGGGGCCGGACGACGGCGGTACGTTCCGGGTGACGGCTCTCGTCCCCGTACCGCGGTCGGAGAAGGGGGCGGGGGCATGACCGTACGCGTACTGCTCGCCGACGACGAGCATCTGATCCGGGGCGCGCTCGCCGCGCTGCTCGCCCTCGAGGACGATCTCGCGGTCGTCGCCGAGGCCGCCACCGGACCCGAGGCGCTCGCCATGGCCCGCGCCCACCGGCCCGATGTCGCCGTCCTCGATCTGCAGATGCCGGGGCTCGACGGTGTGAGGGTCGCCACAGCCCTCCGGGACGAACTCCCCGACTGCCGCACCATGATCGTCACCAGTCACGGCCGCCCCGGCCATCTCAAGCGGGCGCTGGCGGCCGGCGTACGGGGCTTCGTCCCGAAGACCGTCAGCGCCCAGCGGCTCGCCGAGCTCATCCGTGCCGTGCACGCCGGAAACCGTTACGTGGACCCGGAGTTGGCGGCCGACGCGATCGCCGCCGGGGACTCCCCGCTGACCGCGCGCGAGGCCGAGGTCCTGGAACTCGCGGCGGACGGCGCGCCCGTCGCGGAGATCGCCGAGCGGGCCTCGCTCTCCCAGGGAACGGTCCGGAACTACCTCTCCTCGGCCGCCGCGAAGCTGGGTGCCGAGAACCGTCACACGGCGGTGCGTCTCGCACGCGAGAAAGGTTGGGTATAGTTGGCTCCGCGCTACGGCGCATGCGGACGTGGCTCAGTTGGTAGAGCATCACCTTGCCAAGGTGAGGGTCGCGAGTTCGAATCTCGTCGTCCGCTCAGTGAAAGAAGCCCCCGGTCCTCTCGGACCGGGGGCTTCTTCGTGTGCTCTACTGCCAGCTCGTGCCGGTCAGCAGCTCGTACGCCTCGATGTACTTGGCGCGGGTCGCGTCCACGACCTCCTGCGGGAGCGCGGGCGGCGGCTGCTCGCTCGTGCGGTCCCAGCCGGAGGCCGGGGAGGTCAGCCAGTCGCGCACGAACTGCTTGTCGTACGAGGGCTGGGCGCGGCCCGGCTGCCACTGGTCGGCCGGCCAGAAGCGGGACGAGTCCGGGGTGAGCACCTCGTCGGCGAGGACGAGCCGCTCGCCCTCCTCGGTCGCCGCGAAGCCGAACTCGAACTTGGTGTCGGCGAGGATGATCCCGCGCTCGCGGGCGATGTCCCGGGCCCGGCCGTAGACCGCGAGGGTCGTCTGGCGCAGCAGGGCCGCGGTCTCCGCGCCGACCTGACGGGCGACCTCCTCGTACGACACGTTCTCGTCGTGGTCGCCGACGTCGGCCTTGGTGGCCGGGGTGAAGATCGGCGCGGGCAGCTCGGAGCCGTCGCTGAGGCCCTCGGGGAGCGCGAGGCCGCAGACCGTACGGGACTGCTTGTACTCGGCCAGGCCGGAGCCGGTCAGATAGCCGCGGGCCACGCATTCGACCGGGACCATCGTCAGGGACTTGCAGACCAGGGTGCGGCCCGCCCAGTCGGCGGGGGCGCCGGCCGGGACGTCGGTGGAGATGACGTGGTGGGGGACGAGGTCGGCGAGCCGGTCGAACCACCACAGGGAGAGCCGGGTGAGCACCCGCCCCTTGTCGGGGATCTCGGTCGGCAGGACCCAGTCGTACGCGGACATGCGGTCACTGGCCACCATCACGAGCTCGCCGGCCTCGTTCTGGTAGAGGTCGCGCACCTTGCCCGTGTGGAGGTGGGTCAGGCCGGGGACCTGAACGGGCTCGGGCTTTTCTACGAATCCGGACACGGTTCCTCCGCGTAGGTTGATCCAGGAACGGGTCGATTCTCTCGCACTCGCCCGGCCGCCGGACCATCGGCCCCTCGAAGGCGCTGGTCAGTACCGCTCGTCGATCAGTCGCGTTTGCAGATGCGGTCGAGGAGGTTGGCCGTGGCGCGCTGGATCCGCTGGTCGACATGGCCCGGCCGGTCCAGGGCGGGCGACCAGGCGAAGGTGCCCGAGGCGAAGACCCAGGCGCCGGACGGGGCGCGGTAGAGCGAGGTCTCCTGGTGGCGCAGCGCGCCCTCGCTGTCCCGGTACGGCGAGTGGGCGAGCAGGATCCGGCCCTCGTGCTCGGGGAGCGCGGTGCGCGGGAAGTAGCGGTCCGCCTCGCCCGCGACCAGGCCGGGGATCTCGTCGCCGTCCCCGGCGCCGGTGGCCTCCCAGAGCCAGTGGTCCGCGTTCCGCACGACCAGCGGGTGCGGCTCCGGCACCCGGCCCGCGTACTGGATCCCGAGCAGCTGCTGCTCCGGGCGGTCGATCTCGCGCCAGAGCGCGGAGCGGCCGGGGCCGCGGCGCTTGCGGCAGGTGAGCAGCCGGTCGGGCACTCCGGACGGGGAGGGGCCCAGCTCCACCTGCCAGTACATGGTGTTGGCGGAGAGGAAGACGAGCGAGGTGCCCTGCTCGCGGGCGAGTTCGACGGTCCGGCGCATGGGGACGGACCAGTACTCGTCGTGGCCGGGGAAGACCAGGCCGCGGTAGCGGGTGGGGTCGACGCGGCCCGCGTGCAGATCGCGGGTCTCGGCGTAGGCGAGGTCGTAGCCGTACCGCTCGGCCCAGCGGATGAAGTCGTAGGCGTGCCCGACGTGCAGGGGCAGGCCCGCGCCCGCGTAGGGGCGGTCGAAGGAGACGGTGATCGCCGCGTCCTCCTCGCCGAGGAGCCGGCCCTGCTCGTCCCACGCGTGGTAGAGGCTCGCGCCGGTCCGGCCGTCCTCCGGGTAGAGGTTGTACGCCTGCCAGGTGATGTCGGGAAGGACGAGGAGTAGGTCGGCGGGGTGGTCGTCGCGGACGGTGAAGGGGATGTGGGAGCGGTAGCCGCCGACGGTGGTGAGCACGGCCACGTACGCGCCGATCGACCAGTGGGACGGGATCTGGAGCCGCCAGGACTGCCACCAGTGGTGGCAGGAGACCGTGCGGTCGGCGGTGAGCGGGGCCGGCTGGACGATGCCGGAGAGCCGGGGACTGGTGGTGATCTTGGTGGCGCCCTCGCCCGCGTAGTGACCGATCCGGTAGATGTCGACCGAGAACTGCTGCGGCGGGTCCACGGTGATGTGGAAATCGATCGCCTCGCCGGGGGCCACCGCCCCGTTGGAGACGAACCCCTTGATCTGACTCCGGACGTCGTCGGCGGTGCGCGGGCCTCCGCCACCGCCGCGGGCCAGGGTCTCGTCGGCGTACCAGGGGACGACCTGGCCGGTGTCGTCGAAGTAGTTCTCCGAGCCGCGCAGCCAGGGCAGGGGGCCCTGGCCGAACGGGTCCGTGACGGCGTGGGCGAGCGCGCCCGACTCCCACCGCCTGATCTGATCCGCCCCCATGTCGCGCCCCTCCCTCGACTCCCCCGTGCGCCGTGTCATGTGCTGCTGTCAGTGCCGGTCTCCAGCACATCACATAACGCACGCACTCCGTCACCGTTCGTCGCGAATTGACGCGAAACGGAAGGTGCGGTTCCGGCCAGGAGGGCTGTCGGGGTGGCTCGGGGGGCTTCTGGGGGCCGGGGGTTCCGGGGGCTTCCGGAGGGCTTCCGGGGGGCCGGGGCATCCGGGGGACCTGTGGGGCCGGCGGCTTCCGGGGGTCCGGGGGCCTCTGTGGGCCTGGGGCTTCCGGGGGGCTCAGACGAGGCGGACGGGCTTCTCCGGGCGCACACCGGTCTCCGCGAGCCAGGCGCTGAGCGGGTCGGGGTCGCCCTCCTCGACGAGGGCGAGCACGCGAGCGGCCAGGTCCGTGCTCCGCACGCCGCCGACGAGCAGGGCGGGCCCGTCGAGCCAGTCGAGGCCGGGGGCGGCACCCGCGGTGTCCACGGCGGCGCAGCAGACCATCGCCGTGACGTGGTCGGCGAGCAGGTCGCGGCCGGTCCGGGGCGGCTGCAGCGGAAAGAGCGGCAGCGCGTCGCCGCCGACGGCGCCCGTGTGCGGCGCGGGCTCGACGACCACCGGCCGTGCGGCCTCCTCGCGCGCCACGTGGGCGGTGAGGGCGGCCGCGAGGGCGTCGGCGGCGGGGTTCGCGGCGAGCGGCTGCTCGGGGTCCAGGTCGTCGGGGGCAGGCGGGGCGGCGGGCTCGGTGAGCGGTGCGGTGGCGGCGGGCGGGGCCTCGGGATGGGGAGCCGGGTGGGGGTCGGGCTGCGACTCGGCCTGGGGGCTGGGCTCGGGCTCGGCTCCGGGCTCGGGCGCCGGGTGGGCCGAGAGGTGGGCCAGCACGCGGGTCAGCGTCGGGCCGTCCACGTCCGCCGTGCCGGACCCGCTTCCGCTGCCGGTACCCCTGCTCGTACTCGTACTCGTACTCGCGTCCGTACCCATACCCGTAGCCGTACCCGTACCCGTACCGGCGGACGTGGCCGGGAGGACGCCCATGTCGTCAAGGACCTGGTGGAGGCGGGCCGCGTCGCTGCGCCACTTCCGGTCCACGACCTCCTCGGGGTACTGGCTCCACTCCACCGGGGACCAGTCGGGGCCGGGCTCCGCGGGGCCGCCGTGGAAGAGCCGGGCCGCGAGCAGCGAGGCGGCCTCGTCCACGGCGCCGGGCTCTTCGAGCAGGTCGCAGGCCGGGCGCTCGCCGAGCCGGGAGGCGAAGCTGTCCGCGAGACGGTCCCGGCGGGAGAGTTCCGTGAGGGCCGCGACCACGCCCACATCGAGGCTGGCCGGCCAGCGGCCCATTCGCCACGCGGGCAGCGCCACGCGCGTGAGCAGCCGGTCCCAGCCGGCGTAGGCGAGGCCGACCTGCTCCTGGGCGACGATCCGGATGCCGTAGTCCACAGCCTGTGCGCGCTCGGAGCCGGCCACGGCGACGCCGCGCTCCATCTCGGCGGCGTGGCCTCGGCACATCCGCAGCAGCACCCGGGCGACCCGGGCGATCCCGTGCGCGCCCAGCCTGGCCACCGGACCGAGCCCGGGGCTGCGGGGAGCGGCGACGGCGGCGTCGAGGCCCTGCACGAAGCGGCGGGCCGCCGCTATGTCGGGCTGCGCCGCCGGAGCCGTACCCGCGACGACGGGGGCGAGGACCGCGCGCAGCTCGCCGACGCGCATCCACCACAGGAAGGGCGAGCCTATGACCAGGACCGGCGCGTCGGTGGAGCGGCGCAGGCCGGCCGTACGACCCGTGTCGTGCGCCGGGTGCGTACGGTCCTCGAGCCAGCTGTCGCAGTCCGGGGTCAGGGCTATCGCGGAGGGCGCGGGGACGCCGAGCCGGTCGGCCAGGTCCCGCACCATCCGGTACAGATCGGGGGCGGCCCGCTCGGAGAGCTCGACCGTCGGCGTGACGGCCGGCCGGGAGCGCGCGATCACCAGGGCGACGGCCGCCGCCGCGAGGAGGACGACCAGCGCGAGCGCGGTGGTGAAGCCGCGGGCGGCGTCCCAGCCGGGCCCGGTCATGTGACCGGTGACCCCACCCGCGTACAGGATCACGGCCGCGGCGGCGGGGAGCAGTGCGACGGCGAGCGCCCTGGAGCGGACGCGGAGCACGGCGAGCGCCCGGGTGTGCGCGGCGCGCACACCCATCTCCTCGCCGACAACGGAACCGGAGCCGCTACCGGACACGCCGTTCATCACCCCCTCCTGCCCTCGTCGGGACTGCCTGTGGCGGTGTTGGTCACTCCCCCACTGTGGCACCCGTCACTGACATCGCAATGCCGGTGGGCCAAGTGCCGGAACGCCTTCGCCGCACCCTAGTTGGGGCTTCGGCGGGCGTCATCCGGATGGCTCAGCCGTCACTCGATGGAATGGCTTTGGGCAAAGGTGATGACGGTCCGGGGCGGTTAGGGGTTCACTCCCCCGCGGCCTTGCGTGCGATGTCCGTACGGTGTTGCGAGCCGTCCAGACGGATGCGGCCGACCGCCTTGTACGCCCGCTCGCGGGCCCGCGCCAGATCCTTTCCGGTCGCGGTGACGGAGAGGACGCGGCCGCCGGCGCTCACGATCGCGTCGCCGTCCCGCTTGGTCCCGGCGTGCAGGACGTACGCGTGCGGGGCATCCTCCGCCGCCACCTCGGCCAGGCCCTCGATCGGGTCGCCGGTGCGCGGGGTCGCGGGGTAGTTGTGCGAGGCGATGACGACGGTCACGGCCGCGTCGTCGTGCCAGTTCAGCGGGGGCTCGTTGTCGAGGGTGCCCTGGGCGGCGTTCAGCAGGACGCTGGCCAGCGGGGTGCGCAGGCGGGCGAGGACGACCTGGGTCTCCGGGTCGCCGAAGCGGGCGTTGAACTCGATGACCCGTACGCCACGGCTGGTGATCGCAAGACCCGCGTACAGCAGACCCTGGAACGGGGTGCCGCGGCGGCGCAGCTCGTCGACGGTCGGCTGGAGGACGGTGTCCATGACCTCGTCGACCAGCTTGGGGTCGGCCCAGGGCAGCGGGGAGTAGGCGCCCATGCCGCCGGTGTTGGGGCCCTCGTCGCCGTCGAGCGCGCGCTTGAAGTCCTGCGCGGGCTGGAGGGGCAGGACGGTGACACCGTCGGTGATCGCGAAGAGGGAGACCTCGGGGCCGTCGAGGTACTCCTCGATGACTACCCGGCCGCAGGCGAGGGCGTGGGCCCTGGCCTCGGCGAGGTCGCCGGTGACGACGACGCCCTTGCCGGCCGCGAGACCGTCGTCCTTGACGACGTAGGGAGCGCCAAAGGCGTCGAGCGCCTCGTCGATCTCCTCGGCGGTGGTGCAGACGTAGCTACGGGCGGTCGGGACGCCGGCCCCGGCCATGACGTCCTTGGCGAACGCCTTGGAGCCCTCCAGCTGCGCCGCCTCCTCGGACGGGCCGAAGCAGGGGATGCCGGCCGAGCGGACGGCGTCGGCGACGCCCGCGACGAGCGGGGCCTCCGGGCCGACGACGACCAGGTCCGCCTGGAGGTCGGCGGCCAGCCGCGCGACGGCCGCGCCGTCCAGCTGGTCGACGGGGTGCAGCTCGGCGACCTCCGCGATTCCGGCGTTGCCGGGCGCGCAGTGCAGAGCGGTGACGTCGGGATCGAGGGAGAGAGAGCGGCACAGGGCGTGTTCGCGGGCGCCGCCGCCGATGACGAGGACCTTCACGCCAGCCAGGGTAGCCCGCGTGGCCGGATGCCCCTTGTGCGGGCCACCGAGCGAGACGCCCCTACTCGTTCGTGTATTCCTCCACAACGGTCGCCCCGAGCTCGCGGACGATCAGGTCGTGACCGGAGAGCGCGGAGTCCACGAGGTCCGGGTCGTCCTCCTCCGGCACGTCGTCCTCGGGCGCGACGGGCGCGGGAGCGGGGGCGGCCTGGGGCTGCGACACCGGGGCGGGCGCGGGCGCCTGCTGGGCTGGCGGGGCCGCGGGTGACGCCTGGGCGGGCTGGGAGGGGGCCCACTGCGGCTGCGGGGGCGCGGCGGGTGCCGGCGCGGAGAACGGCGCGGAAGCGGCCGGACGGCCACCGCCGAAGCCGGTCGCGGCGGGCGGCGGGTTGGCACCGCCCGAGGGGTCGATGATCGCCTCGATCTTCCACTGCACGTTGAACTGGTCGGCCAGGACCTGGCGCAGGACGTCCTCGCTGCCGCTGCTGGCGAAGTTGTCCCGCGCGCCCGCGTTGAGGAAGCCGAGCTGGAGGGTGGTGCCGTCGAACCCGGCGACCTGGGCGTTCTGGCTGAGCAGGATCCAGGTGAAGCGGCGCCGGTTCTTGACGGCGTCGAGGATCGACGGCCACATGTTCCGCACCTGGGCGGCACCTTGGGCCATGTCACCGGAGGGAGCGGGGGCGGCGGGGGCCTGGGCGACCGGGGCGGGCGCGACAGGCGCGGGGGCCTGGGCCGCGGGCGCCGAGGCGCCCGGCCATGCGCCGGGGGCGGGCGCACCGGGCGTGGCCGCACCGGGCCAGGCACCGGGCCGTGGCCCGCTCTCGGGCTGTGCGGGGGCGGGGGCCGGGGCCGTGGCCGGGGCTTGCTGAACCGGGGCGGGGGCCTGCTGCACAGGCGCGGGCGCGGGCTGCGCGGGCGCGGGCTGCACGGGCGCGTGCTGTACAGGCGGCGGAGGCGGCGCCATCGGCGTATGGGCGTCGGGACCGGGGACGTACCCCATGGCGGGCGCGGGCGAACCGGCCGTGAAGACGGCGGCGGGCGCGGGCATGGCGGCGGCACCGCGCTCGAGGCGGTCGATGCGGGCCTGCAGGGACCGCTCGTCGTCGAAGGCGGCGGGCAGCAGCACGCGCGCGCAGATCAGCTCCAGCTGGAGCCGGGGAGAGGTGGCGCCGCGCATCTCGGTGAGACCCGCGTTGACGAGGTCGGCGGCGCGGCTGAGCTCGGCCGCGCCGAACACGGACGCCTGCGCCCGCATGCGCTCGACGACGTCGACCGGGGCGTCGATGAGCCCCTTCTCGGCGGCGTCCGGGACGGCGGCGAGGATCACCAGGTCGCGCAGCCGCTCCAGGAGGTCGGCGACGAACCGCCGGGGGTCGTTGCCGCCCTCGATGACCCGGTCGACGACCTCGAAGGCCGCGGCACCGTCGCCGGCGGCGAAGGCGTCGACGACGGAGTCGAGCAGGGACCCGTCCGTGTACCCGAGAAGAGAGGTCGCCATGGCGTATGTCACACCGTCGTCGGCGGCACCGGCGAGCAGCTGGTCCATGACGGACATCGAGTCACGCACGGAACCGGCGCCGGCGCGCACGACGAGCGGCAGCACGCCGTCCTCGACGGGAATCCCCTCGCGCCCGCACACCTCCCCGAGATAGTCCCGGAGCGTGCCGGGCGGCACGAGCCGGAAGGGGTAGTGGTGGGTCCGCGACCGGATGGTCCCGATGACCTTCTCGGGCTCGGTGGTGGCGAAGATGAACTTGAGGTGCTCCGGCGGCTCCTCGACCACCTTCAGCAGGGCGTTGAAGCCCGCCGAGGTGACCATGTGCGCCTCGTCGATGATGTAGATCTTGTACCGGCTGGAGGCGGGCCCGAAGAAGGCCTTCTCCCGCAGGTCACGGGCGTCGTCCACACCACCGTGGGAGGCGGCGTCGATCTCGATGACATCGATCGACCCCGGCCCGTTCCGCGCGAGGTCGCGGCAGGACTGGCACTCGCCGCAGGGCGTGGGAGTGGGACCCTGCTCACAGTTCAGACAGCGCGCGAGGATGCGCGCACTGGTCGTCTTGCCACAGCCGCGGGGCCCGCTGAACAGGTACGCGTGATTGACCCGGTTGTTCCGCAGGGCCTGCTGCAGCGGGTCGGTGACATGCTCCTGCCCGATGACCTCGGCGAAGGACTCGGGGCGGTAGCGGCGGTACAGCGCGAGAGACGACACGTATACGAGGTTATAGGCGCCCACCGACAACCCGGGAAACCTGGGAAGCCCGGGAACGCAAGCGCCCCCCACGCACCCGCCAGAGCCGACCTACCCTTGCTGCCTTCCGGCCCTGGGGGAGTTCAGTCAGATAGCGCCACGTGAGGGGCTCCGCCAAGGGTACCTGATCCCAGACCCCCCGCGGCCCCCGCTTCCGACCTCGATCACCCCTCGGGCACCTCGTTCTGGATCACGTTCGCGAGCACCCCTCAGCGTCTTGTATTGTTTGCCGCGGAGGATTCGCCTAGAGGCCTAGGGCGCACGCTTGGAAAGCGTGTTGGGGGCAACCCCTCACGAGTTCGAATCTCGTATCCTCCGCAGCCGCCTGAACAGGCGAAACGAGAAGCCGAGCCGCAATCTGCGGCTCGGCTTCTCGTCGTACTCTGGTTGCATTTCTGGTTGCGTTTACACACGCCCCAATTCGGATGTTCCGGGCAACTGGGTAGCCCCGCTCCCGCCGCACCCCGCCGGATGTCGGCGCCCACCAAAGGGGAGTCTTCACCCGTACGGCATCTGCGGATCCCAGCGGCAGCACATCCTTGAAGCCTGCGGCGAGTCCGCACGCTGCCACGGTCCCGATCCCGCGAGGTGCGACAGCATGAAGTCCCGATCAACGCTGGCGACGTGGCTGAGCAACCTCGACGGCTGCCGTCTGGCACGCGTGCTGGAGACACGGAGGGACGCCGTGGCCCCTCCGGAGCCGCGCTCGGTGGGGGAACTGGCCGACCGTCTTCAGCGCCCGGGATCGGTGGCGCTTGCCCTGCCGCAGCTCGCGCTGCCGCATCTCCAGGTCGCCGAAGCGCTGGCGGCGCTGCGTGTGCCCGCGTCGCGAGATGCCCTGACGGAGCTGCTGGGAGCGGCCGACGGCGACAGCGCCCGCGAGCTGGAGGCTGTACTGGAAGCTCTGGCCGACCAGGCCCTGGTCTGGCCGGACGGCGCGGAGAAGTTCCGCATGGCCGGGCCGCTGCGGCAGGCGTGGGACGCGCCTCTGGGACTGGATGCCCCGCTGGCGGAACTGCTCGCGGGCACGACCTCCGACGAACTGCGCGGCATGCTTGTGGCACTGGGCGTCAAGCCGCCGGGCACCAAGTCGCAGCGCCTGACCGCGCTGGTGGAACACCACAGCGACACGGAGCGGGTCCGCTCCTTGGTCGCCAAGGCCCCTGCGGCGGCCCGGAAGCTGCTCGAAGGACGTGCGGAGGCCGGGCCGGCGGGGCCCGCGCGGTTCATCACGTTCGGGAGTCCGGGACCCGATCTCGAACCGGGCGCTCGATGGGCACTGGACCGGGGACTCCTGATCCAGGACCGCCACCGCTACGGCCCGGCCCGTATGCCCACCGAGGTGGCGCTCGCGCTGCGCGGGCCTGGCTGGCACGCCCCGTTCCAACCCGTCCCGCCTTCCGTGGGACTGGCGTCCATCACCCCGCGTGAGTTGGACCGCGAGGCGTCGGCCGCAGCCACGGCGTTCGCCACCCAGGCCGCCTCGGTCCTGTCGGCCTGCTCGACGACCGCACCGGCCCTGCTGAAGTCCGGCGGGATCGGTGCGCGTGAACTGGCCCGGATCGGCAAGGCCGCCCAGGCCGACGACGCCGTCGTACGCCTCGCCCTGGAGACCGCGCACGCCGCCGGGCTGCTGGCCCGGGACGGCGACCGCGTGGCCCCCACCGGGGCTTACGACACCTGGGCGAGGCAGGAACCCCCGGAGCAGTTCGCCGTACTGCTCCAGGCATGGCGGAACCTGCCGCTCACCCCCACCCAGGCGCGCGACGAGGACAACAAGGCTCTCCCCGCTCTCGCCGGCGCACCGCCTTGCAGCGGCTGTCCACAGGCCCGCCATGGGCTGCTGGACGCGGCCGCGCGGCTCCCGGCAGGGCAGGGCGTGCGGGTCGCGTCGGATCTAGGGCCCCTGATCGCCTGGCACCGCCCCCTCGCCGACTCGTCGCCGGACGGACCGCCGTTCGCCACTGTGATCCGCGAGGCCGAAATCCTCGGCGTACTCGCGCGAGGCGCCCTTTCCGCCATCGGCATCCACCTGCTGACCAGCGACGCGGAGGGGCTGGGTGTCGAGTGCCGGCGGCTGCTGCCCTCGGCCACTACTACGGCCCGGATCGGCGCCGACCTCACCGCCGTCGTCACCGGCACACCGTCCACGCGGCTGGCCGCACTCCTGGACTCCGTCGCCGACCGGGAGACCAGCAGCACGGCATCGGTGTGGCGGTTCAGCACCGGCAGCATCCGCCGGGCCTTGGACGCGGGCCGCGTCCCCGAGGACATCACGGCCGACCTGGCCGCCATCACCGCCGGGCCACTGCCCCAGCCGCTGGCGTACCTGATCGCCGACACCACACGAGGCCACGGGCGGGTACGCGTCGCCCCCGCCTCCTGCGTCCTCCACGGCGACGAGCCCGCCCTCCTGGCCGAACTCGCCGCCCACCGCAGGCTCGCCAAGCTCGGACTACGGCAGCTGGCGCCGACGGTACTGATCAGCCGCAGCCCGCTCGACACGACCCTCGCCACGCTCCGAGCCGAGGGATACGCTCCCGTCGCCGAGACCGCAGACGGCACAGTACGCATCGAGAAGGCCCGGCCTCGGCGGGCCGCCGCTGCCGTTCCGGCGCCGCGCGGCCCCAGGGCCAGGGGCGTCGGCCGGACCGCAGCCACGAGCACGGCGAAGGAATCCGCCGCCTTCGACCCGAGCACCTTGGCGGCCCGGCTGCTGGCCGCCCCGGCTCCCGAACCATCGCCACTCGACGGCGGAGCACCCTTCGCCACGGACACCGAGGAGATCGTCGCAGGGTGGGCGAAGCGCCTGCCGTACAGCGACATCCGCCAGCTCGCCCATGCCATCGACACCGGTCAGGCCATCACCGTCGAGTACGTCGCCACCTCGGGCAACCGGACCGTGCGCACCCTCAGCCATCTCGAACTCGATCCGCCCTACCTCGAAGCCTGGTGCCACCTTCGGGACGCCGAGCGCGTTTTCACTCTCGCCCGCATCCACAGCGTCATGTCGCCATAGCCCCGCGGACTCGGCCCGATCCCGTACCTCCCATGACACCAGTGACCCATGGGAGGTATAGTTGTCTCCATAGTTGATATAAAGGAGGTGTACAGTGAGTCGGACGGTGATCGACCTCGATGACGAGCTGGTGGCAGATGTAGCCAAGGCCCTGGGGACCAGCACCAAGAAGGAGACGGTCAACACGGCCCTGCGCGAGGTACTGGAGAACAGGCGGCGCGCCCTGGCTCTGACCCGCCTGCGCGCAGCCGCCACCGAAGGCGCGTTCGATCTGACACTCTTCGAGGACAAGCGAAACTACCGACGGTGAACGCCGCGCTCTACCTGATCGACACCAGCGCCCTCGTCCGGTTCATGCGGGGCGACGCGGAGCAGTACGGCTGGGACCAGGCGGCAGCCGCCGGCCTCATCGCCACGTGCCCCATCACGGAGCTGGAGTTCTTCTACAGCGCCCGATCGGCCGCCGACCGGGCACGCGGCATCGAGGACGTCCGCCTGATCTTCGGCTGGGTCCCTGTTGACGACCGCGCCTACGACCGGGCCTGGCAGGTCCAGGAGGCCCTCACCAAACAAGGCAAGCACCGCAGCGCCGGTGCAGTGGATCTCGTCGTCGCCGCGACCGCCGAGTTGCAGGGACTCACACTCCTGCACTGTGACCACGACTTCGAGTGCATCGCCGCAGTAACCGGCCAACCCCTCCAGTGGTACGGCCCCGAGGGGCGTACGTAGTCGAGCGGTCGTTGCAGTTCTGGTTGCATTCGCCCCCGTGCGGGGCCGTCCGCCAGGTAGCGCTCCAGTCACTCCACCCCAGGTCAGGACGAGTACAACCCCGGCCGGACCGCCGCACGAACATTTGGAAAGCGTGTTGGGGGCAACCCCTCACGAGTTCGAATCTCGTATCCTCCGCCAGCCCAGAGGGCCGGACCGCATCAGCGGTCCGGCCCTCTGGCGTTTGCCCTGCGCCCTAGGGAGCGAGGCGCAGGGCGAGGCCGTCGAGGATGACGTCGAGGCCGTACGCGAACTTGGCGTCGCGGTTGGCGACCGGATCCGCCGTGAGGGCCGCCGACTCGTAGGCCTCGACCAGGTGTTCGTGGTCGGACGCGGCCTGCTGGGCGGCGGGGGTGAGGCGGGCGATGAAGTCGATCTCCGTCTCGCCGGATCGCGCGACCGTCGTGAGCCAGGCGGCCTCCGTCGTGCTCATGCCGATGACGTACCCCAGGAGGGCCTCGATCGCGCGGCTCGGCTCGGGGAACCCGACGTTGGTGAAGAGGGCCGCCAGCCGCTCCGAGTACGCCATGAGATTGGGGCCCAGGTAGGCGAGGCCCGCCTGCCCGAGCACCGAGGACAGCCAGGGGTGGCGCAGGGCCGCCGCACGGAACGACCCGGCGGCCTCCGCGGCGGCGGCGCGCCAGTCCGGGCTGTCGGCGGGCGGTACGGAGATCTCGCCGAAGACCTCGTCGACGGCCAGCTCCATCAGCTCGTCCTTGGTGGCGACGTGCCGGTAGAGAGAGGTCGCGCCGGCGTTGAGGCGGGCGCCGAGCTTGCGCATGCTCAGCGCCTCGATCCCGTCGGCGTCCAGCATGACGATCGCCTCGCGGACGATCGAGGCGCGGCTGAGCGCGGGCTGTTCGGCGGGCGACTGCTGCCGGGCCCATACGGACGGGATGGGGTTCGCCGGGCTGTTCGCCTTGGACGGGGCGTTCGCCGCCCTGGTCGGCGCCTTGACCTCCTTCGCCTTCACCTTCGCCTTCGTCGGCTGGGGCGGGTTCGTCTTCTCGGCCATGTGAACCTCCGCGATGGCTGCGTACAGCGTGCGCATTCAGCGTACAGGAGCGAGGGCTTGCGCACGGTGTACGCGTCTGCGTACAGTGTTCGCACCGAAGGAACACCGTGCGCAGCCAAGAGGAACACGAGGAACCCCCATGGAAACCGTCCGCAATCCACGCCGCTGGTGGATCCTCGTCGTGCTGTGCCTCAGCACGCTGGTCCTGGTCGTCGACAGCATGGCGCTCACCGTCGCGGTCCCCTCGATGACCGCCGACATCGGCGCGAGCGCCACCGACATCCAGTGGATCCTCGACTCCTACATCCTGGTCTTCGCCGGACTGCTGCTGACCTCCGGAAGCCTCGGCGACCGGTTCGGGCGCCGGAAGGTCATGATCATCGGCCTGCTGCTCTTCGGACTCGCCTCACTCGCGGCGACCTTCTCCGACGAGCCCGGTGAGGTCATCGCCGTACGCATCGCGATGGGTGTCGGCGGCGCGCTGATCATGCCGTCGACCCTGTCGATCCTCATCACCGTCTTCGAGGAGGACGAGCGCAGCAAGGCGATGGCGGCCTGGGGTTCGGTGTCGATGCTCGGCCTGGTCGGCAGCCCGGTACTCGGCGGCGTCCTCATCGACCACTTCTCGTGGCAGTCCATCTTCCTCATCAACGTGCCGGTCGTGATCCTCGCCGTCGTCGCCGCGCTCACCCTCATGCCGGAGTCCAAGGGCCCCTGGCAGAAGGCCGACCCGCTCGGCGCGATCCTGTCGGCGGTCGGCATGACCGCGCTCATCTGGTGGATCATCGAGATCCCGCAGCACGGCGCCTTCGAGGGCCGGGGGCTCATCACGCTGGTGGTCGCGGTCGTCACCCTCGCCGGGTTCGTGATCTGGGAGAACGTCACCGACTCGCCGATGGTCCCGCTGGTCCTCTTCAAGCACCGGAACTTCAGCGGCGGTTCGCTCTCGCTGACCCTGGTCCAGATCGGCAACGGCGGTCTGCTGCTGGTCCTCACCCAGTACCTGCAGTTCGTGCTCGGCTACTCCCCCGTCAAGGCGGGCCTCGCCTTCGTGCCGCTCGCCCTCGCCGCCCTGATCGGCAACGGGGCCGGCGCCGGACTCTCCGCGAAGATCGGCTACCGGCCGCTGATCGTGGGCGGCCTGCTGGTGATGGCCGGCTCGTTCGGCCTCCTGACCACCGTCGACGCGACCTCGGGCTTCACGGTCCCGGCGATCGGCCTGGGCCTCCTCGGCCTCGGCGCGGGCCTCGCGATGCCGGCGGCGGTCGGCGCGCTGATGGGCACGATCCCGGAGGAGAAGGCGGGCGTGGGCTCGGCCCTCAACGACACGATCCAGCAGGCCGGCACGGCCCTCGGCATCGCGATCCTCGGCTCCCTCCTCTCCAGCCGCTTCGCCTCGGAGATGCCCTCCGACGCCCCGGAGCAGGCCAAGCACTCCATCGGCGGCGCCCTCGCGGCGGCGGGCGGGGACGGCACCCTGGCGAACGCGGCCCGGGAGGCCTTCACGACCTCCATGTCGGCGACGTTCACGATCAGCGCGATCGGCGTCCTCGCGGCGGCGGTACTGGCGGCGGTCGTGATGCGGGACGCGAAGCCGAACGACGAGGCGAAGGACGCCCTCACGGCAGACCAGGAACTCGCCGCCTGACGACAGCCCTGCGCGGGCAGCACACGGTGGAAGGCCCCGACCGGGGAACCGGTCGGGGCCTTCGCCGTACGGAGCGCCGAGCACCGACGCGGAGGCGTACTGATGTGGTGATGTCACCGGTTCGAGGGGTCCCACCAGGCAGTGACGTTCCGCCCGACACTTCGTTCTGTGATCGCTGGAACACTTTCCGCTACACCCGGTGGGGGTGTGCTGCTTGCTCTCAAGGCGGAGGAAACGTGCGGAAGTTGACGACGGTTGCGGTTGCGGCGGGGCTGTTCCTGGGGGGAGTGGGGGCAGCGGTGGCGGATTCGTGGCACAAGCTGCCGGCCATGGAAACCCCCGGTCTCACCGCCGGGGGCGACTACAAGTGGGAGCCCCGGGGGCAGAACCACGGCGGGTTCCACTTCAAGTTGACGCTCACGGATGCCGATCCCGCGGACGGACACAACGTCTACGTGGAGACCAAGGTCGAGGGGTACAGCTGGAGCCGCATCTACGGCGTACAGCGGAAGTCCGTCCGCCTGGACAAGGTGATCTATGACGGTGCCGCCCAGTACACGAACGAGGCATGGCTTCGCGCCTGCCGCGACCGCGGGTCCCTTCGCCCGGACAACTGCGCTCAGACCTTGCGTTACCACCGCTCGGATGCAGCACGCCGATAACCGCAGCCGAGGGATACGGAGGCCGCTCGGGTGGCGGCCTTCTCAGCAAGGGAGTTCGCACCACGATGGACGCCATCCTCCGCGCCAAGGGCGTGGATCTCTTCTACGGGCCGCAGCAAGCTGTCAGCGGCGCCGACTTCTCGCTGAAGCGCGGGGAGGTGGCGGCCATCATGGGAAGCAGCGGCTCGGGGAAGTCATCTCTCCTGTACTGCCTCGCGGGGGTGCTCGCACCGTCCAACGGAACCGTGTCGTTCGACGGGGTCTCCCTCGCGAGCCTCTCCGACGACGAGCTGAGCAGACTGCGCCGCGAGCGGTTCGGGTTCGTCTTCCAGTACGGGGAGTTGCTGCCCGAACTGACCGTGGAGGAGAACGCCGCGCTCCCGCTGCGCCTCGCCGGCCAGCGGAAGGCTCCTGCGCACGCGGCGGCCGGCGAGGTGCTCGGACGGCTGGGCATGACCGAGCTGCTGCAGCGCAGGACTTCGCAGCTGTCCGGCGGGCAGAGCCAGCGGGTCGCCGTCGCCCGGGCTCTCGTGCACCGGCCCGACGTCGTGTTCGCGGACGAGCCGACGGGTGCGCTCGACAGCGTCAACGCCTCGGCCGTGCTGGAGGAGTTCCTTCGGCTGGCCCGGGATCAGGGAACCGCCGTGGTCATCGTGACGCACGACGCGACCGTGGCCGAGCACGCCGACAGCCGGTACACCATGACGGACGGGACCTTGAAGTGAATCCCTTCCTGCTCGGCATGCGGCTGCTGTGGCGTGGCGGACGCCGAGGCCGAGTCCGGTTCCTGCTCATGACGTTCGGCTGCTCGCTCGGCGTGGCCTGCCTCGCCGCCGTACTCACCATTCCGGCGATCCTCGCCGCTCATGACGAGCGGTCGGCCGCTCGACAGCCGCGGACCAACTACGAGCTGGAAGAGGGCTGGTCTGCAGCCGACACGCTCGCGATCAGCCGTGCCGACGCCTACGGGTCGCAGCCGCTCCACCGGCTGTTCGTCGCCCGCCCGGAGACCGGACCGGCGCCGGTTCCTCCGGGCATCGACAGGCTGCCCGCCGCCGGAGAAGTGATCGTCTCCCCGCGTCTGCGGGAGGTTCTGGCGGAATCGCCAGGAGTCGCCGGGCTCCTGCCGGGACGGCTGAGCGGCACGATCAGGCCGGACGGGCTCGCCGGGCCCGACGATCTGTTCGCCTACATCGGCACAACGCACACCCAGATTCCGGAAGAGGGCGCGCAACGCGTGGACTCCTTCGGCTCGCGCTATGCCGCCCACGAAGTGGTCGAGCAGTCCACCCTCGACATTCTGAGGTTCACGCTGGCCTGTGTGGTCCTGCTGCCTCTCGTGGTGTTCCTGTCGGTGTGCGCCCGGCTCTCGGCGGAGTCACGCGCACGCAGGCTCGCCGCGCTGCGGCTCGTGGGCCTGAGCATGAAGGACACCTTGCGGGTCAACGCCGGCGAGACCGTGTCGGCGGCCTTCATCGGAGCGCTGCTCGGTATCGGCGGATACCTCGTCGTCAACGAGATCATGGCGAGGGTCGGACTGCCCGGTCTTCATTGGTACCCAGCGGACGGGCGCCCCGAGGGCAGCACACTCGTCGCCTGCCTGGTCCTCTGTCCGGCACTCGCCTGGTTCGTCGGACGCCACAGCGCCCGAGCGGCCGCGCGGACCCCCCTCAACGTCCGGCGCACTGCCGAGCGCAAGCCTCCGAAGATGTACGGAACGCTGCTGCTCGTGCCGGGGCTCGGCATCATCGGTGGCTACTGCGCCCTCAGCGTGCTGGGGCGCGATCCGTCCGGCGGCTCCTCCAACACCGTCCTCATCCCCGCCGCTGTCCTACTGACGGGCGCGGGGCTGGTACTCGGGTTGCCGCCGATCACGGCCTGGCTCGCCCGCAGACTGGCCGCCACCGCACGGTCGCTGCCCCTGTCGCTCGCGATGCGCCGCACCGAGGTCGAGCCGGGTGCGTCGCTGCGCGTCGTCACGGGACTCGTCTTGCTCGTCTACGCGACGTCCCTCACCCAGGGCGTCCTCGTGGAGCTCAGCCAGGTGAGCCGGAACACCGCGCCCGTGCAGGAGTACAGGATCGGCCTCGCCGAGCTGACCCCGCAGCAGCGGAAGAGGATGACGCAGGTGCCGGGAGTGACAGCCCACGGGATCGCCGCCGATTCCTGGAGTCCCACCGACGGCGGCTTTCACCACGGGATCGATGTAGCCGTGGCAACCTGCGCCCAGCTCGCCGCGTTCAGCGAGTCGTCCCGCGGCTGTGTCGACGGAAAGCCGCTTCACCTGTTCCATCCCGGCTACACGGCCAACGAGGATGCCCGACCAGGCAGGACGTACCCAGTACTCCTGGACAACGGCCAGAAGGTCCCGGTCGTCGTTCCCCACGAGAGGCTCACGGTTCACACATACGAGACGTACGACTTCGGGAACGTGGACGTCCTCATCCCGCCCTCCCACCTCCCGCCCGGCACCCTCCCCGCCCAAGGGCACCTCGTTCTCGCCTCGGCCTCCGATCCGGGAACCGTCCGTACCGTCCTCGACGGCATCGGGGCCATCGCGCCCACCGCCGAGGTCCAGCCCGTCGGGGTCGTCGTCGAGTCGCTTGCTCAGCTCACCGTCATTCGTAGCCTGCTCGGGGCCGGGATGGTGCTCGGGCTGGTGATCAGTGTGGCCGCGTTCGTCGTGTCCGTGGCGGATCGGGCCATGGAGCGGCGGGGGCAGGTGGCCGCGCTCGTGTTGCTCGGGGCTCGGGCCGGGACGTTGCGGGTGGTGCAGTGTGTGCAGGTGGTCGTGCCGCTCGGGGTGGGGTTGGGGGCCGCCGTGGTGACCGGGTGGCTCGCGGAGTCGAGTTATCTGATCACCGGGGGCGGGGCCGTGCACTGGGACTGGAGTGGGTTGCCGCTGCTGCTCGCCTGTTGTCTCGGGGTGTTGCTCGCCGCCGGGCTCTCCGCGCTGCCCCTCGTGCGTCGGCACGTCGACCCCGAGCACATCCGGCGGGACTAGGGACCGTACGACCTGTGCGACCTGTACCACCTGCCTGACCCGTCCGACCCTGTTCCGCCGGGCACGGCCTACGGCCTTCTGAGGAGGCTCTCCAGTTCGTCCCTCGCCGCCTCGTAGCCCGCGTCGGCGATGCGCTGGAGTTCGCGCAGGTCGGCCGCCTTTGTCGCGCGGCGGGTCAGGAGGGCGCCTGCGTGCATGGAGCCCTCGTCCAGGAGCTCGCTCAGTTCGTCGACGTCGTCGGCCTCGTCGGCCAGGTCTGCCAGGCGGTCCAGGGCCGTCTCGTTGCCCTCGTCGGCCAGGTCGCGGAGGGTCGCTCTGTCCGGCCTGGGCGGGCTGGGCGGGCCGGCCGGTGTGTCGGGGGTCTCTCGGGGGTTCGTCGTCATGGCATCCATGGTGCGAGCCTGCCCCTGGGGCAGGGTCAAGTGGGACGATCGGACCGTGATCACCATCGGGCAGCTGGCCTCCTACGTCGGTGTTTCCGTCAAGACCGTCCGCGTCTATCACGCCAAGGGGCTCCTCCCCGAGCCCGAGCGCGATGCCTCCGGATACCGCCGCTACAGCGCCGGCGACGCCATCGCGCTCATCAAGATCCGGACGCTCGCCGAGGCCGGTGTCCCGCTGGTCCGGATCCGGGAGCTGCTGACCGCTTCCGACACAGAGTTCCAGCAGGCGCTCCGCGAGATCGACGACGCGCTCGTCGCGCGCATCCGGGACCTGCGGGCCACGCAGAAGCGCCTGCGGAAGCTCTCCGCCGGGCGGCTCGCGCCCCTGCCCGCCGAGGTCGTCGACCATCTGGAGCAGCTGGGCCGCTGGGGGTTCACGGATCGCTGGGTCGACCTGCAGCGCGACCTCTGGATCCTCGTCTTCGCCACCCATCCCGAGAGCGCCGACGCCCTCTTCCGCGACCAGGCGCAGAGCCTCGCCCGCCCCGAGTTCCGGCAGCTCTTCCTCGCGTACGACCGCGCCCACGATCTCGACGCCGACGATCCCACCCTCCCCGACCTCGCCCGCCGCATCCGCGCCGCCACCCAGGAGCGTTACGGGTCTTCCGCTCCGGCCCAGGTCGACGCCGCCTCCCCCATCCCCGCCCTCGTCCAGGACGATGTGAACGCCTCCTCCCCCGCCTGGCGGCGGATCGACACGCTCCTGCGGGGAACCGGCTCCTGACCACGTCGGCTGGGCCATGCTTGGCGCATGGGGAACGACGCGGGGCGGACCCGCCGTATCGACGCGGACGAACGCAGGGCCCGGCTCGCCGTACGGCATCGGCTGGCCGGAGCGGCGCGGGCGGCGGACGTGGCGGAGGTGGCCGGGTCGCTCGTGGCGCTGCACGCGACCGACCCCGCCAGCGTCTTCCTCGCCGTCGGGGCCCGGCTGGGCGGGAAGCAGGGCGTCGAGGGGCCGGTCGCGGGGCTGGAGAAGGCCCTGTACGAGGACCGGACGCTGACCCGGATGCACGGCATGCGGCACACGATCTTCGTCTTCCCGACTGCCCTCGTTCCCACCGTGCACGCCTCCACCACCCGCGATGTCGCCACCCGCGAGCGCGCCATGCTCCTCAAGGACCTCGCCAAGGGGAGTGAGTACGACGAAGGTTGGCTGGCCGAGACCGAGCGGTTGGTGCTCGACGAGCTGGCCGTACGGGGCGAGGCCACCGGGGCCGAGCTCGGCAGGGCCGTGCCACGCCTTCGCTCGCAGTACATGTACGGGGTCGGCACCCGCCAGGAGGGGCCGCAGTCGCTCTCCAGCCGCCTGCTGCGGGTCCTCGGCATGGAGGGGCGGATCGCGCGCGGCCGCCCGCAGGGGATGTGGACCTCCAGCCAGTTCCGGTGGGCTCCGACGACCGAACGCCCCGACCCCTCCGACGAGTTCGCCCACGCCGATCTCGTACGGCAGTGGCTCGCCGCCTGCGGTCCGGCGACCGAGGCAGACCTGAAGTGGTGGACCGGGTGGAAGGTCACCGACGTCCGCAAGGCGCTCGCGGCGATCGGCGCGGTACCGGTGGAACTGGCCGAGGGCACCGGCCACGTCCTGCCGGACGACCTCGAACCCGTACGGGCAGCCGACCTGGACCCCTGGGCCGCGTTGCTGCCCGCGCTCGACCCCACGGCGATGGGCTGGCAGTACCGCGACTGGTACACCGACCCCGCGCACAAGGCCGCGCTCTTCGACCGCAACGGCAACATCGGCCCGACGGTGTGGTGGAACGGACGCGTCGTCGGCGGCTGGGCCCAGCGGCCCGACGGCGAGATCGCGCTCCGGTTCCTCGGCGACGACGGGGGCGCCGACGCCAGGGCCGCCGCCGAGGCCGAGGCGGAACGGCTGCGCGGCTGGGTGGGGGACGTCCGGGTCACGCCCCGCTTCCGTACGCCCCTGGAGCGGGAGCTGTCCGGGCCCTGAGCCCCGAGCGCGCGAGCTGTCCGGATCCTGAGCCCCGAGCGCGCGAGCTCACCGGATCCTGAGCCCCGAGCGCGCGAGCCTTCCGGGCTCTGAGCCCCGCCGCCCGGTGCCCGCCGGTTCGCCCCTTCTGGTTCCCCTGGGTGGAATCCCCGGGAAATTCCTGCGGAGCCTCGGCGAGGTGTCGAGAATCGGATCCCCGCTCCGACGTCCCCTGTGAAGGAAACGAACCGACCAAGGAGTACGTCATGAAGTACCTCGTCATGGTGCAGGGATCCCAGGCCGACTACGACACCATGTCCGGCAAGCGCCCCGGTCAGGGCCCCGCCTGGAGCGAGAAGGACCTGCAGGCGATGTTCGAGCACATGGGGTCCATCAACAACGACCTCGCCGAGTCGGGCGAGCTCGTCGACGCGCAGGGGCTCGTCGAGCCCCGGCTCACCCGTCACGTGAGCGTCGACAAGGCCGGGCAGCCGGTGATCACCGACGGGCCGTACAGCGAGACGAAGGAACTGCTGGCCGGCTATTGGATTCTCGACTGCGCGAGCCTGGAACGGGTCACCGAGATCGCCGCGCGCGTCGCCCGCTGCCCGCAGCCCGAAGGGGCGCCGGAGTACCCGATCGTGATCCGCCAGATCGACCAGCGGTCCGAGGCCGACCTGGCCGAGGACTGGAGCACGAACTGAGCGTGGACCCCGAAGCGGAAGAGAGCGTCGAGGAGCTGCTGCGCCGGCACGCGCCGCAGGTCCTCGGCGCGCTCGTCCGCCGGTACGGGCACTTCGACGCCGCCGAGGACGCCGTACAAGAAGCCCTGCTGGCCGCCGCCGGGCAGTGGCCCGCGTCCGGTACGCCCGACAACCCGCGCGGCTGGCTCATCCGGGTCGCCTCGCGCCGGCTCACGGACCAGCTGCGCGCGGACGCGGCACGGGCCCGGCGGGAGGAGACCGCCGCGCGCCTGGAACCGCGCGAGACCCGCGCGGCGCCGTCCGACGACGACACCCTGACGCTTCTCTTCCTCTGCTGCGACCCCTCGCTCCCGCCCGCCGGACGGGTCGCGCTGACGCTGCGCGCGGTCGGCGGCCTGACGACGGCGGAGATCGCCCGGGCCCACCTCGTACCGGAGGCGACGATCGCGCAGCGGATCAGCCGGGCGAAGGCGAAGCTGCGGAACCACCATTTCCAGACGCCGGGACCCGACGACCGGGACGCCCGGCTCGCCGCCGTGCTCCAGGTGCTGTACCTGATCTTCAACGAGGGGTACACCGCGACCTCCGGCCCCGCCCTGCTCCGCGCCGACCTGGCCCGCGAGGCCATCCGGCTGACCCGGGCCGTCCGCCGGCTGCTCCCGGAGGAGGTCACGGTGACCGGGCTGCTGGCCCTGATGCTGCTCACGGAGGCCCGCAGCGCCGCCCGCACGGGCCCGCACGGCGAGCTGATCCCGCTCGACGAACAGGACCGGACGCGCTGGGACCGGGCCGCGATCGAGGAGGGCACGGCGCTGGTGGAGGAGGCCCTGACCGCGGGCCCGCCGGGCCCGTACCAGCTGCAGGCGGCGATCGCCGCGCTGCACGACGAGGCCGGCCGGGTCGAGGACACGGACTGGCCGCAGATCCTCGCCCTGTACGACCTCCTGGTCGCCGACTGGCCCCATCCGATGGCCGAGCTGGGGCGCGTGGTCGCCGTCGCGATGGTCCACGGCCCGGAGTCGGGCCTCGCCGAACTCGCTGCCCTGGAACCCCGTCTGAAGGACCACCACCGCCTCTCCGCCGTCCGCGCCCACCTCCTCGAACGCGCCGGCGACCGCGCGGCGGCCCGCGCGGCCTACTCCGAGGCCGCCGCCCTCACCCTCAGCCTCCCCGAACGCCACTACCTCCGGATAAAGGCCGCCCGGCTGGCCGAGTGAGCGTGCCGAGTGAGCGTTCCGTGGTCGCTCAGTGGGCGTGCGGGCCCATCGGCTTGTGCGGCCTGCCCCGGGGGACGGCACGCGCGTGTGGTTCGTTCGGTCAGTCCGTCGCGAGGCCCTTCAGGCGCTTCGCGATGTGGGTGAGGCGGCGGCCCTGGTAGCGGGCGGCTTCGAGGACGTTCTCCTCCGGGGCGCCGTTGCCGCCGGCGTGCGAGGTGCCGTAGGGGTTGCCGCCGGCCGCGTAGACGGCGCCGTCGGTGTAGCCGGGGGAGACGATGACCGAGCCCCAGTGGTGGAAGGTGTTGTAGAGGGCGAGCAGGGTGGACTCGTTGCCACCGTGCACGTTGTGGGCGCTGGTGAAGGCGGTGGCCGGCTTGTCCGCGAACACGCCGCGCTGCCACAGGCCGCCCGTCGTGTCGATGAACTGCTTCAGCTGGGCGGCGATGTTGCCGTACCGGGTCGGCGAGCCGAGCGCGTACGCGTCGGCCCACTCCAGGTCGTCCAGCGTGGCGACCTCGACGCCCGCGGCGGCGTCCACATGGGCGCGCCAGGCGGGGTTGCCGTCGATCGCGGCGTCCGGGGCGAGCTCGGTCACGCGGCGCAGCCGTACCTGCGCACCGGCCTTCTCGGCGCCTTCGGCGACGGCCTGGGCGAGCTGGTGCACGCTCCCGGTCGAGGAGTAGTAGATGACGGCGACGTTCACGGACATGACGAGCTCCCCTTAAGCGGATTCAGTTCCGTTTCAACCTTCCCCGAAGTTAAACGGATACTCATCCACTTTGCAAGGGGAGCCGCCGTCCCCCGTGCGGCGGCTCCCCTTGCACACCCCCTCACCGCAGCGCGAGCGCCGTCTCGGACCCGACGCGGGTCAGCTTCTCCGGGTTGCGGACGTAGTACAGGCCCGTGATCCGGGCGTCCTCCAGCCGGACCGCCATGACGCCGTCCATCTCACCGTCCAGGTACATGACCAGCGCCGGGTTGCCGTTGACCACGGTCAGGCCGGTGGCGACCGCGCCCGGGTGCCTGCCCGCGCCGCCCAGGATGTAACGGGCCACCTTGTCGGAGCCGAGGACCGGCCGGCGCGCCGCCTGCTTGATGCCGCCGCCGTCGCTCAGCAGGACGACCTCCGGGGCGAGGACGTCCAGCAGGCCCTGGATGTCCCCCGTCGCGAGCGCGTGCTGGAAGGACTCCAGGGCCGCCCGGGTCTCGCTCGCGGACACCACCGCGCGCGGACGGCGCGCGTCGACGTGCCGGCGCGCGCGGTGCGCGATCTGGCGCACCGCGGCCGGGGTCTTGTCGACGGCGGCAGCGATCTCGTCGTAGCCGAGGTCGAACACCTCCCGCAGCACGAAGACCGCGCGCTCGGTCGGCGACAGCGTCTCCAGGACGAGCATCAGCGCCATCGACACGCTCTCGGCGAGCTCGGCGTCCTGGGCCACGTCGGGCGCGGTGAGCAGCGGCTCGGGCAGCCAGGGGCCGACGTACGCCTCCTTCCGGCGCGACAGGGTGCGCAGCCGGTTGAGGGCCTGGCGGGTGGTGATCCTGACCAGGTACGCGCGGTGCTCACGCACCTCCGCCAGGTCGACCTGGACCCACCGCATCCAGGTCTCCTGGAGGACGTCCTCCGCGTCGGCCGCGGAGCCGAGCATCTCGTACGCCACGGTGAAGAGCAGGTTGCGATGGGCGACGAAGGTCTCGGTCGCGGGGTCGGTCCCGGGGGCGTCGGCCACAAGACCGCCGCCCGCGGCAGCCCCCGTCGCGGGAGCGTCCAGCCCGGCAGCCCCCGTCGCGGGAGCGTCCAGCCCGGCAGCCCCCTCGGCCACAGGAGCCTTGGTCGCCGCCTCGATCCTCGGGTCCGTCGCCGGATCAGTCACAGCACTGTCCCTTCCCGCACGTGTACCCGCCGACTCGCTCTCCCCCGGCCCACGTCACGCGACCTGTTCGGCGACCGCGGGCGCTTCGGCGCGCCGGGTGTCCGGGCGTCCGCCCATCGCCACCAGCCGCTCGCGCCCTGCGTCCTTGGACCACCACCTGCGCACCCCCGGCTTCCGCGCCTCGTACCGCAGCTGCCACGGAATGCCCCGGCAGATCATCTCCTTGACGAGCGCGCCCGCACGACCGGCCACGTACTGCTTCTTGACCGTGTCGTCCTTCTCGGCGAGCTGAAGGAGCCCCGCGCGCCGGCCTAGGCTCAGGCACTGGGCCGCGAAGCCCACCTCGACCCGCGCAGGCCGCTCGTCCGCGATCCGGCTGAGGACCGTCTCCGCCGCCTGCGGGCCGAGCTGGACCGCCGCCTGGCAGCTCATCCGGTACGGCAGCCCCGACGGCGCCGCCGCGTCGCCCGCCGCCACGACGCGCTCGTCGTCCACGCTGGTGAGGGTCTCGTCCGTGAGCAGCCGGCCCAGGGAGTCGGTGCTCAGACCGCTGCGCACGGCCAGGTCGGGCACGGTGAACCCGGCGGTCCACACGGTCACCGTGCTCGCCAGCTCGCGCCCGTCGGCGAGGCGCACCGCGTCCCGGGTCACCTCGGCCACCTTCGCGCCGGGGCCCTCGACGACCGTCACACCCAGCCCTGCCAGCCGCTTGGCGACGGCGCGCCGCGCGCTCGGGTGCAGGGACGGGGCGAGGAGGGCGCCGCAGACCAGGGTCACCTTCCGGCCGGCCTCCGCGAGTTCGGCGGCCGTCTCCAGGCCGGTCGTCCCGCTGCCCACGACGGTGAGCGGGGCCGAGGCGGGCGCGGCCTCGACCGCGTCCTTCAGGCGTCGGGCCTGCTCCCACCCGCCGAGCGGGTAGGCGAACTCCGCCCCGCCCGGCACCCGCACCTCGGCGCTCATGCTGCCCACCGCGTAGATCAGGTAGTCGTAGGCGAGCGTGTCACCGGAGGCGAGCGCCAGGCTCCGCCCGGGCGCGTCGATCTCCGCGACGGTGTCCACGACCAGCCGGACCCCGGAGGCCAGCAGCCTGCCGTACTCCGTGACACCGTCGTGCGAGCCACCCACGAACTGGTGCAGCCGGATCCGGTCGACGAACGACGGCCTCGGGTTGACCAGCGTGACCTCCACGCCCTCGCGCTTGGTGAGCCGGTTGGCCGCCATGACTCCGGCGTACCCGCCACCGATCACAACCACTGCCGTGTTCCCAGCCATGATGTCTCCCTCGGTGAGCCTCGAAAGCCGCTTCACCCTCTAGACACCGGCGGGTCGGCGAATGTGACATGCGCGGGTGGATGTGAGCCGGATCACGTGACTCCGCGCACCGATCCGGTAACCGGATAGCGCTCCGTTATGCTCGTGAGCGGGGGCGGACCAGGGGGGGTCGTAGCGAATCGCGGCGTGTGGGGGCAGGTCGGAGCGGAAGGGCGGACGGGCATGATGAGCGCGAAGGACTCCAGGGCGGCGGCCGACGTCCCCCTGCTGCCCACCGTCGGCCGGGCCGTGCCCGAGCGCGCCGACGCCGCGCGGAACCGCCGGAAGATCCTGGACGCCGCCGCCCGGATCGTCGCCGAGGTCGGACCCGGCGGGGTCACCATGAACCAGGTCGCCCACGCCAGCGGCATCGGCGTCGGTACCGTCTACCGCCGCTTCGGCGACGTCTCCCAGCTCCTGTGGGCGCTCCTCGACGACCGGGAGGTGCAGTTCCAGGAGGCGTACATGGGCGGCCCGCCACCCCTCGGGCCCGGCGCCCCCGCCGACGAGCGGCTGCGCGCCTTCCTCGACGCGCTCGTCGACCGGGTCATCGAGCAGCGCGAACTCCTGCTCGCCGCGCAGGCCGCCGCCCCCAGCGCGACCTACACCAGCGGCGCGTACCTCGCCATGCACACCCACGTGGCCATGCTGCTCGGCCGGCTCAGGCCCGGGACCGACAGCGCGCTCCTCGCCCACATGCTGCTCGCGCCGTTCACCCCGAGCCTCGTCAACCACCTCACCACCGAGCGGGAGCTGACCGCCGACCAGCTCAAGGCCGGTGTCGACGCCCTCCTCAACCTGGGGAACCCGCAGAACCCGTAGGACCCGTACGGCCCGTAGGACCCGCAGAGCCCGCAGGACCCGGAGAACCCGTACGGCCGGTAGAGCCCGCACGGCCCGCAGAACCCGGAGACCCCGCAGAACCCTCAGACCCCGCAGACCCCGGACCCACCGCAGCGCCCCCCGCAGCCGTCACCAGCGCCGCCACCCCATCCAGTACCCGCGCCAGGCCGAACCCGTATGCGTACTCCGGGTCGTACATGCCCTGGTAGGCCACCGCCGCCGCCTCCCCCACCCGCGACGCCAGCGGGAACCGTTCCGCGTCGAAGACCCGTTCGAGCAGCGGCGCGTGGGCGTCCCACCACTCGTGGTCGGACATCGCGCTCTCCAGGTCCACCGCCCGCGCGTCCAGCTCCGTACGGGCGGCGGACTGGACGAAGCCGAGCAGGTGCGTCAGCGCCGAGTCCATCGCCACGTCGTCGAGCCCGAGGCCCTCGAAAGCGCCCAGCTCGTGCTCGTACTTCGCCATCACCCCCGGCCCGAGCGGCGGCCGGTGGACGCGCAGCTCCGCCAGCCAGGGGTGCCCGAGGTAGAGCGCGCGGTTCGCGTCGGCGACCGCCGTCACCCGCGCCCGCCACGGCACCTCCGGCCGGAAGGGGGCCCGTTCCATCGCCAGGAGGACCTGGTCCAGCATCAGGTCGAGCAGCTCGGCCTTGCCGGGGACGTACGTGTACAGCGTCATCGGCGTCACGCCGAGCCGCTGCGCCACCGCGCGCATCGAGAGCGCGTCGAGGCCGCCCCCGTCGGCGAGGGCCACGGCCGCGTCCACGACGGCGTCGACCGTCAGCCCCTGGCGCGGCCCCCGGCGGCCGCCACCGCCCGCCAGGGCGCTCCCGGCGTCCCGCCACAGCAGTTCGAGCGTGCGCGCGGGATCCCCCGCGCCGCTGCTCCGTTCCTTCGCCATGGCACCCATTCTCGCAGGTCAGACGTTTTTCTCATTACTTTGTACGCTGTATAGAGTAACGTGGTCGGGGTACGTACGGAACACGGGACCACCATCGGAGGGCGCACCCCATGACCACCCCCGCCGCAGCGGACAACCACCACGTCATCCAGGTCCGCGGAGCCCGCGAGAACAACCTGCGGAACGTCGACGTCGACCTCCCCAAGCGCCGCCTCACCGTCTTCACCGGGGTGTCCGGCTCCGGAAAGTCCTCGCTCGTCTTCGGCACCATCGCCGCCGAGTCTCAGCGCCTGATCAACGAGACCTACAGCGCCTTCCTCCAGTCCTTCATGCCGGCCCTCGGCCGCCCCGACGTCGACGGGCTGCACAACCTCAGCGCCGCGATCGTCGTCGACCAGGAGCGGATGGGCGCCAACTCCCGCTCCACGGTGGGCACGGCGACCGACGCGTACACGATGCTCCGCATCGTCTTCAGCCGCCTCGGCACCCCGCACGTCGGCACCTCGGGCGCCTTCAGCTTCAACCTGCCCGAGGGCATGTGCCCGCGCTGCGAGGGCGCCGGCGAGATCTCCGACGTCGACGTGGACGAGCTCGTCGACCGCACCAAGTCCCTCAACGAGGGCGCGATCACCGTCCCGGGCTACGCCGTCGACTCCTGGATGTGGCAGATCATGGCCGGCTCCGGGTTCTACGACCCCGACAAGAAGCTCGCCGACTTCACCGAGCAGGAGTGGGAGGACTTCCTCCACCGGCCCTCCTGCAAGGTGAAGGTCGGCAGCAACAACTTCACCTACGAGGGCCTCGTGGTGAAGCTCCAGCGGACCGTCCTCGTCAAGGACCGCGACGCCATGCAGGCGCACATCCGCGCCTTCGTCGACCGCGCCGTCGTCTTCCGCACCTGCCCCACGTGCGAGGGCACCCGCCTCACCGAGGCCGCGCTGTCCTCCCGTATCGACGGGGTCAACATCGCCGAGTGCTCGGCCATGCAGATCAGCGACCTGGCCGGGTTCGTCCGCCGGATCGAGGACCCCTCCGTCGCCCCGCTCCTCGCCGGCCTGCGCGAACTGCTCGAATCCCTCGTCGAGATCGGCCTCGGCTATCTCAGCCTGGACCGGGCCTCCGGCACGCTCTCCGGCGGCGAGGCACAGCGCGTGAAGATGGTGCGCCACCTCGGCTCCTCCCTCACCGACGTGACGTACGTCTTCGACGAGCCGACCATCGGGCTCCACCCGCACGACATCCGCCGCATGAACGACCTGCTCCTGCGGCTGCGCGACAAGGGCAACACCGTCCTGGTCGTCGAGCACAAGCCGGAGGTCATCGAGATCGCCGACCACGTCGTCGACCTCGGCCCGCGCGCCGGCACGAACGGCGGCGAGATCTGCTACTCCGGTGACGTGCCGGGGCTGCGCGCCTCCGGGACGCTCACCGGCGCCCACCTCTCCCACCGGGCCAAGCTCCGCCCCGAGGTACGCCCGCGGACCGGCGCGCTCTCCATCACGGGCGCGACCCAGCACAACCTCCGGAACGTGAGCGTCGAGATCCCGACCGGTGTCCTGACCGTCGTCACGGGCGTCGCCGGCTCCGGGAAGTCCTCCCTCATCCACGGCAACCTGCCCGGCCGCGAGGGGGTCGTCGTCGCCGACCAGTCCCCGATCCGCGGCTCGCGCCGCTCCAACCCGGCGACGTACACGGGCCTGCTCAACCCGATCCGTACCGCCTTCGCCAAAGCCAACGGCGTCAAGGCGGCGCTCTTCAGCGCCAACTCGGAGGGCGCCTGCCCCAAGTGCAACGGACTCGGCCTCGTCTACACCGACCTGGCGATGATGGCGGGCGTCGCGTCGGTCTGCGAGGAGTGCGAGGGGAAGCGGTTCACCGCCGAGGTGCTCGCCTACACCCTGGACGGCAGGAACATCCACGAGGTCCTGTCGATGTCGATCGAGGAGGCGTACGACTTCTTCACCGCCAAGGGGCAGGCGCGGACGATCCTCGGCCGCCTGAAGGACGTCGGCCTCGGCTACCTCCGCCTCGGCCAGCCCCTCAACACCCTCTCGGGCGGCGAGCGGCAGCGTCTGAAGCTGGCGATCCACATGGCGGAGAAGGCCGCGGTCTACGTCCTCGACGAGCCGACGACCGGCCTCCACCTGGCCGACGTCGACCAGCTCCTCGCCCTCCTCGACCGCCTGGTCGAGGCCGGCAACACGGTCGTCGTCATCGAGCACCACCAGGCGGTCATGGCCCACGCCGACTGGCTGATCGACCTCGGCCCGAGCGCGGGCCACGACGGCGGCCTGATCGTCTTCGAGGGCACGCCGTCCGACCTGGTCGAGAAGGGCGAGACCCTGACAGCCCGCCACCTGCGGGAGTACGTGGGCGGCTGAGCGCCCACGTGAGGGTCCGGTCCCGGCGTCCATTCCCCGGAATCCCCTGGACCGGCCCCGCCCCCACCCCACACCATCGACCCATGGCGACCTTCCTTCTCCTCCACGGCTTCCAGAACCACCGTCCGCCCGGCCACTGGCACCACTGGCTCGCCGGGCGGCTCGCCGAGCGCGGGCACGAGGTCCGCTATCCCCAGCTGCCGGAACCCGACGCTCCGGTCCTGGCGGAGTGGCTGGAGGCCCTACGGGAGAACCTGCGCCGCCCGGCCGACGGCGGCGAGTTCGTCGTCGTCGCCCACAGTCTCTCCGTCGTCCTCTGGCTGCGGGCCGCCGCCCTCGACCCGGAAGGGCTCGACGTCGACCGGGTCCTGCTCGTCGCCCCGCCGTCGCCCGCCGTGACCGCGTCCATCCCGGAGATCGCGGCCTTCGCGGAGGGGCTCGACCTCGGAGCCGTACGGCTCAAGGCACCGGCCCGGCTGGTGTACGCCGCCGGGGACCCGTACTGCCCCGAGGGTGCCGACGTCCCCTACGGCACCCCGCTCGGCCTCGACATGGACGTGATCCCGGGCGGCGCGCACCTGACGCCGGACTCGGGGTACGGGGAGTGGCCCTCGCTCCTCCAGTGGTGCGAGACCCCGACGACGAGGCTCACGCCCCGGTAGGGTCGGCCGGATGTTCCCGGAGACCGAAGCGCACGAAGAGGGCCTGCTCGACGTCGGTGACGGCAACCGCGTCCACTACTCGGTCGCCGGCAACCCGGCCGGGAAGCCCGCCCTGTACGTCCACGGCGGCCCGGGCGCGGGGGCGCGCCCGAGCAACCGCCGGGTCTTCGACCCGGAGAAGTACCGGATCGTCCTCTTCGACCAGCGCGGCTGCGGTCGCTCGCTCCCGCACGCGAGCGACCCGGCCGCCGACATGTCCGTGAACACCACCGCGCACCTCGTCGCGGACATGGAGCGGCTGCGCGAGCACCTCGGGATCGACCGCTGGCTCCTCTACGGGGGTTCCTGGGGTTCCACCCTGATCCTGGCGTACGCCGAGGCCCACCCGGAGCGCGTCTCCGAGATCGTGATCGTCTCCGTCACGACGACCCGCCGCTCGGAGATCGCCTGGCTGTACGAGGGCGCCGGGGCGTTCTTCCCCGAGGCGCACGAACGCTTCCGAGCGGGGGTCGAGGGGGAGGCTGGCGAACCCGCCGCGGCGCCCGGGGCGGCCGAACTCGTCGCCGCGTACGCCCGCCGGATGGAGGACCCCGACCGTTCCGTACGGGAGAAGGCGGCGGCCGACTGGTGCGCCTGGGAGGACGCGGTGCTGTCCATGGAGGGCATGGGCACCCCGTACAGCGACCGCGTCGACGACCCCCGGCTCGCCTTCGTCCGGATCTGCGCCCACTACTTCGCGCACGGGGCCTGGCTGGAGGAGGGCGCCCTGATCCGCGACGCCCACCGGCTCGCCGGCATCCCGGGCGTCCTGATCCACGGCCGCCAGGACATGGGCGGCCCGCTGACCACGGCCTGGGAACTCGCCCGCGCCTGGCCGGACGCGGAACTCCACGTGATCGAAGGCGCCGGCCACCTCGGCGGCGAACAGACCCGCGCCCTCATCCTCTCGGCCCTCGCCCGCTTCGCCGACCGCTGACCGCCGACCGCTGACCGCCGACCCCTGACCGCCGACCGCCGACCGTCACTCTCCCAGAGCGGCAGGCGGGTGAACGGCCGTGCGGTGCCCCGCGCGCGGCGCGATCATCGGGGCATGACCACCGAGATCCACCTCGCCCAGCAGCCGGAGGCCGACGAACTCCTCGGCCGTTCCCCGCTCGCCGCGCTCGTCGGGATGCTGCTCGACCAGCAGGTGCCCATGGAGTGGGCGTTCTCCGGGCCCTACACGATCGCGCAGCGCCTCGGCGCGGAGGATCTCGACGCCGGGCAGATCGCCGCGTACGACCCCGAGGCCTTCGGGGCGCTGCTCTCCGAGAAGCCGGCCGTGCACCGCTACCCGGGGTCGATGGCCAAGCGGATCCAGCAGCTCTGCCAGTTCCTCGTCGACGAGTACGGCGGTGACGCCGAGGCCGTCTGGGCGGACGCGAAGAGCGGCAAGGAGCTGCTCTCCCGGCTGAAGGCACTGCCCGGCTTCGGGGTGCAGAAGGCGCAGATCTTCCTGGCGCTGCTCGGCAAGCAGTACGGCGTACGGCCCGAGGGCTGGCGGGAGGCGGCGGGGGCCTACGGCGACCAGGGCTCCTACCGCTCGGCGGCCGACATCACGGGGCCCGAGTCGCTGGCGAAGGTACGGGCCTTCAAGCAGGAGGCCAAGCGGGCGGCGAAGGAGGCCAAAGCGACGAAGGGCAGCAAATCGTCCGGGAATTGATCGTTCCGGATGTCAATCCTGCTAAATGAGACATGAATTGTGCCGTACCTGTTCACAGAAGCCGCCGGAGATCGCTAACTTCCCTTCAACCTCGTTCGCACCGGGAAGGACCTCTGTGAACGCATCCTCTCGCAGAGCCGCGGCCACCCTGGCCGCAGCCGCACTCGCTACCCCGCTCCTGCTGGCAGCTGCCTCCCCCGCCACCGCCAAGCACGACCCCGCGGCCAAGCCCGCACGGGACGCCGCGCAGCTGGCGAAGAAGCTCGTCCGCGAGACCTCGGCGCAGGGTGCCTACAAGCACCTGCAGAAGTTCCAGGCGATAGCCGACTCGGCCGGCGGTCACCGCGCGGCCGGCTCGCTCGGGCACGACGCCTCCGCGGCGTACGTGTACCAGCAGCTGAAGAAGGCCGGCTACAACGTCTCGTACCAGAAGTTCAGCTTCCTCTACACGCAGACCCTGGCCGAGAAGGCCTCGGTGATCTCCCCGGCCCCGCGTGACGTCACCATCTCCGCGATGACGTACACGAAGTCGACCCCGGTCGGCGGCATCAAGGCCGACCTCGCGGCCGCCCCCGTCGACGCGGACGGCACGAACGGTTGCGAGCCGGGCGACTTCGCGGCCGGCGCCTTCACCGGCAAGATCGCGCTGATCAAGCGCGGTGGCTGCACCTTCGCCGCCAAGCAGGAGAACGCGGCCGCGGCCGGCGCCGCCGGCGCGATCATCTACAACAACACCGACGGCGCGCTCTCCGGCACCCTCGGCGACCCGGCCGCGGGCAAGATCCCGACCGGTGGCGTCACCCAGGCCGAGGGCGAGAAGCTCGCCGCCGACCTGGCCAAGGGCCCGGTGAACCTCTCCTTCGAGATCCGCCAGCTCCAGGAGAACCGCACCACCAACAACGTCATCGCGGAGACCAAGGGCGGCAACGCCGCCAACACCGTGATGCTCGGCGCGCACCTCGACTCGGTGACGGCGGGACCCGGCATCAACGACAACGGCTCCGGCTCCGCCGGCCTCCTCCAGGCCGCCCTCGAGCTCGCCGAGTCGAAGGACAAGGTCCGCAACAAGGTCCGCTTCGCCTGGTGGTCCGCGGAGGAGAACGGGCTGCTCGGCTCGGAGCACTACGTCGCGAACATGAGCGAGCTGGACAAGAAGGAAGTCAAGCTCTACCTCAACTTCGACATGATCGCCTCGCCGAACTACGGCCTGTTCGTCTACGACGGCGACAACTCCGACGGCGTCGGCGCGGGCGCCGGCCCGGAGGGCTCCGCCCAACTGGAGCGGGACATCACCGACTTCATGGACAAGCGCGGCCTCCCGCACGAGGGCACCGACTTCACGGGCCGCTCGGACTACGGCCCGTTCATCGAGATCGGCATCCCCTCCGGCGGCACGTTCACCGGCGCCGAGGGCATCAAGACGGCGGCGCAGGCGGCGAAGTTCGGCGGCACGGCCGGTGTCGCGTACGACGTGAACTACCACGCGGCCGGCGACAACCTGTCGAACATCAACATGAAGGCCTTCGACGCCAACATCGACATCATCGCCAACGCCGTGGGCACCTACGCCCACGACATCAGCTCCCTCAAGCGTCCGGTCACCACCGTCCCCACGGACGGCGACGCGGGCAGCGGCGGCGGCCTGCACGACGGCCACGACCACGAGGTGACGGAGTAACCACTCCGGAGCGACGACTCGCGTGAAGGCCCGCCCCTCCGGGGGCGGGCCTTTCGGCTGCCGCCCTACCGCTTCCGCACTACCGCTTCCGCCCTACCGCCTGCCGCCCTACCGCTTCCGCACTACCGCTTCCGCCGCGCCGTCCCGAAGATCGACCGGCTGATCTCCCGCCCCAGCTGCGTCCCGATCGACCGCGCGAGCGACGTGAAGATCCCGCTGCCCACCACCTGTTCGGCGAGCGACGCGTCCTCCTTCTTCGGGGCGGCCCGGGTCGCCTTCTCCGCCGCCTTCGCCGCCTCGGCCTCCTCGGCGGCCCGGACCGCCGCCGCCTCCGCGGCCTGCTGCTCCGCCGTGAGCTTCTCGTACGCCGACTCCCGGTCCACCGCCTCCGCGTACCGCCCCCACAGCAGCGAGCCCTTCACCGCCGCGTCCAGAGCGGCCGCGTCGATCGGCCCCATCAGCGACTCCGGTGCCCGCAGCCGGGTCGCCGCCACCGGCGTCGGCGCGCCCGTCTCGCTCAGCACGGTGATCACTGCCTCGCCCGTCCCGAGGCCGGTCAGGACCTCCTCCAGGTCGTAGGCGGAGTGGGGGAACGTCCGTACCGTCGCCTTCAGCGCCTTCGCGTCGTCCGGGGTGAACGCCCGCAGCGCGTGCTGCACCCGGTTGCCCAACTGCGCGAGCACGTCCCCCGGCACGTCCTTCGGGGTCTGCGTCACGAAGAAGACCCCGACCCCCTTCGAGCGGATCAGCCGCACGGTCTGCGTGATCGCCTCCAGGAACGCCTTCGAGGCCCCGTTGAACAGCAGATGGGCCTCGTCGAAGAAGAAGACCAGCTTCGGCTTCTCCAGGTCGCCGACCTCCGGCAGGTCCCCGTACAGATCCGCCAGCATCCACATCAGGAACGTCGAGAACAGCTGCGGCTTGTCCTGCACCGCCGGCAGCTCCAGTACGGAGACGACACCGCGCCCGTCCGCCGCCGTGCGGAGGAACTCGCTCGTGTCGAACTCCGGCTCGCCGAAGAACCCACCCGCGCCCGCCTGCTCGAACGCCGTGATGGCCCGCAGGATCACCCCGGCCGTCACCGTCGAGAGCCCGCCGATGCCCTTCAGCTCCGGCTTGCCCACGTCCGAGACGAGGAAGGCCACCACCGCGCGCAGGTCCTTCAGGTCCACCAGCTCCAGACCCTTCTGGTCCGCGTAGTGGAAGATCAGCCCGAGCGACTGCTCCTGCGTCTGGTTGAGCTGGAGCACCTTCGACAGGAGCACGGGACCGAAGCTGGTCACCGTGGCCCGTACGGGAATCCCCGGACCGACCCCGCCGAGCCCGTAGAACTCGCACGGGAACCCGGTCGCCGCCCACTCCTGCCCCACCTGGCCGGCGCGCTCCCGGACCTTCTCGCCCTCAGCGCCCGGTGCCGAGATCCCCGAGACGTCCCCCTTGATGTCCGCGAGGAAGACCGGCACCCCGTTCGCCGACAGCTGCTCGGCGACGAGTTGGAGCGTCTTCGTCTTGCCGGTGCCGGTCGCGCCCGCGACCAGACCGTGCCGGTTGAGCATCGGCAGCGGGATCCTGATACGCGCGTCCGGGTGACATTCGCCGTTCCACAGCAGGGCGCCCAGTTCGAGCGCGGGCCCCGAGAAGGCGTACCCCGCCGCGATCTCGCCGGTCGGAGACTGCTCGCTCACGCTCATGACAGGACCCCTAGTTCCCGAATTACCACGGTTTGCCCCAGCATCCCATCGGCTCCGCGTGGCTGCGCCGGGAGCCGCTCGCCCGGTAGGCTTTCCGTGTGATCTTCAAGCGCATCGGAAACGGCCGGCCGTACCCCGACCACGGCCGGGAAAGCACCCGGCAGTGGGCGGACGTCGCCCCGCGCCCGGTCCGCCTCGATCAGCTGGTCACCACCAAGGGCCAGCTGGACCTGGAGACGCTGCTCGCCGAGGACTCCACCTTCTACGGCGACCTCTTCGCGCACGTCGTGAAGTGGCGGGGCGACCTCTACCTCGAGGACGGGCTGCACCGCGCCGTGCGCGCGGCGCTCCAGCAGCGACAGGTGCTGCACGCCCGCGTCCTGGAGATGGACTGACCCGGACCGACCTCGGTCGTTCCCCCGGGACCGGCCTCGGCCCCTCCCCCCGGGACGGCGCCCGGCTGATCCTTTCGGGGACTCCACGCGCCCATCCGGACGCGATCACATGATCTTCCGGTATCCAACCCTGGGCAGCGGCATTACGCTGCGTCCATGAGCATGCTCACTCCCCCCGGAATGGGCGGAAAGTACCGCATCACGGGCGACAAGTACCCGCGTATGCGCCGCCCCCGCCACCGGCGCAGGATCGTCCTGGCGGCCGGAGCCGCCGTGGTCGTGCTCGGCGCCGCCGGGTGGGGGACGCTGCAGCTCGTCGACGTGTTCTCGGGCGGAAGCACGGACGACACGAAGACCACCGCCGGCCGGGGCGCCGACTGCAAGCCAGTCGTGCCGAAGGCGACGGGCACGCCCGTGGCCGCCCTCCCCAAGCCCTCGCAGATCACCGTGAACGTCTACAACGCGACCCCGCGCAGCGGCCTCGCGAAGTCGACCGCCGACGAGCTGAAGAAGCGCGGCTTCGTCATCGGCAAGGTCGGCAACGCCCCCGCCGCGTACGACAAGAAGGTCCCCGGCGCCGCGGTCCTGCTCGGCGGCCCGACGGCGACGAAGGGCGCGTTCCCCGTCCTCGGCACCCAGCTGAAGGGCGCCACGACGAAGACGGACCCGCGCGCGACGGCGGACGTGGACCTGATCATCGGTACGGCGTTCAAGTCCCTGGACGCCAAGACGACGGCGGACGCGGCCCTGGTCGCTCTGAACAAGCCCAAGCCCGCGCCCGCCGCGAAGTGCTGAGGTACCGCCGCCCGACGATCCGCTAGTCGGCGGTGCCGTACATCCGGTCGCCCGCGTCACCGAGCCCCGGCACGATGTAGCCGTGCTCGTTCAGGCGCTCGTCGACCGAGGCCGTCACGACGGTCACCGGCGTGCCCGCCAGCTCGCGCTCCATGATCTCGACACCCTCCGGGGCGGCGAGCAGCACGACGGCGGTGACATCGTCCGCGCCGCGCTTGATCAGCTCACGGATCGCGGCGACGAGCGTGCCGCCGGTCGCCAGCATCGGGTCGAGGACGTACACCTGGCGGCCCGAGAGGTCCTCCGGCATCCGCGTCGCGTAGGTCGACGCCTCCAGCGTCTCCTCGTTGCGGATCATGCCGAGGAAGCCGACCTCGGCGGTCGGCAGGAGCCGGACCATGCCGTCGAGCATGCCGAGACCGGCGCGCAGGATCGGGACCACCAGCGGCCGCGGGTACGACAGCTTCACACCGGTCGTCGGCGTGACGGGGGTCTCGATGTCGACCTGCTCGGTGCGCACGTCCCTGGTGGCCTCGTAGGCGAGCAGGGTGACCAGCTCGTCGGCGAGCCGGCGGAAGGTCGGGGAGTCGGTGCGCTTGTCGCGCAGCGTGGTGAGCTTGTGGGCGACCAGCGGGTGATCGACGACGTGGAGACGCATGACTCCAACAGTAGCCCGCACTGGCATCAACCCACGCCGGGGAGGGAAGGTGGGGGCAAGGACCGAGTCGTGGGGTGGTGTGGCCCATGCCGAGACCGGAAGACCCGGCGGACGTACGGGGCGGTGAGACGCCGCCCGAGACGGACGCGGAGCGCCGCAGGCGCCGCGCCCAGTTCCTGCGCGAACTGCACGAGGCGAAGGCGCTGCGCGACCGCGTGCAGCCCCGGCGCGCGCGGGCTGCCCGGATGCGCCAGCAGATGCGGATGAGGACCTTCCGCTGGTGACGGCGAGGGCGCCCGGCGCCACGCGCGCGCCGCCCGTGCGCCGGGGCCGTGCGCCGGGAAAGTGCGCCGGGTACGCGCGCCCACCGTCGGCGTGTCGTTCAGACTGATGCACGACGCAAGAGCCGAAGACCTCTCCTGAAGCCGCTGTTTCTGCCACGATGCCGATTGGGCGGGGCACTCAGGAGGGCACCGCCGGATCGAAAATCCTCTGATCAGTGGGAGAGTCACGGTGTACTTCGCCGCACTGCTCGCGCGCACCGAAGACGGGTGGGAAGCGAGCGATACGGAGCTCGACGACGTGGAGACCCTGTCGGATCTGGTCGACCTGGCCCGCGAGGCCTCGGTCGACGACGACACGGTCATCGTCTTCATCGAACAGGAGGACGCCTGGTTCGGCGTGCTCAGGATCGAGGGCGAGGACGACCCTCGTATCTACGTCTCGGACGGGGCGGCCGCCGCCCGCTCCTCGTACGGGGAGATCCTGACCAAGGAGATCCTCGGGGACGACCAGGACGACGCCGACACCCTGGACGACCTGAACCTCGACGGCACCGAGGACGGCGAGCCGCTCGACCGGGACGACGAGGACGACGAGGCCACCGCCTCCGCCGACGGCGTGCCCGCCGAACCGGTGGGCGACCGGCTGCTCCTCGCGGACCTCGGCATGTCCGAGAGCCAGCTGCAGGAGCTCGACAGCGACGCGCTCGGCGAGATCGCGGACGCGCTGGGCGCCTCGGACGTGCTGGAGACCGTCCGCTAGTGACCGAAGCAGTACCCGACCCGGTACCCGTCCCCGACCCCGTACCCACTCCGACCCCCGCCGCCGATCCGGTGCGGGATCCCTGGCGGGAGCCCATGCGGCGCGCGCTCGCCGAGGCCGACCGCGCCGCGCTGGCCGGTGACGTACCGGTGGGCGCGGTCGTGCTGTCCCCGGACGGCACGGTCCTCGCCGTCGGCCACAACGAGCGCGAGGCGACCGGTGACCCGACCGCCCACGCCGAGGTCCTGGCCCTGCGCCGGGCCGCGGCGGCTGTCGGCGAGTGGCGGCTGACCGGCTGCACGCTCGTCGTGACCCTGGAGCCCTGCGTGATGTGCGCCGGCGCGCTCGTGCAGTCCAGGGTCGACCGGCTGGTGTTCGGCGCGCTCGACGAGAAGGCGGGCGCGACCGGCTCCCTCTGGGACCTCGTCCGCGACCGACGCCTCAACCACCGCCCCGAGGTGATCCAGGGCGTCCTCGGCGAGGAGTGCTCGGCACAGCTGACAGCCTTCTTCCGGGCCCGCTGACCCCCGCTCCGACCTGCGGATCGATACGGATTTCATCGCAGGGCATGTTTGGGCTAAGCTCTCTCTCGGTAGCGTGTCCGAGCGGCCGAAGGAGCTCGCCTCGAAAGCGAGTGTGGCGCAAGTCACCGAGGGTTCAAATCCCTCCGCTACCGCTTCGATCGAAGGGCCCGGTGCATCGCACCGGGCCCTTCGGCGTGTCCGGCGACGATGTGTGGGCGGACGGCAGAAGGCCCCGGCCCGCGCTTCGCCGCGCGGCCGGGGCCTTCTTCGTCGGACGGGGGGAGCGGCATCGGGGGGACAAGCCGCTCCCCCCGATGAGAACCGGTCCTGCAAGTCCGTACCGCAGTCAGGGGGGAAGCTCGCGGCGCGGACCCCGCAGTGAGGGCCGGTTCCTCGGCCCTTCGGATTCCTGCCAGATCCGCCGGGCTCGACATCCATACTGCTCTGCCGTCACCCTTCCGGGGGGCGGCAAAAGGCCCCGATCCCCGGGCCCTTGGTCCATAAAGGTCCGGTGAAGTGGCTGAAGTGGCTCCGTTAGACTCACGCGTCCACACAGGGGTCGCAGACAGGGGAGGGCGCGGCAGATGGCGCAAGCAAAGAAGGTCGCGCTGTACGCGCTGGTGGTCTTCGTGCTGTACACGATCATCAATTCCCCGGACAGGGCCGCCGATCTCGTCCAGGTAGGGTTCGAGGGCATATCGTCCGCCGCACAGGGCGTCGGCGAGTTCATGACCGAACTCGTCAACTAGAACCACCGACGAGGAGTCCTGCTGTGATCCGCCATCTGGTCCTGTTCAAGCTCAACGAGGGCATCGCGAAGGACGACCCGCGCGCGCTGGCCGCCGCCCAGGCGTTCGACGGGCTGGAGAAGGAGATCCCGGAGCTCGCGTTCTGGGAGTGCGGCTGGAACATCAGCAACCGCCCGATCGCGTACGACTTCGCCATCAACTCGGCGGTCGAGGACCCCGATGCGCTCCAGCGCTATCTGGAGCACCCCGCCCACCAGGCGGGTGTCGCCCTGTGGCGTGAGATCGCCACGTGGGTGGTCGCGGACTACACGTACTAGAGCGCCGGCCCCGGCGGCCCCACGGGTCCGCCTGCGGTCCGCCTCCGGCCCCGATTTCCGAAGGCCCCTCGCCGTCACGGCGGGGGGCCTTCCGGGTGTTGCCGTCCGCCGCGACGCCCCCAACACGTCGCTATGCGGTGCTTGCACACAGTGGACATGTCTTGTGATGCTATGACCGCTTTTGACGGATGAGTTGACCGTAGTTGACCAGCAAAAGGGGTGGCGTGAACGTGCCGGCCAGTACAGCGCCTCAGGTCCCGCCCCAGAACGAGGCCGGCGGGCCGGAGACCTCACACCCCCGGCCACAGCCCGACCGGCCGACGAGCACCCAGCCCCACCGACCCCAGAGCACCCGCGCCCCGAGCAGCCGCGGCGCCGACACCCGGGCCCTGACCCAGGTGCTCTTCGGACAGCTCAAGGACCTTGAGCCGGGCACCCCCGAACACGACCGCGTACGCGGGGCGCTGATCGAGGCCAACCTCCCGCTCGTCCGGTACGCGGCGGCCCGCTTCCGCTCCCGCAACGAGCCGATGGAGGACGTCGTCCAGGTCGGCACCATCGGGCTCATCAACGCCATCGACCGCTTCGACCCGGACCGGGGCGTGCAGTTCCCGACCTTCGCGATGCCCACGGTCGTCGGCGAGATCAAGCGGTACTTCCGCGACAACGTCCGCACCGTGCACGTACCGCGCCGGCTCCACGAACTCTGGGTCCAGGTCAACGGCGCCACCGAGGACCTCACCACCGCCCACGGCCGCTCCCCCACCACCGCCGAGATCGCGGAGCGCCTGAAGATCGGCGAGGACGAGGTGCTGGCCTGCATCGAGGCGGGCCGCTCGTACCACGCCACCTCCCTGGAGGCCGCCCAGGAGGGCGACGGGCTGCCCGGCCTCCTCGACCGGCTCGGCTACGAGGACCCGGCCCTCGCCGGCGTCGAACACCGCGACCTCGTACGGCATCTGCTCGTGCAGCTGCCCGAGCGCGAGCAGCGCATCCTGATGCTGCGCTACTACAGCAACTTGACCCAGTCTCAGATCAGCCAGGAACTCGGCGTCTCGCAGATGCATGTGTCAAGGCTCCTCGCCCGGAGCTTCGCCCGATTGAGATCCGCAAACAGGATCGAGGCGTAACCGGAACGGGTAGACCGGTTCGGAGCAGTTCTACGGCGCCCCAAATGCCGTACACCCCTTGTTTCCTGCGGATATTCACCCACACCATGTCGACAAGTCACTACAGCGTGTTGCCGACATGTGACATTCTGCTGGAACCGCGTTTGCCGCAGCCCCGCCTCCGGTATTCAGGTGGAGGCTGCGTTCCTCCGATGGTCGTGGCCGCCGCGACCGTCCGCGACCTCAAGGGGGTGGCATGTCCGCAGAACAGGGCAGCTCGAAGGTGCTCACGCTCACGCCCGAGGCGACGCCGGAGACGGCATCGGAGCTGGCATCGGTGACGATGCCGGTCCAGCCGTCGGCGGAGACCGTGGAAGCCCCCGCGCCGCTTGTTGTCACGCCGGAAGCCATCGACACCCGCACGCTCTCCCGCTCCCTCTTCCTCCGCCTGCGCGCCCTGGACGACGAAGGCGCCGCCGCGGACAGCCCCGAGCGGACGTACGTCCGCGACACCCTGATCGAGCTCAACCTCCCCCTCGTCCGGTACGCGGCGGCCCGCTTCCGCTCCCGCAACGAGCCGATGGAGGACATCGTCCAGGTCGGCACCATCGGTCTGATCAAGGCGATCGACCGCTTCGACTGCGAACGCGGCGTGGAGTTCCCGACGTTCGCGATGCCGACCGTCGTCGGCGAGATCAAGCGCTTCTTCCGCGACACCTCCTGGTCGGTCCGCGTCCCGCGCCGGCTCCAGGAGCTGCGCCTCGCCCTCACCAAGGCCAGCGACGAACTCGCCCAGAAGCTCGACCGCTCGCCGACCGTCCCCGAACTCGCCGCCGTGCTCGGCGTGTCCGAGGAGGACGTCGTCGACGGCCTCGCCGTCGGCAACGCGTACACCGCCTCCTCGCTCGACTCCCCCTCCCCGGAGGACGACGGCGGCGAGGGCTCCCTCGCGGACCGCCTCGGCTACGAGGACACGGCCCTGGAGGGCGTCGAGTACCGCGAGTCCCTGAAGCCCCTCCTCGCCAAACTCCCGCCCCGCGAGCGGCAGATCATCATGCTGCGCTTCTTCGCCAACATGACCCAGTCGCAGATCGGCGAGGAGGTCGGCATCTCCCAGATGCACGTCTCGCGCCTCCTCACCCGGACCCTCGCCCAGCTCCGCCAGGGCCTGATCGCCGACTGACCCTCGCCCGGAGCAAATTCGGCAATCGCATTCCCAACTGACACTCCGTCAGCAAGACTGCCGCCATGCGGCGACAGAGGTCACTCCTGACAGTGGTCGCGCTCTGCCTGGGCGGAGCGCTGACCGCGTGCGGCAGCGGCAGCGACGACGAGGGCTACGCGGCCGTCGGCGCGGGCTCCTCACCCAAGGGCCCGATCGCCCCCTCGGGATCGGTCACCCTGATCCCCCTCGACGGCTCCCCGTCCCCCTCCACGAGCGGGACGACATCGAGTACGACGTCCCCGTCACCCCAGACCCCGGGCACGACTCCGGCACCTGGCGGCACGGCTCGGGGAAGCGCGGCCACAGGCTCGGACACGGGTACGGGTACGGGTACCGGTACGGGTGGGACGACGAGCGCGCCCCCCGGGACGACCTCGCCCCCCGCCCGCCCCACGCGCCCGCCGAACACCGCGACCGCCCCACCCCCGGGCACGACCACCCCACCCCCACCGACGACCCCGGCCCCACCGGCGACACCCGCCACCCTGACGCTCTCGGCCCCGCTGCTCGCGGACGCCGACAAGCGCTGGTGCGAGAAGGTCACGATGACCTTCCGCAACACCGGTGGTACCGCGGCCACTTCGGGAACGGTCACCTTCGCGACGCACATCATCGGCGCGCTTGGCGTCGACTGGGCGACCATCGACTCCGCCCAGCCCCTGCCGGCCCCGATCGCCCCGGGAGCGGCGCGGACCCACACGTACACGGTCTGCGTGGACTCCTGGCGCGTCCCGCTCGGCATGCGCGTCGACACCCAGAAGGTCACGGCGACGTGGAAGTGACCGGCGGGTGACACTCGCTCGGGGCCGCCGGAGCAACACGTCGGCGGCCACACCCAGACCTATGATGGCCGAGGGCGTATGCACTGCCGGCCTGCCAAACCGCCGCGCTGACAAGCGACTTGATCGAAGGGTACGGGTGTCATGGAGAGGCACGATGTACAGCCCGCGACGTGGATCAGAAGCAGCCACAGCGGCGACGGCGCCAACTGCCTCGACGTCGCCCCCGGATTCCCCGGCATCGTCTCGTTCGTGAGGTCGCTGTGAGCGGGATGCTGCCCAAGGGCACCAAGGTGTTGTCCATCGGCCTGCACCCCCGGTCGCTCGACTACCGCACGATGCCCGAGGGCGTCACCAGAGAGTCGCTCACCGCGCGCATCGAGGCGGCGAACGCCGCCCTCCAGGGCGCCGGGTTCGACATCGTCACGTGCCTGGTCGACCCCGACCCCGAGACCGCCGGGGCGGCGGTCGCGGAGGCGCTCGGCGGTCACGAGATCGGGCTGGCGATGATCGGCGGGGGCGTACGGATGATTCCCGAGAACACCCTCGTGTTCGAGCGGGTGGTGAACGTCCTCCTGGAGCGCGCGCCCGGCATCCGGCTCAGCTTCAACTCCTCGCCGGAGACCACGATCGACGCGCTGCGTCGCTGGATCGAGAGCTGACGCACCGCCTCAGGCGAGGAACAGCGCGGCGACCGCCGGGGCCGCGTACAACGTCGGCCAGACGACGTGCGCGTACGAGCGGGCGCGGATCACGGTGACGAGGGCGCCGGTGAAGTACAGGGCCACGCCGATGCCCGCCGCGAGGCCGATCGCGGGGATCCACAGGCCCGCGACGAGCCCTGCCGCGCCCGCCGCCTTTGCCAGGCCCAGCCAGGGCCACCAGGTGGTGGGGACGCCGTACGCCGTGAGGGGCTGGGTGACCCACGGGGCCTTGATGAAGATCGAGAGCGCGGAGAAGCCGACCATGAACGCGGCGACGGCGGTGACGACGATGTACGTGGTGGTCATGGCGGGCTCCTCGGTCGGTGGGCCGCGAGCGCTGTTCGCTCGCTCACCGCACTGACGGAGCGAGGGGCGCGGGTGTGACGGGTCAGTCGGCAGACTCTTCGGCGAACTCAATCAGGAGCAGCGCGGAGTCGTCGTCGGGGGGCGTGCCGGTGAACGCCGCCACGTCCGTACGCAGCCGGGCGAGGGCTTCGTCGGGGCTGCCTCGGGTCAGCAGCGGTGCCGCGCGCTCGCCCACCGGGTAGAACCGGCCTTCGCCGTCCCGTGCCTCGCTCAGGCCGTCGGTGTAGAAGAGCAGCCGGTCGCCCGGGTGGAGCGTCCGCCGGGTGACGCCGTCCTGCTGGTCGTCCGAGCCTGCCAGCGCGGTGAGTCCGAACGGCGGTGCCGGCTCGATCGAGTCGACGAAGTCGACGTCGCCGTCGCGGGTGAGCAGCAGGGGCGCCGGGTGGCCGCGGTTCAGCAGGACGAGCTGTCCGGTCGGGCTGATCTGGGCGAGGATGCCGGTCACGAAGCGTTGGCCGTCCGTTCGGCGATCCAGGGCGGTTTCGATGCGGTGGCCGACGTCCGCGAGGGCGTCGAGTTCGGGGCCGGCCTCCCGGAAGGCGTTCAGGACGACGGCGGCGACGCGCACGGTGTCCAGGCCCTTGCCCTGGACGTCGGCGACGAGCAGGCGGACGCCGTCGGGCGTGGGCATCGCCTCGTACAGGTCCCCGCCGACGCGGGTGGCGCGGCTCGCGGAGATGTAGGAGGCCCCGATACGGACAGGACCGATCGCCGGGGGCACGGGGGCGAAGAGCACGTCCTCCAGGGTCTTGGCGACTTCCTGCACGTCGACGAGGCGGCGTTCGGTCTTCCGCCGGGCATGGGTCGCGTAGACGGCGGCCAGCGTGACGTACACGATGGCGAGCAGCGCGACCTGCATGCGCAGCTCGCCGAAGCGGTCGGCCTTCCAGGCGAAGAGGAGACAGAGGACGACGGCCACCGCGCCCATGGCCATGACGGTGCGCACGGTTCCGCGCGCGGACGCGAGCGCCGGGCCCGCGGCGTACACGGGGAGCAGGTTGTACTCCGGCCCTGTGGCCGCGTCGACCACCGCGACGCCCAGCATGACGGCCAGGGGCAGCGTGCTCGGTGACCTGGCCAGGGTCCTGGCCCGGTGCCGTCTCATCGCCTCAGGATAAAAAGGGCTGCTCGGGCGCGCGAGCCGGAGCAGGACGCGCCACTGCCTAGAGTCGTCGGCATGCCCGATCCCTCGCACCTCACCGCTGTCCGGGAGTCGTACGACACCGTGGCCGCCGCGTACGTCGGCATGGTTCCGCCGCCGGCGGGGCTGGATCCCCTGTCGCGCCGGATGCTGGACGCCTTCGCCGAGATGGCGGCTGGGACGGCTCGGCTCGGGCCGGTCGCGGATGTGGGGTGCGGGCCCGGCAAGGTCGCGGCGTACCTGGCCGAGCGCGGGGTCGCGGACGTGTTCGGCGTCGATCTGTCGCCCGCGATGGTCCGGGAGGCCCGTCAGGCGTACCCGGAGCTGCCGTTCGTCGTCGGGTCGATGACCGCGCTGCCGGTCGCGGACCACGCCCTGGGGGGCGTACTCGCCTACTACTCCACGCACCACACGCCGCCGGAGGCGCTGCCCGTCGTCTTCGGGGAGTTCCGTCGCGCGCTCGCGCCCGGCGGCCATCTGATGCTCGCGGGGCATGTGGGGGACGGTGAGGTGGTCCGGCCGACGGAGGCGTACGGCGGGCTGCCGGTGTCGTACGCCTCCTACCTGCTGCCGCCCGGCCGGATCGGCGACCTCCTGGAGCGGGCGGGCTTCGTCGTCGACGCGCGACTGACGCAGGAGCCCGGGGAGGGGTCCAGGAGGCGGTACGGGACGTTTCTCGCCCGAACTCCTGGATAGTGGTGCGGTTTGCCCGGTATCGCCGTCCGGTGGGCCGAGTTGGCCCAAGTCCGGTGCAGTTACGTACACATCCCCGGGGTGACCGGCGCGGCCGATCGCCGAACGGCCGACCTTCGAGGGCCTGCCTCCCGGGCCAACATCCGACGGCCGGCCTCCGGGCCGACCTCTGACGGCCGACCTTCGAGCGCCAGACAGCCACCCACCGACGGCCGGCCGCCGAACCGCGGCCGCCGAACCGCGGCCGGTGAAGCGCGGCCTGCGAACCGCTGCCGCCAAGCCGCTGCCGCCGAGCCGCTGCCCCACTCACCTGCCGCGCGTACCACCCACGCGCCCGCAGGCGCCGGGCCCGGCCCAGGAACGAGGGAGCTCTCGCGTGGCCACGCCCCGGCCGCCCTCCGAGGTGTGAAGAGGCGACCGGAGGTGGCGGGTCAAGGGTGGAGCGGAGCGGAATCGGCGGAGCCGACGCGACGGAGGAGCGCCCTTGAGGCGCCGCCTCCGGTCGCCCACACTCGGAACGAGGGCGGCCGAGCCAGAGGCCCGCGGGGGCTCTGGGCACGACCGGCTGGGAAACCCCGTCGGGCCAGGGCCAGACCGGGAAGCCCCCGTCAGGCCAGGGCCAGCCAGCCCACGGCCGCCAGGATCGCGATCGCGGCGATCACGCCGACGATGAGGCCCACGCGGGGGCCGGAGGACTGGGGTGCCGCGGTCTGACGGCCGCCGGCGCCGCCCTGCGGGCCCTCGTCGACGAAGGCGCGGAACATCTGGGTGCTGCCGGCCGGGTCGTAGTTGCCCTCGGGGCCGGGGCCCTGGCCGTACGGTGCTTGGGGGTTGTGTGCCATGAGCCTGGACCCTAGCGAACCCCGGCTCCCGCCCCCAAGCCCCGGCCCCGACCACTCCCCTTCCGGCACGGGTCCGGCACCGGTCCCCGCCCTCTCGCCACACTCTCCTCCGGACACTCTCCCCCGCCTTTGCCGATTCTTTAGCGCGGTTTGACCGATTTAGTTTGCCTGAAGCAACCATCCATCTCTATCGTTGCCCTAAGCAACAAGATGCGTGACGTCATGTGGGGTCGTGTGGTGGACAAGCCGAACCGGTACGAGAACCTCGCCCGCCAGGTGAGCGCCATCGGCGCCGTCAAGCGCGGCATGGCCCGGTCCCTGCCCGCCGACTGCCCCAGCGGATCCGCGATCGTCCTCGCCCTCCTCAAGCACGACGGGGACATGCGGATGAGCCGGATCTCGGAGCGGATGGCCGTCGACATGTCCGTCAGCAGCCGGCACGTCTCCCACACCGTCGAGCGCGGCTGGGTCGAACGACTTCCCGACCCCGCCGACAAACGCTCCCGCATCCTGCACCTCACCGCCGAGGGCAGGGCGAAGCTCGACGAACTCGACCGCAGGCTGACCGCGATGCTCACCCGCAACCTCGCGGACTGGTCCGACGACGACGTCGAACTCCTCACCCACCTCCTCGCCCGTCTCCGCGACTCCTTCGGCGACTGCCGGGCCCACCACGCGTAAGCGCCGCACAGCGCCGTAAGAGCAAAGGACGTTCATGGCCACGACCACGCCAGCCCCGCCGACGCAGGCGGGCGGCCACTCCACCGGCGGTGCGCCCATGTCGCACCGCCAGATCATGGAGGCGCTCTCCGGGCTGCTGCTCGGCATGTTCGTCGCCATCCTGTCCTCGACGATCGTCTCCAACGCCCTGCCGGAGATCATCAAGGACCTCGGCGGCGGCCAGTCCGCCTACACCTGGGTCGTCACCGCCGCGCTGCTCTCGATGACCGCGACCACCCCCCTCTGGGGCAAGCTCGCGGACCTCTTCTCGAAGAAGCTGCTGGTCCAGATAGCCCTGGTCATCTACGTCGCCGGCTCGGTCGTCGCCGGTCTCTCCCAGAGCACCGGCATGCTCATCGCCTGCCGTGTCGTCCAGGGCATCGGCGTCGGCGGGCTGACCGCGCTCTCCCAGATCATCCTGGCCGCGATGATCGCCCCGCGTGAGCGTGGCCGGTACAGCGGCTACCTCGGCGCCACCTTCGCCGTCGCCACCGTCGGCGGCCCGCTGCTCGGCGGTGTCATCACCGACACCGACTGGCTCGGCTGGCGCTGGTGCTTCTACGTCGGCGTGCCCTTCGCGATCATCGCGCTCCTGGTCCTCCAGAAGACGCTGAAGCTCCCGGTCGTGAAGCGCGAGGTCAAAGTCGACTGGGCGGGCGCGTTCATGATCAGCGCCGCCGTGTCCCTGATCCTCATCTGGGTGACCTTCGCGGGCGACAAGTACGACTGGATGTCCTGGCAGACGGCCGCCATGGTCGGCGGTTCCGTCGTCCTCGGCGCGCTCTTCCTGCTCATCGAGTCCAAGGCCAGCGAGCCGATCATCCCGCTGCGCCTCTTCCGCAACCGGACCATCACCCTCGCCTCGCTCGCCTCGCTCTTCGTGGGCGTCGCGATGTTCGCCGGCACGGTCTTCTTCAGCCAGTACTTCCAGCTGGCCCGGAACGAGTCGCCGACGATGTCCGGCGTCCTGACCATCCCGATGATCGCCGGTCTGTTCGTCTCCTCGACCGTCTCCGGCATGGTCATCACCAAGACCGGCCGCTGGAAGGCGTGGCTGGTCAGCGGTGGCGCCCTGGCCGCCGGCGGGCTCGGACTGCTCGGCACCATCCGTTACGACACGGAGTACTGGCACATCGCGCTCTTCATGGCGGTCCTCGGCCTCGGCCTCGGCATGATGATGCAGAACCTGGTCCTCTGCACGCAGAACCAGGTGGCCCCCTCCGACCTCGGCGCCGCCTCCTCCGTCGTCACCTTTTTCCGCTCCCTCGGCGGTGCGGTCGGCGTCTCGGCGCTCGGCGCGGTCATGGCCCACCGGGTCACCGACTACGTCAAGGACGGTATGGCCGAACTCGGCCCCAAGGCCGCGGCGGCGATGGGCCAGGGCGGCGGGGCGGGCTCCGGCGCGATCCCGGACATGGACAAGCTGCCGGCCCCGATCCGTACGGTCATGGAGAGCGCGTACGGGCACGGTGTCGCGGACGTCTTCCTCTACTCGGCGCCGTTCGCGCTGCTCGCCTTCGTGGTGACGCTCTTCATCAAGGAGGTCGCCCTGAAGAGCAACACCACGACGACGAAGGAAGGCTGAAAGACTCCCGGCCGCGCTCCGAGCGGAGGCGCGGCCGGGTCGGGTACGGAGCGGCGGGCAGGGGACGGCCCGCCGCTCCGTCGTTTCCCGCGGCGCTTCAGGAGGCCCCGGACTCGCGGGCTTCCCTGCCGACCATGACCTCGATGCCCGCGACCAGCACGTCCAGGGCGTAGTCGAAGTCGCGGTCCCAGATCGCGCTGACGCTGCCGTGCGAGGCCCGCTCGTCGAGCAGCTCCGCCATCGGTTCGAGCGCCTCGACGAAGTTCGGGTCGTCGCGGAAGGCGGTGATCGCCTCGCCGTAGAAGTCGTCCTGCGACATGCCCGCCTCGTCCGCCCGCCGCGCGAACTGGGACTCCATCGTCCCGTAGCCGTACACGAACTGGAAGATGGCCGACATGGCGCTCGGCTGCCGGTCGAGGGTCAGGCCGGTGTCCCGGACCGCCTCCTGGATCTTGGCTCCGACGGCGATGGCGTGCGGGCCGATGTTCAGGTACTGGCCGGCGATCGGCGACATCCACGGGTGGCGCACCAGCATCCGCCGGTAGTCCAGGGCGAGGACGCGGATCCGGTTCTTCCACTCCCCCGCGGCGTCGACGGCGGCGAGGTCGATCTCGCCGTACACGGAGTCGACGGCGAACTCGATGATGTCGTCCTTGGTGTCCACGTACCAGTACAGGGACATGGCCGTGACGCCCAGTTCGGTCGCCAGCTTGCGCATGGAGAGGCCGGCCAGGCCCTCCTCGTCCAGCATCCGGATCGCGGTCGTCACGATCCGTTCGCGGTCGAGGCCGGCCGGGCCGCCTCCGGTGCGCGGGGTGCGCTGCTCGAGCCACACACTGGAACGCGCCGGGTTCTTGGCCCGGTCGGCGGCCTTGACCATCGCGTTCCTCCGTGTGCTCACGTTCAGCGGCCCGTCACCGCGTCTTTCGTCCCCATGCTATTCAGCCACCGCCTTCATCTCCGAGCCCTCCGCCTTGCTCTCCGCCTTGCTCTCCGAGCGCTCCGCACGCTTGAGCAGCGCCGCCGCCAGCAGACCGCCGGCGAAGACGGAGACCGCGCCGACCAGTTGGCTGGTCTGGAGCCCGGAGGCGAAGGCGTCACTGATCTGCGCCCGCTCGGCGTCGCTGCCCGCCGCCGCGAGCGCCGCGGGCAGCGAGGTCGCGGTGACCGCGACGAGTGCCGCGAACCGGGCATTGAGGACGGCGCCGAGGACGGCGACACCCAGGCCGTTGCCGAACTCGGCGAGGGTGCCGTTGATCCCGGCGCCGACGCCCGCCTTCTCCGGCGGGATGGCGCTCATGATCGCGTTGGCCATGGCCGGCGAGGAGACCGCGATGCCCGCGCCCATCAGGACGAGGCCGACCAGCATGCCCCAGTAGCTGCCGTCCGTACCGCCGCCGAGCACGGCGATCGACAGCAGACCGCCGGAGACCAGCGTCATGCCGAGCAGGACCGCGAGCGGGGTGCCGATCTTCATGACGAGGCGCGGGCCGAGGCCGGTCAGGTTGAGTCCGACGATCGTCAGGGCGAGCGGGGCCATCCGCAGACCGGCTTCGAGCGGCTCGTAGCCGAGGACGAACTGCAGGTGCTGGGTGAGCAGGAAGAGCGAGCCGCCCATGCCGAAGACGACGAGCAGCGAACCGCCGATGGCGCCGATGAACTTCTGGTTCCGGAAGAAGTGCATGTCGAGCATGGGGTACGGGATGCGCAGCTCCCACAGCGCGAAGGCACCGAGGACGAGCACGCCGATGGCGGCCGGGACCAGTACCTCCGCCGAGGTCCAGCCGTGCTCGGGGCCGGTGATGATCGCGTACACGACCGCCACCATGCCGATGGTGGAGAGCAGCGCGCCGAGCAGGTCGGGGCGCTCGCCCTGCGGGTTCTTCGACTCCGGTACGAGCTTGAGGACGGCGACCAGGCCGATGAGCGCCACCGGGATGTTGATGAGGAAGATCATTCCCCACCAGTAGTGGTTGAGGATGACGCCGCCGATCAGCGGTCCTGCGGCGAAGCCGAGCGAGCTGACGGTGGACCAGAGGGCGATGGCCTTGACCCGCTCGGAGTCGTCGAAGATCTGCATGACGACGGCGAGCGTGGTGGTCATGAGCAGGGCGCCGCCGACGCCCATGCCGGCCCGGGCGGCGATCAGCTGGCCGGTGGACTCGGCGAGTCCGGCGGCGAGCGAGCCGAGGCCGAAGAGCGCGAGGCCGACGGCGAGGAGCTTCTTGCGGCCGTAGCGGTCGGCCGCGTTGCCCGCGGTGAGCAGCAGGCCGGACTGGACCAGCGAGTAGGCGTTGATCATCCACTGGATGTCGCTGGTGGAGGCGTGGAGCTCCGAGGTCAGCGAGGGGATGGCGACGCCGAGGACGGTGTTGTCGAGCAGCACGGTGAGCTGGGCCAGACAGATGACGCCGAGGATCAGCCAGCGCTGCGGATGGCCGCCGGTGGCAGCGGGTGGTGAGGACTCGGTGGTCGTCGTCGCCGTCATGGGCGGCACTCCTTGTACGGTGTACGGGGGCTGGACTCGTACACCGTACAAGGATTTCTCGTACGCTGTATAGCGGTTATTTCCGGGCTACTCCTTGGGGGCCGTGAGGTCGTAGAGCGTGGCGCCGTCGACGGTGACCTCCTCGAAGGTGGCCGAGACCCAGCTGGAGATCTCCGAGCCGCCGCCCATGCCGCCGCCGCCCGGGCCGCCTTCCGTGCCGCCGCCCATGCCGCCTCCGGCGATGAAGTAGTGGATCTTGCCCTGGGCCACGTACTGCTTGAACTGGGCGAGCGTCGGGGACGGGTCGCTGCCGTTGAAGCCGCCGATGGCCATCACCGGCTTCTCGGTCGCGAGTTGGTAGCTGGCGGCGTTCTGCGCGCCGATGGCGGCCGCGACCCAGGTGTAGTCGTCGGCGTCGGCAAGGAGGGCGGCCTTGGCCTTCGCGCCGACCGAGGCTCCGTTGAGGAGACCGCCCATGCCGCCGCCACCGAATCCTCCCTGGCCACCGCGCTCCATGGCGCCCTGCGGCGGGGTGGGCAACTGGCCCGCGCCGCCGGGGAACTGGCCCGCGCCCTGCGGCGGAGTGCCACCAGGCTGCCCCTGGCCCTGGCCCTGGCCCTGGTTCTGCCCCTGGCCCTGACCCATGCCGCGCCCGCCGCCGTCCATCCGCATGCCACCGTCGTCGCCGCCCGGCATCCGACCGCCCATCCCCATGCCACCCGGACCCATGCCACGACCGCCGGCCGGTCCTGCGGTCACGATCGAGCCCTGGTGGCCGGTGCTCAGCGTCGCCAGGGTGTACGCGAACGGCCCCGCGAGCCCCGCCGCGAGCCCCAGGCCCGCGAGCCCGAGCCCCACGCGCCGGTCGAGCCGACCGGCGAGCAGCAGCCCGAGCGCGGCGAGCGAACCCGCGACCAGGACCGTCCAGCGCAGCCACGGCAGCCAGTCGGGCGTCCGGCCGAGCAGGACGTACGCCCAGACGGCCGTCGCCGCGACCGTCACCGCGAGCGCGGCGGAGGCGAGGAACCGGCCGCGCTCCTCCCACAGCACGCTCGCGCCCATGCCGACCAGGGCGGCGACGTACGGGGCGAGGGCCACCGTGTAGTACTCGTGGAAGATGCCGGCCATGAAGCTGAACACGGCCAGCGTCATCAGCAGCGAACCGCCCCAGACCAGGAACGCGGACCTGGCCGTGTCCGTACGGGACGAGCGCCAGGTGACGACGAGACCGGCCACGAGCAGGATCAGCGCGGCGGGCAGCAGCCAGGAGATCTGGCCGCCGACGGCGTCGTTGAACATCCGCCCGACGCCGGTCTCGCCCCAGCCGCCGCCACCGCCGGGACCGCCACCACGGCCCCCGCCGCCCACGCTTCCGACCTCGTTGCCGTTGATCCGGCCCAGGCCGTTGTAGCCGAAGGTGAGTTCGAGGAAGCTGTTGTTCTGCGAGCCGCCGATGTACGGGCGGGAGCCGGTCGGCCAGAGCTCGACGAGCGCCACCCACCAACCGGCCGAGACGATCATCGCGAGCCCGCCGAGCGCCAGTTGGCCCATCCGTCGGCCGAACCCGGCCGGCGCGCACACCGCATACACGACGGCGAGCGGCGGCAGGATCAGGAACGCCTGGAGCGTCTTGGCGAGGAACGCGACGCCGAACGCGACCCCGGCCCACACCAGCCACTTCGTCCCGCTCCTCGCGTCCTCCAGGGCGCGCAGGACGCAGTACACGGCGACCGTCATCAGCAGCGCGAGCAGCGCGTCCGGGTTGTTGAAGCGGAACATCAGCGCCGCGACCGGGGTGAGCGCGAGGACCGCGCCCGCGATCAGCCCGGCGCCCGCGCCGAACCGGCGCCGTACCGCCGCGTACAGGACCGCGACCGTCGCCACCCCCATCAGCACCTCCGGCAGCAGGATCTGCCAGGAGCCGAGCCCGAAGAGGCGCACGGACAGGGCCATCGGCCAGAGCGCGGCGGGCGGCTTGTCGACGGTGATGGCGTTGGCCGCGTCGAGCGAGCCGAAGAAGAAGGCCTTCCAGCTCTCGCTGCCCGCCTGGACGGCGGCGGAGTAGAAGGAGTTGGCGTAGCCGGAGGCGCTCAGGTTCCAGAGGTAGAGCGCGGTGGTGACGACGAGGAGGGCCAGGAACGCGGGGCGTACCCAGGGCGCGTCGTCGGTCCTGCCGCGCCAGAGGCGGAGGCCGAGCCGGGCGGCGCGGCTGCCGGACGCCGCCGGAGCCGGGTGCGTGGGAGGTGTGGTGGCCGTGGTCATCGGCTGTTCCTGTCGGCGGAGGCGGAGGCGTCCGGGAAGACCCAGAGCCGGAAGAGGAGGAAGCGCAGGACGGTCGCGGCGAGGTTGGCGACGATCAGGACGGCGAGTTCGGTGGAGTGCGCCGGGTCGCCGGTGGCCGCGCCGAGCGCGGCGAGGGAGCCGCTCGTCAGGGCGAGGCCGATGCCGAAGACGACGAGCCCCTGCGCCTGGTGGCGGACGGCCCGGTCCCGGCCCCGTACGCCGAAGGTGAGGCGGCGGTTGGCGGCCGTGTTGGCGACGGCGGACACCAGCAGGGCGGCGGCGTTGGCGAGTTGGGAGCCGACGCCGAGCCGGAAGGCCGAGTACAGCGCGAGGTAGAACAGCGTGGACAGGGCGCCGACCACGCAGAAGCCGACGAGCTGTCGCGCAAGCCCGCCCGGTACGCCGGTCAGTCGGCGGTCGCGCGGGTCGTCGCCGAAGGGGCGGGCGAGGCGGTCGAGCGGAAGGGAGCCGGTGGCGAGCGCCCGGCCGACCCGCCAGACGCCCTTCAGGTCGTCGGTCGCCGTCTTCACGATGTGGACGGTGGAGTCGGGGTCGTCGACCCAGTCGACGGGCACCTCGTGGATCCGCAGCCCGGCGCGCTCGGCGAGGACGAGCATCTCGGTGTCGAAGAACCAGCCGGTGTCCTCGACCAGCGGCAGCAGCCGTTCGGCGACCTCGCCCCGGATGGCCTTGAACCCGCACTGCGCGTCGGAGAACCGGGCGGCGAGCGAGCCGCGCAGGATCAGGTTGTAGGCGCGCGAGATGAACTCGCGCTTCGGCCCGCGCACGACCCGCGAGGAGCGGGCGAGCCGGGAGCCGATCGCGAGGTCGGAGTGGCCCGAGATGAGCGGGGCGACGAGCGGGAGGAGCGCGTTGAGGTCGGTGGACAGGTCCACGTCCATGTAGGCGAGGACGGGCGCGTCCGACCGCGACCACACCGTGCGCAGCGCCCGGCCGCGTCCCTTCTGCTCCAGCCGTACGGACCGCACCTCCGGCAGCTTCTCCGCGAGGGCGGCCGCGACCTCGGGGGTCCGGTCGGTGGAGGCGTTGTCGGCGATCGTGACGCGGAAGCCGTACGGGAAGGTGCGGGTGAGGTGGTCGTGGAGCCGCAGGACGCACGGCTCCAGGTCCTTCTCCTCGTTGTAGACGGGGACGACCACGTCGAGGACGGGACGCCCGGCCGCGCCGACGGGGAGGTGCTCCTGGGCGGGGAGGTGCTCCCGGGCGGGGAGGGTGCCCGCATCGGAGGCGGGGTCCGCGATCGTTTGGGTTCGCATGGCACAGACCCTCGCCAGGGCGGCTGTCACGGCTGTGTGATGAGCCTGTGGCCCGGCTGTGAGTCGGCGCCGGGGCGCCGGGCTACCGGGGAGCGCCGCCCGAAAGGCCCTGGGTCTCGAGGCCCTGTGTCCCGCGCGGCAGCCGTACGACGAAGGCGGTCCGCCCGGGCCTGCTGCTGACCTCGACGTCCCCGCCGTGCGCCACCGCGACCGCGCGGACGATGGCGAGGCCGAGCCCGGTGCTGCCCGCGCCGTCGCCGCGCCCGTGCCGGGTCCTGGCGGCGTCGCCGCGCGCGAACCGTTCGAAGACCGAGGGCAGCAGCTCGGGCGGGATGCCGGGCCCGTCGTCCTCGACCTCGACGAGCGCCCAGGCGTCCCCCTCGGCGCGCACGCGGGCGGTCACGGTCGTGCCGGGCGGGGTGTGGGTACGGGCGTTGCCGAGGAGGTTGAGCAGCACCTGGTGGAGCCGCGCACCGTCACCTCGTACGGTCACCGCACCCCCGGCACGGTCCGTCCCGTCGGGCAGTTCGAGCCGCCACTTGTGGTCCTGGCCGGCCACGCGGGCGTCGGAGAGGGCGTCCACGACCAGCGGCGCCAGATCCGTGCGCTCGTACGAGAGCGGGCGTCCGGCGTCCAGCCGGGCGAGCAGCAGCAGGTCCTCGACGAGCCCGGTCATCCGGGTCGCCTCGGACTCGATCCGGCCGAGCGCGTGCCGGGTGTCGGGCCCGCACTCCTCGCGGCCGCGCCGGGTCAGCTCCGCGTAGCCGCGGATCGAGGCCAGCGGGGTGCGCAGCTCGTGGCTGGCGTCGGCGACGAACTGCCGTACCCGCGTCTCGCTCTGCTGGCGCGCGTGGAGCGCCCCGTGGACGTGGTCGAGCATCCGGTTGATGGCCGCGCCGACCTGCCCGACCTCGGTCCGCGGATCTGCCTCGGGGACCCGGTGGTGGAGCGCGGGTTCGCCGCTGTGGAGGGGCAGTTCGGAGACCTGGGTGGCGGTCGCGGCGACTCTCCGGAGCGGGCGCAGGGCGATCCCGACGACCGCGCTGCCGGCGAGCGAGGCGGCGACGAGACCGGCTCCGGTGACGCTCACCTCGACGAGGATCAGGGTGGAGAGGGAGCCCTGGAGTTCGTCGAGCGGCAGCCCGACGAGCACGTCGGCGGAGGGCCCGGAGACGTACGAGACCCGGTAGTCGCCGAGCCCCGGCAGCTCGACGGTGTGCGGCCGGCCGTCGCGGGACGCCCCGGCGAGCGCGGCGCGCTGCGCCTCGTCGAGCGGACGGATGGTGGTCTCCGGCCCGTACCCGGCCTGCTCGACCTCCACGGAGCGGTCGGCCGAGCCGAGCCCGCCGCCCTCCCCGACCACCGCGCCGACCGTGCCGAGCGGGGCGCCCGGCCCGAGGACGAACGCGAGCGGGTCGCGGGCGCCCGGGTCGCCGGAGAGACGCATCGAGGGCGGCGGGCCCTGGGCACGGTTGGCGACGTTCCGCAGCTGGTCGTCGGCCTGGTCGTAGAGGTACGACCGGAAAGCTATCGTCGTGACCGTCCCGATGACGGCGGCGACGATCGCGATGAGGGTGACGGCGGAGACGACGAGCCGGGTACGGAGAGACCACGTCCGGAGCGGCCACGACCGGCGCGACCACGACCGGGGCGACCACGTCCGAAGCGACCGCGACCGAAGCGACCGTGACCGAGGCGACCGTGACCGAGGCGAGCGGAGCATGGGCCGGTCCTACTCCCCCGGCTTGATCAGATAGCCGGCCCCGCGCCGGGTGTGGATCATGGGCGCGCGGCCGGCGTCGATCTTCCTGCGGAGGTAGGAGATGTACAGCTCGACGACGTTGGCCTGACCGCCGAAGTCGTACGACCACACCCGGTCGAGGATCTGTGCCTTGCTGAGCACCCGGCGCGGATTGCGCATCAGGTAGCGGAGCAGCTCGAACTCGGTCGCGGTGAGGTGGATCGATTCGCCGCCGCGCGTGACCTCGTGGCTGTCCTCGTCCAGGGTCAGGTCGCCGACGGCGAGCACCGACTCGCTGCGCGCCTGCGCGGCGCCGGACCGCCGAATGAGCCCGCGCAGCCGTGCCACGACCTCCTCCAGGCTGAACGGCTTGGTGACGTAGTCGTCGCCGCCGGCCGTGAGCCCGGCGATCCGGTCCTCGACGGCGTCCTTGGCGGTCAGGAAGAGCACCGGGACGTCGGGCAGATCGCGCCGGAGCCGGCCGAGGAGGGAGAGCCCGTCCATGTCGGGGAGCATGACGTCGAGGACCACGGCGTCGGGCCGGAAGGCCCGGGCCGCGCGCAGCGCCGAGGCGCCGTCGCCCGCGCTGTCGACCTGCCAGCCCTCGTAGCGCAGGGCCATGGAGAGCAGCTCGGCGAGCGAGGCCTCGTCGTCGACGACGAGGACGCGGACGGCGGAACCGTCGGGCCGGAGCATGTCGGTACGCCCCTGGGGCTTGGTCGCGGAGGTCATGGGACCACGTTGGAGGGGCGTACTGAGATCTCTCTTTCCGTTCCCTGTGAATTCCCTGAGAAAGCGCCGGGGCCTTACGGCAGGCGGAGGAGCGCGGCGCCGTTCCCGTACAGCACCCGCCGCAGCCAGTCGTCGCCGAGGCCGAGGCGTTCGAGGGCGTGGAGCTGGTGGACGTAGGGGTAGGGGATGTTGGGGAAGTCGGTGCCGAGGAGGATGCGGTCCCGCAGGTCGCGCAGCCGGGGCAGCTCGGCGACGGGGAAGGGCGCGAGGCGTTCGCTGAAGTCGGTGAAGGCCATGGTGGTGTCCAGGTGGACGCCGTCGTACCGCTCGGCGAGGTCGAGGAAGTCGGCGTACTCGGGCATCCCCATGTGCGCGACGATCGCCCGCAGTCGGGGGTGCCGGGCGAGGAGCTGCCCCATCGGCCCGGGCCCGGTGAACTTGCCGGGGACGGGCCCGGAGCCGCAGTGCACGACGACGGGCACGTGGGCGTCGGCGAGCAGCCCCCAACTCTCCTCGATCAGCGAGTCGTTGGGATCGAAGTCGCCGACCTGGAGGTGCACCTTGAAGACCCGGGCGCCGGATTCGAGCGCCCGGCGGACGTACGCGGTCGCGCCGGGTTCGGCGTAGAGGGTGGCGGTGTGCAGGCAGTCGGGCGTACGGGCGGCGAAGGCGGCGGCCCAGCTGTTGAGCCATTCGGCCATGCCCGGCTTGTGCGGATAGAGCATCGAGGTGAAGGCGAGGACCCCGAACTCCCGGAGGAGCGCGACGCGGCGGTCCTCCTCCTCGCGGTAGGTGATGGGCCACTCCACGCCGGTCAGCGGACCGACGGCGTCGAAGTAGGCCCAGACCTTGTCGAGGACGTTCTGGGGCATGAAGTGGGTGTGGACGTCGACGAACCCGGGGATCCCGAGCCGCGCGGCGAACTCCCGCGGGCTCTCGCCCTCCTCCCTCGCCGCCTCGTCCTCCCGCCCCGTCTCGTCAGCGCTCAAAACCGTAACTCCGCTCGACCTTCCCGATGTGGACGCTGTAGCTCTCGTACCACTGCTCCCGGCCGCGCCGCTTCGCGGCGAGGTGCTCGGCGTTGTCCCGCCACGCGTCGAGGGAGGGCAGGTCGCGGAAGTACGCGACGGTGATGCCGATGCCGCCAGGAGTGCGGGCGGACTCGTAGCCGAGGAATCCGGGGAGTCCGGCGACGATCTCCTGCATACGGTCACTGGTCTCGGCATACCCCTCCAGCTCGGCGGCGTCGGGACGGACCGAGGTGAAGACAGCGGTGTAGTAAGGCGGTTCAAGGCCCGCCACCAGGTTCGGGGTCATGTGGATCACCCTCCGCCGGGCGGGGTGGGCATGTCCATAAGGGCCGCCGGAAGGGATCCAAGTCTTTACTCCCGGAGGTCATGGGCACGAGGCGGTCAGGACGGGAACAGACTGTCCTGCACATCGAGGTCCACGCCCCGCACCGGCCTCACCGGAACCGTGACGGAGGCCGTGGGCGTACTCGGCGTCACGAGCGCCCACCCCCGCACGAGCCGGGTGTCGAGCGCGAGGCAGCGCCCGGCGACGTCGAGCAGGTGCAGGTCGGGCCCGGCGGCGGCGAGGAGGCGGCCGGCGACGACCCCGCCGTCGATCAGCTCGGTGACGGTGCCGGTGAGCGGAGGCAGCTCGTCGATCCCGAAGACGTCACCGTGGTCGTACGCCCGGAACTCCAGCGGTTCCAGAGTCTCGGTCCAGGTGGCGAGGGCGGTGGCCCGCCCGTACAGCTCCTCGATCTCGCGGCGGCGCGCGTCGGGTCCTGGCAGCTGGTGCCGCACGGCGCGCTTGCGGTCGTACGGAATCCGGTCCGGCACCTTCAGGGCGTGCCGCAGCAGTTCCTCGGTCCGCCGGGCGGCCATGAGCGGGCCGCGCCCGAGCCAGCTGAAGGCGACGGCGCCCTGCTCCAGGAGGCGGGCGTCGCCGCGCTCCTCGGCGGTGATCCCGACCTTGGTCATGCCGGGCCCGAACCAGGCGAGGTAGACGCGGTACGTCCGCGGGTCGTCGGCGAGGGTGTCGGCGGCGACCGAGCGGGCCCGGTCGAGCCGCGCGCACTCGGGGCACTGGCCGCCGGTGGCACGGGCGGGGACGGTCGCGGCGAGCGGGCAGGGGTTCGCGCGGGCGCCGGGGCAGAGCCGGGGCCCGACGGCGCGGAAGGCGACCGTCTGCCCGTGAGCGAGCGCGGACACCCGCCCGCCCTCCCAGCGCAGCCCGGGCACACCACCGCTCCACCGCATCCCGGCACACCGCCACACCACGCGCAGTCCCCGTCCTGGTCTGATGAAGGTGTCTGTGCCCTCCAGTCTCCCCGGTCCTCCCGACCTCCCTGGCCTCGCTGGCCTCCCCGACCTCCCCGAGTCCGGCTACGTCCGTTTCCAGTCCCCGACGAGAAGCGGGCGGGGCCATTTCCCGGGCGTCTTCGCCCTGACGAACGGCCTGGCGCGGGAGGGCAGACTGTCGGCGTCCCAGCACGCGGTGTGGCGGGCGTCGAACGACTGGTACGACACCCACGTCACGAACCCGACGACGGTCGACCCGACGGTCTACGACCCGGCGCTGAACCCGGGGGCGGCGGCCTGGTTCCGCGCCACGGCGACGGGCCTGCTGGCACGGGTGGCTCCGTACCTGGAGATCCTGTCCGCGCACGGGATCCCCTGCGTACGCCTGGAGACCCCCGCGCCGGGCCGGATCGTCTACGCGGACGCGGACCAGGTGGTGGCGGTCCCGCCCCCGCGCGCAACCTCCTACGGCAGCAGATAGATCCGCGCCCCGTCGGCGGAGACGGCGCTCTCGCGGACGCACCCGCGCTCGACGAGCAGCCCGACGCAGTCCCGTACGCGCTCCACCGCGAGCCCGGTGCGCCGGGCGATCTCCTCCAGGCGGTAGCGGGCGCCGCCGCGGACGAGGGCGGGGGCGAGGCAGGCGGCGACGGCCCGCACGTCACCGGTGACCGCGCGATGGTCGGCCTGCCAGGAGTCGAGGAGCTCCTGCGGCGAGACGGCGTGCCGTGAACGCTGGACGGGAACGTGGTGGAACCCGGCGTCCGTCTCGGCGCGTACGACGATGTCGACGAGCTGGGGCGGCATGACGTACCCCCAGTGCGCGGTCGAGGGTTCGAGGCCGTACGAGCCGTCGCGCTGGATGCAGGCGACGACTTCGGACACCCAGGCCTTGAAGGGCGTGCACGCGGGCTTGGTGCCGGCGATGACGAGCTGGACGAGCCCCTGGAGGTCGAGCATCTTCATCGACTTGCGCAGCCCGCTCCCCGCGAGCACGCGCGCGACCTCGTCCCCGCGCACCTCGCGCACCAGCTCACCGAGCACCCGCTGCCGCGCCGCCGCCACATGGACGAGCACCGCCTGCCGCGTGTTGACGTACCCCAACTGCCCGGCGGCGTCGACGGCGGGAAACCAGTGCGTCCCGTCCGGCATCGTCAGCCTCCGCACCCGCGCACCGGTAGCGGCGAGCACGAAGTCCCCGATGTCGATCGCGTCCGAGTCCGCCTCCGCGCCCCCACCCACGTGCCTCTGCTCCTCCATCGAGCACCACCTCCACCAGGGACGCTAGGCCGATGGCATATTCAATTGTCATGGAATGAGCGGACGTTCACCCGAAAGAAGACGGGCTCCACTGGAACCAGGCCCGGCTCCAGGCCTGGTCGGGACCGACGTCCCCGGCCGGTCGGGCGAAGCGCTGGGCGCCGAGCCCGTCACGCCGGCCTCCGGACCACCCCACTCCGGAACACCCGGCACACGTCCAGCTCGCTCCTGGTGACCCTCAAAGTCCACCCGAAGGCGGCACAGCGCATCCTGCGGCACTCACAGATCGCGATGACGACGCTGCTGCACGCCCCCGGAAACGCAAGAGGCCCGGACTCTCGTCCGGGCCTCTCACCTGTGTGCACTCGGCAGGATTCGAACCTGCAACCTTCTGATCCGTAGTCAGATGCTCTATCCGTTAAGCTACGAGTGCTTGTGCTTCTCGGCTTTTTTCTTGCCGGTCGGCGTTGCGTGGACAACATTACATGACCTGCGGCGTAGCGCGAAATCCATTAGCCAGACCCCTCCTGACCTGCGGAAACGTGATCCTGGGCCGTCCTGGTTGATCCGCGGAGCGTGCGGCGGACGGAGCGCTTCCGGGGGCGCGAGCACGGAACCGCGGCGGAGAACGGGAACGGAACCGAGCACGGCGCCGCGGCGAGAACCGCGGCGGAGAACGGCCGAAGCCCCGGCCGTGTGGGCCGGGGCTTCGGGGGTGGTGCGGAGGCGGAGGGATTTGAACCCTCGATGGGCTTTAAGGCCCAAACCGCATTAGCAGTGCGGCGCCATAGACCGGACTAGGCGACGCCTCCATCCGCACCTTCGCGCGGGCGCGAGTGGTGCGTGCAGATGATGACACAGGCAAGCCTGCTGTCACCAATCGCTTCTCACCGTACTAGTCCTCCGGGGCGGAGAGCAAAGCCCGCCCGCCCCCGTCGGCCCACCCCGCTTGCGCAACGTACGGCCGTACGGAGCGTTAGAGGGTGCGGGCCACGGCCCGCCCGGCTCGCACGCCCGACCCCTGGAGTTCCCATGCTGCGACGTCTCGTCCTCGCCTCCCTCGTCACCTCCGCCGCCGGCGCCGGTGCGCTCGGGCCCCTGCCGCCCCTGCCGCTGCTCTCCTCGCCGTCCGACGCGCTCACCGTGACGATCTCCAAGAGCGGGCACCGGAGCGCCGACGGCACCTTCCGCCTCGAGTGCGGGGACAAGGCCGGCGGGGACCACCCCGCCGCCACCGGGGCCTGCACACGGCTCGCCGAGCACGCCAGGGCGGGGACGGACCCGTTCGCGCCCGTGGCGAAGGACCGGATCTGCTCCCTCCAGTACGGCGGGGACGCCGTCGCGCACATCACCGGCGAATGGCGGGGACGTACCGTCGACGCCCGTTTCTCCCGCGCCGACGGCTGCGAGATCGAGCGGTGGGACAACCTCACGCCCGTGCTGCCCCGCCTCTCCCACGTGCGGGGATGACGTGAGGATGCCGTTCGGATGTTGCCCCCGGCATGCGACCGTCCCCCGAGCCCGCCGGGCCTGCCCTTAGACTCCCCTCAGTGACAGGCTGCGGCCCGGCGGGCAAGATGGGGCCGGCGGCCGGCCACCGGCCGGGCAAGGCGCAGTGAGCAAGGTGCAGTGGGTCAGGGAGGAAGCGTCGTCGTGAGCAGCAGGCCATCCCGAGGCGCTGCTCGCCTCGCAGCCATACTTGACGCCCTCCCCGACGGCCTCGTGCTCGTCAACTGCAACGGCACGGTCGTCAACGCCAACACCATCGCCCTCGGCATGTTCGAGACCCCCGGCACCGCACTCGTCGGACGCGGGCTGCTCGACCTGCTCCCCGGGTTCGACTCGCGGCTGATCCCCGGCTCCATGCGGCGCCCCGAGGGCGCCGACGAGCACGGCCGGACGAAGCCCACCCGGATGATCGCCCGCAGGACCGACGGCGGCGAGTTCGCGGTCGAGGTGACCAGCGCCAGCCTGGAGGACGGCCGCGAGGCCTACGACTCGTACACCTCCTACACCGGCGACGAGCTGCTCATGCTCGTCGTCCGCGATCTCACCGGCACGCTCGACACCGAGGCCGAACTCGCCCGCTCCCAGCGCCAGACCGAGATGATCCTGCGCGCGGCCGCCGAGGGTGTCGTCGGCACCGACACCGACGGGCGGGTCGTCCTCGTCAACCCCGCCGCCGCGCAGATCCTCGGCTACCGCGCCAGCGACCTGGGCGGCAAGGAGCTGCACACGCTGATCCTGCACTCGCGCGCGGACGGCGAGCCGTTCCCGTACGAGGGCTCCCCGCTCGCCGACACCCTCAAGTCCGGGCGCAAGCACCGGGTCCGCGGGCAGGTGCTGTGGGCGAAGAACGGCTCCCAGGTCCCGGTCGACCTCACCACCGCGCCGGTACGCGACGGGGACCAGCTCGTCGGCGCGGTGATGACCTTCACCGACCGCCGGCCGTACGAGCAGCTCACCGACGAGCACACGAGCGCGCTCACCACGCTCACCGAGCAGCACACCGCCGAACTCGCCGAGCTGAAGCAGAGCCACGAGGAGCGGGCGAAGGACGACGAGGAGCGGTACGAGTCCCTCGTCGCCCGGTACGAATCCCTCGCCGCGCGCAACGAGCAGCTGACGGCCGTCCTCGGCGAGTCCCTGCGCGGGCCGCTGGAGGAGCTGCGTACGGAGCTGTCCTCCCTCGCCGCCGACGACGCAGGGCAGCTGTGGCCCGAGGCGAACCAGCTCCTGCACCACCTCGCCGCCGGCTACGCCCGGATGACCACGCTCGTCGACAACGTCCTCGGCTACCAGCGGCTGGACTCCGGCACGGAGTCGCTCGCCAAGTCCGTCGTCCTCCTCGACGGGGTCGTCACGGCCGGCGTCGACGGGGCCGTGGAACTCATCGGTCCCGGCCGAGCCCAGTTCGCCGTGCACGCCCCGCCGATCGAGGCCGAGGTGGACGCGGGTCGCCTCGCGACCGCGCTCGCGCATCTCGTCGCGGACGTCGCCGGGGTCGACTCGACCGGCAAGGCCCGGGTCGTACCGGGCGCCGGGTACACCGACTCGACGATCGTGGTCGCCGCCGCGCAGCGCGGTGACGTCGTCCGCATCGAGGTCCGGGGGCCGTACGCCGGTGGCGACCCGGTCCACCAGCCCATCGTGCGCGGCATCGTGGGCGCCCACGACGGCGTCGTGCAGACGCACGAGGTGCCGGGGATGAGCGGCAGCGCGTACGTCCTGGAGGTGCCGCTCGGCGCCGGCAAGGGCACGATCACGCCTCCGCCCGCCCCGCCGGTGCAGGCTTCGGCTTCGTCTCCGGCCGCTTCGGCCGAAGGGGGCGCGCTCGCGCTGCCCGCGCAGGCCTCGGACACCAACGGCGGCGGACGGCGCCGCGCCCGACGAGCCTCCACGGACGCGTTCCTGGAGAGCCCGATGGGCGGGGGAGCCGATTCGACGCCCGCCGCTGCCGGTACGGCCGCCGGTACCGGTACGGCCGTCGCTGCCGGTACAGCCGTCGGTACCGGTACGGCCGTCGAACCGACCGGGCGGCGCCGTGGGCGTACGGAGGAGGCCGCGGCCGGCCCCGCCGAACTGATCCCCGCACAGAACGCCGGCGCGCCCGCCGCCCTCGAACCGACCGGGCGTCGGCGCGGGCGGCCCGCCGAGGGCGCCGTGGTGACCGCGTCGGAGGGCGCCCAGGGCCGGGCCGCGCTCGGCGACACCGTACCCCCGCAGGGGGTACCGGTACCGGCGCAGGGCGCCCCCGCCGAGGCTCCCGCACTCGCCCGGGCCCTGCCCGCCGCGCCGGGTGGCGAGGACGCGGCCCAGCAGCCCACCGGGCGGCGGGCCCGCCGCGCGCTGGCGGCCCAGGAGCGGAACACGGCCGCCGAGGCCGGTCCGCGGACGCCGTTCGCCCTGCCCCCGGCCGAGGCCGACCGCGCCCCGGAGCCCCAGGCGTCCACTCCGATGCCGATGCCGATGCCCATGGCCCTGCCGATGCCCGGTGCGGCGCCGATGCCCGCGCCCATGCCGCTCGCCGTGGACGACGAGGGGCGCCACGACGCCGTACGGTCCGAGCCCGACGCCGACCACACACCGCCGCAGCCCCACCCGCTGCCGGAACCGACCGGCCGCCGCCGCAACACGAACGCGCCCCAGGACACCCCTGCAGCCACCAGCACGGGGACCGGATCCGTACCGCTGCCGCCGGAGATGCCCGCGCCCGCCGCACCCGCCGCCATTGCCCCGGCCGCGCCGGCTGCTCCGGCCGCCCCGCCCGCTGCGCCGAAGGACGGGTCGCTGGGGGGGCGGGCGTTCAGTGTGCGGACGCTCGGGCAGGGGGTGCCGTTCGCCCAGCAGGCAGGCGCCCAGCCGAACGGCCAGAGCGGGCAAAGCGGCCAGACCAGCCAGAACGGCGCGAGCGGAGCGACCGGAGCGACCGGCGCCGCCAACGGCTCCGGGCGGCGCCGCAAGCTCGCCACCCCGCCCGAGGGCGACCGCGCGCCCGCGGCCGTGGCCGAGGCGCCCGCCGCGGAGCCCGCGGCCAAGCCGCACCCGCAGCCCAAGCTGGCCCCCGCGGCGCCCGAAGGGCGCGCGTACGCGATAGGAGCCCCCGCCGAGGGCTCCGCCGAAGGCCCCGAGCCGCTCGACGGCCCCGGCGGCGCGGTCGAGGTCTCCAACCAGCCGCCGCCCCGGCCCGTCGACGACGAGCTGCCCCCCGAGCCCCTGGACAACCCGCGCCGGCTCCTCGTCTGGCCCGCCCCGGACGTCCAGACCCAGCAGGCGCTGAGCGACCGGGGCTACCGCCCCGTGATCGTCCACTCCCGCGAGGAGGTCGACGCCCAGATCGCCGCCTTCCCGGCCGCGCTCTTCGTCGACCCGCTGACCGGGCCGATCACCCGTACCGCGCTCCAGTCCCTCCGCCAGGCCGCGGTCGCCGCCGAGGTGCCCGTGCTGCTGGCGGCCGGGCTCGGGCAGGCGACGCGGGAGGCGGCGTACGGCGCCGATCCCGCCGTACTCCTCAAGGCGCTGGCGCCCCGCGACAGCGAGCAGCACCCGTCGCGCGTGCTGGTCATCGAGGAGAACGAGGACATCGCGCAGGCGCTCGCCGCGACCCTGGAGCGGCGCGGGATGCAGGTGGCACGGGCGTCAGCGGACACCGACGCGGTCACGCTGGCCACGCAGATCCGGCCGAACCTGGTGGTGATGGACCTGATGCAGGTGCGCCGCCGCCGGGCCGGAATCATCGACTGGCTGCGCGCGAACGGACAGCTGAACCACACCCCGCTGGTCGTCTACACCTCCACCGGCCTCGACGAGGAGGAGCTGCCGAAGCTGTCGTCGGGCGAGACGGTTCTCTTCCTGGCCGAGCGGTCGACGAGCGCGGAGGTCCAGTCGCGGATCGTCGATCTGCTGGCGAAGATCGGCACCAACTGAGAGGAGGGGAGCGGCCCGTGGACCGCTCCCCTCCCCCTCACCCCCTCTACCGCTCGCGCGGTACTACACCTCGGTGACGGCCAGCTCGCCGTCCGCGTACTGCCTGCGGATCACCTTCTTGTCGAACTTGCCGACGCTCGTCTTCGGCACCGCCGGGACCAGCGCCCAGCGCTCCGGCAGCTGCCATTTGGCGATCGACTCGGCGAGGAACTCCTTGAGCGACTCGTACGTCGCCGTCGATCCCTCCTTGAGGACGACGGTCGCCAGCGGCCGCTCGCCCCACTTCTCGTCCGGGACGGCGACGACGGCTGCTTCGGCGACCTCGGGGTGCGCCATGATCGCGTTCTCCAGGTCGACCGACGAAATCCACTCGCCGCCGGACTTGATGACGTCCTTGGCGCGGTCGGTGAGGGTGAGGTAGCCGTCCGGGCTGATCACGCCGACGTCGCCGGTCTTCAGCCAGCCGTCCGCGCTGAACTTGTCGGCCGGACGGTCCGGCTCGCCGTCGATCCCGCCGAAGTACGCGCCCGCGATCCAGGTACCGCGCACCTCCAGCTCACCGGCCGACTCGCCGTCCCAGGGCAGCCGTTCGCCGGCGGGGCCGACCAGGCGGGCCTCGACGCCCGCGGGGAAGCGGCCCTGCGTGATGCGGTACGGCCACTCCTCCTCGGCGGACAGGCCGGCCGGCGGGTGGGCCATCGTGCCGAGCGGGGAGGTCTCCGTCATGCCCCAGGCGTGGAAGAGCCGGACGCCGAGCCGGTCGTACGCCTCCATGAGGGAGGGCGGACAGGCGGCGCCGCCGATGGTGACCTGCCGCATGGAAGTGAGGTCGCGGGGGTTGGCGGTGACCTCGGCGAGCAGGCCCTGCCAGATGGTGGGGACGGCGGCGGCGTGGCTCGGCTTCTCGCGCTCGATCATGTCGGCGAGCGGGGCGGGCTGGAGGAAGCGGTCCGGCATGAGCATGTTGATGCCGGTCATGAACGTGGCGTGCGGCAGGCCCCAGGCGTTGACGTGGAACTGCGGGACGACGACGAGCGTCGTGTCGCGGTCCGTCAGACCCATCGACTCGGCCATGTTGACCTGCATGGAGTGCAGGTAGATCGAACGGTGGGAGTAGACGACGCCCTTGGGGTCGCCGGTGGTGCCGGAGGTGTAGCACATGGCGGCGGCCGAACGCTCGTCGAGCTCGGGCCAGTCGAAGGTGGTGGGGCGGCCCGCGATCAGCTCTTCGTAGTCGTGCACGCGGGGCGTCACGCCGTCGAGGACGGAACGGTCGCCGGGGCCCGCGACCACGATGTGCTCGATGGTCGGCAGGTGCGGGAGGAGGGGGGCGAGCAGCGGGAGCAGCGTGCCGTTGACGATGACGACCCGGTCGACCGCGTGGTTGACGATGAAGACCAACTGCTCCGGGGGAAGCCGCAGGTTGAGGGTGTGCAGGACTGCGCCCATGGAGGGGATCGCGAAGTACGCCTCGACATGCTGGGCGTTGTTCCACATGAGTGTCGCGACACGCTGGTCGCCGGTGACTCCGAGCTCGTCGCGCAGGGCGTTCGCCAGCTGGGTCGCGCGTGCCCCCGTCTCCGCGAAGGTCTGACGGTGCGGCTCGGGCTCCCCGGTCCAGGTGGTGATGACGGACTTCCCGTGGATCGTCATCCCGTGGTTCAGGATGCGGCTCACAGTCAGCTGTACGTCCTGCATGGTGCTCAGCACGGCGTCCTCCCGGTGGGCGCTACGTGGCAGTGGTAAGGGTGTGCAGATTCTGCGCACATACCACGCGGTATGTCACTACCCGGGAGTACGTAAATTGCCAGCGATCACTGGCAGAGGCGGGAGTCCGGCGGGAGTCCGGCGGGGCCCGGCGGGAGTCCGGCGGGGCCCGGCGGGAGTCCGGCGGGAGTCCGGCGGGGGCTCGACAGGCGCCCGGTGACGATCGTCACCGCACCGGGGCCAGCTCCGGGTCCTCGCGGAGCTTGCCGAGCGCGCGCGAGACCGCGCTCTTGACCGTGCCGATCGAGACGCCGAGCACCTCGGCCGTCTGCGCCTCGCTGAGGTCCTCGTAGTACCGCAGGACGACCATCGCCCGCTGGCGGTCGGGGAGCTTCATCACCGCACGCCACATGGCGTCGTGCAGCACCTGCCGCTCGGCCGGGTCGGGCTCGGGCAGCCCGGCCGGCTCCGGCAGTTCCTCGCACGCGAACTCGTCGACCTTGCGCTTGCGCCACTGGGACGTACGGGTGTTCACCAGCGCGCGCCGCACGTAGCCGTCCAGGGCGCGATGGTCCTCGATCCGCTCCCAGGCGACGAACGTCTTGGTCAGCGCGGTCTGCAGCAGGTCCTCGGCGTCCGCCGGGTTCGCGGTCAGCGAGCGGGCGGTACGGAGCAGCACGGGCCCCCGAGCCCGTACGTAGGACGAGAACGACGGGTAGCCGGCGGCGGCCGTGGAGGCGCCGACGCAGACGGGGCCGGAAGGTGGCGGAGTCATGACTCCACGCTAGGAGCGGGCACCTGGCGACGGATCGGCCCCAGGTCCCGAACCGCACTCCCCCTCAGGTTGTAGGGGTGGGGACAGCTGGACCTCCTGAAGGTGGAGGGCGGGCGACGCCCCAGTAGGGGTCCGTCCGGGATCAGCGCTCGTCCGCCGCCAGGATCAGGCCGGAGGTCGGGACCCCGGTGCCCGCCGTGACCAGCGTCCTGGCGGCGCCGGGTATCTGGTTCACGGACGTGCCCCGCACCTGGCGTACGGCCTCCGCGATGCCGTTCATCCCGTGGAGGTACGCCTCCCCCAGCTGCCCGCCGTGCGTGTTCAGCGGAAGGGCGTCCGCCGCGACGAAGTCGGCCGCCTCCCCCGGTCCGCAGAACCCGAATTCCTCCAGCTGCATGAGTACGAACGGGGTGAAGTGGTCGTAGAGGATGCCGACGTCGATGTCACCGGGCGCCAGACCGGAGGTCTGCCACAGCTGCCTGGCCACCACGCCCATCTCGGGCAGGCCGGTCAAGTCGTCCCGGTAGAAGCTGGTCATCGCCTCCTGGGCGCGGCCGGCGCCCTGCGCGGCGGCGACGATCACGGCGGGCGGGTGGCGCAGGTCGCGGGCGCGCTCGGCGGAGGTGACGACGATCGCCTGGCCGCCGTCGGTCTCCTGGCAGCAGTCGAGGAGCCGAAGCGGCTCGACGATCCAGCGTGAGGCCGCGTGATCGGCCAGGGTGATCGGTTTGCCGTGGAAGTACGCGGCGGGGTTGGTGGCCGCCCACCGGCGGTCCGTGACGGCGACATGCCCGAAGGCGTCCGGCGTCAGACCGTACGTGTGGAGGTACCGCTGGGCGATCATCGCGACCCAGGAGGCCGGGGTGAGCAGCCCGAACGGGAGCTGCCAGCCGAGCGCGGCGCCCTCGGCGGAGGGCTCGCGCTGCTGGACCCCCGAGCCGAAGCGGCGCCCCGAGCGCTCGTTGAACGCCCGGTAGCAGACGACGACTTCGGCGACCCCGGTGGCGACGGCGAGGGCGGCCTGCTGGACCGTGGCGCAGGCGGCGCCGCCTCCGTAGTGGATGCGGGAGAAGAAGGACAGCTCGCCGATGCCGGCCGCCTGGGCGACGGTGATCTCCGGGTTGGTGTCCATGGTGAAGGTGACCATGCCGTCGACGTCCGCAGGGGTGAGACCGGCGTCGTCGAGGGCCGCGCCCACGGCCTCCACGGCCAGTTTGAGCTCGCTGCGGCCGGAGTCCTTGGAGAACTCGGTCGCGCCGATCCCCGCGACGGCGGCCCGGCCCCCGAGCAGGTCGGGCTTCCGGATGCTCATGCCCCCACCTCCGGCAGCGTGACCGTCACCGTGCCGGTGACGTGGTGCCCGAGCCCGTTGGCACCGACCACCCGAACCTGCGCCGTGGCACCGTCGACCTCGGTGACCGTCCCGGTCAACGTCATCGTGTCTCCGGGGTAGTTGGGCGCGCCGAGCCGTATCGCGACCTTGCGCAACACCGCGCCCGGGCCGAGCCGGTCGGTGATGTACCGCCCCACCAGGCCGTTGGTCGTCAGGATGTTCATGAAGATGTCGGGGGAACCCTTCGCCCTGGCCAACTCGGCGTCGTGGTGCACGTCCTGGTAGTCGCGGGAGGCGACGGCCCCGGCGACGATCAGAGTGCGAGTGATCGGTACGACCAGCGGTGCCAAGGCGTACCCGGGCCGCACGGACTCCTTGGGCACCATGGACTCCACGGACCCCACCGACTCGACCGACTCCACCGACTCCACCGACTCCACCGACCCCACTGGCTTCATGAGGGCTCTCCGTTCGCGATCAGGTCGCCCAGTTCGGCGAGGAGTTCGGCGCCGCAGCCGAGGTACGCGTCGAGCTGGCGGCCCCAGAGGAAGTGCCGGTGGACGGGGTGGTCCAGATCGGCCCCCATGCCGCCGTGCAGATGCTGGCCCGCGTGCACGACCCGCTTTCCCGCCTCCGACGCCCACCAGGCGGCGGTCAGCGCGTGCTCCACCGCCGGCAGGCCCTCGTCGTGGCGCCAGGCGGCCTCGTAGGCGGTCACCCTGATCGCCTCGGTGTCCATGTGGGCGTCGGCGGCCCGGAGCTGGACGGCCTGGTGGGTGGAGAGCGGTCGGCCGAACTGCTCCCGCACCGAGGTGTACGCCACGGCCCGGGCGAGCGACCCGGCGCACACGCCCGCCTGGAGCCCCGCGCACACGATCCTGGCCATCGCCAGGACGTCCGCGCACGCGTCCGTACCCCCGATGCGCTCCCCGCGCGCGCCGTCGAGGACGAGCCGGCCGGCCGCCCAGGGCGCGGTGAGCTCGACGGGCTCCACCACGACCGCGGCGCCCACGGGGGCGTCCACCGTGGACACGGCCCCGGACACGGCCCCGGACGCCGGCCCGGACGCGGGCCCAGGCACAGGCACGAGCCAGAGCGCCGCCTCCTGGTCGGGTACGAGGACGTGCGTGGCGTCCCTGAGCCAGGGCACCCACGCCACCGTCCCCGTGAGCAGGCCGTCCGCCCCCACCCGCACGTGTCCGGTGGGCGGGAAGGCCCCGGTCGCCACCGCCGTACCGTCCCGGAGGTCCGGGAGCAGCCGCGCCCGCTGCTCGTCGGTACCGTGCCGGGCGACGGCAAGGAGGCCGAAGACGCAGCTCGCGGCGAACGGCACCTGCGCCGTCACCCGTCCCTGCTCCTCGGCGAGCAGCACCAGGCCGACCAGCCCGATCTCCTCGACCGCCCCGGGCAGTCCGGCCGCGCACAGGGCCTTCCACAGCTCACCGTCCGTGCCCGTGCCGGCCGCGGCCAGCCGCTCGTGCGTGGCGAGATCGCCGAAGATCCGTGCCGCCAGCTCCTGGGCCGCGCCCTGCTCCTCCGTGGGTGTGAAGTCCATGTCAGCCCTCCCCGCCGTCCTGCGCCCGGAACACGGGCAGCTCCAGCTCCTCGTCCACGCGGAGGAACTCCAGCCGGACCGGCATCCCGATCCGGACCTTGTCGTACGGCACCCCGACCACGTTGCTGATCATCCGTACGCCTTCGGCCAGTTCGATCAGACCCACGGCATAGGGCGGGTCGAAGGCCGGGAAGGGCGGGTGGTGCATCACCACGTACGAGAAGACAGTCCCGGCCCCGCTCGCCTCGACGGTGTCCCACTCCTGCGAGCCGCAGCCGTTGCATCCCGGCAGCCAGGGGAAGCGGAGCGTCGCGCAGCCGGCGCAGCGCTGGATCAGCAGCCGGTGCGCCGCCACGCCCTCCCAGAACCCCGCGTTGTCCCGGTTGATCACCGGCCGGGGCCGACGGGCGGCCGGCGCGCCACTGCGCTGCGGCTGCGTCGGCGCGTACTTGAGGATCCGGAACCGGTGGGTGCCCGCCAGTTCGCCGTCGGCATGAATGTCCATGCGGGTCGTCACGAAGTGCCCGGTCCCGAGCTTGGTGGTCTTGCGTGCCGACACCGACTCGATGACCGCGTCGAAGGTGATCGCGTCGCCCGGCCGCAGCGGCCGCACGTACTCCTGCTCGCAATCGGTGGCGACGACGGACGTGCAGCCCGCCTCGTCCAGGAGCGCGAGCAGCTCGTCGTAGGCCCCGGAACGGTCGCTGTGGCCGGACAGACCGCCCATCGTCCACGCCTGGAGCATCGTCGGCGGCGCGACGGCATCCGGGCCCCGGTACGCCGGGTCGGTGTCGCCCATCGCCTCGCACCAGTGCCTGATCATCGGCTCGTTGACCAGGTCCTTGCCCACGCCCGCGGTGGCGGCGGGCTGCCCTTCGTACCCCTTGAGCAGCTCGTGGAAGCCGTCCGGCTCGTGACGCGCCGGCCCGTGACCAGCCGGACGGCTGTGCCCAGCGACGCGCTCGGGACCGTCGGTGTGCTCAGTACCGTCGGTGTGCTCGGGACCGTCGTTCATCGCCGCCCCCTCCCCTTCATGCCGAGTCGCATCGTCGCGACGATCTCGCGCTGCACCTCGCTCACCCCTCCCCCGAAGGTGTTGATCTGCGCGGCGCGGTTCATCCGCTCGAGCTCACCGCCGTCGAACTCTCCCGGCGACCCCGCCCTCACCAGTCCCGCTCCGCCCGCGATCTCCTGACATATTCGGTACACCTCCACCGCCGATTCGGTTCCCGCGAACTTCACCCCGCTGGCGTCCCCAGGGGCCAGCCGGCCCGCCCCCACATCACCCACCAAACGCCAGTTGAGCAGGCGTGTTGCCGCGAGACGGGCATGCGCCTCGGCGGCCCGAATCCGCACCCACGACTCGTCAACGCGCCGCCGCCCCGTCACCGGATCGGGTGTGCGCGCCCGACGGAGCGCGGCGGCGTAGAAGTCCTCGGCCTGCATGCCGATCGCCGCGAGGGCGACCCGTTCGTGGTTGAGCTGGTTGGTGATCAGCCCCCAGCCGCCGTTCTCCTCCCCGACGAGGTTCCCCGCCGGGACGCGGATGCCGTCGTAGTACGTCGCGGTCGTCGTCAGCCCGCCGACGGTCTCGATCGGGGTCCAGGAGAAACCGGGGGCGTCCGTCGGGACCAGGACGATGGAGATGCCCCGGTGCTGCGGGGCGTCGGGGTCGGTGCGGCAGGCGAGCCAGATCCAGTCGGCGTTCTGGGCGTTCGAGGTGAAGATCTTCTGCCCGTCGATCAGCCAGGAGTCGCCGTCCCGTACGGCCTTCGTACGGAGCGAGGCCAGGTCGGTACCGGCCTCGGGCTCGCTGTACCCGATGGCGAACACGGTCTCGCCGCGCAGGATCCGGGGAAGGAAGTACGTCTTCTGCCGCTCGGTCCCGTACTTCATCAGGGTCGGGCCGACGGTGTTGAGCGTGACCATGGAGACGGGCGCACCGGCACGGTACGCCTCGTCGAAGAAGACGAACTGCTCGTCCGGGCCGCGGCCCTGACCTCCGTACTCCTCCGGCCAGCCGAGCCCGAGCATGCCGTCTCGGCCGATGCGCCGCAGCAGGGCGTGCTGTGCGGTGGTGTCGGCGGGGGGCGGCGGCCCGTCGGGCATCACGTCACGGAAGTACGCGCGGAGTTCGGCGCGCAGCCGGAGCTGCCGCTCGGTCGGGGCGAGGTGCACGGCGACGGCCTCCCGGGGGTACGACTAAGGTTTCTGACTGTCCGTCAGATCCCGGGACCCTGTCAAGGTCACGGCCCGCTTCGGGTACCCGCAACATCCCCACACGACAGCGGCCCGCGCGCCGGTGCCGAAGCACCGTCACGCGGGCCGCCTTCACTCCGCCGTCGTTCCCCCCGTCGGGCCGGACCCCAGCTGTGGGACTAGAACCACCAGGGATAGAAGTTGACCGTGGCGTTCGACTGCTCGATGTTCGTGAACGCCGAGCCGTTCACGCTCGCGGTGTTGTTCTGATTGGAGGCACCGGAGCCGGTGGCCACCTGCTGCGTGGTGGTCGAGTTGCCGAAGTTGTCGCCACCCACGCCGCTGCCGATGATGGAGGCGACGCTCGTGTTCGATCCGTCGTCCGCGAAGCCGCCGTTGTCGGCCTGGGCCACGCCGGTGAAGAGTGCGGCGGCCAGGGGCAGCGCGGCGGCGGCGGCGAGAACGCGGGCGGTACGGATGCTTGCCATGTCATTTCCTCCGTGAGCAGAGCTGAACTGAACTGAAGTTGTGAAGTACGGCTTATTCCAAGGCAGTTGGCCGACCGCCTCGGTCGTTGTGCTCGACGTCGCGACTCCAGAGTTGCCCACACAATCCCCGGCGAACCACCCCTCAGCGGCCAATTCCCCCTCAAGCGTGATGACAAGTCGATAAACCACCTTCGCACCCCGAAAGGCGCAGCTCACGCGGGTGATGGCGGCCGCACGCCACCGGAAGCGAGGCACAGCAAGGGAGGAAGCGTTCCGGCAGATTTTCAGCCAATCCTCCCGACCCCTCCCCTCCCTCCCCCTTCCCTTACTCGAACGCATGTACGAAACTATTCGTATGGCCACCTCCGACCGGCGCTCCGCCACCCTGGCCCTCGCCCACGCGCTGTCAGCGGCAGAGCGCGGGCTCCCCGTCATCCCCCTGTCCACCACCAAGCTCCCCGCCATCCGCTCCCCGCACCGGGACGACCCTCACCCCGTCGGCTGCCACGGGGAGTGCGGCCGCCCCGGGCACGGCGTGCACGACGCGACCACCGACCTCGCGGAGGTCCGGGCGCTGTTCGCCGCCGCCCCCTGGGCCACCGGCTACGGCATCGCGTGCGGACGCCCGCCGTTCCACCTGATCGGGGTCGACCTCGACGTCAAGCACGCGGACGCGCCCGCGGACGTCACGGCCGAGCTGCGCCACCTGGCGCTCGAGCACCTCTTCACGCTGCCGCCCACGGTCACCGTGCTCACCCCGAGCGGAGGCCGGCACCTGTGGCTGACGGGCCCGCCGGACGTCGTCGTCCCGAACTCGGCGAGCCGCCTCGCCCCCGGCATCGACATCCGCGGCGCCGGCGGCTACCTCGTGGGACCGGGCTCGGTCACCGCCAGGGGCGCGTACCGGCTGGCCCCGGGCAGCGAACACCTCGACCCGGCGCCATGCCCCCGCCCGCTACTGGCCCTGATCGCGCCGCCCCCAGCGCCCCCAAGATCCCGCCCGGCCCAAACGCCCGGCACACCCCCTGCCCAGACCCACGGCCACGGCAGGGGCCTGGTCCACTTCGTCCGCACGGCCCACGAGGGCCAGCGCAACACCCGCCTCTTCTGGGCGGCCTGCCGCGCCTACGAGAACGGCCTCGGCGACGCCCTCACCGAAGCGCTCACCACAGCGGCCGTCCACACGGGCCTGACCGAACACGAGGCCCGCACGACCATCCAGTCAGCAGCCCGCCTGACCCAGCCCCCCGAATCCGCACCGCCCCCGCCCCGGGAACGCGCGCTCTGACCCCTACACCGGTGTCAGCGGCGAGAAGCCCGTCCGTGCCCGATCGAACACGGACGCACGGGGAGAGCGATCACTCGCAGGACGAGATCACAGCAACGGCCCCCGACCGATGTTCCTGGTCAGGGGCCGTTCATCTGGCGGTGGGTGTGGGATTTGAACCCACGGTGACTCGCGCCACGACGGTTTTCAAGACCTTTCGGCGATCAGGGCCGGGGAACGCTCCGCCGCAGGTCAGACGCGTGCGGGGATGCCAGCAGAGCCGTCGCCATCGTCGCCGTGCCCCGTACGTGCCCCATCGGTCTCCGTGTGCCCCTCCAGCCAGGCATCGGAGGCGGTCGCGACTTCCGCGTCACGGCCGGCGACAGGACGCGCGTAGTGCCGGGTGGTCACGCTCGCATTGGAGTGGCCGAGGCGGTGGGCGGCAGTCATGACGCCGTACCGATCAGCGACCCACGTTCCGTGCGAAGCCCGGAGATCATGCGGAGTCACGTCGGTCAGCCCAGCCGCAGAGACCGCCGGGTCGAAGTGGGCCTTGCGCCACTGGTTGTAGCGAAGGGGCCGGCCGGACCGGTTCGTGAACAGCAGAGCCTCGTCACCGCCGGGCAGCGATTCGAGGTACGCCCCGAGCCGCTTCACCAGCGAGGGCGCCAGCGTCAGGACCCGCTTCTGATGCGACTTGGGAGTATCGAAGACCAGGGTGCCGTTCGCCTCAGCGAGGTTCTCGTCCACGACCAGGAGGCAGGAGGCCACGTCGACGTCCATCCGCCGCAGAGCAAATGCCTCCCCCACCCGGAGCCCCGCGAAGGCGAGAAGGGCGATCAGGAGGTCATGCGGCTTCTCGGCCGAGCGGACGATCCTGGACGCCTCCACCTGCGTGAGGATGTGCGGCTCCGTCTGGGGCATCCGGGGAAGGCGCACGCCACGGCAGGGAGTCTGAGCGATCAGGTCGTTGTCGACCGCCGACGCCATGATCTGAGACAGCACCCGGTACGCCTGTCGGATGCGCGAGGAACTGAGTCCAGCGCCCTTCATGTCCGCGACCCACTCAGTCACCGTGATCGGCCGCAGACTGGCCAGCTCTCGCTCGCCGAGCGCGGGGTTGATCCGGGAGTTGATCAGCGACCGGTACGTCGCCTGGGTCTTGTGCTTGAGTTGAGGAGCGACGGCGGCGAGCCAACGAGCCGACCAGTCCCGGACGGTAGTCGCTCCCTCTGCCGGGTCGATCCAACGGCCGTCTTCGATCTCCACGCGCTTCTTCGCGAGCCAGAGATCCGCGTCGGTCGAGGTGGCAAAGGTCCGGTCAGCAGGCCTCAGAAGCCCGTCCGGCCCGGGGTAGCGAGCCTGGTAGCGCCCTGAGGGCAGCTTGCGCACGCGCCCGAAGCTACGGCGGGCCTTCCGCTTCCGAGCCACTACGCAGCCCTCCTGAGTACGGCGGGCCGAAGCGTCATCGGCTCCACGGTGTTGGCCACGACGAACGCCAAAACTGCGCTCTCAGGGATCCGGACGTGCCGGCCGACCTTGACGAAGGTGATTCGGCGCTCCTCGATGAGCCGCCGGGGAAACCGGACTGTGGTGCCCAGGAGTTCGGCCACCTGATCAACGTTCAAGAGTCGGTCCATGGTCACCATTCCCCGTTTGTGTCGGCGTCTTCGAGTTCGGCGCGGATCTCGCGGGCGTGTTCGCGGTTGTGTTGGATGTCGCGGCGGATGTTGGCGGCGAGCCAGGACTCTCCCGGGGTGGAGCCGTGGCCGGCGTAGGCCCAGTGGGCGACGACGAGGACGGTTGCCTCGGGGTTGTCGTCGGGGTCGGGCAGGCCGAGGGAGGCGCGTTGCTGTGCGGCGCGGTAGTCGGCGCGGACCTGGCGTAAGGCGCCGAGGGTGGTCGAGTAGCGGCGCGACTTGGTGGAGAAGTGGCCCCGGAAGCCGAGCATGTGGGCCCAGGCCCGGAGACGTCGGTCGGGGTAGGCCGCGTCGAGGTCCATGCAGGCTTCCATGAGCCGCCGGGGGTGGTCGGGGACGCCGAGGAGGATGAGCGCTTCCTTGTTGCCCACCGGGTGGTCCACGGTCCCGGTCGTTTCGGCTGCCTTGGTGGCGTACTTGGCGACGTAGGCGGCGACCGCCTGTTCGGTGAGGTCCTCGCCGTTACCGAAGGCGCCGATGGGCTGCACGTCGAGCTGATCCCCCCATCGCAGCACCCAGTCCTTCACGTGGCCGTGGTCCTCGTTGGCGGGGACCACGATGCGTACTCGGGCGGCGGCGGCCCGGATGGCGTTGGTGAGGAGGTCGAGGGTGGCCCAAGCCGGGGGCGGGGCGTGGGGGCCTTCCGGGCCGTCGAAGCGGATGACGGCGTGGAAGTGCACGGCACCTCGCTTCTGGTACTCGGCGACCTTGCCGAAAGAGACCCGGGACTGCTCGCGGGCGGCCTTCTGAGTGAGGCCGGCGCGGGCGGCGATCTCTCGACGGAGGTAGATCGTGAAGTACCGCCACAGCTCCGAGGCGTGGTTGTTCCACAGCACGGCGCCCGCGTAGTCGTACGTGACCGGGTCGAGCGGGGTACCGAGTTCGGGTGCGTCCTCGGCGTGCCGGGTGCCGCAGCGGCAGGGCCGGGTGCCGGGGCGGTTGTGGACGGGGCCGAAGGAGGGCGCGGTGAGGGTGGCGAAGACACGGGGGTGGTCGCGGATGGTGTCGGGGGTGCCCTTGTCGGCGGCGCCGACGAGTCCGGCGCGGATCAGGTGGTAGGTGTCGCCCGCGTAGGTCCAGGCGCAGGCGGGGCAGCGGGAGGCCCGGCGGTTTCCGCAGGCAACCCGGAGGACGCCCCCGGGCTCGGCATCGGTGGTGTAGGCGTGGAGCACGGTCCGCGTGTTCGTATCGAGGAGCTTGGTGCCGCCGGACAGCCGGATGGGGGCGGCGCATCCTCCGGTGCGGCGGAGCTGCTCGTTGAGGCGATCGAAGCCGGGGGACCCGGCCACCCGGAGCAGGTCGCTCAGGGTGGCCGGGTCCAGGCCCGCCGCAGTGGCGGTGTCGGTCAAGGTGGTCACTTCCCGGCACGGACGAGGGCGGCGGGCATGCTGCGGGTGCCGGTGCCCTTGCAGGCCGGGCAGGTGGCCGGGAGCGTGTGGCGGTTCCCCTGCGGGGTGGCCGTGCCCGTGGTGATGTGCACGACGGGGAAGCCGTCGCAGTGGGAGCAGACGCGCGGGGTCGGGTGCTGGGGCATCATGGGTTTCCCTTTAGGGTCCGTTGGATCTGAAGTGGGGTTGAGGCGCCCGGGGCGGCGGAAGTTTGGCGACCGAGGCCGCTCCGGGAGCCGCTCAGCGTGTGTTGCGCCTGCCGTGGCCCTTGGCCGCGTACATCGACGCGTCGGCGGCCGAGAGGGCGTCGGTGAGGACCGGTACGGGCAGGTGCTCGCGGTGGCAGTGGCCGAGCGAGGCCGACACCCGCAGGACGTGTCCGTGGTGGGTGACCGCCTGGTCCAGCGCGGTGTGGAGCGCGGGCAGGCCGGGGGTGTGGCCGGGATCCGTGACGATGGCGGCGAACTCGTCTCCGCCGAGGCGGGCGGCGATGCCGTGGCGCCCGCACCAGTCGGTGAGGCGGGCGGCGGTTTCGGTGAGGACCTTGTCCCCTGCGGCGTGGCCGTGGGTGTCGTTGATGGCCTTGAAGTCGTCAAGGTCGATCAGGAGCACGAGGGCGTTGGCGTGCTTCTTCATGAGGTCTTCGGCTCGTGCGGTCCAGCCGGCGCGGGTGTGGAGGCCGGTCAGGGGGTCGCGGCGTGCGGTGGCCAGACGCCGCAGGAGGAGCCCGCCGTGCAGGGCCCAGCCGAGGGCCGGTAACCCGGCCGCGGCGATCGTGTGCGTGTCCACGATCGTCACCGGCCCCTCTGCATGTCCTTGACGAGCAGCCGCAGGACGACCGCGACCACAGCGACGGTGACGCCGGTAACGGCGACCGCCAGGAGCAGCGAGACGAGAACCGTGCCGACGACCAGGACCACGGCACCAGCTCCAGCGGCGAGGGCGGCCGCGCTGCCGGGGGTGAGCTGGACCGTCGTACGGGCCGGGGCGACCGGGGCCGGGGTGTGGTCGTGGTGGCAGGCCGTCGGCTCTACGGCGCTGGTCGGTGTGGGCTGGGCGAGCGGGGTGACGATGCCGGTCGGGAGCGGGTTGACCGGGATGCGCGGTCGGAGCATGACGGGGTCTCCCTACTTGGTGATCGTGCTGTCGATGAGCGGGGCGAGGATGCTGTCGGCGAGGAGGTAGCCGCCGAGGAGGATCACGGCGACGAGCCACCAGGGCGGGCGGATGAGCTTGATGCCGAGGGCGCCGACGACGATCAGGGCGAGCCAGAGCGGAACGTCCATGACGGGGTTCTCCTACGGGGTCAGCGGGGCTGGCAGCGGTGGGTGCGGGCGGCGAGCTGGGCAGCGGACTGGGAGGAGTAGTCGGCCGACCAACCGCAGTCATCAGCGGTGCATGCCGCTACGTGCTTGGTGCGTCCGTGGCGGTCGCGGTGGGTGCCGATCTGCACGGGGCCGATCTGCATCACGGAGTGGAAGCGGTCGCGGGCGGGCATTGCTCAGCCCTCCCGGGTGAAGTCGTCGGTGTGGTCGGTGAGCCACTGACGGATCTCGGCCGACTCGAACTCGTCGGCGGCGGCGATCACCGGCTCGGCGGTGGCCATGGCCTCCACGAGGCGGTTGTTTCGGGTCAGCTCGGCCGCACGTTCCAGCGCGTGCCGGGTTGAGTCGCGCATGGGCGGGTCTCCTTTTCTGTCAGGCGAGTTGGGCGGCGATGGCGTCGGCCATCACGGGCGGGACACCGAGGCGGGCGCGCAGGGTGTCGGTGTCGATCGGCGAGCCGGTACGGGTGCGGTGCTCGTCGGCGAGCTTCCGGGCGTGGACCACCAGCGCGGGCGGCACAGCGACCGCTGGAGGTATGGGGTCCGGCTCAGGTACCGGCTCCGGATCGACAGCGGGCAGAGCAGGCGCCGGAAGGGGCTCGGGCGCCAGCTCGGCCGTGTCGTCTCGCTCGATGACCGCCTCAACAGGCGCAGGTTCGGCGGTGTCTGGCCCGGCCGTCAGCTGCTCGGCCGGGGGCGGGGTGTGGACAAGGAGGGTGCCGCCGAGGAAGGCGAGGGCAGGCCAGCCAGCGACGAGGATGCGCAGCCAGTCGGGGACGTCGCCGAGATCGAGGAGTCCGGCGGTGGCCACGTTTGCACCGAGGGATGCGGCGAGCGCGACCGTGAACCAGGTCCAGGCCGAGCGAGCAGAGGCGCCGGCAGCCCGGAGGGTCCGCAGCCGACGCCAGGCGGCGACGAGCAGCAGGTCGACGGAGACGGGGTAGGCCCAGGCTTTCCAGCCGGTCTGTCCGGCAGCTTCGGCGAGGTCGTGGAGATGGGCGAAGGACAGGGCCCCGGCAATCACGGCCTGCACGAGAACTGCGTCCACACGGATGGGCGAGCGCTTCACGGGTGTTCCTCCTTCCTGGTGGGTTGGGGCCGGGACGGGGCGGGGCACGAGTGGCCGACCGCCCGGTCCCGGCGGGTCATGCGGAGCGGGACTGGCACCCGCAGATGGCTACCTGCCGGGGGTGGACGGGAGGCTTGCGGACGCCGGCCCAGTACTTCTTGGTGGTCAGTCCGGTGCCCTCGCAGTCCGGGCACTTCGGTGGGGCTTCCTACGCGTGGCCATGGCGGACACTTCCTTCCGGCTTCAGGCATGGGCGGGGTAGGGACCTGGCGCGAGACAGTCACGCCGACCGTGAAGCGGAGATTGGTCAGGCCGGGGCGGGGGCGGGTTCGACCGCCGGGGCCGGAACCTTGACCAGGCTCGGCAGGACAGGCCGGAAGGCCTCCAGGGCCTTGATCTCCGGAGTGCGGTGAGCCTGCGAGTTGGCGATGTTCACGGCCCGCCGGAGCGTGAGGTGCGGGGTGCGGATGCGGACCCAGCCACCGGAGGACTCACCGGCGACAGCCGTCCCGGGGCGGTCGGTCGGGATCTGGATCGTGGCGAGGACGGCGTCCGGGGAGACGTCGCCGAAGGCCATGTTCGCGCTGGTCTCGTCGTTGACGCGGTGAGCGGTCCGGCCGGTGAGCTGGGCACGGAGCATCGTGATCCCCTTGCCGAGTTCCGAGCCGAAGCGCTGCCCGCAGATCTCCAGATAGACGCCGGCCGCCCGGCCGAGCTGGGCCAGCCGGACCAGAGCGGTGATGATCCGGTCCCGGCGCTTCTCCTCCTCCTTCGTCGCGAACAGCGCGAGTTCGGCGACCTCATCGACCACGAGCACGACCGGCGTCGGCCGCAGGTGGTCGGGCAGGTCCCAGATGTCGGCGGTGATCTCCGCGTCCGGGACGTCGGCGCTCAGCCGCTGTTCGCGGCGGATGAGCTGATAGACCTCGGCCATGTGCCCGACAAGCGCGTCGAGCAGCTCGGCGGCGGAGTCGGGATTGTCGGCCAGCGCGGTGAACCGGCGCGCGAGCGGAGCCAGTTCCACCCCCTGCTTGCAGTCGATCCCGACCAGAGCGACATCCTGCGTGGCGAGACCGGCAACGAGGTTGCGCTGATAGACGGACTTCCCGGACTGCGTGGCACCGACGTTCAGCGCGTGCGGGCTCTGCCGGTAGTCGCGGTAGTAGACCTCCCCGTCCTCCCGCATGGCGACCGGAACCCGCATCGCCCCGCCAGCGGCGATCACGGGCATCTGGACGCGTTTGAGGACGTCGTAGCCGGTCATCCGCAGCTCGACCACACCCGACTTGATCTCGCGGGCGGTGACGTTCTGCATGACGAACGAGTGCCGCAGGCGGTCCGAGGCGGCGGAGAAGTCGAACGCGTCCTGACCCGCCCGGAGCTTCACCCGCAGCACCAGCCCGGTACGCGTCGGGCGGAGCCGCAGAATCCGAGGGGCCCGAGGCGCCGGGGCCGGCCGGTTCGCCATCCGGGCGAGCGCGAGGCGGAAGCGGGACGGCGGGACCGTCAACCCGCACGCGTCCATGACTGACGAGTACCGGACCAGTACCCGGACCACCGCGAAGAGGATGCCGAAGGTCATCCAGTACCAGGCCGGACGCTGCCACCGCAGCAGCAGCGCGACCGAGGCGACCAGCGCCAGCGTTACGGTTAAGGCGGTCCAGTCCACGGCTAGACCCCGACCGTGAGGGCGACCGCACGGAACGAGATGCCGTGCCGCGTCTGGCCGTTGAACGTGTTCTCCCAGTCCCGCGCCTTCAGCCCGATCACCGACACCGGCATACCCGGCGCCAGCCCCTCGGGGAGACCGGTCTCCGGAACGGTCACCTGGTAGAGGTTGCCCTCCCCCTCGTCCGAGATCAGCAGACCCACCGTGGACAGACCGGCACCGGTCTCCCGATCCATCGCGCGCTCACCGGTCTGCTTGCTCACGAGCTTCGGAGTCGGGGCGGTCGCGACGAACACCACGGCAGTCGAAAGGTCGATCTTGAAGGACGGCATGTCCACTCTCCCGGTAAGGGGGGCTTAACAGCCCGAGCGTCGAACCCCCACTCCGTTAAGGGGGGGTTACCACCTAAGATGCACGCGACTGGTGCGAGGTGTCAAGCCCCCCTTAGCATGTTGGGTATGAAGACAGTCCCCCGTCCGCTTTCGCGAGGTGTCCGCCGTGATTGACGAAGTGCGGCGCGTCGCCGCCATGCAAGATCACGCGCTTCGCGTGAAGGCCGCAGTGGACCTGATGGGGGAGCTCCAGGCCGCCGTTGTCGAGACCTCGCGCATGCGCAAGGAGAGCATCGCTTGGCTCCGTGATCACGGGCACTCGATGGCGGACGTAGCGAAGTTGATGGGCGTCAGCCGGGCACGCGTGGCACAGCTCCGTGATGCTGGCCCGCCGCCGGAGCGAGCGTTCCTTGGCACGCAGGACGTACAGGTACTCGTCCCCATGCGGCCGGGAGAGCGGGACTACGTGGCGCTCGAAGACAGCTCCACGGGTCAGAAGCTGCTCGGACTGGCACATCAGCTCCAGCTCGAAGGAGACCTGGGCTACATCCCGACGTCAGGCGAGATCGACCTCAACCGCGACGACCTCATCGTCGTCTGCGGACCCAAGACGTCGCCTGTCACCGCCGAAGCACTGGGCAACGACCCTCAGTTGGCTTTCGAGACCCTGCCCGATGGTCGTTGGGCTCTGATCGAGCGGAGCAGCGGCACCGTTCACACCTCACCCACCGACAGCCCAGAAGACCCGACGCCCACGGACATCGCCTATCTCGGCCGGTTGCCGAGGCCGGACGGGCGGGGGACGTTCCTCCTGATCGCGGGGGTTCACGCCGTGGGCTCGTTGGGTGTGGCCCACTTCCTCGCCGAGAACATCGCCAGCATCTACAAGGAGGCTGGTACCGCTCCGTTCTCCATGGTGGTCACCGCCGACTACGAGCCGAGCACCAAGGCGATCACCGGCAGCCGGGCCCTGAGCGATGTCTTGATCCACGAAACGGCTTAACGTGCTCGTTCGCCAGGTCAGTAGCTCGCGGCCGCATGGGCCCAACGAGGACTTTGTACTGTCCAGCCCCGCTGTGGTCGTGGTCCTGGACGGTGCCGGCATGGCGCTCGGCATGGAGTCCGGATGCAAACACGGGGTCGCCTGGTACGTACAGGAGCTGGGCACCCGCCTCCACTACGAGGTCGCCCGACAGGAGTCTCCGCTCGCCGACTGTCTTGCGACTGCCATCGAGTCCACGGCTGGTCTGCACCGGGATACCTGCGCTGTCGATGATCCACTCTCGCCATCCGCGACGGTTGCGATCGCCCGGGTACGGCGTGGTGTCTTCGAGTGGCTGGTCCTGGGAGACTGCACGCTCCTCGTGGACAACCACGGCATCGTCACGGCTACTACAGACGATCGTCTTGCCCTCGTGGCGCCGCACGCCCGCGAAGCTCTCGCAGGCACCGCTCCCGGATCAGCAGCGCAGAGAGCAGCTCATCAGGCACTCGTCAGTGCGGAGCGCAGTCTGCGCAACACGCCCGGCGGGTACTGGGTGGCAGCGGCCGACCCGGCAGCAGCAAGCCAGGCTTTCACCGGTGTCGAGGGCGCATCCGATGTCCAGGCAGCAGCGCTGCTGACCGATGGCGCCGCGAGACTCGTGACCACGTTCCACGCGACGGACTGGCGGGGCTGTCTGGATCTACTCGCCCGCAACGGCCCCGAAAATGTGATCCGGCAGGTCCGCGAAGCGGAGCGATCCGACCCCGATCTCAGCCGATGGCCCCGGAGCAAGCAGTACGACGACGCCACGATCGCGTACATCTGCCCGTAGGAGAGCGGGGAGCTGTTACAGGTTTCTCTACCTCATCAAGGCACCCGCCGCGCACGGCGCGGCGCGCGCGGCCCGTCGCCCGGGCCTGCGCTCCTGTCTGCGCCCCGCTCCAGCCCGGGCGCCGTCCGCACGCCTGACAGCTTGGGTTGATGGGAAAGCAGGCCTTCAAGCACGGCAACCGTCACATGGCACGCGTAGCCACGAGCGCTGCCGACTGCGGCCAAGACGGGCGATCCAAAGACAGCCAGCGGCGAGGGAGGGGTGGCCTCTTGCGCATGGCCGGCCGACTGTCGGGGCCGAGTAGGGCGAGGCGCCGTGCCCCCGCCGTCGCGGATGACGGGAGCGTGAGGCGACCGCACTGCCGGGAATGGGCGGGCGTGGAGCAGCTGCTGCCGCGATGTGGCGGGGGCCGGTGTGGTCGCTCCGCGTCGGTACCAGTTTCCTCGTGGCTGAGGAGCGCGTCGTTCGGGCGTCTTCGCAGGTGACGGCCTGTGGCAACGCCCTAGGTCGGATCTTGTGGCTGAGCTGACAAGTTGTGCCACTCATGACCGCATCCGTCGACGCAGTACAGCGCCCGCCTACGGCTATCGGCGATGCTGAAGAGGGCGACAAGCAGGCGAAATGACTTCGTGAGTTCGTATTCCGGAAGTTGCGCCATCCCGAAGCGCCACTTCGTAAGCATGACCGCGGGCGTGTGAGTGGGGCGAATGCCAGAGCGCGCGATGCTCTCTGGGACATCGTCCTCACGAGCGCGAGCCTGACCGCAGAAGAGCACCAGAGCATGCACGGCCTTGCGCTTGTCGTCCTCTGACAGGTTCTCGAACCACTCGACCCCCTCAGCTGTCGATCTGAGACCTTGTGCGAGTTCGTTCAGGATCACCTCGTGCGCGTACAGCACAGCCTTCCCCTCCCGTGCGACCAGGCCGACGGTACCCCCGTGGGCACCAGCGAGTAGCACCGTTTTTGGGTGCCCCGCGTGCCCCTTGCGTGCCCGAACGAGCGGGAAACCACGGGGAACACCAGGCAATCATGGGGCCAGACACGCTGACGGCCCCTGACCATTGATCCTGGTCAGAGGCCGTTTCGCCTGGCGGTGGGTGTGGGATTTGAACCCACGGTGACTCGCGCCACGACGGTTTTCAAGACCGTTCCCTTAGGCCGCTCGGGCAACCCACCCCGCGCCGGGTCCCGTTCGGGGTGGCGCGGGGGACAGCCTAGCCGGTCAGTTGTCGCCCGTGCGTTCGCCGAGGGTGACTGTGGTCGTGGTCGGCTTGCCGTCGCGCTCGTAGGTGAGCTTGATCGTGTCGCCGGACTTGTGGGTCCAGATCTCGCTGATCAGCGTCGGGCCGCTGTCGATCTGGCGGTCGCCGAGCGCCGTGATCACGTCGCCGGGCTTGAGGCCCGCCTTCGCCGCCGGGCCGTTCGGGGTGATCGCCGGAGTCCCGCCCGCGCCCTCCTGGGCGATCGTGGCGCCCGCGCCCTTGTCGGTCATGTTCACCGTCGCGCCGATCACCGGGTACACCGGCTTGCCCGTCTTGATCAGCTGCTCGGCCACGTTCCTGGCCTGGTTGACCGGGATGGCGAAGCCGAGGCCGATCGAGCCCGCCTGGGACTGGCCGAAGCCGTTGCCCGTCGACTGGATCGCCGAGTTGATGCCGATCACCGCGCCGCTCGCGTCGAGGAGCGGGCCGCCGGAGTTGCCCGGGTTGATCGAGGCGTCCGTCTGCAGGGCGCTCATGTACGAGTTGTTGCCGCCGGAGCCGTCGCCCGAGGCGACCGGGCGGTTCTTGGCACTGATGATGCCCGTCGTCACCGTGTTGGACAGGCCGAAGGGAGCGCCGATCGCGATCGTCGAGTCGCCCACAGCCACCTTGTCCGAGTCGCCCAGCGGGAGCGGAGTCAGCCCGTCCGGCGCCTTCTTCAGCTTCAGGACCGCCACGTCGTAGCCCTCCGCCCGGCCGACGACCTCCGCGTCGTACGTCTTGCCGTTCGAGAACGTCGCCGAGAGCGTGCCGCCCTCCGCCGCCGACGCCACCACGTGGTTGTTGGTGACGATGTGGCCTTCCTTGTCATAGACGAAGCCGGTGCCGGTGCCGCCCTCGCCCTCGCTGTCACCACCGCCGCTGCCACCGGACTTCGCCTGGATGGTCACCACGCTCGGGAGCGCCTTGTTGGCCACCGCGGCGACCGTGCCCGGGTCGCGCTTGAAGGACGCCGGGGAGTCGCCCGCGGAGACCGTCGTCGAGCTGATGCCGTCGTCGCCGCGCTCGGCCGCCCAGTAGCCGATGCCGCCGCCCACACCGCCGGCCACGAGAGCCGCCACGAGGACCGCCGCCACCAGGCCGCCGGTCCGCTTGCGCGGAGCGGCGGGCTCCGGGACGGGCGGGACCGACGCGCCCCAGGCCGGCACGGCCGGGGGCGGCGGGGGCCAGCCCCCGGCACCGGCACCGGCCGCAGCAGCAGCCGGTGCGTGAGCCTGAGCCGCCGCCGGCTCCGGCGCCTGAGCGTGAGCCTGCCCCTGCCCCTGCGGCTGCGGCTGCGCGTCAGCCTGCGCCTGGGCGTGGACCTGCGGCTGCACCTGCGTCGGCTGATCCGACCTCGGGACGTCCGCCGCGGGCGCGGTGGGCGCGGTGGGCGGCGCGGTGGGCGCCGGGGGCGTAGGAGGGGCGGGAGGGACGGACGGGGCACTCGGGTCCGCCGGAACCTCGGTGCCCTCGTTCTCGGTGCTCACGGCTCTCTCCTCGTTCACTGCGGTTCACTGCGTGGGTGGATGCCTCGCAAGGTGCTGCGAACAGCTTTTCCCACGGGACGTCAGGCCACTGTAAGGCGGAGCTGTGCGTCTGCGTCCCATTCTTTATTTACGGACAGAACGGACGCGACCCCGTGAGCCCGCTCCGCCAATGGCACCATGACGCGGTGACCCACGCACGGCAGCACCCTCGGCCGCACCCGAACTCCACCCCCGTCCAGGTGGTCGCCCACCGCGGGGCCTCCGAAGAAGCCCCCGAGCACACGCTCGCCGCCTATGTGAAGGCCATCGAGTACGGCGCCGACGCCCTTGAGTGCGATGTCCGGCTCACCGCCGACGGCCACCTCGTCTGCGTCCACGACCGGCGCGTCGACCGCACCTCCAACGGCCGCGGCGCCGTCTCCGCCCTGGAGCTCGCCGACCTCGCCGCCCTCGACTTCGGCACGTGGAAGGGGCGCGAGGAGGCGGGCGAGAGCCCGGACTGGAAGGACCCCGGCCTCACCTCCGTACTGACCCTCGAACGCCTCCTGGAGCTGGTCTCCGACGCCGGGCGCCGCGTCGAGCTGGCCATCGAGACCAAGCACCCCACCCGCTGGGCGGGCCAGGTCGAGGAACGGCTGCTGCACCTGCTCAAGCGGTTCGGACTGGCGGAGCCCGCGAGCACGGAGGAGTCTCCCGTACGGGTCATGAGCTTCTCGGCGCGCTCCCTGCACCGGATCGCAGCCGCCGCGCCGACGCTGCCCACCGTCTCGCTCTCGCAGTTCGTCACCCCTCGGCTGCGCGACGGCAGGCTGCCGGCGGGTGCGGTGATCGCCGGACCGTCGATCCGGATCGTCCGCCACCACCCGGCCGTGATCCTCCGCCTCCAGAAGGCCGGACATCAGGTCCATGTATGGACGGTGGACGAGCCGGAGGACGTCGAACTCTGTGTGCGGCTCGGCGTCGACGCGATCATCACCAACCGGCCGCAGCAGGTGCTGTCCCAGTTGGGCCGTCTTTGACCCCTCTCCGTCCCTTCCCCGTCCCCTCGCCGGCCTCTTCGCCGGCCCCTTCCGCCCCCTCCACCCCACCCGTCTCCTGACTTACAGGGAGTGCACCGGCGCGTTCGGTCCGTACTCGATCGTCACGAGTGCGTCACCACACGCTCATGGGGCGGTTTCCGGTCCAGGCCATTGGGGCATCCACACCGTGGCGTGGGGCAAAGGAGGTCTCGGGGGTGGCGTTGGTGGTGGCACAGGAGGTGCCCACGTCGTCGAGCATGGCCGTACCCCATGGCCCTGCGGGCGTGGGTGAAGCGAGACACCGTATGCGGGAGCAGTTGATCCGCAGCGGGATGTCCGAGTCGGTCGTCGACGACGCGGTACTGATCCTTTCCGAACTGCTCAGCAATGCCTGCCGGCACGGCAGACCGCTGGGGCGGGCCGACGTGGGCGACGGAGACGTCCGCGCGGCCTGGCGCGTCGATCCGTCCGGTGGGCTGACGGTGGAGGTGACGGACGGCGGTGGTCCGACCCGGCCCGTTCCGTCGACGCCCTCGGTCACCGCGCGCGGCGGGCGCGGGCTGAACATCATCAGCGCCCTGGCCCAGGACTGGGGGGTGCGCGACAGCGCGTCCGGCGAGGTGACGGTCTGGGTGCTGGTCACTGAGGGCCATCGCCGCGAGGACTTCGCCGCGCGGGTCGGCGGCGGCTCGGGCTTCGAGTTCCTGGACGCGTACGACGACCTGGATTGAGACCACCCCGGATCGGCGGGCCGGGACGGCATCGCGCGCCACGATCCCGGACGACGGCCTCGGGGCGCGCCCCGTTCGGCGCGTAGGCCGTGCTCCCCGGTGCGTGGGCCGTGCCCCTCGGCCCGTGGACCGCGCCCCCGGCGCGTAGGCCGTGCTCCCGGGCGGTGAACGTGCCCGCTTGAGCCCCTCGGCAGTCCCGTACGGCTAGGCTCGCCCGACACAGAGCCGTGCACCACGTGCGGCCCTGCACCACAGCACTGCCGCGATCGGGAGAAGCCACACCATGGCCAAGAAGCGCCCCCAGACGAAGGCCGCCAAGGCACAGGTCACGAACGGGGAGATCCCGGTCGTCGGTGCGCGCGAGCCGTGCCCCTGCGGGTCGGGCCGCCGCTACAAGGCGTGCCACGGGCGGGCCGCCGCGCACGCCGTGACCGAGCTGGTCCAGCGCCCCTTCGAGGGGCTGCCCGGCGAGTGCGACTGGGTCGCGCTGCGCGAGCTGGTGCCCGCCGCCACCGTTCCGCTCACGCTGAAGGACGGCCTCCCCGAGGGCGTCCCGTCCGTGACGCTCGCGACCGTGCTGCCCATGGCATGGCCCGCGCTCCGCCGCGACGACGGCTCCGTCCTCCTCGCCCTCCAGAACGACTCCTCCTCCGGCGACCTCGCCCGCGACCTCGCCGACACGCTGCTGCGCGCCCTGGAGACGGAGCCGGGCTCCCCGGTCACCCCGCGCCGCGTGCCGGCCGACGGGCCCCGCCTACAGGATCTGCTCGCCCCGAACAGCGATTTCTCGCCGGTCGTGCACACGGGCTTCGAATTCTGGATTCCGGAGTCCGCCGACAACTCCAACCCCGAGGTCACCGCCTCCCTGGAGCGCGCCAACGCCGCCGCGATCCCCACGGTCAAGCTGACCGGCGTGGACTCCTCGTACTGGTGCGAGACCCCGGACAAGAACCACCTGCGCTGGGTCATGCCGCACCCCGAGGAGAAGCTCCTCGACGCGCTCGCCCGGCTGCAGGCCGCCGGCACGTCCTCCCTGGGCGAGAACACCCGTCTCGTCGGCTCCTTCCGGGCCCACGGCCTCATGGTCCCGGTCTGGGACCTGCCGACGTCGATGAGTGCCGAGGACTGCGAGAAGCCCGCTGCCGAGTTCGCCGAGCGGCTGGCAGCGGCGCTGGCCTCCGACGCTCCGCTCACCCCCGAGGAGCGGCGGGCGCGCGGCGGTCTCACCAACCGCCAGGTCACGCTCAGCTGATACGCGTGGTGCGTGTGGTGACGGTGTGGACTGACAGACCGACCAGTCGGTGACATCCGCCACAACTCCCTGTGCGGTCAGGTAAATCCCTGTCCGAATAACCGAGATCGAATTTGCGAACCGCAGATCTCTTGTTACCGTTCTAGAAGCCCGGTCGCTGGTGCATCCCCCGTCGCCAGCGATCGGGTCTTCTCATGCCCGGACGGAGTTATCCGGAATCTCAACTTCCGCCCGCACCGGCCGTGTTGCTTCCGGCCCGGAGCAGCAGAGGCGTGCTTGATCCCTCTCCCGCACCCGCGAATTCCGCGACGGCCGAATATGCCGAGACCGCGCCCCGCGCACGCTCCCTGGGCGTCTCGCACACCCCCGGTTCATCCCGCGCGACAACGGCACATCGCACTTGTACGGTCCGCCCGGCAGGCCCCATCAGGGTGAGTACCGCGTCGAGCCGCTGACCGCCGGCGTTGCGGTAGTACGTACGTCCCCAGGTGTCCGGGCCCTCCGTGAGCACACAGGTCTGCGCCTCGATCCCGTCCGGAGAGGTCAGTTCCGGGCCACAGTGCGCGCTGCGGGCGGGATCCGGGGAGGAAGCCCCGGGGGCGCCCAGGAGCGCGCTCGGGGGCGCGGAATCCCGTGCGCCCCCCGATCCGTCCCGTACGCCGGCCTCTTCGCCCGCCTGCACCCCCGCCTCCGCGCCCGATGCCGAACCGGATGCCGCACCGCGGTCCGCGCCAGGGGCCGCCCCGGGGTCCGTGCCGGAGTCCGATCCCGCCTGCTGTCCCCGCTCCGCCCCGGCCGCCGACCCGCCGACACCGAGGCCCGGCAGCAGAGAGCCGTCCGCACGTCCGCCCTCGCCACCACCCGCCCGCGACGTGGAGTCACCGTCGCCTCCGGGGCCCGACGCCGGGCCGGCGAGGGCGACGAGCGGCAGGAGCGTGGCACACGCCACGACGGCCCCGAGCCCGATCATGCGGAGATTCATGGGACCCACCTGCCCGGCTGGCTACGACGCTTCGTGAACGGTCCGCCGAAGATATCGGCGGACCGGCGGCGCATCGCGCGCCGCGCGCCCGTTTCCCGCACAAGTCGGGCGGCCTCACACCCGTATGGGTGAGGCCGAACGCCCCAGCACCCCGTCAGGATGAGGCCGAACACCCCAGCGCCCCGTCAGTACGAGAGTCTGCTGCCGCCCCCGGGCGCGCCCGTGCTCGCCTCGACCAGGGCGTCCACGACCGCCTCCACGTCCGGCAGCCAGGGCCGGGCGGAGCCTTCCAGCGGGGCGCGTTCCCAGCGCACCTGGCCCGTCCCCGCGACCGACGGAGGCAGCAGCAGATAGCCGCCCTCGCCGTGGAACCGCAGCGAACTGGGCACGCTGTCCTTCGCGTACAGCAGGTCGCCGAGCTGTTCGAGCCCGTACGGGGCGACCAGCAGCGACCAGCGGGTGGGCGTCGCCACCACCGGACCGAGCCGCATGCCCATCGCGTCGAGGGCGGTCAGGGCACGTGCCCCCGCGACCGCCGGGAGGCTGACCGCGCAGGGCGCGCCGCCTCCGGTGGCCAGGACGACCGGGGCGTCCGGGCGCCGGGTCCACCACCAGCGGACCATGCGCTCGTCGGTGGTGGCCGCGAGCAGTCCTGGGTCGAAGGGGTGCGCGCCGGGGACGGCGCACCCGGGGTCGGGGCAGGCGCAGCCGGCCCCTCTGGACGTACGGGTCGTCGCCTTGAGCCCGACACCCGGCAGGACGGGCCAGCCCCACTCGGTGGCGCAGACGAGCGCCGCGTCGAGCTGGACGGTCCTTTCCCTGCGCCGAAGCCGGAACCTGCGTCGCCTTCCGAGGATCTCGCGCATGAGCGCTCGTTCCTTTCCGTTGAACGCCGAATCCACATCACACCATGTGCAGATCACTTCACCGTGCGTAGCAGCGCGTACAAGGTCGGCGGGTCACCACCCCGTGCGGTGGGGCGGGAGGGGCCGAGCTGAGGCTCGTCGTCCACTAGAGGGGGCGCGGCCTGCGGCGGTGAGGACGCCCAGGCACCCTGCCAGGTTCCGGGGCTGTTCCAACTGCCCCTGGCCATCACCGATTACGTACCCATCACGTTCAAATCAACGCGCTTTCAAACGACGCCAGTCGACCGCAAATGGTGCACCGAGGGGGCAATTTTCAGCCAACTTGGCCTGCACTTCAACCCTTCTGCCAAACCCCACGGACACCACAAGTCCCGTGGGGACAATGCTGGACATCGCTCCTCTTGTGCGTGTACATGTGGATGCATTGCTAGCGGCGCAGATTGACATGGGGGTTTGCGATGCTATTGAGCGAAACGCACCCGTCGGAAAGCCGTCCGACATGAGCGCCCCACACCTGCCGAAAGTGGCTGGAATCGATTCCACGGTTCCCTCGCCCGCGCACACTACCGCGCCCGCCCCGCCCGTGAACCCCTCCTCGGCGGCCCTTCCGGGCATCCCCGGCGCGCTGATCCAGGACCGGCTGGCCGGCTGGGTCTCCGACCTCACCACCCTCCACGAACTCACCGAGCGCCTGATCAAGACCGGGTCGCTCGACGAAGCACTGCGCGAGGTACTGCGCGCCGGAGCCGCCCTCGTCGGCGCGCGCCGCGGCATGGCGGTCTTCGAACCCGCCGACGGACGCGGCCCCGCGTCCACCATCGGGCTCGGGCTCGCCCACGCCGAACTCGGCACGATCGAGACGGTTCCGCGCAGCGTCACCTCCTACGGCCGCATCCTCGACGGCCTCCCGGAACCGGCCGCGCCGAGGTCGCCGGCCGCCCCCGCCGACCCACTGGCCACCGCCGGCACCGCCGAGGCCCGCCCCGGTTCCGCTACCGGTGCCACTGTCGGCATCCCCTCCGGTACGGCTGCCGCCCCCGGCTCGATCACCATCCCCGACCCCATCGCCGTCCCCGACCTGCTCAGCGAGCCCGAGCTCGACCCGCGTCACCGCGAGGTCGCCGCCCGGCTCGGCTACGCCGCCAGCTACGCGCTCCCCCTCGCCACCGAGGCCGCAGGCAAGCTCGGGGCCGTCGTCTGGCTCTACGACGAGCCCGCCGAACCCGTCGAGCGCCAGCGCGATCTCGTCGGTCTCTACGGCCGCTACGCCACCGAGCACCTCGCCCGCCTCCTGGATCTCGAGCGCGCCCGCGTCCAGGTCGCCACTGTCGCCGAGGAGTTGCTGCCCAGCCGCCTCCCCCGCGTCCCCGGCGTCCAGCTCGCCGCCCGCCACCGCACCGGCCCCCAGGGCGGTGGCGACTGGTACGACGCCCTGCCGCTGCCCGAGGGTGCCCTGGGCCTCGCCGTCGGCTCCGTCTCCGGGACCGGCCCGAGCGCGCTCGCCGCGATGGGCCGGCTGCGCGCCTCCCTGCGGGCGTACGCGGTCATGGAGGGGGAGGACCCGGTCGCCGTCCTGTCCGACCTGGAACTCCTGCTCCGGCTGACCGAGCCGGCCCGCTCGGCCACCGCGCTCTTCGCGTACTCCGAGCCCAAGCAGCGCAAGCTCGTCCTCGCAGGGGCGGGCCACACCCCGCCGCTGATCATCGGCGAGCACCGGACCGAGTTCGTCGAGACCTCACTCTCGGCACCGCTCGGCATGCTCGCCTGCTGGGAGGCGCCGAGCGTCGAGATCGCCCCCGCCCCCGGAGAAACGGTGCTGCTCTACACCGACGGACTGCTCCGCCGGACCGGCGACCCCATGGACCGGGCCTTCGCCCGGCTGCACGCCGCCGCCGCGAGCGTCCCGAAGGCGGACCGTTCAGACCCTGGGGCCGTCGCCGACCACATCCTGCGCACGTTGGTGCCCGAGGGACTGGGCGGCGGCGACGCCGCCCCGGACGTCGACGGAGAGGACGTGGTCCTGCTCGCGGCCCGCTTCGACTGAGACAGGACCATCTCGCACACGTCAGCCACGTCAGCCACGTCAGTGAGCGGTGCGTGACGCTGCGGTGACGGGTCTTCCGGCCCTGGGCCTTTTCCCGTACGACCGTACGATGGACTGGGTTCAACGTCGTACCGAAGGAGACCCCCCGTGGCAGACGAGCTCACCCCGGAAACCCCGGACGAGACCGAAGAGCCGATCAAGCAGCGCAAGAACGGCCTTTACCAGGGCGTGTCCGACGAGCTCGCCGAGAACATGAAGTCCGGCTGGGCCGACACCGAGCTGCACGACCTGCGGCCGATCGCCCAGGCCGCGCACACCGCCGCCCGTCGCGCCGCGCTGTCCGCGCGCTTCCCCGGCGAGCGCCTGGTGATCCCCGCGGGCAACCTGAAGACGCGCTCGAACGACACCGAGTACAGCTTCCGCGCCTCGACCGAGTACGCCTACCTCACCGGCGACCAGACCGAGGACGGCGTCCTCGTCCTGGAGCCCACGAAGACCGGCCACCGGGCGACGATCTACCTGCTGCCGCGCTCCAACCGCGAGAACGGCGAGTTCTGGCTCGACGGCCAGGGCGAGCTGTGGGTCGGCCGCCGGCACTCCCTGACCGAGGCCGAGCAGCTCCTCGGCGTCCCCGCCAAGGACGTCCGCGAGCTGGCCGCCGCCCTCAAGGAGGCCACCGGACCGGTCCGCGCCGTGCGCGGTCACGACGCCGGCATCGAGGCCGCGCTGACCGACAAGGTCACCGCCGAGCGCGACGAAGAGCTGCGCGTCTTCCTCTCCGAGGCCCGTCTCGTCAAGGACGAGTTCGAGATCGCCGAACTACAGAAGGCCTGCGACTCGACCGCCCGCGGCTTCGAGGACGTCGTCAAGGTCCTCGACAAGGCGGAGGCGACGAGCGAGCGCTACATCGAGGGGACGTTCTTCCTGCGCGCCCGCGTCGAGGGCAACGACGTCGGCTACGGCTCCATCTGCGCCGCGGGACCGCACGCCACCACCCTGCACTGGGTGCGCAACAACGGCCCGGTCCGCTCCGGTGACCTGCTGCTCCTCGACGCCGGCGTAGAGACCACCGAGCTGTACACCGCCGACGTGACCCGCACGCTGCCGATCAACGGCCGCTACACCGACATCCAGCGCAAGATCTACGACGCCGTGTACGAGGCGCAGGAAGCGGGCATCGCGGCGGTCAAGCCGGGCGCCGCCTACCGCGACTTCCACGACGCCGCCCAGCGCGTGCTCGCCGAGAAGCTCGTCGAGTGGGGCCTCATCGAGGGCCCCGTGGACCGCGTCCTCGAGCTCAGCCTGCAGCGCCGCTGGACCCTGCACGGCACCGGCCACATGCTCGGCATGGACGTCCACGACTGCGCCGCCGCGCGCACCGAGGCCTACGTCGACACGACGCTCGAGCCGGGCATGTGCCTGACCGTAGAGCCGGGGCTCTACTTCCAGGCCGACGACCTGAGCGTGCCGGAGGAGTACCGGGGCATCGGCGTCCGGATCGAGGACGACATCCTCGTCACCGAGGACGGCAACCGGAACCTCTCCGACTCGCTGCCGCGCCGCGCCGACGAGGTCGAGGCGTGGATGGCCGGCCTGAAGGGCTGAGCCAGGACGCTCGCGCACGACGCCCCACGGGAAGGGCCCCCACCGACGACGGTCGGCGGGGGCCCTTCCCGTACACGCGCACACACGAACACGTCCACGCGCCTACACACCCACGCACCTACGCACCTGCACACCTGCACACCTGCACGAGCGTGCTCCGCAGCGCTTCAGGTCAGCGCCAGCGGCGCGTCCGCGCGCCACTTCACGATCTTGTCGAAGCTGACCAGCGCCCCGCCTCGGCCCGTACGGCCGAAGTGGACGTGGTCCGCGAGCTCCTCGATCAGCCGCAGCCCGCGGCCGCTCTCCGCGTCCGAAGGGACGGCGGCAGCGGGGCGCGCCACACCGGCGAAGCCCGGTCCCGCGTCCGCCACCTCGATACGACAGGTCTCGCCGTCCAGATAGGCCGTGACCCGGTACGCCTCCGACGCCGGGCCGGAACCGGTGTCTCCGCCGTGCTCAACGGCGTTGGCACACGCCTCGGTCAGGGCCACCGACAGGTCGTAGGAGACATCGGGGTCGACGCCGGCCGTCTCCATCGTGCCGAGCAGCAGCCGCCGGGCGAGCGGGACGCTCGCAGCCTCGCGCCTCAAATGGAGGGACCACCAGATGCTCATGCTTCAGCCTCCTGGCTGCGGCTCGACATGCTGCGGCGCGACATACCGATACCTATTGCCGCGTCGAGGGGTCCGTAAGCCCCCGGGAGGCAGAAGAGGGCTCGTTCGGCGGATGTGTGCACAACGCGCGCCGGTGTATGTCGCGCCCGAAGGGGCCGAAAAGCGATCTTCCGGACCTGCCGCATGGCGGGTGGGGGCCTGGTGCGATGATGACTCCCGCCATGTCTGCCCCCGCGCTCGCGCCACGACTGCTGAGGGCCGCGGTGTTCACCGCGGTCTGCGTCGTGCTGTCCGGCCTCGGGCACGCGATCGCCGCCTGTGCGGGGATCGCTCTGTGGACGCTGGTCGCCGGATTCCTGTTCATCTTCGGTGTCACCGTGCTCTTCGCCGGGCGGGAACGCTCGCTGCCCGTCATCGTCGCGGCCCTGGCCGGCGGACAGCTCGGGCTGCACGTCCTGTTCGGGCTCGGGCAGCGGCCGCTCTCGGCCGGCTCCCTGGGACCGGCCACCGACGAGGCGCTGATCCGGATGGCCGCGAAGATCGTCTGCGGCCCGGCGGCGACCTCCCTGAGCCCCGCCGACGCCGCCCGGATCGTCGCCGACGCAGGTCTCGGCCCGGCGGCCACCGCCACCCACGCGCACCCCGGCCACGTCGCCCAGCTGGCGACCGGCACGGCCGCGCAGGGCGGCGAACTCCTGCCCAGCCTGCCGATGGTGCTCGGCCACCTGCTGGCGGCACTCGCCACCGGCTGGCTGCTGCGCCGCAGCGACCTGGCCCTCCGTCGGCTCGCCCGGCTCTCCGCACACGGCGCGACCGAGCTCGCCGAATGCGCCCTCGTACGCTCCCTGCGCGCCGCACTGACGCTCGCGGGGGCACTGCTCTCCGGTCTTCCCGGGCTGCCGGCCGCCGAGCCGCGCCGGCCCGCCCGGACCGGCCACGACGTCTCACCGCCGACCGGCGCCGAGGCACTCCAGCACACGGTCATCCGGCGCGGGCCGCCGGTCTCCGCCCTCGCCCTCGCGGCCTGACGCGGGCCGTGCAGGCGGCACGGGCGGCATAGGCCGCGGCCGGTGCCGTACCCGGATCCAACGGTTCGGTACGACCAGCATCCGTACGACCTGCATCCGTAGGACTGACACACGTACCACCGACACCCGTGCCTACTCCCGTACGCACACCCGCGTCCGCAGGTCCATACGTCCGCAGGTCTATACGTCCGCAGGTCCGTAAGTCGGCACCGCACCCGCACCCGCACCCGCCCCGCACCACCAGCACCCGCACGTACCCGGATTCGCAAGCTGCCGGGCGTCGGCGTGCCGGAACCCTGACCCCTCTCCAGAGCTGGAGTGTCTTCTGCCATGAACGTTTCCCGTATCGCCGTCGCCGGCGGCATCGTCCTCTCCTCCGTCGTGCTGCTCTCCGGCACCGCCTTCGCGCATGTCGGCGTGCAGCCGCAGGGCGAGGCGGCGAAGGGTGGCTACGCGACCGTCAACGTCAAGGTCCCCAACGAGCGTGACAACGCCTCCACCATCAAGGTCGAGGTGAACTTCCCGGCCGACCACCCGCTCGCCTCGGTGATGCCGCAGCCCGTCCCGGGCTGGAAGGCCGACGTCACCAAGTCGGACCTCGCCAAGCCGCTGGAGCTGCACGGCAAGACGATCAAGCAGGCCGTCACCAAGGTCACCTGGACCGCCGAGGGCGGCGCGAAGATCGGCCCCGGCCAGTTCCAGCAGTTCCCGCTCTCCCTCGGCCAGCTGCCGGAGGACGCCGACCAGCTCGTCATCAAGGCCATCCAGACCTACGACAACAACGAGGTCGTCCGCTGGATCGAGGAGCCCAAGGAGGGCGCCGCCGAGCCCGAGCACCCCGCGCCCGTCCTGAAGCTCTCCGCCGCCAAGGACGACCACCACGGCGGCGGTGCGACGACGGACGCGAAGGCCGACGACAAGGCCCACGACAAGGCCGGCCACGACGCCAAGGCCGAGGACGGCCAGGGGCACACCGAGTCCGCGGCCTCCGCGTCCGACAGCAGTGACACCACCGCGCGCGTGCTCGGCGTGGTCGGCATCCTCATCGGTGTCGCCGGTGTCGCCTTCGGTCTGCTCGCCGGCCGTCGCCGCTCGGCCTGACCGGCCCGACCCCGTGCGCTGAGAGCCCCGAGGGCACAGCGCACCCCACGAACACGAGAGAGCACGTTCCATGTCAGTCCAGAAAGAAGCGGCCGGACCGGCCGCCGACGAGCGGCCCAGGCCCAGCCGACGCGCGCCCCTGATCCTCGCCGCGGTCGCGGTCGTCGCCGCCCTCGCGGTGACGGTCGCGGTCGGCCTCGGCGGCGGAGACGACAAGGCCGGCGGTTCCGGCAGCGGAGCCGTCGCCGAGATCTCCGCGGAGGGCGGCAGCGGCAGCGACAAGGCGGCCACCGTCCTCGACCGCCCCTTCACCAAGCCCGACCTCGTCCTCACGGACACCAAGGGCCAGAAGTTCGACCTCCGCGCGCAGACCAAGGGCAAGCCGACGCTGATCTACTTCGGCTACACGCACTGCCCCGACGTCTGCCCGCTGACGATGAGCAACATCGCCATCGCCAAGAAGCAGCTCCCCAAGGCCGACCAGGACAAGCTCCAGGTCGTCTTCGTCACCACCGACCCCGAGCGGGACACCGCGGCCGAGCTGGCCAAGTGGCTGCCCGCCGCCGGGGACCCGTCCTTCATCGGCCTCACCGGCGACTTCTCCACGATCCAGGTCGGCGCCCGTTCCATGGGCATCGGCATCGATCCGGCGAAGAAGGAGAAGGACGGATCGGTCGTCTCCATGCACGGAGCGCAGGTGATCGCGTTCTCGCCCACGACCGACCAGGGCTATGTCCTGTACGGCGAGGACACGACCGTCGACGACTACGCCAAGGATCTGCCGAAGCTCATCAAGGGGGAGAACCCGTGAACCGCCGCACCACCGTCCTGTCCACCACCGCCGTCGTCGCCCTGACGGCCGCCTTGACGCTGTCCGGATGCTCATCGGACAGCACCTCGGGCAGCTCCTCGGGCGCCGCCGGGGCCGACGGCAAGCCCGAACTGAAGGTCAGCGGCGCGTTCATGCCGCAGCCCGTGATGGACATGGCCGGCGGCTTCCTGACCATCAAGAACGAGAGCGGCACCGCCGACAAGCTCACCTCCGTGACGAGCCCCCTCTCTGACGACGTCCAGATCCACGAGACGAAGAACCAGAAGATGCAGCAGGTGAAGTCCTTCGACATCCCCGCGAACGGCGAACTCGACCTCGAACGTGGCGGCAGCCACATCATGTTCATGGGGCTGAAGACCAAGCCGAAGCAGGGCGACAAGGTCAGCATCGAGCTGCACTTCGAGAAGGCCGACCCGATCAAGGTCGACCTTCCCGTCGAGGCCGCCACCCACAACCCGAAGCAGCACTGAGCTACTTGAGGGACTGACACACACATGCCCACCACCACCGCCCCGCGCCTCGGAACCGCCCTGGCCCGGCTGCTGCTCGTCGCGGCCGCCCTCCTCGGCGTGCTGCTCGCCGGCGCCGCCCCCGCGTCCGCGCACGCCGCGCTGACCGGCAGCGACCCGCAGGACGGGGCGGTGGTCGCCACCGCCCCCAAGGAGGTCAACCTCACCTTCTCGGAGCAGGTCGCCATGGGCGGCGACTCGATCCGGGTCCTCGATCCCGCCGGGAACCGGGTCGACACCGGGGAACTCCGCGACCTCTGCAGCGGCAACATCGTCCGGTACGGGGTCGGCCTCCGTACCGGACTGCCCGAAGGCACCTACACCGTGGCCTGGCAGGCCGTCTCCGCCGACAGCCACCCCATCGCCGGCGCCTTCACCTTCTCCGTCGGCGCCCCTTCCGAGACCTCCGTCGCCCTCCCCGAGCAGAACGCCGGCGGCGGTGTGGTCGGCGCGCTCTACGGCATCGCCCGCTATCTCTCGTACGCGGCCTTCACCGTCCTCGTCGGCGGCAGCGCCTTCGTCCTCGCCTGCTGGCCGCGCGGCGCGAGCGTCCGGCCGATCCAGCGGCTCGTCGTCCGAGGCTGGCTCACCCTCACCGCGGCCACCCTGGTCATGCTGCTGCTGCGCAACCCGTACACCGGCTCCGGCGAACTCGGCGACGCCTTCGACCTCGGAGGGCTCAAGGCCGTCCTGGAGACGAAGACCGGCGCCGCGCTCGTCTCCCGGCTGATGCTGCTCGGGGCGGCCGCGCTCTTCGTCGCGGTGCTGTTCGGGGCGTACACCAAGCGGACGGACCCCAAGGAGAAGAAGGACCTCACCTTCGGTCTTGCGATCGGCGGCACGGTCGTGGCCGCCGGTATCGCGGGCACCTGGGCCCTCGCCGAGCACGCCTCCACCGGCATCCAGCCGGGGATCGCGATGCCCGTCGACCTCCTGCACCTGCTGGCGGTGGCCGCCTGGCTGGGCGGCCTCACCACGCTGCTCGTGGCGCTGTACCGAGCCCCCGGCATCGAGCGGGCCGCCGTGGAACGGTTCTCGAAGATCGCCTTCGGCTCCGTCGTCGTCCTCGCGGCGACCGGGCTCTACCAGTCCTGGCGGCAGGTCGGCTCCTGGTCGGCTCTGACGGGCACGTCGTACGGACAGCTCCTCCTGGTCAAGATCGGCCTCGTGGCCGTCCTGCTGGGCATCGCCTGGATATCCCGCCGCTGGACCCAGCGCCTGGGAGCACCGGCGGAGACCTCGGAGACGGCCGCAACGGCTGAGACCGACGAGGCCGCTCAGGCCGACGAGGCCGCTCAGGCCGACGAGGCGGCTGAGGTGGCTGAGACCGACGAGACGGTCGAGACGGCCGAGGAACCCCAGAAGTCCCCGGACACGGACGGGATCGACCCCGTGCGCGCCGCTCAGCTCGCCCGGCAGCGGGTGGCCGTCGCCACCGCGCGCACGAAGCGGGACCGCGACGCCGACCCCGAGCGGACCGGTCTGCGCCGTTCCGTCCTGACCGAGGCCGTGGTCGCCGTGGTCCTGCTCGCCGTGACGACGGTCCTGACCTCGACCGAACCCGGCCGCACGGAGGAGGAGGCGGGGCGCTCGCAGTCCGCCTCCGGTTCGACCGCCGTGCCCGAGCGGCCCGTGGACGTCCGGCTGCCGTTCGACACCGGGGGCGTCAACGGCAAGGGGACCGTACGGCTCAGCCTCGACCCCGGCCGGACGGGCGCCAACGCGCTCCACGTCTTCATCGACGGCCCGGACTCCCGTCCCCTGGACGTTCCCGAGCTCAAGGTCGCCTTCACCCTGAAGGCGAAGAGCATCGGCCCGCTGCCGGTCGTCCCCGACCGCATCCAGGCCGGTCACTGGAGCGCCAGTGGGGTGCAGATCCCGATGGCCGGCGAGTGGCAGATCCAGGTCACGGTCCGCACCTCCGACATCGACCAGACCACCATCGACAAGAACGTGAAGATCGGCTGAGCCTCGTGAGCAACGACGACAACCTTGAGATCTCCCGGCGGCGGCTCCTCGGCACGGTCGGTGCGGCGGGCGCGGCCGGTATCGCGCTCGGTGCCGCCGGCGGCGCCGGGGTGTACGCGGCTGCCGCCGACTCCGGTTCCTCGGCCTCCGGCGCGAGCGATGCCACCGCGCTGACGTCGGTCGGTGCGACGAAGGCGATGTTTCACGGGAAACATCAGGCGGGGATCACTACTCCTCTCCAGTCACGTGGCCATCTGATCGCCTTCGACCTCGCGCCGGGCGCGGGCCGCAAGGAAGCCGCCGCGCTACTGCGCCGCTGGTCGACGACGGCCAAGGCCCTGATGGCGGGCGAACCTTCGGCCGACGACACCGGCATCGCGCTCGACGCCGGACCCTCCTCTCTCACGGTCACCTTCGGTTTCGGCCACTCCTTCTTCGGGCGTACGGGACTCACGGCCCGCCGCCCCACGCAGCTCGACGCGCTGCCCGCCTTCTCCTCCGACGCGCTCGACCCGCAGCGCTCCGAGGGCGATCTCTGGGTGCAGATCGGCGCCGACGACGCCCTGGTCGCCTTCCACGCCCTGCGCGCCCTGCAGAAGGACGCCGGGGCCGCCGCCAAGGTCCGCTGGCAGATGAACGGCTTCAACCGCTCGGCGGGTGCCACCGCCAGGCCGATGACCGCGCGCAACCTCATGGGCCAGGTCGACGGCACGGGCAACCCGAAGCCCTCGGAACCCGACTTCGACCGGCGGATCTTCGTCCCCCAGGGGGCCTCGGGGGCGCAGGAGTGGATGGCCGGCGGTTCATACGCCGTCGTCCGCAGGATCCGCATGCTGCTCGACGACTGGGAGCGGCTCCCGCTGGGCGAGCAGGAGAAGGTCATCGGCCGGCGGAAGTCCGACGGCGCGCCCCTGACGGGCGGGAGCGAGACCACCGAGCTCGACCTGAACAAGACCGGCGCCGACGGCAAGCTCGTCATCCCGGACAACGCCCACTCCCGGATCTCCGCCCCCGAACAGAACGGCGGGGCCGCGATGCTGCGGCGTCCTTTCTCCTTCCACGACGGCATCGGTCCTGACGGCACACCCGACGCCGGGTTGCTCTTCGTCTGCTGGCAGGCGGATCCGCTCCGGGGCTTCGTGCCCGTACAGCGCAAGCTCGACCGGGGCGATGCCCTCTCTCCGTTCGTCCGGCACGAGGCGAGCGGTCTCTTCGCCGTCCCGGGCGGGGCCGCGGAGGGCGAATACGTGGGTCAGCGGCTTCTGGAGTCCTGAGGCTGTCTCGGCGGGGGTGCCCGGCCTCCTGGACGGCGCACCCGAGGACGCCCGCGCCTATTAGGGTGACCGTATGTCAGCCACCCGGTATACGTATCTCGGTCCCGAAGGCACGTTCACGGAGGCCGCGCTGCGTACGCTGCCCGAGGCCGCGACCCGGGAGCTCGTCCCGATGGTCTCCGTACCGGCCGCCCTCGACGCGGTGCGCAACGGAGAGGCGGCCGCCGCTCTCGTACCGATCGAGAACTCGGTGGAGGGCGGGGTCACGGCGACCCTGGACGAGCTGGCCTCCGGCGAACCGCTGATGATCTACCGCGAGGTGCTCCTGCCGATCGCCTTCGCGCTGCTCGTACGGCCGGGGACCACGCTCGCCGAGATCAAGACGGTCACCGGGCACCCGGTGGCGCAGCCGCAGGTGCGGAACTGGCTGCGGGCCCATCTACCGGACGCCCTGTGGGAGTCGGCGGCCTCGAACGCGGACGGCGCACGGCTGGTGCAGGAGGGCCGGTTCGACGCGGCCTTCGCGGGCGAGTTCGCGGCGACGACCTACGGCCTGGAGGCCCTGGTCACGGAGATCCACGACGCGGAGAACGCCGAGACGCGGTTCGTCCTGGTGGGCCGGCCGGCCCGGCCCTCGGCGCCGACCGGGGCGGACAAGACGTCGGTGGTGTTGTGGCTGGGTGATGACCATCCGGGTGCCCTCCTCGAGCTGCTTCAGGAGTTCGCGGTGCGCGGGGTGAACCTGATGCTGATCCAGTCCCGCCCGACGGGGGCCGGTATCGGGAACTACTGCTTCGCCGTGGACGCCGAGGGCCATATCTCGGACCGGCGCGTGGGCGAGGCGCTGATGGGGCTCAAGCGGATCTGCCCGAAGGTGCGGTTCCTCGGGTCGTATCCGCGGGCGGGCATCGCGGTGGGTGATGTGGCCGCGCTGCGGCGTGGGACGTCGGACGCGGAGTTCATGGCGGCCTCCGATTGGCTGGCGAGGGCCCAGGACGGCCGGGCCTGACCCGATCGTGCCCCACCGCCCTCACCGCCGGGGGCGGTCTTCCACAGGCACGGACCGATAGTCCTACCTGCGTATTTTCGACTCCCACACAGAGTTATCCACAGGCACTCCGGGCACCCTGGGGACAAGTCGATACGGCGGTCGCTCAAGGTCGACAAATCGCCCCAGTCGGCATCCGTTCCCCCACAGGGCGCAGATCAGCCCGCGTCACCCTGGTTCCATTGATCAACTCTATAGAGCGAGGAATTCCCACTCGGACGAGTGTGCGCAGCAGGTTTGATCATCAATGCGCCCAGGAATTCGTTCACCATCCACAGAAGTTCCGCACAGCCTGTGGAAAACTTTGCGAGCCCCACCCCCGCTGTGGAGAACTCCGGGGGCGCCTCACGGAAGTCCCTTGATCCACAGGGCGGTTCGGTCAAGAACGCACACCGATCCGCCCCTTTTCGGGGGTCCCTGTACCGTTTATTGACGAATAGGGAGAGCATTTCCCAATACCGGCAATTCGGGCAAAGCGACACGCACAGCTATATCGGGTGGGGTGGCGCGAGCCCGCACCGGTAGCCTGGTGGGGTGATTGACCTTCGCCTGCTCCGTGAGGACCCCGACCGTGTTCGCGCCTCCCAGCGCGCCCGTGGAGAGGACGTCGAACTCGTCGACGCCCTGCTCTCCGCCGATGAGCGGCGCAGGTCGTCCGGCGTCCGCTTCGACGAGCTCCGTTCCGAGCAGAAGGCGCTCGGCAAGCTGATCCCCAAGGCCTCCCCCGAGGAGCGCGCCGAGCTCCTGCAGCGGGCCGAGCAGCTCAAGACCGACGTCAAGGCCGCCGAGGCCGAGCAGAACGAGGCCGACGAGACCGCGCGCGCCCTCCTGCTCCAGCTCGGCAACATCGTCCACACGGACGTGCCGGTCGGCGGCGAGGAGGACTTCGTCGTCCTGGAGACGCACGGCACCATCCGCGACTTCGCGGCCGAGGGCTTCGAGCCCAAGGACCACCTGGAGCTGGGCGAGGCGCTGGGCGCCATCGACGTCGAGCGGGGCGCCAAGGTCTCCGGCTCGCGCTTCTACTACCTCACGGGCGTCGGCGCCCTGCTGGAGCTGGCCCTCGTCAACGCGGCGATCGCGCAGGCGACCGAGGCCGGCTTCATCCCCATGCTCACGCCCGCCCTGGTCCGCCCGCGCGCGATGGAGGGCACCGGCTTCCTCGGCCAGGCCGCGGAGAACGTGTACCACCTGGAGCGCGACGACTACTACCTCGTCGGCACGTCCGAGGTGCCCCTCGCCGCGTACCACATGGACGAGATCATCGACGCCGACAAGCTCCCGCTGCGCTACGCCGGCTTCTCGCCGTGCTTCCGCCGCGAGGCCGGAACGTACGGCAAGGACACCCGGGGCATCTTCCGGGTCCACCAGTTCGACAAGGTCGAGATGTTCTCGTACGTCGCTCCCGAGGACGCCGAGAACGAGCACAAGCGGCTCCTGGAGTGGGAGAAGCAGTGGCTGACCAGCCTCGAACTGCCCTTCCAGGTCATCGACGTGGCCACCGGTGACCTCGGCGCCTCCGCCTCGCGCAAGTTCGACTGCGAGGCGTGGATCCCGACGCAGGGCAAGTACCGCGAGCTGACCTCCGCGTCCAACTGCGACGGCTTCCAGGCCCGCCGCCTCTCCGTGCGGATGCGCGACGAGCGCGGCGGCAAGAAGGTCGTCCAGCCGCTGGCCACGCTCAACGGCACCCTGTGCGCCGTGCCGCGCACGATCGTCGCGATCCTGGAGAACCACCAGCTCCCGGACGGCTCGGTGCACGTGCCCGAGGTGCTCAGGCCGTACCTGGGCGGCCGCGAGGTCCTGGAGCCGATCTCCAAGTGAGCTCCGTGAGCCCGTTCCCGTACAAGCTCGTCGCGACCGACCTCGACGGCACGCTGCTGCGCGCCGACGAGTCGGTCTCGGACCGTACGCGTGACGCCCTCGCCGCCGTGGTGGCGGCGGGGGCCGCGCACATCGTGGTCACGGGCCGGGCCGTCCCCTGGACCCGGCACATCCTCGACGACCTCGGCTACGAGGGCCTCGCGGTGTGCGGTCAGGGCGCGCAGGTCTACCACGCGGGTGAGCACCGCCTGCTGACCTCGGTGACCCTGGACCGGCAGCTGGCGGGTCTGGCGCTGTCGAAGATCGAGGCCGAGGTGGGCCCGCTGGCGCTGGCCGCGAGCCGCGACGGGCTGGACGGCGAGGTGCTGATCAGTCCCGGGTACCGGGTACAGGAAGGGCCGCTGCCGTACGTCCCGTTCGAGGACCCCGCGGAGCTCTGGTCCGCGCCGCTCAACAAGGTCTACATCCAGCACCCGACGCTCTCCGACGACGAGCTGGCCGGCGCGGCCCGGCAGACGGCCGGCGCACTGGTGGACGTGGTCATGGCGGGCCCGGGGATCGTGGAGATCCTTCCGCTCGGCCTGAGCAAGGCCACCGGCCTCTCGCTCGCCGCCCGCCGGCTCGGCGTGAAGGCCGCGGACACGATCGCCTTCGGTGACATGCCGAACGACATCCCGATGTTCGGCTGGGCGGCGCGGGGCGTGGCCATGGCGAACGCGCACGACGACCTGAAGGCGGTCGCGGACGAGGTGACGACGTCGAACGAGGACGACGGCATCGCGGTGGTCCTGGAGCGCCTGCTCGCGGGCTAGGACCCGGCGCCCGTCCCGTGGCGGGTCGTTGCGGCTGCGCGGAGGATGCGCGGATCGAACGCGCGCGGGGGTGACCCCGACGACGGCTTAGCAAGCCGCTGCCTTACCACTCGGCCAATCCTCCGGGTGGGCGGCCCGCGCGGAGAACCCGCGCGCTCGAAGCGGCCGCCCCGGCGGCGCTAGGGGGCGCCGCCCTGCAGGGAGCTCGACGGACTCGAACTCCGGCTCGAACTGGTGTCGGTCATCGTCGTGCTCCTCCCCGGCCTCGTGGCGGGCGTCTCCCGCACAACTAGTGTGCGGGCGGCGGAGCTTCGTAGGCCAATGATTTACCGCGCGGGCCGACACCCCGGGTCAGCGGCCAGAACGCGAGACCGATGGCCAGCGAGATCGCGTGCCCCAGATCCGTGTACGTATGACTCGTGCACAGCGGTACGGCGAAGAAGGCCACCGCGCCCGCCAGATAGAACCACCGCCACGGCCGCGGGATCCGGTACGTCAGGATCCCGATCGACGCCGCGAGACCGTAGCTGACCCCGATGTCGACGACGTGCGCCATGCTGCGCGGCACGTCGTGGTCCTGGATCGCCTCCAGGACGACCTTCTGGCTGATGAGCGTCGCCGCGATGTGCGCCGTGGCGACCACGACGAACCAGCGCAGGGTGCCGAGCCACCGCTCGACCGGCGCGTGGAAGACCTCGAACAGCACCGCGTACAGCAGGAAGTCCGCCGGATCGGCGATCCAGAAGGCGCTGCCGAGCAGGGCCCGGACCGGGTGGTGCGAGAGCTGGTAGAGGTTGCTGCTGTTGCGGTGGAGGAGGTAGTGCTCCAGGCCGTCGGAGGACAGCGCGATGACCAGGCTGGTGATCGCGATGACGAGCAGCCACAGATGCGTACCGGGTGACGAACGCACCCACGACCTGAGCGGTCGGGACGGTTCGCCACCCGGCGCGGCGTCGGGGAGGAGTTCGCTCGGCACATTCCGTGCCTATCACCCCGGGCCGGGAGAAACCACTCAGAAGTTGATCATGTGTCCCGCGAGACCGTGGATCGCTTCCTTCACGGCCTCACCCAGGGTCGGGTGGGCGTGGACGTTCCGCGCGACCTCGTTGACCGTCAGGTCCCACTGCTGGGCCAGCGTCAGCTCGGGCAGCAGCTCGGTGACATCGGGGCCGATCAGGTGGGCACCGATGATCTCGCCGTACTGGGCGTCGGCGATGATCTTGACGAAGCCGGTGGAGTCGCCTAGGCCGTGCGCCTTGCCGTTCGCCATGAACGGGAACTTGGCGACCTTGACGTCGTAGCCCTTCTCCCGCGCCTGCGCCTCGGTGTAGCCGAAGCTGGCGATCTGCGGCTGGCAGTAGGTCGCCCGCGGGATCATCACGTAGTCGAGTTCCATCGTCTCGGCTTCCGCGATGGTCTCGGCGGCGATGACACCCATGGCCTCGGCCGTGTGTGCGAGCATCAGCTTCGCGGTGACGTCACCGATGGCGTAGATGTGCGGCACGGAGGTACGGGAGCGGCCGTCGACGTCGATCGCGCCGCGCTCGGTGAGGGCGACACCGGTGTTCTCCAGGCCGTAGCCGGAGACGTTCGGCGCGAAGCCGATGGCCTGCAGAACCCTGTCGGCCTCCAGGACCTTCTGCGTGCCGTCCTTGGCGGTGACGGTGACGCGGACCTGCGGGCCGGACTCGTCGATGGCGTCGACCCGGGTGGAGGTGAGGACGTCGATGCCGAGCTTGCGGTACTGCTTCGCCAGCTCCTTGGACACCTCCTCGTCCTCCAGCGGGGCCATCCGGTCGAGGAACTCGACGATGGTGACCTTGGTGCCGTAGTTGTTCAGCACGTACGCGAACTCGATGCCGATCGCGCCGGCTCCGGCGATGACGATCGACTTCGGGGCGTCCTCGGCGAGGATCTGCTGCTCGTACGAGACGACGCGGTCGCTGAGGGCGGTGCCGGGCAGCAGCCGCGGGGTGGCACCGGTGGCGATGATGCAGTTGTCGAAGGTGATCGTCTGCGTGGTGCCGTCGGACTTGGCGACCTGCATCGTGTGCGCGTCGAGGAAGGTGCCCCGGCCGTCGAACTCCGTGATCCCGTTCTTCTTCATCAGGAAGTGGACGCCCTTGACCCGGCCGTCCGCGACCGTGCGGCTGCGGCGGAACGCCTCGCCGTAGTCGAAGGAGACCGTGCCGTCGACCTTGATGCCGAAGGTCTTGGCCTCGTGGTTGAAGATGTGGGCGAGTTCGGCGTTGCGCAGCAGCGCCTTGGTGGGGATGCAGCCGACGTTCAGGCAGACACCGCCCCAGTACTTCTCTTCGACGACCGCGACCCGCTTGCCCAGCTGGGCGGCGCGGATGGCGGCGACGTAGCCGCCGGGGCCAGCTCCGAGTACGACGACGTCGAAGCGGTCTGACATGACTGACTCCCGAGGGTGGTGAGGGTGTTCGTGTCCCGTACGGGCCCACAGTAGTCCGGCGCCTGCGGGGCGGCCCCGGGAGCCGGTACGGTTCGGTGGATAACTTGTAGGATGACCGGGCAACTGGGCTCGTGGTGTGGACGGAGTGGTGATGGCGGCGCTGAAGGCGGCGGGACGGACCTCCCTGGTGGACTCGGTCGTCGAGCAGCTGCGCGAGCAGCTCGCGGCGGGCGAGTGGCCGGTCGGCGAGCGCATCCCGACCGAGCACGAGCTCGCCGAGCAGCTGGGCGTCGGCCGCAACACGGTCCGCGAGGCGATCCGGGTCCTGGTCCACGCGGGGCTCCTGGAGCCGCGCCAGGGCAACGGCACCTTCGTCCGGTCGACCGCCGACCCGGCGGCCGTGCTGCGCGGCATGCGTCACGCGGGCGCGCGCGACGTCCTGGAACTGCGGGTGGCCCTGGAGGCGGAGGCGGCGCGCCTGGCGGCGGTTCGGCGGGACACTCACGACCTGCTGCGGCTGCGGGCCGCACTCGCCACCCTGCGCGAGGAGGGCGACCGCGACGCGGACGCTGACCTCGCCTTCCACCTGGCCGTCGTCTCCGCCACGCACAACGCGGCCTTCATGGAGGTGTACCGGTTCTTCTCCACCCAGGTGCACGAGGTCCTCGTGGAGGCGCTCGGCGACCGGGAGATGCCGCCGGTCGACATCGACGCGCACGAGGCGCTGGTCGCGGCGATCGAGTCGGGCGACCCGGAGGCCGCGGAGGCGGGCGCGAGGGAGCTGCTGCGCGTACCGATGGAGACGGTGGCGGCGCTGACGGGAGAGTCGCGGTGAGGGCCACTGCCGACGCCGACAGGGCCGGTGCCGGCGTCGACTCCGTCCTCGACGGGCGGGCGGAGGGAACGTCCACCGGCCGTGGGGCGGCGGGAAAGCGGGCGCGGTTCGCCCACCCGCGGCTCGCCCACCCGCTTCTGCTGATGGCCGCGATCGTGCTGGCCTCGCTCAACATGCGGGCGGCCCTGGCGAGCGTGGCGCCACTGGTGGGCGAGATCGCGGCGGAGTTCGGTCTGTCGTCGACGGCCAGTTCGCTGGTGACGTCCGTGCCGGTGCTCTTCCTCGGCGCGGGCGCGCTCGTCGCGCCGTGGCTGGGGCGGCGCCTGGGCGTCGAAGCGGTGCTGACGGGGGCGCTGGTGCTGCTCGGCGCCGGCATCCTCGTACGGGTCCTGCCGTCGGTGTACGCGCTGTACGGCGGGGGTGTCCTGGTCGGTACCGCGATCGCCCTGCTGAACGTGTTGATGCCGGGCCTGATCAAGCGGGACTTCCCCGACCGGGCCGCCTCGATGACCTCGCTCTACACGGGCGCGATGATCGCGGGTGCCACGGTCGTCGCGGCGGCCTCGGTGCCGTTGGAGGAGGCGTTCGGCGGGAGCTGGGAGGCGTCGGTCGCGTTCTGGTCGCTCCTCGCGGCGCTCGCGGCGACGGCCTGGCTGCCGCAGGTCCTGGTGGCCAAGGGCGGTACGCGCCGGGTGAGTCGTACGGGAAACGGGACACACACCACCGCCGCGCCCTCGACGCGGAGCGTCTGGCGGTCGGCGCTTGCCTGGCAGGTGACCCTCTTCATGGGCCTGCAGTCCCTCTGGACGTACGTCCTGATCGCCTGGATGCCGACGATCTTCACCGACCACGGCATGAGCCGTGCGACGGCGGGCGTGATCTTCGCCTTCAACAACCTGACCCAGGTGGCGGGAGCCTTCGCGGTGCCGCTGCTCGCCGGCCGGATGCGGAGCCAGCGTCCGCTGGTCGTCCTCGTCACGACGCTGGTCGCTGCGGGGTACGCGGGTCTGCTCGCCGCGCCCGTGCAGGGGGCCTGGCTGTGGTCCGCGCTCCTCGGCGTGGGGCAGGGCGGGGCGGTCGGTCTCGCCCTCACCCTGATCGTGCTCAGGGCGGGCGACGCGGTGACGGCGTCCCGGCTCTCGGGTATGGCCCAGACCGTCGGCTATCTGCTGGCGGCCGCCGGACCCCTGGCGGCCGGGGCGGTGCACCAGGCGACCGGTTCGTGGACGGTGCCGATCGCCCTGGTGCTGTGCGTCTGCGCGGCGGCCCTGGGGGTCGGGCTCCTGGCGGCCAGGGACCGCAAGGTCTGAGCCTCCCGCGAGCGACGGACAGAGGGGCCCCTTCCCGGGGCCCCTCGACGGTCCTACTCCTCGCCCGCCAGCTTCAGCGTCCGCAGCTTCTGGCCCGCGTACCAGGTCGCCAGGACCGTCACGCCGACCAGCAGCGACACGGCAAGCGGAAGGCCGACGTCCGAGGTGACGAGCCCCTCGCCGCTGACCTTCTGCGCGACCGCGAGCGACCACTGCTGCACGCTGAGCGTCTTCGCCCCGTCGATCAGGGAGCCGAACAGGGACTCCCAGACCAGTGCGTAGACAAGCCCGATGACCACCGCGTGCCGGCTGACGGTGCCCAGGAGGAGGAACAGGGCGCTGTACGCGATGGAGGCGACCAGCGCCGCGACCGTGTACGCGACCGCCACCTGCTGGCCGTTGCCGTTGAGGATCATGCCGGCGATGAACGTGGGCACGGCCGAGAAGGCCATGGTCACGGCGATCGCCACGATGAGCTTGGTGAAGATGATCGAGGGCCGCTTCACCGGCTTGGAGAGCAGATAGACGATCGAACCGTCGTCGATCTCCGGTCCGATCGCGCCCGTTCCGGCGATGACACCGATCAGCGGCACCATCGTGGCGAGCGCGAAACCGCCGAGGACATCGGCCGCGACCTGGTCGTCGGCGCCGTTGAACAGCCGTACCGCGGCGGCGATCAGCAGCAGAAGGGCGGGCAGCGCGAAGAGGATCAGCGCCCGCCTGCGGCCGAGGAGGGCCCGGTAGGTGAGCCGGGCGACTGTGGGGTTGTACATCGGTCAGGCTCCTTTCAGGCCGCTACGAGGTACGAGAAGACCGATTCGAGGGACTCGTCCGAGGGCGAGACCGTCAGCAGTCGGATGCCCTGCTCCCGGGCGACCCGGGGCAGCAGCTCCGTGAACCGTCCGAAGTCCACCGCCTGGACGCGCAGGGCGCCTTCGGCGAGGTCGACCTCGATGCCGGCCGTCGACGGGTCGGCGATGAGGGCCGCCGCGAGCGCCCGGTCGTCGCTGGACCGGACGAGATAGCGGTGCGGCCGGTCCGTCATCAGCCGGCGGATCTTGCGGAAGTCGCCCGAGGCCGCGTGCCGGCCGGCGACGATCACCTCGATGTGCGAGGCCAGCTGCTCGACCTCCTCCAGGATGTGCGAGGAGAAGAGCACCGTGCGCCCCGCCGCACCCATCCGGCGCAGCAGATCCATCAACTGCATGCGCTGGCGCGGGTCCATGCCGTTGAACGGCTCGTCGAGCAGCAGCACGGACGGCTCGTGGACGAGCGCCGAGGCCATCTTCACGCGCTGCCGCATGCCCTTGCTGTACGTGGCGATCTTCCGATCCTGCGCGTCCTCCATCTCGACCGTGGCGAGCGCGTGCTGGGCCTCCTTGGCGCCCAGGCCGTGCAACTCTGCGTTGGCGAGCACGAATTCACGGCCGGTGAGGAAGTCGTACATCGCCTCCCGCTCCGGGACGACGCCGATCTGCGTGTAGACCGACTCGTTCTTCCAGATCGGCTGCCCGTCGAGGGTGACGGTGCCCGTGGAGGGGGCGAGGAAGCCGCCCATCATGTTGATGAGGGTGGACTTTCCGGCGCCGTTGGGGCCGAGGAGCCCGGTGACGCCGGGCCCGATCGTCATCGTCACGTCGTTGACGGCGACGACGTTGCCGAACCACCGAGAGGCGTGGTCGATGTTCAGGACAGTCACAGCCCGACCTTTCGGTAGCGGCGCATCAGCACTCCGTACGAACCGGCGATGAGCGCGAGGACGACCAGCAGATAGACGACTCCGGCGCCGGCGCCCGGTCCGACCCCGTCCCCTCCGGGGAAGGCGGTGGTCGCGCCGAGGAACGCGGTCTGCACTCCGTCGATCAGGGTGATCGGGGAGAACAGGCCGAGCCACTGGATGGCGTCGGCGTTGTCCGTGCTGTAGGCGATGCCCTGGAGCGTCGAGACGGCGCCGTAGGAGATCACGAGGGTGGCGATGACGGCGGCGACGCCGAAGCCGCGGCGCGGGGTGAGCGCGGCCATGACCAGGCCGATGCCGCCGAAGAGCACCGAGAGGAGGGCGACGGAGGCGAGGCCCTGGCCGAACTCCGCCGTCTGGTCGGCGAAGTTCATCTTCGCGAGCAGGGAGCCGATCCAGAGGATCAGCAGCGGGATCGCGGTCAGGATGAAGAGCGCGGAGGCCATCGCGCCGTACTTGGCGAGGACGTAGTCGACACGCTCGATGGGGCGCGAGAAGTACAGCGGAACGGTCTTGAAGCGCAGGTCCCGGGAGACGGACTGCGGGGCCTGGGAGGCCAGGAAGAGCCCGATCACGGCCTGCATGATGATCGCGTACCGGGTGTAGTCGACCGGCAGGTCCTTGCTCTTCATGGTGACCGCGACGGCGACGATGATCAGCGCGGGGACGCACATCACGGTGAAGAGGATCATCGGCAGCACCTTGGACTTGGCACTGCGGCCGAGGCCGTAGGAGCCGCGAAGGGACTGCGAGAAGAGCGCCCGGCGCGCGTAGGCGCGGCCGAAGCGGGGGCCGTCGTAGTTGCGGTACCCGATGTTGTGGATCTGCGTGGTCTCGGGGGCCGGGGTGCTCATCGCGCCGACACCTCCTCCTGCTGCTGCGGCTGCGCGTCGGGCCGGAAGACCTCGGCGATGTGGTGGCGACGCTGTTCCATCCGGACGAGGCCGAGGCCGAGGTCGGCGACCGTGTCGCGGACCAGGTCGTACGTCTCCTCGCCCGCCGCCTCCACGAGGAGGATGTGGCCCGCCCCGGGCAGTCCCTCCTCCTCGCTCGCGTGGAGCGTCACCCCCGCCGCTGCAAGGGCCGTGCGGAGCGCGGCCGTGCCGTCGGGGTGGGTGTCGGAGTCGGTGACCTCGACCGCGAGGGTCGTGGTGATCTGCGTGAAGTCACTGGTGGAGCTGGAGCGCAGCAGGGTCCCGCCGTCGATGACGACGACGTGGTCGCAGGTCCGCTCCAGCTCGCCGAGGAGGTGGGAGGTGACGAGGACGGAGATGCCGAAGTCGGTCCAGACCCGGCGGATCAGGCCCAGCATCTCGTCGCGGCCCACCGGGTCGAGGCCGTTGGTCGGCTCGTCGAGGAGGACCAGCTGCGGGTCGTGGACCAGCGCCTGGGCGAGCTTCACCCGCTGCTTCATGCCCGTCGAGTAGCCGCCGATCGGGCGGTAGCGCTCCTCGTACAGGCCGACGTGGCGCAGGGTGTCGGCGGTCCGCTCGCGGGCGGCGTCGGCGGGCAGGCCGGACATCCGCGCCATGTGGACGACGAACTCGGTGGCCGAGACGTCCGGCGGGAGGCAGTCGTGCTCGGGCATGTAGCCGACGCGCTCGCGAATCTGCGCGCCGGACGTGGCGACGTCGAGACCCAGGACCTCGGCGCGCCCCTCCGTGGCGGGGGACAGACCGAGCAGGATCTTGATCATCGTGGACTTGCCGGCTCCGTTGGCACCCACAAGTCCGGTCACACCGGGCCCGATGTCCAGGGAGAGCCGGTCAAGAGCGGTCACCCGGGGGAACCGCTTGCTGAGGCTTTCGGTAGCGATCACAGTCACGCTTCGACGGTAGTGGTGTGCGCCACAGCAGTCGTCAGCCCAACGGCTCGATCCGTATCCGACTCCAGACGTACAAGCCCGTAGGGGAGTCGAGACCAAAGTCTTTCGCCGGTCTGTCGACGGGTCCCGTGCCGGGTCCCGTGCGGGGTCCCGTGCGGCGGGTTTTCCACAGGGCTCCTGCACACCCCTTGACGTAGCCGTCAGCCATTGTCACATTCATCAGTGTCACGTTACGGGCACGTAGCGCACACGTATGTTCACGGGACGGACGGGTGACATGACCTCAGCAGTGGCAAGCGAACTGACCGCGGAACTGCGCGGGTTCAGAGAAGTGCAGCGCCTGTCGTACGCGTGCGCGGAAGCCGTCGCGGCGCAGTTGCGACCGGGTGTGACCGAGCGCGAGGCCGCGAAGATGCAGCGCGACTGGCTGCACGAGCGGGGTGTACGGGACTGGTTCCACCGTCCCTTCGCCTGGTTCGGCGACCGCACGGCCTTCGTCGACTTCAAGATCCCGCTGCAGTTCTTCCCCACGAACCGGCGGCTCGAAGCGGGGATGCCCTTCATCCTCGACATGGCGCCCGTCTTCAAGGGCCACACCGCGGACATCGGCTACTCCGGCTGCCTGGGCCTCAACCCGGTCCACGACAAGCTGCTCACCGATCTGCGGGCGCACCGCGAGCTGATCCTGACCGAGGTCCGCGAGCGCCGCTCGCTGCGGGAGATCTACGAGGACGTGGACCGGCTCATGGTCCGCCAGGGCTACGCCAACCGGCACCGCGCGTACCCCTTCGGCGTGATCGCCCACAAGATCGACCGGGTCAAGGAGCGCCGCTGGTCGCCGACGCTCTTCGGCTTCGGCACCCAGTCGCTCAAGGGGCTCGCGAGCGACGCGATCCACGGCCACCGCGACGGCTGGTCGCCGCTCTGGTCGCCGTACACGTTCTCCGACCACCCGCCCCAGCCGGGGCTGTGGGCGGTCGAGCCGCACCTCGGCTTCCGGGGTACGGGCGCGAAGTTCGAGGAGATCCTCGTGGTCACCGACTCGAAGGACCCGGAGCAGAGCGCCTTCTGGCTGGACGACGACCTGCCGCACGTGCGGCGCTGGAACGAGGAGGGGGCGGTATGAGCGCGGGACTGACGGGGGCGCGGGAGCGCTGGGTCCGGACGGGCGGGATCGACCTGTGCGTCGCCGAGCTGGGCGACGCCGAGCGTCCGACGGTCCTCCTCGTGCACGGGTACCCGGACTCCAAGGAGGTCTGGTCGGAGGTCGCCCACCGGCTCGCCGAGCGGTTCCACGTCGTCCTGTACGACGTCCGGGGCCACGGCCGGTCCACGGCGCCGACCCCGCTGCGGGGCGGGTTCACCCTGGAGAAGCTGACGGACGACTTCCTCGCCGTCGCCGACGCGGTGAGCCCGGACCGGCCGGTGCACCTGGTCGGGCACGACTGGGGCTCGGTGCAGTCCTGGGAGTTCGTGACCGTGCCCCGCACGGAAGGCCGCATCGCCTCCTTCACCTCGATGTCCGGCCCCTCCCTGGACCACTTCGGGCACTGGATCAAGCAGCGCATGACCAGGCCCACCCCGCGCAGGGTCGGCCAGCTCCTCGGCCAGGGCGCCAAGTCCTGGTACGTGTACATGCTGCACACCCCCGTCCTGCCCGAGCTGGCCTGGCGCGGACCGCTCGGGAAGCGGTGGCCGAGGCTTCTGGAGCGCGTCGAGAAGGTCCCGGCCGGGGACTATCCGACGCCGTCCCTGCCGAACGACGCCGCGCACGGCGCCTGGCTCTACCGGGACAACGTCCGCCCGCGGCTGAGCCGGCCGCGCGCCGACGCCTACGCCCACGCGCCCGTGCAGCTGATCACACCCACCGGTGACGCGTTCCTGTCCGAGCGGCTCTACGACGACCTCGCCACCTGGGTCCCCGAGCTGACCAGGCGCTCACTGCCGGCCAAGCACTGGGTCCCGCGCACCAGGCCCGACCAGCTGGCCGCCTGGATCGGCGACTTCGTCCGCGCGAACGAGGACCCGGCGGCCAAGGCCCCGGTCACGGCCGCGAAGAGCACGGCCGACCCCGTGTACGCCGAGCGGTTCGGCGGCCAGTTGGTCCTGGTCACGGGCGCGGCCAGCGGTATCGGCCGGGCCACCGCCTTCGCCTTCGCCGAGGCGGGCGCGCGGGTCGTCGCGGTCGACCGGGACAGCGAGGGCGCGGTCCGCACGGCCGAGATGGCCCGGCTGATCGGCGCCCCGGAGGCCTGGGGGGAGACCGTCGACGTCAGCGACGAGCAGGCCATGGAGAAGCTCGCGGCGAAGGTCGCGAGCGAATACGGAGTCGTCGACGTCCTCGTCAACAACGCGGGGATCGGTCTCTCGGGCTCGTTCTTCGCGACGACCAGCGAGGACTGGAAGAAGGTCCTCGACGTCAATCTCTGGGGCGTCATCCACGGCTGCCGGATCTTCGGCGGTCAGATGGCCGAGCGCGGCCAGGGCGGCCACATCGTCAACACCGCTTCCGCCGCCGCCTTCCAGCCTTCCCGCGCCCTGCCGGCGTACAGCACCTCGAAGGCCGCCGTGCTGATGCTGAGCGAGTGCCTGCGCGCCGAGCTGGCCGGCCAGGGCATCGGCGTCTCGGCGATCTGCCCGGGGATCGTGAACACCAACATCACGGCGACCGCCCGCTTCGCGGGAGTCGGCGAGGAGGAGCAGAGCCGCCGCCAGAAGAAGGCCTCCCGACTGTACGGGCTGCGCAACTACCCTCCGGAGAAGGTCGCGGACGCCATTCTGCGCGCGGTGGTGCGCAACGAGGCCGTCGTGCCCGTCACTCCCGAGGCGCGCGGCGCGCACGTGCTGTCCCGCGTCGCGCCCAGGGCCCTGCGCGCGATAGCCCGGCTGGAGCCGCCCGCCTGAGGGGCGTACGGGCGGCGTAGGGCGGCGTGGAGGGACCGTACGATCCGTGGCGGGCCGCCCCGTGCGTGAGAGCGCGATACAGAACGCGATCGGGGGCGGCAGGAGCGAGCGGCTGGGAGTGGGCGTGGTAGAGCAGACGGCACAGGGGGCGCCTTCGGCGCAGGGCTCCCCGGTGGAGTACCGGATCGAGGACCTCGCCCACCACAGTGGTGCCACGGTCCGGACGATCCGCGCCTACCAGGACCGCGGTCTGCTCCCCCGCCCCGAGCGCCGCGGCAGGTCCAACGTGTACGGGGACACCCATCTGGCCCGGCTCCGGCAGATCGCCGACCTGCTCGACCGCGGCTACACCCTGGCCTCGATCAAGGAGCTGTTGGAGGCCTGGGACGCGGGGCGCGGGCTCGGCGGCGTGCTGGGTCTGGTCGCCGAGGTCGACGGGCCGTGGACGGACGAGGAGGCCGACCGGATCTCCCGCGCGGAGCTGGACGCCACCTTCGGCGGCAAGCCCGACGAGGACGCGATCAGGGAGGCGATCGAGCTGGGTGTCCTGGAGCGGATCCCGGACCGGGACGACGAGTTCCTTGTTCCGAGCCCCCAGGAGCTGGCTGTCGCGGCCGAGTTGTACGAGGCGGGCGTTCCGCTGACCGCGATCTCCGGACATCTGAGGGAACTTCGCGTCCAGGTCGAACACATCGCCTCGCGCTTCCTGGAGTTCACGACCGAGCACGTCTTCGCCCGCTATCTGGAGCACCGGCCGCCGACGGACGCCGATGCCGCCGAGGCGGCGGCGATGGTGCGCCGGCTGCGGCCCCTCGCACAGCAGACCGTGGACGCCGAACTCGCCCGCGCGATGCGCCTGTTCGCCACCCGCCACCTGCAGCACCACCTGTCCTCCGAGCCCCCGCCCCCGCGCGGCGATGAGCCGCGCCCGGTTTCCCTCCCGGCCGGGACGATTCGGGCCGTTCAGCGCCTGGTTGGCGCGGAGAACGTGGCGGCCTTCGTCACCGCTGCCGCCGAACGAGAGGTACAGACAAGAACATTGGATGCACTTTCCTCAAATGGCCCTGAAAACGGATCAATAGATCAAGTCATCTGATAACGTGCGGGCGTTGTCCACAGAATCGCCAATTCCCCTGTGGATAACTCAAGTTGGCTGTGGATCAAACATCCGAACCGAAATCATTGGTCGCGGGATCCGCGCTCCGTCATGCTGGCGCCATGAACGCACCCATGGACGACAGACGCACCGTGAAGGTGTCCAAGTACCTCTCGAAACACCTGCGGCACCAACCCGAGCGGATCGGCCTCGTCCTCGACCCGAACGGCTGGACCGAGATCGACGCCCTCCTGCGCGCGGCCGGCGACCACGGCTTCCCGATCACCCGGGCCGAGCTGGACCACGTCGTCGCCGCCAACGACAAGAAGCGCTTCGCCATCGACGGCGACCGGATCAGGGCCAGCCAGGGCCACACGGTCCAGGTCGACCTCGATCTGCCGCCCGCGCAACCGCCCGCGTACCTCTACCACGGTACGGTCGCCGCCAGTCTGGACGCCATCCGAGCCGAGGGCCTGCGCCCCATGGCCCGTCACCACGTCCACCTCTCCCCCGACCGGGAGACCGCGACCCGCGTCGGCGCACGCCGGGGCCGCCCCGTGGTCCTGAGCGTGGACGCGGGCGCGATGCACCGGGCCGGCCATGTCTTCCACGTCAGCGCCAACGGCGTCTGGCTGACCGACGCCGTCCCCCCGGAGTTCCTCCGCTTCCCTGGCTGATCCCGGCTGATCCCGGCGGGACCAGCCGAAACCGATCCCCTCGGGCATGATCGGTCCCATGGCGCACCCCCATCTGCCCACCACCGAATCCGCCGTCACCGCACTCCGCGAGATCGCCCGCGAGTTCGGCCTGGAGATGAAGGTCACCGACGACATCGGTGCCGACCAGACCTCCCGCCGGACCTCCGCCGGCGTCTTCACCGTCCTCGACGCGGACGGCTCGCTCCCGCACGAGGCCTTCGTCGAGCTCGGCGGCAACCCCGCGATGACCGTCCAGCTCTTCCCCGAGGACGACGCGAAGATCGACGTCGACGGCGTGGAGTTCGCCGACATCCCCCGCGACGCCGTCCCCGCCTTCGTCCGCTCCGTCCACGGCGGCCTGGCCCACGTGAAGGGCAAGTTCTTCCCGCCCGGCTGGTGGCTGATCGTGCCCCTTCCCGGCGACGAGACGTACAAGGAGCTGGTCCTGCGCGGCACACTCACCCCCTGGATGAGCGGACGGGTCGGCTGACCGGGACGTCCGCCGGCGGGGCCGAGTCCGACGGAGGCGTCCGGGCCCGCCGTAGGCTCGGGGGCATGACCCTGCGCCTGAGCACCGTGATCCTTCCCGTCCACCGCTGGCACGACGGCGGCCGCGAGCGCTGGCAGCGTGCCGAGGAGCTCGGCTTCCACGCCGGCTACACCTACGACCACCTGTCCTGGCGGACCTTCCGCGACGGCCCCTGGTTCGGCGCCCTGCCCACGCTCACCGCCGCCGCGACGGCCACCGAGCGGCTCCGCCTCGGAACCCTGGTCACCTCGCCCAACTTCCGCCACCCGGTGACGCTCGCCAAGGAGCTGATCTCCCTCGACGACATCTCGAACGGCCGGGTCACGCTCGGCATCGGCGCAGGCGGCGAGGGCTTCGACGCGACCGTGCTCGGCCAGGAGGCCTGGACGCCGAGGGAGCGGGCCGATCACTTCGGCGAGTTCCTTCCGCTGCTCGACCAGCTGCTGACCCATGACGCCGTGACCGAGCGGGGTACGCACTACTCCGCCGTCGAGGCCCGCAACATCCCCGGCTGTGTCCAGCGCCCGCGGCTGCCCTTCGCCGTCGCGGCGACCGGACCGCGCGGTCTGAAGCTCGCCGCCCGCCACGGCCAGGCCTGGGTGACCACCGGCGACCCGAAGCTGTACGAGGACGGCACGCCCGAGCAGTCCGTGGCGGCCATCCGGGGCCAGATCGAGAAGCTCGGCAAGGCGTGCGCCGAGATCGGCCGGGACGTCGCCGAGTTGGACAAGATCCTGCTCACCGGCTTCACCCCGGACCGAGGGCGACCCCTGGAGTCCCTGGGCGCGTTCGTCGACTTCGCCGGACGGCACCAGGAGCTCGGCATCACCGAGATCGTCATCCACTGGCCGATCCCCGACTCGGACTTCGCCGCCGACCAGCGCGTCTTCGAGCAGATCGCCACCGAGGCCCTCGCCCAACTCGCCTGACGAAGGACCGACCGCCCGACGCACATCCGAGAGGAAGCATCCCCGGCCTCTCAGATGTGCGCCCCTTCGCACGCCCGTGCACGGAGTGCGGAACAATGGATCGGTGACCTCACCCCACTCCGCGCGCCGCGCCGCCCCGGCCCCCCGACTCATCGCCACCGACCTCGACGGCACCCTGCTGCGCGACGACAAGTCCGTGTCGGAGCGCACGGTCGCCGCGCTCGCCGCGGCCGAGCGGGCCGGCATCGAGGTCTTCTTCGTCACCGGGCGCCCGGCCCGCTGGATGGACGTCGTCAGCGACCATGTCCACGGCCACGGCCTTGCGATCTGCGCCAACGGCGCGGCCGTCGTCGACCTGCACTCCGGCGGCACGTTCATGGACGTACGCCCGCTGCCCCGGGACGTGGCGCTCGACGTCGTGGCGGCGCTGCGCGCCGCGGCCCCCGGCACCTCGTTCGCCGTCGAGCTGACGACAGGCATCCACTACGAGCCGCTGTACCCGCCGTTCTTCCTCGACCCGGGTGCCACCGTCGCCTCCGCCGAGAAGCTGCTCTTCGAGGAGGAGCCGGGTGCCGCCGCCCCCGTCCTCAAGCTCCTCGCCCAGCACCCGGACCTGGACCCCGACGCCTTCCTCGCCACCGCCAGGGCGGCCGCGGGCCATCTGGCCTCGTTCACCCGGTCCAGCCCGACCGCCCTCCTGGAGATCAGCGGCCCCGGCGTCTCCAAGGCCTCCACCCTGGCCCGCTGCTGCGCCGAACGCGGCATCTCCGCCGAGGAGGTCGTCGCCTTCGGCGACATGCCGAACGACATCGAGATGCTCAGCTGGGCAGGCCGTTCCTACGCGATGGGCAACGCGCACCCGGATGTCGTCGCCGCCGCCTCCGGTCGTACGGTCGACAACAACGAGGACGGTGTGGCCGCCGTCATCGAGCGGATCCTCGCGGGCACGCTCGACGACTGAACAGGGCCCGCCTCTGTAACAGGGCCCGCGGTGGCCGCCTACAGAGGCGCCTGCCACACCACGGTCGTACCGCCGCCGTCCTCGCCGATGCCAGGTCCGCACCAGCTCGACCCGCCCAGCGACTCCGCGCGCCGCGCCAGGTTGCGCAGTCCGCTGCGCCGCCCGCCCTCCGGGATGCCGACGCCGTCGTCCGCGACCGAGAGCCGGACGCCGGCGGTGCCGTCCGGCAGCTCGACGCCCGAGTCGACCACCACCTCGATCCTGGTGGCCTGGGAGTGCCGGAAGGCGTTGGACAGCGCCTCGCGCAGGGCCGCGATGAGGTTCTTTCCGGTGAGCTCGCCGACCGTCGAGTCGATCGCACCGAGGAACCGGTGCGCGGGCTTGAAGCCGAGCGGCACGGCGGCCATGTTGATCTCCCGCAGCACACGGGTGCGCAGCCCGGAGGGGGCCTCGGCGGGCCCCTGCTGGAGGGCGAAGATCGCGGTACGGATCTCCTGAATGGTCACGTCGAGTTCGTCGACCGCCTTGCCGACGCCCTCACGCACCGCGGGCACGATCGACTTCCGCTGGGCGCTTTCCAGCATCATCCCGGTGGCGAAGAGCCGCTGGATGACCAAGTCGTGCAGGTCGCGGGCGATCCGGTCGCGGTCCTCGTAGACGGCGAGCCGTTCCCGGTCGCGCTGGGCCTCGGCCATCATCAGGGCGAGCGCCGCCTGCGAGGCGAACTGTGTCCCGAGCGTCCGCTCGGCCTCCGTGAACGGCCGGGCGCCACGCGCACGCGGTGTGGCGAGCGCGCCGAGCACCCTTCCACCGCTGTGCAGGGGCAGTAGCATGCTGGGGCCGTACTCGGCGGCGACGCGGCTGATCATGCGCGGGTCGGTCGAGGCGTCGTCCACGAACACCGCCTCGCCCTCCAGGAGCCGGTCCACCACGACGCTCTCGGGCGGGATCACGACGCCCAGCGACTTGGCCGGCACGTCGGAGGAGACGGCGACGATCTCCAGGCCGCCGTCCTCGGCCGGCAGCAGGACGATCCCGGCGGCCGCGTCGGCGAGCCTGCGGGCCTGTTCGGCGACCACCGTCAGGGCGTCGTCCGCGTCCCCGCCGGAGAGCAGGGCGGTGGTGACGGCCACGGATCCGTCGATCCAGCGCTCGCGCTGCCGGGCCGCCTCGTAGAGCCGGGCGTTGCCGATGGCGATACCCGCCTCGGTCGCCAGGACGCGGACCATGTGCACGTCGTAGTCGTTGAACTCGCCGCCGTCGATCTTCTCCGCGAGGTACAGGTTGCCGAAGATCTCGCCCTGGACCTTGATCGGAACCCCGAGGAAGGTCCGCATCGGCGGATGTCCGGGCGGGAACCCGGCCGAGCGGGGGTCGCTGGACAGATCGGCGAGGCGGATGGTCTGCGGGTCCCGGATCAGCGCGCCGAGCAGCCCCGCGTGTCCGTCGGGTCGCCGGCCGATCCGCCGGGCCGTCTCCTCGTCGACACCGAAGGTGACGAAGTCGGAGAGGCCCTTGCCCTCCTCGTCGACAACACCGATCGCCGCGTAGCGGGAACCCGCGAGTTCGGCCGCGGTCTCGCAGATGCGGTCGAGCGTGGAGTGCAGTTCGAGCCCGGTGCCGACCGAGCGCATGGCCTCCAGGAGCTGCGGCACGCGCGCGGTGAGTTCCGTGGACAGCCCCTGGAGGCTGCGGGTGGCCTGGGTGGCGGCTTCCAGGGGGTCCGGGAGATCGGGCACGGCAGCGGTCATGGGCTTGAGCCTAGTAAGTCCTATTTGGCGAGAAAAGTCGGGCGCTCCGATGTAGCGCTCGTCGTCTGCCCCGGGGTCCGTCCCACCGCCCCTGCCACGGCCCGTCCCCTGGACCTTCCCGGCGCGAGCAGCAGGTCCGTCTCGCGCTCCTGCTCCAGCATCCGCCGCAGCGGCCCCTCGGCCCGCGCCAACTCCTCGTACGGCCCGCGCTGCACGGTCCGGCCCGCGTCCAGGACCACCACCTCGTCGACGGCGTCGAGGCCGTGCAGCCGGTGGGTGATGAGGACCGTCGTGCGCCCCTCGGTGGCTCTCAGCAGATCGTCGGTGAGCGCGTCCGCCGTGGCCAGGTCGAGGTGTTCGGCCGGCTCGTCCAGGACGAGGACGGGGAAGTCCGCGAGGAGGGCGCGGGCGAGCGCGAGGCGCTGCCGCTGCCCGCCGGAAAGCCGCGATCCGTGCTCGCCGACCAGGGTGTCCAGACCGTCCGGCAGGCTTTCCACCCAGCCCAGGAGCTGTGCCCGGCCCAGCGCCGCACGCAGTTCGTCGTCGCTCGCGCCGGTACGGGCGAGCCGCAGGTTCTCGCGGATGGAGCTGTCGAAGATATGGGCGTCCTGGGCGCAGAGCCCGACCAGGCGCCGGACCTCGTCCCCGTCGATCTCGGCCGCTTCCACCCCGCCGATCCGGTACGAACCGGACTCGGCGTCCAGGAAGCGCAGCAGCACCTGGGCGAGCGTGGTCTTGCCCGATCCGGACGCGCCGACGACGGCGACGCGCCGCCCGGCTTCCAAGGTGAGGGAGAAGTCGCTGAGCGCAGCGGTCCGGCGGCCCGCATGGCGCGCGGAGAGACCGACGACCTCCAGCGGGAAGGCGTGCGACGGGGGTGCGACGGGTCGCTCGGGCTCCCGTACGGGCACGGGTGCGTCCAGCACCTCGTACACCCGCTCGGCGCTGCGCTTGACCCGCTGGCGGTACTGGACGGCGAGAGGCAGTCCGGTGACGGCCTCGAAGGCGGCGAGCGGGGTCAGTACGACCACGGCGAGCGTGACGCCGTCGAGGCGGCCGTCGCGGACCGCTTGGACACCGACGAGCGCCGCGGCGGCCACCGTCAGACCGCAGGAGAGCGCGGAGAGCCCGGCCCCGATGGCGGTCGCGACAGCCTGCCGGGAGGAGATGGAGGTGAGCGTACGGTCGGCCCCGCGGGCCCGGTCGATACGGTCCTTCAGCGCTCCGGCGACCGTCAGTTCCGCACAGCCGCGCAGCAGGTCCACCACCGTGACGGTGAGGGCGCCCCGGGCGGGGGCGAGCCGACGCTCGGCGCGGCGGGCGATCGCCCCGCTCAGCAGCGGCACGGCCACCCCGGCGCCGAGCAGGCCCGCGGTGAGGACGGCCCCTGCCTCGGGCAGCAGCCAGGCGGTGAACCCGACGGAACCGACACCGACGACGAGGGCCGCGCCCGCGGGCAACAGCCAGCGCAGCCAGTAGTCCTGGAGCGCGTCGACGTCCTGGACGAGCCGGGACAGCAGGTCGCCGCGCCTGCTGCGGCGCAGCCCGGCGGGGGCGATGCGCTCGAGGCGCTGGTAGACGGCGACCCGCAGTTCCGCGAGCATCCGAAGGACGGCGTCGTGGGACACGAGCCGCTCGGCGTACCGGAACACGGCCCGACCGATGCCGAACGCCCGTGTCGCCGTGACGGCGACCATCAGGTAGAGCACCGGGGGCTGTTCGGAGGCCCGGGAGATGAGCCACCCGGACACCGCCATGAGCCCCACGGCGGATCCCAGCGCCAGACTGCCGAGCAGCAGGGCGAGCCCCATCCGGCCTCGAAGCTCTCCGGCCATGGCGCGGATGCGCCCGAAGACCGACCGGGCATCTGGGGCGCCGGACCTCTCGACGGGGCCCGCCGCGGCAGGCACGCCCTCACCGGCGGACCCGGGTGAGCCGACAGACCCGGCGGTACCGGCGGAACCGGCGGGGCCCGTAGCAGCGGCGGGGCCTTCCTGCCCGCCCCGCTCGATCGGCGCCGCCCCGCCCAGCTCGACCGACACCGACTCGTCCGGAGCGACGGCCCGGCCAAGTTCGACCACGCGGTCCGCGACCGCCAGCAGGGCCGGGCGGTGCACGACGAGCAGGACCGTGCGGCCGGCCGCGAGCCGACGGACCGCGTCGACCACCGCTGCCTCGGTCTCACCGTCCAGCGCCGCCGTGGGCTCGTCCAGGAGCAGCACCGGGCGGTCGGCCAGGAACGCGCGGGCCAGCGCGAGTCGTTGGCGCTGGCCCGCGGAGAGACCCGCGCCGTCCTCGCCGAGCAGGGTGTCCACGCCCTCCGGCAGCGCATCGATGAACCCGTCCGCACCGGCGTCCCGCAGGGCGTGCCGTACCGCCTCGTCGGAGGCGTCCGGGCGGGCCAGCCGGATGTTCTCGGCGATGGTGCCCGCGAAGAGATAGGGCCGTTGCGGCACCCAGGCGATCCGCGACCGCCACTCCTCCACGTCCATCGAGCCGAGTTCCGCGCCCGCGACACGGACCGAGCCGCCTGCCTCCGGAGCGGTGAACCCCAGCACCACATCGAGGAGCGTCGACTTGCCGACGCCGCTCGGCCCCACCAGCGCGACCGTCTCTCCGGGCTCCACCGCCAGCGAGGCCCGGTCCAACGAGGCATCCGAGCGACCCGCGTGGCGAACGGTCACGTTCTCCAGCTCGATACGCGTCGAGGACGGCACCGCAGCCGTGCCGTGCTCGGGCGCCGGGGTCTCCAGGACCTCGAAGATCTCCTCGGCGGCGGCCAGCCCCTCCGCCGCCGCGTGGTACTGCGCCCCCACCTGGCGGATGGGCAGATAGGCCTCGGGAGCCAGGACGAGGATGACCAGTCCGGTGTACAGGTCGAGCTCACCATGGACCAGCCGCATGCCGATCGTGACCGCGACCAGCGCCACCGAGAGCGTCGCGAGGAGTTCCAGGGCGAAGGAGGAGAGGAAGGCGATGCGCAGCGTCTTCATCGTCGCCCGCCGGTACTCGGACGTGATGGCGCGGATGGACTCGGCCTGTGCCTTGGCACGGCCGAAGACCTTCAGCGTCGGAAGGCCGGCCACCACGTCGAGGAAGTGGCCCGAAAGGCGTGACAGCAGCTTCCACTGCCGGTCCATCCGGGCCTGGGTGTACCAGCCGATGAGAACCATGAAGAGCGGGATGAGCGGCAGGGTGACGACGATGATCGCCGCCGAGATCCAGTCCTCCGTGACGATCCGCGCCAGGACCGCCACCGGCACGACCACCGCGAGGCCCAGCTGCGGGAGATAGCGCGAGAAGTAGTCGTCGAGCGCGTCGACTCCGCGGGTCGCGAGGGCGGCGAGCGAGCCGGCCTTCTGGCCGCTGAGCCATCCCGGCCCCAGCGCGGCCGCCCGGGCCAGGAGCCGGCCCCGCAGTTCGGACTTGACCGCCGCGCTGGCCCGATGGGCGGCCAGCTCGGTCAGCCAGGAGACCAGCCCCCGCCCCGCCGCCACTCCGGCGAGCAGCAGCAGGGGCGTGGTCAGGTCGGAAACCGACAGACCCTTCTGGAAGGCGCCCACCACGACCTCGGCGATGAGCATGGCCTGGGCGACGACCAGCGCCGCCCCCGCCAGGCCGAGCGCCACGACCGCTCCGAGGAAGAAGCGGGTGGCCCTGGCGTACCGGAGCAGACGCGGATCGATCGGTTTCACGTGAAACATCCCCCACTAGTGAGCGGCGTCAGGCGCGATGTGCTGCGTGCCGATCCGCTTGCGGAACACCCAGTACGTCCAGCCCTGGTAGAGCAGCACCAGCGGAGTGGCGATCGCGGCACACCAGGTCATGATCTTGAGGGTGTACGGGCTCGATGACGCGTTCGTCACGGTAAGACTCCACTCGGGGTTGAGCGAAGACGGCATGACGTTCGGGAAGAGGGTGAAGAAGAGCATCGCCACCGCCGCGGCGATCGTGATGCCCGAGAGCGCGAACGACCAGCCCTCGCGCCCCACCTTGATGGCCCCGATGGCGCCGACCAGCGCCACGACGGCGACGAGCATGGCGCCCAGGCTCCAGCCGTCGCCCTTGTCCACCTGGGTCCAGATGAGGAAGCCCAGCGCGAGGACGGCCGTGAGCAGACCCAGCCTCAGCGCGAGCGCCCTGGCCCGGGCACGGATGTCCCCCACCGTCTTGAGCGCGGCGAAGACCGCCCCGTGGAAGGTGAAGAGGGCGAGCGTGACGAGGCCGCCGAGGATCGCGTACGGGTTGAGCAGGTCGAAGAAGGTGCCGACGTACTCCATGTCGGCGTCGATCTTCACCCCGCGCACGATGTTGCCGAAGGCCACGCCCCACAGCACCGCGGGGATCAGGGAGGTCCAGAAGATGGCCTCCTCCCAGTTGCGCTGCCAGTTCTCCTCGGGCCGCTTCGCCCGGTACTCGAAGGCGACACCGCGGATGATCAGACAGACCAGGATGATCAGCAGCGGCAGGTAGAAGCCGGAGAAGAGCGTCGCGTACCACTCGGGGAAGGCGGCGAAGGTCGCGCCGCCCGCGGTGAGCAGCCACACCTCGTTGCCGTCCCAGACGGGCCCGATGGTGTTGATCAGGACGCGCTTCTCGGCGCGGCCGCGAGCGAGCAGCTTGGTGAGGACGCCGACCCCGAAGTCGAAGCCTTCCAGGAAGAAGTAGCCGATCCAGAGGACGGCGATCAGTACGAACCAGACGTTGTGGAGTTCCATGCCTCGATCTCCTGAGCCTCAGTACGAGAAGGCCATGGGCCGGTCGGGGTCACGGTGGTCCCCGCCGATCTTGGTGGGCGGGTTGAGGTCGGCCTCGGTGAGTTCGGGCGGTCCGGCCTTGACGTACTTCACCAGCAGCTTGACCTCGATCACGGCCAGGACCGCGTAGAGCAGGGTGAAGACGATCATCGAGGTGAGGACCTCGCCCTGCGAGACGCCGGGGGAGACCGCGTCCCTGGTGCGCAGCACGCCGTAGACGACCCACGGCTGCCGGCCCATCTCCGTGAAGATCCAGCCCCACGAGTTGGCGATGAGCGGGAAGGCCGTGGTCCAGAGCGCGACGATCCAGTACCACTTGGTGAACCGTGGGCTGAGCGCCTTCCGCTTGAACAGGACGAGGTTCGGCACCTCGTCCTCACCGGTCCGCATCCCCGGTGCCAGCATGAACTTCTTCCGGGTCAGCCAGAGGCCGACCATGCCGATGGCCAGCGAGGCCATGCCGAAGCCGATCATCCAGCGGAAGCCCCAGTACGCGACGGGGATGTTGGGCCGGTAGTCGCCGGGGCCGAACTTCTCCTGCTCTGCCTTGTTGATGTCGTTGATGCCCGGGACGTACGAGCTGAAGTCGTCGTTCGCCAGGAACGACAGCAGCCCGGGGATCTCTATGGCCACCTTGTTGTGGCCCTTGTCGACATCGCCGTACGCGAAGATCGAGAAGGGAGCGGGTGCTTCGCCGTCCCACAGCGCCTCGGCGGCGGCCATCTTCATCGGCTGCTGCTTGAACATGACCTTGCCGAGCAGGTCACCGCTGATGGCCGTGCCGAGTCCGGCGATGATCAGGGTGATCAGGCCGAGCCGCAGCGAGGTCCGCATGACCGGGATGTGCTTCCTGCGGGCCAGGTGGAAGGCGGAGATACCCACCATGAACGCGCCACCGACCAGGAACGCGGCCGTCATGGTGTGGAAGAACTGGGTGAGCGCGGTGTTCTGCGTCAGGACCAGCCAGAAGTCGGTGAGCTCGGCCCGGCCGCGCGCCTCGTTGATCCGGTAGCCGACCGGGTGCTGCATCCAGGAGTTGGCCGCCAGGATGAAGTACGCGGAGAGGATGGTGCCGATCGACACCATCCACATGCAGGCCAGGTGGATCTTCTTCGGCAGCTTGTCCCAGCCGAAGATCCACAGGCCGATGAACGTGGACTCGAAGAAGAACGCGATCAGCGCCTCGAAGGCGAGCGGCGCACCGAAGATGTCTCCGACGAAGCGCGAGTAGTCGGACCAGTTCATGCCGAACTGGAACTCCTGCACGATGCCGGTGACGACGCCCATCGCGATGTTGATCAGGAAGAGCTTGCCCCAGAACTTCGTCGCCTTGAGGTACTTCTCCTTCTCCGTCCGTACCCAGGCCGTCTGAAGGCCGGCGGTGAGCGCGGCGAGAGAGATCGTCAGGGGGACGAAGAGAAAGTGGTAGACGGTGGTGATGCCGAACTGCCATCGCGCCAGAGTCTCTGGCGCCAGAGCTAGGTCCACGTCGTCTTCTCCTTACATCGCCGTGGTCACATCGGCAGTTTGCCCCTTTAATCCCACCCATTACGGGAGGAACAGGGACACGCTTGTGAACGCGTTCACATTCACAAGCATTATGGCTCATACGAAATCCGTACCTTCAGTCGGGGTCCCCCTACCGAAGGTCACCCCTTCCCAAGGCCTTCAACATATTGTTGAATCCGGGGCATGACCCTTCGGATCCGCATCTCCTGGCCCGCCGGACACACCACGGCGACCCTCGACGAAACCCCCACGAGCAAGGCGCTCGCGGGGGCTCTCCCGATCATCTCCACCGCCCGCACATGGGGCGAGGAGGTCTACTTCGACACTCCGGTCTCCACCGCCGTCGAGGCCGACGCGCGGCAGGTGGTGGAGCCGGGCACGGTCGCCTTCTGGACCGAGGGCGACGCCCTCGCGCTCCCCTACGGCCCCACCCCGATCTCCCGGGGCGACGAGTGCCGGCTCGCGAGCCCGTGCAACCTGCTGGGCTCCCTCGACGGCGATCCCCGCGTCCTGGCCACCGTCAGGGACGGCGACCCGATCCGCGTCGAGCGCGCCGAGGCCTGACAGCCACGCGCCCGGCCGACCCGAGCCCGGCCGACCCGGCCCGGCCGACCCGAGCCCGGCAACCAGACCCGCTGCCGCCCGGTCCGGGCACACTCACGCCCGTCAGCCCTCCCGGCGGAAACCCTCCGCCGTCTTCAGGAACAGGTCGTTCGCCTCGCTCTCACCGATCGTGACGCGCACGCCCTCGCCCGCGAACGGCCGCACCACCACGCCGTGCCGCTCGCACTCCGCCGCGAAGTCGAGCGTCCGCTCACCGAGCCGCAGCCAGACGAAGTTCGCCTGGGTGTCCGGCACGGTCCAGCCCTGGGCCACGAGCCCCGCGTGGACCCGCTCGCGCTCGGCTACCAACGAGCCGACCCGCCCGAGCAGTTCGTCCTCGGCGCGCAGCGAGGCCACCGCCGCGTCCTGCGCCAGCTGACTCACGCCGAACGGCACCGCCGTCTTGCGCAGCGCCGCCGCCACCGGCTCATGGGCGATCGCGAAGCCGACCCGCAGCCCCGCAAGGCCGTACGCCTTGGAGAAGGTGCGCAGCACCGCGACATTCGGACGGTCGCGGTACAGCTCGATGCCGTCCGGGATGTCCATGTCCCGGACGAACTCGCGATAGGCCTCGTCGATGACCACCAGGACGTCGGAGGGCACCCGGTCCAGGAACCGCTCCAGCTCGGCCCTGCGGACCGCGGTGCCCGTGGGGTTGTTCGGGTTGCACACGAAGATCAGCCGGGTGCGGTCGGTGATCGCGTCGGCCATCGCGTCGAGGTCGTGCACCTCGCCGTCGGTCAGCGGCACCTGCACCGAGGTCGCCCCGCTGATCTGCGTGATGATCGGGTACGCCTCGAAGGACCGCCAGGCGTACATGACCTCGTCGCCCGGGCCCGAGGTGGCCTGGATCAGCGACTGGGCCACCCCCACCGACCCCGTGCCGGTGGCCAGGTGCGCGAGCGGCACCCCGAAACGGTCGGCCAGCTCGTTCATCAGCCCGGTGCAGGCCATGTCCGGGTACCGGTTGAAGGCGCCGGCCGCGGCCAGCGCGCTGTCCATGACACCCGGCAGCGGCGGGTACGGGTTCTCGTTGGAGGACAGCTTGAAGGCGACCGGACCGCCGGCGGCGGCCGGCTTGCCCGGCTTGTAGGTGGGAATGCCGTCGAGGACGGAGCGCAGCCTCGGACCGCCCGCCCCGTCCGTACCGCCGGCTCCGCCCACTCCTGCGGTGTCGCTCACTGCGCTCACTGTGGTCCTCCTCGACCGTCCGTACCACCAATACTCCTCACCTTATGAGGATTCGCCTCCGCTGCGAATGGGCTGTGGACAACGGATGGCGAACGCTGTGGACAACCAGGGGAGCGCGCGATCGGGTGGCGCGCGCTGGTGGCGGGCGCCGTGGCGCGCATCGCCCGTAGAGGTGAGTTGAGACCTCTTCGAGACATGGACTCCTGGGCAGGCCCATACGGGTCGACAACCATAGATCGCTCGTGCGAACCCCTAACTCCCTTGCCTTCAAAGGCTTTTAGGGGTTCTCGACCATGCAGAAACGTGTCTGTCAACGAGTGAATATGCGGGCGTCCCAACCACCCGCCCTCGCCCTACTATCGGCTCGCCATGACAGCAGCAGGGAAGCACCAGGTGAGCCGGGCACAGACCCGGGGAAGCCGGCAGGGGCGAGCGGGCATCCGGGATGTGGCCGCCGCCGCCGGGGTCTCCATCACGACTGTCTCCGACGCGCTCAACGGCAAGGGCCGGCTCCCGGACGCCACCCGCCGCCACGTCCGCGAGGTCGCAGACCGGCTGGGCTACCGCCCATCCGCGGCGGCCCGCACGCTCCGCACCGGCAAGTCGGGCCTCATCGGCCTGACCGTGACCACCTACGGGGATGAACCTTTCACCTTCACCGAATTCGCGTACTTCGCGGAGATGGCCAGAGCCGCCACATCGGCCGCGCTCGCCCGGGGCTACGCCCTGGTCATCCTGCCCGCGACCTCCCGCCATGACGTCTGGTCGAACGTCGCCCTCGACGGCACCGTCGTCATCGACCCCTCCGACCACGATCCAGTCGTCACCGAGCTGGTCCGCCAGGGCCTGCCCGTCGTCTCCGACGGGCGCCCCGCCGGCACCCTCCCGGTGACCGCCTGGGTCGACAACGACCACGAAGCCGCCGTCCTCGACCTCCTCGACCACCTCGCCGACGCCGGCGCCCGCCGGATCGGCCTCCTCACCGGCACGACCACCGACACCTACACCCGCCTGTCCACCACCGCGTACCTGAACTGGTGCGAGCGGGTCGGCCAGGACCCCGTCTACGAGGCCTATCCGGCGCACGATCCGTGCGCGGGCGCCGTCGCGGCCGACCGGCTGCTCGCCCGCCCCGACCGTCCCGACGCCGTCTACGGACTCTTCGACCCCAACGGAACCGATCTGCTGGCGGCCGCCCGCCGCTACGGACTGCGCGTACCGGACGACCTGCTGCTGGTCTGCTGCAGCGAGTCGACCGTCTACGCCAACACCGAACCGCCGATCACGACCCTCTCGCTCAAACCGCGCCGCATCGGCACGGCCGTCGTCCAGCTCCTCATCGACGCCATCGAGGGGATCGACACCGACGGACCGGTCGAGCAGGTGATACCGACCGAACTCATCGTCCGGACGTCCTCCCAGAGGCGTTCGCCGCGTACGACGGTCAGCCCGCCCCGTTCTCCCGCGAAGGACTGAGGGTCGGCTCCGGGGCCGTGCCGGGCACAAACTCCGGCCCGGCCCTGCTCCGACCCTGGTCCGGACCTTCTCAATTCGGGCGAAACAACCGGTGAACCCGGAGTGGACCCGGATTCACCACCCCTGGTGCGTCACACAGGCGGACCCTCATTCCTATGATGGGCGCACGACATCGCGGACCACCCCGACCAGGCCGGTCCGCGATGTGCAGGGCATCGCGACGGTGGTGGAGGGGTCGATGACTCAGGGGGCCGGGCAGGAACCCGTGGTGCGCACGGCGACATTGCGTGACTTCCGCGTACCGCCGTACGCCCGCGTGCCCGTGCAGGGCCGAACCGAGGAGCCCCCGGCCGGGCACCCCGGCACCCTCGACGAGATCGTCCGGCCCGTCGCCGACCCCACGCTCCACCTCGGCCTCGGCGCCGCCTCCCGGGTCCCGCTCACGCCCCCGGTCTCGCTCTCCGCGGCCGTCCCCGGCCACCCCGGGAACGCCTTCCCGGACGACGAGCTCCCCGAGGGCTACACCCCCACCGAGCGCGACCTCCCGGTGATCAACCGGGGGGACACCGTCCAGGTCCGCGTGGACCCGGTCCCGTCCCCCGCGCCCGCCCCGGCCTCCGGTGAGGGCCCCGGCCCGCTGTACGTGGTCGGCGACGTCCACGGCTACTTCGACGAGCTCGTCGCCGCCCTGCGCGAGCAGGGACTCATCGACGACAACGGCGCCTGGTCGGCGGGCAACGCCCGGCTCTGGTTCCTCGGCGACTTCACGGACCGCGGTCCCGACGGCATCGGCGTCATCGACCTGGTCATGCGCCTCTCCGCGGAGGCCGCCGCCGCCGGCGGATACTGCAAGGCCCTGATGGGCAACCACGAACTGCTGCTGATCGGCGCCAAGCGCTTCGGGGACACCCCCGTCAACTCCGGCGCGGGCACCGCCACCTTCCAGGCCGCCTGGCTGCTCAACGGCGGCCAGAAGCACGACATGGACCGGCTCCAGGACGTCCATCTGCAGTGGATGTCCCGGCTCGACGCCGTGGTGGAGGAGGACGGGCATCTGCTCATGCACTCCGACACCACCGCCTACCTGGAGTACGGCAGCACCATCGAGGACGTCAACGAGACCGTCCACGAGATCATCAACCGGAACGACGCGGACGAGGTCTGGGACCTGTTCCGCAAGTTCACCAAGCGCTTCGCCTTCCGCGACGACGCCGGCCCCCAGGCGGTCCAGGAACTGCTCTCCACCTACGGTGGCAGCCGCGTCGTGCACGGTCACAGCCCCATTCCGTACCTCCTGGGCCAGGTCGGCACCGAGGACGGCGAGGGCGGCTCGGGTCCGGGCGTCGACGGTCCGCACGTGTACGCGGAGGGACTCGCGATCGCCATGGACGGCGGTGTGACCATGGCCGGAAAGCTGCTGGTCGTCCAACTCCCCCTGCATGGCTGACGCATAACGCTCCGCATCCGGGGAAGTCGATTTCAGGAAACCCCCTGTCACCCTGTGCCATAACCGCAATACGATCGGACCATCCGTAGCAGGCTCTCCTCCGTTTCCGCCCAACTGGCCGTAAATTCCACGGTCGACGCGGCCCTACGGAGTATCGGGGGATGCACATGAACGTGGCTCCGCACCTGCTGACCGAGGATCGTGCCGAGTACGAGCGCATCCTCGACGACGCACTGCGCAACGCGTACGACCATCCGGATCTCGCCGAGATCGGGAAACGGCTCACGGCCGGCCAACTGCGCACGATGGCGCTGAACGCGACGGCCCTGATCACCGCCGCGGCGGCGGTCGAGTACGACCACTTCGTGAAGGTCCGCGAAGAGGTCCGGTCACCGAGCGGTACAAGCGTGATGGGCGCCGTCCTGACGGCGGACGGCGACGGAGCGAGCGGCGGCCCGGGAGCGGGCATCGTCGCGATCGTCACCGTCCTCGCGCCGGTACTCGCCGGGCCGGCCGCACTGATATTCCTGCTGGTCGGGGCCGTGCTCAAGCTCATCGCGCCCTCGCTCGCGGTCGCCGACACCCTGCTGACAGCCGGCTGGTTCTTCGGGGCCGTCGCCGCCGCCGGACTGTTCTGCGCCGCCGTCGGGCTGCTGGTCACGGCGCTGCGCAACCGCTCCACGGAAGTGCCCGCGGGCGATCCACCTCGTGCGGAAGGCGACGACGAGCTGTCCCGCGCCCGGGAGACCTGGCGCCGAGCCCTGCTGGAACGGGGCGTCCTGCCGTTCCTGCGCGAGGCACTGGCCGCGCCCGGACCGTCGGACCCGCCGGCCGTGCCCCCGCCCCGCACCGACCGCATACCGAAGATCGGCTACAGCGGACCGGACTTCTCCAGCCCGAACGAAGGCTCGTCCACGACCCGTCCGGCCTTCACGAGCCCCGACTACACCGGCCCCGACTTCACGAGCCCGGACTACACCAGCCCCGACGCCACCGGCCCGGACTACACCGGCCCTGCGTGAACCACGACGGGGGGCCCGCGATCCCCCCGTGGGTCGCGGGCCCGTACGACGCGCGCCTGCAGCGCACGGACCGGTCCGATCGGACGATCACACCGGCCCGGCAGCCGCCCGCGTCCTACTCCGCCAGCGGCAGATAGACCCGGTTGCCTGCCGCCGCGAACTCCTTGGACTTCTCTGCCATTCCGGCCGAGATCTCGTCCGCCCTGAGGTCGCCGCCGTGCTCCCGGCGGATGTCCTGCGAGATCTTCATCGAGCAGAACTTCGGACCGCACATCGAGCAGAAGTGCGCGGTCTTCGCGGGCTCGGCCGGCAGCGTCTCGTCGTGGAACTCACGGGCCGTGTCCGGGTCGAGCGCCAGGTTGAACTGGTCCTCCCAGCGGAACTCGAACCGCGCGTCCGACAGCGCGTCGTCCCACTCCTGAGCCCCCGCGTGCCCCTTGGCCAGGTCGGCCGCGTGCGCCGCGATCTTGTACGTGATGACACCCGTCTTCACGTCGTCGCGGTTGGGCAGCCCCAGGTGCTCCTTGGGCGTGACGTAGCAGAGCATCGCCGTACCCCACCAGGCGATCATCGCGGCGCCGATGCCCGAGGTGATGTGGTCGTACGCGGGCGCGACATCCGTGGTCAGCGGGCCGAGCGTGTAGAACGGCGCCTCCTCACAGATCTCCTGCTGAAGGTCGATGTTCTCCTTGATCTTGTGCATCGGGACGTGCCCGGGGCCCTCGATCATCGTCTGCACGTTGTGCCGCTTGGCGATCGTGTTCAGCTCGCCGAGCGTGCGCAGCTCCGCGAACTGCGCGTCGTCGTTGGCGTCCGCGATCGAGCCGGGGCGCAGGCCGTCGCCCAGCGAGTACGTGACGTCGTACGTCGCGAGGATCTCGCAGAGCTCCTCGAAGTTCGTGTAGAGGAAGTTCTCCTTGTGGTGCGCGAGGCACCAGGCGGCCATGATCGAGCCGCCGCGCGAGACGATGCCGGTCTTGCGACGGGCGGTCAACGGGACGTACGGCAGCAGTACGCCGGCGTGGACCGTCATGTAGTCGACGCCCTGCTCGGCCTGCTCGATGACGGTGTCCTTGTAGATCTCCCAGGTCAGCTCCTCGGCCTTCCCGTCGACCTTCTCCAGGGCCTGGTAGAGCGGCACGGTGCCGATCGGCACGGGAGAGTTGCGCAGCACCCACTCGCGCGTGGTGTGGATGTTGCGGCCGGTGGAGAGGTCCATGACCGTGTCGGCGCCCCACTTGGTCGCCCAGGTCATCTTCTCCACCTCCTCCTCGATGGAGGAGGTGACGGCGGAGTTGCCGATGTTGGCGTTGACCTTCACCAGGAACCGCTTGCCGATGATCATCGGCTCGATCTCCGGGTGGTTGACGTTGGCCGGAAGCACGGCCCGCCCCGCCGCGATCTCCTCCCGTACGACCTCGGGGGAGACGTTCTCGCGGATCGCGACGTACTCCATCTCCGGGGTGATCTCGCCCCGGCGGGCGTACGCGAGCTGGGTCACGGCCACGCCCTCGCGGCCCCGGCGCGGCAGCCGCGGCCGGCCCGGGAAGACGGCGTCGAGGTTCTTCAGCCCGCCGCCGCGCGGCGAGGTGTGCTTGATGCCGTCGTCCTCGGGACGGACCGGGCGGCCCGCGTACTCCTCGGTGTCGCCCCGAGAGATGATCCAGTTCTCGCGCAGCGGCGGCAGGCCCCACCGTACGTCGGTGTCGATGGTGGGGTCGGTGTACGGACCGGACGTGTCGTACAGCGTCACGTCCTTGCCGTTGGTGAGGTGCACCTGCCGGACGGGCACGCGGATGTCGGGGCGCGAGCCCTCGACGTACCCCTTGTGCCAGCCCGGCTTGCGCTCGTCCTGGCCGTCGTTCTCGCTGGTGGCAGGCGTGCGTGCATCCTGAATGGTCATGAGACCGATCTCCCTACGCCGGCATTACCCGGTAACAGGTTCGGCGGTCGGCGCAGCCTCTTCCCGTACGTACGTCCAGTACGCGTGTACGGTGATCAGCGCCCTCTCAGCCCGGTGCTCCGAGCTCCCGCGTGTGCAAAGGTGTCACCACGCTAGCGTCAATCCGGCCGTGCTGAACAGTGGGCCCCCACCGTTCTTGCGATGATCGGTCGGTGACTTCCGAGCAGCAGACCCCAGAACCCGACCGTCATGACGGCCCTGCCACCCATGGCGACGCGGGTCACGGGCACGGTCATACGCACAGTCATGGGCCTGCCGCGCCCGTCTCCCGGCATCTGCGCAGGGTCATCGCGGCTGTCCTGATCCCGTTCGCCACGGCAGTGGTGGTCGGGCTCGTGGTGCTGTGGCCGGGCGGCGCCCCGGAGCACGAACGCACCGGCGTCGGCTTCGACCGGCAGACGTACCAGGGCAAGGTCGTCTCGGTGGAGAAGGTCGACTGCCAGGATGTGAACGCCGCTCAGGTCCCGCCGACCGGCGACACCTCCACACCCCAGGGACGCGAGGCGGTCAACGCCCAGCAGGGGGAGTGCGAGAAGGCGACGATCGAGGTCACGAGCGGTCCGGACAAGGGCCGTACGTTCACCGAGATCGTGCAGCCGGACGCGCCGCGCCAACTGGACGAGGGCCAGGGAGTGGTGGTGGCGTACGCGCCGGACGCTCCGCGTGATCTGCAGTACTCGGTGACGGACGTGAACCGCAAGGTGCCGCTGGCGGTGCTCGCCCTGATCTTCGCCGTGGCGGTCGTGCTGGTCGGCCGGATGCGCGGGGTGATGGCGCTGATCTCGCTCGCCGTGAGCTTCCTGCTGCTGACCTTCTTCATCCTCCCGGCGATCCTTCAGGGGTCGAATCCGCTGGTGGTGGCGGTGGTCGGGTCGAGCGCGATCATGCTGATCGCGCTCTACATGTGCCACGGCCTGTCCGCCCGGACCTCCGTCGCGGTGCTCGGGACCCTGATCTCGCTGCTGTTGATCGGTCTGCTCGGCTCGTTCTTCATCAGCTGGGCCTCGCTGAGCGGCAACACGGACGACAACACCGGCCTGATCCACGGCCTCTACCCGGACATCGACATGTCCGGTCTGCTGCTCGCGGGCATCATCATCGGTTCGCTCGGTGTCCTCGACGATGTGACGGTGACCCAGACCTCGGCGGTGTGGGAGCTGCACCAGGCCGATCCCCGGCTGGGCCCGCGGGGGCTGTACCGGGCAGGCATCAGGATCGGCCGGGACCACATCGCGTCCGTGGTGAACACGCTGGTCCTGGCGTACGCCGGCGCGGCGCTGCCGCTGCTGCTGCTCTTCTCCATCGCGCAGAGCAGCGTGGGGACCGTGGCCAACAGCGAGCTGGTCGCTGAGGAGATCGTCCGCACACTGGTGGGGTCGATCGGTCTGGTCGCCTCGGTGCCGGTCACGACCGCTCTCGCCGCGCTCGTCGTCTCGGCGGACCGGCCGGGCGGACCTGGCACGCCGGGCGGACCGGGTCGACCGGGTGGGCTGGGCCGAGCGGGCGGGCTGGAGAAGCGTTCATCCAAGGGCGGGCGGCGGCGCCGGGCGAAGTAGCCGGGGGTCGGCCGCCGGCCTCGGTGACCGGGTCCGTCCGGAACCGTCCGGGACCGCCGGCCCCGGACCGGTCAGCCGGCGTTCTCCTCCGCGAGGATCCGACCGAGCGCCGCCTCGAGGTTGCCCTCGAAGTCGCCCAGTGTCCGTTCCTGACCGAGCGGAACCAGCTTGTCCGTCCGGTCGAGGAAGGCGACGAGCGGCGGCGCGCTGGCCCGGAACAGGGCGCGGTCGCCGCCGACCTGGAGCCGGATGGCGACGTCCGAAAGGCCCTCGGGGTCGGTCGGCGCGATGTGCACATCGCCGTCGCCGCTCGGCCTGTTGATCCCGTCGAGCAGCAGCTCGCGACCGAACGCCCAGGTCACGGGAGCGTCTCCGGGAAGGTGGAACGTCATGCGCACCGCGTAGGGATCCCGGGTCTCGTAACGCAGTTCCACCGGGATCCTGAAGGAGAGCTCCTCCGAGACGAGGAAGCTCATCAGGACCTCGGCCTGAACCGACTCTCGCATCATGTACCCCGCAGTAGATGGAGCAGTTGTGTAAACACGGCTGCTGAAAGCGTGATCAAAACGGCCAGGAATGATCCCCCATGGCCCTCTTGACGCAATCGTGCTGGAACGGCTAGCAGATCACAAGGAGTGATTTTTCAGATACTGATAGAGAACGCGAAGGAACTGAGGAGCATTCCGATCTCGTTGCGTAGCCGATCGACTGCGGGCAGCAACCGTTCTTCCTGGTGGAGGGGGAGGGAAATGGCCATGGCGGCCGCCGTGGACCCCGCGGTGATGGGGATCGCCGCGCAAACTGTGCCGAGCGCATATTCCTGACGCTCTACCAGGGGCTCCATTCGCCCCATTCCGCCCAAACGATCCAAAAGCGCACTCTGGTTACGCACCGTGTACGGAGTGATGGCTTCCACCGGATGGCGGTCGAGGTGGTCTTGACGACTCTTCAAATCCAGTTGGCTGAGCAGGCACTGCCCGATCGCGTGTGCGTGCCCCGTCTCGCGGAAGTCGGCCCACTCGTCCACGGCGGGTGCGGCGGGGGTGTCGGCGACGGCGACGAGCTCGATCTCGCCCTCGCGGTAGATCGCGAAGTAGACGGGGACCCCGATCTCGTCGCGCCAGTGCGCGAGGGAGTCTTCGATCTTGGTGCGACGATTCTGCAGAACTCCGCCACCGGCGAGACGACCTGCCGCGTCGCCGAAGACGAACACACCCTTCTCACGGCGTAGATAGCCCTCGTGGGTCAGGGTGCGGAGCAGGTGGTACGCGGTGGGCAGCGGGAGGCCGGCCTCGCGCGCCAGTTGCTTGGCAGGGGCCCCGTCCTCGTGGGAGCCCACGGCCTCCAAGAGTCTCAGCGCCCGCTGCACCGAGCCGATCAACGTAGGAGCAGCGGATTGCGTAGCCGTGGCCAAAGGTCACCCCCAGGCGTCACGACGGGTGCCGTGCACCCGCCCGCGGGGGCCGCCCCCGCGCGCCCGCCGCGGCCGGGGAACCGGTGGGGTCCGGTGGCGGACCCGCCCGGGACGGTGGACATCACATCCGCGGATCAGCGCGGAAGGCGTGGCCGGATTTCCCCGGTGCGGCAGAGATTTTCCACTCTAATGGCAGCTCCTAGGCCTGACCCTGGTTTCCAGGACCGCGTCCCTCGGCCGGGCTAACGCCCGCCCTACGCCCCTGTACCGGCGGGTAGTTCGTGCTACCAGTCCTCGCGTGAGGTCGAGGAGGACATGAACTTCCGTACGACGTAGATCAGTCCACCGACCAGAGCGACGAAGATCAACACCTTGAAAAGCAGACCGATCACGAACGTCGCGACACTCATGATCAGGCCACCGAAGACGAACAGGGCGATGACGGGTATGGCGACCCACTTCACCCACCAGGGCATCCCCGCGAGAATCTCTCGTACCGCCATCGCGCTTACCTCATCTCCCGAAGAATCCGTCCCGCGCGCTCTGCGCCGGACACCTTCGATGCTAGGTGCGTCGCCTGCGCCACGGGGGCCCCGGAGCCCTTGCTCTCCCCTGATCGACCCCCTAGGGGAATTCAGCCCTCCGGCGGCGAGAAGACCACCATGACCCGCAGGTCCTCGGTGATGTGGTGGAACTTGTGGGCCACCCCGGCCGGCACGTAGACCACGCTGCCCCGTGCCACCTGTGTCGTCTCCATACCCACCGTGATCGCTGCCCGCCCGCTGACGACGAAGTACACCTCGTCCTGGCTGTGCGGCTGTTGCGGGTCGAGCGAGCCGGCGTCGAGCGCGTACAGACCGACGGACATGTTCCGCTCGCGCAGAAACTGGAGGTACGCACCGTCGTTGGCGGCGCGCTCCGCCTCCAGCTCGTCCAGTCGGAATGCTTTCATGGTGCGTTCGCCCCTGCCCTTGGCCCGATCGTGTCTGCCACGATCAGACACATGAAGAATTTTGTAGTCAAGACGCTCGCGAACGCGGGCGCCCTGGGTGTCGCCGTCTGGCTCGTCCCGGACATCGACCTGACCGGTGACAGCACCGGTGACAAGGCCCTGACGCTGATCCTCGTCGCCCTGGTTTTCGGGCTGGTGAACTTCTTGGTGAAGCCGATCGTCAAGCTGATCTCGCTTCCGCTGTTCGTCCTCACCCTCGGCCTGATCACGCTGGTCATCAACGCGTTGATGCTGCTGCTCACGTCCTGGCTGGCCGACACGATCGGCCTGGACTTCTACGTCGACGGCTTCTGGACCGCGGTCCTCGGCGGTCTGATCATCTCCGTCGTGTCCTGGGCGCTCAATGTCGTGCTCCCCGACGGGGACTGAGTGCGCACGATGACATACCGCGTCTGTTTCGTCTGCACGGGCAACATCTGCCGCTCGCCGATGGCCGAGTCCGTCTTCCGCGCCCGCGTGGAAGAGGCCGGACTCGCGGACACCGTCGAGGTGGACAGCGCGGGCACCGGGGGCTGGCACGAGGGCCACGCCGCCGACCCGCGTACCGTCGCCGTCCTGGAGGACCGCGGCTACGCCTCGGAGCACACGGCCCGGCAGTTCCGTGCTTCCTGGTTCCCCGTGCTCGACCTGGTCATCGCCCTCGACGAAGGGCATGTGCGGGAGCTGCGGCGGCTCGCCCCGACTCCGGAGGACGCGGCGAAGGTCCGGCTGCTGCGCTCGTACGACCCGGCGGCCGACGACCTCGACGTGCCGGACCCGTACTACGGCGGGGCCGAGGGCTTCGAGGAATGCCTGGACATGGTGGAGGCGGCGAGCGAAGGACTGCTCGCCGCCGTACGAGAGAGCGCTGAGGAGCGGGCGGTATGAGCACGGACGCGATCGACGGCGCCGAGAGCCTCGGCGCCGTCGGCGACGGGACACGGGTGGTAAGGGCTGGGCTCCCCGAGCCGGTGAAGTACGAGCCGACACTTCCGGGGCCGGTCTTCGCCGCCCACTTCCATCTGCCGGGCGACCCCACCGGCCCCTATACGTACGGGCGGGACGAGAATCCGACCTGGACCCATCTGGAACGTGCCATCGGTGAGCTGGAAGCGCCGGGGGAGCCGGAGGTCGAGACGCTCGTCTTCGCGTCCGGCATGGCCGCGATCTCCGCGGTCCTCTTCTCCCAGTTGAGGAGCGGGGACGCGGTCGTCCTCCCAGAGGACGGCTACCAGGCGCTTCCGCTGCTCCACGAGCAGCTCAGGGCGTACGGGATCGAGGTCCGCACCGCTCCGACGGGCGGCGACGCCCAGCTGTCCGTACTGGACGGCGCCCGGCTGCTGTGGATCGAGACGCCCTCCAACCCCGGGCTCGACGTCTGCGACATCCGCCGCCTCGTGCGCGCGGCGCACGAGGGCGGGACTCTGGTCGCCGTCGACAACACCCTGGCCACCCCGCTCGGCCAGCGGCCGCTCGAGCTCGGTGCGGACTTCTCCGTGGCGAGCGACACCAAGGGCATGACCGGGCACGGCGACATCCTTCTCGGCCATGTCAGCTGCCGCGATCCGCGGCGCGCGGCGGAGGTACGGCGCTGGCGCAAGGTCGTCGGTGCGATCCCCGGCCCCATGGAGGCCTGGCTCGCCCACCGCTCCCTCGCCACGCTCCAGCTCCGCATCGACCGCCAGTGCTCCTCCGCGCTGGCGCTCGCCGAAGCGCTGGCCAAGAGGGAGGAGGTGTCCGGGCTGCGGTACCCCGGGCTGCCGGGCGATCCCTCGCACACGGTGGCAGCCGGGCAGATGCGCCGCTTCGGCTCCGTGGTCTCCTTCGTCCTCCCCGACCGCGACCGGGCCGAGCGTTTTCTCGAAGGGCTGCGGCTCGTCGAGGACGCGACCAGCTTCGGCGGGGTCCGCTCGACCGCTGAACGGCGCGGGAGGTGGGGCGGCGACGCGGTGCCGGAGGGTTTCATCCGCTTCTCCGTCGGGGCGGAGGACCCCGAGGACCTGATCGCGGACGTGCTGCGCGCCCTCGACGCGACGCAGGCGGACCCGGGCCGCTGAGCGGGGGCGCCGGCTCCTGCTGAGCGGGGCGCCCATGCCCGCCGGTCGGGGGCGCTCACGGAGTCGGGGCGCTCCGAGCCTCCCCCCTCATGGCTCGGAACGCCCCGCCTCGGCTGTGCGGACAACCGCCTGAACAAGGCTAGTTGACTCTGCGTCAGTGTCCAATCACGGTAGCGACAGAGACCTATCGACTTATCTATAGTTGGACGGTCCTGAGGCGCCGTCAGCCGACCGCCTGAGTCGAACGGCCGCACCGGCCGGGAGGGGGGCGGACATGGATCTCGCCCTGCTGCGCACCTTCGTCACGGTGCACCGGGCCGGCTCCTTCACCCGCGCGGCAGCGCTTCTCGGACTCTCCCAGCCCGCGGTGACCAGCCAGATCCGCACGTTGGAGCGGCAGTTAGGCAGACCGCTCTTCCTCAGACAGGCCCGTGGGGTCACGCCCACCACCATCGGCGACGAGCTCGCCCACCGCGCCGCGCCGCATCTGGACGCGCTCGTGGAGATCGCCGAGACCGGTCTGGACGAGCAGAACCGGGCCCGCACCCTCCATCTCGCCGGGCCTCCCGAGTTCACCGCGGCGCGCGCGCTGCCTGCCCTCACCCCGCTGGTCTCCCAGGGCCTCGCCGTCCGAGCCGCCTTCCCCGCCACGACGGAGGAGACCCTCGACGGTCTCGCCGCCGGCCACCACGATCTCGCCATCGCCACCGCCCGCCCACGCGGAGGGCTCTTCGGCGCCACACCGCTCTGCGACGAGGAACATGTCCTGGTCGCCGCGCCCCGCTGGGCCGCCCGACTGGCACCGGATCTGCTGCTGCGCAAAGGCGCCGTGGTCCTGGAGCAGTTGCCGGTGGTGGAGGTGCACGAGTCGCTGCCCTTTGTGGCGCGCTACTGGGCGGCCGTCTTCGAGAGCAAGCCGGCCGCGACCGCCACCGTCGTGGCGCCCGATCTACGGGCCGTCCTGGAAACCGCCGCCGCCGGAGCGGGGCTGGCCGTCCTGCCCCGCTATCTGTGCGAGGAGGCAATGGAGCAGGGCCGCCTCGTGGCGCTGCTCGACCCGCCGGTGCCACCGCTGCGGACCTACTTCCTGGTCGTCCGCGCCGGAACGCTCGCGTTGCCGCACCTGGCGAGAGCCCACGAGTGGCTCCTGCGCTCCTCCGGCGACTGGTGAGTTTCAGGACACCTACGGCGGGCCATTTTCTTCCCATGACCGAACGACCTGTGGTCAAGCGCACCGCACGCGCCATCCTGCTCGATGGAAACGACCTCATTCTCATCAAACGCACGAAGCCGGGGGTCGATCCCTACTGGCTGACGCCGGGTGGTGGGGTCGAGCCCTCCGACACCACCGTCGTCGAGGCCCTGCACCGTGAGGTGCACGAGGAGCTCGGCGCCAAGATCACTGATGTGGTCCCCTGCTTCGTCGACACCGTCGAGCACATCGTCGACGGCGGTGTCTCGGGGGTGAAGGTCCAGCATTTCTTCGTGTGCCGGCTCGATTCGATGGACCCCTCGCTGCGGCACGGGCCCGAAGTCGACGAACCGGTGGGCGAGTACGAGATCGTCCGCGTGCCCTTCACCCGGATGGGCATCGCGGCCGTCCACCTCGTACCGCTCTCCCTGCGTCACTACCTGGACGGCAACATCGAGGGCGTGCGCGCCATGCACGCGCCGGACCTCGGGTAGCGGCGAGGCACGAGCCCGGTCTAGGAAGCGAGGTCCGCCAGGAAGTCGTGGCGGATCCGCTCCGCCGGTATGCCGATCCCCCGCAAGGTGTCCACCCCGCGCCGGACCATGCCGGGCGGGCCCGACAGATAGGCCTCGTACTCGTTCCACGGGCCGAACTCACGCACGGCGTCCGGGAGCTGTCCCTGGTCCTCGGTGACCGGCCGCACCGACAGCCAGGGGAAGGTCTTCTGGAGCCGCATCATCGTGTCGATGTCGTACAAGTCGTGGTCGCTGCGCGCGCCGTAGAACACCTCCATGGGGCGCCGGTCCCCATGCTCGGCGACATCCTCGACCAGGGCCTTGATGGGGGCTATGCCGGTCCCACCGCCCAGACAGAGCAGGCCGTTGTCCGTGGAGTGGTCGACGGTCATCGATCCGGCCGGCGGGCCGAGGCGCAGCACATCGCCGGGGCGCGCGTGGTGCACCAGAGCGTTGGAGACCCAGCCTGCCGGAACCGCCTTGACGTGGAGCGAGAGCAGCCCGTCCGGCCGCGGCGCCGAAGCGAAGGAGTAGTGCCGCCAGATGCGCGGCCACCAGGGGGTCTCCAGCGTCGTGTACTGCCCGGCCAGGAAGGAGTAGGGCTGGTCGGGGCGGAGGGTGATCACCGCGATGTCCGGCGTGCGCAGATCGTGCGAGACGACCTCGGCGTGCCACCAGGCGGGCGCGTGACGCTCGTTCTCGGCCGCCGCGTCGATCATGATCTGCGAGATCGTGGTGTACGTCCGCACCCAGGCGGCCTCGGTCTCCTCGTCCCAGGTCAGGGTGGCGTACCGAATCAGCGCGCCGATCAGCGCCTCACCGACGGCCGGATAGTGGGTCGAGCGGGTCCCGTACTTGCGGTGCCCGCGGCCCAGGTTCTGGAGGTACTCGGTGAGGACGGGGGCGTTGTCCATGTGCTCGGCCGCCGTCAGCAGCGCCTTGAGCAGGCGGTCCCGCTGGGTGTTCATGGCGACGGGGAACATCGCGCGCAGCTCGGGGTGGCGGATGAAGAGCAAGGCGTAGAAGTACGAGGTCACCTTGTCGGCCACGGGCGCGATCTCGGCCAGGGTGCGGCGGATGAGGATCGCGTCGGGGGAGGGACCCGGAGCTGTCCGGGGCGGTGCCTCGCGGTCGTCGTGCACGGCCTCTTCCATCGTGTGCCTCGCCTCGCGCCTGCGGCTCTTGTCGTCGCAGCTTGACAGCTTCGGCCACGGGTTCGGACAGAAAGCGGAATTCTCGGGCATTCACCCCGCGACTAGGACTAGGCTGCGTCCTTTCGGACCAGCTCGTATGCCTCCCTCAGATCACTCCCCGTGTAGGCATGGCGCGACAGACCGGCCAGGTGGTGGTCGGCGTTGATCGCCACGGTCACCGGAACTGCGGCGAAGAGCTGCGCGTCGGACATCGAGTCGCCGTAGGCCACACAGTCCGCCAGGCCCAGCCCGTACTCCGCGCAGAGACGGCGGGTGATGCGCACCTTCGCGGCCGCGTCGAGGATGCCCGGCCGATGGATGGGCTGGGTGAACGGCACCGACGGCCAGCGGGAGCCATGGGCCGAGTCGGCTCCCCAGCCGAGGAGCCGCTCGACGAAGAAGTCGGGCGAGAGCGAGATGACGGCGCAGCGTCCTCCTTCGGCGTGGATGTCCGCCCAGACCTCGCGAATGCCGGCCAACCAAGGAGCGCCCTCGAAAGCGGCCGTGACCTGCTCCGGTGTGAGAGCGGCCCACAGGGCGTGGGCCCGGACCGCGAACTCGTCGGGGGTCAGCCCGTCCACCAGGAAGCGCCGCTCCAGGGCTGCGATCTCCTCGGTCAGGCCGAGCTGGCGCGAGATCTCCACGGCGGCCGCCGACCCACGAATCAACGTGCCGTCGAGATCGAAAAGGTGCAGCCTGCCCCGGCCCATGGAACGCGTCATGTACGCCGAGGCTAGTACGTGCGGTTACTCCCGTCGTCAGACGCGGGACGACCGGGCGGGACGGCACCGTGTTTCACGTGAAACATCTCCAGCGGCCCGTTCGACGGGCTCTCCTCGTCGTCCATGTCTCCGTCTCCGTGGCGTGGCTCGGGCTCAGCGTGGGACTGCTGACGCTCGGCATCACGGCCTACACGACGGCCGACCCCACGCTCACCGAGGCGGCCTACCGTGCGATGAAGGTGTTCGCGGACTGGCTGCTCGCTCCGGTCGCCGTGGTGACCCTGGTGAGCGGACTGGTCCTCTCCCTGGGTACGCCCTGGGGCCTGGCTCGGCACCGCTGGGTGTGGATCAAGTTCTGGCTGACCCTGGCCACCGCGGCCGCGACCGTCTTCGCCCTGCGGCCGGAGATCGTGCACGCGGCGACGGCCGGCGTGCCGGACCCCAGCCTCGTGGCGGCGCCGACGGTGTCCACGGCGGCCTACTTCTTCATGACCGCGATCTCCGTGCTGAAGCCGTGGGGATTGACTCGCCGAGGCCGCCACCTGCGGGGATCGGCCAGTTCCCGGAAAACGGTGGACGAACGATCACTGCATCGGACAGCCTGAGCCTCATGCCGACCTCGCCCGCCCCGCTCGACCAGCTCCCCATCCGGATCCTCACCCCCGAGGACGTCACTCTCTGCGCCGACCTCTCCGAGGACCGGGGCTGGCCAAGGGAGGAGCACAAGTGGAGCCTCCTGCTGACGGCGGGAACCGGCTACGGCATCGACGACCCTGACGGCAAGGGGCTCGTGGCGGCCAGCGTGGTCACCTCGTACGGGCCCGAACTCGCCGCCATCGGCATGGTGCTGGTCGCCGAGCGGTACGCCCGCCAGGGCGTGGGCCGCCGGATGATGCACCACGTCATCGCGAGCGCCGGCGACACCCCGCTCACGCTCCACGCGACTCCGAGCGGGCAGCCGCTCTACGAACAGCTGGGCTTCGTCCAGACCGGCCGCGCCGAGATGCTCCACGGCCGGTTCACCGCGGCGGAGCCGGCGCCCGAGGTTGCCACCCGCGCCGCCACCGCCGAGGACCTCCAGACGATCCTCCGCCTGGACACCGAGGTCTTCGGCCTGGACCGCACCCATATGCTCACGCGCCTGCCGGCCTTCGCGGACCAGCTCCGCGTCGCCGAGGAAGGCGGCGAGATCACCGGCTTCGCGGCGGCCTGGCCGAACATGGACACCCACGTCATCGGCCCCCTGATCGCCCGGGACACGGCAACCGCCCAGGCCCTCGTCGCCTCCCTGGCTGCCGCCACCGACCGCCCGCTCCGCACGGACATCGATGTGCGCCACGAGGCCCTGGTGAGCTGGCTCAAGGCGAACGGGCTCGGACCGATCGCGTTCAACGCCGTCATGGTGCGCTCCCTACCCGACCTCCCAGGTGACTGGAACCGCAGGTTCGCCCCTCTCACCGTCGCGGCGGGATAGCGCAGAGGCGGGCGGGAACGGGGCGGGGCGGAGCCGTCGGAAAGCCGTAGTAATTGCACACGCGGGCTTTTGCATTCTTCGTCTACCCTGGGAGAAGCCGCTCCGGACCGAGGAGAGACCATGACCGCGACCGACCCCGCTCTCACCGCCCTCTCCCAGGGCTGGTGCGCGCTCTCCCTGCTGCACGGCAGGATCGAGGCTCACATCGGGCGCGCGCTGGAGTCTCGTCACGGGCTGAGCGTGCGCGAGTACTCGCTGCTCGATGTGCTCAGCCGCCAGCACAGCGGCCCGGGCGGACACCTCCAGATGAAGCAGGTCGCGGACGCCGTCGTCCTCAGCCAGAGCGCCACCACCCGCCTGGTGACCCGCCTGGAGGACCGAGGCCTACTCACCCGCTATCTGTGCGCCACCGACCGGCGCGGCATCTACACCGACGTCACCGAGTCCGGCATGAAGCTGCTCGCGGAGGCCCGGCCCACCAACGACGCAGCCCTGCGTGAGGCCCTCGACGAAGCAGCGAAGAACCCGGAGCTGGCTCCCCTGGTCCGCGTGGTCGAGGGCGCTCACGTACCCGCCTGACCTCCGCATCCTCTGACCGGGCCGCCGAGCCTCGGGGCGTACGCTGCGCTTCATGAGCGATCTTGATATACGGCCCGCCACCACCGGCGACCTGCCGGACATCGTCGCGATGCTCGCCGACGACCCGCTGGGCGCCCAACGGGAGTCCCCCGACGACCTCACTCCGTACACCGCGGCGTTCCAGCGGCTGGCTCATGACCCCCACCAGCACCTTGTAGTGGCCGTGCGCGGCACGATGGTCGTCGGCACCCTCCAGCTCACCGTCATCCCCGGGCTCTCCCGCCGGGGATCCACCCGGTCGATCATCGAAGGCGTTCGGATCCACGCACAGGAGCGGGGCAGCGGTCTGGGAACGCGGCTCATCGAGTGGGCCGTCGAGGAGTCCCGCCGTCAGGGGTGCCAACTCGTCCAGCTGACCTCCGACACCACACGCACCGATGCACACCGTTTCTACGAGCGGCTCGGGTTCGAGGCCACGCACCTGGGCTTCAAGATGGCCCTGTGAACGCGGAGGGCCGTGGCCGGGGACGCGGTCCTCGGCCACGGTGTTTCACGTGAAACATGCGGCTCAGAGGCCGCGCCACCCCGCCTCGTCCACTCCCCCCGGCACGGCGTCACCCTGCTCGTACGGCTCGCGCGTGAAGACGAAGGAGCCGAGATCGAGGTGGCTCACCGAGCCGTCAGGACGCCGGACGGCTCGGAGCGTCTCACCCAGGTAGTAGCCATTGAGGCCGATCCAGCCGCCCTCGGGCAGCGCCCGGAACGCCGCACGCCGCCCGGGACCGCGCAGCGGTTCCAGGGTCACGCTCCGATCCGGACCGAGCCGCAGCCCGAACACATAGGTCCCCCAGTACCAGGGCCCGGTCAGCTCCAGCAGCTCCTGGTCCACCTCCGACGCGGGAAGCGGCCGCCAGGGCTCGGGGAAGCGGGGCTCGGCCTCCGCCACGATCTGCACGAGTTCGCCCGCCACGGCCGCCATGGTCGGCCCTGACGTGGCGTTGGCGAGGGTCACCGCTGCGATTCCGTCCTCGACGCTCACCCAGAGGCAGGCGACGAAGCCCGGCAGAGATCCGGTGTGGCCGATCAGCATCCGGTCGTCCCAACGCAGCAGTTGGACGCCCAGACCATAGCCCCCCTCCTTGTCCCCAGCACCGGGTGCCACCGCGGGTGTACGCATCTCCGCGACCGAGGCCGCTCCGAGGACCCGGTCGTCGCCCTGGGCGAGGAACCCCGCGAAGCGGCAGAGGTCCTCGGCCGTCGACCAGAGCTGGCCGGCGGGCGCCATCAGTCCGAGATCCTCGGACGGCTCGGGCAGCATCACATCGGCCCACGGGTGCACGGCCCAGCCGCCGGCGTGCGGGGCGACGGGCTGGACGCTCGTCCGGGTGAGGCCCAGCGGCTCCAGGATCTCGCCGCGCAGCGCCTCCTCCCAGGAGACTCCACGGACGGCCTCGACCAGCGAACCGAGCAGCGTGTACCCGGGGTTGGAGTAGTGGAAGTGCCGCCCCACCGGGTGGCGGAACGCCTCCTCGCCGAGCACGTCGGCCAACTCGGGCCTGACCGTCCCCGGCGTCCGCTCCCACCACGGCGCGGGGGCCTCCGCGGCGAGGCCGGCGCTGTGCCCGAGGAGCTGGGCGATGGTCACCTCCCCGACGCCCGTGCCCGAAAGGTGCTTCTCCAGCGGGTCGTTGAGATCGAGCAGCCCCTCGTCACGGAGGCGCATCACCAGGACGGCGGTGAACACCTTTGTGAGGGAGCCGATCCGGTACTGCGTGTCGGCGTCCGGGGCGTGCCCGTCGACACAGCTACGGGCCCCGCTCCAGACCATCTTCCCGTCGCGGGCCACGGCCCCGACGAACGAGGGTGCGCGCCCCTCGGACTGGGCGACGGCGACGCGGTGCAGCAGGGCCCGTTCGGTACTGGGAAGCAGAGCTTCGAAGGGTGAGGTCATGGACCGATCCAACGCCGAGCGGGGGCGGGAGTCGACCACATTTCCCGCCGCGTGCCGAACCCGGTCCAGGACGTGCCCGGAGGCGTCCCGGCGCCGCATCCCAGGCAGCGACGTTCCCGCAGGTCAGCGTGGACTCGGCATCCCAGCGTCCCTGATGACCCGCCACGGCTTGCCGCCATGTTCCTGGGACGGATTGTCTGTTGTCGAGCCGGACGGGAACGCCGACGGCCGCGGATCACCACAGTCTCAGTACGGGGGAACCCATGAAGCTCACGCACACGACCAAGACGCTCCTCGCCGGTCTCACGCTGGTCGGCACGCTCGCCCTGACCGCCTGCAACGGCGACACGGCGACCACGAACGCGACCCCCACGACTCCGCCCGCCGGCGCCTCGAAGAGCCCCACGAGCGACACCCCCGTGCCCTCGACAGCCCCCACCACGAACAGCCCCACCGCGAGCAACACGGCAGGCACCGGCTCGACCGGGAAGGCGGCGGGCATCTGTCGCAGCGACGAGCTGGAGGTCACCGCGGTCGACAACACGATCGACAAGGAGGAAGGCGTGGTCACGGTGCAGTTCAAGAACGGCGGGGGCCGCGACTGCACCATCAAGGGCTTCGCCGGCGTCGACCTGAAGACGGCGGCGGGCGACACCCTGTCCGTGGCCCGCACCAGCGACACGCCCCGCGCGGACGTCATCAAGAACGGCGAGTCCGCCGCCTTCAACATCACGTTCCCGGTCAACAACAGCGGCGGCTCGGGCATCCGCGTGGCGAAGCTCCTGGTCACGCCCCCGAACGAGACGAAGACCATCACCCTCGACTGGCCGGCGGGCACCCTCCCGGTGGACAACCCGGACACCCCGAACCGCCCCCTCCAGCTCACCCCCCTCGGCAAGGTCGGCTGACCCCCCGACACGCCCTCTGCGGCCGAACCCACCCCGGCCACGGGGTGGCGTGGCAGATTCCTCCGCCCGAGAGTCAGAACGGCTGACGCACAGCCGTCACGTCTGCGCCATGTCGACGAAGCGGGAGTAGTGGCCCTGGAAGGCGACCGTGATCGTCGCCGTGGGGCCGTTACGGTGCTTGCCGACGATGATGTCCGCCTCGCCCGCGCGCGGTGACTCCTTCTCGTAGGCGTCCTCGCGGTGTAGCAGGATGACCATGTCCGCGTCCTGCTCGATCGAGCCGGATTCACGGAGGTCGGAGACCATCGGCTTCTTGTCGGTGCGCTGTTCGGGGCCACGGTTCAGCTGGGAGAGCGCGATCACCGGCAGTTCGAGCTCCTTGGCCAGGAGCTTGAGGTTTCGCGACATGTCCGAGACTTCCTGCTGCCGGCTCTCGGACCGCTTACCACCGGACTGCATCAGCTGCAGATAGTCGATGACCACGAGCTTGAGCCCGGCGCGCTGCTTGAGCCGGCGGCACTTCGCACGGATCTCCATCATCGACAGGTTCGGGGAGTCGTCGATGTACAGCGGTGCCTGGGAGACGTCCGGCATGCGTCGCGCCAGCCGGGTCCAGTCCTCGTCGGTCATGGTGCCGGAGCGCATGTGGTGCAGGGCGACCCGAGCCTCCGCCGAGAGCAGGCGCATCGCGATCTCGTTTCGGCCCATTTCGAGGGAGAAGATGACGCTGGGGAGGTTGTGCTTGATGGAGCAGGCCCGCGCGAAGTCCAGGGCCAGCGTTGACTTACCCATGGCGGGACGGGCCGCGATGATGATCATCTGGCCCGGATGCAGCCCGTTGGTGAGCTGGTCGAGATCGGTGAAGCCGGTCGGCACACCCGTCATCTCACCGCTGCGCGAGCCGATCGCCTCGATCTCGTCGAGCGCGCCCTCCATGATGTCGCCGAGCGGCAGATAGTCCTCGGTCGTGCGCTGCTCGGTGACCGCGTAGATCTCGGCCTGCGCCGAGTTCACGATCTCGTCGACATCGCCGTCGGCCGCGTATCCCATCTGCGTGATCTTGGTTCCGGCCTCCACGAGGCGGCGAAGCACCGCGCGCTCATGGACGATCTCCGCGTAGTACGCCGCGTTGGCCGCGGTCGGTACCGACTGGACGAGCGTGTGCAGATACGACGCACCGCCGACCCTGGTGATCTCGCCACGCTTGGTGAGCTCCGCACCGACCGTGATCGGGTCGGCCGGCTCGCCCTTCGCGTACAGGTCGAGAATGGCCGCGTAGACCGTCTCGTGAGCGGGCTTGTAGAAGTCGTGGCCCTTGATGATCTCCACGACGTCCGCGATGGCGTCCTTGGAGAGCAGCATGCCGCCGAGGACGGACTGCTCGGCGTCGAGGTCCTGCGGAGGGACGCGCTCGAAGCCGGTCAGACCGCCGTCCCACGGGCCGCTGTCGCTGCCGCGGTCGTGCTGGTCCTCACGGCCCCGTCCGCGCCCACGGCCCTCGCCACGGGGGCGTGCGACGGGGAGCCGGTCACTCGGTCCGCTGTCGGCCCAGGGGTCGTCCAAGGGCTCGGGAATGCTCACCAAGCCACCTCCTCCCGTCCGCTCCGCGGACCTAGCCGTGCCACTCTTTCTTACGCCACGGCTCGGACAAACAAGAGGCTTTGACTCCGCTTCTGGCGCGTCGGGCGCCGGACCACGTTAGGCCCGCGGGCACCGTCAGCCAATCTGGTTATCCACAGGGCCTGTGGGTGAACGCCCCGATGCTGTGGAGAACCCCGCCGAACCTGTGCACGGACCGGGGGACAGCCATGTGGACAAACTCATAGCCCACCCCTCAGCACCACTCTGACCTGCGCGTTTTCCATCCACGGGCTGTGGGGGAGAAAAACTTTTCCTTCCGGACCAAGATCAGAACAAACGGCGCACACCCACGGCTCCACGCCGCACGCAAGTAAGGATCACAAGCACGTTGCATCTCTTACCTGTGGAAGATTAGATTTGGTCCATGACCCAGGCTCCCCCGGCCCCCAAGGCCGTCCGTCGGCAGCACGACCGTGAGATCGTCTCCCTCGCGCTGCCGGCCTTCGGCGCACTCGTCGCCGAGCCACTGTTCCTGATGGTCGACAGCGCCATTGTCGGCCACCTCGGGACGCCCCAGCTCGCCGGTCTCGCCATCGCCGCGGCCCTGCTCACCACCGCCGTCAGCGTCTTCGTCTTCCTCGCCTACGCGACCACGGCCGCCGTCGCCCGCCGCGTCGGAGCCGGTGACCTCAAGGCGGCCATCCGCCAGGGCATGGACGGCATCTGGCTCGCGCTCCTCCTCGGAGTCGCCGTCGTGGCCGCCACGCTGCCCACGGCCCCCTGGCTGGTCGACGTCTTCGGAGCCTCCGACACGGCCGCCCCGTACGCCATCACCTATCTGCGGATCTCCATCCTGGGCATCCCCGCCATGCTCGTGGTCCTGGCCGCCACCGGTGTCCTGCGCGGCCTCCAGGACACCCGCACACCGCTGTACGTGGCCATCGGCGGCTTCACGGCCAACGCGCTGCTCAATGTGGGGCTCGTGTACGGCGCCGGAATGGGCATCGCGGGCTCGGCCTGGGGCACGGTCATCGCCCAGTTCGCCATGGCCGCCGTGTACCTCGTCGTGGTCGTCCGGGGAGCAAGGCGCCACGGCGCCTCCCTCCGCCCCGACGCCGCCGGGATACGCGCCAGCGCCCAGGCGGGTGTCCCCCTCCTCGTCCGGACGCTCTCCCTGCGCGCGGTCCTGATGATCGCCACCGCCGTAGCCGCCCGCATGGGCGATGCCGAGGTCGCCGCCCACCAGATCATCCTGTCCCTGTGGAGCCTGATGGCCTTCGCGCTGGACGCGATCGCCATCGCCGGCCAGGCCATCATCGGCCGGTATCTCGGCGCGAACGACGCCGACGGCGCCCGACAGGTGTGCCGCCGCATGGTCCAGTGGGGTGTGGTCTCCGGAGTCGTCCTGGGCGCTCTCCTCGTGCTGGCTCGGCCCCTCTTCATCCCGCTCTTCACCGGCGATACGACGGTCCAGGACACCCTGCTCCCGGCACTGCTCGTCGTCGCGATCTCGCAACCGATCGCCGGAGTGGTCTTCGTCCTGGACGGCGTTCTGATGGGCGCGGGCGACGGGCCCTACCTGGCCTGGGCCATGCTGCTCACTCTGGCCGTCTTCGCCCCGGTCGCACTCCTCGTCCCCGTCCTCGGCGGGGGGCTGACCGCGCTCTGGTGGGCGATGACGCTGATGATGACGGTTCGCATGGTGACGCTCTGGCTGCGCTCGCGCTCAGGCCGCTGGATCGTCACCGGCGCCACGCGGTGAATGTTTCACGTGAAACGGCGGAAGGGCCGCACCCGGGGGGTGCGGCCCTTCCTTACTGCTGAGACTGCTGAGAGCAGCGTTACGCGGCGACGATCTCGACGCCGAGCTTCGCGGCAACATCCGCGTGCAGACGCACGGACACCTGGTGCGAGCCCAGGGTCTTGATCGGCGAACCGAGCTCGACGCGACGCTTGTCGACGTCGGGGCCACCCGCGGACTTGATCGCCGTGGCGATGTCGGCCGGGGTCACGGAGCCGAAGAGACGGCCGGCGTCGCCGGAGCGAACAGCCAGACGCACCTTCACGCCCTCGAGCTGGGCCTTGATCTCGTTGGCCTGCTCGATGGTCGCGATCTCGTGGATCTTGCGGGCGCGGCGGATCTGCGCCACGTCCTTCTCGCCACCCTTGGTCCAGCGGATCGCGAAACCACGCGGAACCAGGTAGTTGCGAGCGTAACCGTCCTTGACGTCGACGACATCGCCGGCGGCACCGAGGCCAGAGACCTCGTGGGTCAGGATGATCTTCATTTTTCGGTCACCCTTCCCTTATCGCGCGGTGGACGTGTAGGGCAGCAGCGCCATCTCACGGCTGTTCTTCACGGCCGTGGCGACGTCACGCTGGTGCTGCGTGCAGTTGCCGGTCACGCGGCGGGCACGGATCTTGCCGCGGTCGGAAATGAACTTCCGCAGCATGTTCGTGTCCTTGTAGTCCACGTACGCGGTCTTGTCCTTGCAGAACGCGCAGACCTTCTTCTTAGGCTTGCGCACAGGCGGCTTCGCCATGGTGTTTCTCCTGTGTGATCAAGAAGTTTGGGTACGAGCTGTCTTCGAGGGGAGTGCCCTAGAAGGGGGGCTCGTCCGAGTAGCCGCCGCCGCTGGAGTTTCCACCCCAGCCGCCTCCGCCGCCCTGCTGCTGGCCGCCGCCGGCCGGCGCGCTGGTCGCCCACGGGTCGTCGGCGGGAGCACCGCCGCCACCCTGCTGGCCACCGCCGGAGTTTCCACCCCAGCTACCGCCGCCGCCCTGCTGCTGACCGCCGCCGTAGCCACCCTGGCCACCGCGACCAGTGGTCTTGGTGACCTTGGCCGTGGCGTTCTTGAGGCTGGGGCCGACTTCCTCGACGTCCAGCTCGTAGACCGTGCGCTTGACGCCCTCGCGGTCCTCATAGGACCGCTGCTTCAGACGTCCCTGCACGACGACACGCATGCCGCGCTGAAGGGACTCAGCGACGTTCTCCGCCGCCTGACGCCAGACCGAGCAGGTCAGGAACAGGCTCTCGCCGTCCTTCCACTCGTTGGTCTGCCGGTCGAAGGTGCGGGGGGTGGACGCGATACGGAACTTCGCGACCGCCGCACCGGACGGGGTGAAGCGCAGCTCGGGGTCGTCGACAAGATTGCCGACGACCGTGATGACGGTCTCGCCTGCCATTGGATGAACCTCTCGGCGGGATTGCTTCTGGCTGCTTGCTGCTACTCGAACCCGATGACTTCTGAGCTAGATGCTCAGTGGGTCTCGGGACGGAGGACCTTGGTCCGGAGGACCGACTCGTTCAGGTTCATCTGTCGGTCGAGCTCCTTGACGACCGCAGGCTCGGCCTGCAGGTCGATGACCGAGTAGATGCCCTCGGGCTTCTTCTTGATCTCGTAGGCGAGACGACGACGGCCCCAGGTGTCGACCTTCTCGACCTTTCCGTTGCCCTCACGGACGACGGAGAGGAAGTTCTCGATCAGCGGGGAGACAGCGCGCTCCTCGAGATCGGGGTCGAGGATGACCATCACCTCGTAGTGACGCATGTGGAACCCACCTCCTTTGGACTCAGCGGCCACGGTCGTTCCGTGGCAGGAGGGTCGTGATGCGTAAGCAACGGTATCGGCCACCACTGACAACCACCCTCGACGAGCGAGGGGAGCGTCGGGGCCCTGGATGGACCTGGGCAGACACCGGTGCAGACCGTACAGAGTACCCGCACACCCGCTTCCGGTTGAAATCCACTGGTGAGGGGACGCAATCTGTACACAACGGATGTCGGCGGCGCTACGATGCGCCGCCGTCCGGCAGGCACGCCAGGAGGTGCCCCATGGCACAGGCAATGCAACCCGACCCCGGACACTCCCTCCTTGCCACCGACGGCAAGCCTCACGTCCTCCAGGACACCCTGGTGGCAGTGACGCTCGTGCTCGGCGCGGTGGCCTTCATCACCGCGATGTTCCACCACCTGCACGTGCTGAGTTCCTGGGCAGGACTGATCGGGATCCTGACGGGTGCCTTCGGCCAGTTCATCTCCGCGACGACCAGGGAGCGCTTCGCACTGATCGTCGGGCTCGGCGCCTCGGCCGTGGGCTTCTACCTCGGCATGTTCAACGGCGGGCTCGTCTGAGGCGTTCGGGTCGCTCGCCGGTCCGAGGGACACACGTCCCATCGGGGCGCTCCCCGGTCACAGTAGGCTTCGGCGCGAGAGCCGGAGCCCCTGACCGATGGGGACACACCTGCCGAGGAGCGCCCCGCATGAGCCTGACCCTGAGGACCATCAGCCGTGAGCAGCATCTGGCATTCATCCAGAGCCAGCCCGCGGCTAGCCACTGCCAGGTCCCGGCGTGGGCTGATGTGAAGACCGAGTGGCGCTCGGAGAACCTGGGCTGGTTCGACAAGTCGGGCGAACTCGTCGGCGCCGGTCTCGTCCTCTACCGCCAGCTGCCGAAGATCAAGCGCTACCTCGCCTATCTGCCCGAGGGCCCGGTCATCAACTGGTACGCCCCGAACCTCGACGACTGGCTGCAGCCGATGCTCGCGCATCTCAAGCACCAGGGCGCCTTCTCCGTGAAGATGGGCCCGCCGGTCGTCATCCGGCGCTGGGACTCGGCCGCCATCAAGTCCGGCATCCAGGACCCGGACGTGAAGCGCCTCAAGGACGTCGAGGCCACCCACATCGAGCCGCGTGCCTTCGAGGTCGCCGACCGGCTGCGGAAGATGGGCTGGCAGCAGGCCGAGGACGGCGGCGCCGGCTTCGGCGACGTCCAGCCCCGGTACGTCTTCCAGGTGCCGCTGGCGAACCGTTCGCTCGACGATGTCCTCAAGGGCTTCAACCAGCTGTGGCGCCGCAACATCAAGAAGGCCGACAAGGCCGGTGTCGAGGTCGTCCAGGGCGGCTACGAGGACCTCGCCGAGTGGCAGCGGCTGTACGAGATCACGGCCGTCCGCGACCACTTCCGCCCGCGCCCGCTCTCGTACTTCCAGCGCATGTGGACCGTCCTCAACAACGAGGACCCCAACCGCATGCGGCTGTACTTCGCCCGCCACAACGGCGTGAACCTCTCCGCCGCGACCATGCTCGTCGTCGGCGGGCACGTCTGGTACTCGTACGGAGCCTCCGACAACATCGGCCGCGAGGTCCGGCCCTCGAACGCGATGCAGTGGCGGATGCTGCGCGACGCCTACGCGATGGGCGCGACCGTCTACGACCTCCGCGGCATCTCCGACTCCCTCGACGAGACCGACCACCTCTTCGGCCTCATCCAGTTCAAGGTCGGCACGGGCGGCGAGGCCGTGGAGTACGTCGGCGAATGGGACTTCCCGCTCAACAAGCTCCTGCACAAGGCGCTCGACATCTACATGTCGCGCCGCTGACGGCCCGGGCTTCCCGCCCGTAAAGTCGTACGTAATCTCGTAGGTCTCGTACATACCTTTGATACACCGCAGCCACCAGAAAGGTTCCGGGCCGGCCATGGCGCTCTCCCTCTACGTCGACACCGCTCGTTGGCGGGCGCACCAGAAGTCCGTGATCGACCAGTTCCCCGGCCTGATCCCGGTCTGCAAGGGCAATGGCTACGGCTTCGGCCACGAGCGGCTGGCCGACGAGGTCACCCGGTTCGGCTCGGACATGCTGGCCGTGGGCACCACGTACGAGGCCGCGAAGATCAAGGACTGGTTCGGCGGCGACCTGCTCGTCCTCACCCCGTTCCGACGGGGCGAGGAGCCGGTGCCGCTGCCGGACCGGGTGATCCGCTCCGTGTCGTCCGTGGACGGCGTGCACGCCCTCGTGGGCGCCCGTGTCGTCATCGAGTGCATGAGCTCGATGAAGCGCCACGGCATCCTCGAAGAGGACCTGGGACGGCTGCACGCGGCCATCGAGGACGTCCGTCTCGAGGGCTTCGCCCTCCACCTGCCCCTGGACCGCACGGACGGCACCGACGCGGTCGAGGAGGTCATCGGCTGGATGGACCGGCTGCGGGCCGCCCGGCTGCCGCTGAACACCATGTTCGTCAGCCACCTGCGGGCGGAGGAGCAGGCCAGGCTCCAGCAGCAGTTCCCGCAGACCCGGTTCCGCGCCCGGATCGGCACCCGGCTCTGGCTGGGCGACCACGAGGCCACCGAGTACCGGGGCTCCGTCCTGGACGTCACCCGCGTCGCCAAGGGCGACCGTTTCGGCTACCGCCAGCAGAAGGCGGCCTCCGACGGCTGGCTGGTGGTCGTCGCGGGCGGTACGTCGCACGGAGTGGGCCTGGAGGCTCCCAAGGCGATGCACGGCGTGATGCCGCGCGCCAAGGGCGTGGCCCGCGCCGGTCTGGCGACCGTGAACCGGAACCTTTCGCCGTTCGTGTGGGCCGGCAAGCAGCGCTGGTTCGCCGAGCCCCCGCACATGCAGGTGTCGATCCTGTTCGTGCCGGCCGACGCCCAGGAGCCGAAGGTCGGCGACGAGCTGGTGGCCCACCTGCGCCACACCACCACGCAGTTCGACCGGATCGTCGAGCGCTAGCGCTCGACCCGGGGGTCCCTGGAGACGCCCCACTCCACGCGCGGCCCCTCCACCGCCGGGGCGGCCGCGTGCCGGGCGGGGTGGGCGGCCCTGCCACGCACGAAGACGTCCTCGGCGCCGTCCAGGACGCCTCCGGAGGGGTCGTCCGAGCCGTCCTGCCGGACCACGTCCCGTTCGGGTGCCAGGATGTCGCGCACGACCATGACGCACAGGTACAGCGTGCCGAGCAGGTGCAGGACGATGGCGAAGTGGTAGCCGTCCGTTGGCAGCCCCTGCTTGTTGCCGCTGGTCGTGAAGGCCAGGTACATCCAGATGCCGAGGAAGTACATGACCTCGCACGCCTGCCAGATCAGGAAGTCCCGCCAGCGCGGCCGGGCGAGCGCGGCGAGCGGGATGAGCCACAGCACGTACTGCGGCGAGTACACCTTGTTGGTCAGCACGAACGCGGCCACCATCAGGAACGCCAGCTGCGCGAACCGCGGCCTGCGGGGAGCGGTGAGCGCCAGGACGGCGAGGCCCACGCCGACGAGCACCATCAGCAGCATCGTGTACGTGTTGGCGCTGCCCGGTGTGATCTGTTCACCGGAGCGCTGGCTGATGAGCAGCCAGAGGGAGCCGAAGTCGACGTTCCTCTCCTCGTTGAACGTGTAGAACTGCTTCCATCCCTCGGGCGCGAGCAGCATGACCGGCAGGTTCACCGCGAGCCACGCGCCGGCCACGCCCGCCAGCGCCGTGCCGAACTCCCGCCACCGCCCCGCGCGCCAGCACAGCAGGAGCACCGGCCAGAGGATCAGGAACGGATAGAACTTCGCGGCGATCGCGAGCCCCAGCAGCACGCCGAAGGCGAGCGGGCGGCGCCGTGACCACATCAGCACGGCCACGGACGTCAGCGCCACGGCCAACAGGTCCCAGTTGATGGTGGCCGTGAGCGCGAACGCGGGGGCGAGGGCCACCAGGAGCGCGTCCCAGGGCCTGCGGCGGTGCGTACGGGCCACGGCGACGGCCATGACGGCCGCGCAGACCATCAGCAAGGCGGCGTTGACCATCCAGTAGACCTGCTCGCGGTGCACCAGGTCGCCGCCGCCGGGCGTGAGCCAGGCCGCGACCTGCATGAACAGCCCGGTCAGGACCGGGTACTCCAGGAACTCTATGTCGCCACGGAGCCGGTCGAAGTACGGCACCAGGCCCTCGGAGAACCCGCGTCCGACGAAGAGGTGCGGGATGTCGGAGTAGCAGGCGTGGGTGTACTGGGACGTCGTGCCCCGGAACCAGGCCCAGTCGTAACAGGGGATCTTCTGCACCATGCCGAGCGCAAACATCCCGATGGCCACCAATGCGATCACCCGCACCGGGGTGAGCACCCCGCCGCCGAGCAGTGCCCGACGGCCGATGGGCCCGCCGATCAACGCGCTGCCCGCCGCGGCGACCTCGTCACGACGGGTGGGGCACACCAGCGCGGGGTCCTGCGGCCGGTCCTGCGGCGGACTCGTCTTGTGGAGGCTCGGCATGGGGGACATCCTGCCGTACGTCCCTGAGAAACGGTGAGGGCCGCCGTACCCGGCGCAGTACAAGTGTGTACGGGTCGGATACGACGGCCCTCAGGGCCTTGACCGGAGGCTTCCGGCCAGCAGGGTCAGTCGCTGCCCAGCCAGCCGTTCCCACCGCCATTGGGTCTGCCGGTCGCGGTGTCCGTCGGGGTCGGTGACGTCGGCGTCGTCGGCGTCGACGGGGTGCCGGTCGGGCCTCCGTCGTTGCCGCCGTTCTGCCCGCCGTTGTCGTTGCACGGCCAGTCCCACACGTCACAGGTCTTGCCCGGGTCCGGCGTGGTGCTGGGCGTCTGCGACGGCGTCTGCGAAGGGGTCACGGTCGCCGACGGCGTCTGCGACGGGGTCTCGGTCGGCGTCGGGGTGGGGCTGACGGCGCCACCGCCGAAGACGGGCTCAGCGTCGAGGTCCTCCGGCTCCGGGAAGGACTCCTTGTCCATGCCCTCGAGCGCGTCGGTCATGTAGTCCTTCCAGATCTGCGAGGGGAAGGACGAACCGTGGATCTTGGGCTGGGCGCCGGTGCCGAACATCGACTCGAACTTGCGCCCCTCCTTGGTCTCGTCGTCGTCGAAGCGGTACATGTCGATGGCCGTCGACAGCGTCGGCGTGTATCCCACGAACCAGGCGGAGTTGTTGCCGTCGGTGGTACCGGTCTTGCCGGCCACGTCCCAGCCCGGGATGGCGGCCTTGCGGCCCGTGCCCTTCGGGTTCTCGACGACATCGCGCAGGACGTCGGTCACGTTGCCGGCGATCGCCGAGGAGAAGGCACGCTGGCCCTTCACCTCGTGCTTGTAGATGGTCTTGCCCTTCTCCGTCACCTCAGTGACCGAGAACGGCTCGTTGCGCTCGCCCTTGTTGGCGAAGGTCGCGTACGCCCCGGCCATACGGATGGCGCTCGGGTCGGAGATACCGAGGGAGAACGACGGCACGTTGGCCTTGACCAGCGAGCTCTCGCGCAGACCGGCCTTGACGGCCGTCTCACGGACCTGGTCGATACCGACGTCCATGCCGAGCTGCACGTACGGCGAGTTGGCGGAGCGGATCATCGCCTCGCGCAGGCTCATCGGGCCGTAGTCAGCGTCATCGTCGTTGACCTGCAGCCACTCCTCGCCCTTCTCGTTGTGCCAGATCGTGCCGTCGTAGTTCCTGATCTTCAGCTTGTTCTTGCCCGAGTAGCGGCTCTTGTTCGGGTCGACGATCGTGCGAGTGGACGCGTCCTGGGAAACACCCAGCTTCGGGTCCCGCACGCCGTACTCCATGGCCGCGGCCAGCACGAACGGCTTGAACGTCGATCCGACCTGCGCACCGGTCTGGTCGGCGTTGTTGGTGAAGTGCTTGGTGGCGTCCGTACCGCCGTAGATGGCGATGATCGCGCCGGTCTTCGGGTCGACCGAAGCCCCGCCGAACTGAACGTGCGTGTCGGTCTTGGGCCGCTTCTTCGGGTCGATGTGCTCGTCGTAGATCTTCTTGATCGAGTCCTCGAGCGCCTTGACCTTCTTCTTGTCGAAGGTCGTCTTGATCGTGAACCCGCCCCGGGCGAGCTGCTTCTCGTCCATCCCCGGGTAGTTGTTGATGAAGTTGGCCTTGGCCGTGCTCACCAGATAGCCGATCTGGCCGGTCAGCTGCGCGTTCTTCTTCGGCGGCAGCACCTTGGGGAAGGTCGGGTACTTGGCCCGCTCCTCCGCCGAAAGGCTCTTGTCCTTGACCATCTCCCCGAGGATCCAGTTCCAGCGCTCCGTGGCCCGCTCCAGGTTCGCCTTCGGCGTCGCCGCGGGGTCGATCTCGGTGGAACCCGCCGGGTCGTAGTACGTCGCACCCTTGAGGAGCGAGGCGAGGAAGGCGCACTCGCTCGGGTTCAGCTGCTTGGAGTCCTTCTGGAAGTACGTCCGGGCCGCGGCCTGGATACCGTAGGCACCGCGTCCGTAGTACGCGGTGTTCAGGTAGCCCTCCATGATCTCGGGCTTGTCCATCTCCGTACCGACCTTCATGGAGATGAACAGTTCCTTGACCTTGCGGGACAGGGTCTGCGACTGGTCGTTGAGCAGGCTGTTCTTCACGTACTGCTGGGTGATGGTCGAGCCACCCTGCGTCTGGCCGCCCTTGGCCATGTTCCAGACAGCACGCCCGATGCCCATCGGGTCGATGCCCTTGTCCTCGTAGAACGTCTTGTTCTCCGCCGAGATCACCGCGTTCTGCATCGCCTTGGGGATCTCGCCGATGCCCACGATCTGCCGGTTGACCTCGCCACCGGTTGCGGCCATCTGGGTCCCGTCGGACCAGAGGTAGACGTTGTTCTGCGCCGTGGCGGCCTCGTCGACCTTCGGAATGACCACCTGGGAGTACGCGAACGTCGCCGCGCCCATCAGCAGGCCGAGGAACGCCAGGCAGAGTCCCGAGACGAGCTTCCAGGACGGCACCCAGCGGCGCCAGCCGTACTTGTTGTGACGCGGGTAGTCGATGAGCCGCTTCTTGCCGGGCGGACGACCCCCACTACGGCCGCGACCGGGGCCATCGCCCTGTCCGCCGCCCCCACCACCGCGCCGGCCACCACCGTGACCAGCGCCGTGACCGCCCGCGCCGCCCTCGGGCGCGCGTCGACGGCCGCCGCGCTGGGCGGCACGTCGCGCCTCGGCACGGCCACCGTAGGGGCGGTCCTCTTCTCCGTACCCCGACGAAGGGGAGCCGGTACTGACATCCCGTCCCTGGGCCGGCCGGCGGCCCATGGGCTGCTGGGCGGCGCGCCGGGCCGCCGCGCGGCCGCCGCGCGGCGGCTGCGACTGCGGCATTTTGCGACGATGCTCGCTCATCGAACGACTACTCCTCGGGCAGGCGCGTACGCCTGGAAGCGGCAGTTGAGTTCCGGTCCCCCCGAAATGCGCACGGCCAGGCCTCACCGAAGGCCCCTCCGTACCGCAGCCGGTCACCCGGAGCACTGACGCCCTGCGGCGTCGCTCGGTTCCCGGTGGTCTGCATGCCGCAAGACTACGCACGGCCAAAACCCTCCTAGAGCCGAAGTTCACCCCAAATCAGGCAAGTCGATTGCTGTGAATTGACGATGTGACGCCGGTCACTGTGGCCCCACTTGTCGCAGCTGTTCGGCCGTTCTATCGTCTGGATGTATCGAGTCGATACATCAGTACGGCATAAGGAACCCGGCAGCAGAGGAGGGCGACGGATGAGCAGGCGCTCGGGAATCCTCGAGTTCGCCGTCCTCGGTCTGCTCCGTGAAGCGCCGATGCACGGGTACGAGCTGCGGAAGCGGCTCAACACCTCGCTGGGCATCTTCCGGGCCTTCAGCTACGGGACCCTCTATCCCTGCCTCAAGACGCTGGTCGCCAACGGCTGGTTGATCGAAGAGCCGGGCAGCGCACCCGAGGACGCGCTCGCCGCTTCACTCGCAGGACGCCGCGCCAAGATCGTCTACCGGTTGACGGCCGAAGGTAAGGAGCACTTCGAGGAGCTCCTCTCCCACACCGGCCCGGACACCTGGGAGGACGAGCATTTCGCCGCCCGCTTCGCCTTCTTCGGTCAGACCGAGCGCGAGGTGCGGATGCGGGTACTGGAAGGCCGCCGCAGCCGGCTGGAGGAGCGCCTGGAGAAGATGCGCGCCTCTCTGGCCCGGACACGCGAGCGCCTCGACGACTACACACTTGAGCTGCAGCGCCACGGAATGGAGTCCGTGGAGCGCGAAGTGCGCTGGCTGAACGAGCTCATCGAGAGCGAGCGGGCGGGACGGGATCAGCGATCCGGCCCCGACGCCCCCGAGGGCGCCGCTCAGCACGACAACGAATCTGGAGAAACGGGCGGCCTGCCCCGGCACGGGGGCAGTACCCGGCCGGATCCGTCCGACGACACCGCCAAGTGAATCCCTGCATCCCGCAGGGCTTCCACGATCACACAGGGAGCAACCGGAATGGGTTCGGTTCGCGTAGCCATCGTCGGCGTGGGCAACTGCGCCGCCTCGCTGGTGCAGGGCGTCGAGTACTACAAGGACGCCGACCCGGCGTCCAAGGTGCCCGGCCTGATGCACGTCCAGTTCGGCGACTACCACGTCGGTGACGTCGAGTTCGTCGCCGCCTTCGACGTCGACGCCAAGAAGGTCGGCCTCGACCTCTCCGACGCCATCGGCGCCAGCGAGAACAACACCATCAAGATCTGCGACGTCCCGAACACGGGCGTCACGGTCCAGCGTGGCCACACCCTGGACGGGCTCGGCAAGTACTACCGCATGACGATCGAGGAGTCCGCCGAGGCCCCCGTCGACGTCGTGCAGGTCCTCAAGGACAAGCAGGTCGACGTGCTCGTCTGCTACCTGCCCGTGGGCTCCGAGGACGCCGCGAAGTTCTACGCGCAGTGCGCCATCGACGCCAAGGTCGCCTTCGTCAACGCCCTCCCGGTCTTCATCGCCGGCACCAAGGAGTGGGCGGACAAGTTCACCGAGGCCGGTGTCCCGATCGTCGGTGACGACATCAAGTCCCAGGTCGGCGCCACCATCACGCACCGCGTGATGGCGAAGCTGTTCGAGGACCGCGGTGTCCGTCTTGAGCGCACCATGCAGCTCAACGTCGGCGGCAACATGGACTTCAAGAACATGCTCGAGCGCGACCGCCTCGAGTCGAAGAAGATCTCGAAGACGCAGGCCGTCACCTCGCAGATCCCCGACCGCGAGCTGGGCGAGAAGAACGTCCACATCGGCCCGTCGGACTACGTGGCCTGGCTGGACGACCGCAAGTGGGCGTACGTCCGCCTCGAGGGCCGCGCCTTCGGTGACGTCCCGCTGAACCTGGAGTACAAGCTCGAGGTCTGGGACTCCCCGAACTCGGCCGGTGTCATCATCGACGCGCTGCGCGCCGCGAAGATCGCCAAGGACCGGGGCATCGGTGGCCCGATCCTCTCCGCGTCCTCGTACTTCATGAAGTCCCCGCCGGTGCAGTACTTCGACGACGAGGCCCTGGCCAACGTCGAGAAGTTCATCAAGGGCGAGGTCGAGCGCTAAAGCGCTGATCCACTTCGTCGATCGAGGGTCCCCGGGTCTTTCACCCGGGGACCCTCTTCGTATGTGAGTCTTGCTGCCATGCCCGTCGTACGTGATCTGCGCGTACTCCTGCGCCTGACGAACTTCCGCCGTCTCCTCGCCGTCCGCCTGCTCTCCCAGTGCGCCGACGGCGTCTACCAGGTGGCGCTCGCCACGTACGTCGTCTTCTCCCCCGAGAAGGAGACCTCTCCCGCGGCCATCGCCTCCGCCATGGCCGTGCTCCTCCTCCCGTACTCCCTCGTCGGACCCTTCGCCGGCGTGCTGCTGGACCGCTGGCAGCGCCGCCAGGTCTTCCTGTACGGGAACCTCCTGCGGGCCCTCCTCGCCTGCGGTACGGCCGTGCTGATGCTGGCCTCCGTACCCGACTGGCTCTTCTACGCCTCCGCGCTGTCGGTGACCGCCGTCAACCGCTTCGTCCTGGCGGGACTCTCGGCGGCCTTGCCCCGGGTCGTCGACGACGAGCGGCTCGTCGTCGCCAACTCCCTCTCCCCGACCGCCGGCACCGTGGCCGCGACGGTGGGCGGCGGTCTCGCCTTCGGGATCCGGCTCCTCTCCGAGGACTCCGACTCCGCCGTCGTGCTGTTCGGCGCCCTCCTCTATCTCTGCTCCGCCCTGGCCTCGCTGCGGATGCCCCGAGAGCTCCTGGGTCCCGATCCCGAGGTGGTCCAACCCCGACTGGGCGCCGCCCTGGCCTCGACAGCCCGCGGCCTGGTGGACGGGCTGCGCCATCTGGCCGAGCGGCGTCCCGCCGCCCGGGCTCTGACAGCGGTGACACTGATGCGCTTCTGCTACGGCGCGCTCACGGTGACCGTGCTGATGCTCTGCCGCTACGCCTGGAGCTCCACGGAGTCCGAAGGGCTCGCACTCCTGGGGCTCGCCGTCGCTGCCTCCGGAGCCGGTTTCTTCGTGGCCGCCCTCGTCTCGCCCTGGGCGATCGGACGGCTGGGCCCATTCGGCTGGATGATCGCCTGCGCAGCCTCGGCAGCCGTTCTGGAACCCGCACTGGGGCTGCCCTTCGCCCAGACCCCTCTACTGATCGCGGCCTTCCTTCTCGGACTCGTCACCCAGGGCGCCAAGATCTCGACGGACACGGTGGTGCAGATGTCCGTGGACGACGCCTATCGCGGCCGGGTCTTCGCCCTCTACGACACGCTCTTCAACGTCGCCTTCGTGGGCGCCGCCGCTGTTGCCGCACTCATGCTGCCCCCCGACGGCCGATCCGTCCCCGTCGTCGTGATGGTGGCCGTGGTGTACGCCTCGATCGCGCTGATGCTGTGGCGGCAACGACAGAAGGGGTGATGTTTCACGTGAAACATCACCCCTTCCACACTCGAGCCCGTCGATGTTTCACGTGAAACATCGACGGGCTCGACTCAGCTCTGAGCCGCCCACCATTCCTTGAGCGCCGCGACAGCCGCCTCGTGCTCCATCGGCCCGTTCTCCAGACGCAGCTCCAGCAGGAACTTGTACGCCAGCCCGACAGCCGGGCCGGGGCGGATACCGAGGATCTCCTGGATCTGGTTGCCGTCCAGGTCGGGCCGGATCGAGTCCAGCTCCTCCTGCTCCTGGAGCTGCGCGATCCGCTCTTCCAGTCCGTCATAGGCGCGCGAGAGCGCACCGGCCTTGCGCTTGTTCCGCGTGGTGCAGTCCGAGCGGGTCAGCTTGTGAAGGCGCGAGAGAAGCGGGCCGGCGTCACGGACATAGCGACGGACGGCAGAGTCGGTCCACTCACCGGTGCCGTATCCGTGGAAGCGCAGATGCAGCTCCACCAGGCGCGAAACGTCCTTGATCATCTCGTTCGAGTACTTCAGGGCCGTCATGCGCTTCTTGGTCATTTTCGCGCCCACCATCTCGTGGTGGTGGAACGAGACGCGACCGTCCTTCTCAAAGCGGCGAGTGCGCGGCTTACCGATGTCGTGCAGCAGCGCGGCCAGGCGCAGCACGAGGTCCGGCCCGTCCTCCTCCAGGTCGATCGCCTGGTCGAGGACGGTCAGGGAGTGCTCGTAGACGTCCTTGTGTCGGTGATGCTCGTCGCTCTCAAGCCGCAGCGCCGGCAGCTCGGGAAGCACATGGGCCGCGAGGCCGGTGTCGACCAGGAGGCCCAGTCCCTTGCGAGGGTGAGCGGAGAGCAGCAGCTTGTTGAGTTCCTCACGGATCCGCTCCGCGGAGACGATCTCCAAGCGGCCGGCCATCTCCGTCATCGCGGCGATGACCTCAGGGGCTACCTCGAAGTCGAGCTGCGCCGCGAACCGGGCGGCGCGCATCATGCGAAGCGGGTCGTCCGAGAACGACTCCTCCGGCGTTCCAGGGGTCCGCAGGACCCGTGCCGCGAGGTCATCGAGGCCGCCGTGCGGGTCGATGAACTCCTTCTCCGGCAGGGCCACGGCCATGGCGTTGACCGTGAAGTCACGTCGGACGAGGTCTTCCTCGATGGAGTCGCCATAGGAGACCTCAGGCTTGCGCGAGGTGCGGTCGTACGCCTCCGAGCGGTACGTCGTGACCTCGATCTGGTAGCCGCTCTTCTGGCAGCCGACCGTGCCGAACGCGATGCCGACCTCCCAGACCGCGTCGGCCCAGGGACGGACGATCTTGAGAACGTCCTCAGGGCGGGCATCTGTCGTGAAGTCGAGATCGTTGCCGAGCCGTCCGAGCAACGCGTCCCGCACCGAGCCGCCGACCAGCGCGAGGCTGAACCCTGCCGTTTGGAATCGGACGGCGAGGTCGTCGGCGACAGGGGAGACGCGCAGCAGTTCACTGACGGCGCGGCGTTGCACCTGGCTCAGTGCGGTCGGGGTGTCTTCGTTGGCGTTCGGCACAACAGAAAAGGGTACGTGCCCCGACCCTGGGCAGCGTCCCCGTTTTCCCACGGAGCGACCGCCTTGTCCCCATCGGCTGGAGCAGTCCCCGGCACTTGCCCCCGGCGTGCCTCGTTACCATGCCTGGACACAGCAACGGGGAACCACCGACACCACTGATACGACGAGGACGGGCGAGCGCGTGGCCGAGGCGGCAGACATCCAGGGGACCCTTCCCTCACCTGCCCGTCGGTGGCTGCGGCGGACGGCGTCCCTCCTTGCCGGGGCACCGCTGCTCGCCGGACTCCTTCAGGGCGCCGTGGCCACGCCGGCCATCGCCGCCGAGGACGCCACCTCTTCGCGAACCGTCGATGTGTCTCTCGACACGCTGGCACCCAGCGCACCGGTGGAGGGTGACACGGTCACGCTCGCCGGCTCGGTGACCAACAAGGGCAAGCAGACCGTGACCGACGCCACGGTGGACGTGCGGGTCGGCCCCAGGATGACGAGCCGGAGCGAGATCGAGCAGGTCTCCGGCCGTACCGGCTACCGGCCCGGGAGCGACCCCGCTGCCCTCGGCGGCGCCTACGCGGTCAAGATTCCCCGGCTGGCGGCCGGGCTCAGCCAGGAGTTCAAGCTCTCCGTCCCCGTCGACAAGCTCGGCCTCGACGACGCCGGGGTCTACCAGCTCGGCGTCTCCCTCTCGGGTGAGACCTCCTCGCAGTCCGGGCAGCACGTGCTCGGGATCGAGCGCACCTTCCTGCCGTACCAGCCCGAGGCCACGGAGAAGAAGACCCAGCTCACGTACCTCTGGCCGCTGATCTCCTCTGCCCATGTCTCGGCCGAGACCGGCACGGACGACCAGCAGACGCCGGTCTTCGAGAACGACGATCTGGCCGCCGAGCTCGCCCCCGGCGGACGCCTCGACCACATGGTCACGCTGGGCAAGGAACTCCCCGTGACCTGGGTGATCGACCCGGACCTGCTGGCCACCGTCGACGCCATGACGAAGAGCTACCAGGTCAAGAACGGCACGGGCACGGTGCCCGGCAGGAACCAGGCCGTCGCCGAGCGATGGCTGGACGCGCTGCAGAAGGCCGTCGTCGGGCGCAAGGTCGTGGCCCTGCCGTTCGCCGACCCGGACATCGCCTCGCTCGCCCACCGCGGCAAGGACGTACCCGGCTCGCTGAGCCACCTCCAGCCGGCGACGGAGCTGGCCGGAACGACGGTGGAGACCATCCTTCACGTCAAGCCGTCCACCGACTTCTCCTGGCCTGTGGAGGGGGCTGTCGACCCTTCGATCATGGATGTCGCGACCTCGGCCGGCGCCCAGAAGGTGATCGCCCGCAGCGACAGCTTCCAGGACGACCTCCCGTACACGCCGACGGCGGCTCGACCGATCGGCGGTGGCACCACCGCCGTCGTCAGCGACGCCTACCTCTCGACGGCCTTCGAGGGCGACATGCTCCCCGCCGGGAACTCCACCCTGGCCGTCCAGGAGTTCCTGGCCCAGTCGCTCGCGGTCACCCTGGAACAGCCCGATCTGCAGCGCAGCATCGTGGTCGCCCCCCAGCGGATGCCGACCACCTCGCAGGCGCAGACCATGGCGTCAGCCCTGCGGGGTCTGTCGGCCGGCCGCTGGACCCAGCCCCTCGATCTCATCGCGGCCGCCTCGGTCAAGCCGGACCCTGACGCCGGCACCACGGTCCCGAGCACCTCCCGCTATCCGCGCGAGCTCCGGAAGCAGGAGCTTCCGGCCGAGGCCTTCCGCGACATGAAGGACACCCGGGCGGCCCTGGACGACTTCAAGGTCATCCTCACCCAGCCCGACCGCGTGGTGACGCCGTTCGGCAACGCGATCAGCCGTGAGATGTCCACCTCCTGGCGTGGTCAGGCCCCCGCGGCCTCGCTGTACCGCATCAGGGTGCACGAGTACCTCCAGAGCCTCACGCGCGAAGTCCAGCTGGTCGAGAAGTCGGATCTCACGCTCTCCGGCCGCAGCGCCACCATCCCTGTGACCGTCCAGAACAAGCTGCTGCAGGGCGTGGACGGCCTCGTGCTGCGGCTCACGTCGGGGAACAAGACCCGTCTGAAGCTCAATGACGGCGAGCCGGTCGCCGAGCTCCCGGTCAAGATCGGCGCGGGGCACAGCCAGTCCGTGAAGTTCGATGCCTCGGCCAACGCCAACGGGCCGGTGTCGATGACGGCCCAGCTGTTCACCAAGGACGGCACCCCCTACGGCGAGCCCATGCAGTTCACCGTGAAGGTCTCCGAGATCACCCCGACCGTGATGCTCGTCATCGCCGGCGGCGTCCTGCTCCTGGTCCTCGCCGGGGCCCGGATGTACACCCGCCGCAAGCGGGCTGCTGCCCAGAGCACCGAGGCGGAGGCCGCGGAGCAGGACGATCCCGGGCAGCCGAGTGACCCCACGCCGGACACCGCCCACGAAAGCGGCGACCCGTCCGGCCCGGGTGAGAAAGTGGACCGTTGAGCGATGTCGTGGCCGGTCGGCCGGGGACGATGAGGTGGGGTAACCATGAACGCGCCGTACGACGGTGACCGCGGGCAGGGCCTGGGTGGCACCGAGCCGTCCGGTGGAACGCCCGCGGCAGCCCCGGGACCCGGCCAGGCGCCGGTACCGCCACCGCAGCAGCCCGCCTCTGACCCGTACGCCCAGGACCCCTATGTCCAGGACGCCTACACCCACGATCCCTTTCAGGCTCGGGATCTGTCCGCGCAGGACCCGGTGACCGAGGCGCTCTACGACCGCGCCGCACACCCCCCACCCCCGCCGGGCACCTACCAGGAGCCGCAGCCGCTCTACCAGCAGCCTGCGGCGCCCGAGCACGGCCCGGACCCGCGGGTGTGGGCGCAGACCCCGGCGCCCGAGCCGGACGGCCCGTCGCGTCATCTGCCCTACGGTGACGACGCCCGCACGGTCCAGTTCACCGGTGTGGACGACCTCGTCACGCAGGCCGGTGACGAGAAGCCGGAACCGGACGCCTTCGCCCATCTCTACCGGGATCAGCAGACCCCCGGCCAGGTTCCCCCGCCCGCTCCGGAGCCGAACCCGATGCCCGCCCCTGCCCCGAAGAAGTCAAGCCGTGCCTCCGGGCTGCTGAAGTCCAGTGCGGTGATGGCGGCCGGCACCCTGGTCTCCCGCCTCACCGGCTTCGTCCGCAGCCTGGTCATCACCGGCGCGCTCGGCGCCGCGCTGCTCGGTGACACCTTCACCGTGGCCTACACGCTGCCGACGATGATCTACATCCTCACCGTCGGCGGCGGCCTCAACTCGGTCTTCGTTCCGCAGCTCGTCCGCTCGATGAAGAACGACGAGGACGGCGGCGAGGCCTACGCCAACCGGCTGCTGACCCTGGTCATGGTCGCGCTCGGCGCGATCGTGATCGTGGCGGTCTTCGCCGCCCCGGTGTTGATCCGGCTGATGTCGAACACCATCGCCGACGACGCAGCGGCCAACAGCGTCGCGGTGACCTTCGCCCGCTACTGCCTGCCCACGATCTTCTTCATGGGTGTGCATGTGGTGATGGGTCAGATCCTCAACGCCCGCGGCAAGTTCGGCGCGATGATGTGGACCCCGGTCCTCAACAACATCGTCATGATCGTGACGTTCGGCCTGTTCATCTGGGTCTACGGCACCTCCGCCGAATCCAGCATGGGTGTGCAGACCATCCCGGACGACGGCATCCGGCTGCTCGGTATCGGCACCCTCCTCGGCCTGGTCGTCCAGGCCCTGGCGATGATCCCCTACCTCCGCGAGACGGGCTTCCGCTTCCGCCCCCGCTTCGACTGGAAGGGCCACGGCCTCGGCAAGACGGTCAAACTCGCCAAGTGGACCGTCCTGTTCGTCCTCGCCAACCAGGCGGGCGTCCTCGTCGTCACCCAGCTGGCCACGGCCGCCGGTGAGGCCTCCGGCAAGAACGGCGCCGGCTTCCTCGCCTACTCCAACGCCCAGCTGATCTGGGGTATGCCGCAGGCCATCATCACCGTCTCGGTCATGGCCGCCCTGCTGCCCCGCATCTCCCGCGCGGCACACGACAACGACCCCGGCGCCGTGCGCGACGACATCTCGCAGGGTCTGCGGAACTCCGCCGTCGCGATCGTCCCGGTCGCCTTCGCGTTCCTCGCGCTCGGTGTGCCGATGTGCACCCTGCTCTACGCCTCCAGCGGCGTCCAGGCCGCCCAGGGCATGGGCTTCATCCTGATGGCCTTCGGCCTCGGCCTCATCCCGTACTCGGTCCAGTACGTCGTCCTGCGTGGCTTCTACGCCTACGAGGACACCCGGACGCCCTTCTACAACACGGTCATCGTCGCCGCCGTCAACGCGGCTGCCTCGGCGGCCTGTTACTTCGTCCTCCCGGCCCAGTGGGCCGTCGTCGGCATGGCCGCGTCCTACGGACTGGCCTACGCGGTCGGCGTCGGCGTCGCCTGGCGCCGGCTGCGCAACCGGCTCGGCGGCGACCTGGACGGCGCCCATGTCATGCGGACCTACGCCCGTCTCTGCCTCGCCTCGCTGCCCGCCGCGGTCGTCGCCGGCGCCGTCGGATTCGGCCTCTTGAAGCTGCTCGGGGAGGGCGCGCTCGGCTCGCTCGTGGCCCTGCTCGTCGGCGGTGTCGTCCTGCTCGGCGTTTTCTTCGTGGCCGCCAAGCGCATGCGGATCGCAGAGCTGAACTCCATGGTCGGTATGGTCCGTGGGCGCCTGGGACGGTAGGAAATCCGTGCCCGCGCAACCATCGTCGGCCGCCGCGTGTCGTGCATAGCGGCCGACTGTGGGCACAATTGGCATGGCTGCTGGAAGTGGCGCAACGGATGGGGAGGCAGGAACGACGGTGGCGGAACGTAGCACGGCTGCCGTCGACGTGGCCGACAACAGCGGTGACGACCCGCTGACCGCCAAGGCGGACACGGCCGCGACCGACGGGGTGGCGGAAGCGAAGGACACGGCGGAGCAGTCCGCCGAGGTCACAGAGGACAAGGCCGCGAAGCGGCAGAACGGCGAACAGCCGTCCATCGAAACTCCCGAGCTGCACAGCGGGCACAAGTTGGCCAGGCGCTACCGCCTGGAGGAGTGCGTCACTCGTCTGGACGGTTTCAGCAGTTGGCGTGCCGTCGACGAGAAGCTTCGGCGCGCCGTCGGCGTCCACCTGCTGCCGGCCGACCACCCCCGGGCCCGTTCGGTCCTCGCGGCGGCCCGCTCGGCGGCGCTGCTCGGCGACCCTCGGTTCGTCCAGGTCCTCGACGCGGTCGAGGAGAACGATCTCGTGTACGTGGTGCACGAGTGGCTGCCCGACTCCACCGAGCTGACGACGCTGCTCGCCGCCGGCCCTCTGGAGCCGCACGACGCGTACCAACTCGTCAGCCAGGTCTCCCAGGCGATGGCCGCCGCCCACCGCGAAGGCCTGGCCCATCTCCGCCTGACGCCCAGCGCCGTGCTGCGCAGCTCCACGGGCCAGTACCGGATTCGCGGCCTGGCGGTGAACGCGGCACTGCGCGGCATCAGCGCCGAGCGCCCCCAGCGCACGGACACCGAGGCGATCGGCGCCCTGCTCTACGCGGCGCTGACCCAGCGCTGGCCGTACGACAGCGACGCCTACGGCCTCTCGGGGCTCCCCAAGGGGGTCGGACTGCTCGCTCCCGACCAGGTGCGGGCCGGGGTCCACCGCGGTCTGTCCGAGATCGCGATGCGCGCCCTGGCCAACGACGGGGCCACGGCCTCGCGGCAGGAGCCTCCCTGCACCACCCCGGACGAACTCGCCAAGGCCGTGGCGGCGATGCCCCGCATCCGCCCGCCGGAGCCCGAGTTCCCCACCCCGCCCGACTATCAGCGCACCACCTATCAGCAGGGCACCTACGGCCGCCCGCAGCCCCGTCCGGGCATGCAGGCGACCCAGCCCGTGATGGCCCCTCCCGCCCCGCTGGAGAGCCGCACCGGCCGGGTCCTCAAGTGGGCCGTTTCGGCACTCCTGATCGCCGCCCTCGGACTGGGCAGCTGGCAGATCGCCGACCGGCTGCTCGACCAGGGCAAGAACAAGCAGGAGACCCCGCAGACCACTCAGCCGCAGGACACCGAAGACGAGAAGCAGCCCGAGAAGGGCAAGCCGGTCACGATCGCCGGTGCGAGCGACTTCGACCCGCAGGGCGACGGCGCCGAGACTCCGTCGGAGATAGGGAATGCCTTCGACGGCAGCCCCACGACGTCCTGGCAGACGTCGATCTACTACGGGTACTCGAACTTCGGCAGGCTGAAGGACGGAGTGGGTCTCGTCCTGGACCTCGGTACGGCCCAGGAGATCTCAAAGGTGGAGGTGACCTTCCAGGGGAAGACCTCCGTCGAGCTGCGGACAGCGCCCGAGAGCGCCTCGTCGCAGCCCACGTCGGCCGAAGCCTTCACCACCGTGACCTCCGGCTCGGGTGAGCAGGTCGCGCTCACGGCCGACAAGCCCGTGAAGACGCGCTACGTTCTGGTCTGGCTGACCGACCTGCCCGGCAGCGGTGGGGGTTACCGAGGCAAGATCTCGGACATCAAGATCACCAGCTGACGACTTCGGGGGAGGGGGCTCACCGTTGGAAGAACCGATAGGCGGCGGCATCAGCGACCAGGATCTCCTGGCGCGCCATGTCGCCGGCGATCCCAACGCCTTCGGTGAGCTCGTGCGGCGCCACCGCGATCGGCTGTGGGCGGTGGCCCTACGGACGCTGGGGGACCGCGAGGAGGCCGCTGACGCCCTCCAGGACGCTCTGGTGTCGGCCTTCCGGGCCGCGCATACCTTCCGAGGCCAGTCGGCCGTCACAACCTGGCTGCACCGGATCACGGTGAACGCGTGCCTGGACCGCGCCCGTAAGGCCGCCTCCCGCAAGACCTCCCCCGTGGACGACACCGCGCGTTTTGAGCAGCTCCTCGAACCCGCCGAGTCGGCCGAGGCGCCGGCAGAGCGCCAGGACCTCCACCGAGAGCTGCTGGCCGCCCTCGCCACGCTCCCCGCGGACCAACGGGCCGCCCTGATCCTCGTGGACATGCAGGGCTACCCGGTTGCGGAGGCCGCCCGCATCCTCGACGTCCCCACCGGGACGGTGAAGAGCCGCTGTTCACGCGGACGGGCCAGGCTGCTCCCCATACTCAGCCATCTGCGCGCCGACACCGTGGGTAACGAGGGCCCCGACCGGGGAAGGAACCGGACGCCGGGGACATCCGTCCCACCGGTGTCGGGGCCATCGGATACCGGACCGAATGGGCCGGCTGCTGTGAAGGGCGGAGGTGGGCGCGCGTGACTTCCACGACCGGCAAGGCCGACACAGCACAGCACCCGGACGTCTCGGAGATCTCCGACCTGGCCGAGGGGCTGCTCTCCCCGTCCCGTACGGCGGCCGTCCGGCGGCACATCGAGGGCTGCTCCCTCTGCGCGGACGTCCGTACCTCGCTGGCGGAGATCCGCGGGCTGCTGGGAACGCTCCCGGGCCCGCCCCGCATGCCGGCCGACATCGCCGGTCGTATCGATGCCGCCCTGGCGGCCGAGGCGCTGTTGAACGCCACCACCCCCGATATCGACCTCGATGTTTCACGTGAAACAGCGAGCAGTACTCCTCCAGCGCCCCCCGCCACAGCCTCCACGGAGCCCGCCCCGGTTGCGGAACGCCCTGCCGGGCACCCTCGCGCCGCCACCGGTCCCGGCCGTCGCCGGCGCAGCCGTCGCCGGATCGCGGCCCTCGGTACCGTCCTCGGCGTCGCAGCGCTCGGCACGAGCCTCTTCCTCACCCAGGGAGGCCTGCAGTCGCTCGGCGGAAGCGATTCCGCCGACAAGACCAGCAGCGCCGCGAGCGGTGTCGTCTCCGACACCTTCGACGGCCGCCCGATGGAAGCCCAGGTACAGGACCTGCTGCGGCCGGACACCCTCAAGGCTCCCGGGGAGACCCAGCCCGAGTCGCTCACCGCCGAAGGCGGTGACGCCCCGTACGAGCGGAACGCGTCCGAGCCGCTGCCCGAGTGCGTGAAGGCCGGTACAGGCCGCTCGGACGCCGCGCTCGCTTTCCAGCGCGGTGACTATGAGGGAAAACCGGCCTATCTCGTGGTGCTGCCCCAGGGAACCCAGGGCACACACGTACAGGCCTACGTCCTCGATGCCTCCTGCGCCGACCAGGGCGGACAGGGCAAGGCCGACGTTCTGCTGACGCAGACCTACCCGCGGTCCTGACACCGCGCCGTGCCGCGCGGCGGTCTCGGGAATGCTGGCCCCGTAGGATCCGTTGGGTGGGGTGAGAGTCACCGACCTGGCCGCCCCGTAGGCAGTAGGCAGTCTGCAGAGACGAGGAAGAAACCCGTGAGCGACGTCCGTAACGTGATCATCATCGGCTCCGGGCCCGCGGGTTACACCGCTGCGCTCTACACGGCGCGTGCGTCGCTGAAGCCGCTGGTCTTCGAGGGTGCTGTCACCGCTGGTGGCGCCCTGATGAACACGACCGACGTGGAGAACTTCCCCGGCTTCCGTGACGGCATCATGGGCCCCGACCTGATGGACAACATGCGTGCCCAGGCCGAGCGCTTCGGCGCGGAGCTGGTGCCGGACGACATCGTCGCCGTCGACCTGACCGGCGAGATCAAGACCGTCACTGACACCGCCGGCACCGTGCACCGCGCGAAGGCCGTCATCGTCACGACCGGATCCCAGCACCGCAAGCTCGGCCTGCCCCGCGAGGACGTGCTCTCCGGACGCGGCGTCTCCTGGTGCGCGACCTGCGACGGGTTCTTCTTCAAGGACCAGGACATCGCCGTCGTCGGTGGTGGTGACACCGCGATGGAGGAGGCCACCTTCCTCTCGCGCTTCGCCAAGTCGGTCACGATCGTCCACCGCCGGGACTCCCTGCGCGCCTCCAAGGCGATGCAGGAGCGCGCGTTCGCCGACCCGAAGATCAAGTTCGCCTGGGACAGCGAGGTCGCCGAGATCCACGGCGAGCAGAAGCTCTCCGGTCTGACCCTGCGCAACACCAAGACGGGCGAGACCAGCGAGCTGGCCGCCACCGGTCTGTTCATCGCCGTGGGCCACGACCCTCGTACCGAGCTCTTCAAGGGCCAGCTGGAGCTGGACGAGGAGGGCTACCTCAAGGTCGACGCCCCGTCGACGCGGACGAACCTCTCCGGTGTCTTCGGAGCCGGTGACGTCGTCGACCACACCTACCGCCAGGCGATCACCGCCGCCGGCACAGGCTGCTCCGCAGCGCTCGACGCCGAGCGCTTCCTCGCGGCCCTCGCCGACAGCGAGAAGCTCGCCGAGACCCCCGCGGTCTGATCCCACCACTCACACCCCACCCCGCAGATTCAAGGGAGGTTGCCGTGGCCGGCACCCTGAAGAACGTGACCGACGCCGACTTCGACGAGGTCGTCCTCAAGAGCGACAAGCCCGTCCTGGTGGACTTCTGGGCCGAGTGGTGCGGCCCGTGCCGCCAGATCGCCCCGTCGCTGGAGGCCATCGCGGCCGAGCACGGTGAGATCGAGATCGTGAAGCTCAACATCGACCAGAACCCGGGCACGGCCGCCAAGTACGGCGTCATGTCCATCCCGACCCTGAACGTCTACCAGGGCGGCGAGGTCGTAAAGACGATCGTCGGCGCGAAGCCGAAGGCTGCGATCCTCCGCGACCTCGCGGACTTCGTCGAGCCCACCGCCTGACGCTCCTGTTTCACGTGAAACAGGAACGGCCCGCCTCCGGACTTCGGAGGCGGGCCGTTCGTCGTCCGCCACAACAGAGCTACAGGGGGCAACAGAACTACAGGGGCCGGAGCGCAGGCTCCTTCTGGACGGCTCCCAGGAGCCGGTCCAGCGCCAGCTCCACGTCTTCCTTCCATGACAGCGTCGTCCGCAGCTCCAGCCTCAGCCGTGGATGCGTGGGGTGCGGTCGTACCGTCTTGAACCCCACTGCCGTGAGATGGTCGGCCGGCAGCACACAGGCCGGCTCCGTCCAGCGGGCATCTCCGAAGGCCTCGATCGCTCGGAAGCCCCGCCGCAGCAGATCCTTGGCAACGGTCTGCACCATCGTCCGGCCGAGTCCCTGCCCCTGATAGCCCGGCATGATCCAGGCCGTCATCAACTGGACCGCGTCGGCGGAGACCGGGCTCGTGGGGAAGGCCATGGAACGTGGCACATACGCGGGTGGCGCGTAGAGAACGAACCCGACGGGCACGTCGTCGACATAGACCACGCGGCCGCAGGAGCCCCACTCGAGGAGCACCGCGGAGATCCACGCCTCCTTCTCCAGCTCCGGGCGGCCGGCCTTCACCGCGGCCTCACCGCTCACCGGGTCCAGCTCCCAGAACACACAGGAGCGACATCGCTTGGGGAGGTCCGGAAGGTTGTCCAGAGTGAGCGGTACAAGCCGACGCCCCACGGCTGTTGCCTCGCTTCCCACGGCTATCGCAGTACGGATACGCGCTCCCAGAATCGTATCCATGGGGCGATCAGGGCGATACCGCTCGCAGGCAAAGGGCGGACCGTGTCCCGGTTCTCACCGGAGCACGGCCCGCCCTGAGGTCACGGAGACGCAGACGGAGAGTCAGCTCTCAGTGTCGTCCTCGCTCTGCTCGGAACTCCCCTGATCCATCACGCGTCCCTCGCCGGGCGCCAGGGTGGAGAGGATCCGGTCCAGATCGTCCATCGAGGCGAACTCGACGACGATCTTCCCCTTCTTCTGCCCCAGGTCGACCTTCACGCGGGTCTCGAAGCGGTCCGAGAGTCGCGAGGCCAGGTCCGTGAGCGCCGGCGAGACGCGTGCTCCGGCCCGCGGTCCCTTCGGCTTGACCGCCGCGCTGGGCTCGGAGCCCATCAGCGTGACGATCTCCTCGACCGCACGCACCGAGAGCCCCTCGGCCACGATCCGATACGCCAGCTTGTCCTGCGTCTCCGGGTCCTCCACGGAGAGCAGAGCCCGCGCATGGCCGGCGGAGAGCACACCGGCGGCGACCCGACGCTGGACCGGCGGGGACAGCCGCAGCAGACGCAGCGTGTTGGAGACCTGCGGGCGCGAACGCCCGATGCGATCGGCCAGCTGGTCGTGCGTGCAGTTGAAGTCCTTCAGCAGCTGGTCGTAGGCAGCGGCCTCTTCCAGCGGGTTCAGCTGCGCCCGGTGGAGGTTCTCCAGGAGCGCGTCCAGGAGGAGCTTCTCGTCCTCGGTGGCCCGGACGATCGCGGGGATCCGCTCCAGACCAGCCTCACGGCAGGCCCTCCAACGACGCTCACCCATGATGAGCTCGTAGCGCTCGGCACCCAGCTGCCGTACGACGACCGGCTGCAGCAGGCCGACCTCCTTGATGGAGGTGACCAGCTCTGCCAGCGCGTCCTCGTCGAAGACCTCACGCGGCTGCTTCGGGTTGGGTGTGATGAAGTCCAGCGGCAGCTCGGCGAAGTGCGCACCGGCGGGGGACTCCGTCTCCACCACCACGTCGACCTCGGCCACCGGCACTACGGAGTCCGGGGACTGAGGGCTCTGCGGCAGAGTCGCCACCTTCGCAGCGGCCACGCCTCGGTCCGAGGCCACCGGCGCCACGGCGCCGGGCGAGACGTTGCCCGCCGCCACACCGACAGCGGGTACCTGCCGCTCCTGGGGAGCAGCGGGGATCAGCGCACCGAGCCCACGCCCCAACCCTCTACGTCGCTCGCTCACTGGATCCCCTCCGACATGCTGTGCTGGCTGTTCTGAAGACCCGCAGGGGTGTGCTGCGGGTCGTAGTGGATGCCGACGCCCCGCAGCGCGATCTCACGCGCCGCCTCCAGATACGACAGCGAGCCGCTGGAACCCGGGTCGTATGTGAGGACCGTCTGGCCATAGCTCGGTGCCTCGGAGATCCGCACGGACCTCGGGATGCTGGTCCGCAGCACCTCCTCACCGAAGTGGCTGCGCACTTCGTCGGCGACCTGGGAGGCGAGCCTCGTCCGGCCGTCGTACATGGTGAGCAGGATCGTCGAGACATGCAGCGCGGGGTTGAGGTGTCCGCGCACCAGGTCGACGTTCCGCAGGAGCTGTCCAAGGCCCTCCAGCGCGTAGTACTCGCACTGGATCGGGATCAGCACCTCGGCGCCCGCGACCATGGCGTTGACCGTGAGCAGTCCCAGGGAGGGCGGGCAGTCGATCAGGATGTAGTCCAGCGGCTGCTCGTATGCCTGGATCGCTCTCTGAAGCCGGCTCTCCCGAGCCACCAGCGACACGAGCTCGATCTCCGCGCCGGCGAGATCGATCGTGGCCGGCGCGCAGAAGAGGCCTTCGACATCCTGGACGGGCTGGACCACGTCGGAGAGCGGCTTGCTCTCCACGAGGACGTCATAGATCGAGGGAACTTCGGCGTGGTGGTCGATACCCAGGGCGGTCGAGGCGTTGCCCTGCGGGTCGAGGTCGATGACCAGGACTCGGGCGCCGTGCAGCGCCAGGGAAGCAGCAAGGTTGACCGTTGTGGTCGTCTTGCCCACGCCGCCCTTCTGGTTGGCCACCACCATCACGCGTGTCTGGGCAGGCCGAGGAAGACCCTCACCGGCACGGCCGAGTGCCTCTACTGCCAGTTGGGCAGCACGACCAATGGGGGTGTCGTCCATCGGGGGCGGTGTTTCACGTGAAACATCCTCCCCCGCCGATTCGGTACGGGGACCGGGGACCGGATCGGTCATCGGTCCCGCGATGTTGGCGTTGGACCGCAAGGATTCACTCTCCTCGGCTTCAGGCTCGCGATGAACAGAGCCTGCCATGCTTTCGGGGTCGTGAACCAGCGAGGCCCGTGGTTCTGTGGATGAATCCACCTCTGTGGACAATCCCGTCCCCCTCGCGAGGGGTTTCGCGAGGGGTTTGCGGTCCCGGGGCGTGGCAGCCGCGCGACCGCGGCTGATGATCCCCTGCAGCAGTGAGCGACGTTTCACGTGAAACACGATGCACTCGCTGGTGACGCAGGACCGCTCGACACTCCGAAATACGTACGTATGGCAGCTTGTACGGATCAGTTGCGCCGCGTTGACGGCTCAAAGGCGCCGCGTTGACGACTCGGCGGCGGCCTCAGCGCCGACGACGTGCCCTGCTCGGACGGGCGGCCTTGGCGCGCTTTGCGGCGAACCTCACACCGCCCGGACTCTCGCCGACCTCCACCCGTACGACGGTCGACAGCGGGTCCACGATGCCTTCGCCGACCTGGAGCACCGAGGTGCCCACCACGCCGAGCTTGGAGAGCGCGGCGCGGGCGCCGTCGATCTCCTCCTCGGCCGTGTCGCCCTTGAGGGCCAGCATCTCCCCATAGGGGCGAAGCAGCGGAACGCCCCAGCCGGCCAGCCGGTCCAGGGGCGCCACGGCACGCGCCGTCACGACATGCACCGGGGGGAGCGTGCCCAGCACCTCCTCGGCGCGGCCGCGGACCACGGTCACATGGTCCAGGCCCAGCAGCTCCACGACTTCCTGGAGGAAGTTCGTACGACGGAGCAGCGGCTCCAGGAGCGTGATCTTCAGATCCGGGCGCACCAGGGCGAGGGGGATACCCGGAAGTCCGGCGCCCGAGCCGACATCGCACACGGTGACGCCCTCGGGCACCACCTCGGAGAGCACCGCGCAGTTCAACAGGTGCCGCTCCCACAGCCGGGGCACCTCACGAGGGCCGATCAGCCCGCGCTTGACGCCGGCGTCCGCGAGGAGCTCCGCGTACCGGACAGCCTCCGGGAAGTACTCACCGAATACCGTCCGCGCCTGTTCGGGCGCAGGGGGGAGCTCCGCTGCCTCCGTCACGGGAACCGTCCTTCCGCACCGCACCGATGGGTGCGCGCGCACTGTGGTGGCTGAACTATCAGGCTGACAAGATCGGCCCCGCCTGGCGAGCAGACGGGGCCGACACTGCGAGAGGGATCAGGCAGGGAGTACGACGACGAAGCGCTGCGGCTCCTCGCCCTCGGACTCGCTGCGCAGACCGGCGGCGGCGACCGCGTCGTGCACGACCTTGCGCTCGAACGGCGTCATCGGGTCCAGCTTGACCGGGGCCCCGGTCGACTTCACCTCGGACGCGGCCTTCGCGCCGATCTCGGCGAGTTCGGCGCGCTTCTTGGCGCGGAACCCGGCGATGTCGAGCATCAGCCGGCTGCGGTCGCCGGTCTCCCGGTGCACGGCCAGCCGGGTCAGCTCCTGGAGCGCCTCCAGCACCTCGCCGTCGCGGCCGACGAGCTTCTGCAGTTCGCGGGTGCTCGAGTCACTGATGATCGAGACCGCTGCCCGGTCCGCCTCGACGTCCATGTCGATGTCGCCGTCCAGGTCGGCGATGTCGAGCAGACCTTCGAGGTAGTCGGCCGCGATCTCACCCTCCTGCTCCAGGCGGGTCAGGGTGTCGCCACCCTCGGCGGCGGAGGTGGTGCCTTCCGTCACGGATGGACTCCTTCTACTTCTTGGACGACGGGTGCTTCGGGCGCTGCTGGCCCTTGCGCTGACCGGACTTGCCCTGACGGGAACCCCCGGAGTTGGCCCTGCTCGGGCGCGCGGGCTTGTCGCCCTGCTCCGACTCCTTGGCCACGTCCTGGGGCTCGCTCTTGGCCGCGTCCTGCGGCTTCTTCTCCAGCGAGGGAGTGGACTCCTCGTCCGAGGCCTCGGACTCAGCGACGTCCTCGGCGCTCTTGGCCGTGGAGTGCTGGGCGGCTGCCTGGCGCTTCGCCTTGGTCTGGCGCTTGGGCTGCTGACGCTTGGCCGCGGTACCGCTCTCCACCTCGGCGGCGACGGTGTCGCTCTTGATCACGGTGCCGTCGGCCTGGGCGGCGAAGCCGGCCTTGGCCAGACCGGAGAAGAAACGGCGCTCGTTCTCGTTGCGGTCCGAGCCCTTGGCGACGATGGCCTTGACGACGCCCTTGCGGCGACGACCGCGCACCTCACCGTGCGACCCGACGCTCTTCAGCAGGCGCTGCAGGTAGGCGTCCTGGGCCTTGCTGCCCGGGGTGGGGTTCTGGTTGATCACGTACATCTGCTGGCCCATGGTCCACACGTTGGTGGTCAGCCAGTAGACGAGGACACCGACGGGGAAGTTGATGCCCATGACGGCGAAGATGACCGGGAAGATGTACATGAGCATCTTCTGCTGCTGCATGTACGGCGTCTTCACCGAGAGGTCGACGTTCTTCATCATCAGCTGGCGCTGCGTGTAGAACTGCGAGGCCGACATCAGAATGATCATGACCGCGGTGACGATGCGGACCGAGGTCAGCGAGGCGTCGAGAGCGGCGACCTCGGCGGCGCTGTCCGTGAAGGTGGACGCGAGCGGGGCACCGAAGATGTGGGCCTGACGGGCGCTGTCGAGCAGCTCCTGGTTGATGACACCGATCGTCTTGCCCTCGGCGATGTGGGAGAGCACCGAGTACAGGGCGAAGAAGAACGGGGACTGCGCCAGGATGGGAAGGCACGAGGAGAGCGGGTTGGTGCCCGTCTCCTTGTACAGCTTCATCATCTCTTCGGACTGACGCTGCTTGTCGCTCTTGTAGCGCTCCTGGATCGCCTTCATCTTCGGCTGGAGCGCCTGCATGTTCCGCGTCGACTTGATCTGCTTCACGAAGAGCGGGATCAGACAGATACGGATCAGCACCACGAGGGACACGATCGACAGGCCCCAGGCCCAGCCCGTGTCAGGGCCGAAGATCGCCCCGTACAGCTTGTGGAACTGGACGATCACCCATGAGACAGGTGTGGTGATGAAGCTGAAAAAATTGGCAATCGTGTCCACTAATCAGGCTCCTTGAGCATTGGGCGGGGTCTCTGCGGCCGGGCTCGTCTCGGCGGGGGACCCGCCCTTGTCGCCACGCAGTGCGTTCCGCAGCAGTTCGTGCCAGCGGGGACGCTTGCGCGGGGGTACGTGGTCCACGCCGCCGGGCGACCACGGGTTGCACCGCAGAATGCGCCAGGCGGTCAAGGCTGTGCCCTTGATCGCGCCATGCCGGTCGATGGCCGTGAATCCATAGTGGGAACACGACGGGTAGTACCGGCAGACGGGCCCGAGGAGCGGGCTGATCGTCCACTGGTACAGCTTGATGAGAGCCAGCAGCGGGTACTTCATCGCGCGCCCCCTCCCAGGAGCCGCTGAAGCGCGGCGTCGAGGTCTCGGGCCAGCTGTGCGTGATCGGCGTCACCGGCTCCGGGCAACGCCCGTACGACCACCAGGCTACCGGGGGGCAGCTCGGACAGTCGTTCGCGGACGAGATGGCGCAGGCGTCGCTTCACCTGGTTGCGTACCACCGCACCGCCGACGGCCTTGCTCACGACGAAACCCGCACGCGTCTGGGAAGCGCTCTCCCCAGGCGCGTGCGGGTCCGTTGCACCGCTGCGTAGGTGGACGACGAGGAGCGGGCGACCGGCCCTGCGTCCTCGACGTACCGCGGTTGCGAAGTCCTCGCGCCGCCTCAGCCGATTCTCGGTAGGCAGCACGTCATGACCTGTTAAAGCAGATCAGGCGGACAGGCTCGCGCGACCCTTGGAACGGCGGTTCGCCAGGATGGCGCGACCGGCGCGCGTACGCATCCGCAGGCGGAAGCCGTGGGTCTTGGCGCGACGACGGTTGTTCGGCTGGAAGGTGCGCTTGCTCACTCGGGGGCTCCAGAAATGATTCGTAGATGGCGGGACATCGCCTGGCTGTCACCGTGCGCCCACGAGTAGCTCGCAATACGCCCGAGTGCACCGCTTCACGATCACTGACCGTGATCTTTGCCCATCGGAGGCAGGCGGCAGCAGCCATCGACAACTCGACCTGGTTACGGTACGCGCGGCTACGCCATCCGGTCAAACCGGCCGATCACCGGGGTCCATTGTGCACAGGCTGTGGACAACAACTTGAACGAGGTCAGCCGCCACGACTACCGTGGCTGGACTCCTAAATCTTTTTCCGTCTTGTCCTTACCTGTCCTGATGGACTTCGACCAACCGTCCCGAGAACCACACATTCGTGGGACCTGCGAGGAAGCGTGCCCTGTGGCTGACGTACCTGCCGATCTTGCCGCAGTGTGGCCACGCGTGCTCGAGCAACTCCTCGGCGAAGGCCAGCAGGGCATCGAGCCCAAGGACAAGCAGTGGATCGAGCGCTGCCAGCCTCTCGCACTGGTGGCCGACACCGCACTTCTCGCCGTCCCCAACGAATGGGGCAAGCGGGTCCTCGAGGGGCGCCTGGCGCCGCTCATCAGCGAGACGCTCAGCCATGAGTGCGGCCGCCCGATCCGGATCGCGATCACCGTCGACGACTCGGTCGGCGAGCCGACCCCGCCGGCGCCGCCGGTCCAGCAGCAGCCGCCGCGCTACGACGAGCGGCCGCCGACGGACTCGTACGACAAGTACGACGGCTACGGGCACAGGCCGATGCCCGACGACGGGCTGCCCACCGCGCGCCCGGCCTACCCGGACTACCAGCAGCAGCGCCCCGACCCGGGCGCCTGGCCGCGCACCCAGGACGACCTCTCCTGGCAGCAGCCCCGCCTCGGGGGCTACCAGGAGCGCGACCCGTACACCGGCCCGCGCCCGCAGCAGCCGCAGCAGCCCCGCTACGACGAGCGACCGTCCGCCTACGACCAGCCGCAGCGCCCCGAGCGGGCGGAGCTGCCCGACACACCGCGGCCCGGCCACGGCCCCCGGCCGGGAGGCCCCGGCGGTCCTGGTTCCGGCCCCGTTCACGGTGGCCCGGGTGGCCCGGGTGGCCCGGGTGGCCCCGGTGGTCCCGGCGGGCATGGCGGTCCGGTCCCGGGGCACACCGGCGGCGGCACCGGCTCGGCCTCGGGCACGGGTTCCGGCTCGGGCGCGCCCGGCGAGCAGCACGCGCGGCTGAACCCGAAGTACCTCTTCGACACCTTCGTCATCGGTTCCTCGAACCGCTTCGCGCACGCCGCCGCGGTCGCGGTGGCAGAGGCGCCGGCGAAGGCCTACAACCCGCTCTTCATCTACGGGGAGTCGGGCCTCGGCAAGACCCACCTGCTGCACGCCATCGGGCACTACGCGCGGAGTCTCTACCCCGGCACGCGCGTGCGGTACGTGAGCTCGGAGGAGTTCACCAACGAGTTCATCAACTCGATCCGCGACGGCAAGGGCGACACCTTCCGCAAGCGCTACCGCGACGTGGACATCCTGCTCGTCGACGACATCCAGTTCCTCGCGAGCAAGGAGTCGACGCAGGAGGAGTTCTTCCACACCTTCAACACGCTCCACAACGCGAACAAGCAGATCGTGCTGTCCTCCGACCGGCCGCCCAAGCAGCTGATGACCCTGGAGGACCGGCTCCGCAACCGCTTCGAGTGGGGCCTGACCACCGATGTGCAGCCGCCCGAGCTGGAGACGCGGATCGCGATCCTCCGCAAGAAGGCGGTGCAGGAACAGCTCAACGCCCCGCCGGAGGTACTGGAGTTCATCGCCTCCCGGATCTCGCGGAACATCCGTGAGCTGGAGGGCGCGCTGATCCGGGTGACGGCCTTCGCCAGCCTCAACCGGCAGCCGGTGGACCTCGGTCTCACCGAGATCGTCCTCAAGGACCTGATCCCCGGCGGCGAGGACTCGGCGCCCGAGATCACGGCCGGCGCGATCATGGCGTCGACCGCCGACTACTTCGGGCTCACGGTCGAGGACCTGTGCGGATCCTCGCGCAGCCGCGTCCTGGTGACGGCCCGGCAGATCGCCATGTACCTGTGCCGCGAGCTGACCGATCTGTCCCTGCCGAAGATCGGCGCCCAGTTCGGCGGCCGCGACCACACGACCGTGATGCACGCGGACCGGAAGATCCGCGCGCTGATGGCCGAGCGCCGCTCCATCTACAACCAGGTCACCGAACTCACCAACCGCATCAAGAACGGCTGAGAGAGCCGCTCCGCACCTCTCCAAGGGCGCCCCGGGAACGCTTCCGGGGCGCCCTTCGGCGTCTGCCCTCGGCGAGGGGCGGGGGACGCTCCTCACAACGACTCCGGGGACACTCCTCGACGCCTCCCGAGACCTCTTCCGGGGGGGCCGGCAGGGCTCCGGCAGGGCTCTGCGCGGGCTCCCGCGGCGGCTCGGACCGTTGTCCACACGGCTGTGCGCAGCCGCGCTGTTCGATTCCGTCGAGGCGGTGGCGCGTTCTCCACAGATTGCGGGATGATCTTCCGTCCACAGGGTGGGGACTCAGGAGTTATCCGGATCGCATCCACAGGAGCATCGACCGACAGGGCAACACCCCAGGTCAAAGGGGTGTGGATTTGTTGGCAACCTTGATCCACAGCTTGTGGATGATTTTTTCGTCCACAGGGCCTCTCGGCGGTTGTCCACCGGCAACCCACAGGGGCGGGTCTGTTGCCCACAGGTTCTCCACACCGCTGTCCACTGTTCGGCAACGAAACGCCCGGCGTCACCGCGTCGAGTGAAAGCCGTCACACCAAGGGGGACGGTTGGGCTGTGGGGAACGTGGGTAAAGCTGGGGACAGCGCTGGGGAGAAGTCCCCATGGCCTGTGTACCGGGTGTGCAGAACTTTCGGGTGTCCACAGAACACCCCGGTTGTCCACCGGCTCCACCCACAGGGGCAGTGGACAAAAAACAGCTGCTGACCTGGGAAAACGACGTTTTCCACGGTTTCCACAGGCCCTACTACTACTGCCCCCTAGAGTTAGCCCGGAATCCGCTTCGAAGTGGGGCCTGTGCACAACTCGGCGCCGGAGCCTCATCGAGCTCTTGTCGCGACTTGACCCCGAGCCGCACCGAGTGTCGGCGGCGTACGTCAGACTGGGTCCCGCAGTCGACGAAGAGCCAGCAACAGCAGGAGGCGGTTCCGGTGAAGATCCGGGTGGAGCGCGATGTACTCGCGGAGGCGGTGGCCTGGGTGGCCCGCAGCCTCCCGGCCCGTCCGCCGGCGCCCGTACTCGCGGGCCTTCTGCTGAAGGCCGAGGACGGCGCGCTGAGCTTCTCCAGCTTCGACTACGAGGTCTCGGCCCGGGTCTCCGTCGAGGCGGAGGTCGAGGAGGACGGCACCGTCCTGGTCTCCGGCCGGCTGCTCGCCGACATCTGCCGCGCCCTCCCCAACCGCCCTGTCGAGATCTCCACAGACGGTGTACGGGCGACCGTGGTCTGCGGCTCCTCCCGCTTCACCCTCCACACCCTGCCTGTGGAGGAGTACCCGGCCCTGCCGGAGATGCCCACCGCCACCGGCACCGTGCCCGGCGAGGTCTTCGCCTCCGCCGCCGCGCAGGTGGCCATCGCCGCCGGCCGCGACGACACGCTGCCCGTGCTCACCGGTGTGCGCATCGAGATCGAGGGCGACACGGTCACCCTGGCCTCCACCGACCGCTACCGCTTCGCGGTCCGCGAGTTCCTGTGGAAGCCGGAGTCCCCGGACGCCTCCGCGGTCGCCCTGGTGCCCGCGAAGACCCTGCTGGACACCGCGAAGGCGCTCACCAGCGGCGACACCGTCACGCTGGCGCTCTCGGGCTCCGGCAAGGGCGAGGGCCTCATCGGCTTCGAGGGCGCGGGCCGCCGCACCACCACCCGGCTGCTCGAAGGCGACCTGCCGAAGTACCGGACGCTGTTCCCCACCGAGTTCAACTCGGTCGCGGTGATCGAGACCGCTCCGTTCGTCGAGGCCGTCAAGCGTGTGGCCCTGGTGGCCGAGCGCAACACCCCGGTCCGGCTCAGCTTCGAGCAGGGCGTGCTCATCCTGGAGGCCGGCTCCAGCGACGACGCACAGGCTGTGGAGCGCGTGGACGCGCAGCTGGACGGCGACGACATCTCGATCGCCTTCAACCCGACCTTCCTCCTGGACGGCCTGAGCGCGATCGACTCCCCGGTCGCCCAGCTCTCCTTCACCACCTCCACCAAGCCCGCGCTGCTGAGCGGCAAGCCGGCCGTGGACGCGGAGGCGGACGAGGCGTACAAGTACCTGATCATGCCGGTGCGACTCAGCGGCTGACGCCGGTTCGGCTCTCCGGATGACCCTTTGGGACGGCTGTCGACTGAGCGGCTGACCCCACAGGTGTGCACCCGGGTCCGGGCGTAGGCTCGGACCCGGGTAAACCGCACACGACGCTTAAGGAATCTCTGATGGAGCTCGGTCTCGTCGGTCTCGGCAAGATGGGCGGCAACATGCGTGAGCGCATCCGCCGCGCAGGTCACACCGTCATCGGATACGACCGCAATCCGGACCTCGCCGATGTCCACAGCCTGGAAGAGCTTGTGGGCAAGCTGAAGGGTCCGCGCGTCGTGTGGGTCATGGTCCCGGCCGGTGCCGCGACCCAGTCCACCGTCGACGAGCTGGCGAACCTGCTCTCCCCCGGCGACATCGTCGTGGACGGCGGAAACTCCCGCTGGACCGACGACGAGAAGCACGCCGAGGAACTCGCCGCCAAGGGCATCGGGTTCGTCGACTGCGGCGTCTCCGGCGGTGTGTGGGGCCTGGAGAACGGCTACGCGCTCATGTACGGCGGCGACGCCGAGCACGTCGCGCGCGTCCAGCCGATCTTCGACGCCCTGAAGCCCGAGGGCGAGTTCGGCTCGGTCCACGCGGGCAAGGTCGGCGCCGGCCACTTCGCGAAGATGGTCCACAACGGCATCGAGTACGCGATGATGCAGGCGTACGCCGAGGGCTGGGAGCTCCTGGAGAAGGTCGACTCCGTCACCGACGTGCGCGAGGTCTTTCGCTCCTGGCAGGAGGGCACGGTCATCCGTTCCTGGCTGCTGGACCTGGCGGTCAACGCCCTCGACGAGGACGAGCACCTGGAGAAGCTGCGCGGCTTCGCGCAGGACTCCGGCGAGGGCCGCTGGACGGTGGAGGCCGCGATCGACAACGCGGTGCCGCTGCCCGCGATCACCGCGTCGCTGTTCGCGCGGTTCGCGTCCCGTCAGGACGACTCCCCGCAGATGAAGATGATCGCCGCGCTGCGCAACCAGTTCGGTGGCCACGCGGTCGAGTCCAAGAAGTAATCCACAGGCTGTGCACCCCTCGGTGCACAGCAGCCGGGGGAAGGTCGGCGCCCACCATGCATGTCACGCATCTGTCGCTGGCCGACTTCCGCTCCTACGCCCGGGTCGAGGTCCCGCTCGACCCGGGCGTCACCGCTTTCGTGGGCGCCAACGGCCAGGGCAAGACCAATCTGGTCGAGGCCGTCGGCTATCTCGCCACGCTCGGCAGCCACCGCGTCGCCTCCGACGCACCGCTCGTACGGATGGGGGCGGACCGGGCGATCATCCGCGCCGCCGTCACCCAGGGCGAGCGCTCCCAGCTGGTCGAGCTCGAACTGAACCCGGGACGCGCCAACCGCGCCCGTATCAACAGGTCCTCGCAGGTCAGGCCCCGTGACGTGCTGGGGATCATCAGGACCGTGCTGTTCGCGCCGGAGGACCTGGCCCTGGTGAAGGGCGATCCCGGCGAGCGCCGGCGCTTCCTCGACGAGCTGATCACGGCGCGTGCGCCGCGCATGGCGGGCGTGCGCTCCGACTACGACCGGGTCCTCAAGCAGCGCAACACCCTGCTGAAGTCGGCGGCCATGGCGCGGCGGCACGGCGGGCGTGGCATGGACCTGTCGACGCTCGACGTGTGGGACCAGCATCTGGCACGTGCGGGCGCCGAGCTGCTCGCGCAGCGGCTGGACCTGATCGGTGTCCTGCAGCCGCTCGCCGACAAGGCGTACGAACAGCTGGCGCCGGGCGGCGGACCGATCCTGCTGGAGTACCGGCCGTCCGCGCCGGGCCCGGGACACACGCGCGAGGAGCTCTACGAGCAGCTGATCGCCGCGCTCGCGGAGGTGCGCAAGCAGGAGGTCGAGCGCGGCGTGACGCTGGTCGGGCCGCACCGGGACGAGCTGCTGCTCAAGCTGGGCGACCTGCCTGCCAAGGGGTACGCGAGCCACGGGGAGTCCTGGTCGTACGCGCTGGCGCTGAGGCTCGCCTCGTACGACCTCCTTCGGGCCGAGGGGAACGAGCCGGTCCTCGTCCTCGACGACGTCTTCGCCGAGCTTGACGCCCGGCGCCGGGAGCGCCTGGCCGAGCTGGTGGCCCCGGGCGAGCAGGTGCTGGTGACGGCCGCGGTGGACGACGACGTGCCGGGGGTGCTCGCGGGGGTTCGGTACGGGGTCGCGGGGGGTTCGGTGGAGAGGCTGTGAGGGGTGTGAGCGCGTGAGCGAGAACGAAACCACCGGCCAGGGCGGCCCCGCCCCCGAGGCGGCGCCCGAGCCCTCGGGTGTGGACCTGGCGCGGGTCGCGCTGCGCGCCGCCAAGGAGCAGGCGAAGGCGCGGGGCGCGGCGGCCCAGCAGAAGAAGCAGGCGCGGCGCGGCGGCGGACTGCGCTCGGGCGCGCACGCCGACGGGCGGGATCCGGTCGGCCTGGGCGCCGCGATCAACCGGCTCATCACCGAGCGCGGCTGGGAGACGCCGGCCGCGGTGGGCGGTGTCATGGGGCGCTGGCCGCAGATCGTCGGCGAGGACCTGGCGAAGCACTGCGTGCCGCTGCGCTACGACGACGACCCGGAGGAGCGGGTGCTGACCGTCCAGTGCGACTCGACGGCCTGGGCGACGCAGCTGCGGCTGCTCGCGCCGAGGCTGGTGGCGCGGCTGAACGAGGACCTGGGGCACGGGACGGTACGGGTGATCAAGGTGCTCGGACCGGGCGCCGGGCCGCGGCGGGGGTACGGGCCGCTGCGGGCGCCGGGGTCGGTGGGGCCGGGGGACACGTACGGCTAGGGCGCCGGGCGGGTGCGGGGCGCCCGGCGCGGGGCCCCGTGGTGCGGGGCCCCGTGACGTGCGGGCCCCCCGTGGTGCGGGCAGGGACCGGTGCGGAGCGCGCCCGCAGGGGCGCCGTTCCGCTGTGCCCACCCTCCCCCAGACTTCGTCCGGGGGGACCCCCAGCCCCAGCGGAACGACTGCCCACAGCGGGGTGACGGCGGGGGGCGGAGTCGTCGCTCACAGCGGCGGGGCACCGCCCACAGCGATCGAAGCCGTAGTCCACCGCGAAGGGTCACCGCTCGAAGCGCTGGGTGGCCGTCAGAGCCCTTTGGAGCCCCTCCCCGGATATGGGGAGTCGTCTCGCTCCCGCGCAGGGCGGCACATGCGGACTCAGGTACCGGCAAACCCCCATTCATGTCGGCGCTACCGGTAGACTGGTGGGTAATCCCGCCACCCTGCGGAACAAGTCGAACGACGCAGCCGCTCCCGTATGCCCGGAGAACGGCCTGTGCTGTGCCAGAAAGGGCGCTTCGTGGCCGATTCCGGCAACCCCAACGAGAACAACCAGTACACCGCCAGCAACATCCAGGTCCTCGAGGGCCTGGATGCGGTGCGCAAGCGCCCCGGTATGTACATCGGCTCGACCGGTGAGCGCGGCCTGCACCACATGGTGCAGGAGGTCGTCGACAACTCCGTCGACGAGGCCCTGGCGGGTCACGCGGACACCATCGACGTGACGATCCTGGCCGACGGCGGCGTGCGCGTCGTCGACAACGGCCGCGGCATCCCCGTCGGCATCGTCGAGTCCGAGGGCAAGCCGGCCGTCGAGGTCGTGCTGACGGTCCTCCACGCGGGCGGCAAGTTCGGCGGCGGCGGCTACGCGGTCTCCGGCGGTCTGCACGGTGTCGGCGTCTCCGTCGTCAACGCCCTGTCCACCAAGGTCTCCGTGGAGATCAAGACCGACGGGCACCGCTGGACCCAGGACTACAAGCTGGGCGCCCCGACCGCCCCCCTCGCGCAGCACGAGGAGACCGACGAGACCGGTACCTCGGTCACGTTCTGGTCCGACCCGGACATCTTCGAGACGGTCGAGTACTCCTTCGAGACGCTCTCGCGCCGCTTCCAGGAGATGGCCTTCCTCAACAAGGGCCTGACGATCTCGCTCACCGACGAGCGCGAGTCCGCCAAGGCCACGGTCGGCGCCGACGACCCGGACGCCGAGGCGGCCGCCGAGCCGACCGCGCGCACGGTGAAGTACCACTACGAGGGCGGCATCGTCGACTTCGTGAAGTACCTCAACTCGCGCAAGGGCGAGCTGATCCACCCGACCGTCATCGACGTCGAGGCCGAGGACAAGGAGCGCACGCTCTCGGTCGAGATCGCGATGCAGTGGAACTCGCAGTACAGCGAGGGTGTGTACTCCTTCGCGAACACGATCCACACACACGAGGGCGGTACGCACGAAGAGGGCTTCCGCGCCGCGCTGACGGGTCTGGTGAACCGCTACGCGCGCGACAAGAAGCTGCTGCGCGAGAAGGACGACAACCTCACGGGTGAGGACATCCGCGAGGGTCTGACGGCGATCATCTCGGTCAAGCTCGGCGAGCCCCAGTTCGAGGGCCAGACGAAGACCAAGCTGGGCAACACGGAGGCGAAGACCTTCGTGCAGAAGGTCGTCCACGAGCACCTCACGGACTGGTTCGACCGCAACCCCAACGAGGCCGCGGACATCATCCGCAAGTCGATCCAGGCGGCCACCGCGCGCGTGGCGGCCCGCAAGGCGCGCGACCTGACCCGCCGCAAGGGTCTCCTGGAGTCGGCGTCCCTCCCGGGCAAGCTGAGCGACTGCCAGTCGAACGACCCCACCAAGTGCGAGATCTTCATCGTCGAGGGTGACTCCGCCGGCGGCTCGGCCAAGTCCGGCCGCAACCCGATGTACCAGGCCATCCTGCCGATCCGCGGCAAGATCCTGAACGTCGAGAAGGCCCGGGTCGACAAGATCCTGCAGAACACCGAGGTCCAGGCGCTGATCTCGGCCTTCGGCACCGGAGTCCACGAGGACTTCGACATCGAGAAGCTCCGCTATCACAAGATCATTCTGATGGCGGACGCCGACGTCGACGGCCAGCACATCAACACCCTGCTGCTGACCTTCCTCTTCCGCTTCATGCGCCCGCTGGTCGAGGCCGGTCACGTCTACCTCTCGCGCCCCCCGCTCTACAAGATCAAGTGGGGCCGGGACGACTTCGAGTACGCGTACTCGGACCGCGAGCGGGACGCCCTGGTCGAGCTGGGCAAGCAGAACGGCAAGCGGATCAAGGAAGACTCGATCCAGCGCTTCAAGGGTCTGGGCGAGATGAACGCCGAGGAGCTGCGCGTCACCACCATGGACGTGGACCACCGTGTCCTCGGCCAGGTGACCCTGGACGACGCCGCCCAGGCGGACGACCTGTTCTCGGTGCTGATGGGTGAGGACGTCGAGGCCCGGCGCTCCTTCATCCAGCGCAACGCCAAGGACGTTCGCTTCCTCGACATCTGAGTCGGTCTCAGCTGACCGTACGAAAGGACTGACGACCAGCAATGGCCGACGAGAACCCCCCTGTGACCACCGAAGAAGAAGAGCCGGTGCTGCGGATCGAGCCCGTCGGGCTCGAGACCGAGATGCAGCGCTCGTACCTCGACTACGCGATGTCCGTCATCGTGTCGCGTGCGCTGCCCGACGTCCGTGACGGCCTCAAGCCGGTCCACCGTCGCGTGCTGTACGCGATGTACGACGGCGGCTACCGGCCCGAGAAGGGCTTCTACAAGTGCGCCCGCGTCGTCGGTGACGTCATGGGTACGTACCACCCGCACGGCGACTCCTCCATCTACGACGCGCTCGTCCGCCTCGCCCAGCCCTGGTCGATGCGGCTGCCGCTGGTCGACTCCAACGGCAACTTCGGTTCCCCGGGCAACGACCCGGCCGCCGCCATGCGGTACACCGAGTGCAAGATGATGCCGCTGGCCATGGAGATGCTCCGGGACATCGACGAGGAGACCGTCGACTTCCAGGACAACTACGACGGCCGCAACCAGGAGCCGACGGTCCTGCCGGCGCGCTTCCCGAACCTGCTGGTCAACGGCTCGGCCGGTATCGCGGTCGGCATGGCGACCAACATCCCGCCGCACAACCTGCGCGAGGTCGCGGCCGGCGCCCAGTGGGCGCTGGAGCACCCCGACGCCAGCCACGAGGAGCTGCTCGACGCGCTCATCGAGCGGATCAAGGGGCCGGACTTCCCGACCGGCGCGCTGGTCGTGGGCCGCAAGGGCATCGAGGAGGCGTACCGCACCGGTCGTGGCTCCATCACGATGCGCGCGGTCGTCGAGGTCGAGGAGATCCAGAACCGCCAGTGCCTGGTGGTCACGGAGCTTCCGTACCAGGTGAACCCGGACAACCTCGCGCAGAAGATCGCCGACCTGGTGAAGGACGGCAAGGTCGGCGGCATCGCCGACGTCCGCGACGAGACCTCGTCCCGTACCGGCCAGCGCCTGGTCATCGTGCTCAAGCGCGACGCCGTCGCCAAGGTCGTCCTCAACAACCTGTACAAGCACACCGACCTGCAGACGAACTTCGGCGCGAACATGCTGGCGCTCGTCGACGGCGTGCCGCGCACGCTCTCCCTGGACGCGTTCATCCGCCACTGGGTGACGCACCAGATCGAGGTCATCGTGCGCCGGACCCGCTTCCGGTTGCGCAAGGCCGAGGAGCGCGCCCACATCCTGCGCGGTCTGCTCAAGGCGCTGGACGCGATCGACGAGGTCATCGCGCTCATCCGGCGCAGTGACACCGTCGAGGTCGCGCGCGAGGGCCTGATGGGCCTGCTGCAGATCGACGAGATCCAGGCCAACGCCATCCTCGAGATGCAGCTGCGCCGGCTCGCCGCCCTGGAGCGCCAGAAGATCGTCGCCGAGCACGACGAACTCCAGACGAAGATCAACGAGTACAACGCGATCCTCGCCTCCGAGGAGCGCCAGCGGCAGATCGTCAGCGAGGAGCTGGCGCTGCTCGTCGAGAAGTTCGGCGACGACCGCCGCTCCAAGCTGGTGCCCTTCGACGGTGACATGTCCATCGAGGACCTCATCGCCGAGGAGGACATCGTCGTCACCATCACGCGTGGCGGCTATGTGAAGCGGACGAAGACCGAGGACTACCGCTCGCAGAAGCGCGGCGGCAAGGGCGTGCGCGGGACGAAGCTGAAGCAGGACGACATCGTCGACCACTTCTTCGTCTCCACCACCCACCACTGGCTGCTCTTCTTCACCAACAAGGGCCGGGTCTACCGCGCGAAGGCGTACGAGCTGCCGGACGCCGGCCGGGACGCGCGCGGTCAGCACGTCGCCAACCTGCTGGCCTTCCAGCCGGACGAGCAGATCGCCGAGATCCTCGCGATCCGCGACTACGAGGCCGCGCCGTACCTGGTGCTCGCCACGAAGGCCGGTCTGGTGAAGAAGACCGCGCTGAAGGACTACGACTCCCCGCGTTCGGGCGGTGTCATCGCGATCAACCTCCGTGAGGCGGAGGACGGCAGCGACGACGAGCTGATCGGCGCCGAGCTGGTGTCGGCGGAGGACGATCTGCTGCTCATCAGCAAGAAGGCGCAGTCGATCCGGTTCACCGCGACCGACGACGCGCTGCGTCCGATGGGACGCGCCACCTCGGGCGTCAAGGGCATGAGTTTCCGCGAGGGCGACGAACTGCTCTCGATGAATGTCGTCCGGCCCGGTACGTTCGTCTTCACCGCCACCGACGGTGGGTACGCGAAGCGGACCAACGTCGACGAATACCGCGTCCAGGGTCGCGGTGGCCTCGGAATCAAGGCCGCCAAGATCGTGGAGGACCGCGGTTCCCTCGTGGGCGCGCTGGTGGTCGAGGAGACGGACGAGATCCTCGCCATCACGCTGTCCGGCGGTGTGATTCGTACGCGAGTCAACGAAGTCAGGGAGACCGGCCGTGACACCATGGGCGTCCAGCTGATCAACCTGGGCAAGCGGGATGCCGTCGTCGGCATCGCGCGCAACGCCGAGGCGGGCAGCGAGGCCGATGAGGTCGACGAGGCCGAGGCCGAGATCGGCGAAGGCGTCGAGGCCGCGACCGCGGCCGAGGCCGAGGCAGCCGAGGGCAACGAGTCCTCGGCCGGGGAGCACGAGGAGTAGAGCGTGAGTGGAGCCACGGGCGCCGGTTCGGCCGGAGCCTCCGCAGGGGCCGGAGCGAACGGTGCCCGTGGCTCCGCCACGGACTCCCAGGGGGTTGCGGTGACGGACACCCGAGGGCAGGGGCCCTCGTACGAGACGTACAACGGGCCGCTGCCCGGCGAGCGCGCGGGCGCGCAGCAGCCGAGCGGGCCGTACCACCCGCCGCAGGCGTACGGCGCGCAGGCGCCGGGCACCGGCGGGGGCGGTACGACGGCCGGCGTGGCAGGCGGTACTGGAGGCGGCGGGGTGGCAGGCGGCGTGGTCGGTGGCGTGGGCGGTCAGAACACGGGCGCCGTGCGCCGGCCGCGGACGGGGGCGAAGACGACGCCCCGTACGCGCAAGGCGCGGCTGCGGGTGGCCAAGGCCGACCCGTGGTCGGTGATGAAGGTGAGCTTCCTGCTCTCCATCGCGCTGGGCGTCTGCACGGTCGTGGCCGCGTCGGTGCTGTGGATGGTCATGGACGCCATGGGCGTCTTCTCGACCGTCGGCGGCACGATCAGCGAGGCGACGGGCTCGAACGAGTCCAACGGCTTCGATCTGCAGTCGTTCCTCTCGCTGCCGCGCGTGCTGATGTTCACCTCCGTCATCGCCGTGATCGACGTGGTCCTGATGACCGCCCTGGCGACGCTGGGCGCGTTCATCTACAACCTGTCGGCCGGATTCGTGGGCGGTGTCGAGCTGACGCTGGCCGAGGACGAGTGACCTGCGGCGGGTGACCTGCGGGGGCCGCACAGAACCGATTTTGGGACTGGCCCCCACGTGCGCTAACCTTCAGGAGTCAGCGCGCGGGACACACACCGCAGAGCGCGGCGGGGCTATAGCTCAGTTGGTTAGAGCGCATCCCTGATAAGGATGAGGCCACAGGTTCAAATCCTGTTAGCCCCACAGTGACGATCGGCCCGAACGGTTCACCCGTTCGGGCCGATTGCTTTTGGCGAGACGTGCCAGGCCTAGGTCACCGATCGGTATCGGTCGGTGTGTAGAGTGGGCGTCAGAAGTCTCCTACGTCAACGAAAGACGAGGTCGCGCGGTGAAGAAGCTTCTCCTGGTCGCACTGGCCGCCATCGGCGGGCTCCTCGTGTACCGCCAGATCCAGGCGGATCGCGCCGAGCAGGATCTGTGGACGGAGGCGACCGACTCCGTGCCCGCGGGTTCGGGTGTCTGAGTCGCACAAGGTCTGAGGGCGAAGCCCCGGTCGCGTTCGAGCGACCGGGGCTTCGCGCTGTCCTGGGCGCCGCGGCAGGCGTGTGCGCGCTGTTTCAGGACCGTGACGCCAACCCCCTTGAGTTCACCTGAGCAAATCAGTAAGTTGCGAGAGCAAAGTTGAATGATCGCGGTCAAGGGGGCGGGAGCGTGAGAGCGCTGAGGGTACGAAGGACAGCGGCGGCCGGCTGGGTGGTGGGGGCGTTGCTCACGCTGCTGCTCACGCCGGCGCCGGGAGCGGCCGCGGCCGACGGGGAGGCGGACGGGGGCGCGAGCCTCGTGATGGTCCTCGACTCCTCGGGCTCCATGGGCGAGGACGACGGCTCGGGACGGACCCGGATGGAGGCGGCCCGCACCGCCGTCGGCACCGTCGTCGACGGCCTCCCCGACGGCCACCCCACCGGCCTGCGGGTCTACGGCGCCGACCGGCCCGAGGGCTGCACGGACACCCGACTGGTCCGCCCGGTCGCGCCGCTGGACCGGGCCGGGCTCAAGGCGGCCGTCGCGGCGCTGAAGCCCACCGGGGACACGCCCATCGGCCTCTCCCTGCAGAAGGCCGCCCAGGACCTGCCCAAGCCCGGCGCCGGCGCCGTCGGAGCAGGCCGCACCATCCTGCTGATCTCCGACGGCGAGGACACCTGCGGCGACCCCGCGCCCTGCGAGGTCGCCGCGCAGCTCGCCAAGGACGGGGTCGGGCTGCGCATCGACACCGTCGGCTTCCAGGTGAAGGGCGCGGCGCGCGGCCAGCTGGAGTGCATCGCGGAGGCGGGCAACGGGCGTTACTACGACGCGCCCGACGCCGACGCGCTGGCCCGTCAGCTCCAGCGGGCCGCGCAGCTCTCGGCCGACGGCTACCGGCTGCGCGGCGAGCGGGTGACCGGTACGCCGACGAGCCGACAGGCACCCGTGCTCGTACCGGGGCAGTACCTGGACTCCATCGGCCCCGGTGAGAAGCGGTACTACGCGGCCGACCTGGACGACGTGTCCACGGCGGACTTCTCCGCGACGGCCGTGCCACAGGCGGGCGCGGTGGTGGACACGGTCGACGCGCTGGCCACCAGCCTGGTGTACGCCTCCGTCAGCGGCGAGGGCACCTGCGCCACCAACAGCGAGCTGTTCCACCAGGACGAGGGCGCCGTCCCGCTGACCTCGGCGGTTGCCCGCATCCCGACCGAGAAGCGGTACTCGACCTGCGACAAGGCGGGCCGCTACTGGTTCGTGGTCGAGCGGCGGAGCAAGCCCGCGTCCGACGCGGCCCGCTGGCCGCTGGAGCTGGTCCTCGGCATCGAGGCGCCGCTGACCGCCGGCACGGTCCCGGCGGAGTCCAGGCCGGAGTACGGCATCGGCGGCAAGGACGCCGCCCTGCCGACCGGGGACCCCCGTGAGGTCAGGGGCGGGACCGGCTTCAACGACGCCCGTGAGCTGGGGCGGGGCGTGTGGCGGGACCGGCTGCTGCCCTCCCAGACACGCTGGTACAAGGTGCCGGTCGGCTGGGGACAACAGCTGCGGTACGGGGTCGAGTTCGCCAACGAACCGACCGTCGACGGGTCCTCCTCGGTGAACTCGTACGGCGGCACGCAGGTCTACACCCCGGCCCGGCACCCGGTCGGTGGCGGTACGGGCGAGTTCAGCTCCCGGACCACGTACGACGGCCGTCCCGCCGCGCTGGGCATGGGGACGGTGCCGGTCGCCTGGACCAACCGCTACGAGCACCACCCCAATGTCGTGCCCGTGCACACCACGGGCGGCTTCTACATCGCCGTCACCCTGGGCGCGCGGGCGGCGGAGATCGCCGAGAACCCGCGCATCGCGATGGTCCTGCGGATCGCGGTCCTCGGCGAGGAGCTGTCGGGGCCTGAGCACGGCGCGGCTCCGGTGGCGGCGGGCAACCCCGACAAGCGGGGCGAAAGCGCCGCGCGCGCAGACAGCGGAGGGACGGGCGGGGCAGGATGGACCGTCGCCCGGACCGCCGGAGCGGGCGGCGCGGCCGTCCTGCTGATCGCGGGGGCCGTCCTCCTCGTGCGGCGAGCGCGGCGAACGCGGCGCGTACGGGGCGGGAGCGGGACAGTGACGGACACGAGGAGAGGCGCGTGAAGACGCAGCGCGTGAGGACGCCGGGCGTGGGTACGCGGCGCGTGGGGCCGGGTGCGGGCCGGCGCCTGGTGGGGGCGGTGTGCGCGGCCGTGGTCACGGCGGCGGTGCTGCCCGCGGGCACGGCGTGGGCGGCCGGGGAGAGCCCCTACGGGTTCGACGGGGCCGCCCAGCCGATCAAGGGCGCCGCTTCCAGCCTGGACGCACGTCAGTTGAAGGCGGGGCAGAGCTACCGCGACAGCATCAAGAAGGACGGCAAGCTCTACTACCGGGTCGACCTCGACGACAAGAAGAACGCGTACGTCTCCGTGGTCGCGGTGCCCAAGCCCGGCGGCAAGGCGGAGTACGGCGACGGCGTCAAGGTGACCCTGCAGGACGGCTCGGGTGCCCAGTGCGGCTACCAGGACTCCTCCTTCGAGTCGGCCTCGTACTCCCGGCCGATCACCGCCTACGCCCACCGCACGATCGAGCCCGACAGCTCCACCTGCCAGCAGGCGGGCGCCTACTACGTGCTCGTCGAGCGGACCTCCAAGGCCGTCTCCACGCCCGACGACTGGGAACTGGAGATCCGGTACGTCCCCGAGCCGGGCGTGAAGCAGACCGGGCCCACCGAGCTGCCCGAGAACTGGCCCTCCTCCACCCCTGCGCCGCCGGCCGGCGGCCCGCAGAAGCGGCAGGGCGGGGCGGGCTTCCACGGGGCCACCTCGCTGCGGCAGGGCGAGTGGCGCGCCGACATCAAGCCCGGGCAGACACTGTTCTACCGGGTGCCCGTCGACTGGGGGCAGCAGGTCTTCGCCAGCGCGGAGCTCGGCAGCAGCCCCACCGGCGCCACCGGATACGTCTCGAACGCGCTGGTGCTCTCGCTCGACAACCCGGCCCGCGGCCATGTCGACCAGAACACCGCCAGTTATGACGGCAAGCCGGCGACGGTGGCGCTCGACGCGCAGCGGCCGGTCGCCTTCGAGAACCGCTTCTCCTCCAGCAGCGACACCAACGCCCTGCGCTTCGCGGGCTGGTACTACCTGACGGCGACGCTCAGCCCGGAGATCGTCAAGGAGTACGGGGACAAGCCGGTACCGCTGACCCTGCGGGTGAACGTCACCGGCACGGCGAAGCCGGGCCCCGCCTACGACGGTGACGCCGGACCCTTCAAGGTCACCGACGACGACCGGGACGCGGCCGCCAACGGCGCGAGCGGGGCCGAGGCGGCGCGGAACGACGGCATGGTCCTGGTCGCGGCGGCCGGGCTCGGCGCCGGCACGGTGCTGCTCGTCGGGCTCGGCGTGTGGACCCTCGCGGGGCGGCGACGGGCGGCGCGGGAGGCGGTGCAGGGCGGACAGCAGGGCGGATCGCACGGCGGTCCGCAGGGCGGTCCGCCGCAGTTCGGGCCGCCTGGCGCCTGGTAGGGGCGGAGGCGGCTGGGGCGGTCAGGTCTGGGTGAGCGCCCAGATGCCGACCGCGAAGCAGACCAGCGCGAGGAACAGCACCGGGACCGCGACCTTCGGGGGCGGTCCCGGTCGCTTTGCCGGGAGCGGGGCCGCGGCGGACACCGCCACGGCGGACGGCACCTGGGTGGGAACCTGTCCGGCCTGAGCGGTGTATTGAACGGTAGAGGCGTGAGGGAACGGCACCGCGGCCGTGGGGGCCTGGGCGAAGTCCGGGGCGGCGGCGGGAAGGGGGGAGGCCGCGTGCGCGGAGGACGTGGGGACCGCCTGTGGGGGCGGCGGGGGCAGATGGAAGCTGCCCGTCTCGGAGGGGCTCGGCAGGGGCGCCTGCGGCTGGGCCTGCTGGGACTGAACCTGCTGGGACTGAGCCTGGTGCGGCTGAGCCTGTTCGGGCTGGGCCTGGTGCGGCTGAGTCCGACCGTGCGCCGCCTGCGGAGGTACGTCGACGGGGGCGGCCGCGGGCGGGCCGGCCGGGGACTCGGGGCCGTCGGGGCCGAAGCCTGCGGGCAGCGGGCCGATCTGGTCGAAGACCTCGACCGGCTCCTCGTCCGCGCGGGCCCCGGGCAGCATCTCGACGGCCGTGGTCAGCGCCTTGCGCACGCCCGTGGCCGTCTTGAAGCGGGCCTCCGGATCCGGCTGGAGCAGGCCGGCCAGCACCTGCCACAGGGGCTCCGGGATCCCCTCCGGGGCTCCCGGCGTCCCGTGCGCCATGAAGTACTCGATCAGGGCGCGGGAATCGGGCTTCTGGCCCTGCAGCAGATAGAGCGCGACCAGGCCGACGGCGAAGAGGTCGGCCGGGAAGTCCGGCTCCGCGCCGAGCATCTGCTCTGGGGCGAAGTAACCGGGCGTCCCCACCACGTAGTTGGTCTCCGTGAGGCGGGGCTCGCCCTTGCGCATCGAGATGCCGAAGTCGGACAGCCGCAGGTGCGGCCGCCCGGTTCCGGTGACGTCGAGCAGGATGTTCGCCGGCTTGATGTCGCGGTGCACGACCCCCTCCGCGTGCACCGCGGCAAGTCCGGCGAGCAACTGGTCCAGCAGGGTGCAGACGAAGCGCGGCGGCAGTGGGCCGTAGTCCCCGATGACGTGGGCCAGCGACCCGCCGGCCACCAGGTCCATGGTGAACAGCACCTTGTCGTCGTCGGCGGCCCAGCTGGCCGGGGCGAGGACGTGCGGGTGGTCGATCCGGAGCGCCTGCTCACGGACGAAGCGGAGCAGCGTGTGGGCGTCGCTCTGCTGGAGGACCTTGGCCGCCACATACCGGCGGCGTCGGTGGTCCCATGCCCGCCAGACCGCTCCGACACCACCCCGTCCGATCGGGTCGACCAGTTCGTACCGACCAGCGAAGACCTCACCCATCGCGCTGCGCCCGCTCCCCGTCATGCCTCGTCCGTCCGGCACCGGCTGCCGGACGGGCTGCTCTGCGTCAGTTCTGGTGCGACTCGTAGTGCGCGACCGCGTCGGCGGTGCGCCCGGCGCCGTACACCCGGAGGAACTCTGCCAGTTCGGGGTGGGCGGGGGCGAGAGAGTCGGCCGCGTCGATGATGTCGCCGGCCGCCGCGACCGAGCGCAGCAGCGACTGGATCTCGCGCACCACCCGGCGCACGGTCGGCGCGCCCGAGCTGGTCGTGGTCTGGCTGGTGCCGGTGAGCACGGAGCCGCCCTGGGACTTCTTGATCTCGTCCATGCGGTCGGTGGCCTCGGCCGCGCTGACGCTGCCGTCGGCGACCTGGCCGGCGAGCTCCTGCAGGGCCTGGACGCGCTGGACGACGGCCGGGTTGCCGATCTTGGCCCGCTGACCGCTCATCAGCTGGGAGAGCATGGGCGCCGACAGTCCGAGCACAGCGGCGAGACGGGCCTGATTGAGGCCGAGATCGTCGATCAGCCGACGGAAGAGCGCCCCCAGCGGCTCTCCGTACCAACTGCGCTGAAGCTCGCGGGCTCTAGCCGTGGCTTCTTGCTGAACTGCGTCCATTACTTCTTCTCCCCATCCCTTAGGTTCGCCACTGCGAACCTCGGTCAGCATCTTACGGAGCGTGGTCGCCGACCGGGAGTCCCAATCCTTTTGCGGGAATGAGGGGGTGACCCGGTACTCTGTTCTCGTTCCGGGGCCTTAGCTCAGTTGGTAGAGCGCTGTCTTTGCATGGCAGATGTCAGGGGTTCGACTCCCCTAGGCTCCACTTCTCACACCCCTCTTGACCTGCGAAAACGTGGGTCGGGAGGGGTGTTTTGCGTGCCCGGGACCGGTGTGACGGGGTGGTACGCCCCGGGCTCCGGGGCGCGAAGGGGCCGGCTCGGCGCGGCCCGTTCCCGTGCGGGGCGGTGTCCGGCTGCCCGGCGGGCTGCTCGGCCGCTCTCCGCGCCGTCGATTGGCCCACGATCGCGGGCCCTGATTGGACCTGCCTCCCTGGGCCACCGAACCGTAGCGTCGTGTCCATGGCGAACACCGACTCCGTGGTACAGCAGGCCTCCAGGGCTCCCCGTGCGCTGCTTCTCGCCCAGCTGAGCAACGCGATCGGCGACGGCGCCTTCTATGTCACGTCCGCCCTCTACTTCAGCCAGATCGTCGGCCTGTCCGCCGCCCGCATCGGCATCGGTCTGACCCTCGCCTGGGCCGTCGGCTCGGTCGCGGGGGTCTGGCTGGGCCACCTCGCCGACCGGCGCGGTCCCCGCACCACCGCCGTCCTGCTCGCCCTCGCCACGGCGGCGGCCGTCGGCTCGTTCCTCCTCATCCGCTCCTTCGTGCCGTTCCTGGTCGCCGCCGCGGTGTACGCCACTGCGCAGAGCGGCCTCGCCCTGCACGCCGGCACCCGTACCGCCTACCTCTCCGTCTTCGCCCTGGACGCGGCCGGGTTCCTCGTCTGCGCCCTGCTGTTGCGCGGGCTGCCCGCCGTAGCCCCCGCCCCGGCGACCGCCGTCGGGGAGCCGCGCCTCGCGGTGCTCCGCGACCGCCCGTACGCGCTGCTCACCCTCCTCAACGCGCTGATGCTGCTGCGGCTGCCGCTGCTCAGCCTCGCGGTGCCGCTGTGGATCGTGCAGCGCACCTCCGCGCCGGGCTGGATCGTGTCGGCGCTCTTCGTCCTCAACACCGGGGTCGTGATGCTCTTCCAGGTGCGGACGGCGCGGAAGGTGACAGGCCTTCGCGAGGCCACGCGCGCCGTTGGCCGTGCCGGTGTCGTCATGCTCGCCTCGTGCGCCGTCTTCGCGGTGACCGCGGCCGGTCTCGGACCGTGGACGACCGTCGCCGTCCTCGTGCTGGGTGCGGCGCTCCAGGTGGTCGCCGAGATGCGCCACTCCGCGGGCTCCTGGCAGATCGGCTTCGCCCTCGCGCCCGCCGGCCGGATCGGCCAGTACCAGGGCTTCTACGGCACCGGTGTCCCCGTCGCGCGGACCCTCGGCCCGTTCCTGGTCACGGCGCTCCTGGTCACCTGGGGCGCGCCCGGCTGGCTGGTGCTCGGTGGGATCTTCCTGCTGACCGCGGCGGTCACCGGACCGGCCGTGCGGTGGGCCGAGCGGGCCCGTACGCAGGCGCCGGCCGCGCGGGACTCGGGGGAGCCGGTCGGCGCGCGCTGAGCCGGACGAGTGGTGTTCATCCGAAGAACTGCGCGGGGAGGGCGTCGTTCCGGGCAATCCGGAGCCGCGTCCCCATCATGAGGAATGTACTAAAAACGCGCAATCCGAAATGAACCATCCGAGAACCTGACGAACAGCACGAGCATGACGAACACCACGAACACCACGTACGTCCCGAGCACCACACGACGAAAGCGAGGGGCCATGGCCACCGCCAAGGTCAAGCAGTTCTGGACCGCCTTCATCTCCGTACTCTTCGCCCTGCTCGCCTCCGTCGGCCTGGCGTCCACCGCCACCGCCGCGCAGGCTCCCGCCGTCCAGCAGCCGGAGGAGCCGGCCGCCGCGCCCGCCCCCGCCGGAGCGCGCACCACCGCCCTCGTACCGGCGCAGAGGTCGGCCTATCAGTGGCCCACCACGGTCCGCGAGCGCTCGCTGCCGCCCACGATCAAGCAGCGCATCGGCGCCGAGGCCCACAACTCCTCGCCCTCCGTACGCCACCTGCGCGGTGACGCCCCGACCGAGACCACGCTCGCGGACCAGACGGAGCTGTCGGGCCTGGCGCTCGCCGCGGCGGCGTAGGACGCGGGGAGTCGATTCGCTCCTCCCCACGTTCACCGCCGCACGCCACCCGAGCGCCTCGAACGCCTCGAAGCCCTGAAGGTCCCGACGGACCCGATCACGGAGGCAGCCCACGGTCAGCGACGCTCGTCGCGTCCCGTGTCCCCCTCCACATCGGCCTCGGCTTCAGCCCCGGCTTCGGCCTCCTTGGCCTCCACCTCGGGATCGAGAGCCCCACTGCCGTCGACGGACGACAGCGGCGAGGTCCGGGACGACGGTTCCGTGACACCCTCATCGACCTCGGTAGGAGCGGGCGGTTCGACCAGCCAGTCCGGGTTGGCCTGCTTGTCCCACCACTTCCACGCACAGAAGACGCCGGCGGCCACCACGCCGAGGACCACGAGGCCCTTGGCGAGACGACCGGCCCTGACACGGCGCTCGTGCTTGCGCACGAGCTTCTCGATCTCCTTCGGTGTCACCTGACCGCGCAACGCGGCCCAGGCGGCCACCGAGCGCGATCCGGCCTCGTCGAGAACGGGACCGGTAGCGGCGACCGCGTGCTCCACACGTGGTTTGGTGTAGTCGGCCGCCTGACGGGCGGCCTTGCGGGTCATCAGCGCGGCGCGGTGCGCGGCGTCGTCGACCCTGGGAGGTACATGCGGCGCCACATGGGCGTCGTACTGCACACGAGCTTGAACACGGGCCTGCGTAGCGGCCTTCGAGACTTTCGGCGCGAGCCGGACACGTGCGTCGTGCGCATAACGCGCGGCCTGGTCCTTGGCAGCGCCGGCGTACTGAGCGGCCTGCTCCTTGGCCGACTCCGCATAGGGCGCCACCACTTCCGCGGCGTGCAGGTAGCTGTCCTTGGCCGAATCGGCCGCGGCGCGCACGCTGTCCATCCGGGTCACGGGATCCTCCTACTCGGTGGTGGTGTCGGTTTTTCGCCTTTCCACCCTTTTCGAAATCATGCCTGCCCGATCGCGGTCCGGCATGCGGGGCGGGCATCCGGGGCATAGGCACGACTACTCACGACGCTTCCGGCCTTCCGTGCGAGGATGCGATGCGCGTCAGTGGGCAGACAGACGGGAAGGCGGACCGTGGCCGATCAGCTCTACGCCACTCTCAGGACCAGCCGGGGTGACATCGAGATCCGGCTGCTGCCGGAGCACGCGCCCCACACGGTCCGGAACTTCACCGAACTCGCCCGCGGCGAGCGGGAGTGGACGCACCCGGCGACCGGCAGGGTCGCCGCCGACCCGCTGTACGACGGCACCGTGTTCCACCAGGTCATCGAGGGTTTCATGATCCAGGGCGGGGACCCGCTGGGGAACGGCACGGGCGGTCCCGGGTACGGGTTCGCCGACGAGTTCCACCCCGAGCTCTTCTTCGACCGCCCCTATCTGCTGGCCATGGCCAGCGCGGGGCCCGGCACGAACGGCTCGCAGTTCTTCATCACCGTCGGCGCGACGACCTGGCTGAACCGCAAGCGCACGATCTTCGGCGAGGTCGTCGGCGCGAAGAGTCGGAAGGTCGTCGACGCGATCGCCTCGGTCCCGGTCAACCCGAGCACGAAGCGGCCGCTCAGCGACGTGGTCCTGGAGTCGGTCGTCATCGAGACGCGCCCGGCCGCCGCCGAACCGTCGGCCTCCTGACCTGTCGGCCGCCCCGGCCCGCCGGCGCCCGGCCCGCGACCCCGCCGACGCGCCGGCCACCGGGGAACCAATCCGCCCCACCCGTCCGTACAGGTAGGGCGGGGCGCTTCCTCGCCGCGCCGCCCCCATCTCCTCGGGAGGGACCTCCATGGAGCCGCAGTCCGGCCTGCCGCACTGTTACCGCCACCCGGACGTCGAGACAGGCATCCGCTGCACCCGCTGCGACAAGCCGATCTGCCCGCAGTGCATGGTCTCGGCGTCGGTCGGCTTCCAGTGCCCCGACTGTGTGCGGAACGGCTCCGGCACGGGCCACGCCCCCGACGCCAACCAGCCCCGTACGCTCGCGGGCGGACGGATCGCGTCGGACGGGCGTCTGGTCACCAAGATCCTCATCGCGATCAACCTCGCCCTCTTCATCGTCGTCCACACGGCCGGCGACCGGGTCCTGGACGAGCTGTCGCTGATCGGCTACGCCTACAGCCCGCAGCTCGGCGAGCTGGTCGGGGTCGCGGACGGCGAGTGGTACCGGCTGCTGACCTCGACCTTCCTCCATGAGGAGGTCGCGCACTTCGTCTTCAACATGCTGGGACTCTGGGTCATCGGCGGCATCGTCGAACCGGAGCTCGGCCGGATCCGGTACACCGCGCTCTGTCTGCTCTCCGGACTCTCGGGCTCCGCCCTCGCCTATGTGATCGCGCCGTCGAACCAGCCCTCCCTCGGCGCCTCCGGCATCGTCTTCGGCCTGATCGGCGCCTGGGCGGTGCTCACCCGGCGGCAGCGCTACGACATGCGGCCGGTGGCGCTCTTCGTCGGCCTCTCCCTGCTGCTGACCTTCACCCGCCCAGGGATCTCCTGGGAGGCGCACATCGGCGGTCTCGTCGGCGGCGCGCTCGTGACCTACGGTCTGCTGCACGCGCCGAGGGACCGGCGGAACCTCGTGCAGTACGGAGCCTGTGGACTGGTGCTCCTGATCGATCTGGTCATGGTCCTGGTCCGCTCGGCCGTCCTCACCTGAGCGACTCGGCCGTCCTCCCCTGAGCGGCCGAGCCGTCCTCACCTGACCGATCGCGTGCGCTCACCTGAGCGCCGAGGGCTGTGGACGAGCTTCTCGCAAAGCTTTCCCCAGAGTTATCCACAGTGCGTGGTGGATCTTGTGCATCTCGCCGGGAACGACCGCGCCCCCCGCTCCTGAGCTGGTCTTTTCCAGCGGGAGCGGGGGGCGTGGTGGGTGTGGGGCGGCGCTGCCGCAGTCACACCGGCGTCAACCCGGTACGAGTTATCCACAGATCTTCGTAAGTTATCCAGTGCTGTGCACAACGCTGTGGATAAGTTCAGGGCAAGGCTTGACGGGCGCGACGGGCGCCCGCTACTTCCACTGCGTGGAGACGCCGAACCCGGCCGCGATGAAGCCGAAGCCCACCACGATGTTCCAGTTGTTGATGGACTTCACCGGCAGCGTGCCGTCGGTGACGTAGAAGACCACGATCCACACGAGCCCGATCAGGAACAGCGCCAGCATCACCGGTGCCACCCAGCTGCGGTTGGTCAGCTTGATGTTGGTGGCCTGCTTGGCGGGCGGGGGCGTGAAGTCGGCCTTCTTGCGGATACGTGACTTCGGCACGAGGGACTCTCCTGTCGATGCGCTGCGTGACCGCGCAGGGAACTGTGGCTGGCGCCGGGGTGGGACGGCTGGGTGACATAGGGACGACCACTGCGTCCCCCGGGCGTCCGTTAGCGTAGTGCTTCCACGGCACCGAAGGGGATCAGGGTACGTTGAGCAATTCTGCCGACTCTTCCCCCGGGCCGGGCCGACCCACCAGGTGGCGCCCCGTCCGGGTGCTGACCGCTGCCGTCTTCGCCCTCGCCGGGCTGATCTTCGTGACCAGCTTCAACACTGCCAAGGGTACGAATATCCGGACCGACGCGTCGCTGCTGCGGCTCTCCGACCTCATCGAGGAACGCAGCCACAAGAACGCGGGCCTGGACGAGTCCACCGCCGCCCTCCGCGCCCAGGTCGACGGCCTCGCCGCCCGCGACGACGGCTCCACGCGCGCGGAGGACGCCCGGCTGCGCGCCCTGGAGGCCGCGGCGGGGACCACCGAGACCTCCGGGCCCGGCCTCACCGTCACCCTCAACGACGCCCCGCCGAACGCCCAGGCGGCCCCCGGCTACCCCGAGCCGCAGGCCAACGACCTGGTCATCCACCAGCAGGACCTCCAGGCGGTCGTGAACGCGCTCTGGCAGGGCGGCGCCCAGGGCATCAAGGTCATGGACCAGCGGCTCATCTCGACCAGCGCCGTCCGCTGCGTGGGGAACACCCTGATCCTCCAGGGCCGGGTCTACTCACCCCCCTACAAGATCACCGCAGTGGGTGACCGGGGAAAGCTGGCCAAGGCGCTCGCCGACTCCCCGGCCGTGCAGAACTACAAGCTGTACGTGAAGGCCTACGGGCTCGGCTGGAAAGTCGACGAGCACAGGGCGGTGACTCTTCCCGGCTACTCGGGCACAGTGGATCTCCACTACGCGAAGCCTGTGAGCTGACGAGCCGCTGGAGCCGCTTGAGCTGGTGAGCCGGTGAGCTGGTGAGCCGACTACGGGGAGGCCGGCCGGTGACGGTGCGACTGATCGTCCGGACGTTCAGCGAGCTGTGCCTCACCGTCGGGACCGTGATCGTCCTCTTCGTGGTGTACGTCATGTACTGGACCGGCGTCCAGGCCCAGAGCGCCACGGCGGGGCAGATCGACATCCTGGAGCGGGAATGGGTGGACCGGCCCGTCGCCGAGACCGTCACCGCCGCACCGCCCCCCGAGCCGTACCGGGCCGGCCGCGGCATCGCCGTCATGTACGTCCCGCGGCTCGGCAAGGACTGGGAGTGGCCCGTCCTGGAGGGCACGTCCCCCGGCGTCCTCAAGAAGGGCCTCGGCCACTACCCCGCCACCGCCCGCCTCGGCGAGACAGGCAACTTCTCCGTCGCCGGCCACCGGCGCACGTACGGAGATCCGTTCAAGGACTTTCCCCGGCTGCGGCCGGGTGACGCGGTCGTCCTCACCGACGGCACCACCTGGTACACGTACCGCGTCGCTCGTGCCCCGCTCCGCACCGTCCCCACCGACATCGGCGTGATCGACCCCGTGCCCCGCAAGTCCGGCTTCGACGGCCCGGGCCGCTATCTCACCCTCACCACCTGCGAGCCCGAGTGGGGCAGCAGCCACCGGCTCATCGTCTGGGCGCACCTCGACGCCACCCAGCCTGTGACGCAGGGCAAGCCACTGGCTTTGACGGGCTGACCCCTCAACGATCCATCGCCCCGTACTCTGGTGCCCGTAACGAACGGAAGGGGCAGCGGACGTCATGTACGGCTGGATCTGGCGGCATCTGCCGGGCAACGCGTGGGTACGGGCCCTCATCTCGCTCGTCCTCGTCCTGGGGGTCGTCTACGCCCTCTTCCAGTACGTGTTCCCCTGGGCGGAGCCTCTGCTTCCGTTCAACGATGTGACGGTGGACGGCCAGTGAGCGCGCGGATTCTCGTCGTCGACAACTACGACAGCTTCGTCTTCAACCTCGTCCAGTACCTCTACCAGCTCGGCGCCGAGTGCGAAGTGCTGCGCAACGACGAGGTCGAGCTCAGCCACGCGCAGGACGGCTTCGACGGCGTCCTGCTCTCGCCCGGACCGGGTGCGCCCGAACAGGCCGGGGTCTGCGTCGACATGGTGCGGCACTGCGCCGACACCGGGGTGCCCGTCTTCGGTGTCTGCCTGGGCATGCAGTCGATGGCCGTGGCGTACGGCGGTGTCGTCGACCGCGCCCCCGAGCTGCTGCACGGCAAGACCTCGCTGGTCACGCACGAGGGCCAGGGCGTCTTCGCCGGACTGCCGTCGCCGTTCACGGCGACGCGCTACCACTCGCTGGCCGCCGAACCCGCGGCGCTGCCGGCCGAGCTCGAGGTCACGGCCCGCACGCAGGACGGCATCATCATGGGCCTGCGCCACCGTGAACGGGACGTCGAGGGCGTCCAGTTCCACCCCGAGTCGGTGCTCACGGAGCACGGCCACCTGATGCTCGCCAACTGGCTGGAGCGGTGCGGCGACAAGGGGGCGGTGGGCCGGTCGGCGGGGCTCGCGCCGGTGGTGGGCAAGGCCGTCGCGTGACGACGGGGTCGCCGTGGTTCCGGGCGACGAACCTGCCGGAGGACGAGCAGGAGGCGATACCGACGTACGAGGGGTACGACGGGTACGAGCAGCAGGCGTACCCGGACCCGCAGGGGTACGCGTACGAGCCGATACCGCAGTCGCAGCCGCAGCCGGTTTCGGAGAGTCCGTACGAGCCGTCCCCCGAAGAGCCCTACGAGGCCGCGTACGAGCCTCGGGACGAGACGATGGGTCTGCGGACCGTGGAGCCCGTCGAGGCGCCTGAGACGGCCGTGACGCCGCTTCCCGGCCCCGGCAGGGCGGAACGCAGGCGCGCCGCCAAGGGCAAGGGCCGCAAGGGCGGTCCCGCGCCGGCCTCCGAGACTCCCGCCCAGCCGATGTCCCGCGTCGAGGCCCGCCGCGCGGCGCGCGCGGCGAAGGACAGCGTCGGCGTCGTCGCCAGCCGGTTCGTGGGCGAACTGTTCATCACCTTCGGCGTCGTCATGCTGCTGTTCGTCACCTACCAGCTGTGGTGGACGAACGTCCGCGCCGATCAGCAGGCGAACCAGGCCAAGGGGCAGATCGAGGACGCCTGGTCCAAGGGCAGGGCGCCGGGCGCGTTCGAGCCGGGACAGGGCTTCGCCATCATGTACATCCCCAAACTGGACGTCGTCGTCCCCGTCGCCGAGGGCATCGACAAGCCCAAGGTCCTGGACCGGGGCATGGTCGGCCACTACAGCGAGGGCAGCCTGAAGACGGCCATGCCCGCCGACAAGCAGGGCAACTTCGCGGTGGCCGGACACCGCAACACCCACGGCGAACCCTTCCGGTACATCAACCAGTTGGAGCCCGGCGACCCGATCGTCGTGGAGACGCAAGACGCGTACTACACGTACGAGATGGCGAGCATCCTGCCGCAGACGGCTCCGTCGAACGTCTCGGTGATCGACCCGGTGCCGAAGCAGTCGGGCTTCAAGGAGCCGGGCCGCTACATCACGCTGACGACGTGCACGCCCGAATTCACCAGTACGTACCGGATGATCGTGTGGGGCAAGATGGTCGAGGAACGCCCGCGCAGCAAGGGGAAACCGGACGCGCTCGTAGGCTGACCCCCTACGGAACCCACGAACCACACCTCAGGACGGGACGACGCAGTGGCACGTGCGCGCAACTGGATCGCCGGAGTCATCAGTGTCTTCGGCGAACTCCTCATCACCGCGGGCCTGGTGCTCGGTCTCTTCGTCGTCTACTCGCTGTGGTGGACGAACGTCCTGGCCGACCGCGCCGCCGACAAGGACGGCAACCAGGTCCGCGACAACTGGGCAGCGTCGGGCCCCGGCGCCCTGGACACCAAGGACGGCATCGGCTTCCTGCACGTCCCGAAGATGGGCGGCGGCGAGATACTCGTCAAGAAGGGCACCGACAGCAAGACGCTGAACAACGGCGTCGCCGGCTACTACACCGACCCGGTCACGTCCGCCCTCCCGCAGGACAAGCAGGGTAACTTCACCCTGGCCGCGCACCGCGACGGGCACGGGGCGAAGTTCCACAACATCCACAAGTTGAAGAACGGCGACTCGATCGTCTTCGAGTCCAAGGACACCTGGTACGTCTACAAGGTCTACAAGAGCCTCCCGGAGACGACGAAGTACAACGTGGCCGTCCTCCAGCCGGTCCCGAAGGAATCGGGCAAGGCGAAGCCGGGCCGCTACATCACGCTGACGACGTGCACGCCGATGTACACCTCGGACTTCCGCTACATCGTCTGGGGCGAACTGGTCCGCACCGAAAAGGTCAACGCCGACCGCACGCCCCCGGCGGAGCTGCGGTAGGCGGACCGGACAGCGAAAAGCCCCGGCATCCTCCTGGATGCCGGGGCTCTTCGCGTGGTGGAGCGTCGGTGCGGCCGCTAGTCGAAGAAGCCGCCGCCGCCGTTGTTACCGCCGTTGTTGCCGCCGCCGCCCGCCGTGAAGACGGTGACCGTCTGGCCGGTGGTGACCGGGCTGCCCTCCGGCGGGTTGGTGCCGAAGACCCTGGCGTCGCCGTTGTTCGAGCCCTGCTGCTGCACGACCAGGCCGAGGGCCTCCAGCTGCGCCTTCACCTCGTCGAACGTCTTGCCCGAGAGACCCGCGGGGATCGTCGTCTGCGTCTGCTGCGGGCCCTTGGAGACCTTCAGCGTGATCTGGACGTCCTTCGGCTGGTCCGTGCCACCGCTCGGAGTCATCCCGGTGACCGTGCCGGCAGGCTGCTGGGAGTCTTCCTGCTGCTGGGCGATGTTGGTGAAGCCGAGCTGGTTGAGCTGCTGGATCGCCTGGTTGACCTCACGGCCCGTGACGTCCGGCAGCTGCGACTTCTCCTGCTTGGCCACCGTGATCTTGACCTCGGAGTTCTGCTCCGCCTTGGAGCCGCCGTCCGGGCTCTGCTTCAGGACCTTGCCGGGGTCCTCGCTGGACTCCTCCTGAACGACCACGACCTTGAAGCCCTTGTCCTTCAGGAGCTGCTCGGCGCTCTCCTGGGACTTCTCGAGGACGTCCGGGACCTCGATCTGCGGCGCGCCCTCGGAGACGACGACCGAGATCGTCTCGCCGACGGTCATCTTCGCCACGCCGTCCGCCGACGGCGTCTGGCTGCAGATCTTGCCCTTCGGCTGCTCGCACCGCTCGGAACCCGACTGGGCGACCTTGACCCCGGCGTTCTTCGCCGAGCCCTCGGCCTCCTTGAGGGTGTGCCCGACCAGCGACGGGATCGTCACCTGCTGCGGCTCTTCCTTCGTGTCGAAGATCGAGCGGCCGATGAGGATCGCGCCGACCAGCACCAGGATGCCCGCGAGCACCAGCAGGATCGTCGAGGTGTTCGACTTCTTCTGGCGGCGGCGGTCCGGGCGGTCGTCGTAGCCGTAACCGCCGTCGTCCGGGTTGATCGGCGGGAGCATGGAGGTCTGGCCGGCCGGATCGGCCTGGCGCAGGGCGGTCGTCGGCTGGTCCTCGGGGGCGTAGCCGCCGTAGCCGTTGCCGTAACCGCCGCCGTACGCCACCGCGCCCATCGCCGCGGCCGCCGCGACGGGCTGGCCGTCGAGGCAGGCCTCGATGTCGGCGCGCATCTCGTCGGCGGACTGGTAGCGGTAGTCGGGGTCCTTGACCAGCGCCTTCAGGACGATGGCGTCCATGTTGGGCGTGATCTCGGGGTCGAAGTTGCTCGGCGGCTGAGGCTCTTCCCGCACGTGCTGGTAGGCGACCGCGACAGGGGAGTCGCCGATGAACGGCGGCCGGACGGTCAGCAGCTCGTACAGCAGGCAGCCGGTGGAGTACAGGTCGGAGCGGGCGTCGACCTGCTCGCCCTTGGCCTGCTCCGGGGAGAGGTACTGGGCCGTGCCGATCACCGCGGCGGTCTGCGTCATGGTCATGCCCGCGTCGCCCATGGCGCGCGCGATGCCGAAGTCCATGACCTTGACCTGGCCGGTGCGCGTCAGCATGACGTTCGCCGGCTTGATGTCACGGTGCACGATGCCCGCGCGGTGCGAGTACTCCAGCGCCTGCAGGATGCCGACCGTCATCTCGAGCGTGCGCTCGGGCAGCAGCTTGCGCCCGGAGTGAAGCAGCTCACGGAGGGTCGAGCCGTCGACGTACTCCATCACGATGTACGGGATGGAGACCCCGTCGACGTAGTCCTCGCCGGTGTCGTAGACCGCGACGATCGCCGGGTGGTTGAGCGAGGCGGCCGACTGGGCCTCACGGCGGAACCGGGCCTGGAAGGACGGGTCGCGGGCGAGGTCGGCCCGCAGCGTCTTCACGGCGACGGTGCGGCCGAGCCGGGTGTCGTGGGCGAGGTAGACCTCTGCCATGCCACCACGGCCGAGCACCGAGCCCAGCTCGTACCGGCCGCCGAGGCGACGCGGCTCTTCCATAACTGATCCAGCCCTCTCCGTCTGTCCCGACCGCACCCGTGTGTGGTCCGGCGGTGTGCTGTTCGCGCAAAGGCTACCGGCCACGGGAAGGGGATCCGCCCGTGGCCGCCACCTGATACCTGACCGGTACCTGGCCGGTGCCAGGCCGCAAGGTCAGCTCCTGCTCTTCAGAACCGCCTTCATCACGGCCTTCGCGATCGGGGCGGCGAGGCCGCCACCGGAGATGTCCTGGCGGTCCGTGCCCGCGGAGTCCTCGACGATGACGGCGACCGCGACCGGGGAGCCCTGGTCGGTCTTGGCGTAGGAGATGAACCAGGCGTAGGGCCGCTTGGCGTTCTTCTCGCCGTGCTGGGCGGTACCCGTCTTGCCGCCGACCTTCACGCCGTCCATGTTCAGGTCGGCCTTGCTGCCGGTGCCCTCGCTGACGACGGTCTCCATCATCTGCTGGAGCTTCTGCGCGGTCTCCGCCGAGACCGGGCGGCTCATCTCCTCCGGCTCGTTCTGCTTGATGACGTCGACGTTCGGGGACTCCAGCTTGTCGATCATGTACGGCTTCATCAGCTTGCCGTCATTGGCGATCGCGGCCGTGACCATGGCCATCTGGAGCGGGGACGTCGCGGTGTTGAACTGGCCGATGGAGGACAGCGCGTTACCGGGGCGGTCGGCCTTCTTGTCGTAGACCGAGGCGGCCGAGCGGACCGGGGTGAACTGCTCCGCGTTGAAACCGAACTTCTCGGCCATCTCGTTCATCTTGTCGACGCCGACCTCGTCGCCGAGCTTCGCGAAGACCGAGTTGCAGGAGACCTTCATGGCCTGGTTCAGGCTGGCGTTCTCACACCCGGAGGCGTGGTTCTTCATGGGGACGCGGGTCGTCGGCAGGTTGTACGGCTCCGGCGTGTCCGTCGACGCGTTGATGTCCGTGACCTTGCCGTTCTCCAGCGCCGCCGCGGCCGTCACGACCTTGAAGACGGAGCCGGGCGGGTAGATCTCACGGATCGCGCGGTTCAGCTTCGGCTTGTTCGGGTTCTCCTCCAGGGCGACCCAGGCCTTCTCGTCCTTCGCGGAGTAGCCGGCGAAGGTCGACGGGTCGTACGAGGGGGTGGAGGCGAGCGCGAGGATCTTGCCGGTCTTCGGCTCGATCGCGACGACGGCGCCCGTCTTGTTGCCGAGGCCCTCGAAGGCGGCCTTCTGGGCGGCGCCGTTGAGCGTCGTGACGACGTTGCCGCCCTTCTTCTTGTCACCCGTGAACATCGACATGGTGCGGTCGAAGAACAGCCGGTCGTCGTTGCCGGTGAGGATGCCGTCCTCGATCTTCTCGATCTGGTTGGCGTCGTAGGCCTGCGAGGCGTAGCCGGTCACCGGCGCCCACATCGGGCCGTCGGTGTAGGTGCGCTTGAAGCGGTAGTACGGGTCCTGGGAGTCGACCGAGCCGGTGATCGGCTTGCCGTCCACGATGATGTTGCCGCGCTCGTTGGCGTACCGCTCGATCTGCACCCGCTTGTTGTCCGGGTGCGCGTTCAGTTCGTCGGCGCGGACGTACTGCAGCCAGTTGTCCCGGATCAGCAGGGCGAGGACCAGCAGGCCGCAGAAGATCGCGACCCGGCGCAGGGGCTTGTTCACGGACGGACCACCTGGGTCATCTCGGCGTCGGGGGACGGTGCGGGGGCGGGCGCCGGGCGGCGCGCGGTGTCGCTGATCCGGATCAGGATGCCGATCAGGGCCCAGTTCGCGATCACGGAGGAACCGCCGTACGCGAGGAACGGCATCGTCATACCGGTGAGCGGGATGAGCCCCATCACACCGCCGGCGACGACGAAGATCTGCAGCGCGAACGCGCCGGAGAGGCCCATCGCGAGCAGCTTGCCGAACGGGTCGCGGGCCGCGAGGGCGGTGCGGACACCGCGTTCGATGATCAGGCCGTAGAAGAGCAGGAAGACCATCACGCCGGTCAGACCGAGCTCCTCGCCGACGGTGGCGAAGATGAAGTCGGAGTTGGCGGCGAAGCCGATGAGGTCGGAGTTGCCCTGGCCGAGGCCGGTGCCGAGGATGCCGCCGGAGCCGAAGGACATCAGCACCTCCGTCATCTGGTCACAGGCGGGGACGTCCTTGGCGCAGGCGAAGGGGTCCGCCCAGGCGTCCACACGGGCCTGGACGTGTCCGGCGAACGAGGCCACGCCGACGGCGCCGGCGACGGACATCGCCAGACCCATGACGATCCAGCTGGTCCGCTCCGTCGCCACGTACAGCATGATCACGAACATGCCGAAGAACAGCAGCGACGTACCGAGGTCGTTCTCGAAGATCAGGATGAGGAGGCTGACGGCCCAGATCGTCAGGATCGGGCCGAGGTCACGGCCACGGGGCAGGTAGAGGCCCATGAAGCGGCGACTGGCCAGGGCCAGCGCGTCGCGTTTCACCATGAGATAGCCGGAGAAGAACACGGCCAGGACGATCTTGGCGAACTCACCGGGCTGGATGGAGAATCCGCCGACCCTGATCCAGATCTTGGCGCCGAAGACGTCCGCGCCGAGGCCCGGCACCAGCGGCAGCAGCAGCAGGACGAGCGCCGCGACCATCGAGATGTACGTGTAGCGCTGCAGGACCCGGTGGTCCTTCAGGAGCAGCAGCACGGCCACGAACATGGCGATGGCGATCGCCGAGTACAGCATCTGGTTCGGGGCGTCCGGGCTGAACGTCTTGTACCGCGCGATGATGCGCGGCGACTGGTCGAGCCGCCAGATCAGCACCAGGCCCATGCCGTTCAGCAGCGTCGCGAGCGGCAGCAGCAGCGGGTCCGCGTACGGCGCGAACTTGCGCACGACGAGATGCGCGACGGTGGCGAGCAGGCCGAGGCCGAGGCCGTAGCCGAGCATGCCGGACGGCACCTCGCCGTCGATCGCCAGACCGACGTTGAGGTACGCGAAGACCGGGATGGCGACGGCGAACGCGAGCAGAGCCAGCTCGGTGTTCCGGCGGCTCGGCGCCTCGATCGCGCCGATGGTGGTCGTGTTGGTGACAACGCTCATGGTGGTGAAAGGCCCCCTACGGGTGCTTACTGCTTGCCGCAGTTCGAGGCCAGCTTCTGCTCGTCCGGCGTCAGCGTGGGGCCCGGGGAGGGAGCGGCTGTGGTGGGCTTGGAGTCGGGGGTCGAACCGTCGGCGGGCGGCTTGCTCGCCTGGTCGGCGGCCTTCTCGGCGGCCTCGCGGCGCTGCTCGGTCTTCTTGCAGGCCGAGGCCTGCGCGGCGAGCTCCGCGATCTTCGTCTGGGCCTTGCCCAGGCTGCCGCCCGCGATGGTCTCCTCGACCTGCTTGCGCTGGTACTCCGGCAGGTACTTGAGTTCGATCTCGGGGTGGTCCTTCTCCACGTCCGAGAGCGAGACCCACGCCAGGTCCTGGCTGATGCCCTGGTAGAGCGCGACGTGCTGGTCCTTGGAGCCGACGTAGTACTGCGTCTGCGTCCAGCGCCAGCCGCCGTACAGACCGCCGCCGACGACGGCGAGCGCGAGGCCCAGGAAGAAGATCCGCTTCAGCCACTTCAGGCCGGTCCGCGGCTTCTCGAACTTCTCGAAGTCCTCGTCCGTGTAGTTCCCGAACGAGCCCTGCGGCGGCATCCCGCCGTAGCCGTGGTCGTCGCCGCTGCCGGGCGGGCCGAAGCCCTGGGGCGGCTGCCCGCCGGGGGGCTGCTGGTGCGGCGCCGTGCGGCCCAGGCCGGAGGCCCGGCCGGCCGGGGTCTGCATCGCCCCGCCGTCGGACTGCTGCACCTGGTTCTCGGCGACCGCGCCCACGATGACCGGGGTGTCGCTGAGCTGACCGGCGAGGGTGTCATTGCCGTCGACGTCGAGGACGTCGGCGACGATCACGGTGATGTTGTCGGGGCCGCCGCCGCGCAGCGCGAGCTGGATCAGCTCCTGCACGGTCTCCTGCGGGCCCTGGTAGCTGGCGAGGGTGTCCTCCATCGTCTGGTGGGAGACGACTCCGGACAGCCCGTCGGAGCAGATCAGATAGCGGTCGCCGGCCCGGACCTCACGGATCGACAGATCCGGCTCGACATGGTCGCCGCTGCCGAGCGCGCGCATCAGGAGCGAACGCTGCGGGTGGGTCGTGGCCTCTTCCTCGGTGATCCGGCCCTCGTCGACGAGCCGCTGCACCCACGTGTGGTCCTGGGTGATCTGGGTGAGCACCCCGTCCCGCAGCAGGTACGCGCGCGAGTCGCCGACGTGCACGAGACCGAGGCGCTGGCCCGTCCAGAGCAGGGCGGTGAGCGTGGTGCCCATGCCCTCCAGCTGGGGGTCCTCCTCGACCATCATCCGCAGCTGGTCGTTGGCGCGCTGCACCGCGGCGCCGAGCGACGTGAGGATGTCGGAGCTCGGGACGTCGTCGTCGAGCGTGACCAGCGTCGAGATCACCTCGGACGAGGCGACCTCACCGGCGGCCTGGCCGCCCATGCCGTCGGCGATGGCGAGCAGCCGCGGGCCGGCGTAGCCGGAGTCCTCGTTGCCCTCGCGGATCATGCCCTTGTGCGACCCGGCGGCGAAACGCAGTGACAGGCTCATGCGCACCTGCCCTGACGACGTCGCCTCGGGGTACAGCCGGTCTCGAGCCACACTGCCCACCCTCCGGTCGGGAGCCCGTGCCGGTACGCGGCACGGACCCGACGGTCCGCCGCGCGGCCCGCAGTGGGGACCGCCCCGGCCCGCTCGCTCCGCTCGCACTCATACATGACGTAGCACTACTTCCGCAGCTCGATGACGGTCTTGCCGATGCGGATCGGCGCGCCCAGCGGAATCGGCGTGGCGGTCGTGAGCCGGTTCCGGTCGAGATAGGTGCCGTTGGTGGACCCGAGATCCTCGACGATCCACTGGCCGTCCCGGTCCGGGTAGATCCTGGCGTGCCTGCTGGAGGCGTAGTCGTCGTCCAGCACGATCGTCGAGTCGTGGGCGCGGCCGAGCGTGATGGTCTGGCCCTGCAGGGCGACCGTCGTGCCGGTCAGCGTCCCCTCGGAGACGACGAGTTTGGTCGGGGCGCCGCGGCGCTGACGGCCGCCGCCCCCGCTCTGCTGGCCACGCTGCTGCGGCGGCTGGGCCGCCTGCCGCGTGTTCTGCTGCGGACGGGCGTCCTGGCGGCGCGAACCGCGCTGCGTGACACGCGTGCCGAACAGGTCGCTGCGAATGACCTGGACGGCCACGATCACGAACAGCCACAGAACGGCCAGGAAACCCAGCCGCATGACCGTCAGGGTCAGCTCTGACATTGCCCCCGCTTCACCCTTCGGCTTGCCGGTAAACGATGGTGGTGCTGCCCACGACGATCCGCGAGCCGTCGCGGAGCGTAGCGCGGGTGGTGTGCTGCCCGTCCACCACGATGCCGTTGGTGGATCCGAGATCCTGGATCGTCGAGGGCGTTCCGGTCCGGATCTCGCAGTGTCGGCGGGAGACGCCGGGATCGTCGATCCTCACGTCCGCGTCGGTGCTGCGGCCAAGGACCAGAGTCGGGCGGGAGATCTGATGGCGGGTGCCGTTGATCTCGATCCACCGGCGCACCTGGGCGCCGGAGGCAGGCATGGGGCCGGGGCCACCGGCCGTGGGACGGCCGGCGGCGGGCGCCTGGCCGGGTGCGTGGCCCGGAGCGTGACCGGGGCGCTGGGCGCCGGCCGCGCCCGGCGGCGGGGCCGCGGGCATCGGCGGAGCGCCGGCCGGGGGGTAGCCGTAGCCGCCAGGGGCGTGACCGCCCGGTGCGTGGCCACCCTGCGGCGGGCCCGCGGCGGGCGACTGCTGCTGTGACGAACTCGACGCGAGCGTGCGGCTGCGCACCCGGTACAGACCGGTGTCGAGGTCGTCGGCCTTCTCCAGGTGGACCTTGATCGGGCCCATGAAGGTGTACCGCTGCTGCTTGGCGTAGTCGCGGACGAGGCCGGCGAGCTCGTCGCCGAGCTGGCCCGAGTAGGGGCTGAGGCGCTCGAAGTCCGGCGCGCTCAGCTCGACGATGAAGTCATTGGGGACGACGGTCCGCTCGCGGTTCCAGATCGTCGCGTTGTTGTCGCACTCGCGCTGGAGAGCGCCCGCGATCTCGACGGGCTGGACCTCGGACTTGAAGACCTTGGCGAAGGTGCCGTTGACCAGACCTTCGAGCCGCTGTTCGAAACGCTTCAGGACTCCCATGGGGCACCTCCTCCGTCGTTGTCGTCCTGGTACTGCTTACTGATCGTATCCACGCGTCGGGAAATCGGCTGGTTCCCCTTCTCTGCCCTGTGGACGAGTGTCACCTCTCACAGGCCTCCCCCACGGATCGTAGAGGCGGCCCCTGGACAGTGTCCCGCACCCGGCGAGCGAGCAGGAGGCACGGGGCCGCGCGGTGGGGGCGGTCCGTCCCGTTCCTCCCGTTACCCGTCCACTCTTCGTCTCTTTCTTCTCCTCGCCCTGGGCCGCCCGTCGCTTCCTCCTTCTCCGGCCCGCCAAGTCTTCTCGGTGCCCTCGGTCTTCCCGTCCGTCCCTCTGTCCCTGTTCGCTCGGGCAGGGGGTCAAACAACGGATGTGAATCCACCGTCCGCGACGTGCTAATCTTCAGATGTCGCCAGGCGATCGCACCGGAAACAACGGTGAGGGAGCCCGGAGCACACCCAATGCGCGGGTGGCGGAATAGGCAGACGCGCTGGATTCAGGTTCCAGTGCCCGCAAGGGCGTGGGGGTTCAACTCCCCCCTCGCGCACCAGACGGAAGCCCCGTAGGTCATCGACCTACGGGGCTTCCGCGTTGCCGGCGTCCTTCGCTGTGAGGTACGCGACGTTCGTCGCTGCGGAACGCGACGAAAGAGGGCCGCCGGTGGGATGGGGCGCTGCCTAAGGTGCGAGCGTGGACGCGACTTCGAAGATCAGGGCAGGGGCCGCCGCCGCGTGGGCCTGGTTCGCGGCGCCCGCGATGTGGTCGCGGCGCAGGACCACCGGCGAGGTGGTGCTCGCCGTCGTGATGGGGCTGCTCGCCGCGGGCGCCGAAGAGCTGCTCGGCGGCGAGGGGTGGCGGCTGGCCGGGGTGGGCCTGGGCGCCGCCGTGCTGTCACTGCTGCGCCGGCGGCTGCCGGGGACTGTGCTCATCGTCACGGCGGCCTGTGCGCCGGTCGTGTCGGGCTTCCTCGTCCTGCTGATCCTGGTCGGCTGGTCGTCCGGCCGATACATCGCCGGGGCCGGACGGGCACTGATCGCCTACACCGTCGCGTACGTGCTGAACGTCTCGACGAGCCTGATCGACATCTGGGACCTGCACCGGACCCTGACCGTCGTCTTCATGTCGACGCTCTACTTCCTCGCGACGACCCTGGCGCCCGGCCTCGCCAACCGGTACTGGACCCAGCGCAGGACCCTGCTGCACGCCCTGCAGGAGGGCAACGCGCAGCTGCTGCGCGAGCGCGCGATGGTGGTCGGGCAGGCGCGGCTGCTCGAACGGCAGCGGATCGCCCAGGACATGCACGACAGCCTTGGCCACCAGCTCGCGCTGATCGCGGTCCACACCGGCGCCCTGGAGGTCGACCGGGAGCTGACCGACCGCCAGCGGGAGGCCGTCGGGGTGCTGCGGAACGCGTCGGTGACCGCGATGCACGAGCTGCGCGAGGTCGTCGGCATCCTGCGGGACGGTGTCCACGCCGGGGCGGAGACCGCGGCCCTGCCCGCGGGGACGGGCGACTCCTCGGGACGGGCGGCACGGGGGACCGCCGGTATCGAGGGGCTCGTCGAGGCGGCGCGGGCCGCGGGGAACCGGGTGGAGCTGCGGTGGAACGGGGACCACCGGCCGCTGCCGCCGGCCGCCGACCACGCGGCGTACCGGATCGTGCAGGAGGCGCTGACCAACGCGTACAAGCACGCGCCGGGCGCGCTCATCGACGTGGAACTGCGGTACGAGCCGGACTCCCTGGTCGTGGAGATCGTCAACGAAGCGGCCGAGAAGTCCCCGGAGGATGTCGTCAGCGGAGGGCAGGGGCTGACCGGGCTGCACGAGCGGGCCCGGCTCGTCGGCGGCATCGTCCACGCGGGGCCGGCGGACGGCGGGGGGTTCCGGGTCGCCGGGATGCTGCCCTACGGGGTGGTGGAGGCAGCGCCTTTGGTCGATGCGGCGGACGACTTCCGGCAGCAGTCGACGCACCCCCGGGTGGGCCACCGTGGAGCCGTCCAGGTCGGGCAGGCCGACTGGACCTTCACGGAACGGGAGCTGGCGATGGCGATGCACGGGGGCAGGAACAGGAGCGCGGGCAGCGGGATCGCGCTGGGGTGCGGGATCGCGTTCGCGGCCCTGGTCCTGCTGCTGGTCGCGGGCGGCTTCGGCGTCTACTTCCTCGTCGGATCGCTGGAGAAGGGCATGATCGACCCGGCCGAGTACGACGCGATATCGGTCGGATCGGCCGAGAAGGAGGTCCGCGACAAGCTGCCGTCCGGCGACACCATCACGACCACCGGGCTGCACGGCAAGGGCCCCGAGGAGCCGGAGGGTTCCAAGTGCCTGGTGCTCATGTCGTCCGAGGTGGGGAAAGAGGTGGAGACCGAGCCGGTTTTCCGCTTCTGCTTCAAGGACGGCAAGCTGATCGAGAAGAAGTCGTACGAGGTCAAGCGCTAGCGCTGACCCGGCCGAACCGGTAGCCGTTGGGGAGTAGCTGTGGCAGGGCAGCGCATCAGGGTCGTGGTCGCCGACGACGAGCCGCTGATCAGGGCCGGGATCCGGATGATCCTCACCTCGGACGAGGACATCGAGGTGGTCGCGGAGGCGGCGAACGGCCGCGAGGCCATCGAGCACGTGCGCGCGCACCACGCCGACGTGGTGCTGCTCGACATCCAGATGCCGGTGCTCGACGGGCTGTCCGCACTGCCGGAGCTGCGCCGGGTGGCGCCCTCGACGCGGGTGATCGTGCTGACGACCTTCGGTGAGCGGGAGAACGTGCTGCGCGCCCTGGAACACGGTGGCGCCGGGTTCCTGCTCAAGGACACCGCGCCAGCCGAGCTGATCCGCGCGGTCCGGGCCGCGGCGGCGGGTGACGCGTACCTCTCGCCCGCCGCCACCCGGCACGTGGTGGAGCAGCTGGCCTCCGGCCGCGAGGTGGCGCGCGCGGAGCAGGCGAGGGGGAGGGTGGCGGCGCTGAGCGAGAAGGAGCGCGAGGTCCTCGCCCTCCTCGGCGAGGGGCTGTCCAACGCGGACGCGGGGAGGCGCCTGCACATGAGCGAGGCCACCGTGAAGACGTACGTCAGCCGGATCCTGGCGAAGCTGGGCTGCGAGAACCGCGTGCAGGCGGCGCTGCTGGCGCGCGACGCCGGGCTCTGACCCGGCGTTCTAGGCGCCGCCCGGGCCCGCCGCGTTGTAGCGGAGCAGGTAGGAGGCGAAGCGGGCGAGGTCGTCGGCCGGCCAGTCCTTCAGGCGCTCCTGGTAGGCGGCGTGCCGGCTCGCCTGGGTGGCGGCGAGGACGCGGCTGCCCGCCTCGGTGGGGTGGAGCACCTGGACCCGGTGGTCGTCCGGGTCCGGCCGGCGCTCGACCAGGCCGAGCCTCTCCAGACCGCCGATCTGGCGGCTGACCGTCGACTTGTCCAGCAGGTAGTGCGTGGCGAGGTCGGTGGCCCGGCATCCCTGCTGGTCGTCGATGTGGGCGAGCAGGGTGTACGACACGAGCGGTAGATCCGGGTGGAGCCGGGCGGCCGCGGCGCGGGCACGGCGGGCGAAGGCCGTCAGCTCCCGCTGGATGGTGTCGACGGAGGCCTCGCGCGGGCCGTCGCCGTCGCCGTCGGTCATGGTGCGCTCCGGGGGCGTTCCGAGGTGTGGTCGGGCGGTCGGTTGTAGAGTACAACCACCATTTAGATGTATGGTGCATGTGTATTCAGTTGTAAAAGCCAACCACTCATGGAGGTGTTCGGTGTCCGCAGGACTCCCCGCCGCGTCCGCCGCTGCGTCCTCGTCCGCGCCCGGGGGATCGGCGCCCGCGGGCGCCCTGCGCCATGTGCTCGGACATCTGCTCACCCCCCTCCTGATGTGCATCGGCATGGGGCTCGCCTACCTCGGCGCGTTCCACGCCCCCCACCCCCACGACCTGCGCGTCGACGTCGTCGGCTCAGGTCCGGGCGTCCAGGTCCTCGCCCAGACCCTCCACGACGAGGGCGACGGGGCCCTCGACGTCCGTACCGTCCCCGACCGCGCGACCGCCGTCACCGCACTGCGCGAACAGCACTCCTTCGGCGCCTACCTCCCCGGCGACCGGCCCGAACTGCTCGTCGCCTCCGCCTCCTCCGACACCAGCGCCATGGCCGTAGAGAAGGTCTTCACCAAGGTCGCCGCAGGACACGACGCACCCCTGAAGGTCACCGACGTCGCCCCCGTCTCCGACGGCGACCCCACCGGACAGGGCGTCTTCTTCCTGCTGGTAGCGCTCAGCATCGGCTCGTACGCCTCCGTCGCCGTCATCGGCGGCGCGGGCGCCGTCCTGCCCCTGCGCGTCCGTGCCCTGCTCGCCACCGGAACGTCCCTCGTCGTCAGCCTCGTTGGCGCGGCCTTCGCCGGACCGATGTTCCACCTCGTCGACCGAGGACTCGGCGGAGTCTGGGCGATGTCCTGGCTGTATTCGGCCGGCATCCTGCTGATCGGCGTCGGACTCCACACCTTCCTGCGCCGCTGGACCACCCTCGGCGTGATGGTCCTGTTCGTGATGCTCAACTTCACCAGCTCCGGAGGGATCTACCGCCCCGAGCTGCAGCCCGGATTCTTCGGCGCCCTGCACGCCTTCTGGAACGGCGCCGGCTTCGTCGAAGGCGTCCGCAGCCACGTCTACTTCGCCGACCACGCCCTGGGCGGACACCTCCTGGTCCTCGGACTCTGGCTCCTCGCCGGAGTCGCCGTCACCCTGTGCGCGGGCCTGGCCGAGACCCGCCGCAGCCGAGCCGCGGCCACCACGCCGGCCGATCCCTCCGCACCTGTGGCGGCCCGGGCGGCGGCCAAGGAGGAGACGGAGGAGGAGAACGAGGAGGAGATGGAGGAGGCCGTCGGGGTCTGAAAAGCGGCGGACGTCCAGGTGACCGGTTGTCCACAGGCCGTTGTCCACAGGGGAAGACGGGCCGTTGAACCCGGCGGTACCGTCATCCCGTTGATGTTGAACGGCACAGGACAGCACGAAGTCGGGGGTGGACGTCCCATGGGCGAGATCCGGGCAGTGGTACCGGGACAGCGAGACACGGACGGCGGACGCGTTCCGCACGTGCCCGGGTTCGCCCGGCGGACCGCCGCGGGGGTCACCGACTCCCCGAAGGAACAGGGCAAGGCCCTGCGCACGCGCGTCCCACGCACCATCCACGACACCCTCGTCCTCGCCGCCGACCGCCCCGACGCCGTCCGCGCCGTCGAGGACTCCAGCCGCGACCGCGTGCCGGAACTGGCCCCCATACGCGTCGGACGCATGGCCGCGAGCCCCTTCGCGTTCCTGCGCGGTTCCGCCGGACTCATGGCCCACGACCTGGCCGGCTCCCCCGTCACCGGCGTCGCCGCCCAGATCTGCGGCGATGCGCACGCGGCCAACTTCGGCCTCTACGGAGACGCCCGCGGCGGCCTCGTCATCGACCTCAACGACTTCGACGAGACGGTCGTCGGCCCCTGGGAATGGGACCTCAAGCGCCTGGCCACCTCACTCGTGCTCGCCGGACGGGAGGCCGGCGCGAGCGAGGACACCTGCCGCGCCGCCGCCTTCGACACCGTCGGCGCCTACCGCCGGACCATGCGCCTGCTGGCCAAGCTCCCCGCCCTCGACGCCTGGAACGCCATCGCCGACGAGGAACTCGTCTCCCACACCGACGCCCGCGACCTGCTCGGCACCCTCGAACGCGTCTCGGCCAAGGCCCGCAACAACACCAGCGCGCGCTTCGCCGCCCGATCCACCGAGTCCGTGACCGACGCCGACGGCGGAGGCCGCCGGTTCGTCGAAGCCCTGCCCGTCCTGCGCCGGGTCCCGGACGCGGAGGCGGCCGCCGTCGCCGCCGCACTCGGCCCCTACCTGGACACCGTCTCCGAGGACCGCCTCCCGCTGCTCGCGCGGTACGCCGTCCACGACGTCGCCTTCCGCGTCGTCGGCACCGGCAGCGTCGGCACCCGCTCGTATGTCGTGCTGCTGCTCGACCACCGGGGCGAGGCGCTCGTCCTCCAGGTGAAGGAGGCCCGGCCGTCCGCACTGCTCCCGCACCTGCCCGCCGTCGGCTTCGCCGTCCCGGACGCGGGGCACGAAGGCCGGCGCGTGGTGCTCGGCCAGAAGCGGATGCAGGTCGTCAGCGACATCCTGCTCGGCTGGACCACGGTGGAGGGGCGACCGTTCCAGGTGCGCCAGTTCCGCAACCGCAAGGGCAGCGTCGACCCGGCCGCGCTCACCCCCGACCAGGTCGACGACTACGGCCGCATGACCGGCGCACTCCTCGCGCGCGCCCACGCCCACAGCGCCGACCCGCGTCTGATAGCCGGCTACTGCGGGAAGAGCGAGGAGTTCGACGAGGCCGTCGCGTGCTTCGCCGTCGCCTACGCCGACCGCACCACGGCGGACCACACCGACCTGCTGACGGCGGTGCGCAACGGCCGGATAGCGGCCGAACTCGGAGTGTGACGGCCCAGGGCTGCCCGAAAACCGGGCTGCCTCGGACCGGTGGCCACAGGCCATGAAAAACGGGGGGCGGGGCGGGGGAGGGAGGGGGGGAGGCCCCCCGGGGGATCGTAGGCTGGTGGGGTGACGGACCGGAACGAGGACGTGGGCGTGGACCAGGACGTGGATCCGGCCGCAGGCGCGGGTGCGGGCGAAGGCGCGGACCTGGGTGCGAATACGGGCGAGGGCTCTGACGCGGGTAAGGGCGAGGGCTCGTACACGGGTGTCGGGATGGGTGACGCTTCTGACCCGGGCGCTGTGACGGGCGAGGGCTCTGACGCGGGGGGCGGGACGGGTGCGGGCCCGGGTTCCGGTGCCGGGGCTGGGTCCGGGGCTCGGGATGAGCGGCCTGAGGCTCGACTGGAGAAGGCCGTGCGGGTGGCCGAGCAGGCGTTGATCGAGTTCGAGATCGCGGTGGAGACCTTCCGCGTCGAGGTCGACAACTTCTCCCGGCTGCACCACCAGAAGCTCGGGCCGATGTACACGCGGCTCGACGAGCTGGACGCGCAGATCGCCGAGGCGCGCGCGGCGCAGACCGGGGATCCGGAGGATCTGCGGAAGGCGCAGGAGGCGCGGGCCGTCGTCATGCCGATGCCCGGTGTCGACGAGCTCTTCCACGACTGGATCGACTCCGACGGGCTCTCCCCCGAGGCCGCCGCGATGCTGACCGAGCAGCCGGTGCAGCCGCCGAAGCGGGTGCGGCCGAGTGAGGAGGCCCGGAAGCTGTATCGCGAGCTGGCCCGGCAGGCCCACCCGGACCTGGCGCGCGAGGAGGACGAGCGCAAGCGGCGCGAGGAGTTCATCACCCGGGTCAACGCGGCTTACGCGCGCGGTGACGTCACGCTGCTGCGCGAGCTGTCGGCCGAGTGGGCTGCCGGTCCGGTGCCCGAGCCGGAGCGGCTCAGCGAGAGCGAGGAGCTGTACGCGCGCCTCGAGTGGCTGTCGCAGCGCAAGGAACTGCTGACCCTGGTCGCGCGGGAGCTGGAGGAGAGCGCGATCGGCGCGATGCTGCGGATGGCGCCGGACGATCCCGATGAGCTTCTCGAGGAGATCGCCGAGCAGCTGCTCGCGCAGGTGTCCGAGCGGGAGGCCGAGCTGGCCGCGTTGGTGCGGCAGGTGGGTTAAGTTTCCAAGGGGCTCGATCCTCCCTTCGAGCCGTTCGTACGAGAGAAGGCCTGTCCCATGAACTTCGCCCCGCTCCCCTCGGTGGACGTGGCTTCCGTGCCGTCCGACGCCCTGGTGCTGGACGTCCGTGAGGACGACGAGTGGGTGGCCGGTCATGCCGAGGGTGCTCTGCATGTGCCGATGAGTGACTTCGTGGCGCGTTTCGGCGAGGTGACCGAGGCCGTGGCCGAGGGGCGTCGGGCGTATGTGATGTGCCGGGTGGGTGGCCGGTCTGCGCAGGTCACGCAGTATCTGGTGCAGCAGGGGATCGACGCGGTCAACGTCGACGGCGGCATGATCGCCTGGGACGCGGCCGGTCGGCCGGTGGTGACGAAGGACGGCGCCCCGGGCTTCGTGGCCTGAGTCTCTTCCGGCCCGGGGCGGTTTCCGGGTCGGTCAGCCGAGGGGGTGGGCGGCCAGGAGGTCGCCCAGAGCCTCCTCGTGCGCGGCGGCCGGGCCGAGGGCGAGTTCGAGCTGCTTGGCCCACGCGTGGTAGCGGTGGAGCGGGTAGTCGGTGTCGGCGCCGAAGCCGCCGTGGAGGTGCTGGGCGGTCTGCACCACGCGGCGTACGCCCTCCGAGGCCCAGATCTTGGCGACGGCGATGTCCGCGGCGGGTGGCAGCGGGCCGCCCGCTTCGCTGCTGATGCGCCAGGCTGCCTGCCAGAGGGTGACTTCCATGGCGCGCAGGTCGATGTAGCGGTCGGCGGCCTGGACGGCGACGGCCTGGAAGGTGGCCACGGGGTGGCCGAACTGCTCGCGTTTTCCGGTGTATTGGCTCGTCATGGTGAGGACGTTCTCGCCGAGGCCGAGGGCGAGGGCGCAGGTTCCGGTGGCGAGGACGCCGCGGAGCCAGTCCCAGGCGCCGTCGGTTTCGATGACGTCGGCGCTGTCGAGGCGGACGGAGTCCAGGCGTAGTTCGGCGAGGAGTTCGCCGCTGGTGGAGAACTGGTCGGCGAGGGTGAGGCCGGCCTTGGCGCGGGGGACGAGGGCGAGGACGGCCTGTCCTTCGGCGGTGTGAGCGGGAACGGCGATGCGGTCGGCTCCGTGGGCCCAGGGGACGGCGCTCTGGAGGCCGTCGAGGATCCAGTCGGTGCCGTCGCGGTGGGCGGTGACGGCGAGTTCGGCGGGGTCGTGCCCGGTGTGGCCGTTGGAGGCGGCGGTGAGGACGAGTTCGCCGCGGCCGACGCGGGGGAGGAGGTCGGCGGCGATGCGCGGGTCGGCGTACCGTTCCACGGTCATGGCGACGGCGCTGGTCTCCAGGAGGGGGACGCGGGCGAGGACGCGGGCGGATTCGCGCAGGACGAGGCAGAGGGCGATGGTGTCGAGTCCGGCGCCGCCGTGTGCGGGGTCGAGGACGAGGCTGAGCAGGTCGGCGCCGGCGAGGCGGGACCAGAGCGGTCGGTCGAAGTCGTCGGCGACGGCTCCGGGGGTGAGCGCGGGGCTCGGTACGGCGTCGGGGGTGACGCCGGAGAAGACCGCTTGGGCCGCTTCGACGGCGGCCTGCTGTTCCTCGGTGAAGGTGAAGTCCACGGCCATGCCTTCCCGTTGCCTGCTTGACTGCTGTCCGTCTGCCTGACGGGTCGTCAAGATAGAACAGGTTCTAGGGGAAGGGAATGGGCGGGACTCCCCGGCCGCCGGGACGGCCGGCCGGGGGACGGTCAGCGGTCGAAGTCGAGCTCCACCTCGGCGGTGGCCGGATGGGACTGGCAGGCCAGGACGTATCCGGCTTCGGTCTCCTCCGGTTCCAGGGCGAAGTTGCGGTCCATGCGGACCTCACCTTCGACGAGGAAGGCGCGGCAGGTGCCGCACACGCCGCCCTTGCAGGCGTAGGGGGCGTCGGCGCGGGCGCGGAGCACCGTGTCGAGGAGGGTCTCGCCTTCCTGGACGGGCCAGTTGCCGGAGCGGCCGTGCAGGGTGGCCGTCAGTGTGGCGTGGACGGGTGCGGCGCTCGTGGGGGCCGGGGCGGGGGCCGAACCGTCGTCGACGTGGAAGATCTCCTGGTGGATCCGGGAGCGTTCGACGCCGAGTCCGCGCAGCGCGCGTTCGGTGGCGGTGACGAGGCCGAAGGGGCCGCACAGGAACCAGCCGTCGATCTCGTCGACGGGGAGCAGCGCGGGGAGCAGGCCGGTCAGCCGCTCCTGGTCGAGGCGGCCGGACGGGAGGCCCGCCTGCTGTTCCTCGCGGGAGAGGACGGTGACCAGCTGGAAGCGGTCGGGGAAGCGGTCCTTGAGGTCGGCGACCTCGTCGAGGAACATCGTGGAGGAGGCGGTGCGGTCGCTTCGCACGAGGCAGAACCGGGCGTCCGGCTGCTGGGCGAGCAGCGTGGCCGCCATCGACAGGACCGGGGTGATGCCGCTGCCGCCGACGACGGCCGCGAAGCGGCCCGGGCGGGGCGTGAGGGTGAATCGGCCCATGGGCTCCATGACGTCGACGGTGTCGCCGACGGCCAGTTCCTTCAGGGCGTAGGTGGAGAACTCTCCGCCGTCGACGAGCCGGATGCCGACGCGCAGGACGGGGTCCTGGCCGGTGGGGGCCGCGGGCGCGCAGATGGAGTACGTACGGCGGATCTCCTCGCCGCCGCGTGCGGTGCGGCGCAGGGCGAGGTGCTGGCCGGGGGTGTGGCGGTAGGCGTCGCGCAGTTCGGCCGGTACGGCGAAGGTGACGGCCACCGAGTCGTCCGTGAGCTGCTCGACCTCGCTCACCCGGAGCGGGTGGAAGGCGGCCCGTCCGGCTCCTGAGGACACCATCTACAGCTCCTTGAAGTGGTCGAACGGTTCGCGGCAGGCGGTGCAGCGGCGCAGCGCCTTGCAGGCGGTGGAGGAGAAGCGGCTGAGCAGCTCGGTCTCCGTGGAGCCGCAGTTCGGGCAGTGGATCGCCAGTGTCACGGGCACGGGGCCGCCGGCCGCGGCCGGCCCCTGGGGGCGGGGCGGGGCGATGCCGAACTCGGCGAGCTTGCGCCGTCCTTCGTCGCTGATGTCGTCGGTGGACCAGGCGGGGGCGAGGACGGTGACGACGGAGACGTCGGCCATGCCGTGGGCGTGCAGGGCGTGTTCGATGTCGGAGGACATCGCCTCGATGGCGGGGCAGCCGGTGTACGTCGGGGTCAGTGCGACCTCGACGCGGCCGGGGCCGAGGACCTGGACGCCGCGCAGGACGCCGAGTTCGCCGAGGGTGAGGACGGGCAGCTCCGGGTCGGGGACGGCGCCGGCGATCCGGCTCAGTTCCCGCTCCAGGTCGGTCATCCCGGGACGGGTGGCGGTCACCATGCCGCCCCCGGGTGGCTGCGGTGCAGGTGCTGCATCTCGGCGAGCATCCGTCCGAAGGACTCGGTGTGCAGGCCCTGCCGGCCGGCCCCCGCACGCCAGCCGCCGGTGTGGGGGCCGGTGGGGACGGTGAGGGTGGCTCGGGTGAGGACGGCGGTGACGGAGTCCAGCCAGGCGGCCCGCAGGGCCTCGGGGTCGACGTCGAGGCCGGGGACGGGCTGGAACAGCTCGCCGGTGTAGCGCCAGAGGGCGTCGCAGGCGCGCTGCATGCGCTCGTGGCTCTCGGTGGTGCCGTCGCCGAGGCGGAGGGTCCAGTGCTCGGCGTGGTCCTGGTGGTAGGCGACTTCCTTCACGGCCTTGGCCGCGAGTCCGCTCAGGGGGCCGTCGCCGGCCGCGAGCTGGGCGAAGAGGAGCCTTTGGTAGGTGGAGAAGTAGAGCTGGCGGGCGATCGTGTGGGCGAAGTCGCCGTTGGGCTGCTCGACGAGCTGGGTGTTGCGGAAGGCCCGTTCCTCGCGGAGGTAGGCCAGTTCGTCCTCGTCCCCGACGAGGGAGAGCAGGACGCGCGCCTGGCCGAGCAGGTCGAGCGCGATGTTCGCGAGGGCGACCTCTTCCTCCAGGACGGGGGCGTCGCCCGCCCACTCCCCCAGTCGGTGGGAGAGCACCAGGGCGTCGTCGCCGAGGGCGAGCGCGGCTTCGGCGATCACGGTGGTGCCCGCGTGCGCGGTGGTCGCGTTCGTCTCGGTGGTCTCGGTGGGGCCGCTCACAGGTGCTTCACCCCCTCGGGGATCTCGTAGAAGGTCGGGTGCCGGTAGGGCTTGTCCGCCGACGGCTCGAAGAAGGGGTCCTTCTCGTCCGGCGAGGAGGCGGTGATCGCGGTGGAGGGCACCACCCAGATCGAGACGCCTTCGCTGCGGCGGGTGTACAGGTCGCGGGCGTTGCGCAGGGCCATTTCGGCGTCCGGCGCGTGCAGGCTGCCGGCGTGGGTGTGGGAGAGGCCGCGGCGCGAGCGCACGAACACCTCCCACAGGGGCCATCCGTCGGTGGTCATGCCCGTGCCTCCCCGTGCTTGTCGGCGTATGCCGCCGCTGCTTCTCTGACCCAGGCCCCGTTCTCGTGGGCCTGGCGGCGCCGGTCGAGCCGCTGCTCGTTGCAGGGGCCGTTGCCCTTGAGGACGTCCTGGAACTCGGCCCAGTCGATGGGGCCGAAGTCGTAGTGCCCGCGCTCCTCGTTCCACCGCAGGTCCGGGTCCGGGAGGGTGAGTCCGAGGGCCTCGGCCTGGGGGACGGCGATGTCCACGAACCGCTGGCGCAGTTCGTCGTTGGAGTGCCGCTTGATCTTCCAGGCCATGGACTGGGCGGAGTGCGCGGATGCGTCGTCCGGCGGGCCGAACATCATCAGCGAGGGCCACCACCAGCGGTTCACGGCGTCCTGGGCCATGGCGTGCTGGGCCTCGGTGCCCCGGGAGAGGGCGAGGAGGGCTTCGTACCCCTGGCGCTGGTGGAAGGACTCCTCCTTGCAGACGCGGACCATCGCGCGGGCGTACGGCCCGTAGGAGCAGCGGCAGAGGGGGACTTGGTTGGTGATGGCGGCGCCGTCCACCAGCCAGCCGATGGCGCCGACGTCGGCCCAGGTCAGCGTCGGGTAGTTGAAGATCGAGGAGTACTTCTGGCGGCCGGAGTGGAGCTTGTCGAGGAGCTCGTCGCGGCTGGTGCCGAGGGTCTCCGCCGCGCTGTACAGGTACAGCCCGTGGCCGGCCTCGTCCTGGACCTTGGCCATGAGGATCGCCTTGCGGCGCAGCGAGGGCGCGCGGGTGATCCAGTTGGCCTCCGGCTGCATGCCGATGATCTCGGAGTGGGCGTGCTGTGCCATCTGGCGGACGAGCGAGGCCCGGTAGGCGTCCGGCATCCAGTCGCGGGGCTCGATGCGCTCGTCGGCGGCGACGGCCGCGTCGAACACCGCCTCGTAGGCCGCCTGCGCCGCCGCGTCGGACGCGGCCGTCTCAGCGGCCGTGCCCGGCGTGCCCTGCGTGGCCGCCCTTTGTTTCTGTGCGTCCGTGGTCACTGCGGTCGCTGCCGTCCCTGCGGTCATCGGACCCCCTACCGACCGATCGTTCGGTTGAATGACTTCAATGGTCGGTCGGCGGCCCGTATGGTGTCAACCCTGTGCATGGCCGAGGGTGGACGGATCGGGGATCGGGGCGGGGATGGAAGCGCAGGTCGACGCGGACGACGCGGGCGTACACGAGGAGCAGCAACCGCCCGGGCCGGAGCCGCGGGAGGGACGCGGCCAGGGGGCCGGGATCGCCTCGCTCTCGCTCCCGTACCAGGTCGCCGCGGCCGTCGCGCTCGCCGGTGTGGCGGTCTTCGCCTGTGTCCACCTCGCGATGGTGTTCCTGCATGTCGCGCCGTCGAACACGCTGACCAAGCAGAACGGCGAGGCGGTGGACGAGTGGGTCTACCCCGAGTTCGAACAGAACTGGAAGCTCTTCGCCCCCAATCCGCTCCAGCAGAACATCGCGGTCGAGGTCCGCGCCGAGGTCGAGGGCGCTGACGGCGCCGAGCGGACCACCGGCTGGATCGGACTGAGCGCGCAGGACGCGGAGGCGATCCGCGGCAACCTGGTGCCCAGCCACACCGAGCAGAACGAGCTCCGCCGGGCGTGGGACTTCTATCTGAACACCCACACCGACGACCACCGGCCGAACGGTCTGCGCGGTGTTCTCTCCGAGCAGTACATCCGCCGGATCGTCATGCTCCGGCTCGACGGGGCGGACCTCGGCGGCACGGTGGAGCGGATCCAGCTCCGCTCCGTGACGCGCGTCGTGCCCGCTCCGTCGTGGAGCAACGAGAAGACGAACACGGACCCCTCCTACCGGGAGTTTCCGTGGTGGAAGGTGACCGCCGCCGATCTGCCGGCCGGGGCACGGGACGACCGCGCGGAGGCGGGCCGATGAACCGATCGACCACACCCCCGGAGCCCGGGAACGCCGGCACGGCGCCCCACGAGTCCGCGGCCCACGAGCTCGCGCCCCACGAGTCCGCGGCCCGCGAGCCCTTCGACCGGCGGCTCGCGCGGGGCATCCAGCGGATCACGTCCTCGGCCCTCGGCCCGTACCAGACCGCCATCGTCCGTATCGGCATCTCGCTCACCTGGCTGTTCTTCCTACTGCGCGAACTGCCCCACCGCCATGAGCTCTACGGCCCCGACGGCCCCTGGGCCTGGGAGATGGGGCGCCGCCTGATCGCCGAGAACGAAGCGTTCACGGTGCTCATGTGGTCGGACAGCGCGGTCTGGTTCGAGATCGTCTACGCGCTCGCCCTCCTCTCCGCCCTCCTGATGCTGCTCGGCTGGCGCACCCGTGCCGTGTCGGTGGTCTTCATGGCCGGTGTGCTGTCCCTGCAGAATCGCTCCGTCTTCATGGGCGACGGCGGCGACAACGTCATCCACCTCACCGCGATCTACCTCGTCCTCACCCGCTGCTCCCGCGTCTGGTCCCTGGACGCCCGCCGGGCCGCTCGCGAGGCCCGCGAGGCGGAGGCGGGCAAGGCGCCCCGGCGCGATGTCGTCGGACCGCTGCTGTGGACGGTGCTCGGCGGGCTGCTGCTCGCCACCACCTACTTCTCCGAGACCAACGGCACGGCCTGGCTGCTGGTGCTGCTGTGGGTGCTGTGGCTGGGGCAGGCGCTGTGGTGGCTGGTGTGCCGCTACGCGCCGGGCGAGCCGCGCACGCTGCTCGACGTCCTCGCCAACCTGGTGCACAACGCCGCCCTCGTCGTGATCATGGCCGAGGTCTGTCTGATCTACGCGACGGCCGGCTGGTACAAGATCCAGGGCTCGCGCTGGCAGGACGGCACCGCGCTCTACTACCCGCTCAAGCTGGACTACTTCTCGCCCTGGCCCGCCCTCTCCGATCTGCTCGGATCCAGCGGCATGATCGTGATGGTGCTGACCTACGGGACCGTGCTGATCCAGGTCGCGTTCCCCTTCGCTCTGTTCAACCGCAAGGTCAAGAACGTCCTGCTGGTCGCGATGATGCTGGAGCACGCCGGGATCGCCGTGCTCCTCGGGCTCCCGCTCTTCTCGCTGGCGATGATCTCGGCGGACGCGGTGTTCCTGCCGACGGCGTTCCTGGTGTGGCTGGGGGCGCGCGCGGGGCGCGGCAGGGACCGGCTGCTGTCCCGCGAGCGCGGGACGGTGCCCGACCAGCGCCGTGCGGACGAGGAGGCCGCCCCCCGTACCCTCGTGGGGTGAGCACCGCTGAACAGTCCGAGCCGATCCAGTACGACGACGGGTACGCCCCCGAGGTCGGCGTGGGGCCGCATCCGCTGCCCTGGCCGGACGGCGAGCGCTACGACCCGGAGCTGCTGGCCGGCGGGGACCGGCGGAACGTCGTCGACCGGTACCGGTACTGGACGCGGGAGGCGATCGTCGCCGACCTGGACACCCGGCGGCACGACTTCCATGTCGCGGTCGAGAACTGGGGCCACGACTTCAACATCGGGTCGGTGGTGCGGACGGCCAACGCCTTCCTGGCGAAGGAGATCCACATCGTCGGGCGGCGACGGTGGAACCGGCGTGGGGCGATGGTCACCGACCGCTACCAGCACGTCCGCCACCACCCGGACACCGTGTCGCTGACGGCGTGGGCGGCGGCGGAGGGCGTGCCGATCATCGGCATCGACAACCTGCCGGGGGCGGTGCCGCTGGAGCGGACCGTGCTGCCGCGGCGCTGTGTGCTGCTGTTCGGTCAGGAGGGCCCGGGCCTCACCGAGGAGGCCCGGAACCACGCCGAGATGGTCTGCTCGATCGCCCAGTTCGGCTCGACCCGGTCGATCAACGCGGGCGCCGCCGCGGCGATCGCGATGCACGCGTGGGTGCAGCGGTACGCCGAGATCACCCCGGGCGGCTGACCGCCCGTCGGTCTGAGCGGCCCGTGGGCCCCCGCGGTCCCGCGGAGGCCCCTGAGGGCCCCCGCGGGCGCCCGGGGTCACGCCTGGCGGCGGACCTCCACCACGCGGAAGCGGTTGGCGACGAACGCTCCGTCGCACAGGGCCGCGTTCGCCGCCGGGTTTCCGCCCGAGCCGTGGAAGTCGGAGAACGCCGCCGTCTGGTTGACGTAGACCCCGCCCGTCAGGTTCAGCGAGAGCTGGGCCGCCTCGTCCAGGCAGACCTCCTCGATGGCCCGCTCGGTCTCGGCCGAGGTGGTGTACGCCCCGACGGTCATCGCGCCCTTCTCGCGGACCGTGCGCCGCAGCAGCTCCAGCGCGTCGACCGTCGAGTCGACGGAGACGGCGAAGGAGACCGGGCCGAAGCACTCGGAGAAGTAGGCCGCCTCCGGGTCCGGCTTCGAGCCGTCCAGCTTGACGATGACCGGCGTACGGACGACGGCGTCGGGGAAGTCCGGGTTCGCCACCTCGCGGGAGGCGAGCGCCACCTCGCCGAGGCCCGCGGCGGCCTCCAGGCGCGCCTTCACGTCCGGGTTGACCAGGGCGCCGAGCAGCGCGTTCGCCCGGGCGTCGTCGCCGAGCAGACCGCCGACGGCCGCCGCGAGGTCGGCGACGACCTCGTCGTACGACTTGGGTCCGGCGTCGGTGGCGATGCCGTCGCGGGGGATCAGCAGGTTCTGCGGGGTGGTGCACATCTGGCCGCTGTACAGGGACAGCGAGAACGCCAGGTTGGACAGCATCCCCTTGTAGTCGTCGGTGGAGTCGACGACCACCGTGTTGACGCCGGCCTTCTCGGTGTACACCTGCGCCTGGCGGGCGTTGGCCTCCAGCCAGTCGCCGAAGGCGGTGGAGCCGGTGTAGTCGATGATCCGGATCTCGGGGCGCACGGCCAGGGTCTTGGCGATGCCCTCGCCCGGCCGCTCGACGGCCAGCGCGACCAGGTTCGGGTCGAAACCGGCCTCGGCGAGGACCTCGCGGGCGACGCGGACCGTGAGCGCCAGCGGGAGGACGGCGCGCGGGTGCGGCTTGACCAGAACGGGGTTGCCGGTGGCGAGGGAGGCGAACAGGCCCGAGTAGCCGTTCCAGGTGGGGAAGGTGTTGCAGCCGATGACGAGCGCGATGCCGCGCGCGACGGGCGTGAACGCCTTGCTCAGCTCCAGCGGGTCCCTCTTGCCCTGCGGCTTGGACCAGTCGGCGCGGCCGCCGGGGGTCCGGGTCTGCTCCGCGTACGCGTAGGCCACCGCCTCCAGGCCGCGGTCCTGGGCGTGCGGGCCGCCGGCCTGGAACGCCATCATGAAGGCCTGGCCGCTGGTGTGCATGACGGCGTGCGCGAACTCGTGGGTGCGGGCGGAGATCCGGGCGAGGATCTCCAGACACACCAGGGCGCGGACCTCGGCGCCGGCCTCGCGCCAGGCGGCCATGCCGGCGCGCATCGCGGGCAGCAGGACGTCGATGTCGGCGTGCGGGTACTCGATGCCGAGCGCCGGGCCGTACGGCGAGGTCTCGTCGCCGGTCCAGCCGTCCGTGCCGGGCTGGTCCAGCTCGAAGCGGGTGTTCAGCAGGGCCTTGTACGCCTCGAGGCCGCCGGCGGCGTCCAGCGAGCCGTTCTCGCCGTAGGCCTTGGGGTGCTCGGGGTGCGGGGACCAGTAGGCACGGGTGCGGATCGTGTCCAGTGCCTGGTCGAGTGTGGACCGGTGCTTCTGGGCCAGAGCGTCGGTGGTCAGCTGAGCGGCGGCCATTGCGGGACCAACTCCTCGTCGAGCTAGATCGGTTCGGCGCGTGTGACGCCTGCGCGGTGCCCTCCGCGACGGTGGTCGTGGAAGACGGGTGGGCAGGGACGAACGGACAGAGTTAGAGTAACCGAACGATCGGTCGGGACAAGGGGGTCTGTCGAAGCTGTGGACAACCCATCGGGGAGGATCAGCCGTATGACCGCCAATGTGAGCGACTCCGCGCCGGACGCCGCCCCGGCCACGGCCCAGGACCCCGGCGCCGAAGCCCTCGACCGGAGCCGTACCGTCGCCGTCGTCGGCACCGGGACCATGGGCCAGGGAATCGCGCAGGTCGCCCTGGTCGCCGGGCATCCCGTACGGCTCTACGACAGCGCCCCCGGCCGCGCCGAGGAGGCCGTGACCGCGCTCGCCGGCCGCCTCGACCGACTGGTCGAGAAGGGGCGTCTGGACCGCGCGGAGCGCGACGCCGCCGTGGCCCGGCTGCACCCCGCCGCCGAGCTGACGGAGCTGGCCGACGCGGCGCTCGTAGTCGAGGCGATCGTCGAGGATCTCGGCGTCAAGCAGCGGCTCTTCGCCGACCTGGAGAAGATCGTCGGCGACGACACCCTGCTCGCCACCAACACCTCCTCCCTCTCCGTCACCGCGATCGCCGGCGGTCTGCGGCTGCCCGGCAGGTTCGTCGGCCTGCACTTCTTCAACCCGGCACCGCTGCTGCCGCTCGTCGAGGTCGTCAGCGGCTTCGCCACCGACGCCTCGGCCGCCACGCGCGCGTACGCGACGGCCAAGAGCTGGGGCAAGACGCCGGTGCGCTGCGCCGACACCCCGGGCTTCATCGTCAACCGGATCGCCCGGCCCTTCTACGCCGAGGCGCTGCGCGTGTACGAGGAGGGCGCGGCCGACCCCGCCACCATCGACGCGGCCCTGCGCGAGAGCGGCGGCTTCCGGATGGGCCCCTTCGAGCTGACCGACCTCATCGGCCAGGACGTCAACGAGGCCGTCACCCGGTCCGTCTGGGAGTCCTTCTACCAGGACCCCAAGTTCACGCCCTCGCTCGCCCAGCGGCGCCTGGTCGAGTCGGCGCGGCTCGGCCGCAAGTCGGGGCACGGCTGGTTCCCGTACGGGGACGGCGCCACCGCCCCCGAGCCGCACACCGCGCCGCCCGCCGCGGCGCCGGCCTCCGTCACGGTCCAGGGCGACCTCTACCAGGCACGCGCGCTGGTGGGCCTCTTCGAGGCGGCCGGCGTCACCGTCGAGCGCGCCGACGACGCGGTGCCCGGCTACCCGGGCTGGATCGAACTGCCCAGTGGGACCCGGCTGTTCCTCGCCGACGGCACCGCAGCCGACGACGCGGAGATGCCGGTCGTCCACTTCGACCTCGCCCTGGACTTCGCCGCCTGCGAGCGGATCGTCCTGGCGCCCGCCGCGAGCGTCGACGACGCCTCCCTGCAGGAGGCGATCGGCCTCTTCCAGGCGGCCGGCAAGAAGGTCAGCGTCATCGGGGACGTCCCCGGCCTGATCGTCGCCCGCACGGTCGCGATGCTCGCCGACTTCGCGTACGACGCCGCCGCGCGCGCGGTGGCGGACGCCGGCGACATCGACACCGCGATGCGACTCGGCGTGAACTACCCGCGCGGGCCCCTCGCCTGGGCCGAGGAACTGGGCGCGGGCTGGGTCCTCGGGACGCTCTCCAACCTCCACGAGGAGTACCCGACGGGCCGCTACGCCCCGTCGCAGGCGCTGCGCCGCCGGGTCGCCGCGGAGCAGGCGGCCGCGGACCCGGCGGGCGACACGGCCGGTGAGGAGGCCACGGCATGACGACCGCGAAGCGGGACACCTACACCCCCGAGACGCTGCTCTCCGTCGCCGTACGGGTCTTCAACGAGCGCGGCTACGACGGCACGTCCATGGAGCACCTCTCCAAGGCGGCCGGGATCTCCAAGTCCTCGATCTACCACCATGTCGCGGGCAAGGAGGAGCTGCTGCGCAGGGCCGTCAGCCGGGCGCTCGACGGCCTCTTCGGGATCCTCGACGAGCCGGGCGCGGGGCGGGGCCGGGCGATCGAGCGGGTCGAGTACGTCACTCGGCGCACCGTCGAGGTCCTGATAGCCGAGCTGCCGTACGTGACGCTGCTGCTGCGGGTCCGGGGCAACACCGACACCGAGCGCTGGGCCATGGAGCGGCGCAGGGAGTTCGACCACAGGGTCGCCGATCTGCTCAAGGCGGCCGTGGCCGACGGGGACCTGCGGGCCGATGTGGACATCAAGCTCGCCACCCGGCTGCTCTTCGGCATGATCAACTCGCTGGTGGAGTGGTACCGGCCGCTGCCGGGCGCCCACGCCGAGCGGGACCAGCTGGCCGACACCGTCGTGCACCTGGCCTTCGACGGGCTGCGTACGGCCCGCTGAGGGGCCGCTGAGGCCGGACCGCGGGCAGCCTCGCGGTCCGGGCCGCCGGCGTTCCTGGACACCTCCGGGCCGTCGGCGTTCCCGGACGCCGTCGGTGGGCCCGCCGGCCGGCTGTGCTGCTCCGGACGCCGTCAGTGGTCCGGGTCGAGGTCCGTCTCCTCGAAGACCAGGAGCGTGCGGGTGGAGAGCACCTCCGGGATCGCCTGGAGCCTGGTCAGCACCAGTTCGCGAAGCGTCCGGTTGTCCGGCGTGTGCACGAGCAGCAGGACGTCGAAGTCTCCGCTGACCAGGGCGATGTGTGCGGCGCCCGGCAGCGCCTGGAGCTGCTCGCGCACGGTGCGCCAGGAGTTCTGGACGATCTTGAGCGTGATGTACGCGGAGGCGCCGTGGCCCGCGCGCTCGTGGTTGACGCGGGCGCTGAAGCCGCGGATCACGCCGTCGTCGATCAGCCGGTTGATCCGCGCGTAGGCGTTGGCCCGGGACACATGGACCCGTTCGGCCACGGAGCGTATCGACGCGCGACCGTCCGTCTGCAGGATGCGCAGGATGTCCCGGTCGATCGCGTCGAGCGGGCGGGCCGGCGGGCCCTGCGGCACTCCGGTCGGGCTCGGGGGCAGGGCCTGCTCCCAGCCGTCGGCCATTTGTTCATCCGTCACGTCCCCCCACCTCTCATCCATGGACGACATGTCTCCATCCCAGGCTGTGGAGAACCGATTGTCCACAGGCTGAGGGCGCCTGTAGCCAAAATGGCTCCACGACCGAACAATCGGTAGGTGAGGCGCACCACATTCGCGCCACCCGCCTTCGGGTCTTATGCCCGCTCCCACGAGGAGGTGGACTCGTTGCAACAGCGCAGTTCGACAGTCCAAGAGCCGCCCGGTGCCGCGACCGCCTACCGGCCCACCCCGCCCCCGGCGTGGAAGCCGCGCACCGACCCCGCCCCGCTGCTGCCCGACGCCGAGCCGTACCGGGTCCTCGGCACGGACGCGGCCGCCCAGGCCGACCCCGAGCTGATGCGACGGCTCTACGCGGAGCTCGTCCGCGGCCGTCGGTACAACGCGCAGGCCACGGCGCTCACCAAGCAGGGCCGACTGGCCGTCTACCCGTCGACCACCGGGCAGGAGGCCGCCGAGGTCGCGGCCGCACTGTCCCTGGAGAAGCGGGACTGGCTCTTCCCCTCGTACCGCGACACCCTCGCGGCCGTCGCCCGCGGCCTGGACCCGGTCCAGGCGCTGACGCTGCTGCGCGGCGACTGGCACACCGGGTACGACCCGCGTGAGCACCGTGTCGCGCCCCTGTCGACCCCGCTCGCCACGCAGCTCCCGCACGCGGTGGGCCTCGCGCACGCCGCCCGGCTCAAGGGCGACGACGTCGTGGCGCTGGCCATGGTGGGCGACGGCGGCACCAGCGAGGGCGACTTCCACGAGGCCCTGAACTTCGCGGCCGTCTGGCAGGCCCCGGTGGTCTTCCTCGTGCAGAACAACGGCTTCGCGATCTCCGTGCCCCTGGCCAAGCAGACCGCGGCACCCTCGCTCGCCCACAAGGCCGTCGGGTACGGCATGCCGGGCCGGCTCGTCGACGGCAACGACGCGGTCGCCGTCCACCAGGTGCTGACCGAGGCCGTGGCACGCGCGCGGCGCGGCGGCGGACCGACGCTGGTCGAGGCCGTGACGTACCGCATCGACGCCCACACCAACGCGGACGACGCGACCCGCTACCGCGGGGACGGCGAGGTCGAGGCCTGGCGGGCCCACGACCCGATCCTGCTCCTGGAGCGGGAGCTGACGGAGCGCGGCCTGCTCGACGAGGACGGCAGGCGGGAGGCGGCCGAGGCCGCCGAGACGATGGCGGCGGCGCTGCGTGAGCGGATGAACGCGGAGCCGGTCCTGAACCCGATGGATCTGTTCGCGCACGTCTACGCCGAACAGACGGCACAACTGCGCGAGCAGGCGGCGCAGCTGCGGGCCGAGCTCGACGCCGAGAGCGAGGCCTGATGACCACCGCGCAGCAGACGCCCCAGAAGAAGGTCGCGGCCAAGCCCGCCACCATGGCGCAGGCGCTCCAGCGGGCGATGCGCGACGCGATGGCCGAGGACCCGACCGTCCACGTCATGGGCGAGGACGTCGGCACGCTCGGCGGGGTCTTCCGGGTCACCGACGGGCTCGCCAAGGAGTTCGGCGAGGACCGCTGCACCGACACCCCGCTGGCCGAGGCCGGCATCCTCGGCACGGCCGTCGGCATGGCGATGTACGGACTGCGGCCGGTCGTCGAGATGCAGTTCGACGCCTTCGCGTACCCGGCGTTCGAGCAGCTCATCAGCCATGTCTCCCGGATGCGGAACCGCACGCGGGGCGCGATGCCGATGCCGCTGGTGATCCGTGTGCCGTACGGCGGCGGAATCGGCGGTGTGGAGCACCACAGCGACTCCTCCGAGGCGTACTACATGGCGACGCCGGGGCTCCATGTCGTCACCCCGGCCACGGTCGAGGACGCGTACGGGCTGCTGCGGGCGGCGATCGCCTCCGACGACCCGGTCGTCTTCCTGGAGCCCAAGCGGCTCTACTGGTCGAAGTCCGACTGGCGGCCCGAGGCACCGACACCGGTGGAGCCGATCGGCAAGGCCGTCGTGCGGCGCGCGGGCCGTAGCGCCACGCTGATCACGTACGGGCCGTCCGTGCCGGTCTGCCTGGAGGCCGCGGAGGCGGCTCAGGCCGAGGGCTGGGACCTGGAGGTGGTCGACCTGCGCTCCCTGGTGCCGTTCGACGAGGAGACCGTCTGCGCGTCGGTGCGGCGCACCGGACGGGCGGTCGTCGTGCACGAGTCCGCCGGGTTCGGCGGTCCTGGCGGGGAGATCGCGGCGCGGGTGAGCGAGCGCTGCTTCCACCACCTGGAGGCGCCGGTCCTGCGGGTCGCCGGATTCGACATCCCGTACCCGCCGCCGATGCTGGAGCGGCACCACCTGCCGGGCGTGGACCGGGTTCTGGACGCGGTGGCGCGGCTGCAGTGGGAGGCGGGGAACTGATGGCCCAGGTCCTCGAGTTCAAGCTGCCCGACCTCGGCGAGGGGCTCACCGAGGCGGAGATCGTCCGCTGGCTGGTGAACGTCGGCGATGTCGTCGCCATCGACCAGCCCGTCGTGGAGGTCGAGACCGCCAAGGCCATGGTGGAGGTGCCCTGCCCGTACGGCGGTGTGGTGACCGCCCGCTTCGGCGAGGAGGGCACGGAACTGCCGGTCGGCGCGCCGTTGCTGACGGTCGCGGTCGGCGGAGCGCCCGGTGCGGCGTCCCCGACGGCCCCGGCGGAGGCCGGCACGGTCGCGGGCGGCGGCGCCGCGGAGGCGGCCGCCTCCGCGGAGTCCTCGGAGTACTCCGGCAACGTGCTCGTCGGATACGGCACGGCGGGACCGGCGGCCAGGCGTCGCCGGGTGCGGCGCGAGAGCCCGGCGGCGCCGGTGGCCGTCGCTCCGGCTGTCGCCCCCGTGAAGCTGCCCGCCTCGGCTCCGGCCCCCGCGGGGTCCGAGGGCCCGGTGCCGGTGATCTCGCCGCTCGTGCGGAAGCTGGCCCGGGACAAGGGGCTCGATCTGCGGGCGGTACGGGGCTCGGGTCCGGCCGGACTGATCCTGCGGGCCGACGTGGAGTCCGCCGTGGCCGCCGCCGAGACGGCTGCCTCGCGGCCCGTTCCGGCCGTGCCCGCCACGCCTGCCGGGGCCGGTGCGGCCGTCGGCGAGAGGGTGCCGCTGCGCGGGGTCCGGGGCGCCGTCGCCGACAAGCTGTCCCGCAGCCGTACGGAGATCCCGGACGCGACCTGCTGGGTGGACGCGGACGCGACCGAGCTCATGGCGGCGCGGGCCGCGATGAACGCGGCCGGTGGCCCGAAGATCTCGCTCCTCGCGCTGCTCGCCCGTATCTGCACCCACGCGCTCGCCCGGTACCCGGAGCTCAACTCCACGGTGGACATGGCGGCGCGGGAGATCGTCCGGCTGCCGTCCGTGCACCTCGGGTTCGCGGCGCAGACCGAACGCGGTCTGGTCGTCCCGGTGGTCCGCGACGCGGGCACCCGGACGGCGGAGTCGCTGACGGAGGAGTTCGCGCGGCTGACCGAGTCGGCGCGGAAGGGGTCGCTGACACCGGCGGACCTGACCGGCGGGACGTTCACGCTGAACAACTACGGGGTGTTCGGGGTCGACGGATCCACGCCGATCATCAACCACCCGGAGGCGGCGATGCTCGGCGTGGGTCGGATCATCCCCAAGCCGTGGGTCCACGACGGCGAGCTGGCGGTCCGCCAGGTCGTCCAGCTGTCGCTGACCTTCGACCACCGGGTCTGCGACGGAGGCACGGCGGGCGGCTTCCTCCGCTACGTCGCGGACTGCGTGGAGCACCCCGCGGTGCTGCTCCGCACGCTCTGACCCCCGCGCCGGGCCCGGCAAGCGCGCCGACACCCGCGCCGACACCGGCCCGGACACCGCGCCGATCCCCGGCCCTGCACCCGCCCCCGACCCCAAGAGCCCCCGGCTGCCGTCACGGCGTCTTGATCTCCGAGACGGTCGTGGGCTCTTGGGGCGAGTGCGGCTCATACTGCTGGGGTGATGACCGAGTATGACGCCGTCGTGCTCGCCGGCGGGGCGGCCAGACGGCTGGGTGGAGTGGACAAGCCTGCCGTGCGCGTGGGCGGGCGGGCCCTGCTCGACCGCGTGCTCGCGGGCTGCCGGACCGCCGGGCGCACCGTGGTCGTCGGGGACCGGCGCGCGACCGTGCGGCCCGTGGTGTGGGCGAGGGAGGAGCCGCCCGGCGGGGGACCGCTGGCGGCTCTCGACGCCGGCGTGCGCGAGGTGGAGGCCGGTGCCGTGCTCGTCCTCTCCGCCGACCTGCCGTTCCTCGGCGAGGGGACCGGCAGCCGTCTGCTGGACGCCCTGACTACCGCGCCCGACGCCGACGCGGCCCTCCTGGTCGACGCCGACGGTCGCGACCAGCCGCTCGTCGCCGCGTACCGCACCGACGCCCTCCGCCGTGAGATGGCTCTCCTCACGACCACGCACGGCAGCCTCTCCGGGCTCCCGCTGCGTCTGCTCACCCAGGGGATACGGATCGTCCGGGTCACCGCCGGCCCCCTCGCCTCCTTCGACTGCGACACCTGGGAGGACATCGCCGCGGCCCGGGCCAGGATCAGGGAGCATGGGAACGTGCTGGACGAATGGATCACCGCAGTCAAGGCCGAACTGGGCATCGAGCTCGACGTCGACACCGGCGTGCTGCTCGATCTCGCCCGGGACGCGGCCCACGGGGTCGCCCGCCCCGCCGCGCCGCTGACCACCTTCCTGGTCGGATACGCGGCGGCGAAGGCCGTCGCCGACGGCGCCGCGGACGGTGCGGAGGCCTCCCGCGAGGCTGTCGCGGAGGCCTCCCGCAAGGCCGCCGCCCTCGCCAACCGCTGGGCCGCCGAAGCGGAGCGGGACACGGCCGGATGACCCCCCACGACGAAGGCGACGACGACGGCGTCGATGAGGTCCTCGCCCTCGTCGCCCCACAGCGCGGCGCGGCCCACCGGTCGGCGCCCGCGCCCGACGAACCCCACCGCGCCACCGCCTGGCCCGCCGCCCGCGCCCTCGCCGCGCGCGCCGGGGCCACGGTGGGCGCCGCGCGCGCACCCCTGCGTACACCGCTCGACCAGGCCCTGGGACAGGTGCTCGCCGAGCCGCTGCGCGCGCTCACCGATCTGCCCTCCTTCGACACCTCGGCCATGGACGGCTGGGCGGTCGCAGGCCCCGGACCCTGGGAGATCCGCGCCCAGGGCGCCGTGCTCGCGGGCCACGCCCCCGCCGCCCCGCTCGACGACGGCACCGCCGTGCGGATCGCCACCGGCGCCCGCGTACCGCCCGAGACCACGGCGGTCATCCGCAGCGAGCACGCCCGCACCGACGCGAGCGGCCGTCTGCACGCCCGGCGCGAGGTCGTGCCCGGCCAGGACATCCGCCCCCGTGGCCAGGAGTGCCGCGCCGGAGACCGGCTGCTGCCCGCCGGGACGCGGGTGACGCCCGCCGTCCTCGGGCTCGCGGCGGCCGCCGGGTACGACGAGCTGCCGACCCCGGCCCGTCCCCGCGTGGAGGTCCTCGTCCTCGGCGACGAGCTGCTGACGGCGGGACTCCCCCACGGCGGGCTGATCCGGGACGCGCTCGGCCCCATGCTCGGCCCCTGGCTGAGCGCGCTCGGCGCCGAGACGCTCGCCACCCGGTGGATCGGCGACGACGCGGACGCCCTCGCGGCGGCCGTCACCGGCTCCCCCGCCGACCTGGTGATCACCACGGGCGGCACGGCCTCGGGCCCGGTGGACCATGTCCATCCCGTGCTCGCCAAGGCCGGCGCGACCCTGCTCGTCGACGGGGTGAAGGTCCGTCCCGGCCACCCGATGCTGCTCGCCCGCCTCGACGACGAGCGCCATCTCGTCGGGCTGCCCGGAAACCCCCTCGCCGCCGTCTCCGGCCTGCTCACCCTGGCCGAACCGCTGCTCCGGGCCCTCGCGGGCGCCCCGCTCCCGGCGCCGTACAGCGTCCCCATGGCGGACGAGGTGCAGGGCCATCCGTACGACACCCGGCTCGTCCCGGTCGTGCATCGCGAGGACCGGATCGTTCCGCTGCGGTACCACGGGCCCGCGATGCTCCGGGGGATCGCGGCGGCGGACGGGATGGCCGTCGTCCCGCCCGGCGGCGCTCGCCCCGGCGACGCCCTGGAGATCCTCGACCTCCCCTGGTCGACCTTGCTCGCCGGTCCGGCCCAGCCGACCGCCGCTGATCCGGCCCAGCCGACCACGTCAGACGCCGCCCAGCCGACCACGGCAGACCCGGCCCGGCCGTTCACGACCGACCCGCCCCAGCCGTTCACGGCAGCACGGCAGGAGGATGTTTCACGTGAAACTTCCCAGCCGTGACGTCATGGCGCGCGACGCGGAGGAGAAGGCGTCCCCCACTCGGGTCCGGATGCCCCGTCGCGTCGTCGAGAAGCCCATGCGCCAGGTGGCCAAGCGGCTCCTGATGGCTCTGGGTGTGCTCGCCCTCACCACGCTCATCGTCTACGTCGACCGCGACGGCTACTACGACAACGCCAACGAGACGCTCGACTTCCTCGACTGCGCCTACTACGCGACCGTCACCCTCTCCACCACCGGCTACGGCGACATCGTCCCGCACAGCGATTCCGCGCGGCTCGTCAACATCCTGCTGATCACGCCGCTGCGCGTGCTGTTCCTGATCATCCTGGTCGGCACCACTCTCGAGGTCCTCACGGAGCGGACCCGGGAGGAGTGGCGGCTGAACCGCTGGAGGGCCGCCGTGCGCGACCACACCGTCATCGTCGGCTTCGGTACCAAGGGCCGGTCCGCGATCCAGACGCTCCGTGCCACGGGCCTGTCCAAGGAGCAGATCGTCATCGTCGACCCCTCCACCAAGGTGATCGAGGCGGCGAACGCGGACGGCTTCGTCGGGGTGGTCGGCGACGCGACCCGCAGCGATGTGCTGCTCCGCGCCGAGGTGCAGAAGGCACGGCAGATCGTCATCGCCACCCAGCGCGACGACACCGCGGTCCTGGTGGCGCTCACCGCCCGCCAGCTCAACAGGGGCGCGAAGATCGTCGCCGCCGTGCGCGAGGAGGAGAACGCCCCGCTGCTGCGCCAGTCCGGCGCGGACGCCGTGATCACCAGCGCCAGCGCGGCCGGCCGGCTGCTCGGCCTCTCCGTGCTCAGCCCGAGTGCCGGCACGGTGATGGAAGACCTGATCCAGCAGGGCTCGGGTCTCGATCTGGTGGAGCGGCCGGTCATAAAGTCCGAGGTGGGCAAGAGCGTGCGGGAGACCGAGGACCTGGTGGTCAGCGTGTTGCGCGGGCACCGGCTGCTCGGTTACGACGATCCGGCCGCCAGTCCGCTGCAGTTGACGGACCGTGTGATCACCATCGTGCGCGCGGCGCCCGTCACTCCGCTGTCGGCGCCGTCCGAGTAGCCTCGCCGCCATGCATGCGATCACGATTCCGGAACCCGGCGGCCCCGAGGCCCTCATCTGGGCCGAGGTGCCCGATCCCGTGCCCGCCGAGGGCGAGGTCCTCGTCGAGGTGGTGGCGAGCGCCGTCAACCGTGCCGATCTGCTCCAGCGCCAGGGTTTCTACGACCCGCCGCCGGGCACGTCGCCGTACCCCGGCCTGGAGTGCTCGGGGCGGATCTCCGAGCTGGGGCCGGGGGTCTCCGGCTGGTCGGTCGGCCAGGAGGTGTGCGCGCTCCTCGTGGGCGGCGGTTACGCGGAGAAGGTCGTCGTCCCGGTCGGCCAGCTGCTGCCGGTACCGGAGGGCATGGACCTCGTGACGGCGGCGGCGCTGCCCGAGGTGACCTGCACGGTCTGGTCGAACGTCTTCATGGTCGCCCATCTGCGGCCCGGCGAGACGCTGTTGGTGCACGGCGGTGCGAGCGGCATCGGCACGATGGCGATCCAGCTCGCCAAGGCGGTCGGCGCGAAGGTCGCGGTCACCGCGGGCGGCCCGGAGAAGCTCGCGCGCTGCGCCGAACTGGGCGCGGACATCCTGATCGACTACCGCGAGCAGGACTTCGTCGAGGAGCTTCGCAAGGCCACGGACGGCGCCGGTGCGGACGTGATCCTGGACATCGTCGGCGCGAAGTACCTGGAGCGCAATGTGCAGGCACTCGCGGTCAACGGCCGGCTGGCCGTCATCGGCCTGCAGGGCGGTGTGAAGGGCGAGTTGAACCTTGCCGCGCTGCTCTCCAAGCGGGCCGCGATCACGGCGACGACGCTGCGCGCCCGCCCGCTGCACGAGAAGACGGCCATCGTCGCCGCGGTGCGCGAGCACGTCTGGCCGCTGATCGAATCGGGCACTGTGCGCGCGGTGGTCGACCGTACGGTGGAGATGCGGGACGCCGCCGAGGCGCACCGGGCCCTGGACTCCGGCACCCACGTCGGCAAGGTCCTGCTCCTGGCACCCGGCGCGGCCTGAGGCCCGCGCAACCCCCTGAATACGCCTGAGGGCCCGCGCAACCGGCCTGAGCATGCGTGAGGGCCCGGCACACCCCAGGTGTGCCGGGCCCTCACGTGTACGGGTGCCCCGGAGCCCTACAGGTACGGTCCCGAGCGGACCGCGTGACCGCGGCCGTGGTCGTCGTCATCGTCGACCGGCGCGCCCGGAGGCAGCGCGCGGCGCATCTGCTCCAACTGGGCGCGGGCGGCCATCTGCTGGGCGAACAGCGCCGTCTGGATCCCGTGGAAGAGACCTTCGAGCCAGCCCACCAACTGGGCCTGCGCGATCCGCAGTTCCGCCTCGGAGGGAATCGCCTCGTCGGTGAACGGCAGCGAAAGCCGCTCCAGTTCCTCGACCAGTTCGGGCGCGAGCCCGTCCTCCAGCTCCTTCACGGAGCTTGCGTGGATGTCCTTGAGCCTGACCCGGCTCGCCTCGTCGAGGGGAGCCGCACGTACTTCCTCCAGGAGCTGCTTGATCATGCTGCCGATGCGCATGACCTTCGCAGGCTGCTCGACCATTTCCGTCACCGGGACCTCGCGGGATTCGTCGTCACCCTGAGCGCCGCCGAGTGCCATCCCGTCCTGTCCCACGATGAGGACCTGGGGAGTCTCCTGCGACCGTTCATTCCTCGGCATCTCCATGCCGCCATTCTCTCGCACACGTGCCTCATCACACGGTGTGCCCCTGGAGGAGGGTGATCCACCCTTCTCCAGGGGCACAGGACGGCAACGACCGATCAGGCGGCTTCGCGGCGGGCCAGGGCCCCGCGCGAGCGGGTCACCAGGGCCGCGAGGAGCGCGGCGCCCAGCGGTACGAGGACCAGCATCGCGCCGAGCGTCTCCCAGGGGACGACGATCGGGACGTACGGAGCGTCCTGCGCACCGCCCCAGCCCTGGTCGAGGGACTCCTGGTAGAAGCGGAGCTCCTGGCGCTCCTCGGTGAGCCGCAGACCCACCGCCGGCAGCACACCGGCCGCCGAGCCCAGGATCACACCCATCGCGGCGACCACCCCGCACTGGAAGCCGCTGAGGGTGCGGCGGACCCGCGGGGGCGCGCCGACGGCGGACAGCGTCTTCAGGTCGGCCTCGGCGTCGGCCTGGGCGAGACCGGTGGCGATACCGGCGGCGCCGATGGTGACGAGGCCGGCGAAGACGGTCAGCGCGAGCAGCACGATGCTGGTGTCGCTGACGAATCCTTCCTCCACGTGCAGCGCGACATCGCTGCCGATCTTGGCGAGCTCCCCGTCGAGCTTCTGGCGCTGCTCGCCGCTGGGCATCGCGTCGGTGGTGAAGAACGAGCCGAACGGCACCGCCGTGAGGCCTGCGGCCTTGGCGGCCTCGGGGCTGATGAGCGCCCGTATGCCGTAGGACTTCTGCCCGGACACCAGGTGGGCGGGGAAGTGCTTGACCTCGCCGGGGACCGGCTTGCGCTCCTGGTCGGCCAGGTTCGCCTTCTTGTTGTCGGCGATCAGCTTGACGGCGATCTTGCCGGTCTTGTCGATGGGCGCCTTGGCGAAGGAGACGATCTTTCCGTCGGCGAGGGCCTGCTGCGCGCCCGCGTCCGTGATGCCGATGACCTTCAGGAGCGAGGCGTCACCGACGATCAGGCCTCCCTCGACATAGGCGCCGCCGGGCAGGTCACCGCCACTGTTCTCGGTGCAGCGCCAGTCCTCGGCGAGCTTGCGGCGCTGCTCCTTGGTGAACTTCTCGGAGGGGTCCGAGCCGTCCTCGGTGGACATCCACAGGGGGCACTCGTTGGCCTTCGGAATGATCAGCTCGAAGCGGCCGCAGCCCGGGTTCTCGCTGTAGGGGGCGCAGTTCGCCTTGCCGACCACGATCCGCTGGAGGTCCGCGCGGGTGTCGACGGGCAGCAGTCGCTGCACGGCGTCCCGGACGGCGGGGATGTCCCGGCCGCCCTCCTCCGTGACCAGCATGGAGACGGCGCTGTGCGGCAGCTTCGCCTCGTAGCCGGCCGCGTCCTGGGCCTCGCGGCTGGCCGCGTAGGTGGAGATGGCGACCGTTCCGGCGACCGCCGCGAGCACGGCGGCGACGGCAGGTGCCGTACGGCCCCGGTTGCGCACCGCGTCGCGCAGGGCGAGGCGCGGCGAGAGCGGCAGCCAGCGGCCGGTGCGGCCGAAGAGGCCCACCAGCGCCGGGGTCATGGCGACCACGCCCAGCTCGGCGAGGGCGCTGCCGCCCGCGACGATGATGAACTGGTCGGAGATCACCGAGCCGTACAGGGCGATCGCGCCGCCGAGGAGCAGGGCGACCAGACCGATGAGCGGCAGGACGCGGCTGCCGCGGCGGACCCCGCGACGGCCGGTGAGCGCGGCGAGGACGGTCTGCCGGGACGCGGTGAAGGCCGGGACGATCGCGGCCAGCAGACCGGTCAGCACGGCGATGAGCGCGATACCGAGCAGCTCCAGCGGACGGATGTCGAAGGCACCGAACCGCTTGCCCATCGCCTGTTCGAGGAGCGGCTGCAGCGCGAACGTCAGGACGAGCGCCAGGACGGTGCCGATCACGGCCGCCGCGACGCCGATGACGAGGCCGCCGCTCAGCACGATGGCGCGGATGTGGTGACGGTCGCCGCCGTTGGCGCCGACGAGCCCGAGCTGACGGCGTGAACGGCGGGCGCCCACGGCGAACGCGGGACCGGCCAGCAGGCAGATCTCCAGCATGGCGAGGCCGACGACCGTGCCCGCGGCGGCGAGCTCGGCGGCCTGGGCGGCCGCGCTGTCCTCGAAGGTGCCCCAGCCCTCCTTCTGGTAGAGCGGGACATCGTCCGTGGCGGGCGGGTCCATGCGCACCGCGCGGGAGAGGACCGTGACGCCCTTGGTGTTGATCTGCTGCACGGTGTTCCACGTGAAACCACCGGGAGCCTTCACCAGATACGTGACGGACCCCTGGCCGGCGTCCAGACCGCTCGCCGCGACGACCTTGGCGTACCCGTCGAGGAACGCGCCCGGCAGGGCGTTGATCTGGTCGGCCTTCAGATCGTTGGGGAGCTCGTACGAGCCGACGATCCGGAACGTACGGCTGTCACCGCGCGCGGAGAGCGTGGAGCCGATGCCCAGCCCGCTCGTCTCCAGGAAGTGCGTGGTCGCGGCGACCTCGTCGGCCTTCTCCGGGAAGCGGCCTTCCTTGAGGGCCATGATGCCCCGGGCTATCGGATCGTCGGCCTTCAGCTCGCGGACCTCGGTCAGCAGCAGTCCGTGGGCCGTCGTCAGCTTGGCGCTGCCACTGCTGTCGGTGATGACCGTGGAGCCGGCCGGGAAGGTCTTGGTGACGTCGGTCGGACCGCTCGGCCAGGGCTCATCCTTGTAGTCCTTGACCGGCACGGACGTGTTGGCGTCGGGGTCCTGGTAGATCGGCACGCCGCTGACGTGGGCGTCGGAGAACCGCGCGTCGGCGGCGCCGATCTCCCGGCTCAGCCCCTCCTCGACGGAGAGTTCCGAGCTGCGCAGGGTCAGGTCCGCGGCGCTGACACCGAGGATGGGCAGGGCGATCATCGCCAGGACGAGGAAGCTGCGTCCCTTGGAGCGCCAGGCGTCACGGCGCGCGATGCGGATCGCGGCGCGCCAGGAGTGGAGCCACTTGTTCACCGTTCGGCCGCCTGGCCCGAGAGGAGCGAGTCGGCCTCGGTGCGCACGGTCTGGTCGACGACGGCGCCGTCCCGCAGGAACACGACCCGGTCGGCCCAGGCGGCGAACCGCGGCTCGTGGGTGACCAGCACGCCCGCCGCCCCGGCGTCGCAGCGTGCGCGCAGCAGGGCGAGGACGGACTCGCCGGTCTCGGAGTCCAGGGCGCCGGTCGGCTCGTCCGCGAGGACCAGGCGCCGGTCGCCGACCAGGGCACGGGCGATGGCCACGCGCTGCTGCTGGCCGCCGGACATCTCGTCGGGGAAGCGGTCGGCGAGGTGGCCGAGGTCCATCTCCTCCAGCGCGGCCACGGCCTCGACGCGGGCCTTGCGGGCGGCGATGCCGTCCAGCTCGCGGGGCAGGGCGACATTCTCGGCGGCGGTGAGCGCCGGGATCAGGTTGTAGTCCTGGAAGACATAGCCGATGCTGCGGCGGCGCAGGGCCGCGAGGGTCTTGCGGTCGGCGTTGGTGATGTCGGTGTTCTCGACGATCACCCGGCCGGAGGTGGGGTTGTCGAGGCCGCCCGCGATGGTGAGCAGGGTCGACTTGCCGGATCCTGACGGGCCCATGACGGCGACGAGTTCACCGGGGTGGACGGCGAGGTCGATGCCGCGCAGGGCGTGCACCTCGGTGGCGCCGGAGCCGTGGACGCGGGTCAGGTTCTGGAGTTGCAGCACGGGCTGCGCTGTGGACATGGAGGGGTCCCCCTTGGGCGTACGGACACGGTGCGCGTGCGCGTACGGAGCGGATGGAGCGGATGGAGAGCCGGCGGCGCCGGATCGTGCGGTACGGCGCCGGAGCGTGCGGGTGGTGCGAGACCAGGGGCCGGGTGGCCGCGGGGTCAGCGCAGCCGCGCCGGGTGGTGCGTGTCGTCGGCGGCCGGAGCCGCCTCGGGAGGCCGGGGGTCCCCCGCGCCGACGGCGGACGTGGAGAGCCGGATCAACCGGGCCTCGCAGTGGTCCAGCCAGCGGGCCTCGGCCTCGGTCTGGAAGATCAGCTGCTCCAGGACGAGCAGCCAGGCAATGTCGTCGCGTTCCCGGGACGTGCCCGACTCCAGCGCGGTGAGCGCCTGCGCCTTGAGCCGGGTGTAGTCCTGCATCGCCTTCACGGTGTGCCGGCGCTGGGACTGGATGACGTTCCTGATGTCGACGCCGGGTGCTCCGACGGCCATGGCGAGCTTGATGGCGAGCTCGTCGCGGGCCGGGCTGGTGCGGTCCACCGGCTTCTCGAACCACTTCCGCAGCTCGTCCCGGCCGCCCTCGGTGATCGCGTAGAGCGCGTGACCTGCCTCGTCCGCGCCGTCCTGGGCGACCATGCCGTCGCGTTCGAGCCGGTTCAGGGTCGTGTAGACCTGGCCGACGTTGAGCGGCCAGGTGGAGCCCGTGCGGGACTCGAACTCCGTGCGGAGCTGCGAGCCGTAGCGAGGCCCGCGTTCGAGGAGGGCGAGAAGCCCGTGGCGGATCGACATACTCAGTATGTATACCGAGTATGCCGACGCGGACAAGCGACCTCAGACGGAGTCCGCGCGTCCGTCTCAAGGGGGACACGCGGGGTCGCGCGAGGGACCGGCCCCTGTCAGCGGCGTCGCATCCGCAGGCCGAGAAAGCCGATGCCGAGCCCCATCATGGCGAGCCCGGCGCCCAGCGTGACCACGGGAATCTGCCGGTCGGAGGCGGTGGGAGCGGGCTGGTCGCCGATCCGGGGCGCCGCGGCGGGCACGGTCGCGGGCGGCGCGTCGGAGGCCGAAGGGTCCGTCTCCGGTACCGGTTCGAGGGCCTCGTCCGTCGCGTCCGGCTCCTCGGGCGACTCCTCCGCGGGCTCCTCCGCTGTTGCGGACTTGGTACGAGACGGGTCGGCCGACGGGTCGGCCGACGGGTCGTCGGACGCGTCGCCGGGGTCGTCGATGGGCTCGTCCGCGTCACTCGGCCTCGGCGGCGCGGGCGGCCTGCCCGGACGCTCACGGCCCTCGCCGGCGGGGCGCCCGGCCAGCGAGCCGGACGGTGTGGGCCCGGGGGCAGCGGAGGCCGACGCCGATGTCGGGGGCGCGGTCGAGGGCGCGGCGGGCGGACCGGAGGCGCCGGGGGTGGGTGTGGGTCGCCCCGCCGGGGTGGAGGAGGCGGAGGGGGAGCCGGTGGCCGGGGGGCGGGACGGCTTGCCGGCCGTGGTGGGCCCGGTGGACGGAGCCGAACGAGCCGAGCCCGTCTGCGCGGTGGACGGAGCCGAACGAGCCGAGCCCGTCTGCGCGGTGGACGGAGCCGAACGAGCCGAGCCCGTCTGCGCGGGCCCCGGTCGCTCGTACCCGTTCACGTTTCCGTACCTGTACCCGGTTCCGTACCCGTCCCCGTACACGTTTCCGTACCCGTACCCGTACCCGTACGCCGTCGGTGCCGCGCCGACCAGCAGCCAGCACGCCACCGCGGGGCCGACCACCCGCCGCCGCAGTGCCCGCGTGTGCGTGCCGCGGAGTCCTGGAGTCACGGGGTGACCCCCTCCCGTACCGAGCCGCCGAGGTATCCAACTCAGCGTCACATGACGTGACAATTCCGGCATCCGGGCGCCCGCGCGGGGATGACCCCGGTCGGAGCCGGATGCCGGAGGCGGGCTACTGCCCGGGGTTGCCCGTGGAGATCTCCAGGGTGAACTCGGCGTCGTCCTTCGACGCGTCCCCACCCGCCGGCGGGTACTGGCTGAGCACCGTGCCCTCGCCGTACGTCGCCTCGTCCACCGGGGTCTGCTTCGTGATCTTCCACCCGGCGGCCTGGATGCAGTCCTTCACCGACTGGATGTTCTTGTACGTGAAGTCGGGGATCTCGAACTTCGACGGATCGTCGCTCGACTCCCTCGGCTCGGTGCACTTCTTCACGTCGATGGTCTTCGTCAGGTCGGGACCCTTGTGCCCCGGCGCGACCGACTGGCTCTGGCTCGGGTCACCACCCGCATTGTTGTTCGGGTCTTCGTCCTTGTTGAGGTTGATCACGGTGATGACACCGGCGATCACGAGCAGCGCGGCGACGGCCGCGCCCACGATCATCGGCGTGTTCCGCCGGGACCCGCCGGCGGTGGCGGCACCGGACGGGCTGCCACCGGAGACCGGGGGCTGCGGCGACATCGTGTAGGGGCCGGGCGCCGGCGTCTGGTACGCCGGAACCGGCGGCGGGGTCTGCGCCTGCTGCGGGTAGCCGTAGGACGGCCCGGGCGCCGGAGTCGGCGGACCGTAGGGGCCCGGAGCCGGCGTCGGCTGCTGGTACGGGTACTGGACGCCGTGCGTCGAGGGCGGCGGAGTCTGGCCGACCGGCGGGAAGACCGCCGAGCCGACACCCGAACCGCTGCTGACCGGACCGCCCGCCACGATCACCGGCGCGCTCGTCTGGCCCGCCGAGAGCACGCGCAGGCACTCGTCCTGCATCACGGCCGCGCTCGGGAAACGCTCGTTCGGGTTCTTCTTCAGCGCGCGGGCGACGAGCGCGTCCATCGCCGGGGTGACCGAGCGGTTGATGGACGAGGGCGCGACCGGCTCCTCCTGCACATGCGCGTACGCGATGGCAAGCGGCGAGTCCGCGTCGAACGGCAGACGGCCCGTGAGCAGCTGGAACAGCATGATGCCGACCGAGTACAGGTCGGAGCGGGCGTCCACCGCGCGGCCGAGGGCCTGCTCGGGGGAGAGGTACTGCGGCGTGCCGACGACCATGCCCGTCTGCGTCATCGAGGTGACGCCGGACTGCATGGCGCGCGCGATGCCGAAGTCCATCACCTTGACCACGCCGCGCTTGGTCATCATCACGTTGCCGGGCTTGATGTCCCGGTGGACCAGGCCCATCTCGTGGCTGGTGTCCAGGGCGGCGAGGACGTCCGCCGTCACCTTGAGCGCCTTGTCCGCGGGCATCGCGCCGAACTGCCGCACGTCGGAGGCGAGCACCGAACCGAGCGGCTGGCCCTCCACGTACTCCATGACGATGTACGGCATGACCGAGCCGTCGAGGGTGTCCTCGCCGGTGTCGAAGACCGAGACGATGTTCGTGTGCGAAAGCTTCGCGACGGCCTGCGCCTCGCGCCGGAACCGCTCGCGGAACGACTGTTCCCGGCCGAGTTCGGTGTGCAGTGTTTTGATGGCGACCTGGCGGTCGAGCGCGCTGTCGTAGGCGAGGTAGACGGAGGCCATGCCGCCTTCGCCGAGCAGGTCGCGCAGCTGGTACCGGCCGTTCGCTACCGAACCGCCCGCATAACGGCCCTGGGCGCCGTCCTGGCTCATTCGTGCTCCCCCGTACGCGCGCGTGGCGGCGCTGATCGTGAATTTCCTGGCCAAGTCTGCCCGAGGGCACGGACACGTCAAGCCGGGTGCCCGTTCCGTGACCCTCCGCGCAGGAAGCGTCTCGGAAGCGTTACACGAACCGGCCGGAATTTGCATGGGTGTACACGCGGGAGGTTGGATGGCCGGTCGACTCGGACCGAGGTGTCGGACGAAGCCTGTAGCGTGACGACGGAACGGCACCACACGACTGAAGACGACGGCGAGGACTGATGGCACCCGAATCCGAAGCAGGCGGCGGCGGCCTGTCGGGCGCCGCCGCGGAGTCCTGGGGCGTCGGCGGAGTGGTCGGCGACGGCCGGTACCGGCTGACGCACCGCCTCGGCCGCGGCGGCATGGCCGAGGTCTTCGCAGCCGAGGACGTTCGCCTCGGCCGCACCGTCGCCGTCAAGCTGCTCCGCTCCGACCTCGCCGAGGACCCGGTCTCCAAGGCCCGCTTCACGCGCGAGGCGCAGTCGGTCGCCGGCCTCAACCACCACGCGATCGTCGCCGTGTACGACTCCGGCGAGGACGTCGTCGGCGCCCAGTCCGTGCCGTACATCGTGATGGAGCTGGTCGAGGGCCGCACCATCCGCGACCTGCTGATCAGCGCCGAGGCCCCGGGCCCCGAGCAGGCCCTGATCATCGTCTCCGGTGTCCTGGAGGCGCTCGCCTACTCGCACCAGCACGGCATCGTGCACCGCGACATCAAGCCGGCGAACGTCATCATCACGCACAGCGGCGCCGTCAAGGTCATGGACTTCGGCATCGCCCGCGCCCTGCACGGCGCGCAGTCGACGATGACCCAGACCGGCATGGTCATGGGCACACCGCAGTACCTCTCCCCGGAGCAGGCCCTCGGCAAGGCCGTGGACCACCGCTCCGACCTGTACGCCACCGGCTGCCTGCTCTACGAACTGCTCGCGCTGCGGCCCCCGTTCACGGGCGAGACCCCGCTCTCGGTGGTCTACCAGCACGTCCAGGACATCCCGGTCCCGCCGTCCGAGGTCGCCCACGCCTCGCCGCCGGAGCTCGACGGGCTCGCGATGCGCTCGCTGGCGAAGGACCCGGACGACCGGTTCCAGAGCGCCGAGGAGATGCGCGGGCTCATCCAGTACGGCCTGCAGATGCTCCAGCAGGCGGGTGGCCACACGGGCACGTGGAACACCGGCCCGGTGGAGGTGCACGAGGGCGGTCACACCCCGGTCGGCGGCGTCGCGGCGACGACGGCGATGGGGCACCCGATGCACCACGAGACCGCGCAGCGCCCGCTCCTGCCCCCGATGAACCCGGACGACGGCGGATACGACGGCGGCGGCCACGGCGGCTACGGCCAGGACGGCTACGGCGCGCAGGGCGGCCGGGGCCGCGGCGGGCGCGGCAAGGTGCTGCTGTTCCTGTCGCTCGCGATGATCGCGATCGTCGCGGGTGTCGTGTACGCGCTCGACAAGGCCGGTCAGCCGGACAACGGGAAGCCGACGACCCCGGTCACCCAGTCGCCGACCCCGTCCTCGGAGACCCCGACGCCGTCGCAGGAGGCGAGCGAGGACACCCAGGAGCCGGACACGTCGACCGGCGGTGGCAACGACCAGCCCTGGACGAAGCCGCCGACCACCCCGCACACGACGCCTCCGACGACGCCCCAGACGACCCCGCCGACCACGCAGCCGACGCCGACGGACGACGGTTCGGACGACGGCGGCACCACCGGCGACCCGACGGGCGACCCGACCGGCACGCCCTCGGGCGACCCCTCGGACCCGCCGGACACCACCGTGCAGGGCAGCACCGGGCAGCCGGCGACGCGCGGCGGCACGGGCTCGACGCCGTAGCCCGCAGGCCCCCGCCGGGCGGGTCACCCGGTGAACGCGTCGCGTACCGCCTGGTATTCGCGCGTCCACCACACCACCAGGGCCGACGCCGCAGGAAACTGCGGGTCGGCCCTTCGGTCGTGGAGCTGGTAGCGCCAGCGCAGTATCCAGAAGTCGTTGAGCCGCTCCCACCACACCCGGTGCACCGCCGAGGCCAGCTCCGCCGCGTCCGCGCCGGCCGCCCGCCGGTAGGCCCGCGCGTACGCCCGCACCTTCTCCAGGGCCAGCTCGCCCGCCGGCCGTACGAAGAAGATGGCGGCGGCCCTGACGGCCTCCTCCGCCCGGGGCTGGACGCCGAGGCGGTCCCAGTCGACGATCGCGGCCGGTTCGGCGCCCCGGTAGAGCAGGTTCAGCGGGTGGAAGTCGCCGTGCACCCAGCCGGCCGAGGTCGCGGCGGGCGGCCGGTGGTGGGCGTGCTCGGCGAGCAGCCCACGGCGTTCGAGCAGCCGGTGCTCGGCGAGCGCGTCGAAGCCCGTGCGGGGCCGGTGGGCGCGGGCGAGGCGCAGCAGCTCGTCGATGACGCGGAGGGTGTCCTCGGGGCGGGCGCTCTCGTGCCCGCCGCCGGGTGGCGGGGACTCCATCACCTGCTCCAGGCAGGTGTGGACGTGCCCGAGGAGCGCGCCCAGGCGGAGGGAACCGCCCGTCGAGAGCTGGGTGCCGTCGCGGTGGCGGCCGTCGATCCAGGGGTGCAGGGCGTAACAGCGGCCGCCGATGACGGCGACCGTGCGGCCGGCGGAGTCGGCGAGCGGCGGGGCGACGGGCAGGCCGAGGGCGTGCAGACGCTGGGTCGCGCGGTGCTGGCGGCTGATGGTGTCCCGGTCGGCGGTCGGCGCGTCGAGGTGCTGCTTGAGGAAGTAGGCGCCGCGGGTGGTGAAGAGGCGGTAGCCGCGGTTGAGGAGGCCCTGGGTGACGGGCTCGCAGGAGAGCGGCTCGCCGGCCTCGCGGTAGCGCCGCAGCAGGTCGCCGACGGGCGGCACGGGCGTCGCGGAGCGGAGAGGCGACGCGGGCGTGCCGGCGCTCACGAGCGGCGCGGGCGTGCCGACGCGCAAAAGCGGCATGGGCTGCACGTGCGGCACGTGCGGCACGGGCGTCGTGTACGTCATGGACGTCGTGGCGTCCCGCAGGGCGAGCGGCGTGGCCCCGACCCGGGGTGCGGGCATGGTCGCGCCGAGGGGCGGAGCGAGCGTTTCAGATGAGCGCGGCACCCGTCAGATGTTAGATCACGCTACGTGCTGGAGATGTCGCTCCGTGGTGTAGTCCAGCTGGTGCACCGTCACGAACTGCGGCTCGATACGCAGGTAGATCGGCTCGAAGGGGGCGCCGTCCACCACCTGCGGGCTCGCGCCGAACGCGGTGAGCTGCTCCTCGGTCGGTTCGACGACCTCCGCGGTGCCGGTGAACTGCACGGACCAGAGGTTCTCCTCGCCCGAGTTGAAGTTGTCCGCGCCGTAGGCGACGACACTGCCCGCGCAGGCTCGGTGGTAGCCGAGGCCCCGGTGCATGCGGATCAGGACGCAGCCGTCGTCCACGATGTGCCGGGCGGGGGCGACGAACGGCATCGCGCGCATGCTCGTCGCCACCCGGCCGTACGAGACGCGGTTGAGCAGCTCGATGGCGCGGATCTCCTCGGTGGACATGGCTTCCACTCTCCGCCACCGGCCCGGCGCGGGGAAGGGGCGCCTGCCCCGGTTCACCGGGGACGTAGGTCCCGAATCGGGGCCCGCACCGGGCCGGGCCGAACGGGTGACGGTGACCCGCGCGGGTCCACCGGCGCGCTCAGTGCCGCTCGGCCTGCATGCGGGCCACGTACGCCGCGGCCTGCGAACGGCGCTCCATGCCCAGCTTCGACAGCAGGCTGGAGACGTAGTTCTTGATGGTCTTCTCCGCCAGGTGGAGCCGTTCGCCGATGGCCCGGTTGGTCAGGCCCTCGCCGATCAGATCCAGGATCTTGCGCTCCTGTTCCGTCAGATTCGCGAGCTTGTCGTCACCTTTGGGGTTGTTTCCGTCCCGCAGCCGCTCCAGGACGCGGGCGGTCGCGACCGGGTCGAGCAGGGACTTGCCCGCCGCCACGTCCCGTACCGCCGACAGCAGCTCGTTGCCGCGGATGGCCTTGAGGACATATCCCGAAGCCCCGGCCATGATCGCGTCGAAAAGCGCCTCGTCATCGGCGTACGAGGTCAACATCAGGCATTTGATGTCCTCGTTCTGCGAACGCACCTCGCGGCAGACCTCGACCCCGCTGCCGTCCGGCAGCCGTACGTCGAGCACGGCCACGTCGGGCCGGGTCGCCGGGATCCGGACCAGGGCGTCCGCCGCCGTGCCCGCCTCCCCGACCACCTCGATGTCGTCCTCCACGGAGAGCAGCTCGTGGACGCCGCGCCGGACGACTTCGTGGTCGTCCAGCAGAAATACCCGGATTTTTCCATCTTCGCGCACGCACTCAGTCTCACATATTGGCTCTTCCCGTGCCCGGGGTGTGCGGGATAACGTGCCGGTGTTCCGGCGGCCTGCGAGGCTGTTGCCAGCGCGCTGACCAGCTACTGTTCCCACATTTCTCGATTTACTTGGAAATCCAAGCAAAATCGCAGGTCAAATGGGGTTTCGCAGTAATGCGAAGCAGTGGGTAACGTGCCTATGACAGGGCGCTCGCCGGGGCACCTGTCACGCCCGACCCGGCCGAGTCGCACCCACCCCCGTGCGCGCGTCCGGACAAGGCGAGCCGCACTGGCCTTCCCGGCAACCCCGGGGGCCGGACCGACGGAGGAGTACGCACGTGACCGTGGAGAGCACTGCCGCGCGCAAGACGACGCGACGCAGCAGCGGCACCAAGCGCACGGCCGGCGCCAGCGCCGCCGCGAGCGCCAAGAAGTCCCAGACTTCGGAGCCCGAGCTCGTACAGCTGCTGACGCCCGAAGGGGAGCGCGTCCAGCACCCCGAGTACGACATCGACCTGAGCGCCGACGAGCTGCGCGGCCTCTACCGGGACATGGTCCTCAGCCGTCGCTTCGACGCGGAGGCCACCGCCCTGCAGCGCCAGGGCGAGCTGGGTCTGTGGGCGTCACTGCTCGGCCAGGAGGCCGCCCAGATCGGCTCCGGCCGCGCCCTCCGGGACGACGACTACGTCTTCCCCACCTACCGCGAGCACGCCGTCGCCTGGTGCCGCGGGGTCGACCCCACCAACCTCCTCGGCATGTTCCGCGGTGTGAACAACGGTGGCTGGGACCCCAACACCAACAACTTCCACCTGTACACGATCGTCCTCGGCTCGCAGACCCTGCACGCCACCGGCTACGCCATGGGCATCGCCAAGGACGGCGCGGACTCCGCCGTGATCGCGTACTTCGGCGACGGTGCCTCCAGCCAGGGCGACGTGAACGAGGCGTTCGTCTTCTCCGCGGTCTACAACGCCCCGGTCGTGTTCTTCTGCCAGAACAACCAGTGGGCGATCTCCGAGCCCATCGAGAAGCAGACCCGCGTGCCGCTCTACCAGCGCGCGCAGGGCTTCGGCTTCCCCGGCGTCCGCGTCGACGGCAACGACGTCCTCGCGTGCCTGGCCGTGACCCGGTCGGCGCTCGAGCGCGCCCGCCGCGGCGAGGGCCCGACGCTCATCGAGGCGTACACCTACCGCATGGCCGCCCACACCACCTCCGACGACCCGACCCGCTACCGCCGCGACGCGGAGCGCGAGGAGTGGGAGGCCAAGGACCCGATCCTGCGCCTCAAGGCCTACATGGAGCGCGAGGGCCACGCCGACGCCGCCTTCTTCGAGGAGCTGGAGACGGAGAGCGAGGCGCTGGGCAAGCACGTCCGCGAGGTCGTCCGCGCCATGCCCGTTCCGGAGCACATGGCGATGTTCGACAACGTGTACGCGGACGGGCACGCGCTCGTCGACGAGGAGCGCGCGCAGTTCGCCGCCTACCAGGCGTCCTTCGAGGGCGGAGAGGCCGAGTAATCATGGCTGTTCAGAAGCTTCCCCTGGCGAAGGCGCTCAACGAGTCGCTGCGCAAGGCCCTGGAGACCGACCCCAAGGTTCTCGTCATGGGCCTGGACGTCGGCAAGCTCGGCGGTGTCTTCCGGATCACCGACGGCCTGCAGAAGGACTTCGGCGAGGACCGGGTCATCGACACCCCGCTCGCCGAGTCCGGCATCGTCGGCACCGCGATCGGTCTCGCGCTGCGCGGCTACCGGCCGGTCGTGGAGATCCAGTTCGACGGCTTCGTCTTCCCGGCGTACGACCAGATCGTCTCCCAGCTGTCCAAGATGCGGGCCCGTTCGCTCGGCACGGTGAAGATGCCGATCGTCATCCGTATCCCGTACGGCGGTGGCATCGGCGCCGTCGAGCACCACTCGGAGTCCCCCGAGTCGCTCTTCGCCCACGTCGCCGGCCTCAAGGTCGTCACCCCGGCGACGCCCTCCGACGCCTACTGGATGCTCCAGCAGGCGATCCAGAGCGACGACCCGGTCATCTTCTTCGAGCCCAAGCGCCGCTACTGGGACAAGGGCGAGGTCGATGTCGAGGCCATCCCCGGCGAGCTGCACAAGGCCCGGGTCGCCCGTGAGGGCACGGACCTCACGCTCGTCGCGTACGGCCCGATGGTGAAGACCTGCCTGGAGGCCGCCGCGGCCGCTGCCGAGGAGGGCAAGTCGGTCGAGGTCGTGGACCTGCGCTCGATCTCCCCGCTCGACTTCGACACCGTCCAGGCCTCGGTCGAGAAGACCCGCCGTCTGGTCGTCGTCCACGAGGCCCCGGTCTTCTTCGGTTCCGGAGCCGAGATCGCCGCCCGGATCACCGAGCGCTGCTTCTACCACCTGGAGGCCCCCGTCCTGCGGGTCGGCGGCTACCACGCGCCGTATCCGCCGGCGCGCCTGGAGGAGGAGTACCTGCCGGGTCTGGACCGCGTGCTCGACGCCGTCGACCGCTCGCTGGCGTACTGACGGGCTGAAGGAGAGCATCGTGACGATCCGCGAATTCAAGATGCCCGACGTGGGCGAGGGCCTCACCGAGGCCGAGATCCTCAAGTGGTACGTCCAGCCCGGTGACACGGTCACCGACGGCCAGGTCGTGTGCGAGGTCGAGACGGCGAAGGCGGCCGTCGAGCTGCCGATCCCGTTCGACGGCACGGTCCACGAACTGCGCTTCCCCGAGGGCACGACGGTCGACGTCGGCCAGGTCATCATCTCGGTGAACGTGGGCGGAGAGGCGCCGGCCGCCCCGGCCGCCACCCCGGCCCCGGTCGTGGAGGCCCCGGCGGCTCCGGCCGCTCCCGCAGCCCCCGCCGCTCCCGCCGAGGACGACGAGCCGCAGGGCCGTCAGCCGGTCCTCGTCGGTTACGGCGTGGCCGCGAGCTCGACCAAGCGCCGTGCGCGCAAGGGTGCGGCCGTGCCCGCGCAGGCCGCCGCCGCGATCCAGGGCGAGCTCAACGGACACGGCGGTACGGCCGCCACCGCGACCGTGACCGCCACCCGGCCGCTGGCCAAGCCGCCGGTGCGCAAGCTCGCCAAGGACCTGGGCGTGGACCTGACGACGGTCGTCCCGACCGGCCCGGACGGGATCATCACCCGCGAGGACGTCCACGCCGCGGCCGCCCCGGCGCCCGCTCCCGCGGTGGTCCCCGCGGCCCCGGCCGTGGCGCCCGCCGTCCAGGCCCCCGCGGTCGCCGCGGCTCCGGCTCCTGCCGCCGCGCCCGTCGAGGCCGGCGCCCGGGAGACGCGTACCCCCATCAAGGGCGTACGGAAGGCCACGGCGGCGGCGATGGTCGGCTCGGCCTTCACCGCGCCGCACGTCACCGAGTTCGTCACCTTCGACATCACGCGCACCATGAAGCTGGTCGAGGAACTCAAGTCCGACAAGGACATGGCGGGCCTGCGGGTCAACCCGCTGCTCCTCATCGCCAAGGCCGTCCTGGTCGCCGTCCGGCGCAACCCGGAGATCAACGCGGCCTGGGACGAGGCGAACCAGGAGATCGTGCTCAAGCACTACGTCAACCTGGGCATCGCCGCGGCCACCCCGCGCGGTCTGATCGTGCCGAACATCAAGGACGCGCACGCCCAGACCCTGCCGGAGCTGTCGCGGTCGCTGAGCGAGCTGGTCGCCACGGCCCGGGACGGCAAGACGACCCCGGCGGCGATGCAGGGCGGCACGTTCACCATCACCAACGTCGGCGTCTTCGGCGTCGACACCGGTACGCCCATCCTCAACCCGGGTGAGTCCGCGATCCTCGCGGTCGGCGCGATCAAGCTCCAGCCCTGGGTCCACAAGGGCAAGGTGAAGCCGCGTCAGGTGACCACGCTCGCGCTCTCCTTCGACCATCGCCTGGTCGACGGCGAGCTGGGCTCCAAGTTCCTCGCCGACATCGCGGCGATCCTGGAGCAGCCGAAGCGGCTCATCACCTGGGCGTAAGAGTTCAGTTGGGATGTTTCACGTGAAACGCCCGGTCGGGGACGATGTGGTCCCGCGGCCGGGCGTTTCGTGTTGAGCTGGTGCCCCTGACGGCCGTACGACGAACAGGGGGGAACGTGGCGGAGTATCTGGGCCCGCTGGAACTGGTCGGGGACCGGTGGATCATCGGGGACCCGAAACGCGAGGGCGGCACGTGCCTGGTCTTCACCCGGGAGGGGATCGAGTACCACAGGAACGGGGCGCCGGAGCCACTGGAACTCGTGCCGTGGGAGCGGGTGATGTCGCTCCAGGTGGACGCGACCTCGCGCGGCTGGATGGCCACCCGTGCCGGAGGCGCGATCCCCTACCTCGCTCAGTCGAGCGCCGGCTCGTGGGGTCGTGACGCCTGCTCCGTGCACGCCCTGGTGCGCCATCCGTACGACGACTGGTTCGTTCGCTACACCCACCACGAGCGTGCCTACTCGGGTGCGCACATCTATCTGGTCTCCCGGTTCATCCGCGCGGTCTCCGACGCGAAGCTGCTGCCGCGACTCGGGGATCCGCAGTGGGTGAGCCTCGCGGTCGCGAAGATAGCCCCCTTGAAGATCGGCTTCTCGACAGCCCGGAGGGTGAAGGACACCGTGGAAGGGGTGGAGGGCGCGGGCCGCCTGTAGGGCGGGGAGCGGCCGGCGTCACTGTGCCTGCGTGGCGCCGCACGCGCCCGTCCGGATCGCGGACGGGTCTGTCTGTTGTACCCCTGTTGTATCTATGCTGTGCGCATGCCATCAGCACCTCCCGCGGCCGACCGCGTCTACATGCACGTCAAGCAGGCCGTTCTCGACCGCCGCTACGAGGGAGGGACGCTGCTGACCGAGGGCGAACTCGCCCAGGCCGTCGGGGTGTCCAGGACTCCTGTACGGGAAGCGCTGCTGAAGCTGGAGATGGAAGGGCTGCTCAAGCTCTACCCCAAGAAGGGCGCCCTCGTCCTCGCCGTCTCCGCGCAGGAGATCGCCGACGTGGTCGAGACCCGGCTGCTCGTCGAGGAGTTCGCGGTCCGCCGGGCCGTCCCCGCCTCCGCCACGCTCGTCGAGCGGCTCGAGGAACTCCTGGAGGAGCAGAAGCGGCGCGCCGAGGCCGGGGACCTCGCCGAGGTCGCCGCCACCGACCGCTCCTTCCACGCCGAGATCGTCAAGCACGCCGGCAACCAGATCCTCGCCCGCCTCTACGACCAGCTGCGCGACCGTCAGCTGCGGATGGGCGTCGCCGTCATGCAGTCCCAGCCCGACCGGATCGCCAAGAACATCACCGAGCACGCCGAGATCCTGGAGCGGATCAAGGCCGGTGACACGGAGGGCGCGGCCCACTGCGTCCGCCAGCACCTGAGCTGGGTCAAGGTGCTGGTCCGGGGTGAGGCGAGGTGAGCCGCGACGGACACGGTTCCGCCGTCACCCTCCCCGGTGACCCGCCCGGCGGCCGGCGCGCCGCCCTCATCTGGGGCGTCGGCGTCGCCGTCTACTTCGTCGCCGTCATCTTCCGTACGTCCCTGGGCGTCGCCGGACTCGACGCCGCCGACCGTTTCGACGTCAACGCCTCCGCCCTCTCCACCTTCTCCATCCTCCAGCTGCTGGTCTACGCCGGCATGCAGATACCCGTCGGCCTCATGGTCGACCGGCTCGGCACCAAGAAGGTGCTGACCCTCGGCGTCGTCCTCTTCACCGTCGGCCAGCTCGGCTTCGCGCTCTCCCCTTCGTACGGCACCGCGCTCGCCGCCCGCGCCCTGCTCGGCTGCGGCGACGCGATGACCTTCATCAGCGTGCTGCGGCTCGGCACCCGCTGGTTCCCCGCCCGGCGCGGCCCGCTCATCGCCCAGGTCGCCGCGCTCTTCGGGATGGCCGGCAACCTCGTCTCGACCATCTTCATCGCCCGCGCCCTGCACGACCTCGGCTGGACGACCACCTTCGTCGGCAGCTCGGTCGCGGGCGTCCTCGTCCTGGTCCTGCTGCTGCTCTTCCTCAAGGACCACCCCGAGGGCCACGAACCGCCGCCCGCGCCGCACGCGGGAGCCGCGTTCGTCCGCCGCCAGATCGCCGAGTCCTGGCGGGAGCCCGGCACCCGGCTCGGCATGTGGGTGCACTTCACGACCCAGTTCCCGGCGATGGTGTTCCTGCTGCTGTGGGGCCTGCCGTTCCTGGTCGAGGCCCAGGGCCTCTCGCAGGGGGTCGCCGGGGAGCTGCTGACGCTCGTCGTGCTCTCCAACATGGTGGTGGGGCTCGCGTACGGGCAGATCATCGCCCGCCACCACACCGCCCGGGCCCCGCTCGCCCTCTCCACGGTCGCGGCGACCGCGCTGCTGTGGGGCGCCACGCTCGCGTACCCCGCCGACCGGGCGCCGATGTGGCTGCTGATCACCCTGTGCGTGGTCCTCGGGGCCTGCGGACCGGCCTCGATGATCGGCTTCGACTTCGCCCGCCCCGCCAACCCCCCGGAACGGCAGGGAACGGCCTCGGGCATCGTCAACATGGGCGGTTTCACCGCCTCGATGACGACGCTCCTCGCGGTCGGCGTCCTCCTCGACGCCACCGGCGACGACTACCGGATCGCCTTCGCGTCGGTCTTCGTCCTGCAGGCGCTGGGCGTCGTGCAGATCCTGCGGCTGAAGTCCCGTACCGCGCGCAGGGAGAAGGAACGCCTGGTGGCGAGCCGCGTCGAGGCGGTCCACGTACCGGCGTAGACCGCGCTGTCGGTCATCAGGTCACGGGGTACCTGGCGTCATGGGGCAACGTGGCCACGGGGTCACGGCGTCACAGGGCCACGTGGTCACGGGCATCACGGCGTCACGTGGTCACGGGGTCACCGCGAAGTTGTCCAGGATGGCCTGGGCCAGCTCCGCGTCGCCCTCGATCTTGATCCGGTCGGCGACGGCCGCCGGCCGGACCCGGCCGCAGGCGAGGCGTACGTACGTCTCCCAGTCGAGCGCCAGCGTCACCGCGGGACCGAGCGACGGCGCGCCGTCGACCGAGCCGCGGCCCTCGCCGTCGACCCGGACCGTCCGCAGGAACTCCACCGGGCCGTGCACATCCACCACGACCGCCGAGTTCGCGGGCGCTCCCGCGTCCTTCGCGACGACCTTCGGCAGCGCCGCGAGCAGGTTGTCGCGGACCACGAGCGCGCCGGGGGAGTCCAGGTTGCCCGGCCGGCCGAGCGCGACCCGCAGGTCCTGCTCGTGCACCCAGACGTCGAAGGCGCGCATCCGGTAGGCCACTTCGAGGGTCTGCTCGGCGCCGAGAGGGGCGCGCATCAGATGGTCGGGCTGCCGGTTCTCGTTGCGCAGCTGGCGGGCGCGGCGGATCAGGATGTACTCCAGCTCCGAGGTCATCTCGGGGCCGGTGTGGTGCCGGCGCACATCGACCTGCATCTCCATGTACCGGGCGAACTCACCGCGTACGTGGTACAGATCGCGCGGCAGCGAGTGGATCGGCCGCGGGTCCCCCAGCATCTCGCACTCCATGCCGATCACATGGGACACGATGTCGCGTACCGACCAGCCCGGGCACGGTGTCGCGCGGTTCCATTCGCCTTCCACGAGCGGCTGCACCAACTCGGATATCGCTTCGATGGAGTGGGTCCAGGCGTCGGCGTAGGTCTGGAGGCTGGGATGGACGGTCACGGGACCCCTCGGCGGTTCTGCGGTGCGCGGGCTGACGATCGAGCGGACAGGCGGGCTGGAGACAAGACTGCGTGGGAGGCTCGGACGCTAAGTTACGCTGCCCGAAGGCACCCCGGCAGTGCTTTCGTGTGACGATCGTAGGCTGTGTTGACGGTTCGAATGCCAGGACGGTGGTAGTGTGCGCGCCTCCCTCATCCAGATTGCAGTAGACCCGGACGAACCGGTCGCTTCGCGCCGTGCGCGCGTGGCCGAGCTGGTACGCGCGGAGCGCGGCGCCGCGGACCTCGTGGTCCTGCCCGAGTTGTGGCCCATGGGCGCCTTCGCGTACGAGTCCTTCGCGGCGGAGTCGGAGCCGCTGCGCGGCCCCACGTACGAGGCGATGGCGGCGGCCGCGCGGGACGCGGGGGTCTGGCTGCACGCGGGCTCGATCGTCGAGGCGGCGGAGGGCGCCCTGTACAACACCTCGCTGGTCGTCTCCCCGTCCGGGGACCTGGCGGCGAGCTACCGGAAGATCCACCGCTTCGGCTTCGACAAGGGCGAGGCGGTGATGATGGCGGCGGGCGAGGACCTGGTGACGTTCACGGTCCCGGAGCTCACCTTCGGTGTCGGCACCTGCTACGACCTGCGCTTCCCGGAGCTGTTCCGGGGCCTGGTGGACGCCGGCGCCGAGGCCTTCGTCGTCCCGGCGGGCTGGCCGGCCCGCCGCCGCGCCCACTGGACGCTGCTCGCGCGGGCGCGGGCGGTGGAGAACCAGGCGTACATGCTGGCCTGCGGCACGGCCGGCACTCACGCGGGCGTGGAGCAGGCGGGTCACTCGATCGTCGTCGACCCCTGGGGCGAAGTCCTGGCGGAGGCGGGCCCGGGCGAGGAGATCCTGCGCGTGGAGCTGGACGCGGCGCGGGTGGCGACGACGAGGGAACAGTTCCCGGCGCTGAAGGACAGGGTGCTGTAGGGGCCGCTCGCGCCCCGCGGAACGGTGCTCCCCGGTCCTCTTGCTCCGGCAGGCAGGCCCTAGTCCCCCCGCTCCGCCATCCGGATCACGCACACCGCGACCGCGATGAGGAGCGCGGTGTCGGTGTCGTCCCGGACGACGTTCACGGCGTACGTGTCGCGGACGCGGAACCACTGCCGGGAGATGTGGGCGAGGAGTTCGCCGTCGTACTCGACGGTGAACTCCCGGTCCAGGATCCGCCCGCTGACGTCCAGTTCGGTGCCGTCGACGAGGGTGACCCGGTAGTGGTTGCGGAGCAGCGAGAGCCGTTTCCTGCGGATCGTGGCGAGCGGCCGGTCGTCCCGCTCGATGGTCATCGCGTCCCGCAGGCTGAACATCTTCTGCCGCAGGGTGACCAGCACCCGGCCCATCGGATCCTTCAGCTCGAGCGTGTCGCGCAGGCGCAGGGCCTTCCCGTCGACGAGGAAGGCGTGGCGGCCGTGCTCGTCCTCGATCCAGTAGTCGTCACCGACCGCGAAGATTTTGTCCCGTACGAGGTATTTCATACCGGGATGCGTGCCCAAATCGGAGGCGATCCACTCCGTCCCGCCCCTAACGTGAGGCGGCATGACCAACATATGGGTGGGGCAGAAAGTGCGCCTGCGGGCCGTCGAGCCCGAGGACTGGGAGGGCTTTCGCGCACTGGAGCAGGACACCGTCGACCTGCGCAACGCGGACATCGTCACACCGCCGCGCTCGGCGGAGGGCTTCCGCTCCTGGACCGCGGAGCGGGCGGGCCGGGAACCGGGCGGTGAGGCCTTCCGGCTGGTCGTCGAGGCACTGTCCGACGGTGCCTTCGCGGGATCGGTGACGGTCGGGGGCATCGACACCCGTGCCGGGCACTTCAAGTCGGGCATCGAGATCACCCGCGACCGGCGCGGCAAGGGATACGGGAGGGAAGCCGTGGCGCTGCTCCTCACGTACATGTTCGCGGAGCGGCGCCTCCACAAGTGCGAGGTCGAGATCCACGCCTTCAACGACGCCTCGCTCGCCCTCCACCGCTCGCTCGGCTTCGTCGAGGAGGGCCGGCTCCGCGAGCACGAGTACTTCGCGGGCGCCTACCAGGACCTCGTCCTGATGGGCCTCACCGCCGACGAACACTGGACCGCCCATCCCCGTCCCTCCGTGCGCTGAGGGGGGCGGCGCCGAGCCCGGGCCGACGGCCCGCTCCCACTGGCGCGGGGCGGCCCGCTTCGTAAGGTCGTGACGGCCCGTTCACGGGCGGATGGCAAGCTTGAAGCATGAACGATGCCGCCCCGGCGCCCACCCCTGCGCCCGCGTCCGAGTCCGTACCCCGTCGTCGCGCCCGTGTCCGTGCCCCCGAGCTGATCGGCAAGGGCGGCTGGATCAACACCGGCGGGAAGGACCTGAAGCTCGCCGACTTCCGAGGTCGCACATTGATCTTGGATTTTTGGACCTTCTGCTGCATCAACTGCCTCCACGTCCTCGACGAACTCCGTGAACTGGAGGAGAAGCACCGGGACACGCTCGTGATCGTCGGTGTCCACTCGCCCAAGTTCGTGCACGAGGCCGAGCACCAGGCCGTCGTCGACGCCGTCGAGCGGTACGAGGTGCACCACCCCGTGCTCGACGATCCCGAGCTGGCGACCTGGAAGCAGTACGCCGTGCGGGCGTGGCCGACGCTTGTCGTCATCGACCCCGAGGGGTACGTCGTCGCCCAGCACGCGGGTGAGGGGCACGCCAACGCCATCCGGACGCTCGTCGAGGAACTGGAGGCCGAGCACGCCGCCAAGGGGACGCTGCGGCGCGGCGACGGGCCCTACGTGCCGCCGGAGCCGGTCGCGACCGATCTGCGCTTCCCCGGGAAGGCCGTGCTGCTCGACAGCGGGAACTTCCTCGTCTCCGACACGACGCGCCACCAGCTCGTCGAGCTCGCCGCCGACGGCGAGACCGTGGTGCGGCGGATCGGGGACGGCGAGTTCCGGGAGCCGCAGGGGCTCGCGCTGCTCCCCGACGGGAAGGTCGTCGTCGCCGACACCGTGAACCACGCGCTGCGGACCTACGACCCGGCGACCGGCGCGATCGAGCGGATCGCCGGCACAGGCAAGCAGTGGTGGCAGGGATCGCCTACCTCCGGGCCCGCCCTCGACGTGGACCTGTCCTCGCCGTGGGACGTGGCCTGGTGGCAGGGCAAGGTGTGGATCGCGATGGCCGGCGTCCACCAGGTGTGGACCTACGACCCGGAGACCGGGACGGTCCAGGTCGCGGCCGGTACCACCAACGAGGGGCTCGTCGACGGGCCCGCCGCCGAGGCCTGGTTCGCGCAGCCCTCGGGCCTCGCGGCCACCGAGGACCGGCTGTGGATCGCCGACTCCGAGACCAGCGCGGTCCGCTGGATCGACACCGAGGGCGCCGTGCACACCGCCGTCGGCACCGGTCTCTTCGACTTCGGCCACCGCGACGGCGCCGCCGGCCAGGCGCTGCTCCAGCACCCGCTCGGCGTGACGGCCCTCCCCGACGGCTCGGTCGCGATCGCCGACACGTACAACCACGCTCTGCGCCGCTTCGACCCGGCGACCGGCGAGGTGACGACGCTGGCCACCGATCTGCGCGAGCCGAGCGACGCCGTGCTCGTCGGCGACGAGATCGTGGTCGTCGAGTCCGCCCGGCACCGGCTGACCCGGCTGCGGCTGCCCGAGGAGGCCGTCCAGGTCGAGGCGGTCGCCCACCGCACGCAGCGCGAGGCCACCGAGGTCGCCCCCGGCCGCCTCCGGCTCGACGTCGTCTTCCAGGCGCCCACGGGCCAGAAGCTGGACGAGCGCTACGGGCCCTCCACCCGGCTCCTGGTCTCCTCGACCCCGCCCGAGCTGCTGCTCGACGGCGAGGGCACGGGCACCGACCTCTTCCGGGAGCTGGAGCTGAACCCGGAGATCACGGACGGCGTCCTGCACGTCTCCGCCATGGCGGCGTCCTGCGACGACGACCCCGCCAACGAGTACCCGGCCTGCCATGTGCACCAGCAGGACTGGGGGGTTCCGGTGCGCCTCACGGCCGACGGCGCCTCCCGGCTGCCGCTGATCCTCGCCGGGATGGACGCCGCCTAGGGCCTGTCCGGCGGCGTCGTCAACCCAGCAGACCCTGGTTCCTGGACGGGCGGTTCGCCGCGCCGTCCAGGCAGCCGGAGACCCAGGCGGCCGGGTCGTGGACGGCCCGGTCGCCGCCCATCCCCGTGCGCTGCATGGCCGCGCACTCCCCGGCCAGCAGGGCGCGGGCACGCTCCCCGGTCGGGTCCGCCTTCCGGATGCGGACGGCCTGCAGATAGCCGCCCTCGTAGGCGATGTCCGTGCCCCACGGCGGACGTTCGTTGTACCGGGCGACGAGGAGGCCCGTCGCGGCCGTGCCCATCAGCACGGCCGCGCACAGGCAGGCGATGAACTTCCCCCGGGGCGGGCCCACATGACGATCCATGAGGTCGACGGTGTCAGGTGGGACCTTTCCCGGATGTTTCGCCGGACGGGTCGGAACAACCGAGAGCTCCGATCAGCCCTCCAGGAACGCCACCAGCGCGTTCGCCAGCAGGTACGGGTCCTCCGCGCCGCAGAGTTCGCGGGCGCTGTGCATCGACAGGCAGGCCACGCCGATGTCGACCGTGCTGATGCCGTGCCGGGCCGCCGTGATCGGGCCGATCGTCGTGCCGCACGGCATGTCGTTGTTGGAGACGAACGTCTGCCACGGCACGCCCGCCTTCTCGCAGGCCGCCGCCCACACCGCCCGGCCGCTGCCGTCGGTCGCGTACCGCTGGTTGACGTTGACCTTGAGGATCGGGCCGCCGTTGGGGCGCGGGTGGTGCGTCGGGTCGTGGCGCTCCCCGTAGTTGGGGTGGACGGCGTGGCCGACGTCGGAGGAGAGGCAGATCGAGGCGGCGAAGGAGCGGGCGCGGTCCTCGTAGGCGCCGCCCCGGGCGTAGATCGAGCGTTCCAGGACGTTGCCGAGGAGGGGGCCCTGGGCGCCGGTGTCGGCCTCGGAGCCGTTCTCCTCGTGGTCGAAGGCGGCGAGCACCGGGATGTAGGGCAGGTCGGCGCGGCCGGCGACGGCGGCCAGGGCGGCGACGCCCGCGTGAACCGAGATCAGGTTGTCCATCCGGGGCCCTGCGACGAGTTCGCGGTCGCGGCCCAGGTAGGAGGGGGCCTCGATGGCGTGGACCATGAGGTCCCAGCCGGCGACGTCCTCGGCGTCGACGCCCGCCTCCTCGGCGACGAAGCGGATCAGGTCGCCCTCGTGGACCTCGCCCAGGCCCCAGATCGGCTGCATGTGGCGCTGCCGCTCCAGCTTCAGGCCCTCGTTGGCCTGCCGGTCGAGGTGGATGGCGAGCTGCGGGACGCGGAGCACGGCGCGGTCCACGTTCACCAGGTGGTGGCTGCCGTCGCGCAGGGTGAGCCGGCCGGCGAGGCCGAGGTCGCGGTCGAGCCAGGTGTTGAGGAGCGTCCCGCCGTAGATCTCGACGGAGACCTGGCGCCAGCCGCGCGCGCCCATGTCGGGCTGCGGCTTCACGCGCAGGTTGGGGGAGTCGGTGTGGGCGCCGACGATCCGGTACGGGGTGTGGGGGGACGCGCCCTCCGGGACGTACCAGGCGATGAGCGCGCCGCCGCGGATCACGTACTTGCCGCCGGTCGTGCCGTCCCAGGCGGCGGTCTCCTCGACCTGGCGGAAGCCGGCCTTCTCCAGCCGCTCGGCGGCGTTCGCCACGGCGTGGTACGGCGACGGGGAAGCCGCCAGGAACGTCATGAGGTCGTCGGTGTGGCCGCGGTCGAAGCGGGCGGTGCTCGTCATGGGTTCACCTTACGCAGGCCCCGGAATACGGCGCCGGGGCCCCGATAGACGGAACGGAACGTTTCTGTGGGGGACGCGTTCCCGGAGAAAGCGGAACGGCCCACTCCCCTCCCCGGGAGTGAGCCGTTCCTCGTTGGACGTGGCGCGTCGTCGAAGCGACTAGAACGCGGCCTCGTCCAGGTCCATCAGCGAGCCGTCGACCGCCTCGGCGAGCGCGCGCTCGGCGCCCACGCCCGGCAGGACGGTGGCGGCGAAGAACCTCGCGGCCGCGATCTTGCCGGCGTAGAAGGCCTGGTCCTTGGCGGAGGCGCCCGCGGCCAGCTTCTCCGCGGCGACGGCCGCGCCCTTCAGGAGCAGGTAGCCGACGACGACGTCGCCCGAAGCCATGAGCAGGCGCGTGGTGTTGAGGCCGACCTTGTAGATGTTCTTGACGTCCTCGCCGGTCGCCATGAGGTCGTCGAGCATCTTCTTGACGATGCCCTCCAGGTCCACGGCGGCCTTGGTGAGCGCGTCGCGGGCGCCGGCCAGCTCCTCGCCGCCGGTGCCGACCGCGAGGAACTTCTTGATCTCCTCCGAGAGCGCGTTCAGGGACGCGCCCTGGTCGCGGACGATCTTGCGGAAGAAGAAGTCCTGGCCCTGGATGGCCGTGGTGCCCTCGTAGAGGGTGTCGATCTTGGCGTCCCGGATGTACTGCTCGATCGGGTACTCCTGCAGGAAGCCGGAGCCGCCGAAGGTCTGGAGCGACTGCGCGAGCTGCTCGTAGCCCTTCTCGGAGCCGTAGCCCTTCACGATCGGCAGCAGCAGGTCGTTCAGGCCGTGCAGGGCCTTCGCGTCCTCGCCCGCGGCCTCCTTGAGCTGGATCTCGTCCTGCACGGTGGCCGTGTAGAGGACGAGGGAGCGCATGCCCTCGGCGTACGCCTTCTGCGTCATCAGCGAGCGGCGGACGTCGGGGTGGTGCGTGATGGTGACCTTGGGGGCGGCCTTGTCCATGAAGTTCGCCAGGTCGGTGCCCTGGACGCGCTCCTTGGCGTACTCCAGGGCGTTGAGGTAGCCCGTGGAGAGGGTGGAGATCGCCTTCGTGCCGACCATCATGCGGGCGAACTCGATGATGAGGAACATCTGGCGGATGCCGTCGTGCTTGTCGCCGATCAGCCAGCCCTTGGCGGGGTGCTGGTCGCCGAAGGTCATCTCGCACGTGTTGGAGGCCTTGAGGCCCATCTTGTGCTCGACGTTCGTGGCGTACACGCCGTTGCGCTCGCCCAGCTCGCCGGTCTCCCAGTCGAACAGGTACTTCGGCACGAGGAAGAGCGAGAGGCCCTTGGTGCCCGGGCCCGCGCCCTCGGGGCGGGCGAGGACGTAGTGGAGGATGTTCTCCTCCATGTCGTGCTCACCGGACGTGATGAAGCGCTTGACGCCCTCGATGTGCCAGGAGCCGTCCTCCTGCTGGACCGCCTTCGTGCGGCCGGCGCCGACGTCCGAGCCCGCGTCGGGCTCGGTGAGGACCATGGTGGAGCCCCACTGCTTCTCGACGGCGATCTGCGCGACCTTCTTCTGCGCCTCGTTGCCCTCGTTGAAGAGGATGCCGGCGAAGGCCGGGCCGGAGGAGTACATCCACACGGCCGGGTTCGCGCCGAGGATCAGCTCCGCGTAGGCCCAGATCAGGGAGCGCGGGGAGGTGGTGCCGCCGATCTCCTCGGGCAGGCCGAGGCGCCAGTACTCGGAGTCCATGAAGGCCTTGTAGGACTTCTTGAAGCTCGCCGGGACCGGGGCGGTGTTCGTCTCGGGGTCGAAGACCGGCGGGTTGCGGTCGGCGTCGGCGAAGGACTCGGCCAGCTCGTTCTCGGAGAGGCGGGTCAGCTCCTCCAGGACGCTCTTGGCGGTCTCGACGTCCATCTCCTCGAACGGACCGGTGCCGTACACCTTGTCGCGGCCGAGCACCTCGAAGAGGTTGAACTCGATGTCGCGGAGATTCGACTTGTAGTGCCCCATGGCGACGGCTCCGTAAGGATCGGGGAGGCAGGTTCCTCGTACACGTGCGGCGAGTACCAGCGAGTAGCTAATGCTCTCTCCGATGATGCTACCCACCGGTAATAAGAAGCAACCCCTATCCGGTCATCTGTGACGACAATCGCTACGGTCGCCCACTCGCTAGGCTGTGCGCCATGTACGGCTACGAGCAGAATCCGGGTGCCCAGCAGCAGTACGCCCCGCCCCCGCAGCAGCCGATGGCGGGCGGGATGCCGGGCATGCAGGGCGGGATGCCCGGGATGCAGGGGCAGGGGTACGGCCAGCAGCCGCCGCTCTACCCCGAGCCGTCCCCGCCGTCCCTCGCCGACGCCGTACGCGCCTTCACGACGGGCTCCCTGTCCGCCGAGGACTTCCAGCAGATCTTCGCGGGCTCGAAGGTCTACTGCCCGCGCGGCGACAACCCCGGCTTCCTGGCCCTGCACAACACCCAGCAGCCGGTCATCCCCATGTTCACGTCGCTCAAGGAACTGCGGCGGTACGCGGGCAAGGAGTCGAAGTACTTCGTCATCACCGGCGCCGAGGTCATCGACCTCCTCCCGACCGGCTACGGCTTCGTCCTCGACATGGAGGGCGACCACCGGATGGTCTTCGACGCGAAGGCCGTGGAGCAGATGGTCGACTTCGCGATGCGCAGGATGTACGGCTGAGGTCGTAGCTGTAGCCGGCCGTAGCCGTACGGCCCCGGATGCGGCCGTAGCCGTACGGCCGCCCCGCCGCTCCCTACGCCGCCGTCGCGCGCCGGTGGAGGTGCAGGGCGTGCGCGCACCAGATCGCGGCGGCGAGCAGGGCGAGCCCGGCCCCCGCGGCCAGCTCCGCGGGCTCGGGCCGGAAGCCCAGGGCCAGCCGGGTACCCAGGAAGACCAGGACGAAGCCGATCCGGCCGGGCGCGTACACCGGGAACCGCGCGGCGGCGCCGCGCAGCAGCCCGGCCACGATCAGTCCGGCGGCCCCGCAGGCGGCGAGGAGCCCCCAGGGGGAGCCGGGCGCGGCGGCCGGGATGCCGTAGTCGGCAGGACCCCAGGGGACGGCGGCGGCCACCCAGCCGAGGGCGAGGCCGCAGGCGGTGGCCGTGACCACCGACAGCAGGTGCTTCCACCAGGGGCCGGGCCGCGGGGCGGCCGGCTCGTCGTCGCCGGCGACATCGAAGATCTCCATCACGCACGGTAGGACGCGCCGTGGCGCGCCCTGGTTGGCGCGGACGCCGTGGGGTTAGACCTGTGGGGCAGATCTTTGTCATGTCTGTCATGTCCTGATGCCCTTCGGGCCCCCGGGAATGCCCTCGGGGTCCTTCCTGTTCTGCGGGTGTGGCAGAAAGTTCGAGTTTCAACTAAACTCGACTCAGAAGGAGGTTCCGACCATGCCTGCTGTGACTGTGGAGAACCCGTTGACGCTCCCGCGCGTCGCCGCCCCCGCCGACGCCGTCTCCCGCCCCGTGCTCGCCGTGACCACGGCCCCGTCCGGCTTCGAGGGCGAGGGTTTCCCGGTGCGCCGCGCGTTCGCCGGGATCAACTACCAGTACCTCGACCCGTTCATCATGATGGACCAGATGGGAGAGGTGGAGTACGCCCCCGGTGAGCCCAAGGGCACCCCGTGGCACCCCCACCGCGGCTTCGAGACCGTCACGTACATCATCGACGGGACCTTCGACCACCAGGACTCCAACGGCGGTGGCGGCACCATCACCAACGGCGACACCCAGTGGATGACCGCGGGCTCGGGTCTCCTGCACATCGAGGCCCCGCCGGAGTCGCTCGTCCTCAGCGGCGGACTCTTCCACGGCCTCCAGCTGTGGGTGAACCTGCCGGCCTCCGACAAGATGATGGCCCCGCGCTACCAGGACATCCGCGGCGGCCAGGTGCAGCTGCTGACCTCCCCCGACGGCGGCGCGCTGATCCGCGTCATCGCGGGCGAGCTCGACGGCCACGCGGGACCGGGCATCACGCACACCCCGATCACGATGATCCACGCGACGATCCGGCCGGGCGCCGAGGTGACCCTGCCCTGGCGCGAGGACTTCAACGGCCTCGTCTACGTCCTCGCCGGGCGCGGCTCGGCCGGTGCGGAGCGCAGGCCGGTCCACATGGGCCAGACCGCGGTCTTCGGCAAGGGCGGCGCGCTCACGGTCCGGGCCGACGAGAAGCAGGACGGGCACACGCCCGACCTGGAGGTCGTCGTCCTCGGCGGGCAGCCGATCCGCGAGCCGATGGCGCACTACGGCCCGTTCGTCATGAACACCCAGGCCGAACTCCGCCAGGCCTTCGAGGACTTCCAGGCGGGCCGCCTCGGCACGATCCCGGCGGTGCACGGGATGGGTGAGTAACGGTCGTACGAGGAGGGGTGCCGGTACCTCCGGTACGGGGTCGGGTGCGCGCTGGTACGGGGTCGGGTGCGCGCCCGACCCCGTACGCCTGCCGTGCGTTCCCTGACGGAGCGTCACTCGTCCGGCCCGTAGCGCAGGACGACGCGCCGGGCGGCGTGGTCCGGTGGACGGGTGCAGACGCCCCCGCCACCGCCCCCGAACTCGCAGGACCCGCAGTCGCAGGGCCCGCGGCCGCAGAGGCCGCTTCTTCCCGAGGCCGCCGTGCGGACCGCCGCCTGGTGCGCCGTCCTGCTGCTCCTCGCGGGGGTCGTGGCCGTCGGGATCTGGCTGTGCGTGGTGTTCCAGACGGCCGTCACGCCCGTCCTGCTCGCGATCCTGGGCACCGCGCTGCTCGGGCCGCTCTACCGGCGCCTGCTGCGGATGAAGGTGCAGAAGTCGCTCGCCGCCGGGCTCACCGTCCTCGCCGTCCTCGCCTTCGTCGGCGGCGCGACGTACATCGTGGTCGCCGCGCTCATCGAGACCGGCGACCAGATCATCGCCTCGCTGCGGCAGGCCGCCCTCGACATCGCCGACCACCTGGGCGCGGCCGGGACCTCGATCGACGACCTCGCCAAGAACGCGAAGGCGCTCCTGGAGAAGTTCGGCGGGACCGCCGCCTCCGGGGTGATCTCCGGGATCAGCATCGTGGGCCAGGTCGCGGCCATGGCCGTGCTCGCCCTGCTGCTGATCTTCTTCTTCCTCCGGGACTCCCACCGGGCCGCCGACGCCCTGCGCTCCTTCGCCCCCGGCTCGACCGGCGACATGGTGGAGGCCATGGGGCGCCGTGCCTTCGAGGCCGTCGAGGGCTTCATGCGCGGGACGACCATCGTCGCCCTCGTCGACGCCGTCCTCATCACCATCGGCCTGCTGGTCCTGCGGGTCCCCGGGGCGGTGGGCCTGGGCGCGCTCGTCTTCGTGACCGCCTACATCCCGTACCTCGGCGCGTTCCTCTCCGGGGCCATCGCCGTCCTGGTCGCCCTCGCCGACCGGGGCTTCGTCATCGCGCTCTGGGTCCTGGGCGTGGTCCTCGCCGTCCAGGTCATCGAGGGCAACGTCCTCCAGCCCGCGATCCAGAGCCGTACCGTCCAGATGCACCCGGCCGTCGTCATGCTCGCGATCACCGCGGGGGCGTCCGTCGCCGGGATCCTCGGCATGCTGCTCGCCGTACCGGTCACGGCGGCCGCTTTCGGGGTGATCGGCGAGCTGCGCGGCCGGTACGCGCACCAGCCGGGCTGATCTGCCTCGACTACTTCCCGGCGGGCATCGCGCCGGGCTCGAAGGACGCCAGCATCTGCACCAGGGCCGCCTGGTCCGGGCCCACGAAGGGATCGGAGTCGGGGACGGCGGCGATCGTCTCCAGCATCATCGCCGTCATCCGCACGGCGGGCGGCAGATGCGTGGAGAGCACGATCTCCGGGTTCATCTCCCGCAACGGCTCGATCGTCGCCCGGTACTTCCCCTGGTCCACCAGGTGCACCCACGGGCTGTCGATCGTCGCCCACAGCGTCTGGGCGCCGGCCAGCTCCTCCGGCTTGAGGTCGTTCGCGTGCCCGCTCTCCGCCAGTTCCGCCGTCGGCATCGGGCCGCCGAAGCAGTCGGAAGTGAAGCAGATCCCGGTCTTCTCGTCCCAGAAGCCGACGGTGGCCGGGTTGTCGAAGAGCGGCGGGCGGAAGGCGTGGAGCATGCGGTCGCCGACGTCCAGGGACTGGCCCGGGTTGCAGAAGTAGACCCGGTCCATCGGCAGCGGTCGCTCGGTGGTCATCTCCCCGGCGCCCAGGAAGGTGGTGACGACCTTCGCCTCGGGGGCCGCGGCGAGCAGGTCGAAGATGCCGCCCGTGTGGTCCTTGTCCGGGTGCGTCAGCCAGATCCAGCGGACGTCGTCGAGGTCGACGACCGTGGAGAGCGTGGCGACGAAGTCACGGTCGTCGAGGGAGAGACCGGTGTCCACGACCACGGGCTCCTTGGCGGTGACGACGTAGGCGTTCACGGGCAGGTGGCCGATCCCCGGCACTTCGAGGCTGTCGGCGAGGACGGTCGTGTCGCTGCCGACCTTGTGGATGTCCATGGCGTACTCCGTGGTCCCCCCGGCGGCGGCCGTACGACACAAGTCTCCCGCGCCCGCCGACACCCCGCGCGCCGACCTGGTGCCGGCCCGACCCTGACCCGGACGAACGGCCCTAAGCGGGTTCCGGCGAGGCCTCCTCGCCCGACGCCTCACGGGCCGACTGCCCCGACGCGTCTTCCGACGCCTCGCCCGACGCGTCTTCCGTCGGCTTCTCCGGGGGTTCGTTCAGCTCGAACCAGATCGACTTGCCCTCGCCCCGCGGATCCACCCCCCACGCGTGCGCCAGCATCTCCATCAGGACCAGGCCGCGCCCGGAGGACGCCATCTCGCCCGGGTGCCGCTTGTGCGGCAGCTCGTCGCTGGTGTCGGAGACCTCCACCCGCATCCGCCGCCGGCAGGCGTCGTCGCAGGTCACCTCGGCGACGAGCAGCGCGTCGCCGTCCGTGTGGATGAGGACGTTGGTGACCATCTCGGAGACCATCAGGACCGCCGAGTCGATCTGGTCCTCGTCCGTCCAGTCGTGCAGCAGCTGGCGCACGTGCTGGCGGGCCGCCGCGATCCGCTCCGGTTCCGCCTGCGCGATGGTCATCATCGTGCGGCGCGGGGCCTGGCGGGCCGTCCGGCCCTGGCGGGAGAGGAGCAGGACCGCGATGTCGTCCTCGCGGCGGTCGGCCAGCGGGCCGGTCGTGTAGTGCGAGCCGGGGCCGTGGACGGCCTCCACGAGGCTGTCGGCGAGCTCCTCCAGGGACTCGCCCTCGTGCCCTTCGAGCAGCGTACGGATGCGTTCCCAGCCGCTGTCGAGGTCGTGGCCGCCGGTCTCCAGGAGCCCGTCGGTGCACATCATCAGGGTCTCGCCGGGCTCCAGCGTGAACCGGGTCGTCGGGTAGTCGGTGTCGGGGTCGATGCCGAGCGGCAGCCCGCCGGCCGTGGGGCGCAGGAGAACCGTTCCGTCGGTCATCCGGACCGCGGGGTCGGGGTGCCCGGCGCGGGCGAGGTCGACGACGCCGGTGACCGGGTCGATCTCCAGGTAGAGGCAGGTGGCGAAGCGCGCCCCGCCGTCACCCCCACCGCCGCCCTCGTCCTCGTCCTCGCCCTCGCCCTCGCCCCCGCCCTCAGGGGTCTCCCCGCTGGTGATCCCGTACAGGAACCTGGAGGCGCGGGAGAGGACGGCGTCGGGCCGGTGGCCCTCGGAGGCGTACGCGCGCAGGGCGATCCGCAGCTGGCCCATCAGCCCGGCGGCGCGCACGTCGTGGCCCTGGACGTCGCCGATGACGAGGGCGATGCGGCCGCCGGGCAGCTGGATCATGTCGTACCAGTCGCCGCCGACCTGGAGCCCGCCGCCGGTCGGCACGTACCGCGCGGCGACGTGCAGGCCCGGGATGCCGGGGCCGAGGACGGGCAGCATCGTGCGCTGGAGGCCCAGCGACAGTTCGCGCTCGGACTCGGCGACGCCCGCCCGGGCGAGGGCCTGGGCGAGCATGCGGGCGACGGTGGTGAGGACGGACCGCTCGTCGGGGGTGAAGCCGACCGGGTGCTTGAAGGCGGCCATCCAGGCGCCCATGGTGCGCCCGGCGACGATGAGGGGGAGGTAGGCCCAGGACTCCCTGCCGAATCGTTGCGCCAGCGGCCAGGTCACCGGGAAGCGGCGCAGGTACTCGTCCGGTGTCGGGAGATAGATCGCCCGCCCGGTCCGTACGACCTCCGCGGCCGGGTAGTCGGTGTCCACGGACATCGAGGTGAAGGGGCCTTCGTCGCCCGCGTTGTGCCCGTGGTGGCCGATGATCGTCAGCCGCTCGCCGGCGACCCCGAAGACGGCGAGCCCGTCGGGCGAGAACCCCGGCATGGAGAGGGAGGCGGCGACCCGAAGCACCTCCGCGGTGGACCGGGCCTCGGCGAGCGCACGGCCCGCGTCGAGCAGGAAGGCCTCGCGGGAGCGGCGCCAGTCGCCGGTGATGGGCGTACGGGCGGCGGTGCCCGGCTGCGGTTCGGCGACTTCCTGGAGGGTGCCGACGAGCTGGTAGTCCGTGCCCTCGATGAGCGGCTTGGACCTGCTCCGTACGGTACGGATCACCCGTCCGCGGCCGTCCATGATCCGCAGCCGCGCCTCGGCGAGGGTCCCTTCGGCGACGGCGAGGTTCACGACCCCGTCGATCTCGTTCCAGTCGACGGGATGAAACCGGGAGCGTACGGCCGCTTCCGTGAGCTCGACCGGCTCGGCGGGCAGCCCGAGCAGCCGGGCCGCCTCGGCGTCGAGGGTGACGATCCCGGATGCGTTGTCCCAGCGCCACAGGCCGGTCGCGATCGCGGCCAGGACGTCCTCGGTGCGCATTGCCCCACTTTATGAATATCGGACAGAAGGTCGCCACTGAGCGTATTCGAAATGCGATCTTGGGTCGCCCGGTAGGCTTGGCAGGTCTGCCGTCATGTCACGCCACGGCGGCACACCCCCATGGATCCCGAAGACTGGATGAACGACGATGCATCGGTACAGGTCCCACACCTGCGGCGAGCTCCGCGCCTCTGACGTCGGCACCGACGTCCGGCTGAGCGGCTGGCTGCACAATCGGCGCGACCTGGGCGGCATCCTCTTCATCGATATCCGCGACCACTACGGCATCACGCAGCTCGTCGCCCGGCCCGGCACGGCCGCGGCCGAGGTGCTCGACAAGCTGACGAAGGAGACCGTCGTCCGCGTGGACGGCAAGGTCGTCTCGCGCGGCGCGGAGAACATCAACCCGGAGCTCCCGACCGGCGAGGTCGAGATCGAGGCCGCCGAGGTCGAGGTCCTGGGCGCGGCCAAGCAGATCCCCTTCACCGTCAACACGGACGACGGCGTGAACGAGGAGCGGCGCCTGGAGTACCGCTTCCTCGACCTGCGCCGCGAGCGCATGCACCGCAACATCATGCTGCGCTCGGCCGTCATCGCCTCCATCCGTTCCAAGATGGTGGCCCTCGGCTTCAACGAGATGGCGACCCCGATCCTCGCCGCGACCTCCCCCGAGGGCGCCCGCGACTTCGTCGTCCCGTCGCGTCTGAACCCGGGCAAGTTCTACGCCCTCCCCCAGGCGCCGCAGCAGTTCAAGCAGCTGCTGATGATCTCCGGCTTCGACCGCTACTTCCAGATCGCGCCCTGCTTCCGCGACGAGGACGCCCGCGCGGACCGTTCGCCGGGCGAGTTCTACCAGCTCGACGTCGAGATGAGCTTCGTCGAGCAGGAGGACGTCTTCCAGCCGATCGAGAAGCTGATGACGGAGATCTTCGAGGAGTTCGGCGGCGGTCGCCACGTCACCTCCCCGTTCCCGCGGATCCCGTTCCGCGAGTCGATGCTGAAGTACGGCAACGACAAGCCGGACCTGCGGACGGCCCTGGAGCTCGTCGACATCTCGGACGTCTTCGAGGCGTCGGAGTTCAAGGCCTTCGCGGGCAAGCACGTCCGCGCGCTCGCGGTCCCGAACACGGGTGACCAGCCCCGCAAGTTCTTCGACTCCCTCGGCGACTTCGCGGTCTCCCTGGGCGCGAAGGGCCTCGCGTGGGTGCGCGTCGGCGAGGGGGGCGCCCTCACGGGCCCCATCGCCAAGTTCCTGACCGAGGAGAACATCAAGGTCCTCACCGAGCGTCTGGGCCTGGAGCCGGGCCACGCGATCTTCTTCGGCGCGGGCGAGTTCGACGAGGTCTCCAAGATCATGGGCCCGGTCCGGGTCGAGGCCGCCAAGCGCGCCGGCCAGTTCGAGGAGAACGTCTTCCGCTTCGCGTGGATCGTGGACTTCCCGATGTACGAGCGGGACGAGGAGACCGGCAAGATCGACTTCTCGCACAACCCGTTCTCCATGCCGCAGGGCGGCATCGAGGCCCTGGAGACCCAGGACCCGCTGGACGTCCTCGGCTGGCAGTACGACATCGTCTGCAACGGCATCGAGCTCTCCTCGGGCGCGATCCGTAACCACGAGCCCGAGATCATGTTCAAGGCCTTCGAGATCGCGGGCTACTCGAAGGAGACCGTGCAGTCGGAGTTCGCGGGCATGCTCCGCGCCTTCGAGTACGGCGCCCCGCCGCACGGCGGCATCGCCCCGGGCGTGGACCGCATCGTGATGCTCCTGGCCGACGAGCCGAACATCCGCGAGACCATCGCCTTCCCGCTCAACGGCAACGCCCAGGACCTCCTGATGGGCGCCCCGACGGAGCTCGACGAGGCCCGCCTGCGTGAGCTGAACATCCAGCTCCGCAAGCCGGTCGAGACGAAGGTCGTCGAGAAGCCGACGGACGAGCGCCCGATCACGGACGCGGTCCACCCGGACGCGGCGCGGTAACCCGTCCTTCGGACGAGTGAGGGCCCGGGATCTTCGGATCCCGGGCCCTTCGTCGTATCCGGGACGCGGACTACTCGTCCGCGAAGATCTCCTCGGCGGAGCCGACGGTCACCGCCCGAACCAGCCAGCGGCGCAGCACCTCGGGATCGTCGCAGCCGGTGACGCGCTCACGGACGGCGTCGGACACCTCGAGCCCACGCTGCTCCAGGACGATCAGTATGGCGGCGGCACTGCTCTCGGCCCGGCCCTCGGCCCGGAGTTCTTCGGAGAGGTACGACTTGTAGAAGGAGAGGTCCGAGGCCACCAGGTTCCTCCAGATGTCCCGGGCCGGACGCCTGCCCAGCCCTTGTGCGGTGAATTCGACGATCGGGTCGGCGACGTCCTCGGGGACGTCGCGCAGCGCGGCGGACAGCGCCTTCAGTATGGCACCGATGTCCGGATCGCCAGCGTGCGTGATGGCCGACAGGGTGGCCAGTGCCAGATCTCCCCGGGCCCGGACCGGGTCGGTGATCACCGGCATGTTGTGCGGGCCCACGACCGTCGGGCGGACGACGAGGGTGGGCATGTCGGGCGGCCCTGCGGCCACCTCCTGACCGGCCCACTCCGCCGTCGCCCGATCCTGGCAGACGACGAGCAGTGCGGTCGGCAGCCGGTACTTGTTCCACAGGTAGGCGGCGTAATAGGCCCAGGTCCTGGGCTTGTCGGGGTCCTTTCTCCCCTGCGCTTCGATGGCGAGGACCAGAGACCCCTTCGTCGCGCTGTCGAGTCTCAACAAGGTGTCCACGCGGCGTTCGACGGGCGTGGTCTCGGTGAGATCGGTGGGCAGGATGACGGCCTTGATGGGTGTGTCGAGACGGATCCCCAACAGACCCGACAGCCGGCTGAACAGACCAGGGTCGTGCTGGAAGATGCGGTGCATCGCTTCATGGGGTGGGCTGACCATGGATCTCCTCGGTCGTGGTGATGCAGCCGGAGCAGCGGCCGGGGGTCGCGGCCCGGAAGGCGCGGTCGCAGACGTCGCAGTTCTGGAGTGGGTGCGGGACCGTTGGGGTCTCGTCCGCGGCGCGGAACGGTGGCAGGGGTGGAAGCTGTGCGGTGAGGCGGTGGGCCAGGAGCGCGGCGGGTCGGTGCAGGCGCTCCGGCGGGAGGTCGCCGGTCAGGGCCTGCCGGACGGCGCTCGGTGGCATCTGCCGCTCCAGCCAGGCGACGACCCCGGGCGCGAGGTGCTCGGCGTCCGTGGCGGAGAGCCGGATCCGCGGATCCTCGCGGTGGAGGCCGGCGAGGACGTCGATCGCGGTCAGGAGGAGGTCGGGGGCGGGGTAGGCGGGCTGCGGTACGGCGGGGAGGGCGCGGCGCGGGGGCTTGTCGTCCCGACGGGCCGGGCGCTTGGGCTTCACCGGCTCCGTCTCGGTGTCGCCGCCGGTCCGGTCCGGCTGGTTGCAGGAGACCGTACGGGTGACGATGCGGCCGCTGCTGGTGCGTTCGCACGTACGGCGCAGATAGCCGTGGGATTCGAGCTCGCGCAGGGCGCCGGCGATCCGGGCCTTGCCTTCCGGAAAACGGGCGGTGAGGGACCGGATGTCGACGGCGGAGCCGCTGGGCAGGCTTTGGATGTGGACGCCCAGTCCGATGGCGAGCAGCGACAACTCGGCGTGCTGGGCAAGGTGGTTGCCGATCACCGTGAAGCGGGTGGTGTGGCGGACGTTGTCGTGGACGACACCGCCGCAGGTTCGCCGCTGGGGGTGGTTCTTCCCGCCGAAGCGGGACTGCGCGTGCGGACGCACGCTAGTGTGCTGGGTATCCATCAGGAAGGTAGTGCTTCCTCGCTGGTAGGCCCTCGCATCGGGATTCGCACTCCCAGCGGGGGCCGACGCATTTCTGCGGTCGGATGTTCTGTCTCGCCGAGCGTAGATCAGGCAACCCGCCCCGAAGCCAGTCGAGTTGGCACATTTCACCCGAGCGAGTGATCGCCCCGCCACGGGCGGGAGGGGTGGGGTTGGGCAGGGTTCTTTCTCCTCACGTGCCTTGGACCTGGGATCGCCCCTGCCACCGGAGGCCCGCCGGCGGGCCTCCGGTGTGTGGCCCGGGCAGGGCCGCGGTGACATCGCACGGACGGGTGAAGGCTCGGAATCTTCGACGCCCGGGCCTCTGGCATATGCCACGGTGCAGTCATGGCGACTGCGACGAACCCGGCCGTTTCGGCAGGCAACCCTCTACCGTGGGAGGCACCGCCGATCTGGGAGGAGTCTGCCGTGAGCGTTCTGACGCAGGAGGGCTTCGAAGAACTGGCCCGCCTCGGTGAACGGGTGGACGAATCGCTGCGTCTGGAATTCATCGATGGAAGGATCGGGGAGAAGGCTGTGCCGGACGGCGACCACGGGCGGATCATCGCCTGGCTGACGCGCTTGTGCCTGCAGACCAACGCGGACTGGTGGCTCTACCCGGATCAAGGCCTGAGGATCGAGAAGTACCGCAAGGGCAACGCCCGCCCGGACGGCTGCCTCGTTCCGGTGGACGCCTTTGTTGGCCAAGGTGAGTGGGCCAGTGCCGATGGCGTTCTGATGGTCGTCGAGGTGACGGGCGACTCCGACACGGGCCTGCGTGACCGCGTCCTGAAGCCCCGCGCCTACGCCGAGACCGGTATCCCCGTGTATCTGCTGATTGACCGCACCACCGGCGAGGTCAAGGTCCACTCGCAGCCGGACGGGGAACGGTACGAGATGGTGGCCACCGTGCCCTTCGGGAAGACGGTCGCGCTGCCCGACCCGGTGGGCCTGGAACTGGACACGGAGCCGCTGAAGGACTGGGCGAGCTGAGGCCGGTCCGGTCGCAGCAGCCGCACGGGAGTGCCGCGGTTTCAGCAATCGGAGCAGTACGGACCAGCGGGCGCTTTCGGGAAGTCGTCGCGTCCGTCGAGCCAGCCGCAGAGCCGTTCGGCCAGGGTGAGGTCTTCGGGGAACAGAGCGTGTCCGTGTTCAGCGCAGCGGGCGTGGGGATCCCACCCCCACATGCGGCCTTCTGGAGTGCTGTAGTCGACGAAGGACCAGATCGCACAGCCCCAGGTCAAGAGCGGTACAACAGACGGTGGGAAGTCGGGGCGTCCGCGCCAGACCAGGTACTCCTCCAGCAGGCGACCGCTGTCGCTGAAGCTGTAGGTCGTGTCGGTGAGAGACAACGCCGCACCCCAGCGGCCGAAACCACCATCGGCGACTTCGAGATAGATCCGCTTGAGGAGTAGCGGCATCGGATGCCCCACCGCAGCCTCAAGCTCGGCCACGGCCTCGGGAGGCGCAGGCGGCGGCAACTCGCCGGCCGCGTCCTGCTCTCGGATCCGGTGGACTATCTCGTCGCCGACCATGCCGACATTCCTAGCAGATGCCATCGAGAGGTTGGACGAGCCGTCCGAGGTGGAGTGCTAGGCGCGGAGGAACGGATGCGTGCGGGTCAGGAGGGGCGTGGACCCCATGAAAACGAGGTGTGCCCCCTCGCCTTCGACCGAGACCCGGAGGGCTCCGTCGTCGCGCGGGCTCAGCGTGACCGCCGCTTCGCGAACACTGGCGTCCCAGCCTGCGATCCGGAGCTCTTTCACGCGCATGAACTTCACGTAGAACTGAACGGCGTTGTAATTCTTGTGCGCCCAGGCGGGAGGCGGCGACGAGGGGAGGGCCGACGTCTCGAACCCCAAGGTCACCGACGTGCCTCTTTCATCGATCTGCACATAGAACAGCTCGCATTCGTTCAGGCTTGGTGGCGTCGCGTAGGCGTCCGCGAGATCCTTGGCCGAATCGACGATCAAGGTCCAGTCAGAGTCGCCCATGGAAGGTCTTTTCGTCGGTTTCCGGGATGGATTCATGGCGCAGGCTGTCGATCCTCCGGGAGAAGAGGTGACGGGTTCCGTCCGTGCCGTCGGCTGCGATCTTGAAGGCGCTCACGTGTCCCGCCAGAACCGACTCGTTGCTGGTGAAGCGGAGATCCACCCCGGCGCCCGTCACCCGCACGCGCATTCTCCGTTCCCCGCCCATGGGCTGCGCATCGAGGGAAGCCGAGTGGATGGGCGGTTTCCACTCCGTCAGGGAGAGGTCCGCCACCGCGAGGAACTGCAGGTGGCACTGGACGGTGTCGATGTCCGCGCCATCCCACTCCGGAGGGGGCGCCGATGGGAAGATCGAAAGGTCTATCCGGAGGGTGATCGTCGGCCCCCGCCAATCGACATTGATGGCGCGCAGCCGGAATGTGTCGAGAGGTGGGACCTCTCCGTAGAGGGTCGCGAGACTCTCGGCGTTCACCAAGGTCAGACCATCGGTCATGTCAGTAATGCCCTCCGAGCTTCTGATGGCCTGACGGGTGGTCCTGAAAGGCGATGAGGTCCTGACGGGCCCCACCTCGCCCTCAGGCCAAGGACATGGGCCGGCTTCGTCTCGTACGCGTCGGGCTTCTGGCGTGCATCGACTTCGGCTCCTTCAGAGATAGGCGAGGTCTCCGCCCTGCTCGATGAATCCGCTGATCTGGGTTTCCGCCGCCTTGCCTTCGAGAACCTCCGCATCAATCGACAGTCTTTGGAGAGTCTCTGAGTATTCTCGGGTGGGGCAGAAAATGGTGAACCCAGCGTACGGGTGCCTGTTGAGGGGGATACAGGGATAGAGCCCTGCTTGGATGGAAGAGCTCACGTACAGGGAAACCATGCTTCGACGTTGCGACTCCAGGTCAGGTGAGTTCTTGAAGTCTCTCGAGAGTGAGAAATGCTGCTCCATGGCTTGTGACGACCGAACCCAAGTGTCGCCCAATTCTCCTCTGTTCCCGACAGCGCATGCGAATCCAGAGCTCCGGACGTTGAGTTCGCCGATGAATTGACGTACTGCCGGTTCGGTATTCTGAAGTTCCTGATGCGTGGACTCGTAATAGGATAGTGCTTGAAACTCGTGCGTAGCCACGCGCTTCTTCACCTGCCGCGAGAGGTCCGGTGCGTCGCTGCGTGCATCCCACCCTTCCGGCCGGAGATTCGCTTTCCAGGTGAAGAACCCCTCCTGACGCAGGAGGGGGAGAGTGGTGGCCCAGGTGTCGATTTCTGTGAGCGGATCACAGAAGACCCACACAGCTGCGACCTCACCCGGAACGCTCTCCAAGGACGAAATTTGTGCGCCGATTCCAGCTGAATCCCAGAATCGTTGCCCGGCGACGGTGCGAGCCTCACTCGACATTTCTTGGTACTCCCCTGAGTCCGTACGCGGATTCCATGTCGCCATAGTAGACGTGCTCGCCCTTAGGGCCATGGTAATGAGGTAGTGACCACTCCTCCAGTTCTGGATCATTATTCTTGAAGTAATGGCCATTCGCGTGGTGGTGGAATTCGATCTCATTCCCCTTCGAGTCGATCGCCCGAATCAGTTCCCATGGTTCTCCCTTGGGCCCGAAGAGGTTCGGGTTCTTTCCCCATTGGTCGACTCTCATGATGTAAGAAGGATCCTCGATGTCATAGCGGCGCAGAACTTCGGCGAGAGCCGAGTCGTGGTCGGCGAACAGGACGTCGCCGCGATCTTTATCGAGCGCAAGGTGCTTGTCAGGGCCACCGGGAGGGCATGGCCCGAGCCCCAGGGGATCGCTCCACGTGTGGGGGTTGTGGACGTACGTCGCCGGGTTCGGGGCCGGGGTCAAGCCCAAGGGGTCCTGAGTGAGGTACCGGGCCGATTCCGGGTCGTAGTAGCGGAAGTGGTTGTAGTGGAGGCCCGATTCGGGGTCGAAGTACTGGCCCGGGAAGCGGAGGGGGGTGTAGGCGGTGGCCGTGCGGTTCCAGGTTGTGGTGCCCCAGAGGGTGGTGCGGGTGTGCCAGGCCAACTCGCCAGATTCCGCGACGAGTTCTGTCGGGGTGCCGATCAGGTCCGTGACGATGGCGAAGAAGCGCTCGTCCGTCGAGTCCGTGCGGCGTTCCGTCTGGGCCAGGGGGCGGAGGCCCTCGTGGTCCCAGGTGAGGGTGACCTCGGCTGTCTGCTGTTCGCAGAGTGTCGTGCCGTCCCAGGTGAAGTGGGTTGTTTCCGCTGGGGATTGTTTTGATATTCGGCGGCCCAGGGGGTCGTACGCGTAGCGCCACACCGTGCCGTCCGGGGTCGTCACCGACGTCAGGCGGTCCTCCGCGTCCCACGCGTAGCGCCAGGTGTCCGGCTTCCGGGAGAGGCGGGTCTTCTGGCGCAGGATCGTGCGGCCTTGCGCGTCGTGTTCGTAGCGGACCGAGCCCGCGTGGGTGAGGCGGGTGCCCGTGTACGTGCGGGTGCCCGTCGATGCGTGGGACGGGTGGGTCGACGGCCACGAGGCTTCCGTCTGGTTGCCGGCGTCGTCGTAGGCATACCGTTCCGACCAGTCCTTCGCGTGCACCGCCGTGACACGGCCCACCGCGTCCACGTCGAAGCGGCGCGTTCCCGAGAGCTTGTCCGTGACACCGATCAGGTTGCCGTCGGGGCGGTACGCGTAGGTGCGGTGTTGGAGCTGGGTCCCGCGGGACGCAACATCTTGTGTCGCCAGGCGGCCCCTCTCGTCGAACGACGACGTCAGCGTGACGAAGTCCGACACCGTGCGGGCCGCCTCGCGTCCCGCCGCGTCCCGGTCGAAGGCCAGGCGGCGGCCCGAAGTCGTCAGCTCCGTCCTGCGGCCCACCGCGTCGTACGACCACGTGCTCGTCGAACCGCCCGGGGTCGTACGGCCCACCCGGCGGCCCGCCGCGTCGTGCGTGAAGGAGAGCGTTCGGCCGTTCACCGTCTCGGAGACGAGGCGGCCGTAGCGGTCCCTGAGGCGGGTCAGCGTCGCGTCGGGGCACGTCGCCGCCGCCAGTTCGTCGAAGACGTCGTACTCGTACGTGGTGACCGCGCCGGCCGCGTCCTTGCGGACGATCTGGCCGAGCGCGTTGCGCTCGAAGCCGATCGTCTGGTCGAGCGCGTTCGTGCGGGAGGTCTGGCGGCCCGCCGCGTCGTAGCCGTAGGTGAGCCTGCGATCGTCGAAGTCCGTCTCCGTCACCAGGCGGCCCGCGCCGTCGTACGCGTACTCCCACGTCAAGCCCTGCGGGTTGGTCACGCGCGTCAGGCGCAGGTTCGTGTCGTGGGCGAAGCGGTAGCGGATGCCGTCCGGGGTCGTGCGGGACGTCAGGAGGTCGAAGTCCGTGTACGAGAAGTGGGTTGTTCCGCCCAACGCGTCCGTGTGGGTCAGGCAGTTGCCCTCGCCGTCGTACGTCCACGACTCCACCGTGCCGTCCGCTGCCGTACGGCGGGACGGCAGGCCCTCCACCGTCCACTCCAGGCGCGTCTGCGCGCCCAGGGCGTCCGTGATCCGGGTCGTGCGGCCGAACGCGTCGTGCTCGTAGCGGGTCGTCGACCCAAGCGCGTCCGTGATCTCGGTCGGCAGGCCCCGGGGGTCCAGCACCAGGTGCGTCGTGGCGCCGAGTGGGTCCGTCACCGACGTCAGTCCGCCCGACACGTCGTACGTGAACCTCGTCGTCGCACCCGAAGGGTCGGTCACCGACGTGCGGTTGCCGCGCTCGTCGAAGGTCTGGCGGGTGACGTTGCCGTCCGTGCCGACGATACGGGTCGGAAGGCCCAGGGCGTTGTACTCGGCCCTGGCCTGACGGCCGTCCGGGCGTTCCAGCGCGGTCATACGGCCGTGCTCGTCGTACGTGGAGCGGGTGACGTTGCCCAGGGGGTCCGTGTGGGACAGGAGGTTGCCGTGGCGGTCGTACGCGAAGCGGGTGCCCGCGCCCAGCGCGTCGATCTCGGCGACGCGCTGCGCGCGGTCGTTGATCAGATGGCGCTGGGTGTGTCCGTAGCCGTCCGTGAAGGTCGTCAGGCGGAGACCGGTCGCCGGGTCGACGTCGTCCCAGGTGAAGGTGGTTTCGAGGTGGCCGTTCGTGCCTGACTGATAGGTACAGCGGTCCTGGTCGTCGTAGACGTAGTCGAAGCGGCTGCCGTTGGTGTCCGTCCACGAGGTGATGCGGCCCTCCTCGTCGCAGCCGAAGCGCAGGGGGCGGCCCGAGGAGTTCACCACCTCCGTCAGGTGGCCGTCGGTGTAGCCGTAGCGCAGGATCTCCTGGTCGGACCCGTCCGGTGCCGCTTCCGCGAGGTGGAGGGCCGTCACGCGGCCTTCGGCCGTGGTGAGCTTCAGGTGGTAGCCGCCGTGGTGGACGATCGAGGTCGGGGCCCCCGTCTCGTCGTGCTCGAACGTGATCCAGCGGCCGTTGCGGTCGTCGATCTGGGCCAGGAGGGCCAGTTCGTGGGTGTGGTCGGTGAAGTGGCGGACCGTGCCCGTGTCGGGGTCGGTGATCGTGTAGCCGTCCTCCACCCGGTCCAGCGGCCACTGCCGGCCGTGGGCCGGGACGACCGGGACGCCCGGTGCCGGGTGCGGGTACGCGAGCAGGCTGCCTTCGTCGCAGCTGAAGATCACGCCCTCGGAGTCGATCTCAAGGCGTTGGTCCACCGTCGACGACCACGTCGGGCCGAACCAGCGGCCCGAGCGGCGCGAGGAGTCGAAGGTGCGGCGGAAGAGGAGCGGGAGCGAGCCAGGCAGGGTGATGTCGGTCTGAGGCAGCAGCATGTGGCCCGACGCGATGTCGACCGGGTCCTTCTCGCAGTCCTTCTGGCCGGTCGTCTTGCAGCTGGTGGGCGGGTCCTTCTCCTGGTCCGCCCGGGGGGTGCCGTCCGACTCCATGTGAGGTTTGTCCGGGCGCTCGGCTCTGTCCAGGCCGGCCCGCAGGCCGCCCTTGATGACGCCGCCGCCCTTCGTGCCCAGGAGTTCCGGGAGGAGCCGGCCGATGAACTCGCTCGGGTCGCCCTTCGCCGCGTCCCAGGCGTTCTTCAGCGCCCGGTCCGGGTTCGCCACCGTGGAGACCAGGCCGGCGAGCGTCGTGTTGACGCCCTTGTAGTAGTCCGCCGGGTGCGTCAGGTTGTACGGGTCCGTCGGGTTCACCGAGCGGACGAAGTTGACCAGGCCCGCCGTGCCCTTGACGACGCCGCCGCCGAAATGGGCCAGCTCGAAGCCCTGGCCCAGGGCGTGGTCCATCATGTCGAGCTTGGCCTTCTCGACGCCCGTCGGCTCCTTCGGCGCGTGGGCGAGCGCCGCGCGTACCGCCGTTCTCGCCGTCTCCCCGGCCTCGTTGCGCGCCCTGCGCGCGTCGTTCAGGATCTCCCGGGCCCGCGCCCGCTTTGACGCGCCCGGGTCGGAGAACGTGCCCGGGTGGGGCAGCGGACTGTCCCCGGTGCGAGCGGTGTTGTAGGCGTCGACCTTCTTGTTGTACGTCTCTACCGCCGACTTGGAGTCCTTGTCGCCCTCCTTGTACAGGGCGATCGCCTCGCCCGCCTTGCCCTGCGCGCTCACCACCGTCTTGGCGTACGTCTCCAGCGCCTTGGCCGCGTCCTCCATCGCGTCCGCCGCGTGCAGCCAGTCGGTGGGCAGGGTCTGGAACTTCTCCCGGAACGTGTTGGCCGCCTCGCCCCGCCAGTGCGCCGAGTCCAGCTTCTTCATCCCGCCGCCGACCAGGTCGAAGGCCTGCCGGAAGTCCCGGAGGTTCTTCGCCGTCGCGGTGATCCGGTCCGGTTTGCCGTGGATCAGCTCGTTCGCTTCCTCGCTCTGTCCGAGCTGCTGCTCCCCGACCTGCGCGCCGAGCGACGACGCCGTCTCGTCGCCCCAGTCCTCGACCGCGTCCGCCCAGTCGTGGGCACCGACCTTCTCCAGGCCCTCGCCGATCTTGTCGGTGGCGTGGTCGATGCCCTTGCCGACCAGCTCCTTGCCCTTGTCGATCCCCTTGTCGAGCCCGTCGACTATGCCGTCGCCGATCCCCCGCCAGTCGACCATCAGCGGCTCTCCCCCCACCGCGGCTGCTCGGCCTGCTCGATCGTCGCCCGGTCGGGGGCGAGGGTCTCCTTCAGCTCCTCGTCCATCAAGTCACGCAGCTTCGGGTCCACCACACCCGAGTTCTCCATCGAGTCGAGCAGCGAGTCCTCGACGTCGTACGCCGTGTTCCGCCAGGTCTGCTCGACCTCCTGGTGGGCCTCGGTGAACGACTCCCGGCTGTAGTCCGCGTTGTCCCACATGTGCTGGTCACGAATGGTGTCCCAGCGCATCTGCTTGACCTCGTCCTCCGACAGGTGCGGGTTCCCGTTGAGGGAGTTCACCGCGATCTTGAAGGAGTCCTTCACGTACTGCTCCTGCTCCGCGAACGAGCCCGCCGAGAGGCCGACCCCCTGCGCAAAACCGTTTCCCCGCAAGGTCAGCGCACGGACGCCCCACTCCCACCGGTCGCAGAACGTCTCGAACTCGGCCGTCAGGCCCCCGTGCCCCAGCTCAAGGCCCGACAGCGCCAGATCCGAGAACCCTCGGCCCGCCGACGCCTCGCCGATCATGCCGAGCTCCTTCAGCTCCGCATGCGCCAGATTGATGCCCTTCACGATCTCCGCGAGCGCCGCCGCCGGCGCCGCGAGTTCAGGCTCGTTCCCGCTCATCCTGGGCCCCCGTTCCCCCGAGATCCACCGCCACCCCGTCCGGGACGATCCCCGCCACCGGCGGGAACACCATCCCGTCCGCACTGCCCGCGTCCAGCGCCACGCCCCCCGGACCCGGCAGCATCGGCACCATCACGTCCAGCAGGCGTGCGCCGAGGATCGTGCGGTACGTCCACTCATGCTCCGCCTCGCCCCGCGCGACCGCGAAGCGCGCCAGCGCCTCCTCGTCCGAGAACGCGCAGATCCACCGGACTCCGCTGAAGTCCGCGGTCCACAGGCTCCCGTGCTCGTCGAACGGCACCAGAACCGCCGTGCGACGGAATTCGCCGAGTAACCGCGCAAACTCCCGCCGGGCCACCGCCGCCTCGTCGACCGGTTCGGCGTGCGGCTCCGTGTTCGGAGCCGTCCTCCGATCCGTGCTCGGAGGAGGGTTCTCCGACAATTCAGTCAGTCTTGAGGCCCGTTGAGGCTTCGCCGCGTCCCCGTTCCCGTTCTCCGTCACCCACGCATGCTGCCACGCGATCATTTCCACGAGCAACGAACAAAAGCGCGAGGCCCGGAACCTGTCAGGTTCCGGGCCTCGCTCCAAGTACTACGGGAAGGGCGTCAGTCCTTCTTCGGGTCCTCCAGGCGCGGGAAGAGGATCGCGCCCTTCGTGACCGTCGTGCCTGCCGGGAGCTTGCCCCACTCGCCGGCCGACTGGACCGGCTGGGAGGCGAGGGAGCCCAGGGAGGGCTCCGCGCCCAGGGAGTCCCAGAGCTGCTGGGAGGTCTCCGGCATGATCGGGTTCAGGAGGACCGCGACGCCTCGGAGGGACTCGGCCGCCGTGTAGAGGATCGTCGCCAGGCGGGCGCGGCCCGCCTCCGACTCGTCCTTGGCGACCTTCCACGGCTCCTGCTCCGTGATGTAGCCGTTGACCTGCTTCACGAAGTCGAAGATCGCCAGGATGCCGCCCTGGAAGTCCAGCTCCTCGCCGATCTTCTGGTCGGCGGTCGCGACGGCCTTCGCCAGGCCCTCGTGGATCGCCTTCTCCGCGTCACCGTCGGCCGTCGCGGCCGGCAGGGCGCCGTCGAAGTACTTGCCGACCATCGCCGCCACGCGCGAGGCGAGGTTGCCGTAGTCGTTCGCCAGCTCGCTCGTGTAGCGGGCGGTGAAGTCCTCCCACGAGAACGAGCCGTCCTGGCCGAACGCGATCGCGCGCAGGAAGTACCAGCGGTACGCGTCCACGCCGAAGTGCGAGGTCAGGTCCTGCGGCTTGATGCCGGTCAGGTTCGACTTCGACATCTTCTCGCCGCCGACCATCAGCCAGCCGTTCGCCGCCACCTTGCCCGGCACCGGCAGACCCTGCGCCATCAGCATCGCCGGCCAGATCACCGCGTGGAAGCGCAGGATGTCCTTGCCGATGAGGTGGACGTTGGCCGGGAAGGTCTCGTTGAACTTCTCGGGGTTCTCGTTGTAGCCGACCGCCGTCGCGTAGTTCAGGAGCGCGTCGATCCACACGTAGATCACGTGCTTCTCGTCCCACGGCACCGGGACGCCCCAGTCGAAGGTCGAGCGCGAGATCGACAGGTCCTCGAGGCCCTGCTTGACGAAGTTCACGACCTCGTTGCGCGCCGACTCCGGCTGGATGAAGCCCGGGTTCGCCTCGTAGAACTCGAGCAGCTTCGGGCCGTACTCGCTCAGCTTGAAGAAGTAGTTCTCCTCCTTGAGGATCTCCACCGGCTTCTTGTGGACGGCGCACAGCTTCGTGCCGTCCTCGGCCTCGATGAGATCGCCCGGGAGCTTGTACTCCTCACAGCCCACGCAGTACGGGCCCTCGTACCCGCCCTTGTAGATCTCGTCCTTGTCGTACAGGTCCTGCACGAACTCCTGGACGCGATCCGTGTGCCGCTTCTCCGTCGTGCGGATGAAGTCGTCGTTCGCGATGTTCAGGTGCTCCCAGAGGGGCTTCCACGCCTCCTCGACGAGCTTGTCGCACCAGGCCTGGGGCGTGACGTTGTTCGCCTCGGCCGTGCGCATGATCTTCTGACCGTGCTCGTCCGTGCCGGTGAGGTACCACACCTTCTCGCCGCGCTGACGGTGCCAGCGCGTGAGCACGTCGCCTGCGACGGTCGTGTAGGCGTGGCCCAGGTGAGGAGCGTCGTTGACGTAGTAGATGGGGGTCGAGACGTAGAACGCCTTCGCCCCCTGCTTCTCGGATCCAGTGGCCGCCATGGTCGAAATCCTAACGGGCAGTTCAAGATCCACTCACATCCATAACCGGGGGGTGAGACGGGGTGGGGTGGGTGTGGGGTGGGTGTGGGGTGGGCGTGGGGTGGGTGTGGGGTGGGTGTGGGGTGGGCGTGGGGTGGGTGTGGGAGCTCGGAGAGCTTTGCGAAACGTTGGCCCGCGTAGAAAGAGCCGTGGCCGTCAGCAGCGAGGAAGAGATCATGCGCGTACTTGTCGCCGAGGACGAGGAGGTCCTCGCGGAGCTCCTCGCCACCGGGCTGCGGCGGGCCGGCTTCGCCGTCGACACCGTCTACAGCGGCGACGCCGCCCTCGCCTACCTGGGCCTGCACGACTACGACGTCGTCGTCCTCGACCGGGACCTGCCCCGCGTCCACGGCGACGACGTCGCCCGCGCGCTCGTCGCCCGCTCCGCCCGGACCCGGATTCTGATGCTCACTGCTTCCGCTTCCACCGAGGACCGGGTCGAAGGGCTCGATCTCGGTGCCGACGACTACCTCGGCAAGCCCTTCGAGTTCCCCGAGCTGGTCTCCCGTGTCCGCGCCCTGCGGCGCCGCAGCGCCCGGCCCGTGCCGCCGCGCCTGGAGCGGGTGGGGGTGGCGATGGACACCGTGCGGCGCGACGTGACCAGGGACGGGCGCGTCCTCGATCTGTCCCCGAAGGAGTTCTCCGTCCTCCAGATCCTGCTGGAGGCCGACGGGGCGACCGTCTCCGCCGAGGAGCTCCTGGAGCGGGCCTGGGACGCCCACACCGACCCGTTCACCGGCGCGGTACGGGTCTGCATGAGCAAGCTGCGCGCCAAGCTCGGCGAGCCGGCGCTGATCAGGACCGTGCAGGGAGTGGGGTACGCGCTGTGACGGGTGTCCTCGAAGCAGGGTCCACCATCCGGACCCGGATCGCCCTCGTGTACGGGGGCGTTTTCGTCGTGCTCGGCGGGTGCCTGCTCACCGTCGTGAACCTGCTCTCCCGCGCCGGTACGGAGGGCGAGGCGGACGCCATCGCCGCGCGGGTACGGGTGGTCGCGCCGTTCGAGACCGTCACCGCCTACCGGCTCAGCGACGACGTCAGCCGGGCCGCGGGCGAGCAGATGCTCATGTGGTCGTGCCTGGCCCTCGTCGTCATGGCGTTCTGCGCCGTCGCGGTCGGGTGGTGGACGGCCGGGCGTGTGCTGCGGCCGGTCCACGAGATGACCGCGCGTGCGCGACGCCTCTCGGAGCGGAACCTGCACGAGAGGATCGCCGCGAGCGGGCCCGACGACGAGCTGAAGGAGCTCGGAGACACGATCGACGCGCTGCTGGGCCGTCTGGAGGCCGCCTTCGACAGCCAGCGGCGGTTCATCGCGAACGCCTCCCACGAGCTGCGGACCCCGCTCGCCACACAGCGCGCCGCGATCCAGATCGGCCTCGACGACGCGAACGAGGTCAAGCAGGTGCTCCTCGACAGCAACCGGCGCAGCGAGCGCCTCATCGAGGGGCTCCTGGTGCTCGCGAGGAGCGAGCGTGGCCTTGAGGGGCGGGAGCGGGTTGAGCTGGGGAGTGTCGTCGAGGAGGAGTGCGACACCTTCGGGGTTCCGGTGGAGGGTGCGGGAGGTGTCGTGCTCGGGAGCCGTGTGCTGCTTGGGCAGCTCGTACGGAACCTCGTCGCCAACGCCGTCGCCTACAACGTGCCGGGTGGTGCGGTGGAGGTGTCCGTGGCCGGGGGTGTCGTGACCGTCGTGAACACGGGACCCGTCGTCGACCCCGCGGACGTACCGGGGCTCTTCGAGCCCTTCCGGCGGGGCGAGGGCCGTGACCGGATGGGGCCGGGGGCCGGGCTCGGCCTGTCGATCGTCCGCTCGATCGCGGCCGCCCACGGGGGGACCGTCAGCGCGGTCGCCCGGGGGGAGGGAGACGGCGGGGGCCTGGTGGTGACGGTGACGTTGCCCGTCTCCGTCACCACCGGGCCCCCAGTCGCTTCCGGTCAGGCCTCCCAGGTGGAGAGCAGCCCGCGGTAGAAGTCGGCGTGGGCGGTCTCGGAGGGGGTCGCGCCGGCGAGGAAGTGGCCGGTACGGGGGGCGGTGAGCTTACGGACGTAGTCGAAGGCCTTGTTGTCCTCCTCGCCCCACGCCACGAACTGCCAGTGGATCGGGCGCTCGGCGGCCTCGGCGAGCGCCTGGGTGGCGGCCGTCTTGGACTCGGGTGCGCCGTCCGTCTGGAAGACGACGAGTGCGGGGCGGGTGGGGTCGGCCTTCTCGTGGTGGGCGAGGACCTCTTCGACGGCGCGGTGGTAGTTCGTACGGCCGAGGCGGCCGAGGCCCGCGTTGATCTCCTCGATGCGGCCGTCGATGCCGGCCGGGCGGAGTTCGGCGGTGCCGTCGATGTCCGTGGAGAAGAAGACGGCGGTGACCGTGGCGTCCTCGGTGAGGTGGGCGGCCAGGGCGACCGTCTGCTCGGCCAGGCGCTGGACGGACCCGTCCTTGAAGTACCCGCGCATCGACCCTGACCGGTCGACCACGAGGTACACGGCCGCCTGCGCCTTGACCAGCCCGCGCTCCTTGAGCACGTCACCCGCGGCGGCGTACGCGTCGAGCAGCTGCGGCGCGTCCGCGGCGACGACCCCTGCGGGGGCGGGGGCAGTAGCGGGGGCGGTGGGCTCGGCCTCCGCGACGACTGCCTCGGGCTCGGGCTCGGGCTCGGGGGCGGCGGCGGTGACTGCCTCCAGCTCGGGCTCGGGCTGGGGCTGGGGCTCAGGGGCGGTGGCCGGCTCGGGCTCCTCGGCGACGACGGCCGCTTCCGGCTCCGCGTCGTCCGCCTCGGGCTCGACCTCCGCGGCGACCGGCTCCGCCTCCGCCGGGGCGGCGGCGTCCTGCTCGTCGGCCTCGGCGGCGACCTCGGTCGCCTCGGGCTCCTCAGCGGCAACGGTCGCCTCGGGCTCCTCCACGACGGCCGCCTCCGCCTCGGCGGCGGCCTCCACGGCCTCCGCCTCAGCCTCGACCTCCGCCGTGGCCTCGGGTGCTGCCTCGGCCTCGACCTCGGCTTCTGCCGCAGGCGTCTCCGCCTCCGTCGGCTCGGTGACGGCCTCAGTCACCTCGACCGGCGCGGGCTGCTCGACCTCGGCGACGACCTCGTTCGCCTCAGGCTCCGCGACGACGGCCTTGTCAGCCTCTGGCTCCGTCTCCTCCGCCTCCACGGTCTCCGCGACCGGCTCCTGCGGCGACGGGCTCGCCGTCCGTGCCGCCGGGACCTTCGGGTTGTCGAAGGCGGCTGCCACCAGGTCGTCCGCCGCGCGCTGAGCCGCGTCCTTCCTGGGGGCCGCCGACGGCACCGCGGCCGTGGACGTCTCCGTGGTCGTCGACGCCGTCGTGGCCGGCGCGGAAGCAGGCGTGGTCACCGGCGCGGAAGCCGCCGTGGCCGCTGTGGCCGCCGTGGCCGACGCGGTCGTCGGCGCCGAAACCGTGGCCGTCACCGTCGCCGGGGCCGTCTCCTCCTCCGCGGCCGGGGCCGCCTGGGGCGGGACGGAGGTTGCCGGGGAATCAGCGTGCTGTTCCGCACGATCGCGTCCGAACACCTTGCGCAGCAAGCTCCGAATGCCCATGGGCGAGGCCTTTCGCATGAGTTGAGTGCGGTGAATGTCCGTACTGGGAGGAATCATCCCTGGCCAGGGCGGACACGTAAGGTTAGCGGCCCCGGGTGTGTCGCCTTCGGTGGCCCATAATCGACCCTCCCCGGCCGCCGTACGGCCCGCGCCACGCCCGTGAACGGCCGCCGAACGAACCTCCGTTCCTGCCCATTCATGCGCCGTTCACTTCAGCGCCTCCCCCGTGCAGATGTGTACACATAACGTCACCGCCGGACCAATTCCCGACACCATGTCGGGACCAAGGGGCGGCGCAGTATTGCGCCGGAGGAGGACCAAGTGCGCAAACTGCTGCCGCTGCTGAGCACCAACCCGCACGGAGGCGGCCGTTCCGCCCTCACCTGCCGGTTCCGCTGTGGTGACGCCTGCTTCCACGAGGTGCCCAACACCAGCGACAACGAGTACGTCGGCGACGTCATAGCCGGCGTCCTCTCCCGCCGTTCCATGATGCGCACCGCCGCCGTCGTGACCGTCGCCGCCGCTGCCGGCAGCGCCGTCGTCGGCTCCGGCAGCACGCCGGCCGTCGCCGCCGCCCCTGACAGCGACGCCGCCTCCGCCGCCGCCAAGGGCTTCCACCGGGTCGACGGCGCCCGCGGTCTGCGCTTCACGCCCGTCGCGCCCAACACGGCCGACAAGGTCACCGTCCCCACCGGCTACGAGCAGAACGTCGTCATCCGCTGGGGCGAGCCCATCCTCCGCGGTGCGCCGGCCTTCGACGCCGACAAGCAGACCGCCGCCGCGCAGGCCGGTCAGTTCGGCTACAACAACGACTTCCTGAGCCTGCTCCCGCTCCGCGGCGAGTACGGCCGCCAGCTCCTGGTCGCCAACCACGAGTACACCGACGAAATCCTGATGTTCAAGGGTTACGACGCCGAGAACCCGACCCGCGAGCAGGTCGAGATCGCCTGGGCCGCCCACGGACTCTCCGTCGTCGTGGTCCAGGAGGAGCGCCGCTCGGGCAAGCTCACGCCCGTCACCCGGCACTCGCTCAACCGCCGTCTCCACACCACCAGCGCGTTCGAGCTGACCGGCCCCGCCGCCGGGTCGAAGCTCCTCCAGACCTCCGCCGACCCCTCCGGCCGCAAGGTCCTCGGCACGCTCAACAACTGCGCCGGCGGCACCACCCCGTGGGGCACGACGCTGCACGGCGAGGAGAACTTCAACCAGTACTTCGCCAACGGCTCCTCCGCCACCGACAAGCGCTACGGCGTCGGCACCGGTGCCTCCGAGCGCAAGTGGGAGCGGTTCGACAAGCGCTTCGACCTCAAGCAGGAGCCGAACGAGGTCCACCGTCAGGGCTGGGTCGTCGAGCTCGACCCGTACGACCCCCAGTCGACGCCGAAGAAGCGCACCGCGCTCGGCCGCTTCAAGCACGAGGCCGCGCAGCCCCGCCTCACCGCGGACGGCCGCCCGGTCGTCTACATGGGCGACGACGAGCGTTTTGACTACTTCTACAAGTTCGTCTCGTCGAAGCGGATGAAGAAGGGCAACTCGCGGGCCGCCCGCGCGCACAACCTCACCCTGCTCGACGAGGGCACCCTCTACGTCGCCAAGCTGACCGGCGACAGCCCGGCCGCGCAGATCGACGGCACCGGCAAGCACCCGTCCGACGGCGAGTTCGACGGTTCCGGCGTGTGGATCCCGCTGGCCACCGGCAACGTCTCGCACGTCGAGGGCATGACCGCCGAGGAGGTGTACGTCTTCACCCGCCTCGCCGGTGACAAGGTCGGCGCGACGAAGATGGACCGCCCCGAGGACGTCGAGCCGAGCCCGCGCACCGGCCGCGTCTACGTCGCGCTCACCAACAACACCAACCGCGGCAAGACCGGTTACGCCCCGGCCGACGAGGCCAACCCGCGCAACCTGAACAAGCACGGCCAGATCCTGGAGCTCGCCGAGAACTGGGACGACCCGACCTCCGACGGCTTCGCCTGGCGCCTCTTCCTCGTCGCCGGCGACCCGAACGACCCGGCCACGTACTTCGCCGGGTACCCGAAGGACAAGGTCTCCCCGATCTCCTGCCCGGACAACGTCGCCTTCGACCCGCACGGCAACCTGTGGATCTCCACCGACGGTGCCCAGCTCGGCTCGCACGACGGCCTGTTCGGTGTGGCCACGCAGGGTGAGCGGCGCGGTGAGCTCAAGCAGTTCCTGACCGTCCCGAAGGGCGCCGAGACCTGCGGTCCGATCATCCAGGACCGCCGTGTCGTCATCGCCGTCCAGCACCCGGGCGAGCTCGACGGCGCGTCCGTCGAGAACCCGAAGTCGGAGTGGCCCGACGGACCCGGCAAGATCGTCCGTCCGTCCGTCGTCTCCGTCTGGCGCAAGGACGGCCGCGACATCGGCGTCTGAGCCGGTCGGAGCCCGGTGTGAGGGGCGTGGCCCCGCCCCTCACACCGGGCCCAGCCCCAGGCCCTCCCGGAAGCGGACGAACTGCTCCTCCGGTTCGCCCGTGTACGCCCACGGCACCCACGCCGCCCGCGTCCCGAGCATGGTGAGCACCTCGCGCGCCACCTCGACCTGGCCGGCGTAGCAGGCCGCGTGCGCCAGGTAGTTGAGGTCCGGTACCTCCTCGGGGGCCACCGGACCGCCCGGCTCCCGGCCGCCGATCCAGCGCTGGTGGGTGCGGCGCAGCTCGTCCACGGCCAGCTCGTGCTTCCAGTGCTGGTCGAACCCGCGCACCGGGCCCCGGCCGAGTGCCCCGTCCGCGATGTAGCGGTACTCCTCCACGCGCGCCACCTGCACCAGGACCGGCAGCGGCGAACCGGGCGGCGCCACGCCCGCCGCGTCCCGCGCGAAGTCGTACATGGCGCCGTGCGTGCCGTGCCAGCGCGCCGACAGGTACCGCATCACCTGGGCATGGCCCTCGGTGTTGTACGGGTCCCGGTGCCGCAGCTCGTCGAACCACTGGCGCAGTTGCCTGCGGGTCACCCCGCCCTCGTACAGCCGGGCCACCGAGAGCAGCGAGACCCAGGGCATCGGGTCCGCCGGCGCGGCCTCCGTCGCCCGCAGGCAGGCGTCGACGGTCGCGTCGACCCTGCCCCGGTCCACGACCGTGCCCCGGCCCGCCGCGATGGCCGTGTCGAAGATCCGCACCACCTCGGTCGCGGCCCGCAGCACCGCCGCGTCCGGGCTGTCCGGTTCGGCCGCCCGCCAGGACTCCACCGCCGAGCTGCCCGCGGCCGCGTGCGCGAGGAGCCGTATCCGGTGGGTCCGGCGCGCCCAGTCCTCGCCGGTCTCCCGCAGCAGGTCCCGGACGCCCTGCCAGCGGCCGATGACGATGTCGTTCCGCGCCACGGTCAGCGCCCGGTCGCCGAAGTCCGGGTCGAAGACGGGCGTGAAGCGCGGCGAGCGTCCCGAGCGCGCAGAGCGGCGGAGTGCGGCCATCGTCAGAAGTCCGTCGAGAGCGACTCGTCCGCCCTGCGCGCCCGCGGCGTGCTCGGTGCGAACGGTTCGGCCGCCGCCAGGGCGCGCGCCGCGTCGAGCCGCGCCGGCCGGTAGTACGCGCTGCCCCGGCGCCAGTACACGAGCATCGGGACGAGGCCCACGAGGAGGCCGCCGAGGCCCACCACGCGGGCCGTCGTGGACAGTTCGCCGAGGGACTCGACGAAGGCCCACAGCATGAACGCCGAGCCGAGGAGCGGCCAGACACCGCCGATCAGGAGGTTTCGTACGGACGTGAGCAGCATCTTGCGGTACGCGACGACGGCGGCGAGGCCCGCGAGGGCGTAGTAGAAGGCGATGAGGAGGCCGATCGCGGAGACCGCGTCGCGCAGGATCCGGCTCATCGAACCGGCGGCCGCCGCGGCGCAGAACATCAGCAGCGCGGCGCAGCCGACGGCGGCGATGGCGACCCAGGGGGTGTTCCAGCGGCGGTGCACGGTGCCGAGCGCGGCCGGCATCGTGTGGTCGCGGCCCATCGCGAACAGCGAGCGGGTCACCTGGATCAGGGTGGTCTCCAGGGTGGCGACCGTCGACAGGAGCACCGCCGCGACCAGGAGCTTTCCGCCGACGCCCGGCCAGATCTCCTGGCCGAGGACGGCGAGGACGTTCGCGCCGCCCCGCTCGATCTGGTCGGAGGTCAGGAGGACGTTGACCGCGACCGTGAACGCCTCGAAGATCAGGAAGACGACGCCGACGCCGACGAGCGCGGCGAGCCCGGCCGTACGGCGGCTGTTGCGGGTTTCCTCGCTGAGGTTGCTGGTGACGTCCCAGCCCCAGTAGTAGAAGGCGGCGATCAGCGCGCCGGAGGCGAAGCCCGCCGGGCCGTCGAAGTGGCCGAAGCCGAACCAGGACCAGTCGAAGGCGGTCGCGTGGCCCCGGTGCAGGAGGGCGGCCAGGATGAACGCGACGAGGATGAGCATCTCGACGCCCGACATCAGGAGTTGGGCCCGTACGGTGAGCCGGGCGCCGCCCAGGACGACGAGCAGCATCATCAGGAACCAGCCGGCGCCGACGACGGCGGCGAGCGGGGTGTTGTCGGCCAGTGAGGGGTCGATGAGGGAGAGCGTCAGGGCGCCGGCGGGCAGCGAACCGGCGACCATGAACACGGTCGCGGAGACGACGAGGGCCCAGCCGGAGAGGAAGCCGAGGAAGGGGTGGAGGGTGCGCCCCACCCAGGAGTATCCGGCGCCCGCGTTGACGTCGATCCGCCCGAGGCGCGCGTAGGCGAGGACGATGCCGAGCATCGGGATCGCGCAGTACAGCAGGGCCGCGGGGCCCGCGAGCCCGACCGCGCCGAAGAGCACGGCCGTGGTGGCGGCCAGGGAGTAGGCGGGCGCACTGCCGGCGACGGCCATGACGACGGTGTCGAAGGTCCCGAGGACATTGGGCTGGAGCCCTCTGCCGGTCGTGGTGCGCATGGCGGATGTCCTTGGGGGGCACGGGAGCGGTGCAGGACGAAGTGACCGTGCTCGCCGGGTGAGTTCTTCCCCGGATCGCGCACGGATCAAGGTGAATCGAGCGCATCGTAGTCGCCCCGGCGGATTCCGGTAACGGCGGCATGGAGGGTTCCGCTCAGTGACCGCCGGTAAGTCCATCCGTACGCCCCCGGCGGGGTGTTTGGGCGGATCTTGGAAGGGGAGAGTGCCGTCGGTCCGCCGCGGCCCGGCCTTCCGGTTTCAGTCCTTCACCGCCGTCGCGCGGGGCGTCGCGATCGCCCGGGCGGCGCGGACCTCCTGGCGCAGCGGGGCGAGCACGCCCTCCTCGTCGCCGGTCAGCTCGGCCCGTACCTCCACCAGGACGTCCGTGCCTCGCAGCCCGTCCGCGAGCTCCCGCAACTGCTGCTCCACGGCTTCCACTTCCGCCGGGTCGGGCGGCGGCGCGCCGTGGTTCACGCGGACCCGGGCGGCGGTCGTGGCGTCGACGATCCGCTCCACGGCGACGACCAGCGGCCACCAGGCGGAGGCGACGGTGCCGGTCGGCGGCGGTTCGGTCAGGGCGCGCTGGAACTCGGAGCGTACGGAGGACAGATCGCGGTACAGCTTCCGCCGGGCGCGCACCCGGGCGCCCGGGTCCTCCTCCTCGGGCGCGCAGAACGCCCGTGCCACGTACGCGGCGGTGTCGGCGACGGAGTCGGCGAGCCGGTCGCCGATGCGGCTGTGCCAGGACTCGGGCCAGAGCAGATAGCCGGCGACCAGCGCGATCCCGCAGCCGATGAGGGAGTCGTAGAGCCGGGGCAGGACCAGGTCGAAGCCCTGCCGGTTGATGAGGTCGGAGAGCAGCAGGATCACGGGCGTGATCGCCGCCGTCTGGAAGGCGTACCCCTTGGCGGAGAAGGCCGGGATCAGCCCGGCGAGCACGACCATCACCGGCACGTCCCACCAGCCGCGCGGCACCTCGGCGAGCACGAGGGCGGCGGTGACGAGGCCGACGGCGGTGCCGAAGGCGCGCAGCACGGCCCGGGAGAAGACGGAGCCGAAGTCGGGCTTCATGACGAAGGTGACGGTGAGGGCGACCCAGTACGAGCGGGGTACGTCGATCAGCGAGACCAGCGCCTGGGCGAGGCCGATGCAGAGCGCGAGCCGAAGGCCGTACCGCCAGGAGGCCTCGGAGAACAGCACGCCCCGGGCGACCCGGCGGGCCCGGACCCGCAGGGCGGCGGGGCGGCCGAGCCGGTCGTCCACGTTGTACGGGTTCGGCTCCGCGCTGTGGACGACGGTCGCCGCGTGCCGCAGGGCGTGGTCGACGGCCTTCTCGGCGGGCCTGCCCGGCTGGGGGAGGTCCAGGGCGGGGGTGCCGGTGCGGCCCTCCTCGACGGCGTCGGCGAGGTCGCGGACGGCGGCGGGGATCGCGGGCGGCAGGGGGCGGTGGAAGCGGAGGGCGGCGATGTGGGCGGCCGGGGCGGCCTCCACGAGCGGGATGACGGCGTTGAGCTGGGCGAGCAGCCGGACGAGGATCGGCGCGCGGCCGTGCTCGCGGGCGCGGCGGGCGAGGACGAGGTCGTACGCCTGGTTGAGGGAGGCGGTGACGGCCTGCCGCCGCTCCTCGTACGCGGGTGTCGTGCCCGCGGCTTCGAGGACGTCGGCGACGGCCCGGTAGGTGCCGGCGACGGCGGTCCGCTCGGGGACGAGGCCGCGCAGCGGCCAGCCGAGCAGGGTCAGGGCGAGGACGACGGCGCCGCCGAGGGTCAGCAGGAGCGGTGGCTTCCACCAGGGGTCGGGCATCGGGAGCCCGGCGCCGACGACCGCGTTGAGGAGCAGGAGCAGCCCGGACGCGGAGGCGACCGCGCCGATCGAGGAGATCATCCCGGAGACGAGCGCGATGAGCGTGAGGACGGCGACGGCCGGCCAGCCGTCGCCGTACACGAGGCTGCCGAGGGTGACGCCGAGGGCGCCGAAGAGCTGGGGGACGGCGATGTTGTGGAACCGCATCCGGTACGCGTCGGCGGTGTCGCCGATGACCCCGGAGAGGGCGCCCATGGAGACCAGGGCGCCGTAGACGGGCTGGTCGGCGGCGAAGCCCACGGCGAGCGGCGCGGACAGGGCGATGGAGGCACGGGCGACGGCGGCCCAGGGGATCGGCGCGGGAGCGGGGCGCAGGCCTGCGGTGAGCCAGGTGGGCGGGGTGAGGCGTCCGGGGCGTGCCATGGGGTCACGGTACGCGGCTTGCGGGGATCCGCCCGTAGTTGGGCGGTTTCACCTGCGGTTGGGCTGCTTCGTGCCCGTACGGTACGGGGCCGGCGGGTGCCGGTCAGTTGCGGTAGCCCTCCACCTCCGCCGCCGGGCGGACGGCGGCCGTGTCCGGGTCCTCCCCGAACTCGCTCTTCGCGCGGCGCTGGCGCAACAGGTCCCAGCACTGGTCCAGTTGCACCTCCAGCTCGGCGAGCCGGGTCAGCTCCTCGGGGAGCAGGCCGCCCGTCCGCTGCCGCAGCGCCCGTTCCTCCTCGACGAGGCCGCCGATGTTCGCCAGGATCTGCTGGTCGTCGTGCATGTGCTCCATACAGTCCAGCGTGGCCGATCAGCGGCCCGCGTGCAGGTCGAGATCGGTCAGGACGGCCCGGTGGTCCGAGCCGGTCAGCTCCAGGAAGCGGACCTGGCGGACCCGGAAGTCGTCGCTGACCAGCACGTGGTCGATCTGCACGTACGGCGGCAGGGCCAGCTCGCGCGGCCAGGTCGGGGTCCTGGCGGCGCCCGCGAGCCGGGCCGCGTCGTGCAGCCGGCCCGTGTCGAGGACGGCGCGGAAGGCGGCGTGGTCCTGGGAGGCGTTGAAGTCGCCGGCGAGGAGCACCGGGCCGCCCGCGCGGTGCGCGGCGCCCGCGGCGTCCGCCACCCGTCCCAGCTCGGTCCGCCAGTCCTCGACCTGGCGGGGGAGCGGCGGCAGCGGGTGCGCGAGGCGCAGCTCGACGTCCCGGCCGCCGATCCGGGCGCCGGCGCCCGGCATGCCCATCGCGGCCGGGATCGGGGGCCGCGCGGTCAGCGGGTACGCGCTGAGGATCACCGAGCCCGTCGAGCCCTCGCCGTCGACGACGGCCCGGTGCGGGAGGTTCGTGGACAGGGCGCCGGTGAGGGCGCGTACGCACGCGGGGTCGCACTCGGAGACGTACAGGAGCGCGGGCCGCTCCCGCCGCGCCGCCGTGACGAGGGCGCCGGTCGCCTCGCCGAACTCGACGTTCGCGGCGAGTACCCGCAGCCGTTCCACGACGGGCCCGCGGGCGGTCGTGGTGTCCGGGCCGTACGGGAGCGTGAACCAGGCCGTGGTGAGCAGGACGAGGGCCGACCAGCCGGCCAGGAGGCGACGGCGGGCCACCAGGGCGAGCAGGGCGGCGAGCGCGGCCGGGAGGGTGAGCCAGGGCAGGAAGGACAGCAGCTGCGGTACGGGGGTCAGGGCGTCGGTGTCGAGCAGCCGGCAGCCGGTGACCAGGGTCGGCACGGCCACGAGCAGACCGGCGGCCCAGGCGGCTGCTGCGCGGTGCCTGGGCCGGGAGGCCTGCGGGGCGGGGTCGGGCACGGAGGACGGCTGGGCTGCCAGGAGTTGCTCCACTCCGTCAGTGTCGCAGCGCCTGGGCGACCTCGGCCTTCGTCTCGCCCGACAGGGTGCGGTTGCTGCGCGCCGTACCGGACTTGGACTTCCCCGCCTCGACCCCGTCGATGTTCAGGACGACGGCGTCGAGCAGGTTCCCGCCGCTGTCGCGGAAGTTGACCATGACGGTGTAGTCGGCGCTCTTGTCCTGCGGGTTCGTGGCGGTGATCTCGGCGGTGGTCCGGTCGCCGTCCACCTTCGTCGGACCCGCCTTCACCTCCTCGGTGGCGTTCACCCCGTCCTTGACCTCGTTCATCTTCTCCTGGGCGGCCGAGGCCGCGGCCGAGGTCGCCGAGGAGACGATGTCGCCCGCCTTCTGCTGGGCCTCCTCGGTGCAGCCGGTCAGGCCGGCCAGGGCGAGGAGGGCGGCGACGGAGGCGGCGGTGAGGACGCGGGTACGGGTGCGAGCGCGCCGCGTGTGCCTCACACCGTGTCCTTGCCGTAGGTGTCGTCCGTGGCCAGGGCCCAGATCACGAAGATCGAGATGGCCATGGAGAACAGCGCCCACCAGGGGTGGTACGGCAGGAAGAGGAACTGGGCGATGACGTTGAGGGACGCCAGGGTGATGCCGGCGACCCTGCCCCACCCGGTGCCCTTGAGGATTCCGAAGCCCGCGAGTGCGACGATGATGCCGAGGATCAGGTGGATCCAGCCCCAGCTCGTCAGGTCCCACTTGAACACGTAGTCGCCGACGCGGGTGTAGACGTCGTCCTCGGCGATCGCGGCGATGCCCTGGAGCACGTCCAGGATGCCGATGACCACCATCAGGACGCCGGCGAAGAGGGTCCCGCCGGATGCCCAGCCGGAGCCGGTGTCGGTGCTCTGTCTGCGGGGAGGTGCGGTGTTCTGGCTCATGGGCTCATGGTGCGGCGATTTCGGGTGATTCGCCACCGAACGGACCAATGGGGGCGAAAGGGTGAGGTCGGTCGGGGGGAGCGCACCCCTCGACCGGCCCCGCTCAGAGGGTGTCGAGGAACCCGGCGAGTGCCGCGTCGAACTCCTCCGGCCGCTCCAGATTCGGCATGTGCGCCGCCCGCTCGACGACCACGAGCGTGGAGTGCGGCAGCGCCGCGTGCATCGCCTCCGCGTCCGCGACCGGCGTGTACGCGTCGTCCCGGCCGACCACGACCAGGGCCGGTACGGAGACCCTGGTGAGCAGCGCGCGGTAGTCGGGACGCTCGGCCCGCCCGCGGAGCGCGGCCGCCGCGCCCTCCGGGTCGGTGCCGCGCATCATCCGGTGCACCTGGGGCGCGGCATGCGTGTTGTACGGGGCGACCATCAGGTCCAGGACCTCGTCGGCGTACCCCCGCATGCCCTCGCGGACGAGCCGCTCGGCCATGGCGCGGCGCCCGGCCCTGCCCTCCGCGGTCTCGGCCGCGGGGAAGGTGTCGGCGAGGACCAGACCGCGGATCCGGTCCGGGAAGAGGCGGTAGCACTCCATGACGATCTGGCCGCCCATGGAGAGCCCGCCGAGGACGAACTCCTCGACGCCCAGGTGGTCGAGGAGCGCGGCGAGGTCGCCCGCGAAGACGGAGAGCGGGGTGGTGCCGGGGACGACCGTGGTGGCGCCGTAGCCGCGCAGGTCGGGGGCGACGACCCGGTGCGTGGCCGAGAAGCGCGCGATCTGGGGCCGCCACATCGAGCGGTCGAAGGGGTGGCCGTGGACCAGGACGAGCGCGGGGCCCGCGCCCTGGTCCTCGTAGCCGATGGTGAGTCCGTCGATCTGTGCGGAAGGCATGGTCAGAGGCTAGGCAGCGGCTTTCGCTCGGTGCAATGAGATCCTTTGCTCTCGGTGCAATGAGGTGCCGTCGGAGGAGGGCGTGCGATGGAGGAGTACCGGCGGATCGCCGATCTGTTCGCGCGGCGGATCGCGGACGGGCGGCTGCGCCCGGGGGACCGGCTGCCCCCGCAGCGGGTCCTCGCGCGGCGCCACCGGATCGCCAACTCCACGGCGATCCGGGTGTACGGCGAGCTGGCGCGGCGCGGACTGGTCGTCGGCGAGGTGGGGCGCGGGACGTTCGTACGGGCGGCTCCCCCGCCGCCGGGCGCCGCGCTCGCGCTCGCCGAGCCGGCCGGGGACGCGCCGGTCGACCTCCAGCTCAACTACCCCGTGGCGGAGGGGCAGTCGGGGCTGATGGCACGGGCGCTCGCGGCGCTCGCCCGCGCCGACGTGCTGGGCGAGCAGACCAGCCGCCCGGCGGCGGCCACCGGCACACCCGAGGCGCGGGCCGCCGCCGCGAGGGTCCTCGCGCGGCCGGGCTGGGCGCCGGATCCCGACCGGGTGCTCTTCGCGGGAAACGGCCGCCAGGCCATCGCGGCGGCGCTCTCCGCGCTCGTGCCTCCCGGCGGCTCGCTCGGCATCGAGGCGCTGACGTATCCGCTGGTCAAGACGGTGGCGGAGCGGCTCGGGGTGCGGCTCGTGCCGATCGGGCTCGACGGCGAGGGGATGCGTCCCGACGCGCTGGCGGCGGCCCACCGCGCGGCCCCGCTCTCCGCCGTGTACGTCCAGCCGACCCTGCACAACCCGCTGTCCCTGACGGCGAGTCCGGGCCGCAGGGCCGAACTGGCGGACGTGCTGCGGGAGTCGGGGCTCACCGCGATCGAGGACACCACCTGGGCCTTCCTCGTCCCGGACGCCCCCGCGCCGCTCGCGGCGCACGCCCCTGAGCGGGTGGTGCTCGTGGACAGCCTCTCCAAGCGCCTCGCGCCCGGCCTCACCGTCGGCCACCTGGTCGCGCCGGACGCCCTCATGGTGGAGGACCTCGCGCGGGCGTTGCGCTCGGGCGCGTGGACGGCGGGCGGGCTCGCTCCCCCTACGCCCAGGGGGCGTGGGGGGACCCCCAGCGGCGGCGACCCGGTGGGCGGCGGACGGCACGGTCGACGCGCTCGTGGCGGCGAAGCGCGCGGACGCGGCGGCCCGGCACGCGCTGGTGCTGCGGCACATGGGCGGGTACCGGATCCGTACCTCGCCGCACGCGTACTACTGCTGGTGGGAGCTGCCGGCGCCGTGGCGCGCGGAGACCTTCGCGGCCGCGGCGGCCGAGCGGGGCATCGCGCTGACCCCGGGCCCGTCCTTCGCGGTCGACGGGCGGGGCGCGGGGGGCGGCGGGGGTGGCGGCCGGCCCGGACCGGGGCGCGGGCTCGCGCGGGGCGCGGCGGACGCGGTCCGGGTGGGGCTTGCCTCGCCGCCGCTGCCGGTCCTGGCGGGGGCGCTCGCGCGGCTCGCGGAGCTGGTGGAGCGGGGCCCGGACGGGACGGGCTTGCCTCACTAATCCTGGACGTCTAGTATCCAGAATATGAGGATGAACGAAGGCGTCGAGTGGGCGATGCACAGCTGCCTCAACCTGGCCTGGATCGGGCCGGAGCGGGCGGTGACGGCGGCGCGGCTCGCCGCGTACCACGAGCTGCCCGCGGCCTACCTCAACAAGCAGCTCCAGGCGCTCTCCCGGGCCGGGATCCTCAGCTCCACCTCCGGCCCGAAGGGGGGTTTCCGGTTGGCGCGACCGCTGGACCGGATCACCCTGATGGACGTCGTCGCGGCGATCGAGGGCCCGGAGGAGGCGTTCCGCTGCAGCGAGATCCGGCAGCAGGGTCCGGGCGCGGGCCCCGCGGACGGATACGCCGCCGAGTGCGCGATCGCGGGTGCGATGGGGGCGGCGGAGCTGGCCTGGCGCCGGGAGCTGGCGGCCCGGACGCTGGACGGCGTACGGGAGCAGGCGGAGCGTCAGGCGCCGGCGGCCCCGGACCGTATCCGCCGCTGGTTCGCGAACGTCTGAGCCGTCGTACGACGCGGAGTCGAGCCGACGCGTGGGGTGTCGGCCCTATCTTCAGGGGGTGATTCTGGATGTCAGATATCCAGATTAGGAGGAGTGGCGGAGCCCGCCGGACCGGGTCGGGACCGCTGCGGGTCGGTGCGGTCACGCTCGGCATCTTCACTGTCATGACGGCCGAGTTGCTCCCGGTCGGCCTGCTCACCCCGGTCGCGGCCGACCTCGGGGTCTCCGCCGGCACGGCGGGCCTGATGGTGACCGTGCCGGGTCTGGTGGCCGCCGTCTCGGCCCCGCTGATCGCGCTGCGCGCGGCCGGATACGACCGGCGGGCCGTCCTGGTCCTGCTGATGGCCCTGGTCGCCGCCGCGAACGTCGGGACCGCCCTGGCCGGGCACTTCGCGGTTGTCCTCGGCGCCAGGGCCCTGCTCGGGGTCGCCATCGGCGGCTTCTGGGCCCTCGCGGGCGGCCTCGCGCCCCGGCTCGTCCCGGCCGCCGGGGTGGGCAGGGCCACCGCCGTCATCTTCGGCGGGGTCTCGGCCGCGTCCGTACTCGGCGTACCGGCGGCCACGGCGGCGGCGGAATGGACCGGCTGGCGAGGGGCGTTCGCCGGGACGGGGGTGGTGGCGCTGCTGGCGACGGGGGCACTGGCGGCGCTCCTGCCCGCCCTGCCGGGAGCGGCTGCCGGCAGGCTCGCCGGCGGACGGACCGCCGGCGACCGGGGCGGACTGATCGCCGGGGCGCTCGACCTGCCGCGCCGTCACGTGCCCGTCCGCGTCGGCCTCCTGCTCACCCTCCTCCTCGTGACCGGCCACTTCCTCGCGTACTCCTTCGTGCGGCCCGTCCTCGCCGAACACGCCCATGTGCCCGAGCGGTTCCTCGGGCCGCTCCTCCTCGGCTACGGGATCGCGGGCGTCGCGGGGAACTTCCTCGCCGGGCCCCGGGCCGCCCGTTCCCCCGCCCGCACCCTCGCCGCCCTCGGCGCGGGACTGACCGTCGCGCTCCTGGCCCTCGCCCTCGCGGGCGGTACGCCCCCGGCCGGCGCGGCGCTGCTGATCCTGTGGGGGCTCGCGTACGGCGGGGTCTCCGTCGGTCTGCAGTCCTGGCTCATGGCCGTCGCCCCGCCCGAGGACCTGGAGACCGCGACGGCCCTCCAGGTCAGCGTCTTCTGCCTCTCCATCGCGCTCGGCGCCCTCCTCGGCGGGCTGATCACCGACGCGACCACGTTCACCGCGGTGCTCGCCACGGGCGCCGCGCTCACCCTGGCCGCCTGCCTGACGGCCGTACTCTCCGGAAGGAAGCACTCCCGATGAGCACCGACACCACCCCCGCCACGATCGACATCACCCCCGCCACGACCGGCACCACCCCCGCCACGACCGACTCCGCGCCCACCGACCGGCGCACCATCACCAACCCCGCGACCCTCCACGACCCGTCGCCCTTCGGCTACAGCCACGCCGTCTCCGCGCCCGGCGAACTCGTCTTCCTCGGCGGCCAGTACGCCTCCGACGAGACCGGATCACCCGTCCCCGGGGACTTCGCCGCGCAGGTCGAGCTGGCCTTCACCAACCTCCGGCTCGCCCTCGAAGGCGCCGGGCTCGGCTTCGAGCACGTCGTGCGCCTCGGCTCGTACATCGTCGATCACGACCTCGCCAAGCTGGAGGTGCTCGGCAAGGCGCTGCACGGCGCGTTCGGCGAGCGACTGCCCGCCCAGACGCTGAGCGGCGTCGCCGCCCTGGCGCTGCCCGGGATGCTCTTCGAGATCGACGCGGTCGCGGTGCGGCCCGCGGGCTGAGCCGCCCGGTTGCGCGGGCGGGCGCTCCGGGTGTGCCCTTGAGGGTGAGGGTGAGGGGGGCGAGAGCGAAGGAGCGCCTGCCATGGCCGCACACGCAGCGGTACCGACGCGACGGCAGCTGAGCACCCACGGCCTGGTCCTGCCGGTGACGCTGGGCCTCGCCTACGGCATCTACGCCGCCGCCATCCAGCGCTCCGGGGGCGTCATCACCTGGGGCCAGGTCCTGCTCGGCGTGGTCTCGGGCCTCGTCCTCGCGGGGGCGGTGTACGCGGTGCGCCAGTGGGGCCACGTGCTGCCCCGCGAACTGCACGCGGCGGCCTGGGCGGTGGTCGCCGGCTGCGCGATCGGCTTCCTGTTCAGCCTGTCCGGCGCGAGCATCCTGTCCGGGGTGATCCTCGGCCTGATCGTGGCGGCGGGCACCCTCGTCACCGCGTTCTACCTGCTCTACACGCACGAGCCCTAGGCCCTAGGCCCGGGTCCGTCGGCGGCGGCGGGAGTACGCCACCGCCACGGCGGCGAGCAGCGGGGCCCAGGCGGCCAGCGGGAGGTAGCAGACGAGGAAGAGGACCTCCTGGAACGTGCCCTCCGTGTGCCCGCCCGCCGCGTCCCGCCCGAGTCCGCTGACCGCCACGTACGTGTACCAGCCCGTCAGCGCGAAGAGCCCGGCCGCCCCGCCCAGTGCGGCGGCGGTCGCGCCGCGCCGGGAGACCGGCCGCCCGCCGAGCAGCGGCAGGCGGCGCGGGTGGACCTCGCCCCAGGAGCGGACCAGGCCGAGCGTCAGGAAGGCCAGCAGCTCGGCGACGACGGTCTCCGCCAGATCCCGGAGGGCAGGACGAGCAGCGGCACGGCGTGGGCGGCGACGGCGGCCCAGCGGGGCACGTCCGGCAGGGCGTCGATCCGGAGCGGCTGCTTGAGCGGTGACTTCTTGAGCGGTGACTTTTTGAGCGGTGACCTCTTGAGCAGTGAATTCGTCGGTGAGAGCGTCATGGGCGTCAGCGTGGCGTGCGGGTGCCATCCAGGGCGTCGGCCCGCCGGCCCGGCAGGCTCCCCCGCGCGGCGGAGGCGGCGCTCCTCCCACCCGCCCGACCGGCGCCGACGCCGTCTCGGACGGCGCTCCGGCCGCCCGGTCTGGCCACCGCGTACACGCGTTCCCCCTGGCATCCCGCGGGCAACCGTCGGAGACTGGTCGGAACGGGCCCGCACCCGGCAAGCGGGCCCGCATCCGGCAGCGGGAGGACAGCGCATGACCGACCTCGCCATCGAGACGGAGGGCCTGGTCAAGGTCTTCGGCACGAACCGTGCCGTCGACGGCATCGACCTCCGCGTACCGGCGGGCACGGTGTACGGCGTCCTCGGCCCCAACGGCGCCGGCAAGACGACGGCCGTCAAGATGCTCGCGACCCTGCTGCGCCCCGACGGCGGCCGGGCCCGGGTCTTCGGCAACGACGTCGTGAGGGACGCCGACACCGTGCGCGGGCGCGTCAGCCTCACCGGCCAGTACGCCTCCGTGGACGAGGACCTGACCGGCACCGAGAACCTCGTCCTGCTCGGCAGACTCCTCGGCCACACCCGCCCCGCCGCCCGCGAACGCTCCGCGCAGCTCCTGGAGGCGTTCGGGCTCGCGGAGGCGGCGGACAAGCAGATCAAGAACTACTCGGGCGGCATGCGGCGCCGGATCGACATCGCCGCGTCCATCCTGAACACCCCCGACCTGCTCTTCCTCGACGAACCGACGACCGGCCTCGACCCGCGCTCGCGCAACCAGGTCTGGGACATCGTCCGGGCGGTGGTCGCCCAGGGCACCACGGTCCTGCTCACCACCCAGTACCTGGACGAGGCCGACCAGCTGGCCTCCCGGATCGCCGTCATCGACCACGGCAAGGTGATCGCGGAGGGCACGAAGGGCGAGCTGAAGGCGTCCGTGGGCTCGGGCTCGGTGCACGTACGGCTCCGGGACCCCGAGCAGCGCCCGGAGGCCGAGCGGGTCCTCAAGGAGGCGCTGAAGGCCACCGTGCAGCTCGATCCGGACCCGGTCGCGCTCACCGCCACCGTGAACGGCCACGGCACGGATCTCGGCGCCGCGGAGCAGGCCGCCCGGGCGCTGTCCGAGCTGGCCCGCGCGGGCATCACGGTCGACAACTTCGGGCTCGGCCAGCCCAGCCTCGACGAGGTGTTCCTGGCGCTGACGGACAGGAAAGGAACGGCGGCATGACCACCGTCACCACCGGCAAGGACCCGCAAGGCCCCGACACCCTCGACTTCGTCGCCCCGAAGGCGGACGAGCTCGCGGCGCTGCTCGTCGGGCAGACCCGCCCGCCGCGCCCGAGCGCGCTCTCGGCCTCGCTGACCTTCGGCTGGCGGGCCATGCTGAAGATCAAGCACGTGCCGGAGCAGCTGTTCGACGTGACGGCGTTCCCGATCATGATGGTGCTGATGTACACGTACCTCTTCGGGGGCGCGCTGGCCGGATCGGCCTCGGCGTACATCCAGTTCCTGCTGCCGGGCATCCTCGTGATGAGCGTCGTGATGATCACGATGTACACGGGTGTATCGGTCAACACGGACATCGAGAAGGGCGTCTTCGACCGGTTCCGTACGCTGCCGATCTGGCGGCCCGCGCCGATGGTCGGCTATCTCCTCGGCGACGTCGTGCGCTATCTGATCGCCTCGGCGGTGATGCTCTCCGTCGGCATGATCATCGGCTACCGCCCGGAGGGCGGGGTGGTCGGCGTGCTGCTCGGGGTCGCGCTGCTGGTGGTCTTCTCGTTCGCGTTCTCGTGGATCTGGACCATGTTCGGGCTGTTGCTGCGCAGCGAGAAGTCGGTCATGGGCGTCAGCATGATGGTGATCTTCCCGCTGACGTTCCTGTCCAACGTCTTCGTCGACCCGAAGACGATGCCCGGCTGGCTGCAGGCCTTCGTGAACAACAGCCCGGTGACGCATCTGGCGACGGCGGTACGGGAGTTGATGGCCGGGAACTGGCCGGCGGCGGACATCGCCTGGTCGCTGGGCTGGTCGGCGGTGCTCGTTGTGGTCTTCGGCGCGATCACGATGCGGCTCTACAACCGCAAGTGAGCACCGGCCGCGGTCACTTGCCGCGCGGGGTGATCTGCTGGACCGCCCAGCGGTTGCCGTCGGGGTCGGCGAAGTAGACGAAGGAGCCCCACGGCTGGTCGTCGATGGCGGTGACCTCGACCCCGCGCCCGGACAGGTCGGCGTGGGCCGCCTCGATGTCGGAGACCACGACCTGCATGTTGTCGAGGGAGCCCGGCTTCATCTCGGTGATGCCCTTGCCGAACGCGATCGAGCAGGCCGAGCCCGGCGGGGTCATCTGGACGAAGCGGATGTCCTCGTTGACCGTCACGTCGTGGTCGGCGTGGAAGCCGACCTTCTCGTAGAAGGCCTTGGCCCGGTCGATGTCGGTGACGGGCACGCCGATCAGTTCGAGCTTGATGTCCATGAGGGCATCATGCGCCCGCCGGGCGCCCGCCGCACGGCAAACCCGTCACTCGCCGCACGGCAACCCGGCACTCGGCGAACCGCGAACCCGTCACTCGGCCCGGCGTCTCACTCGCCCCGGACCACGACCACCGGACACGGCGCGTGCTGGGTCACATGGGTGGAGACGGAGCCCAGGACCGCCGCCTTGAAGCCCGCGTACCCGCGGTCGCCGACGACCAGCAGGGACGCGCCCGGGGCCTGGTCGAGCAGGGCCTGGGCCGGGTTGCCGCCGACGACCGTGCGAGTGACCGTGGCCGCGACGGCCGGGGCGAGCGCCTCGGCCAGGGACTGGTCCAGGATCTCCTTGGCGAGCCGCTCCGGGTCGAACTCCGGCGGCACTCCGGGCATGAGCGTCGCCCAGGACGCCGGGTACTCCCAACTGGACACCACCTGGAGCTCGTCCCCGGTGAGGGCGGCCTGCCCGGCCGCCCACCGCAGCGCCTTGAGGGACGGTTCCGAACCGTCGACGCCCACCACGATCCTGCCGGCCATGTCGGTCTCCGTTCGCTGGATCACGCATTCGCCCCCAACGTAACAAAGACGCTCAATCCAGGCGCAGGTCGGCGAGCTGTCGCTCGAAGGGGACGACCTCGTCGTCGTCCGCCGCGCCCGCCGGGCCCCTGGCCGCGACCAGGTCGGCGAGTTCGTGCCCGGCCCGGGCGATCCGGGACGGCAGGCCGTCCGTCCACTCGTCGCCGCCCGAACCCCAGTCCTCCGAGGCCGCGTAGACGGCCGTCGGGACGACGAGGGCCCGCAGATAGGCGAAGAGCGGGCGCAGCGCGTGGTCGAGGACGAGCGAGTGCCGGGCCGTGCCGCCGGTCGCGCCGATCAGCACCGGCCTGCCGGTCAGCGCGGCCGGGTCGATCAGGTCGAAGAAGGACTTGAACAGGCCGCTGTACGAGGCGGTGAAGACGGGCGTCACCGCGATCACCCCGTCGGCGCCGGTCACCGCGTCGATCGCCGCCTGGAGCTGCCCGGAGGGGAAGCCGCTCACGAAGTTCTTCGCGATGTCGACGGCGAGGTCGCGCAGTTCGACCACCTGGACCTCGACGACGTACTCCTGCTCGACCAGCCGCTGCTCGGCGGCCTTGGCGAGCCGGTCGGCGAGCAGCCGGGTGGAGGAGGGCGCGCTGAGTCCGGCGGACACGGCGACCAGCTTCAGGGTCTGCATGGCTCATGCCTCCTGGTTCTGCTGCGATGCCTGCTGGGCGGCCTTCTGCTGGACGGAGGGGTGGAGCGGGGCGGTCTCCGGGACGCCGGCGGGCCGCAGGTTGGCGAACTCCTTGCGCAGCACCGGGACGACCTCCTCGCCGAGGATGTCGAGCTGCTCCAGGACGGTCTTCAGGGGCAGGCCGGCGTGGTCGACCAGGAAGAGCTGGCGCTGGTAGTCGCCGACGTAGTCGCGGAAGGAGAGGGTGCGCTCGATGACCTCCTGCGGGGAGCCGACGGTCAGCGGGGTCTCGCGGGTGAACTCCTCCAGGGAGGGGCCGTGGCCGTAGACCGGCGCGTTGTCGAAGTACGGGCGGAACTCCCGTACGGCGTCCTGGGAGTTCTTCCGCATGAAGATCTGGCCGCCGAGGCCGACGATGGCCTGCTCGGGGGTGCCGTGGCCGTAGTGGGCGTAGCGCTGGCGGTAGAGGCGGACCATCTTCTCGGTGTGCTGCTTGGGCCAGAAGATGTGGTTGGCGAAGAAGCCGTCGCCGTAGTACGCGGCCTGCTCGGCGATCTCGGGGGAGCGGATCGAGCCGTGCCAGACGAACGGCGGGACGCCGTCCAGCGGGCGGGGCGTGGCGGTGAAGCCCTGGAGGGCGGTGCGGAACTTGCCCTCCCAGTCGACCACGTCCTCCCTCCACAGCCTGTGGAGGAGCGCGTAGTTCTCGATGGCGAGCGGGATGCCCTGGCGGATGTCCTGGCCGAACCACGGGTAGACGGGGCCGGTGTTGCCGCGCCCCATCATCAGGTCCACGCGGCCGTCGGCGAGGTGCTGGAGGGTCGCGTAGTCCTCGGCGATCTTCACCGGGTCGTTGGTGGTGATCAGCGTGGTGGAGGTGGAGAGGATCAGGTTCTCGGTCCGCGCGGCGATGTGCCCGAGGAGGGTGGTCGGGGAGGACGGCACGAAGGGCGGGTTGTGGTGCTCGCCGGTCGCGAAGACGTCGAGCCCGACCTCTTCCGCCTTGAGCGCGATGGCGACGGTGTTCTTGATCCGCTCGTGCTCGGTCTGGGTGCGGCCGGTGGTGGGGTCGGTCGTCACGTCGCCGACGGTGAAGATCCCGAACTGCATCGTGCTCACCTCTCGCTGGGGTGCCTTCTCGGGGCTGATGGTTGAATCTTAAACCATCACGCTCAGCCGTGCACCCGGTTGCCGTATTCCGGGTGCGTCACGTTACCGGATAGTTATCCGCTTCACCGCCTCGGATGGCGCTGGACGGCCTCCCGTAGAGTTCGCCGACGTGAGCACCAGCACCGTTCCTCCGGCCGCGATATCCGTCGTCGGGATCGGCGCGGACGGCTGGGACGGCCTTCCCGCGCGGTCCCGCCGCGTCCTCGGCGCCGCCGAGGTCCTGATCGGAGGCGTCCGGCAGCTCGATCTGCTGCCCGCCGACGAGTGCCCCGGCGAGCGGATCGCCTGGCCCTCGCCGCTGCGGCCCGCCGTGCCGGGCCTCCTCGCCGCCCACGAGGGCCGTGCCGTGGCCGTCCTCGCCAGCGGGGACCCCACCTTCTACGGGATCGGGCGCACCCTCGCCGAGACGGTCGGCGCCGAGCGCCTGGACGTCCTGCCGCACCCCTCCTCCGTCTCGTACGCCTGCGCCCGCCTGGGCTGGGCCGGGGAGACCGTGGAGACCGTCTCGCTGGTGGGCCGGCCCCTCGCGGGGCTCTCCGCCGCCCTGCACGACGGCCGCCGGCTCCTCGTCCTCAGCGCGGACGGCTCGACCCCGGGCGAGGTCGCGGGCCTGCTGCGGGAGAAGGGCTTCGGAGGCACCCGGATGCGGGTACTGGAACAGCTCGGCTCGGACCGCGAGCGGACGGTCGACGCGACGGCGGAGACCTGGCCGCGGACGGGGTCGGCGGACCCCCTGAACGTGCCGGTGGACCCCCTGAACGTGATCGCCCTCGACCTCGTCCGCTCCCCCGACGCGCCGCGGCTCGGCGCCGTACCGGGTCTGCCGGACGAGGCGTACGAGCACGACGGCCAGCTCACCAAGCGCTACGTCCGCGCGGCGACGCTCGCCGCGCTCGCGCCCGCGCCCGGGGAGCTGCTCTGGGACATCGGCGGCGGCTCGGGCTCGATCGGCATCGAGTGGATGCGGACGCACCGCTCCTGCCGGGCGGTGGCGGTGGAGAAGAACCCGGCGCGGGCGGCGCGGATCGCCCGCAACGCGGAGGCGCTCGGCGTCCCGGCGCTGCGGGTGGTGACGGCGGCGGCCCCGGACGGCCTCGCGGCCCTCCCGACCCCCGACGCGATCTTCGTCGGCGGCGGTCTGACCGCCCCCGGCCTGCTCGAAGCCTGCTGGGCGGCGCTGCCCGCGGGCGGGAGGCTGGTCGCGAACACCGTGACCCTGGAGTCCGAGGCGCTGCTCGCGCGCTGGTACGGCGAGCACGGCGGGGAGCTGGTCAGGCTCGCCGTCGCCCAGGCCGTCCCGGTGGGCGGTTTCACCGGCTGGCGGCAGGCGATGCCGGTCACGCAGTGGTCCGTAACGAAAGCAGGAGCTGGAGCATGACCGTCTACTTCATCGGCGCGGGCCCGGGTGCGGCCGACCTGATCACGCTGCGCGGCGCCCGGGCGCTGGCCTCCTGCGGGGTGTGCCTGTACGCGGGCTCCCTGGTCCCGCGCGAGCTGCTCGCCGAGTGCCCGCCGGACGCGCGCCTGGTGGACACGGCGGACCTGGACCTGGACCGGATCGAGGCCGAGTTCGTCCGCGCCCACGAGGCGGGCCAGGACGTGGCGCGGCTGCACTCGGGCGACCCGTCCGTCTTCAGCGCGGTCGCGGAGCAGATGCGGCGGCTCGACGCGCGGGGCATCCCGTACGAGGTCGTGCCGGGCGTCCCCGCCTTCGCGGCGGCCGCGGCGGCCCTCAAGCGGGAGCTGACCGTTCCGACGGTGGGCCAGACGGTGATCCTGACCCGGATCGCCCAGCAGGCCACCCCGATGCCGGAGGGCGAGGACCTGGCGACCCTCGGCCGCAGCGGCGCCCTCCTCGTCCTCCACCTGGCGGCCCGCTACGTCGACCGGGTCGTCGCCGAACTCACCCCGCACTACGGCGCCGACTGCCCGGCGGCGGTCGTGGCGATGGCCAGCCGCCCGGACGAGGTCGTGCTGCGGGGCACCCTGGCGGACATCGCGGACCAGACGAAGGCGGCCGGCATCACGAAGACGGCGGTGATCCTGGTCGGCCGCACCCTCGCGGCCTCCCAGTTCCGCGACAGCCACCTCTACGACCCGGCCCGCGACCGCCACACCTGCTGACACCGGAGCGGACACAAGAAGGCCGGGCCCCGCGGGGGACCCGGCCCGGTTCGGTCATCGCCACAGCTCAGGCGTTGGGCCGCTTGCCGTGGTTGGCCTTCTTCTTCTTACGGGCCCGCCTCTTGTTGCCGCGCTTCGCCATGGGACTCCCTCTCGGACGGGGCTTTGTCCTGGTAAGCCTAGATTCGGGTAGCGGGCGTCGCATCCGGTGGAAGGCGGCTCCGGGAGCCCTGCGGGCTCAGCCCGCCCGCGAAGGCCCCGCCGGCGTCGAGCGGCCCACGACCGTGCCCGCGCGGTCGATGCAGATGACGTCCACGGTGACCGGGGCGCCGCGCAGGACCGTGAGGGACTCGTCGCGGGCGTGGGCGGCGACCAGGTCGCCGAGGGGGACGCCGGCGGACTCGCAGAGGCGCAGGGCCGCGAGGCCCGTGTTGGCCGCCGCGATCTCCGCGGCCAGGGCGTCGCTCGCGCCGCCCGTGCGGGCCAGGTCGGCGAGGAAGGCCTTGTCGACCTGGGAGCGGGCGGAGTGGAGGTCCAGGTGGCCCGCGGCCAGCTTGGAGAGCTTCGCGAAGCCGCCGCAGATCGTCAGGCGGTCCACGGGGTGGCGGCGGATGTACTTCAGGACCGCGCCCGCGAAGTCGCCCATGTCGAGCAGGGCGATCTCCGGCAGGTCGTAGAGCGTCGCCACCGTCTTCTCCGAGGTGGAGCCGGTGCAGCCCGCCACGTGGCGGAGGCCCGCCGCGCGGGCCACGTCCACGCCCCGGCGGATAGAGTCGATCCACGCCGAGCACGAGTAGGGGACGACCACGCCCGTCGTGCCGAGGATCGACAGACCGCCGAGGATCCCGATCCGCGGGTTCCACGTCGAGCGGGCGATCTCCTCGCCGTGGTCGACGGAGACCGTGATCTCCACGTCGCCGCCGCCCCCGTGCGCCGCCGCCACCTCCGCCACGTGGTCGCGCATCATCTGCCGCGGTACCGGGTTGATCGCCGGCTCGCCGACCTCCAGGGGCAGGCCGGGCAGCGTGACCGTACCGACGCCGGGACCGGCCCGGAAGACGACGCCGGAACCGGCCGGCAGCAGCCGGACCGTCGAGCGGATCAGCGCGCCGTGCGTGACGTCCGGGTCGTCGCCCGCGTCCTTCACCACCGCCGCCATCGCCGCGCCGCCGGCCAGCTCCTCCGCCGCGAGCGCGAACGCCGGACGCTGGCCCTTCGGCAGAGTGATCGTCACCGGGTCGGGGAAGTCGCCGGTGAGCAGCGCCGTGTACGCGGCCGTCGTCGCCGCCGTCGCGCAGGCGCCGGTCGTCCAGCCGGGCCGCAGACCGGTGTGCTTGAGTTGGGCGTCTCGCCCGCCGCCCGCACTCACGAAAGGACCCCCGTGGCTTCCGTGACTCCCGTGGCTCCCGTGCACGTACTCATTCTCGGCGGGACCAGCGAGGCCCGCGCCCTCGCCGAGCGCCTGCACGGCACGGACGGCGGCACGGTACGCGTCACCAGCTCCCTCGCCGGCCGCGTCGCCGCGCCCCGGCTGCCCGCCGGTGAGGTCCGGATCGGCGGGTTCGGCGGCGTGGACGGGCTCGTGGCCTGGGTGCGCGAGCACCACGTGGACGCGGTCATCGACGCCACCCATCCCTTCGCGGAGACCATCAGCTTCAACGCGGCCGGGGCGGCCGCCACCGCCCATGTTCCCCTGCTGGCCCTGCGCCGCCCCGGCTGGGTCCCGGAGGCCGGGGACGACTGGCACCCGGTCGGCTCCCTGGCCGAGGCGGCGCGCGCCCTGGACGGGCTCGGGGACCGGGTGTTCCTGACGACCGGGCGCATGGGGCTCGCGGCCTTCGCCGACTGCCCGCAGTGGTTCCTGGTCCGCTCCGTCGACCCGCCCGAGCCCCCGATGCCCGCCCGCACCGAAGTCCTCCTGGACCGCGGCCCGTTCACCCTCGACGGCGAGCGCGAGGTCCTCCGCTCGCACCGTATCGACGTCCTCGTCACCAAGGACAGCGGCGGCGCCGCGACCGCCCCCAAGCTCCGGGCCGCCCGCGAGTCCGGCGTCCCGGTGGTCGTCGTCCGCCGCCCGCCCGTCCCCGAGGGCGTGGAAACGGCCGCCGCCGTGACGGAGGCGGCCGCCTGGGTCCGTGGGCGGGCGGAGGCCTGACCTGACCCGTCACGCCTCCGGGTAGCGCCGGGGCGTCCAGGCGATCGTGCGGCCGTCGGCGCGCTCCACCGCCCGCGTCTGCGACGAGCCGACAAGGAGCAGCGTGCGCATGTCGACCTCGCTCGGCTCCAGGGTCTTCAGGGTCACCACCCGCACCGATTCCTCCGGGCCGCCGACGTCCCGCGCGACGACCACAGGCGTCTCGGGCGAGCGGAGTTCGAGCAGCAGCTCACGGGCGGCCGCCACCTGGTGCGTACGGGACTTGGAGCCCGGGTTGTACAGCGCCAGGACCAGGTCCGCCTCGGCCGCCGCGCGCAGCCGGGCCGCGATGACCTCCCAGGGCTTGAGCCGGTCGGAGAGCGAGATCGTGGCGTAGTCGTGGCCGAGCGGGGCGCCCGCCGCGGCAGCCGCCGCGTTCGCGGCCGTCACCCCCGGCAGGACCCGTACCGGCACGTCCGCGTAGGCGGGGTCGCAGGCCACCTCCAGGACCGCCGTCGCCATGGCGAAGACACCCGGGTCGCCGCCCGAGACGACCGCGACCCGCCGCCCGCGCCGGGCCAGGTCGAGCGCGAACTCGGCGCGCTCGGACTCGACCTTGTTGTCCGAGCCGTGCCGCCGCTGCCCGGGCCGCAGCACCGGGACCCGGTCGAGGTACGTGGTGTAGCCGACGAGGTCGTCGGCGTTGACGAGCGCGCCGCGCGACTCGGGCGTCAGCCAGGGCGCGCCCGCCGGTCCCGTGCCGACGACCACGACCTCGCCCCGCTCCCGTACCGGCGGGGCCTGGTCGATCCGGGAGGGCAGCACGGCCACCGAGAAGTACGGGACCGTCTCCGGGTCCACGTCCGCCAGGGTCCCGGTCCGCTCGCCCGCCATGAACGCCCGCTCCACGTACCGCGCGTCCTCGAGCCGGCCCGCCCGCTCCAGGGCGCGCCGCACGGTCGGGAACGTCCGGCCGAGCTTCATCACGACCGCCGAGTCGGTGCCCGCGAGCCGGGCCGTCAGCTCGTCCTCGGGAAGCGTGCCGGGGATGATCGTCAGGACCTCCTCGGCCTCGCACAGCGGCTCCCCGAGCCGGGCGGCGGCGGCGCTGACCGAGGTCACCCCGGGGATGACCGTGGTGTCGTAGCGGTCCGCGAGCCGCTTGTGCATGTGCTGGTACGAGCCGTAGAAGAGCGGGTCGCCCTCGGCGAGCACGGCGACCGTGCGACCGGCGTCCAGGTGCGCGGCGAGCCGGGCGGCGGCCTCCGCGTAGAAGTCGTCGAGCGCGCCCCGGTAGCCGCCGGGGTGGTCCGTGGTCTCGACCGTGAGCGGGTACATCAGCCGCTCCTCGATCTGGTCGGCCCGGATGTGCTCGGCCGCTATCGAGCGGGCGATGGACCGGCCGTGCCGGGCCGAGTGGTACGCGATCACGTCGGCGGAGGCGATGGCCCTGACCGCCGCGAGGGTGAGCAGCTCCGGGTCGCCGGGCCCGAGGCCGACCCCGTACAGCTTGCCTGTGGTGGGCGTGGGGGGCGTGCTCATGCCTGGATCTCCGCTTCGTGGGCGAGGGCGTTGATCGCCGCGGCGGTCATGGCGCTGCCGCCGCGCCGGCCGCGGACGACGAGGTAGTCGAGTCCGAGGGTCCGGGCCCGGTCGGCGAGGGCGTCCTTGGACTCGGCGGCGCCGATGAAGCCGACGGGTATGCCGAGGACGGCGGCGGGCTTCCCGGCGCCCTTGGCGACCATCTCCAGGAGGTGGAAGAGCGCGGTGGGCGCGTTGCCGATGGCGACGACGGAGCCTTCGAGGCGGTCGCGCCAGAGTTCGAGGGCGGCGGCGCTGCGGGTGGTGCCGAGTTCGGCGGCGAGCGCGGGCACGGACGGGTCGGAGAGCGTGCAGACGACCTCGTTGTCGGCGGGCAGCCGCCTGCGGGTGACGCCGCTGGCGACCATCTGCGCGTCGCAGAGGATCGGCGCGCCCGCGCGCAGGGCGGCGCGGGCCCGGGAGACGACCTGCGGGGAGTACGCGAGGTCGGCGACCAGGTCGGTCATCCCGCAGGCGTGGATCATGCGGACGGCGACCTGGGCGACGTCGGCGGGCAGACCCGCGAGGTCCGCCTCGGCGCGGATCGTGGCAAAGGACTGGCGGTAGATCTCCGTGCCGTCCTTCTCGTAGTCGAACATCCTGCTGCTCTCGCTCATCTCGTGTTTGCTGTGGGGACGCGGGCCGCCGCGACGGCGTCGGGCAGGGCGGTACGGGGGGTGGGGACGCCGTTCACCAGGTACGTGCCGTCGCCGGTGGCGAGGACGTCGACCCAGGCGCCGTGCGGGTGGCCGCAGCGCCGCTCGCACCCGGAGAAGTACACGGGCAGCCCGCCGGAACGGTGGCCGCTGCCCGGGGTGGCGTCGGCGCGCACGTCCGCGAGGGACTTCGCGCAGCCGGGGCGCCCGGTGCAGGCGCCGACCCCGGCCCAGGGGGAGCGCGGGTCGGTGACGAGACCGTGGGCGTCGAGCTCGCGCAGCCGGGTCGCGACGGCGCCGGGGCCCGCGAGGCCGGTGACGACGGCCCCGCGCCAGGGTGTGAGCCGCACCTCGCCGCCGCTCGCGGCGAGCGCCCGCAGCTGGCCTGCGGTCAGCCGCCCGAGGGGCGCGAGCACGTGCAGGGCGGTCGCGCCGAGGGGCCCGGGGGCGGGCGGCCCGGCGTGCGGCTCCGCGTGCGGCGGTTCCGCCGCGGTTACGGGCTCCGACACGATCCCGGCGCCCGCGAGCGCGCCGGCCACGTCCGGCTTGTGGCCCTCCGGAAGCTCCCGTACGCGCCAGGCGCCGTTCCCGGCGGCGCGGGCGGCGTCCAGGAAGGCCCCTGCGGCGGCGAGCGCGGCACGGGGCGCGTCGGCGGCGCCGACCCGGACGTCCCGGCCGCCCACCCGCATCCGTACCGACGGGCCTTCTGCGATCAACGTCACATCTCCGCCGAGCCCCGCCACATCGCCCCGCCCGTCGTCCAGGGCGAAGAGGAACCGGCCGGACAGGGCCGCCGTCCACGGCCGCGCGCACAGCAGCGCGTCCAGCTCGCGGGCCCACAACTGCACGTCTCCGTGGCCGAGTCCGTCGAGTCCGGCCGCCGGGGAGGCCACGATGTTCCGGACCCGCTCATGGGTCTCGGAGGGCAGCAGCCCGGCGCCCGAGAGCCGCCCCGCCAGCTCCGCCCCGCAGCCCTCGCCGAGCCCGCGCAGCTCCAGGTTCCCCCGGGACGTGACACTGACCCGCCCGTCCCCGAGCTCCTCGGCCACCGAGGCCAGGGTAAGTACCTGACGTGCCGTCAACAACCCTGCGGGCAGTCGCAGTCGGGCCAGCCGCCCGTCGTCGGCGGCGTGCAGTCGAAGCGCCCCGGGGCAGGCGTCACCACGGTCCCGTACGGGCGGTTCGCCCGGGTTGGGTGGAGTGGGTGGGGTGGGCGGCATGGCGGCGAGCATACCCACGACGCCGACGGGCCAGACCGGCCCGGCGGACGCACGATCTACTATGCAGATCGGCATGGGGTCCCAGGACCCCGGGGAGGAAGCCCGGTGAGAATCCGGCGCGGTCCCGCCACTGTGAGCCGGGCCCCGGAAGGGTCCCGGTGAGTCAGGAACTCCCTTCCCCAAGCTCTCGGCTTCGCTCGAGCAGGGGAGGCCCCAACCCACACGACCACCCGGGGCGCGGACAACCCCGAGGAAGGCCTGCGCACGCATGCGAATTCTGTTGCTGTCGCACTCCGACACCGACCTGCTCAGCGCCCGCGCGGCCGGCGGTCCGGTCGCCTACCGGTTCGCCAATCCCTCCCGGCTCGCCCCGGACGACCTGCCCGGACTCCTCGACGAGGCCGACCTCGTCGTCGTCCGCCTGCTCGGCGGCCTGCGGGCCTGGGAGGACGGCCTGACGGCCGTGCGCGCGGCGGGGAAGCCGGTCGTCGTGCTCTCCGGCGAACAGGCCCCCGACGCCCAGCTCATGGAGGCTTCCACCGTCCCCGTCGGCGTCGCCACCGAGGCCCACGCCTACCTCGCGCACGGCGGCCCGGCCAACCTGGAGCAGCTGGCCCGGTTCCTCGCCGACACCGTGCTGCTGACCGGCCACGGCTTCGAGGCCCCGGCCGCCGCGCCCACCTGGGGCCCGCTGGAGCGCACGGCCCGGACGACCGAGGGCCCGACCGTCGCGGTGCTCTACTACCGCGCCCACCACATGAGCGGGAACACCGCCTTCGTCGACGCCCTCTGCTCGGCGATCGAGGACGCGGGCGCCCGCGCCCTGCCGCTCTACGTCGCCTCGCTGCGCGCCCCCGAGCCCGAGCTGATCGAGACGCTGCAGCGCGCGGACGCGATCGTCACGACCGTCCTCGCCGCCGGTGGCACGAAGCCCGCCGAGGCGCAGGCCGGCGGCGACGAGGACGCCTGGGACGCGGGCGCGCTCGCCGCCCTCGACGTACCGATCCTGCAGGCGCTCTGCCTCACCGGCTCCCGGGCCGCCTGGGAGGAGAACGACGAGGGGCTCTCCCCGCTGGACGCGGCCAGCCAGGTCGCCGTGCCCGAGTTCGACGGCCGCCTGATCACCGTGCCGTTCTCCTTCAAGGAGATCGACGAGGACGGGCTCCCCGCCTACGTCGCCGACGCCGAGCGGGCCTCCCGCGTCGCCGGGATCGCGGTCCGCCACGCCCGCCTGCGGCACATCCCGAACGCGGAGAAGAAGCTCGCGCTCGTCCTCTCCGCGTACCCGACGAAGCACTCCCGGATCGGCAACGCGGTCGGCCTGGACACCCCCGCCTCCGCCGTCGCGCTGCTGCGGCGGCTGATCGCCGAGGGGTACGACTTCGGGGCCGAGGCCGACATCCCGGGGCTCGTCTCCGGCGACGGCGACGAGCTGATCTACGCCCTGATCGAGGCCGGCGGCCACGACCAGGACTGGCTGACCGAGGAGCAGCTGGCCAAGAACCCGGTCCGCATCCCGGCCGCCGACTACAAGCGCTGGTACGCGCAGCTCCCCGCCGAGCTGCGGGAGGCCGTGGAGGAGCACTGGGGCCCCGCGCCCGGCGAGATGTTCCTCGACCGCTCCCGCAACCCGGAGGGCGACATCGTCCTCGCCGCGCTGCGCCGCGGGAACCTGCTGATCCTCATCCAGCCGCCGCGCGGCTTCGGCGAGAACCCGATCGCGATCTACCACGACCCCGATCTCCCGCCGTCCCACCACTACCTGGCCGCCTACCGCTGGATCGCGGCGCGCGCCGAGGACGGCGGCTTCGGGGCGGACGCGATGGTCCACCTCGGCAAGCACGGCAACCTGGAGTGGCTGCCCGGCAAGAACGCGGGCCTGTCGGCCGCGTGCGGCCCGGACGCGGCGCTCGGTGACATCCCGCTGGTCTACCCGTTCCTCGTCAACGACCCGGGTGAGGGCACGCAGGCCAAGCGGCGCGTGCACGCCACGCTCGTCGACCACCTGGTGCCGCCGATGGCCCGCGCCGACTCGTACGGCGACATCGCGCGCCTGGAGCAGCTGCTCGACGAGTACGCGCAGATCTCCTCCATGGACCCGTCGAAGCTGCCCGCGATCCGGGCGCAGATCTGGACGCTGATCCAGGCGGCCAAGCTCGACCACGACCTGGGGATGGAGGACCGCCCCGAGGACGACGGCTTCGACGACTTCCTGCTGCACGTCGACGGCTGGCTCTGCGAGGTCAAGGACGCCCAGATCCGCGACGGTCTGCACGTCCTTGGCGGGGCACCGACCGGGCCCGAGCGGGTCAACCTGGTCCTGTCGATCCTGCGCGCCCGGCAGATCTGGGGTGGTACGCAGGCCCTGCCGGGTCTGCGCGAGGCGCTCGGCCTGGACGAGTCGGCCGCGACCCGGACCACCGCCGACGAGGCGGAGGCGACGGCCCGCGCGCTGGTCGAGGCGATGGAGGCGGCCGACTGGTCCGTGGACGCGGTCGCGGAGGTCGCCGCCGCGCACGGCCCCGACGTGGCGGCCGTGCTCCGGTTCGCCGCCGAGCAGGTCGTGCCGCGCCTCGCCGCGACCACCGACGAACTCGCCCACGCCGTGCACGCGCTGAACGGCGGCTTCGTGCCCGCCGGCCCCTCGGGCTCGCCGCTCCGGGGCCTGGTCAACGTCCTGCCGACCGGCCGGAACTTCTACTCCGTCGACCCCAAGGCCGTCCCCTCGCGTCTCGCGTGGGAGACCGGCCAGGCGCTCGCCGACTCGCTCCTGGAGCGCTACCGCTCCGACAACGGAGAATGGCCGACCTCCGTCGGCCTCTCCCTGTGGGGTACGAGCGCGATGCGCACGGCCGGCGACGACGTCGCCGAGGCGCTCGCCCTCCTGGGCGTCCGCCCCACCTGGGACGACGCCTCGCGCCGGGTGAACGGTCTGGAGCCGATCCCGCTCGCCGAGCTGGGCCGCCCGCGCGTCGACGTCACGCTGCGCATCTCGGGCTTCTTCCGGGACGCGTTCCCGCACGTCATCGGGCTCCTCGACGACGCCGTACGGCTCGCCGCCGCGCTGGACGAGCCGGCCGAGGACAACTACGTACGGGCGCACGCGCAGGCCGACCTGGCCGAGCACGGCGACGAGCGGCGCGCGACCACCCGGATCTTCGGTTCGCGGCCGGGCACGTACGGCGCGGGCATCCTCCAGCTGATCGACTCGCGCGACTGGCGGACGGACGCGGACCTCGCCGAGGTGTACACGGTCTGGGGCGGCTACGCCTACGGCCGCGGTCTCGAAGGCCGCCCGGCGCGGGCCGAGATGGAGACGGCGTACAAGCGGATCGCGGTCGCGGCGAAGAACACGGACACCCGCGAGCACGACATCGCCGACTCCGACGACTACTTCCAGTACCACGGCGGCATGGTGGCGACGGTCCGCGCGCTCACGGGCACCGCGCCCGAGGCGTACATCGGCGACTCCACCCGCCCGGAGACCGTCCGCACCCGGACGCTGGTCGAGGAGACCTCGCGGGTCTTCCGGGCCCGGGTGGTCAACCCCAAGTGGATCGAGGCGATGCGCCGCCACGGCTACAAGGGCGCGTTCGAGCTGGCGGCGACGGTCGACTACCTCTTCGGCTACGACGCGACGACCGGCGTGGTCGCCGACTGGATGTACGACAAGCTGACCGAGACGTACGTCCTCGACCCGGAGAACCAGGCCTTCCTGAAGGAGGCCAACCCCTGGGCCCTGCACGGCATCGCGGAGCGCCTCCTGGAGGCCGAGTCGCGCGGCATGTGGGAGAAGCCGGACCCCGAGACCCTGGCCGCCCTGCGCCAGGTGTTCCTGGAGTCGGAGGGCGACCTGGAGGGCGACGACTAGCGCGTCACCAGGGCTTCCGGGGCCAGTTCGAGGCGGCGGCCCCGGAAGCCGGTCCGGATCCTGCGGTCGTGGGTGACGATCACAAGGGTGCCGGGATAGTGGGCGAGCGCGGCCTCCATCTCCTCCACCAGGCCGGGGGCGAGGTGGTTGGTCGGTTCGTCGAGGAGGAGCAGGTCCACCGGGCGGGTGACCAGGCGGGCCAGTTCCAGCTTCCGTCGCTGGCCGGTGGACAACTCCCGTACGGGTACGGCCAGGTCGGCGGCCGCGAAGAGCCCGAGCCGGAGCAGCTCGTCCTCCCGGCCCGCCCCGATGGCCTCCGCCACGGTGCGCGGGTCGTCGGGCAGGGCGGTGTCCTGGCGGAGCGTCCCGACCCGGCGCGGGGCCGTCACCGTGCCGCTGTCCGGGGCGAGTTCGCCCGCGAGGACCTTGAGCAGCGTGGACTTGCCGGCGCCGTTGGGGCCGGTGACGAGGAGCCGCTCGCCGGGCGCCAGGTGCAGGGAGTCCAGCGCGAGGCGGCCCGCCACGCGTACGTCGGTCAGGGCGACCGGGCCCGCCGCCGCGCCTTCGAAGGCGGCCGTGAACCGCAGCGGTTCCGGGGGCGCGGCCACCGGGTGCTCGGTGAGCCGGTGCAGTTTCTCGCGGGCGGCCCGGATCCTGCTCATCGCGCCGTGCGCCCGTGACCGGGCCCGGAAGGCGCCCGCCCCGCTGAAGGCGGCCGGGGCCTTGCGCGGGATGGCGGAGAAGCGGTCGATGGTCGCGTCGGCGAGGGCCGAGTACCGGGCGAGTTCCGCCCGCCACTCCTCGTACTCCCGCTCCCAGCGGGCCCGTTCGGCGGCGCGGCCGGTGAGGTAGCCGTCGTAGCCGTTGCCGTACCGGCGTACGGTCCGCAGCTCGTGGTCGACCTCCAGGACGGCGGTGGTGACCCGGTCGAGGAAGGCCCGGTCGTGGGTGACCGCGACGACGGTGCCGCGGTGGGCACGCAGCCGCTCCTCCAGCCAGGTCACGGCCTCGTCGTCGAGGTCGTTGGTCGGCTCGTCGAGGAGGAGCAGTTCGGGGTCTGCGGCGAGCGTGGCGGCGAGCGCGAGGCGGGAGCGCTGTCCGCCGGAGAGCGTGGAGAGCCGGCGGTCCAGGTCGAGCGGCGCGCGCTCGCCGAGCTGCCGCAGCGTGGTCTCGACGCGCCGGTCGGCGTCCCGGCCGCCGCGTGCCTCGTACGCGGCGAGGAGTGCCGCGTAGCCGTCGAGGTCCCCGGTGCGGTCGAGGGCCGCCTCGGCCGCGCGGATGGCCCGCTCCAGCTCCCGTACGTCGGCGAGCGCGAGGTCGACGGCGTCGCCGACGGTGGCCGTGCCCGGGAGGTCCAGGGTCTGGGCGAGGTGGCCGAGGCCGCCGGGGGCCTCGACGGTGACGGTGCCGTTGTCGGGCCGCTCCAGTCCGGCGAGGAGCCGGAGGAGGGTGGACTTGCCGGAGCCGTTGTCGCCGACGACGCCGACGCGCTCGCCGGGCCGGACGGTGAGGGAGACCCGGTCGAGGACCAGCCGGTCGTCGTAGCGCTTGGTGACGTCGGTGAGATGGACACGGAACAAGAGCGACTCCTGTCGTCGACGATCTGATCTGCGAGACGAGACGTCTCGTCTCGATGTGAAGATTGTAGGACGCCTGGAGCGATTGCGCAAGACGCTGCGTCTCGTCTCGTCCCGTCTTGGGGGAAGTCGTCGCAGGAGCGATGAGTTTCGCCTCCGCCGGCCGTCTACCCCTTCGAACCGAGAGAGACCAGAGGAGAAGGAACCATGGCCGAGATCGACACCCGCACGCTCGACGCGACCGGTGCCACCCTGAGCTACGACATCCGTCCCGGCGAGCCGACGACCGCCCCGCTGCTCCTGGTCGGTTCGCCCATGGACGCGACCGGTTTCACCACGCTGGCCTCCCACTTCACCGACCGCACCGTCGTCACCTACGACCCCAGGGGCGTCGCCCGCAGCCCCCGCACCGACGGCGCCGCCGAGACGACGCCCGCCGAGCACGCCGACGACCTGCGCCGGGTCATCGAGGCGCTCGGCACCGGCCCGGTGGACGTCTTCGCCAGCAGCGGCGGCGCGGTCAACGCGCTCGAACTCGTCGCCCGCCACGGCGACCTCGTGCGCACCCTCGTCGCCCACGAGCCGCCGGCCGTGGGGGTGCTCCCGGACCGGGATCCGGCCCTCGCGGCCTGCCTGGACGTCCGCGAGACGTACCTGCGCGAGGGTATGGGGCCCGCGATGGCCAAGTTCCTCGTCCTCACCAGCCGCAAGGGCGAGATCCCGGCGGACTGGGCCGACGAGCCCGCCCCCTCGCCCGCCGCGTTCGGTCTGCCGACCGAGGACGACGGCTCGCGCGACGACGCGCTGCTCGGCCAGAACATGCGCACCTGCACCGGCTACGTACCCGACTTCGAGGCGCTCCGCGCCGCGCCGGCCCGTGTGGTCGTCGCCGTGGGCGCCGAGTCGGAGGGCGAACTCGCCCACCGCGCGGGCGTGGAGGTGGCCGCGGGCCTGGGCACCGAGCCCGCCGTCTTCCCCAGCAACCACGGCGGCTTCCTGGGCGGCGAGTACGGCCAGCAGGGCGCCCCGACGGAGTTCGCGAAGGCCCTGCGCGAGGTGCTGGAGGGCTGAGCGGACCCTGGTCGTGTCAGGGCGTGTCCGGCGGACCCTCGGCCGGCTCGCCCAAGACACGTACGGCGTCGATGATCAGCTCCCAGAAGCCCGGCACGTCGACCTCCATCCCCACCTCCGCGTTGGCCGGCCGGCCCGTCACCCCGTGCAGGTCCACGACCGTGGCGCCCCGGGTGTGCGTGCCGGTCAGCTCGACCGAGACCGCCGCCCGCACGAGGCTGATCAGGGACGGGTCGATCAGGTGCGCCACGGTGAGCGGATCGTGCAGGGGAGGCGTGTCGAAGCCGAACACCTCCCGGTAGGTCCCGGCGAAGTACGTCAGCAGCTGGACGCAGAGCCGGGCGAGCGGGGTGCCGAGCGCCGCGATCCGGGCGACGACCTCGGGCGTCGCCCGGGCCTGGTGCGTGGCGTTCAGCCCGAACATCGTGACCGGCAGCCCGCTGGAGAAGACGATGTCGGCGGCCTCCGGGTCGCAGAGCATGTTGAACTCCGCGGCCGGGGTGGTGTTCCCGCGTCCGGTCGAGCCGCCCATGAGCACGATCCGCTCGATCCGGGGGGTCAGCTCCGGGTGGGCGAGCAGGAACGTGGCGATGTTGCTGAGCGGCCCGGTCGGGACGAGCGTCACCGGCGCCGGGTGCGCGAGGAGGGTGTCCCGGATCAGGGTCAGGGCGTCGCGCGGGTCCTGCGGGACGTCGGGTTCGCCCTCGCCGAAGCCGGGGCCGTCGAGCCCCGAGCCGCCGTGGATGTCCGCGGCGACGCGCGGCTCCCGGTCCGGTCCGCCGCGCAGCGGCCGGTCCCGGCCGGCCGCGATCGGCACCCCGTGGATCCCGGCGACGGCGCAGACGCGGCGGGCGTTCAGCGTGGTCTTCTCGACCGTCTGATTGCCCGCCACGGTGGTGATGGCGAGGAGCTCGACGGCCGGGTGGGCGGCGGCGAGCAGGATGTTGAACGCGTCGTCGTGACCGGGATCGCAGTCGAGGATCACGGGTACGGGCATGGTCCCACCGTCCCACAGCCGCGGCCGGCCGTCACGGGCGCGAGGGCACGTCCCGCGCCGCCGCGTCCACGTTCCCGAGCCTCGGCGGCAGCGATAACCGGTGGGAACGCCAGGCGTCCTGAGCGTCGAACCACCCCTTACAGGCATTGTTCTAGTAGAGTGCAAACAACTTGTCCTCTGGGGGATTCCATGAACCGTGTCCCGACCCATGTCTCGACCCGTCTGCGCGCCTTCGCGGCGCTGCCGTTCCTGCTCGTGATCGCCGCCCACCTGACCGTCCTCGGCCTCACCGCCGACCGGCTGCCCGATCCGCTCGCGACGCACTTCGCGGCCGACGGCCGCGCCGACGGCTGGACCGGTCCGACGGCCTTCCTCCTCCTCAGCTCGGGGCTGCTCGCCGGCCTCGGCGTCGGCTGGACCGCGCTCGTCCGGCGCCCCGCGCTCTGGGGCGCCTGGCTGACCGCCGGTGCCACCGGGGCCCTGATGCTCCTGCTCGTCCGGGACAACCTCGATGTCACCGACTCGGCCGAGGTGGTCTCCCCGCTCGCCAACCTCACGGTCGCGGCGGGCGCGGGCGGGGTCGCCGCGCTCGTGGGCTGGGCGTTGACCCGCCTCGTCCCGGCGGAGCAGGCGCCCGAGGCGAGGGAGGGCGTGGGCGGGGAGACCCTGCCGCTCGGTCCTGGCGAGGTCGCCGGCTGGTCGCGCGCCACGGGCTCGCGCCCCATGACCGTCGCGGGCGCGGTCCTGGTCGCGGCGGCCCCGGTGGCCGCGCTCCCGGCGCCCTGGCCCGTCGCGCTCGTCCTCGGCGCCGCCGGGCTGCTCGTCCTCTCCCTGTCCCGGCTCCGGGTCACCGTCGACCGGCGCGGCCTCACCGTCCGCAGCGCCCTCACGCCCTGGCCGCGCCTGGCCGTCCCGCTCGACGAGGTCGCGGGCGCGAGCGCCCGGGAGATCGACGCCCTCACGGAGTTCGGCGGCTGGGGCTACCGGGTGCGCGCCCACCGCACGGGCCTGGTCCTGCGCTCGGGGGAGGCCCTCGTCGTACGGCGGGAGAGCGGCCGGGAGTTCGCGGTCACCGTCTCCGACGCGCGCACGGCCGCCGCCCTGTTGAACACCCTGGCCGAACGGCGTGGGAGGGTCTGACCATGCTGTTCCGGGTCGACCCCGCCTCCGCCGTGCCGCTCGGCGACCAGATCGCCGCCTGCGTGCGCGGGGCCCTCGCCGACGGCTCGGCGAGCCCCGGCGAGCGCCTCCCGGCCGCCCGCGAGCTCGCCGAGTCGCTCGGCGTGAACGTCCACACCGTCCTGCGCGGCTACCAACGGCTGCGCGAGGAGGGCCTGATCGAGCTCCGCAGGGGCCGGGGCGCCGCCATCGTCCCGGGCGCCCCGGTGGGCGCCCGAGCCCGCCTCGCCGAACGCGCCCGCGACCTCGTGACCGAGGCCCGGACCCTGGGCCTGACCGACGACGAACTGCTGACCCTGGTCCGCGCCGAACTCCTCTGACGCGCCTCGCGACGCTGACGTGCCCTCGCGACGCTGACGCGCCTCGCGACGCTGACGTGCCCTCGCGACGCTGACGCGCCTCGCGACGCTGACGCGCCTCGCGACGCTGACGTGCCCTCGCGACGCTGACGCGGCCTCGCGACGCGGCCCCCGACGGCCGCCACCCCCCCCGGGGCGCTACCCCAGGGTCCGCACCGGCTTCCCATCGAGGAACGCCTCGATGTCCTCCACCGCCTGGCCGAAGTAGCGGCCGTAGTTGGCGCGCGTGACGTACCCGAGGTGCGGGAGGGCCAGCACGTTGGGGAGGGTGCGCAGGGGGTCGTGCGAGGGCAGCGGCTCGGTGGCGAAGACGTCGAGGCCCGCCCCCGCGATCCAGTCCTCGCGCAGCGCGCGCAGCAGCGCGGGGCCGTCGACCAGGCCGGCCCGTGAGGTGTTGACCAGGTACGCGGTCGGGCGCATCGCCCGCAGTTCGGGCTCCCCGACCAGGTTCCTGGTGCGCTCCGAGAGGACCATGTGGAGGGAGACGAAGTCGGCGCGCTCCAGGAGCTCCCGCTTGTCCGCGGCCCGCGCGACCCCGTGTTCCGCCGCCCGCTCGTCGTCGAGGTTCGGGCTCCAGGCGACGACGTCCATGCCGAAGGCGAGCCCCACCCGCGCCACCCGGCCGCCGATCTTGCCGAGGCCGACGAGGCCGAGGGTGCGCCCCGACAGGTCGGTGCCGACGGTCGACTGCCAGGGGCCCCCTTCGCGTACCGCCCGCGCCTCGGCCGGTACGTGCCGGGCGAGGCCCAGGATCAGCGCCCAGGTCAGTTCGGCGGGCGGTTCGGAGGCGCTGGCCGTACCGCAGACGGTGATGCCGAGCGCGGCGGCCGTCGTGAGGTCGACGGAGGCGTTGCGCATCCCCGAGGTCACCACGAGCCGGAGCTTGGGCAGCCGGTGCAGCAACGCGGCGTCGAGCGGGGTCCGCTCCCGCATGACGACGAGGATCTCGCAGTCCTCGACGGCGGCGACGAGGGCGTCCCGGTCGGTCAGGTGCTCGCGCAGCACGCGTACGTCGACGCGGTCGGCGAGCGGGGCCCAGTCGGCGGAGGAGAGGGCGACGCCCTGGTAGTCGTCGAGCACGGCACAACGGAGCTTCATGCCCTCATGATCGCGCGGGCCGCGATCGTACGACAGGGGGCCCGGTCGTGCGTCGCGGTGCTGCGGCACCCGGGTGACGGTCGGCGGCCGGTTCAGCCGGACGCCCGCCCGGAGCGACAGAACCACCCCCTGTTCGGAGAATTGCCCTGATTTGTCACGCCGTAGGACACGGCAGTAGGGCGCAGTCGTCGGACACAGGGTGAGGGAGAGCGGCATGAGGGAGCACGGCCCCAGGGGGAACGCATGAGCTCGATGGACTTCCCCGCCGAGGTGCCCCGCCAGGTGACCCACGCCGCCGAGGCCCGCAGGCCGGCCGTGCCCACGATGACCTGGGTGACGCTCGCCCTGATGACCACCGCCTCCGTGGCCAGCCTGCGCGCCGCGCCCACCATGGCCGTCTACGGACTGGCCTGCGTCTTCCTCTACCTCGTCCCGGCGATCGTCTTCCTGCTGCCGACCGCCCTGGTCTCGGCCGAACTCGCCTCCGGCTGGAACGGCGGTGTCTACCGCTGGGTCTCCGAGGGCCTCTCCAAGCCGCTCGGCTTCCTCGCGGTCTGGTGCCAGTTCGCGATGACGATCTTCTACTACCCGAGCCTCCTCGGGTTCGTCGCGTCGACCATCGCGTACATCATCGATCCGGCGCTCGCCTCCAGCGGCCCGTACACCGCGATCGTCATCGTGGTCCTCTACTGGACCGGCGTGTGGGTCTCCTCGCGCGGTACGAAGGCGCTGGCCGGGCTGGCCAGCTGGGGCCTGATCATCGGCACCCTGATCCCCGGCACCCTGCTCGTGGTCCTCGGCATGGTCTTCCTCGGCCAGGGCAACCCCTCCGCCGCCCCGATGACCGCCTCGCACCTGCTCCCGCAGTGGACGGGTCTGGCCAGCCTCGTCCTGATCGTCAACAACTTCCTGTCGTACTCGGGCATGGAGATGAACGCCGTCCACGTCTCCTCGCTGAAGGACCCGGGCAAGGAGTACCCGAAGTCGATGTTCCTGGCGACAGGTCTGGTGCTGCTGATCTTCATCCTCCCGGCGCTCGCGATCAGCTGGGTCGTCCCGGCCGACCAACTCAGCCTCACCGCCGGCGTCATGCAGGCCTTCGACGCGTTCTTCTCGTACTTCAACATCGGCTGGATGACGCCGATCGCCGCCGTCATGCTGATCTCCGCGTCCCTCGCCGGCATGCTGACCTGGCTCGCCGGACCGTCGAAGGGCCTCCTGGAGATCTCCCGCCAGGAGGGCTACCTGCCCCCGTTCCTGCAGAAGCTCAACAAGTACGGCATCCAGCAGAACATTCTCGTCACCCAGGGCGTCGTGACCACCGTCATCGCCCTGGGGTACGCGCTGATCCCGAACGTCTCCAGCGTCTACTGGATCTTCTCGGTCATCACCACGCAGGTGTATCTGATCGTCTACCTGCTGATGTTCGCCGCGGCGATGCGGCTGCGGAAGACCCAGCCGGACCACCCCCGTGGATACCGGGCCCCCGCCCTCGGCGTCCTGTGCGTCGTCGGGCTGCTCGCCTCGCTCGCCGCGCTCTGCATCGGCTTCGTCCCGAGCTCGCAGTTCGGCAGCGGCAGCGTCTGGGCGTACATCGCCATCGTCGGCGGCGGCCTGGTCATCCTGGGCTTCCTCATCCCCTGGGCCTTCCTGAAGTTCCGCAAGCCCAGTTGGCGCACCGCGGCCGCGCAGGAAGGAGACGCGTCATGAGCCCCACCCGCTTCGCCTCGGAGCACAAGTGGATCTACCTCGGCGCGATCGTGGTCCTGGTCGGCATGGTGATCGTCGGCCTCGTCCAGTACAGCGCCGTCCGGCGCGACAACCAGACCGCCACCAAGGCGAAGGAACTGAGCGACCAGCTCGTGCGGGCCGGCTACCCGGCCCCCGACCAGGACACCGTCGAGCGGCTCCTCGGCACCGACGGCGGCGCCGTCTGCGACGACCCCGGCAGCGCCCTGAAGACGGCGCTCTACCGGCTCCAGCAGCTGTCCAACGGGGCCACGGGCCCCGGCCAGCGGCCCATCATCGCCGACAGCCAGGCGATCGGCGCCGAGCGGATCGTGCTCCAGGTGTACTGCCCCGACCAGGTCGACGACTTCGACGAGGCCGTCGACGACCTCAAGACCGACGAGACGGTACGCCGATGAGCACCTCGGGAAGCACGGGAGAACCCAACGGCGAACTGGAGGCCCTCCGGGCCCGGATCGCCGCCCTGGAGGCGGAGGCCGAGGCCGCGAAGGCCCGGCCGCCGCGCCACCGGCTGCGCTCCTTCTTCGCCGCGCTCCTGATCGTCCTCGGCTGCGTCCTCGCCCCGCTGGGCATCGTCGCCGCCTGGACGGCCGACGAGGTGGGCGACACCGACCGGTACGTCGCCACCGTCGCCCCGCTCGCCTCCGACCCGGACGTCCAGGCCGCCGTGGCGAACCGGGTCACCGGCGCCGTCATGGAGCACATCGACCTGAACTTCATCCTGGAGGGCGTCGCCCCCGAACAGCGCCCGCTCCTCCAGAAGGCCCTGGGCCGGCTCGGGGACTCCCTGGAAAGCGCCGTCCAGAGCTTCGTCCACGAGAAGGCGCAGGAGATCGTCGCCTCGGACGCCTTCGAGACGGTCTGGACCGACGCCAACCGGGCCATCCACACCTCCGTCGTCCGCGCCCTCACCGGCAGCGGCGAAGGCGCCGTGGAGATCAAGAACGACACGGTCACGCTCGACCTCGCCCCCGTGATCGAACGGGTCAAGCAGCGCCTGATCGACTCCGGCCTCACGGTCGCCGAGAAGATCCCCGAGGTCCACACCGACTTCACGGTCCTCAAGTCCGACGACATCGGGAAGGTCAAGACCGGCTTCCGGCTCCTCCAGCTCATGGGCCTGTGGCTGCCGGTGATCGCCGTGCTGCTCGCGGCGGCCGGCGTCCTGCTCTCGGCCCACCGCCGCCGCTCCCTGATCGCCGCGGCCCTCGGCTTCGCCTTCGCGGCGATCGTCCTCGGCGTCGGCCTGACCGTGTTCCGTACGGTCTACCTCAACGCGCTGCCCGACACCGTCTCGCAGGCCGCGGCCGGCTCCGTCTACGACGCCATGATCCGGCTGCTGCGGACGACGATCCGGATGGTCGTGGTCCTGGGGGTCGTGCTCGCCCTCGCGGCCTGGCTGTCGGGCCCGGGCAAGTGGGCCACGACGGTCCGTGAGATGTGGCACTCGGGCATCGCCGCGACCCGCGCGGCGGCCGACCGCGTCGGTCTGCGCACGGGCCCGGTGGGCCCGTTCGTCCGCCGGTACCGCACCTGGATCACCTGGATCCTGGTGGTGGCGGCGGTGCTGGTGTACGTCCTCTGGGACCACCCGACGGGCTGGGTGGTGGTGGGCCTGGCGCTGGTGCTCCTGTTCCTCCTGGCGGTGGCGGAGTTCCTGGCGGCGGAGGAGTCCGCACCAGGCGCGGGACCCGAAGCCGGACCGGGCCCCGGAGCGGGACCGGGGGCCGGACCGGAGCCCGCACCGGAACCGGAGCAGAGCCTCAAGTAGCGGAGCCGCGAGCCCCGCCCCTCACCCGTCGGCCTCCCCGACCCGGACCAGGGCGAGGGTGATGTTGTCCGGCCCGCCGGCCTCCATGGCGGCCTTCCACAGCTCGAAGGCCGCCTTGCCGTCGTCGTGCACGCGGAGCAGCGCCTCGACGTCCTCCTCGGGCACCGGGTCGGTCAGGCCGTCGCTGCAGACGAGGCAGCGGTCGCCCGGAACGAGCGGGAACTCGGCCACGTGCGGGGTGAGGGCCTCGTACACATGGCTGCCGCCGAGGGTCTGGGTGACGGCCGACGTGGTGCGCTGCCCGGGCGCGGGCGGCGGACTGTCGTCCACGCTGATCTGGCGCAGGCCGTCCTGCCCGGACACGTGGAAGACCTTGCTGTCGCCGACGTTGAAGGACAGCAGCGACTCCGGCGGCAGCACGAGCGTGCCGGCGACCGTCGTGCCCATGGTCGCCAGCTCGGGGCGGCCCTCGGCGGCGGTGTACACGGCCCGGTTGCACATCTCCAGGGTCTCGCCGACGGTCTCGGCACCATCGAGCGCGGGACCGAGCGCCGCGAGCCGCCGGACCACCAGCGAGCTGGCCACCTCGCCGCCCGGCTGCCCGCCGAGCCCGTCGGCGACGGCCACGAGCAGCGGCCTGTCCAGCGGGAACACCATGGTCTGGGGGCTGTCGGTGACGGTCCCGCACAGGGTCCACGGCCCCACGACGAGGCTGTCCTCGTTGTGCTCGCGCAGGAGCCCGGCGTGGCTCAGGGCGGTCACGGCGATGTACGGCACCACGGCCACCGCCTCCTCACGGCGCGTACCTCTCGCACCCCACCCTCACCCCCATTGTCGCCCCGGCATGCGGGGTGCGGCCCGCCGTCGCACGCTGGTCCTGAGCCGCCCGTCGGCCCGGCAAGCCGGGGACGGGCCGGGGAACGCCGAGGAAGGGACGTCCGTCGATGTACGCGAGGCTGAGCACCTACCAGGGGTCACCGGTTCCGCAGGGGGGCGACCTGGCCGCCAGGTCGGAGACGATCGTCAAGATGGTCGAGAACCTCCCGGGGTTCCGGGGCGCGTACTACCTCGTGGAGCGGGAGACGGGCGAGGCGCGCTCGCTGACCCTGTGGGAGGACGAGGCCTCGATGGTGGGGAGCGAGGAGGAGGCGGCCCGGGTCAGGGCCGAGTCGTCCCACCGGGAGGGGCAGCGGGTGGTCTCGGTGGAGCACTTCGAGGTGGCGTTCGTCCGCCTGGCCGAGGACACGCGGACGAACAGCGGCGCGTGACGAAAAGGCCCGCCCCCGGACGTCCGGTCCGGGGGCGGGCTCCTGTCTGTCGTTCGTGCGGTCGTCCTACGGTTCCGCGTCAGGCACTGGCGCGCTGGCCCGGGTCTCCGTAGCCCGTGTCCTCGCACGGGTTCTCGTCGCCGTAGCCCATGTCCTTGCAGGGCTCCTTACGGCTGTTCGTCACCTTGGCGGTGACGTCCTCGTGGCCGGCGTCGACGACGTACGGACCGAAGACCGGGTCGGCGGGCAGGACGTAACCGTCGGGGACGCCTGTCTCCCGCGCGTAGTACGTGCCCTTCTCCAGGTCCTCGAAGGCGCAGACGCCCGCGGCGGTGGTGGTGCACTCGGTCCCGATCCGGGTGTCGGCGTTGATGCCGATGGTCTGGAGGCCGGTGGTGCTGTTGGTCTCCTTCCACAGCTCGAACACGGCGCCGGCCAGCGGCAGTCCGGTCTTGGCGTCGACCTTGGTGATCGTGAGCGAGCCGTCGACGGGCGGGACGGGGATCGCGGTGTTGGCGGCCTGGACGGTGACGCCCGCGGTGGCGTTCTCCACGGTCAGCACCAGCGGCCCGAAGACGTTGGGGTCGGGCACCTGGTACCCGGAGGGCGCGCGGGTCTCCTGCCAGTAGTACGTCCCCGTCTCCACGGTCCGTACGCACAGGCCGTCGGCGCCGGTGACGCACAGCCTGCCCACCTGCGTGTCGGGGTCGTTGCCGCTGGGCTGGAGCCCGGTGATGCCGTTGGTCTCCCGCCAGAGCTGGAACCAGGCGCCGCCCAGCGGGTCGCCGGTCGCCGCGTCCGTCTTGCGCACCCGCACCTCGCCCGTCGCGTTCGGGTTGGTGGAGGGGGTGTTCTCGGCCGTGACGGTCACGCCGTCGGCGGCGTTCTCCTCGGTGAGCACCAGGGGTCCGAAGACCGGATTGACGGGCAGGTCGTAGCCGGGCGGGGCGCCCGTCTCCTGCCAGTAGTACGTCCCGGTGGGCACGGTCCGGGAGCAGACTCCGTCGGCCGCCCCGGTCGTGCAGACATCGCCGACGGAGGTGTCCGGGTCGGAGCCGCCGGTCTGGAGGCCGGGGATGCCGTTGGTCTCCTCCCACAGCTGGAACCTGGCCCCGCCCAGCGCGGCGCCCGTCACGGCGTCCTCCTTGACCACCGTCACGTCACCCGTGGTGATGGGCGGGGTGTTGCCACAGTCCGGCAGGTCGCCGTTGAACGGGTACGCGTGGAACTCCTGGCCGGTGCCGGTGCCCGCGGGGCCGCTGGTGTGGGTGAGCGAACCGGTGGTGAAGAAACGTCCGTTGACGCCCGGCAGGGTGACCGTGGTCGCCGAGGACTGCTCGCCGATGAGGAAGCTGCCCTGGAACTGGCCGGTGCCGGTGAGGTTGACCGCCGTCGCGTCCGGGACGTTCCAGAGCAGCCGCTCGCGGTAGGCGTTGAGCGGGTCGGTCGCGTCGGCGATGCCGCCGCTGTAGGTGTTGAGGGTGAAGCTGGGGCCCGTGATGTTGACGAGGATGGTGGCGTTCGCCGGGATACCGGCGAAGACGACGCCCTGCTGGCCCCCGTCCGCCTTCGTCATGTTGAAGTCGACGTTGAAGATCTGGAGGGCGGAACTCCCGTCGCCGGTGAAGCGCGTCTGCTCGCCCTCGTTGACGGCGGTGCCGGTGGGCGGGCGCGGGTTGCCGTCGACGCGGGCGTAGCAGCGACTCGCGGTGGTCAGCTGGTCCCGCAGCGCGGTGAACGGGGCGGTGGCGTCGTCGTCCTGGACGAGCGTGGACACGACGGTGCCGGTGACCGTACCGGCGTGGCGTACGCGTCCGGCCTCGGCCAGGACCTGCTGGTTCGCCGCGACGGTGATGTCGCCGCCGGTGGTCATCCAGTCCGTGCCGACCGCCGGGGGGACACGGGAGCCGACGCCGGCCTCGCCGATGTTGTAGTTCCCGCCCGGTGGGACGCTCTTGTTCATGTCGAAGTCGTCCAGGACGACGACCCGGCCCTCCGCCTCAGCGGCGGAGCCGCGGACGAGGAAGTCGTCGCCGACGAAGACGTTGATCCCGTTGTCCCGGAACTGGATGGTCCCGTTGCCGATCTGGGGGTAGGGCCCCGGCGGGCAGGTGCCGGGCACGCAGGGGCCGAGCCCGCCCGGCAGCGGTGCGGCCTGCGCGGGGGCCGCGGCGGGGCCGACGACGAGGACGGGGACGGCCGCGAGGGCGGCGGCGTAGGCGAGTCCGGCGGCCTTGGCGCGCGTTCTGGCGCGCGCCCGTGGCCGGACACTCGTGCGGTTTCTCATGTTCCGGAGTCTGTGATTCCGGCTCTGGGCCCACCACGGGAGACCGTCGTCATTGCGCCTTCCGGCAGCCCGGCTCACCGGTTGGCGTGACGGACCCCGGCCAGTCGGCGCAAGAGCGCTCGCCACCGCCTCTCACCGTCCGCCGGCGGGGCATCCGTGGGTCGCGAGGGCGGGGCATCCGTGGGTCGCCACGGCGAGGTATCCGTCGGCCGCCACAACGGATGCTCGCGCTCCGCCCACGCCCGCTCGACCGACCCGGTCCGCATGCCCCTGCGCGCCTCGGGATCGGCGAACGCCTTCGCGATGTGCCCGGCGAGCACCACACCGATGGCGAGGGCGAGCCAGTCGTGCACGAAGGTGGCGCTGGTGCGCCACTCCAGCGGTGTCAGCCGGGTGAACCACATCAGCAGCCCGGTCACCAGCATCACCAGGACGGCGCCCGCCGTCCACGATGCGTAGACCTTCTGCCCGGCGTTGAACTTGCCGGCCGGCCGGAACTCCGGCCGGTGGTCGCGGCGGCGGGCCGCGCGCAGCCACACCCGGTCGTGCGGCCCGAAGCGGTTGAGCCTGCGCAGGTCGGCCCGGAAGGCGGCGGACACGAGACCGAACAGGAAGGGCACGGGCAGCAGCAGCCCGGACCACTCGTGGACGGTGACGACGAGGTGCCGGCGGCCGACGAGCTGGGCGATCGGCGCCACGTACAGGGCGGCGGCGGTCGCCACGCACAGCAGCGTCAGGGCGGCCGTCGTCCGGTGCGCCCAGCGCTCGGCGGGCGTGAACCTGCGGACACGCGCCGGGGGGTGAGGCGGTGGGTGTTCGGACGGCAGTGGTTCGGACGGTGGGTGTTCGGACGGTGGGTGTTCAGACGGTCGGCGTGTCGTCGCGGCCGTTGGACCGGCCGACCCAGGCGTCGATGTCATAGCCCCGCTCCTCCCAGTAGCCGGGGCGGACGTCGGGGGTGACGGTGATCCCGGAGAGCCATTTCGCCGACTTGTAGAAGTACATGGGCGCGACGTAGAGCCGGACCGGGCCGCCGTGCGCGTGGCTGACCGGCTCGTCCCGCATCCGCAGACAGACCAGCACGTCGTCGCGCCGGGCCTGCGCGAGCGTGAGGCTCTCGCTGTACGCGCCGTCGAAGCAGGTGAAGCGGATCGCCTTGCCCTCGGGACGTACCCCCGCGGCGTCCAGGAGACGCGACACGGTGACGCCGGAGAAGGCCGTCCGGGGCACCCGCCATCCGGTGACGCACTGCACGTCGCGTACGACCCGGGTCTGCGGCAGCGCGCGCAGCTCGTCGAGGGTGTACGTCGCGGGGCGGTCGACCAGACCGTCCACGGTGAGCCGGTAGTTCCGCTCGTCCTTCCGCGGTACGGAGGAGGTGACGGAGTAGTACCGGAATCCGCCCCCGGTGGGGACGAGTCCGGTGAGCCCCGTCGGGTCCTTCTCCGCGGCGGCCGCGAGCGCCCCCTCGAAGGCGCGCTGCGCGTACGGGGCGACGGCGAGCCCCGCCGCCCCGAGCCCGAGCATGCCGAGCACAAGGCGGCGCCCGACGGGGGCCCCTTCGCTGTCGGTCGGATCTGTGGTCACCGCTCGATTCGAGCACCGCGGGGCCCGGGACTCCAGGGGGGAGTCGACGACGTCAGACTTCCGTCATGTTCGGCCTTCCGTGTGTGCGGCCCCGGACGGCCCGCTCAGCCGAGGTCGAGGCAGACGACGAGCAGACAGAGGTCCGCGGGCGAGGCGGTGGCCGGGTCGGGTGCCGGTGTGGCGGGGGCGGGTGCGGGGGCGGCCGGGGTGGCGGGCGTGGTCTTGGCCGGTGCGGCTTGGGCGGGCACGGCCCGGGCGGGCGCGGGAGACGGAGCGGTGGCGCGGTCGGGCCGAGGGGCGGCCGGGGTGAACGTCGCGCGCGGCTGGACGGGGACGGTGACCGCCGACCGCTCGCGCGGTGGTGCGGGCGAGAGGTGGGCACCGGAGCGCGGGCGCGGGCTCTCGGACAGCGCAGGAGCGGTCGACTGCGCGGAGGACGGTCGCGGCGCCGAGGAGTGCTGCCGGGCGGGCGGTACGGACGTCGGGCGGACGTCCTTCTCGGCCGGCCCCGCGGCCTCCCCGACGGTGCCGGCCCCGGGGGTCTCGGGAGCCGTGGCCGCCTGCGACATGTCGCCGGACTGCCGCTCCATCGCGGACACGGTCAGGCCGCCGCCCACGAGCGCGAAGGCGGTCGCGACCACGGCCCGCCGCTTGTTCCTCCGCCACCGCTCCCGCTGCCGCCGCCTGGCCGCCCGCCCTTCCACGACGACCGGCGCGGCCACAGAGGCATCGGCGGCCGGGTCAGGGGCCAGGTCCGGGGCGTACGCGCCGCAACCGGGGCACATCAACGCGCCGTTGAGGTGCCGCCGGCACGAGGAGCAGTAGTCCATTTCCCGTTCCCGGTCTCTCTGAGTCGATCGAGACGGCCGGGGCTCCGTGGAACTTCCGTCACGGAAGGGAGCTGCGATCCGCCGCCTGCTGGGGTTCTGTCCCCCTCTGCAGGCGGCGGAAACCTGCCCTGCGCGCGGCGCCGTACGCCCCGCTCGCGTCGTTGCTCCCCTCACTCCCCTCGGTCACTTGCTCCGGAGCGTTCCGAGCGGGTCGGGATCCGTGTCCAGGGCGGTGATCGCGGCCTTCCACGCCGTGCCGTCGCCCTGGAGGGCGTCGCGCAGGTAGGCCGTGGTGAGACGTTGGATCAGGGCGACACGGGCGGGTGACGCGTCGGTGGTCTCGCTGACGTCGTGGCCGGGGATGCCGCCGAGGGAGTGTTCCGCGCCGAACAGCGTGAGCAGGCTCTTGGCACCCGGGCTGTACGTGTACGGGTCGGTGAACCAGTCCGGTCCGCGCGTGGACAGGTGGGACCGGTCGCTGTCCCCTGCGACGACGAGGGCCGGCGTGGTCATGGTCGCGAACGACGGCCGCATGAAGGGGAAGTGCTCGGCGGCGAACGGCGTCAGGTCGTCACCGAGACCGGTCAGGGCGAGCAGGACGCCGGCCTTGACCCGGGGGTCGGACAGGTCCTCGCCGGGCGCGCCGTCGGCGTCGAGCACCCGGGCCCCCAGCAGCGTGCTCACCGTCTGCGCTCCCCAGGAGTGCCCGGCCACCGCGACGCGGTCGCGGTCGAGGCGCCCGGCGAGGCCCGGCACGGCCGCCTCAAGGGTGTCGAGTCCGTCGAGGACGCGGGTGATGTCCTCGATCCGGTGGCGCCAGATGTGCGGGGTGCGGGGGTCGTCGGCGGGGAGGGCGAGGGTGCGGGAGTCGAGGTGGGTGGGCTGGACGACCACGAAGCCCTGGGCGGCCCAGTGGTCCGCGAGCGGCGCGTAGCCGTCCATCGACCAGCCGAAGCCGTGCGAGAAGACGATGACGGGCAGCGCGCTCCCGCTGATGGGCGCGGAGACCCGCACCTGGAGGTCGTCACCGCGGCCCGGCGCGGGCAGGACGAGCGGCTTGGCGGAGAGCACCGAGACCACGGGGGCGGGTGTGGCGTTCGAGTCGGGCATGGCAGGTCCTTCCGTTCGGAGGCGACCGGAGTCGGCAAAACGGAACCGTGTTCCGCAATGGACGATACGGAACGCCGTTCCGCTTCGCAAGGTGTGTCCGGCGAACCCGAACGCCGGAACGGCGCCCTCGCACCTGAGCTCCGGGCGCCTAAGCTCCGGGCATGACGTCGGAGAACACGCGCCCCCAGGGCTGGCAGGACGTGTTGGCCGGGGCCGAACCCATCGTGGCGCTGGTCGCACGACGCGCGAGGGAGGTCGTGAACGAGGCCGTGCCCGATGCGGCCGAGGACGTCGACGTGTCGGCCCGGATGCTCGGATTCACGTTCGCGCCCGGCACGTACAAAGGGCTCTTCGCGGGACTCGTCCTGCACACGCGGCACGTGAACCTGATGTTCAGCGAGGGCGTCGCCCTGCTCCCCCTCGACAGCGCCGGCCTCCTGACCGGCACCGGCAAGCTGGCCCGGCACATCAAGCTCCGTACCGTGCCGGAGGTCGAGGACCCCCACCTGGCCGCCCTGCTCCTGGCCGCCGCCGCCCGCCGACGCGCCCAGCTCGACCACCCGTAGGAGCGGACGCAGCGCACGCAGCGCACGCAGCGGAAACAGCGGAGCCCCAGGTCGCCGACCTGGGGATCGCTCGGCAGACGCTCAGCGGGCGCTCGGCGGGCGCCGTGCGTCAGCCGGCGGCCGGTGCGGCCGAGGGGCGACGCACGCCGAACCACTGCTCGGCGCCGTACTCCTCGAACCGCTCGACCTCGATGAAGCCCAGCTTCGACGCGAGCCGCATCGCCCGCTCGTTGGCGCTCTGGGTGGAGAGCACCACGGGCTCGCCGGGGCGCGCGCCGGAGAACCAGTCGAGTGCCGCCACGCACGCCTCGAAGGCGTACCCGCGGCCCCACGCCTGCGGCAGGAACAGGTAGCCGAGTTCGGCCTCCCCGGCCTCGGGGAGGACATGTCCCCGCCGCCCGGCGTCGCGAGGGTCGAGCGTGAGGAGCCCGATCATCGCTCCGTCGAGTTCGACCACGAAGCAGCCGGGACGCCGGCCGGGCACGTCGGGCATCGCGCGCTGAAGTTCCTCGCGCGGCCGGGCACCGCCGACGTGGGCGCCGACCTCCGGCGAGGCGAACAGCTCGACGAACACGGCACGGTCCCGGGCCTCGGACGCGCGCAGGACGAGCCGCTCGGTCGGTATCGGGGAGGGCGGCCAGGCGAAGGCTCCGGGTTCGGTCACGTCGGGGAACGTATCGCAGCCCGGCTGGGAACAACCGGCGAAGCCGACGATCTCGCCGTACACGAACGGAAGTTCAACACGTCACAGCGGTGCTGCTCGTCGCCGCCAACGCCTCACACCGTCTTGATGCCGCCTCCGTCGACGACGTAGTCGGCCCCGGTCACGCTCGCCGCGCGGGAGGAGGCGAGGAACGCGACGACGGCCGCGACTTCGTCGGGTTCGACCATGCGGCCGGTGGTCATGCCCATCGCCGCGGGCACCCCGGCAAGGAAGGCGCGGTGTTCGACGCCGCTTGCCTCCGCGAGACGGGCGCCGAAGCCGTCGGTGTCCTCCCACATGCCGGTGCGCGTCGGCCCGGGGGAGACGGTGTTCACACGTACGCCCCGGGGCCCGAACTCCTCGGACAGCGCCTTGCCGAAGGCGTTGAGGGCCGCCTTCGCGGCGCCGTACTCGATCGGGCCCGTGCCGGGCAGCCGCGCGCTCATCGACGAGACGTTCACCACGGAGCCGCGCCGTTCCAGAAGGCTCGGCAGCAGCCTGCGGGTGACCCGGACCGTACCGAAGAGATTGACCTCGAAGCTCTGCGCCCACAGGGCGTCGCTGGTCGCGAGGAAACCGTTCAGGGTGAACTCGTCACCGCCGCCCAGGTTGTTGACCAGGATGTCCACCCCGCCGAGTGCGGCGAGCGCCTGCGCCCCCAGCTCCTCGGCGCCTTCCGGAGTGCTGAGGTCGACCGCGACCGGGTGGGCTCCGACCTCCTTCAACTCGGGCGTGACCGTCCGGGCGGCGCCGACCACGCGGACGCCTTCGGCGACGAGCTGCCGGGCGACCGCGAGGCCGACACCCCGGCTGGCTCCGGTGACGACCGCGGTCTTGCCGACGAGATCGAGTTCCATGTCAGACTCCCAACAGATTCTTGAACTGAAGGTACAAAACAACGCCACAAAAAACCCGGCCAACGGTCGGCACCGACCAAGCCGCCCACACCGACCAAGCCGCCCACACCGACTCTGCCGACCACACTGCCTACAGCGACCTCATCGCCGCATCCACGACCCGCTTCAACTGCGTTGCGTCCTCGGCGGTCTTCGCCAGCACGCGCATGCCGATCACTGTCGCCAGCAGCCAGGCGGCCACCTCGGCCGCGTCGCGGTCGCCGGCAATATCACCGGCCCGCTGCCCCTCCTCGACGGTGGCACGGAACGCGCTCTCGGTGCGCGCGAACATCCTGCGCACCGTGTCGGCCGTCCCGGCGTCCGAAGAGGCCAGCTCGGCGGCGGTGTTCACCGCCATGCAGCCGCGCCGGTCCGGGTCGCCCAGGTCGAGGTGGACCAGCGCCTCCAGGGCGCCGCGCAGCCGGTCCTTCGTCGAACCGGGGTGATCGAGAAGCTCCTCCAGCCATGCGGCCTGCGAGTCCCGATACCGTGCCAGCGCCCGCTCGAACAGCGCGTGCTTGCTGCCGAAGGTGTTGTACAGGCTGCCCTTGCCGATGCCGATCTCGTCCACGAGATCCTGAGGCGTCGTCGCCGCGTACCCCTTGCGCCAGAACACGCCCATGGCGCGCTCCACCGCGACGTCCGGATCGAACTGCTTCGGCCTGCCCATGGTGTCACCGTAGCAGCATTCTTGACCTTGAGGTCAAGAAGTCGGCGCTGCGGCCATGGTGGCGCCGGCTTCCGTGCGAACTAGGCCCGCAACTGTCCTAGTTCAGTCCTAGGGTCGACACGTCACGAAGAACCGCACGAGGGGACGAGATCGATGAGTCACACCGCACCCGAGGGCTACACCAGCGTCGCACCGTGGGTCGTCACCGACGACACCGGCGCACTGCTCGACTTCGTCACCGCCGCGTTCGGCGGCGAGGAACTCGCGCGGGTGCCGGTCGAGGACGGCACCATCGGGCACGGCGAGATCCGCGTCGGCGACACGGTCGTCCTGGCCTTCGATCGACGCCCCGACTGGCCGGTGATGCCCTCCCTGCTGCGCGTCTACGTCCCCGACGCGGACGCCGCCATGGCAGCCGCGGTCGCGCACGGGGCGCAGGTGATCACCGAGTGCGCCGACAGCGCGTGGGGGGATCGCGGCGGCCGGGTACGGGACCCGTTCGGCAACATCTGGTGGGTGACGAGCCGAGTGGAGGACGTCGCACCGGACCGCGCCTGGGAGCGCATGTCCGAGCCGAAGTACGCCGACGCCATGCGCACGGCCCAGCAGACCCTGGACGCCGCACTGAGCGGCCGAAAGACAGGGGTGGCGAGCACTCCGCAGCGGCCGCCCCACTGAACCCGCCCCACTTGATGGCGCCACGCGCGCCCGCCTCCGCTTCGTGGAGCCTTTCGGGCACAGGGGATCGTTTCTGCGATATACGTTCGGGCGCGGCGGCAGAAGCGGCGCAATACGGCATGAAAGGGTCACGTCCACTCCCGGGTGACAGACGGCGCCGCCGCGCCGTCGTGCCCGCATTCGGAAGGGACGGAATGTGATGCCCAAGCGCAGGCTCTCGCTGCTCGCCGCTGTGTGCGCGGCGGTTCCGATCGTGTTGGCCGGTGCCTCGCCGGCGTCGGCGGACTCGCTCATCAACCAAGACCTGGTGAACAAGATGCACGGCAGCCGCCTGGCCCTGGGCTCGGACAGTACTGCGGAAGGGGCCGAGGTGATCGCGCTCCGCGGTACCCGCTGGGACAGCTACATCACGGAGGCGTGGGACTGGGAAGGCACCTACGACAGCACCAACCAGCTGTGGACCGCGACCCTGCGCAACCGTGCCGCGAACCGGTGCATCGAGCCCGAGTCCACCAACCCGGCCCGGGGGAACCGCGTCGTGGTCCGCGCGTGCGACGGCTCTGATCAGCAGAAGTGGAGCCTGCGCCTGGAGACCAAGGGCGGCAACCCGGAGCGCTGGTGGATCTGGCGTCCGGTGAAGAACGTGAACGTCGCCATGGCCCTTCAGAACACCAACAACGACCAATGGGACACAGTCCGCCTGGACTACTCCTACCCGAGTGATGACCGCCTGTGGCAGACCGGGCCCAACAACCAGGCATGGTGGTAGCCGGACCCGCCACTCCCACACTCCCGCACTCCCGCCGCACGGGGCACACGGACGCACGGCGAGCACTGGCGTCCAGGATGTCGTGGTCAACCCTGCGCACCACCGGCAGGGCGTGGGCCGGTCCCTGGTCGAGCACCTCGTGCGACGGTACTCGCACTGCCGCTTCTTCCTCCTCTCCACAGACCATGAGTCGTCACCGGAGGGCAAGCGTAACCACGCGTTCTACCGAAGCCTGGGGTTCCTGTCCTACGAGGAGAAGGAGATGGCGGGCTTCGGGCTGCCCAGGAACCGCCTGGACCTGCGCAATGCGGCGCCCTGACCGGACCCTACGCGGCCCGCGCCAGCTGGACGCCAACTACGGTTCATGTGTGGGCCCGTGTGGTGCGCAAATGGTGCGAGGCTCCGGATCTGGATCGGGCAACACAGAAGCCCCGGGTCTCTGACCTGGAGCTTTGCTATGGAGCGGATGACGGGAATCGAACCCGCGCTACAGGCTTGGGAATCACCGCCGCTTTGGCCGCCCACATGGCCTCTGACCTGCGGACAAGTCTCTTCGCGGGTCCTGCCGTGAGGCTCTGCTCATACCCGTGGTGACCGCTGTTCACCGTCCTGGAGGGCACGGACGGGGCACGTACCCGCTCCCACCCGGCGGCCCGTTGCGGCTGGACGGGTGTAGTTCGGCACCCGACTCCGGCGCCGTCCGCCGGGAGCGCCGCTCGGCCGGATTACATGGGCCTGCGCCTCGGCGCGGGGCGTGCCGGTGCCTTCACGGTCCCGGACCTGACGACTGGAAGAGCACCATGGCAGAGCGCCACTTTCGCAACCGCACCGGCCGCAGTCCGCTACGTCGCGGGCTCGCCGCCGCCGTGCTCGCGGTCGGCATGCTGACGGCTTCAACGGGACCCGGATACGGCACTGGCGCGGCCCCGCCGGCGCCCCGCCCCCAGTTCACGCCGTTGACGGCGGCCGTGATGACCGAACCGGCGCCGTTCCGCGCGACGGACGGCAAGACGCACCTCTCGTACGAACTGCTCACTACGAACGCGCTGCCCAGCAGCGCACGGGTACGGCTGGACCGGGTCGAGGTCCGGGACGCCCGCACGCACCGGGTGGTGGGCGCGCTGAGCGGGCAGGCGCTGGCCGATGCCGCCAACCCGGTGGGTGATCCCCTGCCGGGTGCGGACGGGTACACGCCGGCGCCCCCGGGGCCGACGCCGACCGTCATCCCGGGCTCCCAGCAGTGGGTGGTCTGGCTCGACCTGGCCCTCGACCGCGGTCAGCGGGTGCCCAAGGTCCTCGAACACCACCTCTCGGGCGCCGTCCTCACCGCCTCCGGCTCCTCCCCGTTCGAGGAGACGGTCCAGATCACCCCGACCGATCGCACCGCTCCGCTGGACCTGGACGCGCCGGTCCGCCCCGGCACCTGGTACTCCAGCGAGTCGTGCTGCGGCAACACCCACCACCGCCGCGGCCTCGGCCCGATCAACGGCCGCTTCTACGTACCGCAGCGCTTCGCGATCGACTGGTACAAGGTCGGCGAGCGGGGACAGACCTGGGAAGGCGACCCCGCGCGGCTCACCAGCTACCTGAGCTACCGGCAGCCGGTCGTGGCGGCGGCCGGCGGCAGGGTGGTGGAGGTCCAGGACGGGATCCCGGACAACACGCCGCCGGTCACGCCGCCGGTCCCGCCGATCGAGCAGACCGTCGGCAACCACGTCACCGTCGAGGTCGCGCCCGGCCGCTACCTGCTCTACGCCCACCTGAAGCCCGGCTCCCTCAAGGTCCGCGAAGGCGACCACGTCGAACCCGGCCGGATCCTCGGGCTGATCGGAAACAGCGGCAACTCGACCACGCCGCACCTGCACTTCCAGGTGATGACCACAGCCGAGTTCTTCCCGACCGACAGCCCGCCGTTCACCTTCCGGGAGTTCCGCGTCGTCGGACAGGTCGAACCCCGCATCTGGGACGACAACCTGGGCCTCCAGCCGACCGGCGTCCTGCCGATCACGCCCTCGCCGTACGACGGCCCCCACCGCGCGCGGTATCCGCTGGACCGCGAGGTGCTGAAGTTCTGACCGGATTCCGGTCGGGCCGACGATCTAGACAACGACGAAGCCCCAGGTCGCTGACCTGGGGCTTCGTTCGAAGAGCGGATGACGGGAATCGAACCCGCGCCATAAGCTTGGGAATCACCCGGCACTGCGGTGCGCGCATGCCCGCTGACCTGCGAAAACGACCACTTCCCGCTCTGATCTGGCCGCCTCGCCGGCCCCCTTGTCGACCGCTGTTTACCGCCCCTACTGGCACGTTGTGGCACGGCTTCCCGTGCGAGTCAGGTGAGGCGCTTGCCGGGAGCGTGATCGCGTTGGCCGATGCGGGCGCTGTCCAGCGCGGGCCAAAGCGGCCTCGCCGCCCGTTTCGGGGGCGCGTCTCGTTCGTGGTTGCCTGCCTCGAGCTGCCATGGTTACAGTTATTGCAGATGGTTGCTTCACTGGGGTAGCGGATGGGAGGCCGACATGGCTCGAACGAGCGTTCTGGCCCGTGCTGAAAAGGTCGAACCGAATCCCTCGCATCAAGGGGCGCTCGCCGCGACCGCCCGGATGGCGCCGGAGCAGGTGGAGGTATGGGTCCGCACCCCAGATGGTGTCGAGCTGGCGCTGCCGGCGGAGCTGGTCCGGGTTCTTCTCGCCTCGGCCGGCGAACTGGCCCGGGGGCATGCAGTCACGGTGCTGGCGTCCGAGGTGCAGCTGTCGCCCACTGAGGCTGCTGAGCTTCTGGGCTTGTCCCGACCGTTCGTTGCGCGCCTGCTTGATGCCGGTGACATCCCCTCGATGAATCTGCCCGGCAGTAGTCACCGCGTGGTGCGTCTCGCGGACGTCCTGGCGTTCCAGCAGCGGCGCGAGCGCCGTCGGGAGGGGCGCCGCCAGATCGCTGATGTGCTTGACGATGCCGGGTTGCCGTACTGATCGCGATGGCGCGGTAAGTGTCGAAGGGGAGGAAGGGCGAACGTGGCGGCGCGGGTCTTCGTGGACACCAACGTCCTGTTTCCGTTCTCAGTGATGGACGTGATGCCGGCCCTCACGGAGGACTCCATCCACGAGATCGTGTTTCCCGAACGACTCCTGGCGGAGTGGGAACGGGTCATCGTCCGGGAAGGCAGACGTTCTGCGGACTCGGCTGCCGCTGTTACTCGCGCCATCCGGCGGTTCTTCTCCGACTGCGAGATCCCGGCAGCAGCCTACGCGCACCTTGTGGACGAGATGCCGGGCGATGACCCGGACGACCGGCACCATGCGGCGGCAGCGGTGGCCGCCGGGGCTGGCGCGCTCATCACGTGGAACCTTGGCGACTTCCCTGCCGACGGCTTGGCGAAGCGCGGAGTGCAGGTGATCGACCCGGACGAGTATCTGTGCGGTCTGTACGGAGAGTTGCCGAGCGAGGTCGTGCAGACCGTGGTCAGGCTGGCGGCAGAGAAGCGGAATCCGCCGGTCACGATTGCTGATGCCATCACCCGACTTGCGAAGGCTGGTGTGCCACGCTTCGCCGACCTCTTGGCCAGACATCTCGGGTAGAGCGCGGGGCGAGATGCCGTTCAGCGTCGGGCGCGAGGTTGTGCACAGGTGGTGCGTGGCTTCCGAATCGGTCTAGACAACGACGAAGGCCCTGGTCTCTGACCAGGGCCTTCGTTCAAGAGCGGATGACGGGAATCGAACCCGCGCCATAAGCTTGGGAATCACCCGGCACTTGGGCCTGTGTATGACGCCTGACCTGCGGGAACGTGCCCTGGCGGCGGCGTCGTGGCTGCTTCCGTGGCCCCCTTGTTGACTGCTGTTTACCGCACCTACTGGCACGTTGTGGCACGGCTTTCGCGCGGGCTGGATTCCCGAGGGTGCTGTTGTCTGGTCCACCGACCGGACAGGTGTACGGGAAAGCGGCAGGTCACTGCCAGAACACCTCCTCGACGATGATCTGAGGGTCGGCGGTGCGTCGGGTGAACGTGTAGTGGATCCAGCCCCGGCCGTGATCGAAGTAGCAGACGTACAGCCCGTTCGGCACCGTCGACCGAAGCGGCGCGATACGGCAGCCGGGCGGGAGATCCGGGATGTTGTCGATGCCACGGAAACAGGGGTCCTCGGCGGTGACCAGTTCGGCTCGGATGCTGTCGATCAGGTCGCGGACCGGCTTGGGCAGGGAGTCGCGGGTGGTTCGGGCCGTGTCGACCCAGTCCATCTGCCAGGGCGGCCCCATGAAGTCGCTCACTGGCCGGGCTCCGCCTTCCCCGCCTCGCGCCGGAGGTGCGCGGCCTGCGTGAGCAACTGCGTGGCTTCGGCGTTCGTCGTCGCGTCGGCTGCCCGGTTTTCCAGATCGTGGATGTGCCGGTCGAGCGCGGGATCGCGGGCGATGGCGAACTCGGCCCACCACTGGGCGAGGAACGCCGGTACCGGGGCGATGTCGTGAGCGTCGCCGATGGCCCACTTCCAGTGGGTGTCGAAGTCGGCGAGGAGCTGCGGTGTGTGCTCGGCGATCGCGGCGCGCAACGCCTTCGTGTTCCGCTCGGGCATGGGCGGGATGCCTGATGGCCTGGGGGCGGTTGTCATGCCGCCACCTCCTCGCTCCCGCTGCCCTGGGCAGCCTGCTTGGCCTTGTAGGCGGCGGCGAGGGCGGACGCGTACTGGGGTGTCCACTCCATGTGCCTGGCGACGGCCGGAGCTCCGCCGCGGCCGAGGTCTACGGCGATACGCCCCGCGGTCTCACGGAAGTGCGCGACGGCGTCGTCGGCGGCCTTCTTCGCCCGGTCCAGTTCGAGCTTCTGCCTGTCGGTCAGGGCGGCCTGCGGAGCTCGGGTGCGGGCTTTGTCGGTCATGGGAGGAGTGTGGACCCCACGCCGATAAATCGCAAGGATTACTTGTCGTTAAGAGCTCTGCTTGTAAGCGAAGATCTCCCATCGAGGGCGACTCCGAGTCCAGCGGCTGGTGTGTGCGCGGGCGACCTGCCGTCCTTCCTCTCTGTCGAGGTCAAGCGGCACCTTGGGCGCTCGCGGAGCGCGGGTGCCTGTGGCACGCGACGTTCATGAGTGTCCTCGACGCCACTCCGCGGGGCGGCGGCTACGTGGCCGCCTTCGCTCTCCTGCCCGGACCGAGTGGGAGCAGTCTCGACAGGCGTCGACGGCCTGACGCGCGACTCCGGACATGAGTTCTCGACCCGGCGCGGACAGTGCTGACCGATGCGCAACGTGCTCCGCGCAGGCCGGGCATACGGCATCTACCAGGCCACGCGCAGTGCTGACATGGGGGCGGCCCTCGCGCGGGCTTCTGCTCGTGAGTAATCCGCCGCCAAGCCTTCGGGTTGCACCCGTCGGTTGATGCCGACGAGGAGCTGACTCACCTCAAGCCGAGTCCGGCGGCGCGTCGGATGTGGCGTCGCGGCGGTATTCGGCGTTGATGCGCTGGGCCTCTTCGAGCTGGTCCTCGAGGACGATGATGCGGCAGGCGGCCTCGATGGGGGTGCCCTGGTCGACCAGTTCGCGGGCGCGGGCGGCGATCCGCAGCTGGTAGCGGGAGTAGCGGCGGTGGCCGCCTTCCGAGCGCAGCGGCGTGATGAGGCGGGCTTCGCCGATGGCGCGGAGGAATCCTTGTGTGGTGCCGAGCATTTCGGCGGCCCTGCCCATGGTGTAGGCGGGGTAGTCGTCGTCGTCGAGACGGCCGTACGAGTCATCTGCTGTCATTTGCACCTCTCTGGGAAACGCATGGAGGGGCCCTGGTGCCGTACTGGCACCAGGGCCCCGAAGGAACTACTACACCATCTGCCGGCCCTGATACTGCGCCGGCGTTCTGTGTCCGCGGACCCGACTTGGCTGCTGTCGGGGGCGCGGGGATCGCGGTTGCTTGACCGGAGACCACCTCACTATCGATGTCCTGCGGTACCCGGGTTCAGTACTTCCGCCCGGGCGATCCTGATGGCGCGGGTTCCTCCGTTCTTCCTCGGTGATCAACTGCTTGTTACGGGGTACTGCGTACTGCGGGTACTGCTGGTGATGCGAACCGCTCAGTGGCCTGTGACAGCGCCACTCTTCGGCAGCCGGCCCCGTTGCCCGTCCTGCGTCTTCTCTGGCTTGGAACCCCACTGCCGAACTTCCCGGTGCGCGCGCCCGCAGCCGACGCCTTCACCAGGGGTACTGCTCACTCTTCACTGCTGGGTTACTGCGCACTGCACTCACGGGTACCGCATCTGACATGACCGCGGTCCCGCTGCGGCGGCCCCTGATCACTGCGGGCCACCCGGTCCGGCCGCCAGTCCCGTCGCCGTCCTGCAACATCCCTGGCTTCGGAACTCCACCGCCGCACCGTCCTGCGAACTGCAACCACCTGTACTGCTGGTACCGCTTGCCCGGCAGTTCATGTCTGCCGGGCCCTGCTGTCTCTCTGGGCTACGAGAGAAACCATAGCCACGCCACCACCTAATGTCTACTCCGGCCGACATAGATTTTCGGGTGTCCGGTGTGCAGGTAATCGACCCCGAACAGTGACGCCAAGGATCGGGCGGTGGCGGGGCTCGCGACGGGCGAGGAGGACCGCTGCGAGGTTCCCGGGTCAGGGCTGTGGGGTGTGGGATCGACGCTGGTCGCTTTCGTCGCGGAGGTCTTCGGTGCGGCGGGTCAGGTCGTCGACGCGCTTGGCCAGCTCGGGTTGGAGAGGGGTCAGGTGGGCGTGGGTGCGTGCGAGTGGTTCGAGGAGCAGGGTGGGGTCGCTGTGCGCGAGGGCCGCGGAGAGGTCGGCCTGTGTGTCTGTGGGCAAGGTGTCGAGGGCGGTGATCTGTCCGGCGAGTTGGCGTAGGTCGGCGGCGTTCGATCGGGCCCAGGCCGTGATGGTGCGGTCGGCGGCGCGGCGGTCGCGGATGGTCTGGACGCGTTGCTCTCCGGTGGTGCCGGGGCTGCCGGGGCGTACGCGGAGGTAGCGCCGTTCGGCTGCCTGTCGGCTGGTGACGCCGAGGGGGTGGGCGAGATCGGCCCAGCTGGCGCCGGCGTCGCGGGCGGCCTCGATGAAGCCGGGCTCCCATGCGGCGAGCTGTTCGCGCAGCTCACGCAGGAGGAGGAGGGCGGCGAGTGCTTCCTCCGAGGAGCTGTGAGGTGTCGTGTCGGGGGTCGCGGACCGGGCTGCCCGTACCGCTTCGTCGATCGCGGCCAGGGCGGCGAGCGCCGCGGGAAAGGTGACCGGTTGGTCGGCTCCTGTCACAGGATCACGCCCTCTTTATCATGTCGTCCATCCGTTGACATTCAGCTTGTCGTCGTTCGGATGACATGCTACAACGGAGGCAGATGCAGCGCATTGGCAGTCACTGCCTGATCCCGATGGAGGTGTTTCGCGATGTTGATGCGCACCGACCCGTTCCGCGAACTCGACCGCCTCACCCAGCAAATGCTGGGTACGACCGGCACCTGGTCACGGCCTTCCGCGGTACCGATGGACGCCTACCGCGAGGGTGACGTCTACGTCATCGCCCTCGACCTGCCTGGCGTCGCGCCGGACGCGATCGACATCGACGTCGAGCGGAACATGCTGACGGTCAAGGCCGAGCGCCGCCCCGTCGCGAAGGCCGACGACGTGCAGATGGAGCTGTCCGAGCGGCCCCTCGGCGTCTTCTCCCGGCAGCTGATGCTGGCCGACACCCTCGACACCGAGAAGATCACGGCCGACTACGAGGCGGGCGTACTCACGCTGCGCATTCCGATCGCCGAGCGTGCGAAGCCCCGCAAGATCGCCATCGGCCGGGGCGGAGACCACAGGCAGATCAGCGGCTGAACCGCAGGAAAGGCCGGGAGCGGAGGGCGGAAGCCTTTCCCCCTCCTCCGTCCTCCGCTCCCCGCATCCATGTATGCGCAAGGGGGTCGTGATGAGACTGCGATGGCAGAGCTTCCTCGACAAGGTCCAAGAGCGCGGCGACTACAGCTCGCCACAGGAGGCCGAACGCGCCGCCCGCACCGTGCTGGCGCTGCTCGGCGCCCATTTGGTCGGTGATGTGCGGGCCGCGCTCGCCGCCCGCCTGCCGGAGACCTTCGCCCTGGTGCTCCTCAACCCGCTCCAGGCCACCGAGCCTCTCTCACCGGAACGCTTCGTACGCGCGACGGCCGCCTGGATCGAAGGAGCCACCGAACGGACCGCGGCCTGGGACGTCAGCGCCGTCCTCAGCGTCGCCGCCGACGCGGCTGGCGAGGAACTGACCGCCCGCATCCTGCTGCAGCTCCCACCCGGCTACGACCTCCTCTTCGGCCGGCCACACCACCCCCGGTGAGCCGGCAACCCCTGAAACGTGTTCGCTCCCCCGGTCCCAGGGGCCGGGCCCGAAGAGAACGGCGATCTCCACCGGCATGACTCTTCAGACCGAGACCACGACAACAGCCGCTCACGGCAGCATCACCAGCGCGGCGCCCTACTCCCAGATGCTCGAGCGTGTGCGCTACGAGGGCGCCTACCCCACCCTCGAACGCGCCGACGAAGCCGTGCGGTCAGTGCTCGCCGCTCTGGGGCGACAGCTCGTCGGCGACGAACGCGTCGACCTCGCCGCACGCCTCCCCGTCGAGGCAGCCCTCGTCCTCACCGCCCAGGTCCCCGCCGTCACACCCCTCACCGGGTGGGAGTTCGTCAAGGACCTCGCCCAGCGCACGGGCAGCACACCCGCCGGCGCCCGCTGGAACATCGGCGCCGTCCTCGCCGCCGTATCCCAACTTGCCGGACCCGAACTCCTCGACCGCATCATCAACCGACTCCCCTCCGGCTACGCCCTCCTCTTCGGCAAAGCCGAACTCCACCAACCCCGGCACAGAACCACCTCCTTCTGACCCGTCCCCCGCATGTGCACCCCGACCTCAACCGCGCCACCGGAGCTTCGGCCGGCACATGGTCAACCGGTCGTCATAGCGACCTCGGCCACGCGGCGTGCCTCTGGTGGGAAGACGGTGACGGCGCTTCTCGCCCAGTGGCACGACCGGTTGAGGGGAGGGGACGACCCGTGAATAGGATCGGCTCTCATGTCGAAGCTTGACGAGCTGCTCGTTGACATTGCCACGCTGGTGGAGTCCGGGCAGAGCAATCAGATGTCCCTGACGGTGGTCACCGGTGGAGCTGTCATCACCGGCCGACTGGCGCCCGAAGCGGTATGGAGGCAGCGGGTCTCGGAGGTCCTGGCGGACTCCGCCCACCTGGGAGAGTTCTCCGCCGCCTTCACCGCTACGACACGGAGGGACGGACCGCCCGCGTATCTGCACTTCCACATGGCGCGGATTCTTCAGGGCACGGTGGGGATCCCGGAGACGGGCGGGATGTACCGTATCTCGATCGCGAATGTCAGCGCCTGGACCATGGGCGACTTCAGCTACTCCGATCACTGACTTCCCGCCCTTGGAGAAGCCGATACACCGATACGCGAGAGGGCCCGACCGGCGGGTGCCGGTCGGGCCCTCTTGGCTGTTCGGGGGTCAGCTCACGGTCGCCCGTGGGTCACGGTCAGGCCGCCGCCGGGGCGCCGAGCATGGCGGAGGCGTGCTGGAGGGGGTTGAGGGCGCGGGCGGGCGCGGTGTTCTGGGGGAGGCCGCGGCAGGTGAAGCCGAGCCGGGTCATGGCGCGGAGGACTTCACCGGCGGTGAAGTCGCGGCGGTCCTGGCGGGTGATGACCTGGCCGACCTGCTTGACGGGGTAGGTACGGCGGCCGATGATCACGGACTCGCCGACGACCTCTTCGGGCTTGACGCCCTTCATGGCGTCCAGGACGCCGCTCTTGGTGAGGTCGAAAGGGAAGCGGGCGATGACACAGCGCATGATGCCTCACAGGGAGGGGAAGGGGATGGTTCCGCCGTGGTGAGGCGGTTCACGCGAGGACGGGCGCGGGGGCGCCCTGGGCGTCGTCCTGCTCGCCCACGACGGACGGGGTGACGATCCGGGGACGTACCGCCCGCCCGATCGTCAAGGCGGTGGCCGAGGTGAGCGGCCCGCCGTCGCCGGAGAGGTCGCGCAGCTGGAGCCGGTCCGTGTAGACGGCGCTGTCGCGGACGGCGGTGAGCTGGGCCCGCGTGACCAGACCGGTGCACTGACCGTCGTTGTCGCAGATGAGCAAGTGCCCGGTGCGGGCCCCGACCATGACGGAAAGGGCCACCTCGACGGTCATGTCGTCGCAGACGTGTGGTCCGGCCGGGTCCACGGCGTCGACCACCGTCCTGGGTGCGAGGGTGGCGTGCGTCGAGCTGTGCTGCGTCTGGACCGGCGTCACAACGTGCCTCCTGCGGAGATGGGTCAGCTTCCGGATCACGTGGCGCTCAGGCTGCCGCGCCGACAACGGAACGCCGTCCGCCGGCGCGCCGGGCGGCCGAGGCGGGGCCGCGCCGGCCGCGGGAGGTGGTGCCGCGCTTGCGCTGTTCGGCGGGCGGCGCGGTGATCGTCACGGGGATCCCGGAGGGGGTCCGCGCGCCGGTGATCCGGGTGAGTGCCTCCTCGCCGGAGCGGACCTGGGTGGTCTCGGGCACGATGCCGGCGGCGGCCATGAGGCGGTTCATGTCGCGGCGCTGGTTGGCGGTGACCAGGGTGACGACGCTGCCGGACTCGCCGGCCCGCGCGGTCCGGCCGCCGCGGTGGAGGTAGTCCTTGTGGTCGGTCGGCGGGTCGACGTTGACGACGAGGTCGAGGTTGTCGACGTGGATGCCGCGCGCCGCGACGTTCGTGGCGACGAGGACGGTGACGTGCCCGGTCTTGAACCGGGCGAGGGTGCGGGTGCGCTGCGGCTGGGTCTTCCCGCCGTGCAGGGCGGCGGCCCGGACACCGCAGCCGAGGAGGTCCTCGGTGAGTCGGTCCACGGCGTGCTTGGTGTCCAGGAACATGATCACCCGGCCGTCGCGCGCCGCGATCTCCGTCGTCAGCCGCTGCTTGTCGGCGCCGTGCACGTGCAGGACGTGGTGCTCCATCGTGGTGACCGCGCCCTGGGAGGGGTCCACGGAGTGGACGACGGGGTCGGTGAGGTAGCGGCGGACCAGGAGGTCGACGTTGCGGTCCAGGGTCGCGGAGAACAGCATGCGCTGACCCTCAGGGCGGACCTGGTTCAGGAGCGCGGTGACCTGCGGCATGAAGCCCATGTCGGCCATCTGGTCGGCCTCGTCCAGGACGGTGATCGCGACCTGGTTCAGCCGGCAGTCGCCGCGGTCGATGAGGTCCTTGAGGCGGCCGGGGGTGGCCACGACGACCTCGACGCCGCTCCGCAGCGCGTTCGCCTGCCGGCCGATCGGCATGCCGCCGACGACGGTGGCCAGGCGCAGCTTCACGGCGCGGGCGTAGGGGGTGAGGGCGTCCGTGACCTGCTGCGCGAGTTCCCGGGTGGGGACCAGGACGAGCGCGAGCGGCTGACGGGACTCGGCGAGCTGTCCGGCGGTGCGGGCCAGCAGGGCCAGGCCGAAGGCGAGGGTCTTGCCGGAGCCGGTCCGGCCGCGGCCGAGGACGTCACGGCCCGCCAGGGAGTTCGGCAGTGTCGCCCCCTGGATCGGGAACGGCACGGACACGCCCTGAGCCGTGAGCGCGGCCAGCAGGGGCCTCGGCATGTCGAGATCGGCGAACGCCTCGACGGCGGGCAGCGCCGGAGTGATCGTCTTCGGCAGGGCGAACTCCCCTTGCACCGGGGCGGCCCGCCGGCCGGAACCGCCCGACCGGCTCGGACCTCCCGAACGGCTCGGCGCGGACGAACCGACGCGACCGCCCCGGCCTGTTCCGGCGGAGGAGTCGTACGTGTGGCCGCCGTTGCGGCGGGTGCGGGAGGAACGGCTGTTCGTGCGTGTGGGGTTCATTCAGAACCTTCCTTTGATACGGCGCGTATCGAGGAATTCCCGCGCGGAGAAGCAGCGTGGGGAATCACGGGCACGGGCCGAAGGGAATGCGAAAGCAGGCGGCTTGGCTCAGGACGAGAAAATGTCGGCACAAGCGGGCGTGAAATAAATGCGAGAGGCCCAGGTGCGTGTGAGGACCTGAGAAATGCATGTAGCTGGGGCCCGCACCCCGAGGGATGCGGGCCCCAGCTACGTATTACGCGTCAGCGTCAGGCGGGAACGATGTTCTCGGCCGTCGGGCCCTTCTGGCCCTGCGCGATGTCGAAGGAGACCTTCTGGCCCTCCTGGAGCTCGCGGAAGCCCTGGGCGGCGATGTTCGAGTAGTGGGCGAACACGTCAGGACCGCCACCGTCCTGCTCGATGAAGCCGAAACCCTTTTCCGCGTTGAACCACTTCACGGTGCCATTAGCCATGTCATATCTCCTTGGGGCAGTACGCCGGTGTCCGTACCGTACGGACGCCGTGTCGCCGCGATGATGCCCTGCCCGGAAAATGACCGGAAATACAAAGCACTTCCGTGCGGCATGCGGCCGACCGGAGGTGCTTGAAGTTTTTGGGTACCAAAACTGCAACTGAGTTCGACAGTAGCACGTCACCGCAGCCTGTGTGTCGCGAATATTTCTCCCTGTGTGGCGCCGATAAAAACTCTGCCTGCGATGGCCGTTAAAACCTCAGGCCGCGAACACAGGTATTCGTGCACTCCGAATGTGGCGATTCGGAAGCTGGGCGCCCAGGTCCCGCTGCGCCAGGTTCGCGCCCAGGCCGTCGACAGCGGTCGGGGTCAGGAGGGCGCTCAGCCGCTTTCCTCCTCTTCGGCCTCCATGCGGCGGATTCCCTGGTGGGTCAGGGAGACCATCGCGGGGGTGTTGCCCGGTTCCCAGTCGACGGTGATCAGGCCCTCGCCGGCGAGGTAGGTACAGGCTGCTGCCAGGTCCTCCTCCGGGATGCGCAGGTCGTTGCGCAGCTTCCGCCCCGGGACTCCGAGGAGACGGTTGCCTTCGGTGGCTTCGTAGAGGGCGGTCAGGACGCGTTCGCGGTAGACCTGTCGCTCGCGGAGTGTCGCCATGACCGAGTCCTTTCATGCGTGTGAGGAACGGTCGATCCTCCTCACACCTCGTCGACGTGGGTGCCGGTGCCAGAGGACGGTCTGCTGGTGGTGAGCCAGGAGAGGGCGGGTTCCGCGGCGGTTTCGGTGTCGACGGTGAGGTGGAGCCGGGTGCCGCCATCGGGTACGGGGTAGCTGCGCTGTTCCGCCCCGGCGAAGGAGCGGCGGATCACTTGGGCGACCGCGCGGGCGGCTTCGGGGGTGGCGGCGACGATGCGGATCTCGGCGTGTCCGACCGAGGGCAGGGTCGCGGTGTCGGTGGGGTGCAAGATGTGGTCCCTTCACGGGCGAACGAGAGGCCGGCGGGTGGGTTGTCCCGGGTGTCGGGTGCCCCACCCGCCGCCTTCGGCCGGAGGAGTGGTCTGAGGTGGTCCGGGGTGGTCAGGGCCAGGTGCCCGTGATCCTGCGGCGGGAGGCTTGCCCTGTCGGCGCGGGGTGGCTGTGGCCGGGCGGCCGGCGAATGGCCGGGAAGGGTTCGGCGTAGTGGTGGGCCGCGATGCGTGCGTCGTGCTGGGCGTTGAGCCGGTGGATCAGGCGCGTGCCGAGCGCGATCAGCAGGGTGAGCGTCGCGAGTGCGATCAGGGTCTCCATGACGTCACCTCCGCGGGTTCCCCGGCAGCGGGATCATCCGCGCGCCGACGACCGGGTGCCGGAGCGGCGGCAGGGCGGCCCCGCCGTCGGTCTCCCAGGCGTCCTCGGTGCTTCGGGCGTCCCGCATACGGCGGCCGGTCGTGGCCTCGTCGGACATCAGGACACCGGCGGCCAGGACGCTGCCGGGGATGGCGGCGGCGGTCATGAGCCGGGCGGCTGTGGCGCGTTCGGTCTCGGGCGGAATCACCAGCAAATCGCAGCGGCCGACGCTGTAGGAGAGCAGGATCATCTTGTCGGGATCCTGTTCGGTGAACCAGCCGACGTGCACGGTGTGCCCGGTGACGGCGACCTTGTGCGGGACGACGGGCCAGCGGGTGGGGTTCACCGTGACGCGCGTGATGCGTCCGTAGCGCCCTTCCAGCGCGTCGACCAGAGGCGGAAGCTCGGCGGCGAGGTCACGCGAGCGAGGCCACCAGGCGCCGTCCAGGAGGCCGGCGAGGAGTGTCTTCGGTGTCAGCGACAGGCGCGCCGAAAGCGTGGGTGCCAGGGTGCTGGTCATGATCGCGGACCCGTCTCCGGGCCGCCCTGCGGGGCGGCCCAGTGTCTTGATCGCCGGAAACGACGTCCGCGTGGGAGCGGGTGCTCGAGTTACTCCCGGTACCTTCAGCGTACTCCGCCCAGCGGTCGGACGAGCCGTTCCGACCAGGTGATTTCCCGCCGGGAGCACCGCCCGGCCGATGGCCACGGGCACGACCACAGGCGCGCGGAGTAACGTGAGACCACGGCGGTATCTCGCCGGCCGTGAGGTGCCGGCGGCCCCGCGCAGGCAGGCGGACCACCATGGCCGAATCCGACACTCCCACCCCTCCCAGGCTCCTCCCGGACGAGATCCACCGAGCGGTGAAGCCCGGCACCGCCCTGCTCCGGCTGCAGACGACCCACTCCCGCGAAGGCGTCCTCGACGGCGCTTGGTGGCCCCGCTCCCGGGACGTCCCGACCGAGCTGCCCGCCCTGATCCAGGCGCTCACCGCGCACCTCGGCCCCATCACGCGGGTCGGCCTGGACACGGACGCCTGGGAGGAGGTCCCGACTCGCGTGGTCGTCGACGGCCGGGTCGTCCACCTCGGCTCCTTCCCCGTCGGCGACGACACCGTCCTCATCACCCGTGGCGACAACGACCACTTCGCGCTCCTGGTGGTGCCGCCGGACACGACGCCCGATGCGGCACGTGACGCCATGGCCCGTGCGGTCCGAGCCGACAACGTCACCCAGGCCGCCGAGATCCTCGTCGCCACGCTTCCCGAACCAGCGACCGACCGCGAGGAGTCGGCATGATCCGGATGGCGGACATCCGTGAGTGGCGAACCCACGACGTGGTGGACACGCGGGGCCACAGGATCGGAGAGCTGGAGGCGATCTACGTCGACACCGGCACCGACGAGCCGGCCATGGCCACGATCCGGGTCGGCCTGCCCACCCGGCACCGGCTGGTGTTCGTCCCCCTGGAAGGGGCAGTGGTGGGGCCGGGCTATGTGAAGGTCGTTCACGACAAGGCACTGGTGAAGCAGTGCCCTTCGATCGGCACCGACGACGTCCTTCCCGCCGGGGACGAGGAAGCGGTCTTCCGGCACTACGACCTCCCCTACGAGCCCGGGGCGAACGGTGAACGGCAGTTGGCCCGTCGCTGAGCCCCCCGACCGACCGAAGAGGTGGCCCTCATGTCGCTCTTCCTGGCCCTGATCATCGTGGCGATCGTGCTGGGCCTCATCGGCGCCGTCGTCGACGGCCTGCTCTTCCTCCTGTTCATCGGCATCGTGCTGTTCGTGGCGGATCTCGTCTACATCGGCCTGCGCACGCGCCGCTCCGCCCGCCATCGCCCGCTCCGGTGACCCGACACACGGGGCGCCGGCCCGGACAGCGACGAAGCCCCCGTCCGACCTGGGGGACCGGCTCACCCTCGCCTCCTGGTTCACCGTTCCCACCGGCACGCCGTGGCACGGCCTTCCGTCATCCGCGCCACTCGAACAGGACGAGCGTCGCGTCGTCCGAAGTGGTTTCGCCGCGTGCCCGCTTGAGGGTGTGGGACAGGTTCCTGGCCACCGTGCGGATCCCGTGGTCAGCCTGCTCCAGCTGGTTCACCCAGCCGATCAGCTGCTCCTCGCCGAACTGCTCCTGCCCGCTTTCGTGTTCTTCGATCAGACCGTCGGTGAAGCAGAGGACGCGGTCGCCCGGCTCCAGCACCACTGCGCTGACCTGCGGCTGGGCCCCTCCGAAGCCGACGGGGAGGGTCGTGGGGCTGTCCAGACGGCCTACGACGCGGTGCGCGCGTATCAGCATCGGCGCGGGATGCCCCGCGTTGACCCACTGGAGGCGCCCCGTGTCCGTGTCCAGGCGCATCATCTGGGCGGTCACGAAGTGGTCCGGGTCGAACTGCTCGGCGATGGCCCGGTCCATGAAGAGGTAGATCTCGGACAGTTCGATGCTGATCCGGCGGGCGTGGCGGTACGCGCCGATGGCCACCGTGGCCATCGTGGCCGCGTCCAGGCCGTGCCCCATGGCGTCGATCATGGCGAGGTGCAGGACGTCGCCGTTCAGGGCGTAGTCGAAGCTGTCCCCCGCCACGGCGTAGGCGGGCTCCAGGACTCCGGCGACCGCGACGCGCGGCATCACCATCGACAGCGGGGGCAACAAGGACCACTGGATCTCCGCGGCCACGCTCATCGGTTCACCGCGACGGGTCCGGAAGAAGAGGTCGGTGTGGCCGTTCTTGGTCTGCAGCAGGTCGGCGATCAGACTGGCGATCCTGCGCAGCAGGCGGCGGTCGTCGTCATCGACGGCGTCCAGGGTGACGCCCAGGACGCCCGCCTGGTCGCCCCCGTCCAGCAACGGCAGCAGGACCCGTACGCCGTCGGGCAGCGCGAGTTCGACCGGGCGCGAGGTGAGGAAACACCGGCCGGCGTCCGAGCTGTCGATGGACTGCGGCTCGCCGCCCGCCAGTCCTTCGCCCGGCAGGGGGACCAGCCTCTGTTGCCCGTAGTCCTGGAGCAGGATCTGTGTATCCCGTCCCCCCAGCCGCGCCACCGTGTCGGCGAGTACCGGCCCCACCAGATGGGGCGGCAGCTCGTGGGCCCGGTCCAGGAGCCCGCCCAGCAGCCTCTCCCCGAAGCTCTCCGAGCGATCCGGATCCCCGGGCGATCCGACTGTCATCCCGCTCCCTTCCGCAGGGCGGCGGACGGGCTGCGCGGCGCCTCGCGCAGCGGCCCGGCGGGCCGGGAAGCCGGGCAGAAGCCGGGCCCGTCACCGGTGATCTCGCCACCAGAATGCGCCTTGGAGACAGGTGACGCCACACGGGTGCCATCGAAGGCCGCCTCCGTACGGTCGACGAGGCCGCCGAGCGCCTCGGCCCCCGCCCCGGGACGTCTGGGCCGGCGATGTGCCAGGTGTAAGGAGGCGTGCGTTGCCGACCACGGCCTCCTCGTCGTCCGGTTCCCGGACCTCTCCGGCGCCGGAGAGGTCCGGGAACCCGCCGGCGTCGTCGGTGGCTTCCCACGGCCCCGCACCGCGCGTCAGACGTCCGCGACCGCCTCCAAGGGGCTCAGGGCGGCCGCCCGGCGGGCCGGGACGGCGGCCGCGAGGACGCCGATCGCGAGGGAGAGCAGGCACACGAGGAGCAGCGTCCCCCAGGGCAGGGCCAGGGCGTACTGGTCGATGGCGCCGTTGGCGAGGGAGCCGACCGACCAGGCGCCGAACAGTCCGCCCGCCAGGCCGAGGAACGTCCCGAAGCCCGCGACGGTCAGCGCCTCCAGACGGATCATCCGGCGGACGCCCGCGCGGTCCATGCCGAGAGCCCGCAACGCGCCGATCTCACGGGTGCGTTCGGCGACCGACATGGCCAGCGTGTTCACGATGCCGAGCGCGCTGATGACGACGCCGATGCCGAGCATCCCGTACATCACGTTCAGCAGGTCGGCCATGGTGCCCGCCGCCTCGCGGACGAGTTGGTCCCGGTCCTGCACCTTGAGGAGCGGGTTGTTGCCCACGGCGGTGCGCAGCCGGGCCTCCAACTCCTTCGTCCCCGGGCCGTCGGTGCGCAGCAGGACGCGCTGGACGGAGCCGGGCAGGAAGCTGTTCCTGGCGACCTCGGCGCGGCTGCCGAGCGCGTCGTGGGCGACGGGGCTGTCCTTGTAGACACCCACGACCTTGTACGCGGCGAACTTCCCTTCGCGGCCCAGCCGGACGTTCAGCAGGCCGCCGGTGGTCACCCCGTGCTCGCGGGCGAGGGTGCTGGAGACGGCGATCCGGCCCGGGGCCAGGTTCTCGGCGGAGCCGGAGACGAAGTCGAGCTTCATGGTGTCGTGCACGGTGGCGGGGTCGACGCCGGAGATCTGTCGCACGCCGCTTCCGGTGAACAGGGTCGAGTCCGTGATCGCGTGCGCGGTGCGCACCCCGGTGGTGTCGGCCAGCCGTCGTACGGCACCGGGGTCGATGCCCGTCATGGTGGAACGGGTGCTGACGACGTAGTCGGCGCCGAGACCGGCCGCGGCCTGGCGGTCGAGGGCCTGTCCGGTGGAGTGCCCGATGACGGCGAGCCCGGTGACGAGACCGGTGCTGATCAGCAGGGTGGCGGCGGTGGCCGCGGTGCGGCGCGGGTCGCGCAGGGCGTTCTCGCGGGCGAGGCGGCCGGTGAGGCCGAAGCGCCCGGTCAGCCGGCCGGTCAGCCGGATCACCGGGGAGGCGAGCAGCGGCGCGAGCATGATCAGGGCGGCGGCGAACAGGCCGCAGCCGGCCATCGCGTCGCGCAGGTTCTCCTCCGAGGCGTCCTTGGCGCCGCTGAGCGTCACCAGCCGGCCGGCGCCGAGTACGAGGAGGCCGAGGCCCACCGCGCCACGCAGCCGGAACCGCTGCGCCGTGGGCGGCTGTTCGGCCGTCCGCATCGCCTCGACGGGTGCGGTTCTCGCGGCCCGGCGGGAGGGCAGCCACGCGGCGAGTACGGTGACGCCGACGCCCACACCGAGCGCCGCCACGACCGAGCGCGGGCCGATCACCAGGGGGCCGCCGGGTAGGGTGCCGTCGGCGCCGAGGACGTCGGGCAGCACTGCGGCGATGCCGAGCCCGAGCAGGAAGCCGGTCACCGAGGCGGCCAGGCCGACGACGAGGGCCTCCAGGAGGACGGAGCGCGACACCTGGCGGCGCGAGGCGCCGATCGCCCGGAGCAGTGCGGTCTCCCGGGTCCGCCGCGCCACGACCATGGTGAAGGTGTTGACGATGAGGAACGAGCCGATGAAGAGCGAGACCCCGGCGAAGACCATCGGCACCTTCTCGTAACCGCGGGTCAGGGTGTCGACGAGGATGGCCTGTTGGGCCGCCTGGGCGGCGCCGGTGGTGGCTTCGGCACGGTCGGCGGGGAGCACGGCCCTGACCCGGTCGGCGAGTTCGTTCGCGGTGGTGCCGGGCGCGGCGGCCAGGTCGATGCCGGTGTAGTGGCCGGGAGTCGAGAACAGCTTCTGCGCGGTCGCCGTGTCGAACAGGGCGAGGGTCCCGCCGGCGGTCACGCGGGTGTCGTCGGTGGTGACGATGCCGACCAGCCGCTTGGTCATGACCGGGCCGTCCGTGGCCAGGGTGATCGTGTCGCCGACGTGGAAGCGGCCCGCGGTGGCAGTTCCGCTGTCGACGGCGATCTCGCCGCTGTTCGCGGGGCCGCGGCCTTCGACCAGCGGATGACGGCTGTCCTTGCCGTCCTTGCCCGGTACGTACGCGGCGGCCAGGTTCGACCAGGCCCGGTCGGCCCGCAACGGGGTGCCGTCCGCCGCGTTCAGGGTGGCCGCGCCGTCGACCGACGGGCGTACGGCGGCGACACCGGGCACCCGGGCCAGTTCCGCGGCGAGTGCGTCGTCGAGCACACTGGCCGGCGGCCCCGCCTCGGCACCGGGCTCGGGAGCCTTCTCGGTCACGGTGACGTCGATCCCGGCGAAGTTCTTCGACGCGGCGGCGCGATGGGCGGCGGCGGTGGAGTCCGCGAAGACGAGGGTGCCGCTGACGAAGGCGACACCCAGGCATACGGCGAGGACGGTCATGGCCAGCCGGGCCTTGTGGGCCAGGAGGTTGCGCAGGGTTGTTCTCAGCATGGGCTTCCGGGGCTTTCCGAGGGATTCCGAGGAGGTCGGGGACTTCCGGGGACGGGGCGGTACGGGGCGGGCGGCGCGGGTACGCGGCGGGCGGCGGGGCGCGGCTCAGCCGTCGTGGGAGCGGGAGCCCAGGCTCTTCATCAGGTCGAGGACGCGGTCCGGGGTGGGCCGGGCCATCTCCTCGACGAGGCGGCCGTCGGAGAGGAACACGACGCGGTCGGCGTAGCCGGCGGCCACGGGGTCGTGGGTGACCATGACCACGGTCTGACCCAGCTCGCGCACCGAGTCGCGCAGGAAGCCGAGGACCTCGGCCCCGGCGCGCGAGTCGAGGTTGCCGGTGGGCTCGTCGCCGAAGACGATCGCCGGGCGCGAGGCCAGGGCGCGGGCGACGGCGACGCGCTGCTGCTGGCCGCCGGACAGCTGTGCGGGCCGGTGGCCCAGACGATCGGAGAGGCCGACCATCGACACCACCCGGTCCAGCCACTCGCGGTCGGGGCGGCGTCCGGCGATGTCCATCGGCAGCGTGATGTTCTCGAGCGCGGTCAGCGTCGGCAGCAGGTTGAACGCCTGGAAGACGAACCCGATCCGGTCCCGGCGCAGCTGCGTGAGCTGCCGGTCCCTGAGGCCGCCGAGTTCGGTGGTGCCGACGCGTACGGACCCGGAGGTGGGCGAGTCGAGTCCGGCGGCGCAATGCATCAGCGTGGACTTGCCGCACCCCGACGGGCCCATGATGGCGGTGAACTCGGCCTCGCGGAAGGCGATGCTGACCCGGTCCAGGGCGACGACCCGGGTGTCGCCGCCGCCGTAGATCTTCGACAGGTCGGTGGTGGCGGCCGCGATGCCGGTCATCGGGTGCCGCGACAGGAGGTCGGCGGTCATGGGGCTCCTCTTCTCGTACGGAAAGACGCACGAGAAGGGTGTCCGGGGAACGTATCGGGGCCTGGGCCGCTCTGTATCGGCGACCGCTCGGGCGTGCGGCAAAGGTGTAGCGGGCCGGGCACGCGAAAGGGCCTCCCCGCGGTGTCCGCGCATCGAGAGCGCGGACACGGCGGCGAGGCCCTGGGGGGCGCTGCCGTTACCGGCGTCCGGCCTGGGCGGCGACGAAGCGGGCGAGCCCGCCGACGGCCAGGAGCGTTCCGCCGAGGAACAGTCCGATCACGCCGAGCACTCCGGCGGGCTGTCCCGTCTCGCCCGCCGTGGTGTTCGCGGTGAAGGCGCCGAGGACGAGCAGCAGGGACAGGACAGCGGTGAGGGCGCCGATGCCCAGGGCGCCCCGGCGCAGAGCGGTCTGCGGCCGGCTGCCCCACTGCGGCTGGGCGGCGGCAGTGCGGTCGGACGAGTTCATGAGTGACCTCCTCGAATGCGGTCCCGTGCCCGGATCGGTACGTGACGTGGTGTCCTTCGAAGGGTGCCGGAGCAACGTATCGGGCCCTGGGCCGCCGTGTATCAGTGCCTGCTCCACCGCGTACCGACCGTACGGCCGTCCGTCACGGGGGCAGCCGCAGGGTGGCGACGGCCCCTCCGTCCGGGGCGTTGGCCAGTAGCAGCTCGGCGCCGAGGACCCGGGCCTGGCCGAAGGCGATGGTGAGCCCCAGGCCGTGGCCGGAGCCGCGTTCCCGGGCGCCTGTGTGGAAGCGGCGCGGGCCGTGGAGCAGCAGATCGGGCGGGAAGCCGGGGCCGTGGTCACGGACGACGACCGTCAGTCCGTCGACGGTGACGCGCACGGGGCCGGCGCCGTGGCGGTGCGCGTTGACGACGAGGTTGCCGACGATCCGTTCCAGGCGTCGCGGGTCGGTCTCCAGCGTCCGCGCGACGCCGTCGTCGGCAGCCTCGGCAGCCTCGGTGACCTCGGCGGCCTCGGTGACCTCGGTGACGAGACCGGTACGGGAGACGGCCTCGGCGACCACGGCGCCGAGCGGTACCCGGACCCGGACCGGTTCCTCCGCCCCGGCGTCCAGGCGGGAGATCTCCAGGAGGTCTTCGACCAGGCCGCGCAGGTCGCGCACCCGGGCCCGCAGCAGATCTTCGGTCTCACCGGGCGGCAGGAGGTCGACGGCGGCAAGGAGTCCTCCGACCGGGGTGCGCAGCTCGTGGGCCACGTCCGCGGTGAACCGGCGCTCGGTGCGCAGCCGCAGCGCGAGGCTGTCGGCCATCCGGTCGACGGTCGCGGCGATGTCCGCGACCTCGTCACGGCCCTTCGTGGGCCCCGAGCGGGCGTCCAGGTCTCCGGCGGAGATGCGTGCCGCCGTCTCGGCGACCCGGCCCAGTCTCCGGGACAGGAGCCCGGCACCATAGACGGCCAGGGGAACGGCGGCCGCGAGCGCGACGAGCGAGGCGACGGCCATGGCCGCGTCGAGGCGCGACAGGTTGGCGCGGTCCGAGCTCAGGTTGATCTGGACGGCGAGGACGGGGCTGCCCGGACCGCCGGTCCGCTGGGCGGCCCAGACGCTCGGCCCGACGTTCCCTTCGACGTGCCCGTCGTAGACCCGGTGCCGTTCGCCGTCGGCCGGAGCCCGCAGCGCGGCGGGCAGGTCGGCGGGGTCGAGTTCGGCACCGTCCGTGAGGACGCCGGTGCGCCGGTACACGTCCATGGCCGCGTACACGGTGTTCAACGCCCGTGCCTCGCCCCGGCTGCGGATGTCGTGGGCGGTCCACAGGTGCACCAGGACGCCGACCGCCGCCACGACGAGCAGGGCCGTCGCCGCGGCGAGCGCGGCGATCTTCCGGCGCAACGAGGTGTGGCCCGCCCACGGCCTGCGGAGGGGACGCACGGTCACCGCCGGAACTTGTATCCGAAGCCCCGGACCGTCTCGATCCGGTCCCGGCCCACCTTGCGGCGCAGCCGCTGCACACACAGGTCCACGACGCGGCTGTCCCCGTCCCAGCCGTAGTCCCACACGTCCCGGAGGAGAGTGTGCCGCTCCAGCACGACCCCGGGGTGGGCGGCGAACTCCAGCAGGAGCTTGAGCTCCGTAGGGGTCAGAGCCACCGGCCGGCCGGCGAGGAACACCTCCATCCCGGCGGTGTCGATCCTCAGGTCCCCGAACTCCAGCACGTCGTCCTCGGCCGGCCGGCTCCCAGCCGATGCCGGTCCGTTCGGGGGCACAGGCGCGTAAGTGGCGCGCCGCAGCAGCGAACGCATGCGGGCCACCAGGACGTACGTCTCCACCGGTTTGACGACGTAGTCGTCAGCCCCGGCCTCCAGCCCGGCGACCACGTCGAGTCCGTCGCCGCGGGCGGACATCATCAGGACCGGTACCAGGCTGGTCTCCCGAACCCTGCGGCACAGCCCGATCCCGTCGAGGCCGGGCAGCATCACGTCGAGGATCAGCAGGTCGAAGTCTCCCTCCCGGAAGATCTCGAGCCCGGTGAGCCCGTCGGCCGCCGCCCGCACCGCGTAGCCGTAGCGCTCCAGGGCGACGGAGAACGACCGGCGCATCAGGTCGTCGTCCTCGACCAGCAGCACGCGGGCAGTCGGCGCGGAGGAGGCGGGCGAGGACAAGGGGGCTCCTGTTCGGGCGGTGGACGGGCGGACGGCCCCGCTCAGATCCACGACGATACGGCAGACAGCGGACAGTCCGGCGCATCGTCCGGAGGCACGCGCGACACCGCACCGTCCTCCTCCTGCCCGCGAGAAACCCCAGGTCGAACCCCTGTCGGCCGGCCCTGGAAACGGCGCCGTACCGGCTGACTGGGCATCGCCCGGCACACCGATTCGATGCCGGCCCGAGCGCTGTCCGACACGCCTCCGATACAAAGCCCCAGGGAGGGGTCCCCAGAACGGGTACCACCCGGATGCTGCCCCGGGCGCCGCCGAAGGGCCGGCCGACGCCCGGGCGGGGAAAGGCACTGGTGTGCGGGGTCGACGGAACCGGGTAACGTCTTTGTCATGTTCTTCCAGGGCGCCGATTTGCGAGTGAGGACGTGACGGGCCCCTGCTGACGTCCTTCGACGTCGCCGCGCCCGTCCCCACCGATGAATCCGTAGATCTTTCACCTCATGACCGGGAGAACCCGTGACCGACAGCAAGAACATCAACAACCCCGTGGGTCAGGGCGGCGGGCAGCGCAAGAAGCTGTCCCGCGCCGAGCGGCAGAACAACGGTCCGCACCGCAACCTCGACCGCCAGGGTGCCGCCGACCGGAAGGCTGAGCTGGTGCGCAAGATGCGCGAGAAGGTAGGCGTGGCTGAGGGCGCCGGGCCGACGGGCGACGACATCGCAGCGAACTGACGCACCGCCCCCGCAGGGCGGGTCAGGTTGGGACGACGACGAATCCCCCGGTTACCGACCGGGGGATTCGTGTCTGAGCGGGTGACGGGAATCGAACCAGCGCCATAGGCGCCGGGCCCGTGGCCACCGTCGAGCAGGTCTTCGCCCTCGCCGAGGCCATCGGGATCCGCCGGCGCCTGATGGTCCTGCTCGGAGCCTTCGCCTCCATGCGCCCGGAGGAGCCGGCCGAGATACGCCTAGCCGACATCGACCTCGATACCGGTTCCGTGCGGGTGCGGCGGGCCGCTCCGGGACTGATCACCGCCCGCCGAGTGATCGGAGACCCCAAGTCCCGTGCGGGTAAACGGGAGATCATGCTGCCTGGCTTCATCCTCCTCGACGTCCGCCGACACTTGGAGTGGATCGCGCAGGACGGGGCCCGATGGCCTCGTCTTCGTGGGGGAGCGGGGCGCGGCCCTGCGCGGCACCACCTTCGGTCGGAAGTGGCGCAAGGCGCGTGACGCGGTCGGCATGCCGAAGGAGCGGCGGTGGACCAACGCTCTTCGGCGAGTTGCTCCGGACGACGGAAGGTGGCCGGGGCGTGCGCCGGATTCCCGTGGCGAGGGCTGATGGTGCGTCAGGGATTTGATGCGACTGCGGTGGCCGCACAAGCGCAGCATGCCGCCCCCGCTGCCACGACCGCGGGTCGCTCGGCGGCGCCCCCGGGCTGTGCTCGGATCCTCTACCCCGTCTGTGGCCCCGTCCTCTCCTGGCCGAAAGGTGCCGCTGCCATGTCCGTGACTACCCTGGGTGATCCCCTGTCAGGGACGCTTCCACGCCGACGCCCCTGCCTGGCGCGCCGACTGAGTTCCGTGCTCGTCGGCGCTCTGATCGGCCTGGCCATGGCCGTGGCCCCTGCCCAGGCCGCGGTCGGAGACATCACGGAGTACCCCCTGCCCCAGGCGAACTCGTTCCCGCAGGGGATTGCCGCCGGGCCCGACGGGAATCTGTGGTTCACCGAGACCGACGGCGACCGGGTCGGTCGGATCACCACGGCCGGGGCCATCACGGAGTACGCCACCCCCACCGCCAACAGCTCGCCGCGCGGTATCGCCGCCGGGCCCGACGCCAACATGTGGTTTGCGGAGAACCAGGTCAACCAGATCGGGAAGATCGAGACCGGCGTCGTCCCGCCGGACGCCGACCTGGCGGTCACGAAGTCCGACGCCGGAAGCGACCCGGCCACGGTCAACGACACCGTGACGTACGCCCTCACCGTCACCAACAACGGCCCGGACCAGGCCGAGGACGTCGTTCTCACCGACACGCTTCCCGCGCAGCTCGACTTCACCTCGGCGGACTCCAACGCCTGCGGCGAGACCAGTCCCGGAGTGGTCACCTGCGAGATCGGCACGCTCGCGTCCGGAGCCGACACGACACTGCACATCACCGCGACCCCCACCGCCGTGGGCACCTTCACCGACACCGCGTCGGTGACCGGGTCCGTGCCGGACTCGAACATGGTGAACAACACCGACACGGAGGACACCACCGTCACCCAGACGTGCCTCGGTCAGCCCGCCACGATCGTGGGGACGTCCGGGAACGACACGATCCAGGGCACCTCACGGCGCGATGTCATCATCGCCGGTGCCGGCAATGACATCGTGGACGGCCGCAGCGGCAACGACCTCGTGTGCGGCGGTTCCGGCGACGACACAGTGACTGCAGGCAGCGGAAACGACCAGGTCGACGGCGGTGCCGGTAGCGACAACCTGTCGGGTGACAGCGGCAACGACACGCTGACCGGCGGCGCCGACAACGATTCCCTGTTCGGCGGCGCCGGTCGCGACAACCTCGACGGCGGCCCCGGAACGAACACGAACGACGGCGGTTCGGGAACCGACACATGCACCAACCCCTCCTCGGGGACCAGCTGCAACCCGTAGTACGCAGCAACTGGGACGGGAAACGTCGAAGGGCCCCACCGCGAATGGTGGGGCCCTTCGACATCGTGACCGGTGAGGAGACCAGAACTAGGACCGCAGGATCCTGTTCGAGGTACGCGGTCCGGGGCGGTCAGGGAACGATGCGGATGAAGAAGGGGTCGCCGTCGAGGACGCGGTCCCGCTGACACCAGGCGCCCAGGGTGCCGTCGGCGCTGCCGTTGTCGGCTCCGGGGACCTGCGCATGGAAGGCGGGGCGGGTGTATCGGCCGAGGTGGTGCAAAGTGGTGCGCCGTGTGCCCTCCGAGCAGGGCATTCCCGCGAGATAGGGCACACGGAGGGCACGACGGGCCCCGAGAGGTCTGGACAACAAACAAGCCCCAGGTCTCTGACCTGGGGCTTCGCTATGGAGCGGATGACGGGAATCGAACCCGCGCTATAAGCTTGGGAATCACACGTGACTTGGATCTCCGTATGGCCTCTGACCTGCGAAGACAGGAGCCGACGACGCCCTTGAAGGTCTCTCGTCGGGTCCTCTGTGGACCGCTGTTTACCGCTCCTACTGGCACGTTGTGGCACGCGGCCCCAGTGATGAACCCCAGGGTTCCCCCAGCCTGACCGTGCCCGGCCAGGTGGACGAGCGGCCGATCAGGTGACGGTGAATTCCAAGGGGGTTCAGTCCTGACGGTGGAGAGCCAGGGCGCGGCCTTGGCCGTCCCGTACGATCTCGCGCACCTCGACCACAGCCGCGCGGGGGATGGGGCCGCGGATCCGGGGGAGCAGCAGGCCGGTCCCGTCCAGTGGAGTTCCGGGGGCGGGGGCCGTCCACTCCACCGGGGCGTCGAGCTGGGCCTGGTCGATGACCAGGGCCAGCAACGGTCCGGGCTTGTCCCGGTGGAAGCGGTTGACTGCGGCCAGCACGGTCTCCTCGGTCGGCAGGCAGTGCGCCGTATTGTCCTTGGCCAGGAAGGCAGGCATGTATGGCTGGTCGGGTCGCGCCAGCCACTCCCCCCGGGGGGCCACGTGGTAGAGCAGGCTCCCCTCTCGGGGGCCGGGGAGCCGGAACCGCGGGGCGCCGACGGTGTCGGCCGCGGCAGTGGCGGCGTCGGACGCTGGGGGTGCCGACCAATGGCCGAGGGAGATCTCCGCTGTGATGCCCGGGCCGAATCCGGCGAGCAGGCCGCGCTCTCCGGGCTGCGGGCCGCCCTCTTCGAAGAGGCGGGCGAGGGCGTCGAAGACGACGGCGCTGGCGATGTTGCCGCGTTCGGTGAGCGTGGCCCGGCTGTGCCGGAAGACGTGCGGGGGCAGGTTGAGGTGCCGGCCGAGGTCGTCGAGGATCCGCGGCCCTCCGGCGTGTACCAGGTAGAAGCCCAGGGCGCCGACGTCCCAGGCGTACGGCTCGGCCATCGCCCGTAGCGCGGGGGCGAGGAACTCCATGGTCGCCGGGACCCGCTTGTCCAGCTGGAAGTGGAAGCCGGTGTCCCGGACGGCGTAGGAGATCCACTCTTCCGTTCCGGGGACCAGGTGGGAGCCGTTGTGCTCCAGGCGGATCCCGTTCCCGCCGTCGCCGCGTACGACGACGGCCGCCATCGCATCGCCGAAGAGGCCGTTGGACAGCAGGCTGCCCACGTCCAGGTCGGTGGGCTGGTACAGCAGCGAGCAGAACTCGCAGGCGACGATCAGCACGTTGCGGCCCGGGTAGGCGGTCACGAAGTCGTGGGCGCGGTTGACGGCCGCTCCTCCGGCGGCGCAGCCCAGTTGGGCGATGGGCAACTGCCGGGTGCCCGACCTGAACCCCATGTTGTTGATCAGGTAGGCCGTCATCGAGGGCATCATGAAGCCCGTACACGACACGTACACCAGCATGTCGATGTCGGACGCGCTGATTTCGGCGTGAGCGAGCGACGCCTCCACTACGTGCGGCAGCCGCCGCTTCGCCTCCTTCTCGTAGACCAGGTTGCGCGCCTCGAAACCCGGGTGGCGCAAGGTTTCCTCCAGCGGCCGCACAAGATGACGAGTCTGCACTCCGGTGTTGGTGATCAACCGCAGAACCAGGTCCAGCTGCGGATGCCCAGCGAGCAGCGTGCGGGCGGTGTGCAGGGTCTCCTCGGCGGTGACCACGTACTCGGGGACCGCCACTTCTGGACGGCAAAGGGTCGCCACCGTGCTCACCACGCGACCGGCAGGGCGAGGGGATAGCGCCAGATCGAGCGGGTGTTCCAGCGGATCTCCCCGGCGGGCACGGCCAGGCGCAACCCGGGGAAGCGGGACAGCAGCGTGCCGATCGCGGTGCGTAGCATCAGCCGTGCCAGATGAGAGCCGAGACAGTGGTGCATGCCGTACCCGAAGGCCATGTGCGGGGCCGGTCGAGTCCGGCCGAAGTCCAACTCGTCGGGGCGCTCGTACATCGCCTCGTCGCGGTTGGCCGTGAGGTAGGAGACGTGGACGGTGTCACCGGCGGGGATGGTCACCCCGCCGACCTCGACGTCCTCCAGGGCAACCCGTGGAATGCCGACCCCCTGACGGAATGGGATGTAGCGCAGCAGCTCCTCGATCGCCGGCTCCAGCAGCTCGGGACGGGCCTGGAGCTGGGCGTGGTGACCGGGATGGGTGAGAAGGGTGTACGCGATGTTCGAGATGTCGTACGTGGTGGTGTCGTGCCCGCTGACCATCAAAAGTTGTGCCAGTACAGCGAGTTCCCCGTCGGTCAGGGTCTCCTCCCCGACCCGGGCTGTCGCCAGGGCGGACAGCAGGTCCTCCCCCGGCACGCTACGGCGGACTGCGGTGAGTCCGTCGAAGTAGCCGCGCAGCTCCTGCCTGGCGTTCACGGCGGCGTCGCGGGCCTCGGGAGTCATCGTCATCATGGCGATCGCCCATCCGCGCAGCCGGGGTCGGTCCTGTGCGGGGACGCCGAGCAGTTCGCAGATCGTTTCGAGCGGCAGCCGGTCCGAGAGGTGCACGGCCAGATCCGCGCCGGGCCCTGCGGTCTCCATCGCCGCCAACAGGGAGTCCACCCTGGACTGCACCCAAGGAGTCATCCGGTCCAACTGGCGTGGGCCGAATGCCTGGCCGACCAGACGGCGGACGCGCGCCAGGACAGGCGGGTCCATGAGGTTGATCGCCTCGGGCTGGGCGATCGGCGCGGGAGTGATGCGGGGGAAGTCCGTGCCGACGAGAGCGGCCCGGCTGAAGCGGCGGTCGGAGGTGACCATCTGTACGTCGGCGTACCGGGTCACCAGCCAGCACGGACCGCTGCCGTAGGGCATCTCGACCTTCGCGACGGGTTCCTCCCGGCGTAAGGAGGCCATGAACGGGTCAGGATCCAGCGCCACGTCATGGCGGAAGGCATACGTACGGTTCACGGCATGATCAAACGACCGGAGATCCGTGCGGTTACGAAGATCGTGAGATGTCCGAGCGCGGTACGCGCCCTGGGTCCTGCACGGTCCGGCGTAGGTGATCCCGCGTTCCGCGAGGCATCGGGGACGCGTCAACTCCACGTCTGCCCAGTTTCAGCGTTTGCAGGGCATCCGGAGTGGGGCGGGTACACGTTGTGGGCTGAGAAGCCCAGACAATAAGCAAGCCCCAGGTCGCTGACCTGGGGCTTCCTAGAAGAGCGGATGACGGGAATCGAACCCGCGCTATAAGCTTGGGAATCACCGACGCCCAGAGCGTCGATATAGCCTCTGACCTGCGTAAACGGCCACTGAGGTCATGGTTTTCGCCGACTGCCAGGCACCCGTGTTGACCGCTGTTCACCACCCCGAAGGGCACGCTCGGGGCACGTCCAGCTGCAAGGCTCCCCTCGTCATGTCGTGTGCACCCCGACGGTGCCGTCGACACAGTCGATGGCGTACGTCTTGATGTCGAAAGCTGCGACGGCGGTCTGAGCAAAGCCACCTGCTTCGCGTAGGCGGCTCGGCCGATCGGAGCTGCTCACCGGTACCGCCAGCGGAGCTGGGACATAGAAGCGGTCCAGAAGGTGTCGACAGACTGGCTTGAATCTTCCGGCCTTCTCGCTGCGAAACAGGGACGGTGTGTGCCAGCGCGAGGCATACTCTTCCTACTGGCAACAGCGCGGGCTCCCTGCATACACCGCCCCGAGGGGCATGACTTGAGGGAGTCCACGATGGAACCGATTTCTCTGCTGGTCTTTGCAATCATTCTCATGATCGTGAAGATCAAGAGTTAATCGCGGCCAGGGGTAGGGGCCTTTCGGGGCCCCTACTTTATTTTCCGAATACGTCACTGAACCCTGACATTGCGGCGCCAACGGCGGCCACTATGGCGATGGGGATGCCGATTGCTGCGATCTTTTCTGCAGCGGATAGGTGGAACCACCACCCGCCGGACGGAATATTGGAACTTACGTTCAGGCGTGCCCGGAGTGCTCTCCGCTTCAGTAGGGGGATGATGGCACCCGCGAGGCCCAGTGTCATCAGGGTGGCGAATATTGTGTTGACAGTGGGTGCGTCTTCTCGGATCTTCTTCGCTCGGTTGAGGCACTCGGATACCGTGTCAGGACCGTCGTCGGCCATGAGGAAGAAGGTGCCAATCATCAAGAACACGAAGATGAATCCAGCTGAAATCTTGGCCTCGTATTTGGGTGATTTTGTGACCGCCCCCCTCTGGCTGAGGAAGTTTTCGATTCGTGCTGACTGGCCGTAGGCCCAGACGGCGTCAGATCCCGATACGTTGTACTCGGTTCTGTCGGTGGCAATCGTTATCGAGACAACCCTTTCCTTCCCCGGGTTCTCGGCTTCCAGGTTTAGGTTCGTCCACTCGTCGCCGGATTCCGCCGATTGTGATTGAACTGCCGTCACTAGGCTAGGGAGGTTTTCCTCCCAGAATCGAGTATTTCCGGAGACTGTCGAGACTTTTATTGTCGGCGATTCAATTCCCTCGCATGCCATGTTGAACATGCGCTCAAGGTCGTCGCGGCCGAGCCTGCATTGGTAGAAGACCTTGCGAAGGTCGGTCTGCTGGTTGGGTGTAATTGCCATAGCAGGATGATGGCGTGAAGGAGGCAGCATGCGCTCAGGTTTGAGTGAGTTGCCGTAGCTTGGGGGTCAATGTGGTGGCTGAACCAGGAACGCCTCGCTCGGGTCGACGTCCGACGCGCAGGTGAGGACGGGCAGCTCGTGATCGGGCGACCCTGTCATCTCGACGATCGCCCGGCCCATCATGTGCGCCGCCTGGATCGACTGGCCGTCGGCCACGCTCGTGTAGAAGCGTGCGGCGTAGTTGATGGCATCGGTGTCGTCGACCTCGTCGGCCATGCCGATCGCGAACGGGACCGTCTCGACGAGACGCTTGCTCTGGGCCGCGGAATGGCAGGAGTTCAGCAGAACCAGAAGGGGAGGCTCGTCGACCGCCTTGATGGCGCTGGAGAACGCGCGGGCGGAGACGATCGCTCCGTCGTGCGGCTCGTCGAGGTCCTGCTCGAAAACGATCAGGTCCTTGTCGCTGTGGCCGGAGAAGTGCACGACGTGGGGCCGGAACCTCGTGAGGCCGTCGAGGAGGTGCTCGATGGTCGCGGCGGGATGGACGTCCAGTTCCACGAGGTCACGGTGAAGCGACCTTTCCACCGCCGAACGGATGCGCGCCTGCTCGCGGTTCACACGAAGGTCGCCGCCCGAGGCGGCGCCGAGCATGAGAACGCGCAGCTTCTCCTTCTTGGGCTCCCGAAGCTGTCGGATCACACTCTCGACGTGTTCCTCGGTCAGGGACAGGCGGCTGTTGATCTTCCTTCGCTCGGCAGCCGCTTTGCGCTCGCTCTCCTTGCGCTCCCGCTTGCGCTCCGCTTGCTCTGCCTTGGCCAGGTTCACCTGGAGGTCCGCTGCCTCCTTCCCGAACCGGGCCGCCTTCCCGCTCCACGAAGCCGCATCGCGCGCGGCGGCGTTGGCCGCGTCCTCCTGTCGCTCCGCCTCCCGCAGCTTGCTGTTCCGAGTGGACTTGCTGGACGCCTTCGCAGCGGCGGCCTGGGCTTTCGCGGCGGCGGCTCGCTTGTCGGCCTCCTTCTTCCGGTACTCGCCGACCTTCTTGTCCGCAGCGGCCCGTGCCTTCTGCTTGTGATCCAGCTGACTCCGGTAGTAACTCGCGCTCATCACGTGGCCCTTCGACTCACCCACTCGTACTACCACGCTACGAGGCACCACTGACAACAGGGGCGAATGCGCTGACACAGGAGATCGGGGGAAAGGAACAGCGGGGTGATCCTGTGTCGCCATGAGAGGAGCGCTCTCACCGCAGCGAGGCGGAGCGCAGATCTCCGGCCAGGTCCCAGGCAGTGGGGCGTCGGCTCGGAGTCTGGGTCAGGACGCCCCGAAGGATCGTGATCAGGCCGGGCCACTGAGGGACGTCAGCGAAGGGCAAGCGGTCCTGAGCGATGAGGCGGCGGATCTCGGGGCCGGCAGGACTGCGGGCGGTTGTACAGCTACGCGGCCAAGTGCCGGTGGCCGCGCGCCACAGGGTGGCGGCGAGGGTGTGGACCTCGGCAGCGGGCGTGACCTGGACCGGGCGGTGGCCGGCTTCGATCTCGGCGGCCAGTTCGGGGGCCAGGAGGTGGGGGAGGCCGCCTTGGAAGGTCCTTGAGGGGGTGAGGAGGCCGGGAGAGGCGGCCCAGGTGCAGTCGATGAGCTGGATGCCGGTCTTCGTGTGGATCGCGTGTTCGGGCTGGAGGTCGCCGTGGACCCAGCCCTGCCGGTGAAGATCCCCGACCGCGAGGCACAGGTCGACGGCCGCGTCCCGGGCCTCTTGCGTGCCCTGGTGGGTCGTGCGGACCGTGTGGAAGACGTCCCAGGTGGACGGGCCGTCGTGCCATGGGGTGATCAGCCAGGAGGTGGTCCTGGTGCTGCCGGAGGCGATGAGCGGGCTGTGGCCCGGCATGTGTTCAGCCACTGTGGTCTCTCGGGAGGTGATCGGGGCGCCTTCGTCCTGGCCCGCCTTGAGGGCGACCGAGGCGGCGGGGCCGGTGCCCTTCCAGACGGTGGAGCCTCGGCGACTGCTGACGATCTCCCAGAGCACCGGTCGTCCGCAGTGGGATTCGACTGAGGCCATGGCCTCACTAGGAATCCTGATTTCTTCGGACATCGACTGACTCTCCTGTCGTGGTGCTCTAGGGTGACGTGCGTTCCCGGTGCTCTGTGGTGTCGCCGGGTTCTGTTCGTTCCTGGACCGGTGGTGATCTTGGATTACGTGCGGCTGCTGCGGAGCCGGTCCGTGCTCACGCTGTGGGTGGGGCAGGCCCTGTCGGTCTTCGGGGACCGGCTGTACGCGATGGCGGTCATGTGGATCGCCTTCGAGGAGTCCGGGGCGTTCGCGATGGGGCTCGTGGCGATCGCCGAGTCCGTCCCGTACATCGTGCTCGGCACGGTCGGGCGCCGGATCGTGGGCCGGTTCGGCTCTCTCCGAGCGTTGGCAGTGGTGGATGTCGTACGGGCCGGGCTGGTGGCCGCTCTGCCGCTGGCGTGGGTGCACCTGGGGCTGGCTGGGGCGCTCGCGCTGGTGCTGGTGGCCGGGTTCGCGGGGGCCGTGTTCGATCCGAACCTCGGTGCCCTGACGCCCGAGCTGGTCGAGAAGCGGGACGTCCAGGCGGTCAGTGGGCTGATGGATCTGTCGGGCCGGATCGCACGGATCGCCGGTCCGGGCGGGGCCGGACTGCTGCTCGCGGTCATGCCGATGAGCACGCTGTTCTGGCTGGACGGGGCGACCTTCCTCGTCTCCGCCGCCGCCCTAGCCATCCTGGCCCGCCGGAGTCCGGCGGTCCGGCAGGACCACGTGCCGGAGAAGGAGACGATCCGGCCGCAGGCCAGGATGCTCCTGCGCACGCGGCCGGACACGGGGGTCGCGATCGGTGTGCACGGCATCGGCATCGCCGCCCATACCGTCGCCCTCGCGCTGCCCGCCTTCATCACCCTTCAGCTCGGCGCGGGAGCCGGTACGTACGGGGCCGCGCTCGCCGCCACCGGCGCCGGAGCCCTCGCGGCGAACGGTCTCGCCGGGAACCTCCGCCTGCCGCCGAACCTGCCGGCGTTCTACTGCCTGGCCTGGGCGGTCTCCGGCGCGGCCCTCGTGGCGATCGCGCTCGCGGGGTCGGTCCCGGCGCTGCTGGCGCTGTCCGTGCTGCTCGGGGCGGTCAATCCGTTCGTCCAAGTCGCTCTCGTCACTCACCTGTCGGGCTTTCCTCCGGCCCACCGGCTGCGCCTGATGTCCGTGGACCTCACCGTCATCCGCACTGCGGGGACGGCCTCGATGTTGTTCGTACCCGCGCTCGCCGCGCACCGTCCGAGCCTGGCCTTCGCCGTGGCCGGCCTTGGCCTGGTCGGCGTAGGGCTCTTCGGTGCGGTCCTTGCCGTCCGCTGGGCTCCGGCCGGTTCCGTACCCGGTCAGGAGCCCGTCGGAACGGGGGCGAGCGGGCGGGCCCGGGGCCGCTAGCTGCCCCGGGCCCGCCCCTACTCACTGGCCGGTCGTCAGGCGATCAGCCGCCAGTGGGAGACCTCGATGTTCTCCAGCGGGATGCCGAGGTCCTTGTAGATCCGCTGGTGCATCACGCCGAACCAGGCGTCACGCCGGTCGGTGAAGAAGTCCTCCTCGTACCAGGCGACGCCGAGGATGACGGTGCCGCCGCCGTTGGCGTTGCCCTGCTCGGCCTCGAAGTACGTGGCCTGCCAGTCCCAGAGCATCAGCTCCTCCGGGCGCTCGCGCAGCCGCCTGTCGGACTCCTCCAGCGCCTCGATGCAGCGGCGGGCGGTCGCCTCGTCCGGGCAGTAGTAGGTGCACTCGCTGCGGACGACCGGCTTCTTGTCGCCGCGGCGGGCGGCGTCGGTGTCCTCGCCGTTCAGAACGCGGACCCGCGCGGGCGCGTCCTGGGCGAGGAACTCCTTGAGGATGGTCACGGTGGTGCTCTCCTCTCGTGGATGGGTTGAACTACCAGCCGGTCCCGGATACCGGGTACAGGCTGGGGTCTGAGCCGTCGCGCACGGAGTATCCGTCGGGCGCGACGAAGCGGATGTTGAGGCCGATGCGGACGCCGGCCCCGGTGTTGGAGGCCGAGCTGTGGACGAGGCGGACGTCCATCAGGCAGCCGTCCCCGCCCTGTGACGGCAGGGCTTGGGCCTGCGCGGTGTCGATGCCGCCGACGCTCAGTGCCCGGCCTCGGGCGGCTCCGGCGTCCGGCTCGGTGCCGTACTGCCGATAGCCGTGTTGCTGGGAGCCGGGGATCACGCGGAGGCAGCCGCTTGTCTCGTCGGCGTTGGTCAGGGCCAGCCAGGCGGCGACCGAACGGCGAGGGTCGAGCATGATCCGGTCGTTGATGCCGTCCTGGTGCCAGGGCACTTCGAAGGGGTGGCCGGGCCACTTGATCACCAGGAAGGTGTTCTCCACGGCGATGTCCGGCCCGATCGCCCTCCGTACGGCGTTGAGGAGGACCGGGGAGCGTACGGCGTGCCGCGCCCACTCGGCGGTCAGATGCGGGTTGCGGACGACCTCGGTGCGGTCGGCCCGGTACCTGGCGGTCAGGTGCGCGGCGCGGGCGGTGGCGGCAGCCGGTGTCGCCCAGCCCCGGACCCTGCGGATGCCGTGCGGGCCGAGCGGCCCGACGCCTGTCGTCACCGCGTCCTCCTCTGCTCGTCGGCAGGGGTGAGCCTGTGGAGCTGCCGTACGTAGGAGTGGGCAACCATCCAGGGCATCCGCGGGTCGCCGAACCTCAGCATCCGGTCGACCGGGGCAGCCAGAACCCCGGGCGCGGGGTGGAGCGTTCCGTGGACGCCGACGAGCTCGGCCTCGGCTACGTAGAAGGCCCTGTGCCCGACGCCCGCGCGCGGTGGCGTGGCGTGCTGGAGGCACACGGGCGGCTCGGTGGTCCTCGCGCCCTCGGGCCAGCCGTCCCACGACCGTTCGTCCGGCGCACCGTTGGGCAGTGACAGCAGCCAGAGGACGCCGTCGGCGGTCCGCTCGGGCGGTCCCGAGCAGAGCCCGCAGAGCAGCTTCTCCATGGCCGTCCGCCGGGACGACGTCTCCGAGCCGGTCCTGCTCAGAAGCACGCCCTCGATCGAGCGGTCCCCGTCGCGCTCGTCGGGGTAGGCGAGGCCACGCGTGGTGCGTTCCAGAGGTCTGCCCAGGTCCAGGACGGCGGGCGGTGCGAGTGATGTGGTCATGGGTTCACCGTTCGCGTATCGGGAGTACGAGGCTGGTCGCCCTCCACCGAGTGGTGCGGGAGCAGTACGGCGAGGCTCCGGGTCTCCTCGGCGGAGGGCCGTTCAGCGGTCGGCGGCGAGAAGCTGCGGGCTGGAGTCGGGCGTGGCCATAACGGCCGGGTGGCCGGTGGTGCCGAGGAACTGATCGACGTGGATACGCAGGGACCAGGCCGGCCCGACAAGTCCGGCGAAGGCGAGGAACGTCAGCGCGAGCCGGCTGCTGCGGTCGGACCGACCCCGGCCGGAGACGGCGGTGCAAGGCCGGCGGTGTCGGGCCCCGCTCACGTGGTGCCGCCGAGGGCGCTCTCGTGGGCGTCGAGGAGTCGGCTGGTCTGCGTGTAGAGGCGCTCCAGCTCGGCAGAGGTGAGGACGAGGGCTCCCTCGCGGGTCGAGCCGTCCTCGAAGTGGATCTCCACGGGCACGGAGACCTGGCGGGCGCGCGGGTCGTAGACGGCGTCGCGGCCGGGCAGCAGCGTGACGTGGGTGGCCTGCGCCAGCACCGGGCGCAGTGTCGTGCCGTCCGCCGGGGCGGACCAGGCGGGGCCGCCGCCGGGCGGGCGCAGGTGGTAGGTGGTGGCGGAGTCCTCGCCGGGGAGGGTCACCACGACGCCGACCCGGCCCTTGCGGGCGGTGTCGGCGGCGACGTCACCGAGCCGGGGGTGGAAGGGAGCCGCGGTTCCTAACTCGGCTCCTTGGGAGGGGAGATGGGGAAGGCATCGTCCGGTCATGCTCCGAAGTTAGGGACGGCCGCGACCCCGAATATGAGCCCGAGGAATACGACCCCTATCCGTCCAGGTGAAAGCGGTCGGACATGCGCCGCAACTTCTCGCGGGTGGCGGCCCGTTCGGCGTAGACGATGCTGCGGAGGGTGGAGCGGGCGATGGGGTGGTTCCGTACGAGCTGGGGCGCGATCCGCTCGGCGGTCTCCAGCTCTCCGAGGGCCTTGGCCCGGTTGCCGTCCCACAACCAGGCCCGCGCGATGTCCATGTGATGGTGCCCCTGACGGGAGTTGGGCAGCGCGGCCACCAGCTCGGGGCTGGTGCGGCGGTTTATCTCCAGGGCCTTGCCCTGCTCGCCCATTTCCAGGGCCACGCTGATGGCATGGATCTGCACGTTCCCGGCGGAGAACGTCAGCGAATGCCGGTCGTACACCGGGGCTCCGACGCACGCGTCCATCCGCTCGGCGGCGTCCTTCGCGTACCCGATCCGGTCCTCTGCTTCCGACGCCCGGCCGGCGCGGGCGGCGGAGACCGCCGCCCGGAGCTGGAGGGTGCCCCAGGCCCGTACGGCCAGCGGCTCGCCGTGCTCGTACGCCTGCTGCACCGACCCGATGGCCTTGTCCGAGAGCGCCAGCGCGTCCGCCCAGTCTGCCGTCGCCCACATGTCCCAGACCCGCATCCAGTCCGCGATCGCCGGCAGCACCGGGTCGCCGGAAAGGCGTGCCGACCACGCGGCCCGCTCGCAGGCCATCGCCACGAGCTCGGGGTGGCCAAGGGAGTGGGCGGCGGTGTGGGCGAACTTGCAGCACACCGCGTAGATCGCGTACGCCTCCTCCCGCTCGTGCCCCTCCGAGACCTCGGCCAGGGCCCGTGCCTCGCGGAAAAGGTCAGGCAGCACGCGGAGGATCGCCACGTTCGAGGCGGTGTCCCGGAGCCGGTGGAGGCGGGTGACCTCGCGCCACAGTTGCGGCGCCGGGCGCGGTGTCCCGTCGAAGACGGGGGTGAGGTCGTAGCGGCGCAGTTCGCGCAGGATCGACGAGGCGGCGACCTGCCACTGGTTGTCGTCCGGGGAGCTACTGTACGGGCGCCCGATCAGGTCGTTCGGGTGGACGTGCAGCTCGGCGGCCACCTGGTTGAGCAGACCGACCCGGTCCAGCTCGATCAGGCCCCGCTCCATCTTCGACACCCAGCCCTGTGATTTTCCCAGGGCCGTGGCCAGATCGGCCTGCGGCATCCCGAGCCGCAGCCTCGCCCTGCGGACGCGCCGGCCGATCTCCTCGGCTTCCTCCAGCATCAGGACACCTCCCCAACCGCCGGACGTCCGTGCGGGGTGCGCCGGTCTGTCCGTACAGAGTTCGTCACCAGCACGGTACCCAGGACACTGCGAGCGCGTGAGGCAGTTGCAGGTGCGGCGGCGGTCCTGCGCATCCCTTCCGCACTCCGCAGGCCGGCCTGTTCACTCGGTGAACAGGCCGGCCGTTCACCGAGTGAACACGACCGCCGTTCACAGAATGAACGGGCTGCGGCCTGTTCCGCTTCGGAACGAGACGGGTGTTCCGAAACGGAACGCGTCGGTGTTCCGCTTCGGAACAGGCCGGCTGATCACCGCCGTCGCGTGTGCGGCTGCTGCTGCATGGTGACCGGTGTGACTGCTGTCAGGTGGGTCGGGGCGGTAGGGAGCGTGGTGCTGCGGGCCATGGCTGCCTGGGCGCGGGGGCCGGGTGTGTGGCGTTGGCCGAGGCGGTGGATGCGCCAGGTCAGGGCGCGGGCGGGGTTGCGCGCGTCGTCGAGGGTGCGTTGGCCGAGGGCCTGGTCGAGGAGGTTGGCCGGGTTGTGGCCGGCTGCTTCCGCGTCGGCGAGGACGGTGGCGAGGGCGTCCCATGCGCGGTCCTGGAGGATGCGGTCGGCGTGTTCGGGGACTGCTTGCTGGACGTGGCGGGCGTAGCGGTGCTTGGTCTGGATGCCTGGGGTCCGGTGGGCAAGGTCGTCCAGGACCGGGACGGCGACGTGCGCGTACGCGGTCTGGAGATGGACAAGGGCCTGCTCGGCTGCCGCCTCCTGCTGGGCGTGCTGGTGGGTGCGGTGCCAGTGCCTCGCGAACGCCACGGCGATGAGCACGGCGTCCAGGAGCATCGCCAGCCCGGCTCCGTCGCCTGTCGCGGCGGGGGTGCGCAGGATGGTCTGGACGCTGCGGCGCAGGACTCGGGTGCTTTCGAGATCGGCGGTGATGCGGGAGCGGGTGGCGCGCTCGAAGAGGGCGGCGGCCCGTTCGAGTTCGGTCCGCGCTGCGGCGGGTGCGGTGAGGGGGAGGAGGTCGAGGGCTCCGCCGAGGGCGACGAGCTGGCCTTGGGCGATGTGGTCGCTGCTGTGGGTGAGGTGGTGGGGGATGCGTTCGGTGGCGGCGGTGGCCTGGTGCCAAGGGTCGGCCGGCCGTGCGGTGACGGGTTCGGGGCTGGTGGTGGTGAGGCGGTGGCGGATCTTGGGCAGGGAGAGGTCGCCGGCGAGGGTGGAGCCGGAGAACCACACCGGTTCGCCGTCCTTGTTGAGGTCGCCGGGCAGGGCGACGCTGTAGCCGAGGACGTCGCCGGACGGTCCGGTCTTGGGACGTACGTTCACGCCAGTCGCCTCAAGGAGCCCGAAGAACTCGGCTTCGTTGGAGGCGGCGGCCACCGCCCGGCGGACGCGCTGGCGCAGGATCTCGCGGGTGGTGGTGTCCTGGCCTTGTCGTTTGGCCTTGAAGTGCTCCTTGCTGGTGGGGCGTTTGGCGGCGGTGCCGTCGCCAGCATTGAGGCGACGGAGTCCGAGGTCAGCTTCGATCTTGCGGGCTTCGCGCTGGACGGCGCGGATGTCGTGGTCGCGGCGGGGGCGGCGGCCGTCCTGGCGTACGAGGGTGGCGGCGATGTGGATGTGGTCGTCGGCATGGCGGACGGCGACCCAGCGGCAGGCTTCCTCGTCGCCTTCGGGGGCGATGCCGGCGGCGGCCACGATCCGGTGGGCGATGTCCGCCCATTGGGCGTCGGTGAGTATCGGGTCTTCGGGTGCGGCCCGGACGGGGCAGTGCCACACCGTGGTCGTCGGGGCCTTGTCGCCGAGCATCTTCACGGGCTGGTCGAGCTGAGAGGCGAGCTGGTCCTCGACCTGCTTCGGGGTGCGGTGGGGGCTGCGGCCGGGGTCGGGGGCGAAGCCGTTCCAGGACGCCACCAGGTGCGGGTCGGTGTGCTCGTTAGCGCCGCCGGGCCCGTACAGGTATCCGATGAGACGGCGGGTGGCGCGGGCGCCCCTGCCGAGGATGATCTTCGGTATCACGTGCTCACCGTCCGGAGGTCGCCTGGGCGACGGCTATGTCCACGTCCTCGATCGACGTCTCGACCCGGTCCAGCAGACGCGCCACGACGTCCGACGCGGGCCACGCGCCGTCCTTGTTGAGGTGCCAGGTGAGCTGGTTGAGGTTGCGGCCGATCGCGGCGAGCTGCTGGTTGGCGGCCATCAGGGCTTTGACCATGGCGCGGTAGTCGGCCACCGCGGCGGTGGGATCGTCGGAGCGGGCGGCGGCGAGCGAGGTCTCGGCGACGTAGCCGCCGACCGACATGCGGCTCAGGTCGGCGGCTGTCGCGAGGAGGGCGAACTCGTCATTGCTGTAGCGCGGGTGGACGCGCTTCTCGCGCAGCGTGGGCTCGCGAAGACGACGGCGCGGCGCGCGTGACTGCGTGGCCTCTCCCCGAGTCGGCTCCCCCGGGCCGGCCGACACCGGCGCCCCCTCGGCGCCGGAAGCCTCCGCCGCCCCTGGGGCGGAGGCCGGGTAAGGACTCCTTACCCGACAACTTGCTGCGCCGTTGGTGGTGGTCATCTCCTGCTGGAAGGTGGGGAGTTCGTGGTTCGGGTCGTGCATGGGATCGGTTCTCCGTGGGGTGCTTGGCTGTGTGCGGCCCCGTGTCCCCGTGCTTGGCTCACGGGGACACGGGATGCGCCGGAAAGGCGGGGTTGGTGCCTTCGCGGGGGTCAGACGGCGCCGGCGGGGAAGGCGGCTTCATCGACTCCGTCGAGTGGTCCGACCTCGAAGCCGTCGTCCGCGACGGGCCGGGCCTGGCCAGCGCGGTCGGCCTGCAGTTGGTCGCGCAGGATGCGGGCGCGTTTCTGGCCGATCCGTAGTTCGGTTCGCAGCCGCTCGGCGGTCAGCTGATCGTCGGTCCAGTCGGCGGTCAGGAGTCGGGCCCTGTCGAGGACTTCGGTGTCGGTGAGGGTGCGGTCGGCGGTCGAATTGGCGGCGGGGACCCGACCGGTCGCCCGACGCGGGGCGACTCCGGTCGGCTTCGCCACTGGGGCCGGTTGGCGCGGTCGGGTGGCGGGGGCCGATTCGACGCCCCTGGTCGGCTCCACTACGGGTGCCTCGGTGACCTTCACGGGGGTCGACTCGGTCAGCTGCTCAGGAGCTGATTCGGCCCGGTCAGGCATCGACTGTGGGACTTGCTCCCCAGCCGACTGGGCAGAAGCCATTTCGGGGGAGTCGGCCGACTCGTGGTTGTGGTGCAGCACCTTCGCGACGAGGTCCGACCCGAAGTAGATCGACCCGACCGGGAGCGAGGTGGCCAGCAGGACGAGGGCCCAGTTCGCGTAGTCGAGGTCGGTCAGTCGGCCCCACTGGATCGAGTCGGTGTGCAGGGCCGGTACAAGGCCGTGCACGTAGTTCAGCAGGAGGCTGGCGATCGTGTAGGACGCCAGGACCCGCAGCGCGAACGTCCGGTCGGCACCGGTCAGCACGAGCGCGGCGATCAGCGCGAGGGCCATCAGCCCGTCGACCACGATCGGGTAGAGCAGGGCGGCGGTGGGGTCGGCGCCGATGGCCCGGGCCACGTCGGACAGGGCGTTCCACGAGACCCGGAAGGCCATCAGGACGACGACCACCAGGCCGAGGACGAGGGTGAAGCGGCCCGCGCGGTTCAAGCGACGACCCCCATCGGGTGCGGGCGCCCAGCGAGCGTTGTTCTCTTTGACGGTCTTGCCCTCGGCGGCCGAGGTGAGCCGCGCGATGCGGGCGCGGATACGGCGTATGGCTGCCGGGGTGTTTGGGGCAGGGAAGTGCAAGAGTGCGGTCTCCAGGGTGGGGAAGGGCCGTGGCCGCCGTGGGCGGTGGGGACTCGTCCCACCCGTCCCGCCGCTGGTCAGGGCAGGTACGGGTGGGGCGGTGATGTCGAGTCGACTCGTTGCGCGTCGGTGACTCGTCCCCGCGCTGACCTGCGCGGGGACGAGTGGGACGAGTCGGGGAGGGTCAGGCGTCGGGCTCGACCGGGAGCGTGGCTGCTGCCTCGGGAGGGCAGTAGCGGGTCCAGGCGTCGGTGAACTGGGCGCGGGTGAAGCCCTTGGCCTGGTGGCCGCCGGGGAAGCGGCGGTTGCCCGACTTGATGCCGTAGTCCTGGAGCAGGATCTGCAGGCCGCGCGGGGTGAGCCCGTTGGGGCTGTGCTCGGCCCAGGGCGCCTCGGGATCGGCGTTGAGGATCTCCAGGAGGCGGCCGGTGCGGATCGCCGGCTGGTCTCCTTCGGAGGCGAAGGCGCGGCGGATGTCGGCGAGGATGCGGATCTTGAGTCCGCCGTCCTCGTCGCGCCCGGATTCGTAGTCGGTCATGGCCGTGCACGCGGTGCGGGCCAGGACGGGCCAGTGTCCGCCCGCGAGGTCGGCGACGCTGATCAGCGGTGCCCACGTGTCGGCGGCGCGGTCCTCGACCGGCAGCTTCGGCTCCAGGGCGAGGGCCTTCTCGCGTACGGAGGCCAGCCAGGCCGCCAGCCGGGTCCGGACCTCGCGTAGCGCCAGGTCGTCACGGCCGTAACGCCAGAAGCTGACCTTCTCGGACTCGGCACGGCGGCGCATACGGATGACGACCGACCGGTCCATGATCGTGTCGGGCAGGTCCCCGATTCCGGCGAGGGCCGCCATGGCGAAGGTGGGGAACTTGACCACCTCGTGGTTGGGGCCGGTGACGCGCAGGGTGGGCCGGTTGCGCTGGTGGCCGGCGTTGAGCAGGCCGCGCATCTCCTCGTTCTTCTCCGCGACCTTCGCGCTGCCGAAGATCGTGTCGACCTCGTCCACGAGGAGCGTGGGCGGGTCGCCCGCGCCGATCGACCGGAAGATCGCGGCGGCGGACGCGTTGACCGTGATCAGCGGCTCATGGACCGCCTCGATCAGAACTTCGAGCAGCCGCGACTTCCCGCACCGCTTGGCCGGACCGACCACCGCCAGGCGCGGCGCGTGCTGCCACACCGTCTGCAGGTGCGTCGCCGCCGCCCACAGCGTGGTCGCCGTCAGGGCCTCCTCGCTCGGCATCACGACATAGCGCCGGATCGCGTCCCGGAGCAGGTCCAGGACCTCTATGCCCTCGGCGCCTGCGGCGGGCGCGGGGGCGGTCGGCTGGCTTGGGATGGCGGGCGGCGGCCAGGCGGCGGGAAGCGATGGCGTGTTCGGGGTGGCTTCGTCCATACTGGACATCGAGCTCCTCAATCTGCGGGCCATATGGGACGGCAATCCCGGCCATGCAGTTAGTCGTTCAGGGATGGGCGGCGTGAGGTTTGCGCTTTGAGCCCCTCGGTGTTGGTAGCACCGGGGGGCTTTCTGTATGTCGGGCTAGGTGATGGCGGTCTCCAGCGGATCGCAGCGGTACGGCATGTCTACAACTATGCATGAAGCAGAGCTACTTTGCAAGCGGCAGAACATGGTGTACTGTTTAGGCTGCTGCGAATTGCAGGAACATGCTGCGAGAGGAAGGAGGGGGTATGTCCGACGATGACGGCGAGGACACGTCACCCGAGGGCGTCCTGCTAAAGGGCGAGGACAACGCCGCCAAGCGGATCAAAGCCGAGCGCGAGAACCGTGGCTGGAGCACCACCACGCTCTCCGACCGCCTCAACGAGGCCGGCTACGAGATGAACCCCTCGGCGGTGTGGCGGATCGAGAACGGCAAGCGCCGCATCAACCTCGACGAGGCCATCGGCTTCGCCGAGGTCTTCGGGGTGTCGCTGTCCAACCTCGTCGGCCCGCCGGCCTTGGCCGCGGCCGGCCGTGCCATGGAGTTGATCGACACCGTCGTGGCCGCCAACGCGGCTGCCCAGAGAGCCCAGCACGCGGCCCGCCGGGCCACCGCCGAACTCGCCGCCTACCTCGACGAGCACCCGGACATCCGCGAGGAGGCCGACGTGATGGTCAGCAACGCCATCGCCGAGAACACCATGAAGATCAACCAGGAGGAGTTCGGCCCGCCGCCCCAGCCGTAGCCCGCTCCTACGGCCGTCCTGGACCGCAAACCCCAGGCCCCGGCCAGTCACACGCCCATCCCATCCCTGAACGACCGGCCCGGCCGGGGTTGCCGCCCCATCAGCCGAGGCCAGGAGAGGACCCTGCTTGCGCCACACGGCGATACCCCATGCCTCCGTCCAGCCCCGCACGGCGGAGGAGGTGAACAACAACGACCGCCTGCTCACGGTCGACGAGGCCGCTGAACGCCTCGGTACCGGCGTGCGCTTCGTCCGCCGCCTCATCGCCGAGCGCCGGATCCGCTACGTGAAGCTCGGCAAGCACGTCCGCATCGCGGAGAGCGTGCTGACCGCGTACGTCGAGGAGCGGACCGTCGAACCGGTCCGCACCCGCCGCACCGGCTTCGGGCTGGTGGCCTGATGGCACGATCCCGCAAGAGGGCTCCACGCCGCAGCTTCGGCGCGATCCGCCAGCTCCCCTCGGGCCGCTGGCAGGCCCGTTATCCCGGAACAGACGGTGTCCTGCGCGCCGCGCCCGACACGTACGAGACCAAGCGTGAAGCCGAGCTCTTCCTCGCCCAGGTCCAGGCGGACCAGGCGCGAGGCGACTGGATCGATCCGACCGCCGGCGAGGTGATGTTCGCCGAATACGCCAAGCGTTGGATTGACGAGCGCGGCGTCGCGCCGACGACCGAGGAGCTGTATCGGCGGCTGCTCCGCCTCCACCTGGAGCCGACCTTCGGCGACCAGTACGTCAACGCCATCAGCCCCGCCAAGGTCAGGACCTGGCGTGCGGAACGACGCAAGGCGACCGGCGCCACGACGACTGCTAAGTCGTATCGCCTGTTGAAGGCCATCATGCAGACGGCCGTCGAGGACGACCTTCTCCGCCGCAACCCCTGCTTCATCCGCGGGGCGGGCCGCGAGGACGCGGACGAGCGGCCCGTGGCCACCGTCGAGCAGGTCTTCGCGCTCGCGGAGGCCATCGGCATCCGCTGGCGGCTGATGGTCCTCCTCGGTGCCTTCGCCTCCATGCGCCCGGAGGAGCTGGCCGAACTGCGCCGAGCCGACATCGACCTCGACGCCGGCGCGGTACGGGTCCGGCGCGCCGCCCCGGAACTGAACACAGGACGCCGGGTGATCGGCGACCCCAAGTCCCGTGCGGGCAAACGGGAGATCATGCTGCCCGGCTTCATCCTCCTCGACGTCCGCCGGCATCTGGAATGGTTCGCCCAGGACGGGCCCGACGGCCTCGTCTTCGTGGGAGAGAAGGGCGCCGCCCTGCGCGGCACCACCTTCGGCCGGAAATGGCGCAAGGCGCGGGACGCGGTCGGCATGCCGAAGCGGTTCCGCTTCTACGACCTCCGGCACACTGGCAACACCCTCGCCGCCGACACCGGCGCCAAGCTGAAGGATCTGATGGTCCGGGCCGGCCAGTCCTCCGAGCGGGCCCAGCTGATCTACCAGCACTCCACCAAGGCCCACCAGCGCAAGCTCGCCGACGACATCGACGCCGATGTCCGGCGGCAGCGCGCAGCGGTTCGGGGCCTGGGCGCAGCCCCTGCGGCCCAGAGGCTTCCGGCTCCGCCCGGAGGCTCCAGCGGAGCTACGCGGGCGAGCTGACCAGCTTCCGTGACCGTCACGGCGAGATGAGCTGGCGATGCACCACTGAACTCGGGACGTACCCGGCACGGACGAGGGTTCCAGAGCGGCGACTTCGTGCCGAGGTCCGTCAGCTCGCCGGGCACGGTGCCCAGGGGCGCCCGGGCCCGCCTCCTCCTATGACAGTCGTTATAGCCGCGTGTACCCTGGAGTCGTCTATAACGACTGTCATAGGAGAATCTCGTGACGATCATCACCGTGAACACCCCGACGGGGCGCCTGAGCCAGGAGCAGCGCCGCAAGCTGGCCGAATCGCTGACGGACGCGGTCCTCGTGCCCGAGGTGGGGCAGTTCGCCCCGCCCGCGCGGGTCGGATTCCAGGTGCACTTCGTGGAGCGCGAGCCCGACATGATGGCCATCGGCGGCCGGCTCCTTGCGGACATCGGTCCGGACGCCGACGTCATGGTGATCGACGTGGCGGTGATGGACGGAGACTGGCGGCGGGAGGTCAGGGCCGCCGTCATCGAGCGCATCCTCGCCGCGATGGCCGACGCCTGCGGCCTGCCGCAGCCGTCGCCGACCTGGTGGGTCAACTTCCGTGTCATCGACGAGGGCAGCTGGGGCTCCAGCGGCGGCGTGCTGTCCGTCCTCTCGCTCTTCGACAGCGGCGTGTTCACCGAGGAGAAGGTCAAGGCGATCCGCGCCGCGCTCGGCGCTTGACCTCGGCCTCGCGCGTTCGCCTCTCATCAGGATGGGTGGACGCGCGGGCCTGATGGGGGCACGAGCCGCTCGGTCGCGCCTACCCGGGAGCGTCGGCCTGTGTGACGGCCTGCCGGTCGCCGCTTCAAGCGGTTTCCACCGCCACCGCGTTCAGGTTCCCACGGCGTGCTCGGCCACGGCGGGCCGCAGCATTGGAGACGGCGAGGGCCGCGCCATGGCCGCCGCCCTCCGCGCCGCCCTCCAGAACGACTCCCGCGCGCGGCCGCGCTGCTGCCGCAGCGGGCCGCCCTGCATGACGCCCGACGGATGCGTCGCGGCCAGTCAGTTCCTGGTAGCGCCGGCGATGAGGGCTTCGAGCTGTTCGGCGGTGCGGTCGAGAGGCTCGGTGCTGCGCTGGGCGCGGCACATGGCCACCGTGCCCTCGACGGCGGCGACGATGAGCGTCGCGAGCTGTGCGGCCTGCTCGGCTTCGGCGCCGTGCTCACGCAGGGAGGCGGCGAGCAGGTTCTCCCACTGTTCGAAGACCTCGGCGGCGGCGGCCAGGGCGGGTGGGATCTCGTCGGCCGGGGGCTCCTCGATGGCCACCGCCAGGACGGGGCAGCCTGCGTGAAAGTCGCTCTCGACGACGATCTTGCGCCACAGGGCGAGGAATGCCCGGAGGCCCTCGGCCGGGCCCGCCTCCAGCTCCTTGCGCAGGCTGCGGGCCACCCACTCGCCCGTGAACCGGACGGCCTCTGTGGCCAGTTGCTGCTTGCCCTCGGGGAAGTAGTGGTACGTCGAGCCCAGCGGCGCCTTGGCGTGCTTGGCCATCTCCCGGATGCTCGTGGCGCTCAGACCGCGCCGGCTGATCATGTCCGCCGCACCGGCCACGATCCGCTCGCGCGACGGCGTGCTGCTCTTGGGCACCTGCGCACTTCCCCTCTGGATATAACGTCCGTCATAGTCTAGCGTGACCGGCATCTATAACGATCGTCATAGGAGCAGCCATGCCCATGATCCGGTTGACCGTCCCCGCAGGTGCCCTCACCGAGGAGGCCCGCGCCACCGTTCAGCGTGACCTCGCCTCCGTACTGCTGCGCTGGGAGGGCGCGCCCGACACCGCCTTCTTCCGCGCCCAGGCGTGGAGCTATCTCGTCGAGCTGCCCGAGGGCGCCCAGACCACCGCCGAGGACGACGCGCCCCGCTTCCTCGTGGAGGTGACCGTGCCGGAAGGCGCACTGTCCGAGCGGCGCAAGGCCGGACTCGTCGAGGACGCGACGAAGACGGTCCTGTCCGCCGCCGGCCTCGCCCCGCACGACGCCCTGCGCGTCTGGGTGCTCGTCCACGAACAGCCGGACGGCACCTGGGGCGCCGGCGGCTCCGTCATCCGCTACGCCGATCTGGTCGCGCTGGCGCAGCAGGGCAAGGAGCAGGCCGATGCGTGAACTGACCTACGTGGGCCGCCGCACGGTCGAGTGGCGCGAGGCCCCCGACCCGAAGCTCCGGTCCGGCCAGGAGGCGATCGTCGCCCCGGTCGCCGCGACCTCGTGCGACGTGGACTCCGCGATCCTGGCCGGACACGGCTTCATCGACCCGCCGTTCGCCCTCGGCCACGAGTGCGTCGCCCGCGTCACCGACATCGGCGACGACGTCACCGCCGTCGCTCCCGGCGACCTCGTCGTCGTGCCCTGGTCCATCAGCTGCGGCACCTGCGACCCCTGCCGCACCGGGCTCACCGCCCACTGCACCGCCGTCCCGCACATGGCGATGTACGGCGCGCCGATCGGCGGCACCTGGGGCGGCCTCTTCTCCGACCTCGTCCGTGTCCCGTACGCCGACGCCATGCTCGTCCCGCTGCCCGCCGGCCTCGACCCGGTCGCCATGGCCTCGGCCAGCGACAACTGGTCCCTGTCCTGGCGCCTGGTCGCCCCCCACCTCAAGGACCGGCCCGGCGCCCGGGTGCTGGTGGTCGCCCGCGGCAGCATCGGCCTGTACGTCTGCGACATCGCCCGCGCCCTCGGCGCCTCCGACGTCCTGTACGTCGACCCCGACCCCGAACACCGCAAGCTCGCCGAGGGCTTCGGCGCGCGTACCGCCGAGTCGATCGAACCGATCCGGCACGGCTTCGACCTCGCCGTCGAGGCGACCGGCCGCGTCGACCAACTCACGCTCGCCGTGCAGTCCCTCGCCCCCGAGGGCATCTGCGAGTCGGCCGGCAACCACTTCCGCCCCGGCGAACTGCCGCTGCTCGACATGTACCTCACCGGCGTCACCCTGCGCATCGCCCGTGACAACGTCCGTGCGCACATCCCCGACGCCCTCGACCTCGCCGCCTCCGGCACCGTCGCCCCCGAACGGGTCGTCTCCCACGTCCTCGACTGGGAGCAACTTCCCGACGCCCTGCCCGAGAAGCACCTCAAGCCCGTCTTCGTCCGCGACACCACCCCGCCCCAGGCCGCAAGCTGACCACGCCGTCGTACCCGCGACCACGCACAGAGACACCCGATGAACAAGCCCCTGACCACCACCCCGCACCATCCCGTGGCCGAGGGCGGCCTGGCGCACCGGCGGGCGGCGGTCGCCGCTCTCGGCCACGAGCTGCGCCTGCTTGTCGACGCCACCGTCCGCACCGCGGCCTCCCCGGAAGCCCTGAACCACCTGGCAGACGGAGTCCGCGCCCTCACCGGACAGCTCACCGGCCGCCGTCGCGGGCCGACGGAGATCCCCGAAGTGGACGAGTTCCCGGGCGGCGTACGGATGTACAGCCCCGTCACCGGCCCCGGCAGCCCGCTCGCGCCACCGATGCACGTCACTCCCGTCGACGGCGGCGTCACCGGACGGTGCCTTCTCGGCATCGCCCATGAGGGCCCGCCCGGCTACGGCCACGGCGGCATCAGCGCCATGCTCCTCGACGAACTGATGGGCTGGGCATGCACCGCAGCCGGCAAACCGGGAATGACCATCTCACTTCAGATGCGCTACCGCGGCCCGGTCCCCCTGGAGACCCCCTTGCGAGCGACCGCCCACATCACAGGAACCGACGACCGCAAGATCTTCCTGAGAGGCGCGATCGCCACAGAACAGCACCCCGACAGCGTCCTCGTAGAGGCGGACGGCGTCTTTCTCGCGCCTGACCCAGAGGTCGCACGCACCCTCTTTCCAGCCCTCGGCCTGACGCCCCATGAGGTCCCGTATGGCACGCGAATGGCACGCGAGCCCAGACAGGTCTAGACAACAATGAAGGCCCAGGTCGCTGACCTGGGCCTTCATTCAAGAGCGGATGACGGGAATCGAACCCGCGCTATAAGCTTGGGAAGCTCATGTTCTACCATTAAACTACATCCGCCTGGCGGTCCGTTGATCGGCTCCGCAGACTCGGACACTGTACCCCATCGTGAAGTCGCGGCGTACCTCGCTGTGACGGAGTGCCGCCTGGAGTGGTGTCCTGTTCATCCCCTAATGTGGCTGTCTCGTCCACCACTTGTCGGGGAAGGGACTTGATGGGTTCGATGGAGCGCACCGTCGTCCGCTGTGCCGAAGGGCATGTGTTCAGTACCGCTTCGTTCCCGTTGCAGCAGCTCGGGGCCGGGCGGATCGGGCCAGGGCGGCTCGTACGGTGTCCACGGTGTGCGCGGCTGCGGCACGCGGTGCCGGTGGAGCACGAGCGGCGCTGATGGCCGGACGGGCGCGGACGAGTCTTCCCGATTGGGGCAGGTCCGCGCCCTCTGCGTATCGTGGGGGCGTGCTTCTCTCAGACAAGGACATCCGGGCCGAGATCGACGCCGGACGGGTGCGCATCGACCCGTACGACGAATCCATGGTGCAGCCCTCGAGCATCGACGTGAGGCTTGACCGCTTCTTCCGGGTGTTCGAGAACCACCGCTACCCCCACATCGACCCCGCCACCGAGCAGCTCGACCTGACCCGCGAGGTCGAGCCCGAGGGCGACGAGGCGTTCATCCTGCACCCCGGTGAGTTCGTGCTGGCCTCGACCTACGAGGTCATCACGCTGCCGGACGACCTCGCCTCCCGGCTGGAGGGAAAGAGCTCCCTCGGGCGGCTCGGGCTCGTCACCCACTCCACCGCCGGGTTCATCGACCCCGGTTTCTCCGGGCACGTGACCCTGGAGCTGTCGAACCTCGCCACCCTGCCGATCAAGCTCTGGCCGGGGATGAAGATCGGCCAGCTCTGCATGTTCCGGCTGAGCTCGCCCGCCGAGTTCCCGTACGGCAGTGAGCGGTACGGCTCCCGGTACCAGGGGCAGCGCGGGCCGACGGCCTCCCGCTCCTATCAGAACTTCCATCGGACGCAGGTGTGAGCAGCTATGAGTGACGTACGGGAGAACCTCACCTACGAGGGCTTCGGGCGCGCGATCCGCGAGCTCGCGCAGACCATCGCCGACGACGGCTACGAGCCCGACATCGTGCTCTCCATCGCCCGCGGCGGAGTCTTCGTCGCCGGCGGTCTGGCCTACGCGCTCGACTGCAAGAACATCCACCTCGTCAACGTGGAGTTCTACACCGGGGTCGGGACCACGCTCGAAATGCCCGTCATGCTCGCGCCCGTCCCCAACGCGATCGACTTCTCCGACAAGAAGGTCCTGATCGCCGACGACGTCGCCGACACCGGCAAGACCCTCAAGCTCGTCCACGACTTCTGCGTCGACCACGTCGCCGAGGTCCGCTCCGCCGTCATCTACGAGAAGTCCCACTCCCTCGTGAAGTGCGAGTACGTGTGGAAGAAGACCGACGAGTGGATCAACTTCCCGTGGTCGGTCTTGCCTCCAGTAAGTAAGTCGGGCGAGCCGCCCAAGCCGAACCTGGAAGCACTGTAGTCCTTGCACCGAAGTAGGCCCGGACGGTGGGACGGGGTGTAATCGCGTGGGCGCGTGGCTGGGACAGGGTGTGGTCCGCTCGGCCGCCTTCTATCCGTGCAGGCGGTGGCACCGATCCGTGCGGTTGCCAACCTGGGTCGTCCGCAACAGCCCACCGGCGGTTCTCCGAGATCGAAGACCGCAGGTGGGCGCAAGACACCCACGTCCATGCCAACCGGCAAGGGCTACGACTCCCCACTGACGAATCCCGCTTACTTGATCGCCGGACGGGTACCGCATATGAAGCGTGAGGCTAGAAGGGGTGGATGCCCGGGTTGGAATACGCACGGCTCTTAGCCGCCCGGCCTTGCAGGCGGTCTGCGACAGATGCTGCAACCAAGAGCACGTACTGGGACCGCTCAGGGTCGACCTCTACCAAGCCGTAGTCGAGATCGATCTCATCCGCGGAAAGCCCCAACAGCTCCAGAGCTGCCTCCAGGGTGGAATGTGGGGGCAGAGTAACAGTGACCATCCTGGTTCGAACGTGAAGCATCCGGCACCGCCAATTTCGCCCGGTCAATGAGCCAGCAGCATAGTCAGGGCCGCTATGGGATCGACTACCCCGTAGCCATAGTTGTAATCAAATCCGTACTTGCTGATGGCCTCGGCCGTCCGCCGCAGGGTGGCTCGCATGTTCCCTGGACTCGCCACTCTTCTCGGGCATGAGCTGCGTAGAGCGGCCACGACACCGCTGGCCACGGCGCAGGCCGCGGAGGTCCCGACGTCTGCCATGAAGCAGTTGCTGCCGGCGAAGTGGGTATAGGTGCACAGGTCGGGTTTCTCGTCGGCTAGGCGTCCCGGCCCTTGCGTAGAGTAACCGACGCGGCGCTTAGAGATGTCGACGCCGCCGACGGTCAGGACTTGTGGATGAGAGTTTGCTCCGACAAGTGGACGCTGTTGAAAGCTGCACTCGGGGCATTCTTGGCCGCAGTTTCCGGCAGCGAACAGTATGTCTGCACCTGCTTTCGCGAGTGTGGACACGGCTATGTTGAATGGATGCGATGGATTATCTGTGTAATTCCCCGGGTCGCCAACGGCATAGTCATCCGACGGTGACTTCACCCCCCAGCTGTTATTCACAACCAGAGATTCCTTATCCTCTGGCATAGATTCCAGCAGGGTGCGCAGATGGGCGAACGCTGCGACTGCGTCTGACAAACGCCCTTCGATTGCGGAGCCGCCTGGGCGATTTGACAGAAGGACGGGCAAATCGAGAATATTCGCAGACGGGGCTGCGATGAGAGCGTCGAAAGCGCACATGGATCCGTGAGGTGTAGCCGAGTGCTTGCCGGGGTTTTGTCTCACGCTTGAAGGTGCCCAACTGCGCTCGACGTCCAGCTTTATCTCCCGGCCCAGGGATGCCTCGACGACTTCTCTACTTATTCCGGTGTCCAGCACGGCAATGGTTGCCAGGTGGCCGTCGCAGCCTTGCTCGCTCAGATCGCCAGTTCTCAAGAGGGAGGCAACGTCTCCCCAATTGCCCACGGCGGGCTCGTCCATACAGCTTGTCAGTGGTTCTATGCTTGGGTCCGCGAATATCTCCGCACCCGCTTGCCGCGACGCTATTCGTCGGTCGCCGATTACCTCAACGGCATTGTCCGAGATCTCACCGCGGACCAGGAACTTCGCTGTTGTAGGTGCGTCCATGGCGCTCAGATCATCGATCGTTGCGATACTGGCATGCGTCATAGCGACCGGTGCGTAGTCGTCGTCTAGGACTATTCCAGGCATTGACCGAATGGCGGTAGTCGTTGCCAGGTCTGCTACCGCGGCTCCGTTGCCGAGTGCATCACGGATGTCCTCCGGAATAGGGCGCACTTGGAGCATGATGTGCATGTTCGACCCCTCGTAGAGAGCTCTCTACATGCTTTCCTCCTCCATTGTCCCTCCCGAAGGTGGGTCCGTCCACTTGACGCTGGCACTGAGTAGGTGGCGGCGTGTGATTCCTTAGGTGCTTTTGCAGTATTTATCCAGCAGTCTTTGTGCTGCCTTGTGTGCTGCGCGGGCATCCTTTACTCGTGTCACGAGCCAAGTAGACGCTCCTCCGGATAGAAGGGAGCCGCAAAGGGCTACAACTTGCGGTCCCGTTGGGGCCGAGTCCCAAACGCGCCAAATACCTCCGAGCAGCAATAGCACCGCAGCCAGCGAGAGTACGAGGAGTAGGAACTGATAGATGGCCAGGAAGATGAACTGCATCTTCTCCTCACGTCGTACTGTCGCGCAGATCGCAGAAGGCTTCCCGCCCCCGAAGGTCATATCTGCGCCGGCCAACGTGCTTTCGAGCTCCGCTACTAGTCGCTGATGGTGGTTGACTGCCATACGGCCTCCTCCTTGTAGATATCTGGAGTTTGACACGGCTGCTTGCCGGCTGCTCGAGACGCGCCGGGATTCTGACCTGCATGTGCTTTTGATGAGAAATGCTTAACGGCTGAATCGTGAGGTGCTTATACGTACGGGCAAGTGTGACTGGTGTGCCTTTCTAGCTGATCCCAGTTGGCGAATCTGTCGATACCAAATGAGAGTGCAGGCGACGCTCGGGGGGGGCAAGGAGGCGCTCGGCCCTGTGCTCATTGTTTCGGTGGTGTCGGCGAGCCGGATATGTTGCGTTCGATGGTTCACCGATGGTGGCCCAGGCGCTGGGAGGAAACGATGCTTCTGAGGCAGTCGTAGCCTTTCTCGGCGTGCCCCGGTTCGAGTCGTCGTCTCCGCGACGAGAGCGGGCGGCGGTGTGCCCCATACGGTGCGATGTGGCACGAACGCAATCGCCTAATGTGCCAGCCGCAGTGCTTGCACCCGCTGCTGCCGTGGGGTAGCCAGTGGCAGCAACCGGTCAGCAATCTCCCGCCGCGACAGATGGCCCTTTCTCGTCAAGGTGACGTGAATTTGCCCAAGCTGGCCATCTGGGCTAGCCGCTCTGCGATGCTGGGGGCTGATCGAGAGGGGCAGCAGCGATGCAGTGGAAGATCCACGGGGAACGTCCGATCTATGAGAACCAGTGGGTCAACCTCTGGTTGACCGATGTGGAGCAGCCAGACGGGCGCCGGTGGGAGTACCACGTCGTCAAGCTCCGGCACCTGGCCGTGGCCGCCGTGATCAACGACAAGCAAGAGATCCTGATGATGTGGCGGCACCGCTTCATCACGGACTCCTGGGCCTGGGAGCTGCCCATGGGCCTCGTCGAGGACGGCGAGGGCCCCGCTGACGCTGCCGCCCGTGAGGTCCTGGAGGAGACGGGCTGGCGGCCTGGGCCGATGAAGCCGCTGATCTACGCGGAGCCGGCCAACGGGATCACCGATTCCCAGCACCACCTGTTCCGCGCCGACGGTGCTACGTACGCCGGTCCGCCCACCGAGAAGAACGAGTCCGATCGGATCGAGTGGATCCCGCTGGCGGATATCCGAGGCATGATCGACCGCCGCGAGATCGTGAGCAGTGGATCTCTCGTCGGCCTCCTGTACGTGCTCATGGACGAGGGAATCCGCTGACCTGAGAGGGCAGGAGATCCCGTAGCCGTGACTCGAAAGCCAGGGCTACGGGCTCCCGCCGATGCGGGGCCAGCTCGTCGTAGAACTCGCGCAGGTGTCCCGCCACGCGCTCGGAGGCGACCGACGAAGCGGACTGCAACGCCTCCGTGGCCGTCTGGCACGCCTGGTCCAGCTTGCCGAGTCGGAGCTGAGTGCGCGCGAGCCAGAACGAGTGGAACGCCCGTCCTCGCTGATTGGTGCTGTTCTCCCGCCTCAGGGCGTCGGCGATCAGGGGCTCGGCGGTCGCCGCCTCACCCAGACGGCCGTGGGCGATGCCGGTGTCGACGATGAGCTTGGTCTCGTCGAAGTAGGTCACCCACGCGGGGTCAGGGTCGCTGTCCCGGATTCGCTCGAACTGACGATGAGCCTCGGTGATCGCCGCGTGGGTGGCCGTGTGGCTGCCCAGGGACGCATGGGCGAACGCCTCCCGCAGGGAGAGCATGGAGAGGACTCGCGGGGTGGTGCCGACTGCGGCGCGGGCCTCGTCCTGGGCGGCGTTGACGAACGCCAACGCGTCCCCGGGCTTGTCCTGGTACGTGGCTTGCAGGCTCATGCAGGCCAGCACGTTGGCCATGAACTGGCGGTCGTCGATCTCCCGGGCGAACTGCAAGGACTCGGTGAAGTAGGCCCGAGCTTGGTTGTACTGGCGCGCGTCGAAGTGGGTCCAGCCGGTGAGGCGCGCGAGCTCGGCAGCCACGCCGTACAGGCCGTGCTGGATCGGTGCGGGGCGGTGCTCCTTCAGGAGCTCGACGACGTAGCGGAGCTGCCCGACCACCGCCGGCCTCAAGGCTTCCCCGCCGTGCTGGTCGTCCCGTCGCCAGTAGTCCTCGATCGACGAACGCAGTGCCTGAAGCGTCGACGGGCTCGGGTTGGCCCGTGAGGTGAGAGCAAGAATGCTGTCCACGTCGGAGCCGGGCAGAACGGCCGGAGTCGGCGTTGCTGGGACTGACGGCTGAGGCGATTCCTGTTCGGTGACGCCGAGTCCGACAGGGGTTTCCCAATCTCGGCGGGCAAGTCCGAGCATGTGTCCTGGGATGCGTAAGCCGTCCGCGATGCGCTCGATCACGTCCATGTGGAGCAACTGGCGGCGTCCGGCCATCACTTCACCGACACGGCTCGGGGTCAGATCACACCGCCGCGCGATCATGGACGGATAGATGCCCGCGCGGGTCTTCACCAGCGAGAACACGCGCGCGAAGTCCCGGACCCGACACGCCTTGATCATCTCGGGATCGGTGAGCAGGCCGGCAGGTAGCTCCTGCGGACGAGTCGGCTCGGGCATCGGGCAAGCTCCCACATGAGGGCCACGCAACGTCGTTGATTCTCTACCTCCCGTGACTTTACCCAAGTTGGGTAATCAGCCGGACCTTTTGGCGGCGGCCCACAGATCGCGATCCTCAGTGCATGGCGAGCAACCAGCAGACCAGACCGGACATCGGTGAAGTGGCCAAGGACCTGGCCAGTGGGCGCATTGGCGTCGTCATGGGCGAGGTCGGTGGCCGCGTGCAACTGCGGCCGATGCGAGGGGGCATCGAATGGGAAGCCATGCCCGACGACGTCGTGGCACCCAAGGCGCGGGAAGAGCTGAGTGCGCGCCTGGACGTGAGGAACAGCAACAGCCGGTCCGGTCTGTGATGCGCGTCATCGGCCGGTACGCCGGGGTCCTGTTCATCATCTGCATCAGCGGCTCGTGCGGCCTGGTGCTGGGCATGGCCCTGGGCACCAGCCACTAGACCGGTTCCCCTGGACGGGTGCCAATCCATGGCTCCCCCGTCCCCGTCCAGGGGGACCTTCCACACGCGCCTCCTGTCCGCCTATGAGTTCAGCTCGGCGGCCGGCGGCTACTACCGATGATCTCCCGCCCTCGGTCTTCCGGCCGCAATGGGTCGTGACGGGGAGACCGAGGGCGGGTTGCACCGCGTTCGTTGACAGCGACTACATAGGGAGCATCCATGGGATGGGGAACTGGTAAGGGCGGAAGTGGCGGCGACGGCAAGCACTCGGGCGGCAAGGACCCGGGTACGTCCAAGCCTTCGCCGGACACCAAGTCGCCCAAGGCCGACCCGAAGCACAAGAAGGACTGAGGCAGTGACCATGGACGATGCGGCGGCCGAGCAGATCGCGATGCGTGGTCTGCTCGGCGAGGTCACCGCGGATCTCGGCGTGCCCCTGGCGCGTGGGTGGGAGGAGGCGTTCTGGGCGGTGCGCCGGCACCGCTTCCTTCCGGACCGCGTCTGGCTCGGTGCCGACCTGTACCCGTGCGACCGGAACACTGATCCGGGCGGATGGCTGAGCGCGGCCTACGCGGACGACTCGGTCGTGACGCAGATCAACGACGGGCACGCCCCCGCCGTTGCCGAATCGTGGGCGTCTTCCTCGGCGTCCGCGCCCTCGATCGTGTTCCGCATGCTCGACATGCTGGACGTGACGAGCGGACACAGGGTGCTGGAGGTGGGTACGGGAACGGGCTGGAACGCCGGTCTCCTCGCCCACCGCCTGGGGGCGGACCACGTGACCACGGTCGAGGTCGACCCGGTCCTTGCCGTCCAGGCGGCGCTGAACCTCAAGAAGGCGGGCCTTGAGCCGGAAGCGATCTGCGGTGACGGCGCGGCCGGCTACCCGGCCTCGGCTCCGTACGACCGGATCATCGCCACGTGTTCCGTGCGGGAGGTGCCTCGTGCCTGGGTGGAGCAGACCCGCCCGGGTGGGGTGATCCTCACGCCGTGGGAGACCCCGTGGGTCTGCTACGGGCTGGCGCGCCTGGTCGTGGATGCCCAGGGACTCGCTTCGGGCTGGTTCCATCCGCACTCGGCGTTCATGCTGATGCGCAACCAGCGGACGGACCTGCGGATCTTTCGAGACGTGGTGCGGGATGACCATGTGCCTGCTGAGTCCTCGACCGTTCTGTCTCCGTGGGCGGTCACGGGCAATGACTGGGCCGCCCAGTTCGCCGTCGGCCTCCAGACGCGGGACGTGTGGAGGTCCTGGCACGACAACCCCGACGTGGACGGGGTGGCCTCGCGGCTCTGGCTGGCCACCACGGACGCCACCTCATGGGCGGCGGTCGACTGGGACGGGCGGAGCGAGGACCGGTTCACGGTCTGGCAGCACGGGCCGCGTCGGCTGTGGAACGAGGTGGAGGCGGCTCATGCCTGGTGGCACAACGTCGGCAGGCCGGGCCCGGAACGTTTCGGCCTGACCGTGCGGACCGACGGTGCGCACGCGCCGTGGCTCGACCGGCCCGATCAGATGGTGCCCGCTACGGGCTGAGCTACGACAACGAGAGACCGGACCACCCCTCGCCTGGACAGCATCCGGGGTGGTCCGGTCGTGGAATCCCTGTTCAGGACCCCGGTGCCGATGGTACCGGGGTGGTCGTCGTGCCAGGAGAACGGGCTGAGGCCAACCCCGCTTTCGACTCGTCGAGTTGGAGAGGGGCGCGTGGCGTGAGGTTCGGGCGAGCTTGTTGTCCTGGTGAGTTGGTGGGTGGTGCACGTGGCATCGCGTCCGGCTGGAGCGGCTTTGGCCGGTGGCCTGCCCGGTCTGGGGTCGGGCATGTTCAGGGGGCCGTACGCTGGCCGGCAACTCGGGCAGGCTTTGCCCCTGCCCGGAATTTGAACGAGTGGCCCCCTGGACTTGCCCGACGCGGGACCCGGACCGGGGAGGTGGGTAAAGCCGTGGAAGCCGGTCGCCCCGGCCACAGGGCCTCGGCCACGTGCCGCGCTTCCGTGAACGTCGGTGGGATCGGCTCGTGGGGGCTGGCGTGCTGGTGCTCCAGTACGCGGACATCTGCCGGGTCCCTCGCGGGGGCTGCCTGGCGGTGCGACTGCGGGCGGTTGGGTTGCTTCCTGACTCATCCGGTTCGCCTTCGGGCTTTTGCGGCGCGAGTGGGCCGGCCGCCGGAGCGGTGGCGGAGACAAGGAGCGTCGGCGGCCTGGAGCCGCCGCGCCGCGCGGCCCGCGTGCGGGCCGCCTTGATCCAGTAAAGAAACTCTTAACAGCTCTGCTTTCGCACGGTACTTGGCCGTTCCCTGGCGAATCGATTCCGCGCGGCCTCCGCGTCTCTGGCAACCAAGGGTCTGCATGTCCCAGTGATGACGGTTCATGGCGGTCTGTTCCACGGTTTGGCGGGACTTATCCACAGGCTCGGGATTGCAGGGTGGTCCTCGGTGGGCGGCTCGGACTCACCGCGGTGGGGTCTGTTGCAGATTCTTCGGCCGCGGGTGTCACACGGGGCCTGCTTTTCGCACTTGCGGAAGGTGAAGGGCGCGAGACAGGTGTGGAGGGAGCGCATGAGAAACGGACGGCGTCAGGAGTGCCTTCCTGGGTGGGAAACGGCGGAACATAGCCGACGATCGCCGGTTAGCCAAACCGGGGATTCTCCGGAACATAGAAGGGCCGGAAGCGAAAGGAGGTCGGAAGGCGTGATGCATCTTGATGCGGCGTGTGCATTTTTCCCGGGAGTGTGGCCAAGATGTGGCCGCGACGTCGGCGGGGCCGGCTCTCCCTTGTGCCGTCCGTCATGCGGGACGGCCTCAACGGTCGTTTCCCGTCTGGTGGCACCCGGAGGTCGTGACGGCGGACGGGGCTGGCGAGGGCGGCTAGACCTGGAGGTCGCGGGGCGTTCGGCCGACGGGCTTGCCTGGGGTGGTGTCCGGCTTGCCCGCTGGAATGGGCAAGCCCTCGGAGGTGAACGGGCAAGCCGTGGGCAAGCTTTCGGGCAGGCCCCGGTGAGTTGTATCGAGCGCGTCAGCAAGGAACGGCACGACATGAACGGGGCGGGTATGAAGAAGCACGAGGCGGCGGAGATTGCGGCTCGCTTGGCGAAGATGGAGCGGAAAGTGGCCCGCCTGGAGGAGTTGGTGCGTCAGGCCGGTGAGCAGAGGGCCGCTATGGCTTCTTCGGCTTCTCGCTGACTCCGGCGAGCTGCTGAAAGACGTTCAGAAGGCTGTCCAATCTGGCGTCGATCGCGTTCAGGCGCTCGGACAGCTCGACGTATTCGGGTGTGGGCATGTGCCGGTACGCCCCCGGCTCGTCGGTGTCGGCCTTCCGGCTGGTGCTGGCCGGCAGTGTGTCGACGACGAAATTGCCCACACCCGGCCTGGAGTAGATCAAGCCCTCGTCTCGCAGGACGCGCAGAGCTGAGCGGGCGGTCATGTTCGCGATCTCGTACTCGGCTTCGAGGTCGCGGGACGACGGGACGCGCTCACCCGGCTTGATGCGGCCGGACCGGATCTGTTTGCGGATCTCGTCGGCAACCAGCTGGTACGGCGGAGTGTGGGAGTCCCTCGGCAAAGTCATGTGCCGAGGGTAGCCCGCCTAGCACACCAATCGCACTAGGACACCTGAATACAGGCCCCCGTGCTCACTGGGCTAGCTGGATCTCTGCACCAGGTGCGCTAGGTGCTTGACGGGGGCGACGGGGGTGGTGCACTGTAGTGATCACGCCGCACCGAGCGGCACCGAACGAAAGGAAGTTCATCCATGGCGCGTATCCGCGTTGGCTTCACCAGCACGACCCGTCACATGCTCGGCGTCCTGCCCACCCCGAAGTTCACCGACATGGAGAAGACCCAGCTCGCCACCGACCGCGAGACCGGCGAGCCGCTCTACACGGTCACCGTCTTCGCGATGGAGGACGGCGCCGCCGAGGCGATCAAGGTCACGATCCCGAAGAGCGGCCTGCCGAACGGGCTGAACGTCGGGGCGTTCGTGCGACCGCTGGACCTGTTCGCCACTCCGTGGGCGCGGGTCTTCAACGGTCAGCTTCAGGACGGCATCGCCTACCGGGCCTCGGGCCTGGAGGTGCTCGCCATGGCCGCCCCGATGGGCGACGAGCCGGACGGGATCGCCGCGTGACGGGCGCTGTCGGGTTCCGGTTCGGCGCTGAGCGGGTCTATCCACTCGCTCACGCCGGACCGGACCCCCGGTTCTCCGAGTCCCTGATCAACTCCGTGGCCGCCGTTCTCGTCGGCTACGGCTACCCGCCCTTCGAGTCCCCGGAGGACTGGGCGGGCCTCGAAACGGCCCTCGCGGGCTACCTCTACGAAAGGAAGGACACGACGTGACTGTGGGGGAGGTGACGGGCTACGCCCCGCTCGTGGTCGGGGCGGGCCTGGTCCTCATCGCCGTGTGGGCGGCCGTCTGGCTCGTCCGCTACGCGATGGCGGAGACCGACACGCGGGCCAGCATCCGGCAGGCGATACGGGTTCGCCGGACCTGGAAGCGGCTCGCGCCGATGGCGGGGCTGTCGGTCACGGACAAGACCCCGCCCGCGTTGGCCTCGCTGACGAACAGCGACGGCAAGCCGCCCAAGCCACGGGTGCTCATCCCCGTGTTGAAGGTGAAGCCCGATCGGTTCGGCGTCGTCGTTCGGGCGAACTGCCTGCCGAAGGTGGGGCTGGAGGAGTTCCAGAAGGCGGCCCCGTATCTGGCGGACGCCTGGCGGTGCACGCGGGTGTCGGTTGTCCAGGACAAGCCCGGTCAGGTGCTGATCCGTGGTGTTCGCGTTGATCCGCTGCTGACGCCGACCACGCACGTCCCCTCCGGGCAGGCCCCGGAGAAGCTGGTGTGGTGGGAACTCGGCCTGGACGAGTACGCCCAGCCCATCGCCGTGAACCTGGCCGAGGTGCCCGGGGTGACCATGGCCGGCCTGCCCGGCTTCGGCAAGACCTCGACGGTCAACCGCTTCATCTGCGACTGCGCCCCCTCACCGGCCGTGCAGATCGCGGTTGCGGACGGCAAGGTGTCGGCCGCGTACGAGGGCGACTACGCCGACCTGGTCAGCCGGTTGTTCGCCTTCGTCGGCGACGACCTGGACGACGCCAACGCGCTGTTCAAGCGGCTCGTCAAGCTACGCCGTGACCGGTCCGCCGCGATCAAGACCGTGCTCGGACGCAAGGACATGTGGCACGTCGGCCCGTCTGCCGCGTGGCCGTGGACGGTGCTGATCATCGACGAGGCGCACACCTACTTCCGCGACCACAAGGGCTCCGACAAGGAGTCCAAGCGCCTGGCCGCCCTGGCGGCCGAGAACACCCGGCTCGTGGAAGAGCTGGTCAGGAAGGGCCGCAGCGTCGGAATCCTGGTCATCCTCATCACGCAGAAGCCCACGGGCGATGCCATCCCCACCTCCATCCGGGACGTGTGCCCGGTCGGCATGTCCTTCGCGCAGAAGACCGCCGACGCGGCCGTGGCCGCCCTCGGGGAAGACATCCGCGCCTGGCCCGACGCCAATCCGACGACGCTGCAGGACCCCGCCTATGTTGGCGTCGCGGTCATGAACAGTCCTGGCAAGGCGGGCTTCACCCGCCTGCGTACCCCGTACGTCGAAGAGGAGGACGCCGCCCGCATCGCTGCCGAGACCGCCCACCTCACGGCCGACCCCGCAGACCTGCTCGCTGCCCAGCTCCCCGCCGGCAGCGACCTCACCAAGCACGACGACACGGACGACGGCGACGGCGTGCCGCTCGCTGCCTGACCCCGCCCCTCGCTCGACGCTACGCATCGTTGGAAGGAGGTGAACCCCCAATGACTGAGGACCGGATCACTCAGCGCACAGTGACCGTGGTCATGGTCGTCATTGCCGCCCTGGCCTTCGTCTTCTCCTTCGGCAATGTCTGGGCCCTCGCCCTGCGGCTCGGCATCCCCGAGCCCATCGCACCGCTTATCGCTCCGATGGTGGACCTGTCCGTGGTCGGACTCCTGGTCGCCCTGCGCTACCTCTCCCTGCGCGGTGTCCCACCGGAGCAGATGAAGGCCGCTACCCGGCTGATGCACTTTTCCGGCCTGCTGACCCTGGCCCTCAACATCGCCGAGCCCCTGGCCGCCGGCCACTATGGCCGTGCCGCCGTGGACGCTGTGGCTCCGCTACTCCTCCTCGGCTGGGGAGCCGTCGGCCCCCAGCTCCTCCGGGCCTTCCACACCATCGGCACCCCCGCGCCCGTCCCCGTCGTCACGGAGCCGAGACCGGAACCCGGGCCCGTTCCCGCGCCGGTCGTCCCGGCTGAGAAGGACGAGCCTGCCGCCAACCCGGCCCCTGCCGATCCGGCCCCCGTGCCCGAGTCCGCACCCGTGACGGCCCCGCCCCCGCCCGTGCCCGCCCCGGCCCTGGTGCCTGCGGTCAAGGTGCCCGAGCCGCTGCTGAACGAAGCGCGGTCGATCGCGAACGCCCACCGCGTCCAGCACGGCGAGCCCATCACCACCGCTCAGCTCAAGGCGCGGCTCGGCGTCGGCCTGCCCATGGCCACCGCCCTTCACTCGGCCCTGACGGCCTGACCTTCCCGCCGGCCTTCCGGCTCCCCTCCCGTACCCGGCCCCCAAGGGGTCGGTCCGCCATGCCCCGAGCAGCCCGCACATCCGTCGGCCTGCTCGGGGCCCAACCCAGCACGAAGGGAGAACCCCGCCCCATGAAGCGCCCCCTGGACCTGCGCCACGTCGTCAGCCCCGCCCTGCGGGACCTGATCGAGCTGGCCCACCTCGAAGACTTCGACCGCGTGACGGAGCAGGTCCGCAACGTCCGCGGCTGCACCCGCCCGGTCAACCTCGTCGGCCACACCGCCACCCTCGACGCCGCTACCCGCACTGTGGTCCGCGCCTACTCGACCGCCGACGAACCCATCGGCCGACTCCTCACCACCTGCGGCAACCGCCGCGCCTCCCGCTGCCCGGCCTGCTCCCGCGTCTACGCCGCAGACACCTACCACCTGATCAAGGCCGGACTCTCCGGTGGCAAGACCGTCGCGGAAGACGTCCGCACCCACCCCCGCGTCTTCGCCACGCTCACCGCGCCCTCCTTCGGCCCGGTCCACAACCGTCCCACCACACCCTCGGGCAAGCCCCTGGAATGCCGCTGCGGCCGGCACCACGCCGAAGACGCCCCCGTCCTTGGCACGCCGCTCGCCCCGGCCTCGTACGACTACACCGGCGCCGTGCTCTGGAACGCGCATGCCGGGGCGCTCTGGGCACGCTTCACCATCTACCTCCGACGCGAACTCGCTGCCCAACTGGGCATCACACAGAAGGCGTTGAAGGCTGCTCTGCGTGTCTCCTTCGCCAAGGTCGCCGAGTACCAGAAGCGCGGCCTGGTCCACTTCCACGCCGTGATCCGCCTCGACGGCCCCGACGGACACACCACCGCGCCCCCGCCCTGGGCCACCCTCGATGCCCTGGACCACGCCGCACGCGCCGCTGCCCGACGCGCTCAGCTCACCATCGAGTCGGACGCCGTGGGCGAACGCGTCATCGCCTGGGGCGAGCGCATCGACGTGCGGGAGATCAAGGCCCTGGGGGACGGCGAGCTCACTGACCAGAAGGTGGCGGCCTACGTCGCCAAGTACGCCACCAAGAGCGCCGAGGGCTCCGGAACGGTTGACCGCACCCTTGTCTGCCGTGCTTGCGCTGGACGCGGCTACACCAGCGGTCCGGATGGCTTCCGGGACCTGTGCGCCGACTGCGACGGCACTGGGCAGGCCGAACCGCTGCGTGACCTCCGGGTGCAGCAGCACGTGCGGCAGATGATCCGTACCGCCTGGGCGCTCGGCCACCTGCCGGAATTCGCGGACCTCAAGCTGTGGAAGTGGGCCCACATGCTCGGCTTCCGGGGCCACTTCTCCACCAAGTCCCGCGCCTACTCGACCACCCTCGGCGCGCTCCGCGACGTACGCCGCGCTTGGCGCACTGCCCAGGCCGAGGCAGCCCGCGTCCGCGCCGGCCACCCGGCCCCCGACGAGAACACCACCCTCGTGACGGAATCCTCCTGGGCTTACCTCGCTTCCGGCTACCGCCCCGGCGAAGAACTCATTGCTGCCCAGGTTCGCCAAGACCTCGCCGACTCCGAACGCTGTAGGACGGAAGGGGAGCCCCGGCGGTGAGCGTCGCAATCCAACCGCCCGTTCAGCTACGCCCAATGGCTAGTGACGATGAAGCAGAGCGAGAGGTTGCGTGGCTGAAGCGACACCTGGCCCGTGCCCCCGAACGTGACGAGGAGTGGATCCGCCGCGCACTGCTGCTTCAGGGAAAGCAGTGATTGCCGTCCGCCTCCTGGAGCCGCGGCATAGGATCTGGGAGGCGGGACGGTGCCGTGGGGGCTGACAGCTCACTCTCCCGCGACGAGGGAGAAGCCGTGCAGTTCATCGTTCAGGCAGACGGCCAGCCCGTGCACGTCGGTTCCGAGGCCCTGGTCTTGGAAGCTGGCGATTGGGACGATTTCGGCTTCCGGACCAGCTTCACCCTCTGGTACCGCAACTCAACCGATCTCAGGAATCTGGGATACGTCAAGGTCGCTGTCGCCGGGCAGGAGAGGGGCCCCCATCCTTTTCAGTACGGGACCTACTACGACCCACCGGCAGGTCCAATCTTCTCGCTCGGCCTGAGCGATGGCTACTACGACAACATCAGGAAACTCGGCTCTGAGAAGCGCGTCGAGATCCTCCACACTCTCGGCGATCTGGCCTACAGCCTCGACCGCTTCGAAGAGGCGAAGACGCATGAGGTGGTACGCACGTCGCTACTGCGGTCCGTGGAGGAGCAGACGGTCAGGGTTCAGTTCAACCGGATCGCGCGCGGCGGGGCTCGGCTGAGCGAGTACCGATTCAGTTACGTCGGACCGAGCCAGGATGCAGACAACCGCCTCCGCTTTGACGTCACCCCAGATACCCGACCGTCAAGCAATGTCCATGTAATCATCGGTCGCAACGGAGTGGGCAAGACCCACCTCTTGCGACGACTCGCCTCCGCCGTCGTACGCCCGGACATGCACGAACAGTTCGGGCGTGTGACGATGTCCCCTACTTCCACTTCGCCAGTGGGAGAACGCTTCGTCAACGTGGTCTCGGTGACCTTCAGTGCATTCGACCCGTTCACGACCGTTGAGACACTCGGCCGGCCTGGTGTCCCACTGCCTCCGAATGCAGTTGCCTACACCTATGTCGGCCTTCACCGCTCAGCGCGCACCACCGGGGGGCTGGAAACACCTCAGCATGAGCGTCTCCGGTCGGACTTCCGCGACGCCATTGCGCACGTCCGCCAAGCACACAACTTCTCGTCTTGGCGTCGCGCAGTGTTGACGCTCGGCCGAGACCCGCAGTTCGCCGAAACCGCGATCGCCTCCTACGCCGGCAATATGCGCGCTGGCATGAAGATCATGAACTCCCACCTGGATGCCTTGAGTGATGCCTTCGGGCGGTTGAGTTCGGGGCACGCAATAGTGGTACTCACCATGACAGAGCTCGTAGGACGTGTGGCTGAGCAGTCTCTGGTGCTTGTGGACGAGCCCGAGACGCACCTGCATCCACCGCTACTTGCTTCCTTCGTTCAGGCGATCTCCGATCTGCTGACTGAACGCAACGGCGTCGCAGTGATCGCTACGCATTCACCTGTGGTCCTCCAGACGGTCCCTCGCTCCTGCGTGTACAAGCTGATCCGGCACGGCGACGCCAGCCGTGTTGAGCGCCCGCAGATTGAGACGTACGGCGAGAACGTGGGCGTACTGACCCACGAGGTCTTCGGGCTGGAGGTCATGCAGTCGGGCTTTTACTCCGAGATCGCCGATGCGGTGGCCCAGCGGGACTCCTACGAGGAGGTTCTGGCCCACTTTGGCGGCAATCTCGGCGGAGAGGCCAAGGGGCTCGTGCGCATCCTGCTCTCGGAGAAAAGAGACGGGCTCCTTTGATGTGGCCATTGCCAGTACCCCTCCGTCAGGCAGATCGCAGCTACCTGGTGTGCGTCATCAAAACAGCCGAGGCCGAACGCCGTAAGCGACTGCTGAAGGCTGCAAGCACGGTACGGAAGGCCGGACAGGCTCTTCGTCAAGCCGCAGCCGCCAAGTCTCTGCATGACCTCGATCGAGAGGACTTCGCTGTCCCTCAGATCCCCACTGAGGACTTCGTGAAGTGGGCATACGGTAACGGCATGCAGACCGTCGCCGGCCGGAAGATCCGTGACGAGCTGATGACTGCTCCGATAAACGACCGGTGCCCACTGTGTCGGCAGGGCGCCGTCCGGGAGCTCGACCATTTCATGCCCAAGAGCTTGTTCCCCTCGCTGTGTGTCGACCCGCTCAACCTGGTCCCGGTGTGCGGTGAGTGCAACTCGATCAAAGGGAACATGAGTCCAGACCGCGCTGAGAACACACTCATGCATCCTTACCTCGACCGAATAGCCCACCAACGGTGGCTGGATGCCCGGGCAGTCCACGACTCCGGTTCTGTACGTCTGGAGTTCTTCGTCAGCCACCCGACCTCGTGGGATAGCACGCTCCGGGCGCGGATCGACCACCACTTCAAGGTCTTCAGTCTGGGCCATCGCTACGCGGTCGATGCGAACCGAGTCATCTGCGACGTGGCGCACCGCCTAGACCAACTACGGGCACGCCCTGGTGGTGCGGTTCTTGTCCGCGACTACCTACAGGACGAGGCTGAGACCCGGTTGTCCCAGGAACCCAATAGCATCGAAGGCGTGACCTACGCGGCGCTGGCAGCAGACGACTGCTATTGCAGGGGCGGCTAGTGGCCGACGCTGGCGAAGGACCAAGTGGCGCAGGGAGATGGGGAGAGCCACGTGTGGCCGGGGGCTCTCTCGCTCAACGCCAGACTGGGTCGATCAGATCGGGGTCGAACTTCCTCTTGCCTCGCCCTGCGGGGTGGACGATCACGGCTGTGAGGCTGTGCAGCACGATCTCTCGCTGGCGCTCGATCGGGAGATCGAAGAACTCTGCCTCGGTCAGATCTGCCGTGTTCCCCTTGGCCTCCGCCTGCTTCTGTTCCTTGTAGAAGCGGGCTCTTTCCAGCTTCAGGGCGTCCCGCTCACGCTCCTTGTCGGGGAGGAGTTGGAGGAGCGTGGAGACGGTGATCGTCTTGGCCTTCTCCGCCTCGATGAGCTGGGCGATGTCGAGAAGAAGAGATTCCAACTCCTCTTCCTTGGGCCACCGTTCCTCGGCCGGCACGGCCGTTGTGGCGGCCTTCTCTCGCTGCTCCTGGAGGACGAGGCGGGCAATGAGCTTGTCCACGGGCTCGCCGACGCGGCCGACTTTGCCGCAGCCGCCGTTCACCCCGGAGCACTGGTAGGTGTACTGCGCGCCCTTGGAACCCGGCTTCCATCTGGCGTTGACCTGCCCCCGGATCTTGTTCTTGCACAGGCCGCAGCGGGCGATCCCGGAGAGCAGGTACTTACGCGCGAGGGACTGGCCGGTCTTGTTCTGCTTGCGCTCGGCGATGGCCGCGCAGACGGCCTCCCACTCCTCCGGGGTGTTGATCGTCTCCCACTCGCCCTTGACGGGCTTGCCGTCCTCGCCGTGCAGGATCTCGCCGTGGTACGTCCGGTATCCCACCAACCTCGGGTTGGTCAGGATGTGCTCGACGTGGTGGTGGGCCATGCGCTTGGTGCCGGCGCGAGGGTTGCCCAGTCCCTCTTCCTGCCACCGCGTGCGGATGGTGCCGATGCGCACCCCGGCAAGCACTTCCTTCTGTGCCGCGCGGATGTGCGCTGCCGCCTCGGGGTCCACCTTGTCGCGGTCGTCCTTCCGCCACCCGTACGGTGCCGGACCGCCGTTGCTCTTGCCCTGCTGTGCCAGCTCCAAGTGCTTGCGCTTGATGCGCCGCGACGTGTCGTGCGACGACTTGTTAGCGAACGCCACCATGATCCGGGCCATGGTCCGCCCGTCGGCCGTGCCGAGATTCACATCGTTGGTGACCGTCGCGAACTCCAGCCGCGGGCGCTCGTCGAAGATCTCGATCAGGCGCTCAAGGTCGCGGGGCTGGCGGGCCAGGCGGTCGAGGTCGTACGCCACGACTCCGTCGATCAGGCCGGCTCGGAGATCCTTGAGCATGAGCTCGAACTCTTCGCGGACGACGTTCCGCTTGAACGCGGACACGTCGTTGTCCTCGTAGATCTTCACCGGCTGCCAGGTACGGAGATCCGCCAGACGCTCGCAGTCCTGGCGCTGGCGGGCCACGCCGAGTGCGTCCCCCTCGTCGTCGCGAGAGATACGGGTGTAGATCCCCACCTTGCGTGCCACGATCGGGGCCTCCCCTGCCTGCGACCACTCCGACGATGCAGGATGAGGTTACTACCCTCATACAGTCCATTTGCCATGGTCCGTCGAGCCGCCCGTCGTGCGTCGCGAGGGTCAGGTTCTCGACGCCTGAGTCGATGACTGTGTGTGCGTACGTCAAAGGCCCCCGCCCTGGTCGGCGGGGGCCTTTCGCGTCGACGCGTACGGCTTACGGCTTACAGCATGCCCAGCTTGATCAGTGACAGCAGCGCCACCAGCTGGATCGCCGACGCTCCCAGCGCCTTCGGCCACGGCAGGTCGTGCGAGCGGCTCACCATCGCCGTGAACAGCGCGCCCGCCGCCAGCCAGGTCAGCCAGCCGAGGACCTGGACCAGGCCGTTCTCGCCGCCCAGGAACATCGCGAAGAGCAGGCGGGGCGCGTCCGTGATCGACATGATCAGCATGGACAGGCCGACCGTCGGCTGCCAGCTGCCGTCGCCGCCCAGCTGCCGGGCGAGGGTGTGCGTCACCGCGCCCATGATCAGGCCGGCCACGACGAAGCCCACGCCCGTCATCAGGATCATGGGGATCGCCATCGACAGCGGCGCGTCGATCGCCTCGTCACGCGCCTTGTCGAAGCCGAAGATCGCCAGCAGGCCGTAGAGGAACGTCACCGTCAGCGCCGGGCCCCAGACAGCGTGGTCGCGCATCTGCAGGAACGTCGGACCCGGGCGCAGCACGATGCCGCTGAGCAGGGCCTTCCAGGGCAGCCGCGGGCCCGTGGGGACGGGGGCGCCGCCGCCCGCGTCGTACGTGGCCGCGTCGCCGTAGGGGTCCTCGTTCACGCTGAACATCTGCGTGTGCCCCGGCGTGTTCGCCGCGTACTGCTGCTGCTGATGGTGCTGCTGCTGCGCTCCGTACGGGTCCCCGAAGTACTCCGGCTCTCCGTACCCGCCGCCGCCCTGCTGCGGGGCCTGCTGGGGCCACTGCTGCGGGTGGTGGGGGCTCGGAGGCGCGTTGTTGTACCCGTACGGCGCCTGCTGCGGTTGTTGTTGCGGGGGGCGGTTGTTGTTCCGGCCGCCGCGTCCGTTCCTGAATCCAGCCACGTCATTGAACGTACCCGTTCACGCGCGGGGTCCGTGCCTCAGCCCCGTAGCTGCCACTGAGCTGTGACATCCCCTAGGGGCTTTCCCGGGCCGACTGTTACACGGGCGAGGGGTGGCCTATACATCGCATCCGTAGCTTTGTGGGTGTTGCAGGACGAAACGCACCAAAGAGCGCCAAGCGCGCCAAACGCACTGAACAGGTATTCAAGGGGTCCTCATGCGCGTCACCCGTCGCACCATCCGTACGGCAGCCATCGCCACCGGCACCATCGCCGCCCTGGCCCTCCCCACCGCCGGCGCCTTCGCCGCCGACAACCCTGCCGAACAGGGTGATCAGGGAAGCCAGAGTGATCAGAGCAGCCAGAGCAGCCAGAGCGACCAGCAGCAGCCGCAGGTGGACCCGCCCGTCGAGCGCGCCTTCATCAAGTCCTTCAAGCTCGCCGACGGCTCCGTCGCGAAGGTCTACCAGACCGGCACCGACCAGTACGCCGCCGAGATCTGGGCCGGTGGGTCGCTGATCGACACCCTCACCACCACCGGCAGCCCCGCCTACGGGCAGAACAACGGCCTCCACGTCGTCCTCCAGCCCGACGGCACCGTCACCTCCTGGGTCGAGGGCGGTCCCAAGCCCGAGCCCAAGCCGGAGCCCAAGCCCGACGACAAGAAGAAGGACGGCCACAAGGACGGCCACAAGGACGTCTCCTCCGTTCGGATCACCCTGCCCGACGGGCGCGTCGCCAAGCTCGTGCAGGGGCCGCACGGGCCCCGTGCCGTGATCTCCATGCCGAACGGCAACCACCTCGGCACCCTCGACCTCAGGAACCCCACCGCCACCAACGACGGCTGGACCTACAAGATCGTCGTCGTCGGCAAGGGGCAGTACAGGTTCGTCGTCATCGACACCCCCAAGCAGGGCGGCAACAGCTGGGTGTACGACTTCCACGGCCGACTGGTCGAGAAGTACCAGGTCCAGAAGAAGCCCGCCAAGCCCACCAAGGCCGCCGACGAGAAGGTCACCTCCACCTCCACCCACCTCGTCCCCCAGGGCACTGTCCCCAAGGGCGCCGTGAAGGCCGGGGCCGAGAACGTCGCCGGGTTCTCCAGCCAGGCCGCCCTCGTCGGCGCCGGTGGTGGGCTCGCCGCCCTCGGGGCCGCCGGGCTCGGGTTCGCCCTCTACCAGCGGCGCGGGCAGCGCCAGGAGCGCTGACGGAAGCCGGAACACGGAACACGGAAGGGCCGCCCCGCGCGTCTCGCGCGGGGCGGCCCTTCTGCCGTGTCTGCGTACCGGGTCCTACTCCGCCGACACCGGCTCCGGCTCGTCCGCCGTTCCCTCGGCGTCCTCCGGCTTCGTCTTCACCGACTCGAGCAGCAGCTGGGCCACGTCCACGACCTGGACGGACTCCTTCGCCTTGCCCTCGTTCTTCTTGCCGTTGACCGAGTCCGTGAGCATGACCAGGCAGAACGGGCAGGCCGTCGAGACGATGTCGGGGTTCAGGGACAGGGCCTCGTCGACGCGCTCGTTGTTGATGCGCTTGCCGATCCGCTCCTCCATCCACATCCGCGCGCCACCGGCGCCACAGCAGAAGCCGCGCTCCTTGTGGCGGTGCATCTCCTGCTGGCGCAGGCCGGGGACGGCCGTCATGATCTCGCGCGGCGGCGTGTAGACCTTGTTGTGGCGGCCCAGGTAGCACGGGTCGTGGTAGGTGATCAGGCCGTCGACCGGGGTCACCGGGATCAGCTTGCCCTCGTCGATGAGGTGCTGGAGCAGCTGCGTGTGGTGGATGACCTCGAACTCGCCGCCCAGCTGCGGGTACTCGTTCGCGATCGTGTTGAAGCAGTGCGGGCAGGTCGCGACGATCTTCTTCGCCGACTTCGGCTTCTTCGTCGACTCGTCCACCCCCCCGTCCTCGTCGAGGGACTCGCCGAACGCCATGCTCAGCATCGCGACGTTCTCCTGGCCGAGCTGCTGGAACAGCGGCTCGTTGCCCAGGCGGCGCGGCGAGTCACCGGTGCACTTCTCCTCGCCGCCCATGATCGCGAACTTGACGCCCGCCATGTGCAGCAGCTCCGCGAAGGCCTTCGTCGTCTTCTTGGCCCGGTCCTCCAGGGCGCCGGCGCAGCCGACCCAGTAGAGGTAGTCGACCTCGGTGAGGTCCTCGACGTCCTTGCCGACGATCGGGACCTCGAAGTCGACCTCCTTGGTCCACTCGACGCGCTGCTTCTTCGCCAGGCCCCAGGGGTTGCCCTTCTTCTCCAGGTTCTTGAGCATCGTGCCGGCCTCCGACGGGAAGGCGGACTCGATCATCACCTGGTAGCGGCGCATGTCGACGATGTGGTCGATGTGCTCGATGTCGACCGGGCACTGCTCGACGCACGCACCGCAGGTGGTGCAGGACCACAGCACGTCCGGGTCGATGACGCCGTTCTCCTCGGCGGTGCCGATCAGCGGGCGCTCGGCCTCCGCGAGGGCGGCGGCGGGCACGCCGGCCAGCTGCTCCTCGGACGCCTTCTCCTCGCCCTCCATCGTCTTGCCGCCGCCGGCCAGCAGGTACGGGGCCTTGGCGTGCGCGTGGTCGCGCAGCGACATGATCAGGAGCTTGGGGGAGAGCGGCTTGCCCGTGTTCCAGGCGGGGCACTGCGACTGGCAGCGGCCGCACTCGGTGCAGGTGGAGAAGTCGAGGATGCCCTTCCAGGAGAACTGCTCGACCTGGGAGACACCGAAGACGGCGTCCTCGGCCGGGTCCTCCCAGTCGATCTCCTTGCCGCCCGTCGTCATCGGCTGGAGCGCGCCGAGGGCGGTGGAGCCGTCGGCGTTCCGCTTGAACCAGATGTTCGGGAAGCCGAGGAAGCGGTGCCAGGCGACACCCATGTTGGTGTTCAGCGAGACCGTGATCATCCAGGTGAAGGACGTGACGATCTTCAGCGCCGCGAAGAAGTAGGTGAGCTGCTGGATCGTGGAGAGGTCCAGGCCGTCGAGGAGCGCGATCAGCGGGTACGAGGCGAAGAAGCCCGGCTCCCAGCTGGTCACGTGGTGCTGGACGCCCTCGAGGGCGCGCAGCGTCATGATGCAGACGCCGACGATGAGGATGACGGCCTCGACGAAGTACGCCTGGCCGGTCTTGGAGCCCGCGAAGCGCGACTTGCGGCCCGCCCTGGTCGGCTTGGAGAGCTGCCGGATCACGATGAGGGTCACGATGCCGAGGACCGTCATCAGGCCGAGGAACTCGGTGAAGATCTCGTACGGCAGCCAGTCGCCGATGATCGGGATCAGCCAGTCGGCCTGGAAGAGCTGGCCGAAGGCGTTGACGATCGTCAGCAGCAGCGAGAAGAAGCCGACCGCCACGAACCAGTGCGCCACGCCGACGACGCCCCAGCGGTTCATGCGTGTGTGGCCGAGGAACTCCTTGACCAGCGTGATGGTGCGCTGCTTCGGGTCGCCGGTGCGCGTGCCCGCGGGCACGGGCTGGCCGAGCATCACGAAGCGGTAGATCTGCGCGGTGGCGCGGCCGAACAGCGCGACGGCCACCACCGTGATGGCGATCGACACGATGATCGCGGCGAGTTGCATGAGGGGCTCCTCGGGCGGGCCTGCGAGGCGGAGCGCCCGCACTCTCCAGTGTGGCGAGTGCGACGCTACTGAGCATGGCGCTACTAAGCGGTAACTTATTCAGTCCGTGCCGAGATTACCCCTTCACGGCTCCGCGCTGTAGCGGCGCCTGCGGTGATCTGTGTCGCTCAGGCAAGCCTTGCCGGGCGGGTCCGCCCGGCCGTGGGGCCGCTCGCCGCGCGACGTCGGCGGACTGCTGGAAGCGTACGCGCCAGGATGGCCAGGTCCATTCCGAGCCAGTGGTGGTCCACATAGTGGAGATCGAGCAGCTCGCGCTCCTCCCAGGGCAGCTCCGAGCGCCCGCTGATCTGCCAGAGCCCGGTCATGCCCGGGCGCACCGAGAGCCGGCGCCGGGACTCGCCGACGCACTCGCGGTGGCCGGGGGTGAGGGGGCACGGGCCGACCAGGGACATCTGGCCCCGTACGACATGTGCGAGGAGCGGGAGCGCGGCCAGGGGGCTCTTCGTGCGGAAGGTCGCCATCGTGAAGGGCTGCCCGTGCCGGCCGGCGACGGTCCTGCGGCGCAGCACCCCGCCCGGTCCCGCGGTCGCGAGTGCGACCGAGAGGGCGACGGCGGCGATCAGTGGGGAGAGGAGGGCCAGCAGGATCAGTCCGCCGAAGAGGTCGAGTGCGCGCTTGGCCGTCATGACGCTTCCCCACGCCCTTTCGGGTGACGTTCGCTCACGTGGCATTCATGGGATATTCGGGGTGTATGGATGTACGGGTGTATGCGCATGTGACCGCTACGCCCGCTTTGCCCTGTGAGGGCATCCCGGACTCTCTCACGCCGTACGGCCTCGAGCCGTGGACCGACGCGCCCCCGCCACCTCTTTGAGTGAGCCTCAGGACGAAGAGTTGAGTCGGCTCCACTCAGGTCTGTTGACGCACTCGATCTCGTCGTGCATCCTTGAGTCAGTTCCACTCAAGTAAGTCGGTAGTCAGCAGTCAGCTGGAGGAATCGAAATGGCACGTGCGGTCGGCATCGACCTGGGCACGACTAACTCCGTCGTCAGCGTTCTGGAAGGCGGCGAGCCCACCGTCATCACCAACGCCGAGGGCGCCAGGACCACGCCGTCCGTCGTCGCTTTCGCGAAGAACGGTGAGGTGCTCGTCGGCGAGGTCGCCAAGCGCCAGGCGGTCACCAACGTCGACAGGACCATCCGGTCGGTCAAGCGCCACATGGGCACCGACTGGAAGATCGACATCGACGGCAAGTCCTTCAACCCGCAGCAGATGAGCGCCTTCATCCTGCAGAAGCTGAAGCGCGACGCCGAGGCGTACCTGGGCGAGAAGGTCGTCGACGCGGTCATCACCGTCCCGGCGTACTTCAACGACTCCGAGCGTCAGGCAACCAAGGAGGCCGGTGAGATCGCGGGCCTCAACGTCCTGCGCATCGTCAACGAGCCGACCGCGGCCGCCCTGGCCTACGGCCTGGACAAGGACGACCAGACGATCCTCGTCTTCGACCTCGGTGGCGGCACCTTCGACGTGTCCCTCCTGGAGATCGGCGACGGCGTCGTCGAGGTGAAGGCCACCAACGGTGACAACCACCTCGGTGGTGACGACTGGGACCAGCGCGTCGTCGACTACCTGGTGAAGCAGTTCGCCAACGGTCACGGCGTCGACCTGGCCAAGGACAAGATGGCTCTCCAGCGTCTCCGCGAGGCCGCGGAGAAGGCGAAGATCGAGCTGTCGTCCTCCACCGAGACCTCGATCAACCTGCCGTACATCACGGCCTCCGCCGAGGGCCCGCTGCACCTGGAGGAGAAGCTCACCCGGGCGCAGTTCCAGCAGCTCACGGCCGACCTCCTGGAGCGCTGCAAGACGCCGTTCCACAACGTCATCAAGGACGCGGGCATCAACCTGTCCGAGATCGACCACGTCGTTCTCGTCGGTGGCTCCACCCGTATGCCGGCCGTCGCCGAGCTCGTCAAGGAGCTGACCGGTGGCCAGGAGGCCAACAAGGGTGTGAACCCGGACGAGGTCGTCGCCATCGGCGCCGCCCTGCAGGCCGGTGTCCTCAAGGGTGAGGTCAAGGACGTCCTGCTCCTCGACGTGACCCCGCTGTCCCTCGGTATCGAGACCAAGGGCGGCATCATGACCAAGCTCATCGAGCGCAACACCACGATCCCGACCAAGCGGTCCGAGATCTTCACGACGGCCGAGGACAACCAGCCGTCCGTGCAGATCCAGGTCTACCAGGGCGAGCGCGAGATCGCGGCGTACAACAAGAAGCTCGGCATGTTCGAGCTGACTGGTCTGCCGCCGGCGCCGCGTGGCGTCCCGCAGATCGAGGTCGCCTTCGACATCGACGCCAACGGCATCATGCACGTCACCGCGAAGGACCTGGGGACGGGCAAGGAGCAGAAGATGACCGTCACCGGCGGCTCCTCGCTGCCGAAGGACGAGGTCGACCGGATGCGCCAGGAGGCCGAGCAGTACGCGGACGAGGACCACCGTCGCCGCGAGGCCGCCGAGACCCGCAACCAGGGCGAGCAGCTCGTCTACCAGACGGAGAAGTTCCTCAAGGACAACGAGGACAAGGTCCCCGGTGAGGTCAAGACCGAGGTCGAGACCGCCGTCGCCGAGCTGAAGGAGAAGCTCAAGGGCGAGGACACCGCGGAGATCCGTACCGCCACCGAGAAGGTCGCGGCCGTCTCCCAGAAGCTCGGCCAGGCCATGTACGCCGACGCCCAGGCCGCGCAGGGCGCGCCCGGCGATGCCCCGCAGGGCGACGCCAAGGCCGACGACGACGTCGTGGACGCCGAGATCGTCGACGACGAGAAGCCCGGTGACGCGAAGGGCGGCGCTGTCTGATGACGGAGGAGACCCCGGGCTTCGAGGAGAAGCCCGACGTCCCCTCCGGCGCCGACGACGCCGCCGAGACCGCCGAGACCCCCTCCGCGGAGGAGGGCTCGGCGGCCCCGGCCGGGGACGCCGCACAGACGGCCGGCCTGACGGCCCAGCTGGACCAGGTCCGCAGCGCGCTCGGCGAGCGCACCGCAGACCTCCAGCGGCTCCAGGCCGAGTACCAGAACTACCGTCGGCGGGTGGAGCGTGACCGGGTCACCGTCAAGGAGATCGCGGTCGCGGGCCTCCTGACGGAGCTGCTGCCCGTGCTCGACGACATCGGTCGGGCCCGGGACCACGGCGAACTCGTGGGCGGCTTCAAGTCGGTCGCCGAGTCGCTGGAGACGGTGGCCGCCAAGATGGGGCTGCAGCAGTTCGGCAAGGAGGGCGAGCCCTTCGACCCGACGATCCACGAAGCCCTGATGCACAGCTACGCGCCGGACGTCACCGAGACGACCTGCGTGGCGATCCTGCAGCCGGGGTACCGGATCGGCGAGCGGACCATCCGGCCCGCTCGTGTCGCGGTGGCCGAGCCCCAGCCCGGGGCGACGCCGGCCGCGAAGGAAGAGAAGTCGGCAGACGAGGAGAGCGGTGGCTCCGAGGAGGGTGTGTGACACGACTCCGCGTGGATGAGGGAGCGGCGTCTGGTGCGTGCAGCTGCAAGGCGGAGGAGGGAGTCGACGCGGAGCGTCGGCGACTGACGACAACGCGGCAGATGTGCGTGCCGGGCGTCGCGAGCCCACGCGGAGTTGGGTCGCGCACCCTGCGGGCTAGCGCGAAGATCGTCCGGGAGGAGGGACGTCGATGAGCACGAAGGACTTCGTCGAGAAGGACTACTACAAGGTTCTCGGCGTCCCCAAGGACGCCACCGACGCCGAGATCAAGAAGGCGTACCGGAAGCTCGCCCGCGAGAACCACCCGGACGCCAACAAGGGCGACACGAGCGCCGAGGCGCGCTTCAAGGAGATCTCCGAGGCGAACGACGTCCTCGGCGACCCCAAGAAGCGCAAGGAGTACGACGACGCCCGCGCCCTGTTCGGCAACGGCGGCTTCCGGGCCGGCCCCGGCGGGCAGGGCGGATCGTTCAACTTCGACCTGGGCGACCTCTTCGGGGGCGCCCAGGGCCCCGGCCGCGCGGGCGGGGCCGGTGGCTTCGGCGGCGGCCTCGGCGACGTCCTCGGCGGCATGTTCGGCCGGGGCGCGGGCGGCGGCGCGGGCACGCGCACGCAGCCGCGCCGCGGCCAGGACATCGAGTCCGAGGTGACGCTCAGCTTCACCGAGGCCGTGGACGGCGCGACGGTGCCGCTGCGGATGTCCTCCCAGGCGCCCTGCAAGGCCTGTTCGGGCACCGGTGACAAGAACGGCACGCCCCGGGTGTGCCCGACCTGTGTCGGCACCGGCCAGGTCTCGCGCGGCAGCGGCGGCGGCTTCTCGCTCACCGACCCCTGCGCGGACTGCAAGGGCCGCGGCCTGATCGCCGAGACCCCCTGCGAGATCTGCAAGGGCAGCGGCCGGGCCAAGTCCTCGCGCACCATGCAGGTCCGCATCCCCGCCGGGGTCTCCGACGGGCAGCGGATCCGGCTGCGCGGCAAGGGCGCCCCGGGCGAGCGCGGCGGGCCGAACGGCGACCTGTACGTCGTCGTCCATGTCGACGCCCACCCGGTCTTCGGCCGCAAGGACGACAACCTGACCGTCACCGTGCCCGTCACCTTCGACGAGGCGGCGCTCGGCGGCGAGATCAAGGTGCCGACGCTGGGCGGCCCTGCGGTGACGCTGAAGCTGCCGGCCGGCACGCCCAACGGCCGGACCATGCGCGCCCGCGGCAAGGGCGCGGTCCGCAAGGACGGGACGCGCGGCGATCTGCTGGTGACGGTGGAGGTCGCGGTGCCCAAGGAGCTCGACGACAAGGCCCGCGAGGCCCTTGAGACCTACCGTCAGGCGACGGCGGGCGAGGACCCCAGGGCAGAGTTGTTCCAGGCCGCGAAGGGAGCTTGACCCGATGGACAGCCGACCGGGACGCAGCCGCAATCCGTACGAACTGACCGACGAGACGCCGGTGTACGTCATCTCGGTGGCGGCCCAGCTCTCGGGCCTGCACCCGCAGACCCTGCGTCAGTACGACCGCCTCGGCCTGGTCTCGCCCGACCGCACGGCGGGCCGTGGCCGGCGCTACTCGGCGCGCGACATCGAGCTGCTCCGCACGGTGCAGGCCCTGTCGCAGGACGAGGGCATCAACCTGGCGGGCATCAAGCGCATCATCGAGCTGGAGAACCAGGTGGCGGCGCTCCAGCAGCGCGTCGCCGAACTGTCGGCGGCCGTAGAGGGCGCCGCCTCGGCGATGCGCCAGCGCGAGGCGCAGGTCCACGCCTCGTACCGGCGCGACCTGGTCCCGTACCAGGACGTGCAGCAGGCGAGCGCGCTCGTCGTCTGGCGCCCGAAGCGCACCGGCGAGTAGCGCTCCCGATCGCGCACGAAGCCCCCTCCGCGGACCGCGGAGGGGGCTTCGGCGTACCCGGGAGAGCGCCGGCCACGGGGACGGGTTCTACGGGATGAGCTCGGCGACGATGTTCCCCGTCGTGTCCCACCAGGGCGCCCCTCCCGTGCCGAACGCGGCGGCGAGCGCGGCGCCGACGGACCGGTCCAGCGCGGTGGGTTCGGCGCCCTCGGCCCAGTCCTCGTCCACGGCGCCGTCACCGCTGGACTCGAAGATCCCCAGCGGCCGTCCGTCGCGCAGCAGTCGGCTCTCCACGTACGAGCAGGGGACGAGCCGGTAGCGGGTGCCCGCGACCACGGCGTCGACGCGGTAGGAGCGGCGCAGCAGCCTCCCGCGGCCGGGCTTGAGGCGGGCGGGCGCCCCGTCGACGGTGAGGGTGAGCCGGGCGGCGGCGCGGGTGCCGATCGGGATCAGCGGGTCGGGCTCCTCGCCGGGGGCGCGGACCAGTTCCACGGTGGGCAGTTCGTGCCCGGAGACGCGCAGGGTGCCGGCGGGGCCGTCGAGGTCGATCTGTACGTACAAGGTCAGTGTTCCTGCTCCAGAAGACCGGACTGTGCGATGAGGTAGCCGAGTTGGGCGCGGCTGCCGCTGCCGAGGGCGGAGGCGAGCTTGGCGATGTGGGCCCGGCAGGTGCGGACGTTCATGCCGAGGCGGCGCGCGATGGCCTCGTCGACGTGGCCCTCGACGAGGAGCTGGGCGATGGAGCGCTGGATCCCGCTGATGCCGTCGGTCTTGATGTCGTACGGGATCTCCTCGCGGATCGGGACCGCGAGCTGCCAGAACTGGTCGAAGACGCCGACGAGGTAGGCCACGATGCCGGGGTGGCGCAGCTCCAGGGCGACCTGGCGGTCGCTGCGCGCGGGGATGAAGGCCACCTCGCGGTCGACGATGATCAGCCGGTCGATGATCTCTTCCAGCGTGCGGACCTGCACCTCGGGACCGACGTGTTCGAGGTAGGTGAGGGTGAGTTCGGTGTGGCGGGCGGTGTGCTGGTAGAGCGTCCGCATGTTGATGCCGCGGCCCAGGAGCGGGGAGACCCTGCGCAGCGCCTCCGCGAGCGCGTGCGCGGGCCGGCCTCCGCCGGGCTGGACGGTCAGGAGTTCCTGCCGGCAGTTGGCGACCACCCGGTCGAGGGTGGCGTTGATCCGGCTGATGCCCTCCAGGACGGTGATGGCGTGCGTGGACGGCTGGTCCTGGGCCGTGATGGACATGAACGGCTCGAAAGCGTCGGACAGCGCGACGGTCAGCCGTCTGCGCTCCAGGATCTCGCGCTCGATGGGCTGCAGGAGTTGCGCGAGCGCGGACGAGGGCGGGATCGGGCGCATCCACTGGGCGTCGTCCGGGTCCGGGTGGAGCAGCGACAGATCGAGCAGGCAAGGCGTCTCGACAGCCTCTGACCGGGGTATTCGTCCCGTCCGCAGAGCGCTGGCGTACAGCTCGGCGCCTGCCTTGCACAACTCTGCATGCGAATGGGGGTGGCCGGATTCGTCCGGTTGTTTCTGCATATGTACACCCCCAGGCTCCTGCATCTCAGGAACATGATGCATGGGTTTGGTGGTGGAAGCGCAGAGAGTAAGCCATCGTCTTACTCGCGGGGGGTTGGAGAAGACATATCTTCAAGTGAGGTTGCTCGGTGATGATGAAGAAGCTCATACGCGCGGTGGCCGGAGTCGCCTTCATCGCGGCCGCCACAGTGGGAGCGCTGGGTGCGGTACAGGATCCCGGTTGGCACTCGGAGCCGGTGGCCGCGCAGGTCTCCACGGTCGCCGACCCGGGCTGGTCGGCCGCGCCGGCCGCCGTGAACGATCCCGGCTGGTCCCTCGTCGGCGCATGAACGTTCCCGACGACTCTCGTTTCCGCCGTGAGATGGCGGCTGCCTACCGTTCCGGGTGGCATTTCATCGACCTCGTCACAGCCGTGCCGCACGGTGGCGATTCGTTGATGGTCACCCTCTTCGGGGAGCCGATCATCATCAGGCGCGGGGACGACGAGGACATCCGAGCCTACCGATGCCTCCGGAAGCCCCGTGGCGCCCCACAGCCCGTCCGGTGTGCCATCCGTTACGGCATGATTTTCGTCAATCTCGACCAGCGTGACCATCAGCTGGTGGAGACCGAGACCATCACCGCCACCCCCCGCAGTGCCTGAGCGGTTCCCCCGTCGTTCAAGATCGCTCAGGTACTTCCCCCACACAGCGGCGCCATCGCGGACCTGAAACGCGATGGCGCCGCTGTGCTGTGCGCGTAAGGCACCGTCGCCGCGCGTCACGCCCGCCCCATGGCCCGCGTGAGCGCGATCTCGATGACCACCCGGTCCGGGTTCGGCGCCGGGACCCGGTTGTAGCGCGCCGCGTAGCGGTCCACCGCGTCGGCGACGACCTCCGGCTCCGTCCGGATCCGCGCCACGCCCTCCAGGGTCGCCCAGCGGCCCTTGTCCACCTGGCAGACCGCCACCCGCGCGCCCTCCGCGCCCGCCGCGAGCACGTTGGCGACCTTGTGGCTGTGCTTGTTGGTGATGACCCGGGCGATGCCGTTCTCGCCGCCCTCGGGGTCGTACGTCACGCCCACCGCCACCACGTGCGGGGTGCCGTCCGCGCGCGGGGTGGTCAGGGTGCACATGTGGTACTCGCGCCAGAAGCTGAGATACGAGTCGTCCGGGTTCCTCGGGTCAGTCGCCATGCCCGGAACCTACCCGCGGCAGAGCCCTGTGCGACACCTTGAGCGGAATAGACTCAACTTTGTGTACGCTGGATGAGTCATAGGAATGTGTACAGCGCACGCCGAGGAGGAGACAGCGCACGTGGACGCCGAACTGACCAACAGGAGCCGGGACGCGCTCAACGCGGCGACCAGCCGCGCCGTGTCCGACGGGCACGCCGACCTGACCCCCGCCCATCTTCTGCTCGCGCTCCTCGCGGGTCAGGAGAACGAGAACATCACCGACCTGCTCGCCGCCGTCGAGGCCGACCAGGCCGCTGTACGGTCCGGAGCGGAGCGGCTGCTCGCCGCCCTGCCCAGCGTGACCGGGTCCACGGTCGCGCCGCCGCAGCCCAACCGTGAGCTGCTCGCCGTCATCGCCGACGCGGCGAAGCAGGCCAAGGAGCTCGGGGACGACTACATCTCCACCGAGCACCTGCTCATCGGGATCGCGGCGAAGGGCGGACCGGCGGGCGACGTGCTGGCCCAGCAGGGGGCCGGCGCGAAGCGGCTGCTCGACGCGTTCGAGAAGAGCAGGGGAGGACGCCGGGTGACCACACCCGACCCGGAGGGTCAGTACAAGGCGCTGGAGAAGTTCGGCACGGACTTCACGGCCGCCGCGCGCGAGGGGAAGCTCGACCCGGTCATCGGGCGCGACCAGGAGATCCGTCGCGTCGTCCAGGTCCTCTCCCGCCGCACCAAGAACAACCCGGTCCTCATCGGCGAGCCCGGCGTCGGCAAGACCGCCGTCGTCGAGGGCCTCGCCCAGCGGATCGTGAAGGGCGACGTCCCCGAGTCCCTCCGGAACAAGCGCCTGGTCTCGCTCGACCTCGGCGCGATGGTCGCGGGCGCCAAGTACCGCGGCGAGTTCGAGGAGCGGCTCAAGACCGTCCTCTCCGAGATCAAGGCCAGCGACGGCCAGATCATCACCTTCATCGACGAGCTGCACACCGTCGTCGGCGCGGGCGCGGGCGGCGACTCCGCCATGGACGCCGGCAACATGCTGAAGCCGATGCTGGCCCGCGGCGAACTGCGCATGGTGGGCGCGACGACCCTGGACGAGTACCGCGAGCGGATCGAGAAGGACCCCGCCCTGGAGCGCCGCTTCCAGCAGGTCCTGGTCGCCGAGCCGAGCGTCGAGGACACCATCGCGATCCTGCGCGGGCTCAAGGGCCGCTACGAGGCCCACCACAAGGTCCAGATCGCCGACTCCGCGCTCGTGGCCGCCGCGACCCTCTCCGACCGGTACATCACCTCCCGCTTCCTCCCCGACAAGGCCATCGACCTCGTCGACGAGGCCGCCTCCCGGCTCCGTATGGAGATCGACTCCTCGCCCGTCGAGATCGACGAGCTGCAGCGCTCCGTGGACCGGCTGCGCATGGAGGAGCTGGCCCTCAAGAACGAGACCGACGAGGCGAGCCGCCAGCGCCTGGAGAAGCTCCGCCGCGACCTCGCCGACCGCGAGGAGGAGCTGCGCGGGCTGACCGCCCGCTGGGAGAAGGAGAAGCAGTCCCTCAACCGGGTCGGCGAGCTCAAGGAACAGCTCGACGAGCTGCGCGGGCGCGCCGAGCGCGCCCAGCGCGACGGCGACTTCGACACCGCCTCCCAGCTGCTGTACGGCGAGATCCCGGCGCTCGAACGCGAGCTGGAGGAGGCGTCCGAGGCCGAGCAGGAGGTCTCGAAGGACACGATGGTCAAGGAGGAGGTCGGCCCCGACGACATCGCGGACGTGGTCGGCGCCTGGACCGGCATCCCCGCGGGACGCCTCCTGGAGGGCGAGACGCAGAAGCTGCTGCGGATGGAGGACGAGCTCGGCAAGCGCCTGATCGGCCAGTCCGAGGCTGTCCGGGCCGTCTCCGACGCCGTCCGCCGCACCCGCGCGGGGATCGCCGACCCCGACCGCCCCACCGGCTCCTTCCTCTTCCTCGGCCCGACGGGTGTCGGCAAGACCGAGCTGGCGAAGGCGCTCGCGGACTTCCTCTTCGACGACGAGCGGGCCATGGTCCGCATCGACATGTCGGAGTACAGCGAGAAGCACTCCGTCGCCCGGCTCGTCGGCGCGCCCCCCGGCTACGTCGGCTACGAGGAGGGCGGCCAGCTCACCGAGGCAGTGCGCCGCCGCCCGTACAGCGTGGTGCTGCTCGACGAGGTGGAGAAGGCGCACCCGGAGGTCTTCGACATCCTGCTCCAGGTCCTGGACGACGGCCGGCTCACCGACGGCCAGGGCCGGACGGTGGACTTCCGCAACACCATCCTGATCCTCACCTCCAACCTGGGCAGCCAGTACCTGGTCGACCCGGTGATCGGCGAGGAGGAGAAGAAGCGGCAGGTCCTGGAGGTGGTCCGGGCGAGCTTCAAGCCGGAGTTCCTCAACCGCCTCGACGACCTCGTGGTCTTCTCCGCCCTCGACAAGAGCGAGCTGGGCCGGATCGCGCAGCTCCAGATCGACCGGCTCGCGCGCCGGCTCGCCGAGCGCCGGCTCACCCTCGACGTCACCCCCGCCGCCCTGGCGTGGCTGGCCGACGAGGGCAACGACCCGGCCTACGGCGCCCGGCCGCTGCGCCGGCTCATCCAGACCGCGATCGGCGACCGGCTCGCGAAGGAGATCCTCGCGGGCGAGGTCCGCGACGGCGACACGGTCCGGGTGGACCGGTTCGAGGACGGCCTGATCGTGGGCGCGGCGCAGTAGTACGGGCGCGGTAGTACGGGCCCAGTGGGCGTACGGGCGCGGTGCCGCAGGAAGGGCGGGGACGGGCCCGGTCAGGTGTCGAAGGCCAGCAGATGGACGAGGGCGGACTCGCCCTCGTACGTCACGGTCACGTCGACCGCGACCGGGCCGCCCGGCTCGGCCTCACCGTCGTACTGCACGTTCACGCACAGGTCGTGGTCGCAGAACTGCGGCTTCCGCGGTTCCGTGCCCGGGTAGGTCCCGGCGAGCCACTGCGCGGCCTCGCCGCGCGGCATCCGGAAGTCGGCCGTGACCTGCGTGTCGAGCCAGCTCGCCGTGGTGCACCGGGGCTCCACCGCGTTCTCCGGCAGGGTCGCCTGGGCCCATTCCAGGGCGTCCGCGCAGTCGACCGGCTGTGGCCCGGTGGCCTCGTCGAAGCCCACCGCGGCCCAGGCCAGCAGGGCGAGCGGCCCTCCGCAGAAGACCGTCACCAGCGCCGAGACCCACACCCACGTCCATGCCTTCGGCCGTACCGGCGGCACTTTCCCCCGTATGTCGTCCCCCATGGGCCCCGAGTTTGTCAGCCCGCAGCGGATCGCGGGAGGTGGGGCTTGCGCCATACCGCCCGGCATGGGGGAGGATGGCGGCAACCGTACGAAGGGATATTCACGGTGAGCATCGACCCGTCCTCGATTCCGAATTTCGGGGGCCAGCCCCAGCCTCAGGCCGCAGGACCGGCGGGCCCCGTCGTCCCCGACCAGGACCTGGTCAAGCAGCTCCTCGACCAGATGGAGCTGAAGTACGTCGTCGACGACGAGGGTGACCTCGCGGCGCCGTGGGAGGAATTCCGCACGTACTTCATGTTCCGCGGCGAGGGGGACCAGAGCGTCTTCTCGGTGCGGACCTTCTACGACCGCCCGCACTCGGCGGACGACCGCGCCCGGATCCTCGACGCGATCGACGACTGGAACCGCCGCACGCTGTGGCCGAAGGTCTACACGCACCTGCACGAGGAGGAGGACGGCTCCGCCACCCTCCGCCTCATCGGTGAGGCCCAGATGCTGATCGGCACCGGCGTCGCCCTGGAGCACTTCGTGTCGTCGACCGTCAGCTGGGTCCGCGCCTCGATCGAGTTCGACAAGTGGCTCGTGGAGCAGTTCGGCCTGCAGGCCCCCGAGGACAAGTCCGCCGAGGGCGACGCGGGCGACGAGGCCTGAGCCCGCACGGGCATCCTCACGGGGCGCACCCTTGCGGGGAGCACCCTCACAGGGCCATCCGCGCGAGCGTCAGCGCGTAGGCCCCGAAGCTGAACGAGAGCCCGGCCAGGGCGGCGATCACCACGATCGCGGCCCTCGGCCGGGCTTTCGTCAGTGCCTGGGCCAGCGGGAAGAGCAGCGGGAACGCGGGCAGCAGGAAGCGCGGCTTGGACTCGAAGAAGCCCGAACCGCCGACGGTGATGAGCACCAGGACGCCCGCGTAGACCAGGACCGGCAGCGGCGGCCGCTCCACCAGGGCGAGCAGCGCGAAGAGCAGCACCCCGGCGCCGGTGAACAGCAGCGCCGTCGCGAAGCCGAACTGCGTCGGCCCGCGCAGCATGTCCCGGACGAAGACCAGCGCGCCCTTGCCGAGGTCGAAGCGCGAGGTCCAGCCGTCCTGGACGGCGAAGTAGCCGCCGAGCAGATCGCCGCGCCGCGCGCCCACCCAGAGCAGGTACGAGAGCCAGCCGAGCGGCGCGAGCGCGGCTCCCGCCCACACCCGTGCGGTGGCCCGGCGCCGGTACAGCTCGTACGCCGCCGCCGCGAGGACCGCCGCCGCGACGGCGATCCCGTTGGGGCGGGAGAGCCCGGCCAGGGCGGCCAGGGCGCCGGCCCACAGCCAGCGGTGGGTGAGGAGCGCGTACAGCGACCAGGCGGCCAGGGCCGTCATCAGCGGCTCGGTGTACGCCATGCTCAGCACGATCGAGTGCGGCAGCAGGCCCCAGAGCAGGACGAGCACGACGGCGGTGCGCCGCCCGTACAGCCGCTCGCCGATCAGGTAGATCCCCCAGGCCGCCAGGCCCGCGCCCGCCCAGGACAGCAGCAGCCCGGCCGTGCCGCCCTCGACGGGCAGGACGGTGGTGACGGCGCGGACGAGGGCCGGGTAGAGCGGGAAGAAGGCCAGGTCGGACTGGACGACCCCGTCGGGCCAGTGGAGCGTGTGGCCGTAGCCGTGCGCCGCGATCCGGGTGTACCAGCCGGAGTCCCAGGACGTGGCCAGCAGCGCCCGGGGCGAGCGCCCGAGGTGCCAGGCCCAGGCGGCGAGCACCAGCATCCCGGTCAGCCGCGCGGCCGCGAAGAGCCCGAGCGCGGGCGCGGCCCGGTGCAGCGAGGCCCACCGGCGGGGGACGCTCCGGACAGCGGCGGTCGACGCCGGGCGGTCGAGAGTCTCGGCGGACAGGGTGCACCTCCGTGCGCACGGGAATCGGAATTAGCCCGACAAATCGGTCTACCCGACCATCCGTGCGGCACGGAGTGGGCGCGCGCGAGCGAGGCGATCACCGGAGCGAAAAACACCCACCCGCGCGAAGACCCGCCCCCCTTGTTCCGGCAGTCCTACCCCGCGAGGCCCTTGAGCCGGGAGACCGCCTCCTCGATCACATCGACGCGCTTGCAGAACGCGAACCGGACGAACGGCTCGCCCTCCGCGCGGTGGTCGTAGAAGACGGCGTTGGGGATGGCGACCACGCCCGCGCGCTCCGGCAGGGCCCGGCAGAAGGCGAAGCCGTCGGACTCGCCCAGCGGGCGGATGTCGGTGGTGACGAAGTACGTCCCGGCCGGCCGGTAGACCTCGAAGCCCGCCCCGGCGAGCCCGTCGCTCAGCAGGTCGCGCTTGGCCTGCAGGTCGGCGCGCAGGTCGTCGAAGTACGTGTCCGGCAGCCGGAGCGCCTCGGCGACGGCGTACTGGAACGGTCCTGAGGCCACGTACGTGAGGTACTGCTTCGCCGACCGGACGGCGGTGGTCAGCTCGGGGGTCGCGGTGACCCAGCCGACCTTCCAGCCGGTGAACGAGAGCGTCTTGCCGGCCGAGCCGATGGTGACCGTGCGCTCGCGCATCCCCGGCAGGCTCGCGATCGGCAGGTGCTCGGCGCCGTCGAAGACCAGGTGCTCGTACACCTCGTCGGTGACGACGAGCAGGTCGCGGGCGACGGCCAGCTCGGCGATCGCGGTCAGTTCGGCGCGGGTGAGGACGGTGCCGGTGGGGTTGTGCGGGGTGTTGAGCAGGATCAGCCGGGTCCGGTCGGTGACGGCGGCCCGCAGCTCGTCCAGGTCCAGGACGAAGCGCCCCTCGTGCGGCCGGAGCGTGACCGGGACGCGCGTGCCGCCCGCCATCGCGACGCAGGCGGCGTACGAGTCGTAGTACGGCTCCAGGGCGATCACCTCGTCGCCCGGCTCGACCAGGGCGAGCAGGGACGCGGCGATGGCCTCGGTGGCGCCCGCCGTGACCAGGACCTCGGTGTCGGGGTCGTAGCTCAGGCCGTACCGCCTCAGCTGGTGCTCGGCGACGGCGGTGCGCAGTTCGGGGACGCCGGGTCCTGGCGGGTACTGGTTGCCGCGTCCGTCGCGCAGCGCGCGGACCGCCGCCTCGCGGATCTCCTCGGGGCCGTCGGTGTCGGGGAAGCCCTGACCGAGGTTGATCGCCCCGGTCCGCGCGGCGAGCGCGGACATCTCGGCGAAGATCGTGGTGCCGAACTCGGCGAGCCTGCGGTTGAGCAGCGGTCGTGTCATGTGCGTCATCCTGGGCCGAAGCTCTGGACTTCCTCAACTCACATCCGGGGGTTGGTATCTGTGGGGGACCCGGTGCACCGACTCTGAGCAGGGGGTGTGCGGTCGGCAACTGTCGTCGTCTGACGGCGTCGGCCGCTGTCGGTCGGCCCACAGACGGCCCGGGGAAGGGCCAGAAAGCCTCGCACCCCTTCGTGAAGAGGGCGAGGCCTGGGGTCGTTCTCCGTGATGGACGCTCAGCACTTGCTTCACGGACGAGCGCGTGCGGTGGTACCCAACGCGCCATCCTTGAGCAGGGCACTGCGTTACTAGACCAACTCGACGCTCACCGACACGCAGTGGCTGTTCACGCAGACTCTGATGGTGAGGGGGCTGTTCTTGGAGAACTGCACGGTCCACTCGGGCGGCACCTGGAATCCCATGGTGCCGAGGTACTTGTGGGGGTCTTGGTTCGCCGACGAGAGCCTTTCCGGATCGTTGTCCAGCTCCCTTACGACGTCGAGGAGGCGAGGGTGGCTCATCACGTGCGTGACAGCCAGTTGGAGGTCCTGAAAGGTTGCCGACATGAAATGCGCCAATCTGTCAGAGTCTGTTCTTGTCGTGATCGAAAGTCTGAGTCGGTGCGTCCGCCCGTCGGCGTCGCCACCATGCCGCCCGTACATGCCCTGAGCCATCGACTCGGTGTTCCAGCGCATATCTCAGGAAGACCACGGCCCACAGGCGGCCCAGTGACCCGCGGACGGCCCCTGAACTGCCCTTCTGCGCATGTCAGGGGCCGTTGCCCCGCGAGAAGGCTCTGAACTTCCTCAAGTGCGCTTTGGGCGCGTGCCGGATCGGGCATCCCCCTCGCACAGACCTACGGGGGTGGTACAGATGGAAATCCTTTTCGCGATGTTCATCGTCTTCATGATCGCGGTGGGCGTGGTGTCCGCGATCAGCGGCAGCCGGCGGGGCAGGCGGCGTGGTGGCTGGTCGGACGGTGGCGGGGGCGGCTGCGGTTCGGACGGCGGTTCGTCCTGCGGTGGCGGCGGTGGCTGCGGCGGAGGGGGCGGCGGCGGCGACTGACCGGGGGTGATCGACTCGGGAGCGACTGTCACGGGGCAGTCGCCCCCGCGAGCACCAGGTGCCCGGCGTTCCAACATCCGCCGGGCACCTTCGTGTTGGAGCCTGGGGGCCGGGTTCGTTTGAACAATTGAACTGTGGGGTCCCCGAAGGGGATGGAAACCACAGCAAGTTGGGTAAAAACGCTGCGAGTCGCTCGAAGTCCGTGATTCCCTCACTGTTGATAGAGACAGCCCTCGGACCATGTGTGGACCCGAGTCGGCGATCCCCCACTCCCGTTGAACCCTTCTCCGGGGCGCCCCCGGCCCACCCGTCAAACCGTGTTTGCGGAGCCGACCCATGCTCACGACCCTGAAAACTTCCTATACCGACACCCGTGCGGCCGATCTGGCCTGGGCTCTCGGGCGCGAGCCGCTGCCCGCCCTCGCCGTGCTCGACCTCGAACTGACCGGCGCCAAGCTGCAGTTGCGCCTGCTCGGCGCCTCTCACCAGGTGCTTCTGGAGGAAGAGGAGCGCCGTTGCTCGGAGACCGTCGCCTGTATGCCCGGCAGCAGTACGCCGCTGCCGCTGGGTGTGTCCAAGCGGATCGGCGGATGGGAGTACGAATTCGCCGCCCGCGTCGAGAAGCTCAACCACGGCTCCTTCGCGGGCCGTGCCCAGGAGTTGCTGGCGCTCGTCGCCGACCATCCCAACGGCCTCGCGGGGACGTTCCCCGGCTCCCCGCACGCCTTCACGGCGATGCTGGCACAGCGCCACGAGGGTCAGGTGCGGTGGCGCACCTGGCACGCGTACCCGCAGGAAGGACAGTTGGTGGTCACGCGGACGCAGGTCGGCGCACGTATGTCCGCCGCGCTGTAACGCGCCTCCCGTACGCCTTAGGTGCACTCGTGTGGGTGACAAGCGGCGACAGATGTGTGACGTAGCGTTACGAACATGATCGATCCGCCCCTGACGATGCCACCCAAGAGGGTGACGCGGCTGCCCGTTCGGCCGAGCACGGTGCGGTATCCGGTCCTGGTCGTCGTCTTCGTCTGCGCCGCCTGCGGTCTCGTCTACGAGCTGGAACTGGTGGCTCTCGCCTCGTACTTGATCGGTGACTCCGTCACGCAGGCCTCCGTCGTGCTCTCCGTGATGGTCTTCGCGATGGGCGTCGGCTCGCTGCTCGCCAAGCGGCTGCGCTGCCGTGCCGCCGTCGGCTTCGGCCTGGTCGAGTGCGGTCTCGCGCTGATCGGCGGCTGTTCCGCCCTCGTGCTGTACGCGGCCTTCGCCTGGCTGGGCGAGGCGCGGTACGTCCTGGTGGCGTTCTCGCTCGCCATCGGAGTCCTCATCGGTGCGGAGATCCCGCTCCTCATGTCGCTGATCCAGCGTGCCGAATCGGCGCGTTCGGCCCGTCTGGCCGGCGCGCGGGAGAAGGACAGCGCCGCCGATCCGGCCGGGACAGTGGCCGACCTCTTCGCCGCCGACTACGTGGGCGCGCTGGTCGGCGGCCTCGCCTTCCCGTTCCTGCTGCTGCCCTGGCTCGGCCAGCTCACCGGCGCGCTCGTCACCGGCGCGGTGAACGCGGTGGCGGGCGGCGGCCTGGTGCTGTGGCTGTTCCGGCGCGACCTGACCTGCCGCTCCCGGGCGCTGCTGATCGGCGCGAACGTGGCCGTCCTCGCCGTCCTCGCCACCGGGACCCTCCTCGTCGACGACTTCGAGGACGCCGCCCGCCGCGCGGTGTACGGGGACGACGTGCGGGTCGCCGTGCGCACCGACCTCCAGGACGTGGTGGTGACGGGGGAGCGCGGCAGCGTGCCGGACCTCTTCGTGGACGGCCGGCTGCGGGCCGGCGGCGCGGACGCCTCCCGCTACCACGAATCGCTGGTCCACCCTGCGATGAACGGGCCGCACGCGCGCGTGCTCATCCTCGGCGGCGGCGACGGCCTCGCCGCCCGTGAGGTGCTGCGCCACGCCGGGGTCCGCTCGGTCACCGTCGTGGAGATCGACCCCGGCATCGCCCGGCTCGCCCGTACCCACCCCGAACTCACCGCGCTCAACGGCCACGCCCTGCACGACCCGCGCGTCCGGATCGCCTTCGCGGACTCCTTCCGCTGGCTGCGCGAGACGGCGACCACCGGGCCCGCGCCGGGGGCGGGCGGGCGCGGGGGCCGGGGCGAGGGGCCGCGCGAGCGGTACGACGTGGTGATCTCGGACCTCCCCGACCCGGGCATCTCGGCCGGCGCCAAGCTGTACTCGGAGGAGTTCTACGGCCTGGCCGCCCGGGTCCTCGCGGACGACGGGCGGCTCGTCGTGCACGCCGGTTCGGCCGCCGCCTCCCCCCGTACGTACTGGACCGTGGACTCCACCCTCCGCGCCGCCGGCTTCGCGACCCGCCCCTACAGCGCGCACGGCAGCGGGGCGTACCTGGCCGCGGGCCCCGACCGCGCGGACCGCTCGGGCGGCGCGGACGCGGGAGCGGCGGGGGACGTCGGCGCGGCCGACTGGGGGTACCTCCTCGCGGGGGCCGGCACGTACCCGCCCGAGCTGGCCCTCCCCGCCGGCACGCCCCCGCTGCGGTCCCTGACGGCAGGGTCCCTGGTGACGGGTGTCCGGGCCGTCGAGCGCACCCGGGACGAGCGGGCCGCCCCGCCCCCGCCGTCGACACTGGTCCACCCGCGCTACGGCGGCTGAGCGGCCGACCAGGGCTGTCGGCGGGGGCCCGGGGCGCGGGCCGGGGCGCGGGACCGGGGCGAACAGGCGACGGCGGCGCCCGGGCTGAGTAGGCTCGGCTTCCATGGAGCATGAGGTGTTCGTTCCGGTACCGGCCGAGGTTCTCCGCGAGACCCTGACGGACCCCGCACGGGTGGCGCGCTGCGTCCCCGGCCTCCAGCAGGACGCCGACGCGGAGGCGGGCCCGCTCGCGGGCCGGCTGAGGATCCGGGCCGGCGGCCACACGATCACCTACCAGGGCGCGCTGCGCCTGGCCGAGCAGCGCGGGGCCTTCGCCGTCGAGGGCCGGGGCACCGAAGTCCGCGGCAAGGGCACGGTGCGGCTCTCCCTGTCGATCGGGCTCACCCCGGTGGCCGACGGGACGACGCTCACCTTCACGGGCACCGTGAAGCCCGAGGGCCGGCTCGCCGACCTCCCGGAGGAGGCGCGGGAGTCGGCGGCCCAGCGGCTGATCGAGAGGTTCGCGACCGCGCTGGCCGCCGCCGCGGAGAACGGTGGCGGCGGGACGAAGGAGCGCCCCGGGGAGGCGAAGGAGAGCCCTGGCGCGGCCGTCGACTCCTCGGACACCCACGCGCCCGACTCGGCCGCCGACTCCGAGACCGACTCGGCCGCCGACTCCGACTCGGCCGCCGACTCCGACTCCGACACCGATACCGACCTCACCGACGCCCACACCGACCTCGACGACGAGGCCGACAGCGACAGCGACGGGGTCGACGACGGGGTCGAGGAGCCCCGCCGGCCCGAGTCGTCGCCGCCGTCCGTCTTCGAGACGCCCGTCCCCCCGCACTCCCTGGACCCCTTCCAGGGCGGCGACTTCGAGGACGGCGACGCGCCCGTCGAGTACCCCGCCGAACCCCCGGCCGCCGAGGCCGCGCATGCCCGCCGGACGATGATCGGGCGGAGCGCCGAAGAGGTCGACCACGCGCCGCCCCGTGGCCGGTACGCCCCCGTCCCCGCCCCGGAGACCAGCACGGCCGGCGCCACCCTGCGCTGGATCGCGCCCGCCGCCGCCCTCGCGATCGCCTCGGCGGTCGTCGTCGGCCGGGCGCTGCGCCGCAAGCGCTGAACCCCGTCTACTGTCGGGGCGTGAGCAAGCAGACGCGACTGACGGCGGGCGACGCCGAGTTGACCATCAACCCCGACAACGGCTGCCGGATCGAGAGCCTGCGCATCGGCGGCAGGGAGCTGCTGCGCCAGGGCGAGCGGTACGGATGCTTCCCGATGGTGCCCTGGTGCGGACGGATTGAGCTGGGCCAGTTCCGCGACGGCGGCGTGAAGCACCAGATGCCCCTCAACTCGCCGCCGCACGCGATCCACGGCACCGGCCGCGACAGCGTGTGGAAGGCGGCCAGGACGGCGGACGCCGACGGGGCGCGCACGGCGGCGTTCATCTACGAGCTCGGGGACCCGTGGCCGTACACCGGCCGGGTCACCCAGACCTTCGCGCTCACCGAGGACACGCTCACGCTGCAGCTCGGGGTGGAGACGTACGACGCCTCCTTCCCGGCGCAGGCCGGCTGGCACCCCTGGTTCAACCGGACCCTCGACGGCGGCGCGCCCGTCCGGCTCGACTTCACGCCCGACTGGCAGGAGGAGCGCGGCGAGGACCACCTCCCCACCGGGCGGCGGATCGGCCCCACCCCGGGCCCCTGGGACGACTGCTTCGGGATGCCGGACGGCGTCGACGTCACGCTCACCTGGCCGGAGCAGCTGGAGCTGAAGGTGACCAGCCGCGCCCCGTGGGTCGTGATCTACGACGAGCAGGAGGCGGCCGTCTGTGTGGAGCCGCAGTCCGGCCCGCCGAACGGCCTGAACACGCTCCCGCGGTACGTGACCCCGATCGAGCCGCTGGAGATCGCGACCACCCTCGCCTGGCGGCGGCTCGAGAGGCCCTAGGGGAAACGGACGGCCGAAGGGGAGGCCCTAAGCTCGTGAGCATGACTGACGTACGCGCTGACCTGCTCCAGCAGATCAAGGACAAGGCCGTGGTGCACGGCAAGGTGACCCTCTCCTCGGGTCTGGAGGCCGACTACTACGTCGACCTGCGCCGGATCACGCTGGACGGCGCCGCCTCTCCGCTCGTCGGCCAGGTCATGCTCGACCTGACCGCCGAGCTGGAGTTCGACGCGGTGGGCGGCCTGACGCTCGGCGCCGACCCGGTCGCGACGGCGATGCTGCACGCCTCCGCCGCCCAGGGGAAGCGCCTGGACGCCTTCGTCGTCCGCAAGGCCGCCAAGGCGCACGGGATGCAGCGCCAGGTCGAGGGCCCGGACATCAAGGGCCGCCGGGTCCTGATCGTCGAGGACACCTCCACCACCGGCGGCTCCCCGCTGACCGCCGTCGAGGCCGCCCGCGCGGCCGGTGCCGAGGTCGTCGCGGTCGCCACGATCGTGGACCGGGCGACGGGCGCGGGCGAGAAGATCAGCACCACGGCGGGCGTGCCGTACCTCTACGCCTTCGCGCTGGACGAGCTGGGTCTCGCCTGATCGACGCGGAGTGACCGAGGCGAAGTCGTGACTTAGGTCCCGGGACGTCCTGTCGGCGTCTCTGACCTGGGGCTTTGGTCGGGGCGGAGTGTTTCACGTGAAACGCTCCGCCCCGCACGTCTCGGTGTCCGCACAAGAGTCTGGAAAGATGGGCCCCGACGATGACGTCGCCCCAGGTCAGGGTCAAGTAACGCACCCACCCGCACATCACAAGGAGCGGACGAATGCCCATCGCAACCCCCGAGGTCTACAACGAGATGCTCGACCGGGCGAAGGCAGGCAAGTTCGCCTACCCGGCCATCAACGTGACCTCCTCCCAGACCCTGCACGCCGCGCTGCGCGGCTTCGCGGAGGCCGAGAGCGACGGCATCATCCAGATCTCGACCGGTGGCGCCGAGTTCCTGGGCGGCCAGCACAACAAGGACATGGTCACGGGCGCCGTCGCCCTGGCCGAGTTCGCGCACATCGTCGCCGCCAAGTACGACATCACGGTCGCGCTGCACACCGACCACTGCCCGAAGGACAAGCTGGACGGCTACGTCCGCCCGCTGCTCGACATCTCCGCCGAGCGCGTCAAGGCCGGTCAGAACCCGCTCTTCCAGTCGCACATGTGGGACGGCTCCGCCGAGACCCTCGCCGACAACCTGGCCATCGGCCAGGAGCTGCTCGCCAAGGCCGCCGCCGCCAAGATCATCCTCGAGGTCGAGATCACCCCGACCGGTGGCGAGGAGGACGGCGTCAGCCACGAGATCAACGACGAGCTGTACACCACGGTCGACGACGCGATCCGCACCGCCGAGGCCCTGGGCCTGGGCGAGAAGGGCCGCTACCTGCTCGCCGCCTCCTTCGGCAACGTGCACGGCGTCTACAAGCCGGGCAACGTCGTCCTCCGCCCCGAGCTGCTCAAGGACCTCCAGGCGGGCGTCGCCGAGCGCTTCGGCAAGGCCAACCCGTTCGACTTCGTCTTCCACGGCGGCTCCGGCTCCACCGCCGAGGAGATCGCCACCGCGCTGGAGAACGGCGTCGTGAAGATGAACCTCGACACCGACACCCAGTACGCCTTCACGCGTCCGGTCGTGGACCACATGTTCCGCAACTACGACGGCGTCCTGAAGGTCGACGGCGAGGTCGGCAAGAAGTCCACCTACGACCCGCGCACCTGGGGCAAGCTCGCCGAGGCCGGCATGGCCACCCGCGTGGCCGAGGCGTGTGCCGCGCTGCGCTCGACCGGCACGAAGCTGAAGTAAGCACGGCGGTTTCGATCCGTTGACGAAGGGCCCGGCACCGCGTGGTGTCGGGCCCTCCGTGTTTCGAGGGAGGTCCGAGTGACGACGACGAGGTACGACTTCGACCGCGAGATAGCCCGGCAGGGCACCTGGTCGGTCCAGTGGGACGGCATCGCGGACCGCTTCGGCGTGTCCGACCTGCTCCCCTTCACCATCTCCGACATGGACTTCGCCTCCCCGCCGGAGGTGCTGAGCGCCCTGACGGAACGGGTCGAGCACGGCGTGTTCGGCTACACCGACTGGCGGCTCGGCGAGTTCCGCGAGGCGATCCGCGACTGGTACGCGACCCGTCACGACACCGCGATCGACATCGAGACCCTCGTCTACGCGCCGTCCGTCCTCAGCCAGCTCTCGCAGCTGCTCCAGATGTGGACCGAGCCCGGCGACGGCGTGGTCGTGCACACCCCGACGTACGACGGCTTCCGCAAGGCCGTCACCGGCCTCGGGCGCGAGCTGCGGGGCGTACCGGTCGGGGACCTCGCGGCGCTGGACGCGGAGCTGGCGCGGCCGGACAGCCGGCTGCTGCTGCTCTGCTCGCCGCACAACCCGACGGGACGGGTGTGGCGGGAGGAGGAGCTCGCGGAGTTCACGCGGCTCGCCGAGCGCCACGGGGTCGCCGTCATCAGCGACGAGATCCACGCGGACCTGGTGGCGGACGGCCACCGCCACCTGCCCTTCATCCGCTTCGCCGAGACCTCGGCGGTCCGCCGCTGGGCGCTGATCACCTCCGGGACCAAGGCCTTCAACTTCCCGGCGCTGAGCGGCTCGTACGGGATCGTCGGCGACCCCGGCGAGCGGACCGCGTTCATCCGCCGCATGGAGACCGGCGAGGGCCTCGCCTCCCCGGCCGTCCTCTCGCTGACCGCCCACATCGCCGCCTACCGGCACGGCGCCCCCTGGCTGGACCAGCTGCGGGCGTACGTGGCCGGCACGATGCGGCTCCTCGAAGAGCGGCTCACGCAGGGTCTGCCGGGCGTGACCTGGACACCCCCGCAGGCCGGCTACCTGGCCTGGATCGACCTGCGCCCGCTCGGCATCGACGACACAGCGCTCCAGCTCGACCTGGTGGAGACCGAGCGGGTCGCGATCATGCCGGGCAGCGTCTACGGCGAGCCCGGCTTCGTCCGGCTGAACGTCGGCTGTCCGCGCAAGAAGGCGGAACGGGGCGTGGACGCGCTGGTACGGGCGGCGAACCGGCTCCGCGTGACCTGACGTGCACGGCTCCGCCCCCGCGAGGACCATGGCAGGCATGGACATCCGGCTGAGCTCCCGCACCGGGCGGTGGATCGTCTTCACCACCGTGCTCGGTTCGGGGATGGCGCTGCTCGACTCCACCGTCGTCAACGTCGCCCTGCCCCACATCGGCGAGGACCTCGACGCCGACATGGCCGTGCTCCAGTGGACCGTCAACGCCTACATGCTCACCCTCGCCGGGCTGATCCTGCTCGGCGGGGCGCTGGGGGACCGGTACGGGCGGCGCCGGGTCTTCGTCATCGGGATCGTGTGGTTCGCCGCCGCCTCGCTGCTGTGCGGGCTCGCGCCCAACGCGGGGGTCCTGATCGCCGCCCGTGCCCTCCAGGGCGTCGGCGGCGCACTGCTCACCCCCGGCTCGCTCGCGCTGATCCAGGCGAGCTTCCACCCGGACGACCGGGCCAAGGCCGTCGGGCTCTGGTCCGGTTTCGGCGGGGTCGGCGCGGCGATCGGGCCCTTCGTCGGCGGCTGGCTGGTCGACGGTCCCGGCTGGCGGTGGGTGTTCCTGCTGAACGTGCCGCTGGCCATCCTGTGCGTGCCGGTCGCGCTGCGTCATGTGCCCGAGTCCCGCGACGAGTCCGCCCACGGCCGCTTCGACGTGCTCGGCGCCTTCCTCGGGGCGGCCGCGCTCGCCCTGGTGACGTACGCGCTGATCGCCGAGGCGTGGTGGGCCGGCGGGCTCGGGGTCGTGGTCGGGGCGGCGTTCGTCGTCCTGGAGCGGCGCCGGGAGGAGCCGATGGTGCCGCCGTCGATCTTCGCGTCGCGCCAGTTCACCGTGGTCAACCTGGTGACGCTGTGCGTGTACGCGGCGCTCGGCGGCTTCTTCTTCCTGGCCGCACTCCAGCTCCAGGTCGTCTCCGGCTACTCGGCGCTCGCGGCGGGCACGGCCATGCTGCCGACGACGATCCTGATGCTGCTCCTGTCGGCGAAGTCGGGCGAGCTGGGCGAGAAGATCGGGCCCAGGATCCCGCTGACCGTGGGGCCGCTGCTGTGCGCGGTCGGCATGATCCTGATGCTGCGGGTCGGTGAGGACGCCTCGTACGTCGAGGACGTGCTGCCGGCCATGGCAGTGCTGGGCCTCGGCCTGACCGTCCTGGTGGCCCCGCTGACCGCGACCGTCCTCGCCTCGGTGGACGTGGCGCGGGCGGGCCTGGCCAGCGGGATCAACAACGCGGCGGCCCGGGCCGCCGGCCTCCTGGCGGTCGCGGCGCTGCCGGCGCTCGCGGGGATGGGGCCGGAGGCGTACCGCTCGGCGGAGGAGTTCGGGGAGACGTTCCGGCGGGCGATGCCGATGTGCGCCGGGCTGATGGTGGCCGGCGCGGTCCTGGCCTGGGCGACCGTGCGGAAGCCGGCCGTCGAGGCGGACTGCCATCCCGAGTGCAAGGTCCACTGCGGGGTCACCTCGCCGCCGCTGGACCCGGGGGAGCAGAAGACCGAGCGCGAGCGATGACTCTCCCGCGAGCGATGGCTCTCCTGCGAACGACGACTCTCCCGCGAACGACGACTCTCCGCTGAGGCAGACTTGGCCCATGGCCATCCACGAGAACCTGCTGGGGGGACCGCCCCCCACCCACCTGCCCGACGACCCGGAGCCGCGCGAGCTGCTCGCGGCCGGCACGGCGCCTACGGACGTCGCCGCGAAGTACCCGACGTCCTCGCTGGCCTGGGCCCAGCTCGCCGACGAGGCGTTCGAGGCCGGTCGTGTCGTCGAGTCGTACGCCTACGCCCGCACCGGCTACCACGGGGGCCTGGACGCGCTGCGGCGCAGCGGCTGGAAGGGCCACGGCCCGGTGCCGTGGGAGAACGGCGCTACATGTGATCGTGCAATTTCCGCTTTCCGTGCCGCCGTCGCTGCCTGAGTGACGGCGACACAGAAGTCGCACCTGCGGTGATCGTTACCGCTTCAGCTCGGTGTACGCCTCGGCGCTGCTGTCCTTCAGGAACTGCCAGCACCGCTCCGTCTCGTCCTTCTCGTCGATCTCGCCGGCGGCGCGAGCGAGGGCGGCGAGGCAGCGCAGGAACCCGCGATTGGCCCGGTGGTCCCAAGGGATGGGGCCATGTCCCTTCCACCCGGCCCGGCGCAGCGCGTCCAGACCTCGGTGGTAGCCGGTGCGCGCGTACGCGTACGACTCGACCACTCGCCCCGCCTCGAAGGCGTCGTCGGCGAGCATCGCCCAGGCGAGCGAGAACGTGGGATCCTTCGCCACCACTTCGGCCGGCGGCCGGGACTCCTCGCCCAGGAGGCGGTACGCCTCTTCGTTCTCCGGCAGATACGTCGGCTCCGGGCCGCCGAGCAGGTTCTTGTGCGTCGTCATGGGAGCAGTCTGCCACTCGGGGACGGGCGTCCGGGATGCCCACGAGGAAAATCGGCCGTGGCCCAAGGGGGGACAAGAACGGCGCTTGATGTAACCAATTGCGATATGCGACGATCCGGCGCATGGCGGCACGACGGGGGTCCTCCGGGGCCATACAGGTGGGCATCTACACCCGGATCAGCAAGGACGACGAAGCCGAGGGCCTCGGCGTCGCGCGGCAGGAGGAGGACTGCCGACTGCACTGTGCAGCCCGGGGGTGGGAGGTCGCCAAGGTCTACGAGGACAACGACCTGTCCGCGTACAAGCGGAAGACGGTACGCCCCGAGTTCCGGCAGATGCTGGAAGACCTGAAGGCCGGGCGGATCGACGGGGTCGTCGCCTGGGACATCGACCGCTTCACGCGCCAGCCGCGCGAACTGGAGGCGTGGATCGACGAGTACGAGGACGCCGAGCGCGGGAAGCGCCACCTCGTCTTCGACTCCGTCTCCGCGTCGGACATCGACCTCTCCACGGAGAACGGCCGGTTCATCGCGCGGATCAAGGTCACCATCGCCAACAAGTCCTCGGCGGACACCTCGCGGCGCACGAAGCGCAAGCACCTGGAGCTGGCGACGCAGGGCAGGCTCCCCGGCGGTCGGGCACCGTACGGATGGAACCGCGAGGACCGCAGGACGTTGGTCCAGGAAGAGGCCGAGCACCTCCGCAAGGCGGTGAAGGACTTCCTGGGCGGTATCCGGTGGGCGTCGATCGCGCGTGACTGGCGGGACAAGGGGGTCAGGTCCCACAGTGGCGGCTTCTTCGACGACTCGAAGATCAAGCGGATGCTGATGAACCCGCGGATCTGCGGCTACCGGATGCACCAGGGGGAGTTGTTCCTGGACGAACACGGTGAGCCCGTCGTCGGCGACTGGGAGCCGATCATCCCTCCCGACGACTGGTACCTGCTCACGGAGAAGGTCAGGCGGGAGTCGGAGGGGCGGGAGGTACGGGACTACGCCACCAAGTACCTCCTCTCCGGCATCGCGCGGTGCGGAAGGTGCGGGGCCAAGATGCGGGCCTTCCCGTCGTACCGGAAGTCGAAGACGTCGTCGCAGTTCAGGTACGCGTGTCCTGGCAAGAACGACGGCGGATGCGGGGGAGTGGCCAGGGCGGGTGAACCGGTCGACCGCCTCATCAGGAAGGCCGTGTTCCTCAGCTCGGACAAGGCGCTCGCGAACGTCCGTGAACGCGCGCCGGAGTGGACCAAGGAGGAGCAGCTGGCTTCGCTGGAACGGGACATGGCCGAGTTCAAGCAGGCGTGGCAGGAGAAGCGTATGTCGGCCGCCCGCTATATCGCGCTCACCGAAGACCTGGAGAAGCAGATCGCGGAACTGCAGCGGGAGCGGGCCCTGCATCGCGCCGAGGCTGCGACGTTCGCGGCCGGCCCCGTCGACATCCGGGAGCGGTGGGAGAAGCTGACGATCGAGCAGCAGCGCGCCGCCGTCCTCAAGGTCTTCCGCGCGGTCATCGTCAAGCCCTCGTCCAACGGGCCGATCTTCGACCCGGCGGACATCGAGCCGGTGCTCAGGTGACGAGGTGACGAATGAAGCCGGGCCCCATGGCAACTGGGGCCCGGCTTCGTTCGTTCACGACCGGTCTATGCCGAAGATGCGGAGAAGGTCGTCGACCCACTCCTCATCCCGGTCGGGGAGCTGGGCTTCCACTCGGCGCAGCCATTCGTCCTCAGTCAAAGAGCCCGGCCTCCCGCGTCACGCCACTGTGGCCGCCGGTTGGGCGGGAACATGGTGGTGCGACACGGCGAGGGCGGCGTGGGAGAACGGCGTCCGAATGCGGAGTCGGTGCGGAGGCCGTGGGTGTTGCAGGTCGACGCAAGGGGTGAGTCCTCTTCTGGCCTCGGCTGGTGGGGCGGCAACCCCGGCCGGGCCGTGTCGTTCAGGGGTGGGATGGACGCCCTCGCTACCGCCCTCGCCGGGGCGGAAGCGGGCGGCCACAACGCGGCCACCGTCCTCGACCAGGCCCTCGGCCAACGCACCCTCGACGACGCCCGCAACCCCGCCCGAGCCCTGACCTGGCGCATCCACCGCCTCGGCCAACGCCACACACCCGGCCCCCTCGCCCAGGCAGCCATGGCCCGCAGCACCACACGACTCCCCACCACCACAGCCCACGCGCCGGCAGCCACACCGGCCGCCATGCAGCAGCCACCACGCGTGCGCCGACGTTGATCGGCCGACATGTTCGCTCCGTAAGGGAACAGGGCGCAGCCCGTTCAGAGGCGGCCCTTGGGAGTACGGAGCGCAGCCCCGGACCACTTGCCCGGCAACTGCCTCCCGCGCACGCGGCGTCCTGGGTACCGTGCTGGTGACGAACTCTGTACGGACAGACCGGCGCAGCCCGCACGGACGTCCGGCGGTTGGGGAGGTGTCCTGATGCTGGAGGAAGCCGAGGAGATCGGCCGGCGCGTCCGCAGGGCGAGGCTGCGGCTGGGGATGCCGCAGGCCGATCTGGCCACGGCTCTGGGAAAGTCGCAGGGCTGGGTTTCGGAGAAGTTGCGGCGCATGTCCGACCGTTTTCACCTGGACGGATAGGGGTCGTATTCCTCCGGCTCATATTCGGGGGCTGAGCCGTCCCTACCTTCAGAGCCATGACCGGACGACCTGCTCCCCATCTCCCTTCCCAGGGACGTGAGTTAAGAACGGCGGCCCCCTTCGAGCCGCAGCTCGGCGACCTCGCCGCCGACACCGCCCGCACCTGCCGTGTCGGCGTCGTGGTCGCTCTCCCTGGCCAGGGCTCCGCCACGACGTACCACCTGCGCCCGCCGGGCGGCGGTGCCGCCTGGTCGGCGCCTGCCGACGGCACGACGCTGCGGCCCGTGCCGGCAAGGGCGACCCACGTAACCTGGCCATGCACTACATCGACCCCACCAACGCCCGCGCTACCTTCGACGAGATCCTCCACCGCCGCACCCGCCGCACCCGCCGCACCCGCCGCACCCGCCGCACCCGCCGAGGCCGCGAAGCTGCGGCTGCGGCCTCGTCCTGAGCCCGCCGCGCAACCGTCGGCCGTGCCTGTATCGCTACGGCCGGCGGTTGCGCGGGACAGCAATGAAGCGGAGCCGCAGGCTCGGAGAGTGTGCGAAAGCGCCAATTTCAGCTGGTTCAGATACGGCTGGTTTTGGATGCACGGAGCCGGTTCATTCCAGCCTGACATCCGGAACGTATCTATGCATTCACCAATGGGGATCCCGCCCTGCCGAACAACCGTCAAGGAAAAGGCTGGTGGCGCCCACGACAATCACCTAACTGGAGGAGAAGTATCCGGATAGTAGCTAGAGTCACCCATCTGTACCGAGGTTGCGACCGGGCCAGCGGTCTTCCAGTCGCCCCAGCAGCGGCGAATGTGACGAACTCATGGCCGAAAACACCAAAGTGCATTGATCGTTTGCCATGGCCCACATACGGTCCCAGTCGTCCATGTCAGCTATCCCAAGGGGGGGAACCACGTGAGATCTACACGTCTCACCGCTCTGCGTGAGTCTGGTCGGCGAATAGGCACCGTCACCCTCGGTGCTGCCGCTGTGCTCGGCCTCCTCACCGCGCCCGCTCAGGCATCGAGCTGGTCCAGCTACCTGTCGGGAGTCGGTCCCGGCTACGAATCCCGCCGCTGGTACGACACCGGCGGCGCCACCACGATCAAGTTCACAGGCTGCAGTGGCGGCAGCGGCGCCGAAGTCCGCCTCCGCAAGGACACGTTCGGGCCCGACCCGGCCTACGCGACGGCACTGTTCACAAATTGCTTCGCCAGCAGCACCTCGACCTCGACTGGCAACTGGTCCGATCACGGCTCCGGGGACTACTACTTCGCCGTCAACGAGGCTGCGGTCAACCTGAAGCTCTGGGTCAAGTCGCTTACCGTCTCCTACTGACGATCCTGTTCCTCCGGCCCCACGCACCCTGTGCGAGTGGGGCCCGAGGTACCTCTCTCCGGCGCCGAGGTACCACCCATGCCCTTGCACTATGAGTCTTGTACCTTCCGTTACCCTCGCACATCACGCCCCGTCCTCGACCGGCTCGATCTGGAGTTCTCACCAGGTCACACAGTCCTTCTCGGACCCAACGGCGCAGGCAAGAGCACTCTGCTCTCCCTCGGCGCCAGCGCCTCGAAGCCGCAGTCGGGACTCGTCCGCTACGGACGGCTGGACCCGGCCAGCCGCAGGCACCTGCGGGCATACCGCCGCAAGGTGTCCTGGTTGCCGCAGCGTCCTGGCTTTCTGCCAGGACTGACATGCAGAGAGCATGTTGCATACGTGGGCTGGCTCAAGGGCATGCGGGAGCGTGAAGCTTGGCGTGCGGCGCCGGAGGCGATCGAGAGGGTCGGACTCACGGACAAGATCAACAACAAGATCAAGACGTTGTCCGGCGGTCAGCAGCAGCGGATCGCAATTGCTCAAGCGCTTGTCCACGACGCCGAGTTGCTGCTGCTCGACGAGCCTACCGTGGGACTGGACCCGCACCAGCGACGCCGGTTTCTCGACTTGCTGACCTCGTTGCGCGGCACGGTCCACGTGATCGTCTCCACCCATGACATCGGCGATATCGACCAAGCCTTCGACGAGGTTGTCGTCCTTGAGTCGGGCCGGTCGAGGTTCAGCGGGGCGGTCGAGGACTTCGCCGCTCATGCCCAACCGGACTGCGCGCCGGGGCGACGCCTGGAGAGCGCGTACGCGTCGCTGCTGGGGGCGACCGAATGATCAGCTGGGCGAACCTCCGTTCCTCGGCCGCACCGTGGCTGGCTCTGCCTGCCTTGTTCTATGCCGGTCTGTACATCGACGATGTCACCTACACCACGCCGTCGCATTACGGGGTGGAGTCTGGTGAGCTCGCCGCATATGGCATGGCGATCATCGCTCCGGCGGTGGCTGGGGCCGCCGCATGGGAAGGGGGCCGCCACCGCCTACTGGGCGCCATGCGAACCACCAGCGCACGTCGCCTTCCCCAACAGCTTCTCTGGGCCGTCACCCCCGTATTGGTCCTGCACCTCCTCCTCATCGCGGGGGCGCTCGTGATGGCCCGCAGGGCTGCGGGTGTGTGGCCGGGCGATGCCGGGTGGCTCGCCGTGGCGCATCTGATCGTGCTCCCCTTCGGCTGGCTGATCATCGGTTGGTGCCTGGGGGAGGTCCTGCCCAGGAGTATCGCGGCGCCCATCGCCGGGATCGGCTGCTGGGCCTGGCTTTCCCTACCGCACACCTTGGCCACCCCCTGGGTGCGCCACCTCGGTGGCTTCATCGACGGGACGTCGACCGTCACCGATGTTCGCTTGCCTGCCGCGTACACCGTGCCGTGGGCCGTCGTCGCCGGGGTGGCCCTGGCCCTCTGGCTATTCGTCCATATGCGGCGACGCGCATGGGGCATAGCCGCCGGCGTCCTCGTGCTGGCGATCACGTTCGTCACCGGTCGCATCGTGGTCGCCGACTGGGGCTACCAACGCCCGACGAGCCCCCGAAACGTCGCCATGAACTGCGTGGGAGACGCACCACGGGTCTGTGTGCCGCCGGAATTCCAGAAGTACGCCGAGCAGCTGCGCCGGGATGCGCTGGTTCCCCTCACTCGGCTCAAAGCCGCCGGCCTCACCTCGCCTGAAGAACTCCGCCTGACCTCCGATGCGGTCCCGCTCAAGCCGGGTACATGGCCGCTGTACTGGTCCCTCCCGCCTGCCCACTCCCAGCCCGACCCCAACCAGTACGCGATAAGTCTGGCCCAGTCGGCAGTAGTCGGCACAGCCGCGCTCGCGGGTGCGCCGGACTGTCGACAGCCCAGCGCAGTCGCAACCGCCTGGGCCGCCCTGGTGGTCGGAGTGGACGAACAGAACATGCGGCAGGCGATGCTCGACACCGACTGGGCCAACCTCGAAGAGGTCCGCCGCCTTCCCTCCAAGGAACAGCTCGACTGGTTCGACAAGACGGCAGCGAGCGGCAAGCACTGCACCCAGGTCGTCTCATGAACCGCTATGTGATCGTCGTACGCCGCTGGTGGATCGTGCCCTCGGCGCTCCTCCTGCTCGTTCTGGTGAGCGGGACAGTGGGGTCCAGCGAGGTTCCCGTTCCGAGTCTGACCGGCGGCATGTCCGGCGCACGCGTCGCCTACTTCACCCCGGTCGTGATCGTCGTCGCCGTCATGTACTGCCTGGAACGCCGACTGCACGAAGCAGAGAGCACAGCAGTCGCCCCCATCCGCCGTTTCGACCAGGGCGCCGTGGTCCTCACCGCGGTGCTCGCGCACGGCGCCGGTCTGGTGGTCGGAATGGACGTCGCCCGCAACATCACCCTCCTCCTTGCCCTCGCCCTCGTCGTATGGCGACTGGCCAACGAGGCGGCCGCGGCGGCCGCTGGACTTCTGTTCCTCATTCTCAATCTCATGCTCGGCCGCGCCTACGATGCCGGTGGGCACGCTTCCCACACGTGGTGGGCCCTCGCTCTTTACCCGGCCCGAAGCATGGGTGCATGGCTAGTGGCAGCGGCCCTCTTCGCCCTCGCACTGAAGCTGTCGGCGACGAAACACCGCGGCTTCCCTCTGTGAGGCGGGCGCTGTCCCAGACACAGCGCGCTGAACAACGTGTGCCACTACGTGTCAGTAAGGGCGGTCTACGGCCTGTACGAACATCAGGCAGGTGGGTGTGATCTTGAGCGAACCTCGGGCGAAGGGGTCATCGAGTCAGCTCCCGTCGGTTTGCGAGGGGGCCTGGAACCCCGTCGGCTCGCCGGTCGCCGTCGAAGCGTCGCCGTCATGAAGGGGGACAGTCGCCGCGCAGGGCGGGCAGTTCTCCCCCGTCGGTGGCTTGTCGCCCGTCCACTCCGTGGAGCAGATACTGGCAAGCTCCGACACCCATTCCAGGCTCCGCTCCGGCAGCTGGGCCGCGAGGTCGTCCAGCCACTCCTGCTCGGTCATGTCGTGATCCCCTCTCCCTTCCGGGTACATCTTCCACCATTCTCCTGGGAGCACGAGCCGAACCGCGGCTGGCGCGGGCGGCCGGGGAGATCGGCGAGAAGGACGAGTACGAGCGCTGCTCGACGTTCCTGCGGGACTCCTCGGAGACGGCGGCCGAGACCCTCGGCTGACCCGTTCCGTACGCACGACGCGCCGCGCGGCCCCCGGGTCGCGCGGCGCGGTGCGTTCGAGGCTGTTCGAAGGGGCCGGTACGATCCTTCGGACCGTTGTACCGAGAGCAGCCGGCACAGAGGCCCCACCCTCTTCCCCCCAACCGGCCGACGCAGGGGAGAAGTCTGTCTTGGGCAAGCGCGCCGCCGCACCCGCGAGCCGGGGACGACGCCAGAGTCGCCGACGACGCCGCAGCCCCCTGGGCCGCCTCGTCCTGCCGACCCTCGCGCTCGTCACGCTCGCGCTCGGCGGGGGCGCCGCCCTCGCGCACTACAACAGCACCGGGGACCCGGGCCCGGACGCGCCCAGGGCCGCCGCCCCGCCGACGCGTGAGCCGACCACGGCGGCCCCCACCACCCCCAAGGCCACCACCCCGACGCCGGCGCGGACCACGGCCAAGCCGACGCCGAAACCCAAGCCCAAGAAGACGACGGTGCCCGCGAGCGGCCCCGGTACCTTCGCCAGCGCCGGGACGTCCGGCAAGGCCGTCGGCACGGGCGGCACCCTGCGCCGCTACCGCGTGCAGGTCGAGGAAGGCCTGGACATCTCCGCCGCCGAGGCGGCCGCCGAGATCGAGCGGATCCTGGCCCACCCGCGCGGCTGGGCCGCGCACGGCCGGGGCAGGTTCCAGCTGGTCACCGAGGACGCCGACTTCGTCATCCGGATCGCCACCCCGACCACCGCCGACCGGCTCTGTCTCGCCGTGGGCCTCAACACCCACGGGGAGCTGAACTGCGAGACGACCCAGGGCGTCGTGGTGAACCTGAAGCGCTGGGTACTGGGCTCGCCGACGTTCACCGGCACCCCCGCCGAGTACCGGCATCTGATCATCAACCACGAGGTCGGGCACGAGATAGGCATCCGGACGCACATGACCTGCCCGGGCCCGGGGAAGCTCGCGCCGGTGATGATGCAGCAGATCAAGGGGCTCAAGGGCTGCCGTTCGAACGCGCATCCGTATGACGAAGACGGGAGCTACATAGAGGGCCCGATCGTGCCATGATGCGCATGGGACCGCGCGCGACGAGGCGGGCGGGCCCGAGGGGACCGGGGCTCCACTTTCTCTCACGGAAGGAGCGGACCGCTACCCGGTAGTTGCGTATCGAGGAGACAGAAATGTCCACCTTCCCCGATGCCTCCGGAGCCGGATCGGTCGACGCGCCGAACCTCGACTTCGCGGGCACGACGCCGTACGAGGACTACGTACAGGCGGACGTACTCACCCACCTCCAGCACCTCCGCTCCGACGACCCGGGCGAGATGGTCTTCCTGGTCACCACCCAGGTCATGGAGCTGTGGTTCACCGTCATCGTGCACGAGTGGGAGACCGCGAGCCGCGCGCTGCGCGAGGACCGGATCCCCGTCGCGATGGACGCGCTCAAGCGCTCCGTGCGCGAGCTGGAGGCCCTGAACCACTCCTGGCGGCCGCTGGCCCAGCTCACCCCCGCCCAGTTCAACTCCTACCGCGCGGCCCTCGGCGAGGGCTCCGGGTTCCAGTCGGCGATGTACCGGCGCATGGAGTTCCTGCTCGGCGAGAAGTCCGCGTCGATGCTGGTGCCGCACCGCGGTGCGCCCCGGGTCCACGCCGAGCTGGAGAAGGCGCTCCAGGAGCCCAGCCTGTACGACGAGGTCCTCAGGCTGCTCGCCCGGCGCGGGCTGCCCGTGCCGCAGGACGTGCTCGACCGCGACCTGGCGAAGAAGTACGAGCCGTCCCCGCAGATCGAGGAGATCTGGGCCGGCATATACGCCGACACCGACCAGAACACCGAACTCGTCCGGCTGGGCGAGGCACTCAGCGACGTCGCCGAACTGGTCTGGCGCTGGCGCAACGACCACCTCGTCGCCACCCGCCGGGCCATGGGCTCCAAGACCGGCACCGGCGGCTCCGCGGGCGTGGCCTGGCTGGAGAAGCGGGCGCAGAAGAACGTCTTCCCCGAGCTGTGGACGGCGCGCAGCCATGTCTGAGACCTTGCGCGAGAACGCGCTGCTCCGGGACGCCCACGACCCGCTGGCCAAGCTCCGCGAGAAGTTCGTCCTGGACGAGGAGACCGTCTACCTCGACGGCAACTCGCTGGGCGCCCTGCCCGCGCACGTGCCCGACCGGATGGCCGACGTCATCACCCGCGAGTGGGGCCGTATGCGCATCCGCTCCTGGGACGAGAGCGGCTGGTGGACCGCGCCCGAGCGGATCGGCGACCGCATCGCCCCGCTCGTCGGCGCCTCCCCCGGCCGGATCGTGGTCGGCGACTCGACCAGCGTGAACGTCTTCAAGGCGGTCGTCGCGGCCACCCGGCTGAGCACCGACGACCGGGACGAGATCCTGGTCGACGCGACGACGTTTCCCACGGACGGGTACATCGCGCAGTCCGCGGCCCGGATGACCGGCCGCCGGATCGTGCCGGTCGCCCCCGAGGAGATCGCGGCCGCGGCGGGTCCGCGCACGGCCGCCGCGCTCGTCAACCACGTCGACTACCGGACGGGTCGCCTCCACGACCTGCCCGGGATCACGGCCGCGCTGCACGCGGCGGGCGCCCTCGCCGTCTGGGACCTGTGCCACAGCGCGGGCGCGCTGCCCGTCGGCCTGGAGGAGCACGGGGTCGACCTGGCGGTCGGCTGCACGTACAAGTACCTCAACGGCGGCCCCGGTTCGCCCGCGTACCTGTACGTCGCCGAGCGGCACCAGGCGGCCTTCGACTCCCCGCTGCCCGGCTGGAACTCGCACGCCGACCCGTTCGGGATGACCCCGGGCTACGCGGCGGCCGAGGGTGCGGTGCGCGGCCGGGTCGGGACGCCCGACATCCTGTCGATGCTGGCCCTGGAGTCGGCGCTCGACGTCTGGGACGGGGTCGCCGTCGAGGACGTTCGGGCCAAGTCCCTCGCCCTGACGGACTTCTTCGAGGAGTGCGTGGCGGCGTACGTCCCGGCCGGTCGCGTCACGTCCCTCACGCCCGGCGCGCACGCCGAGCGCGGCAGCCAGGTCGCGCTGCGGTGCGCCGAGGCGCCGGCCGTCATGGCGGAGCTGATCAGGCGCGGGGTGGTGGGCGATCTGCGTCGCCCGGACGTGCTCCGGTTCGGCTTCACGCCGCTGTACGTCGGCTTCGCGGACGCGGAGCGGGCGGCGCGGATCCTGGCGGAGGTCCTGGTGGACGTACCGGCGGAATCGCCGGCGGAGGTGCCCGCCGTCTGAGGTCGGACGGTCCGATGATCGCTTGATCTGTGGGGGCGTCAGTCCTGATACGGTCCCCGCAGGTCAGGCCAATTCGGCCCCGTCCCCGAGAGGTTGGAACAGCATGCCGGACCCCGCCGCGCGCGACGCCGCCGAAGAAGCGTCGGCGTTCTCGCACCCGGCCGTCGCCCCGGACGCGTCCGCAGCGTACGGCGATCACCCCGACCAGGTCGTCGACTTCTACGCGCCGCGTGACGGCCGGCAGCGGGCGCCGCTCGTCGTCGCGCTGCACGGCGGTGCCTGGCGGGCGCCGTACGACCGGCAGCACCTCACCCCGTTCGTGGACTTCCTGGCCCGGCGGGGCTTCGCCGTCGCCAACGTCGAGTACCGGCGCGGCGGCACCATCCCCCGGCAGGGCGGTACGGGACCGGTTGCGGGACGCTGGCCGGAGACCTTCGACGACGTGGCCGCCGCCCTGGACGCCGTACCGAGGCTGGCGGCCGAGCACCTGCCGCAGGCCGACCCGCGCCGGATCGTGCTCACCGGCCACTCCGCAGGCGGCCACCTCGCCCTCTGGGCGGCCGCCCGTCACGTCCTCGCCCCCGACGCCCCGTGGCGGCTGCCCGCGCCGCCCGCGCTGCGCGGTGTGGTCGCCCTCGCCCCCATCGCCCACTTCGACCGGGCCGTGGAACTCGGCGTCTGCGGCGGGGCGGTGACCGAACTCCTGGGCGGCGACGGCGAGTTCGACGTACGCGCCCGGCACACGGACCCGGCTCTGCTGCTGCCGACCGGGATCGCGACGGCGGTCGTCCAGGGCCGCGACGACATCGTCGTCCCCCAGGCCGTCGCCGACGCCTACGTCGAGGCGGCCGCGAAGGCGGGCGAGACCGTCGGCCTGACCCTCCTCCCGGACGTCGGCCACTTCCCCCTGATCGACCCGGCCGCCGACGCCTGCGCGATCGTGGCGGAGGAGATCGCCCAGCTGGCGTTCTGAGCAGGCGGGGCAGGGAGCACGCACGCGTAGTACTTGGGACGGACGCGGGAGGATCCGCCGTCATGGTGACGACCGCGTCCGTGGCCCCCCGTACCGTGAAGGGCGTGACAGACACCCGTGAAACGAGCCGCAGCCCCGAGTTCCGCCTGGCCCAGGGCGCGCTCGGCGGGCTGCGCGAGGACCTCTTCCACAACGCCTTCGACTACCGGCCGCTGCCCCCGATGGCGGTCGACGGGCCGCTGACCCGGCGTCTGCCCGAGCGGATACGCAGCAAGGTCCGCTGGACCCCGCACGCGATCGTCGGGGCGTGCGCGCTCTTCGTCTTCGCGATGGGGATGGACCTCGGACCCGGCAGCGGCGTGTTCGCCCTCGTGTTCGCCGGGATGCCGGCCGCGGCCGTGCTGCTGACGCTGGTGCGTCCGGTGCTCGCGTTCTGGGCGGCGCTGGCCTTCACCCCCTTCGTCTCCTTCCTCGCCGAGTACGGCTACGGCTGGCCGTGGGGCCCGACCTCGGGCATCGCCCAGGTCGTGGTGATGACGGTGGCGGCCGCCCGCACCCGGCCCCGTACCGGCGCCTGGATGTGGGTGGTGACCCTCGCGTACGCCTTCTTCGCCACCACGCTCAGGGGCGGCAGCGACAACGCCCTGTCGGTCCTGTTCCCCTCCGCGCTCGCGCTGCTCCTCGTGACCGTCCTCCAGGTGCGCCGCGAGGCCGAGAAGACCGTCACCGCCCAGCAGACCGTGACGGCCGTGGAGCGCTCCAGGCGGACCCTCCTCGAAGAGCGCACCACCATCGCCCGCGAGCTCCACGACGTGGTCGCCCACCACATGTCGGTGGTCGCCATCCAGGCCGAGGCCGCGCCGTACCGGGTCGAGAACCCGCCGCCGGAGCTGGAGCAGGCCTTCGTCACCATCCGCGAGAACGCGGTGGCCGCCCTGACCGAGCTGCGCCGCGTCCTCGGGGTCGTACGGGCGGAGGACTACGAGGCCCCCGACGCCCCGCAGCCCACCCTCGCCGACCTCGACGGGCTCGTCGGCAACGTCCGCGAGGCCGGGCTCGACGTCGAGAAGACGGTGACCGGCTCGGTCCGCGAGCTGCCGCAGGGCGTCGAGCTGTCGGCGTACCGGATCATCCAGGAGGCGCTGTCCAACGTGCTGCGCCACGCGCCGGGCGCGGCGGCCAAGGTCGAGGTGAGTTACGTCCTCGGCGGCCTCGGTCTGCGGATCGCCAACGGGCCGGCGAGGGGACTCGTGAAGCCTTCCCCCGGGGCCGGTCACGGGCTCACCGGGATGCGCGAGCGGGTGACGATGCTGAACGGTGAGATGACGGCCGAACCGGCCGAGGACGGCGGCTTCGAGGTCGCCGTGTTCATCCCCGTGAGCCGTGAGGAGTCGGACCAGTGATCCGGGTACTGATCGTCGACGACCAGATGATGGTCCGCGAGGGCTTCTCGGTGCTGCTCGGCGCGATGCCGGACATCGAGGTGGTCGGCGAGGCCGTCAACGGACGCGAGGCGATCGCCCAGGTCGCGGCGCTGCGCCCGGACGTCGTCCTGATGGACATCCGTATGCCGGAGCTGAACGGCATCGAGGCGACCCGCGAGATCGTCGCGGCCGACGCCGACGCGAAGGTGCTGGTCCTGACCACCTTCGACCTCGACGAGTACGTGTACCAGGCGCTGCGCGCCGGCGCCTCCGGCTTCCTCCTCAAGGACGCCTCCGCCCGGCAGCTCGCCGACGGGGTACGGGTGGTGGCGGCCGGCGAGGCGCTGCTCGCGCCGACCGTGACCAAGCGGCTCATCACCGAGTTCGCGAAGGCGGCCGAGACGCCGAAGGTGGCGGCGCTCTCGCAGGTCGGGGAGTTGACCGAGCGGGAGACGGAGGTCCTGGTGCTGATCGCGCAGGGTCTGTCGAACGCGGAGATCGCCGACCATCTCGTCGTAGCCGAGTCGACGATCAAGACCCATGTGAGCCGGATCCTGGTGAAGCTGGGACTGCGCGACCGGACACAGGCGGCGGTCTTCGCGTACGAGGCGAGGCTCGTGCAGGTGGGCGGGTAGCGCCCGCGAGAGTCCGGCGGGGGCGCGGGGCGCGGGGGCAAGGGGGCCAGGCGGCGTGGTCCGGCGGGGGCGCGGGGGTCCGGCGCCGGGGTGCGACGGGTAGGTTCCGTGCATGGACGCTTCCTTCGACCCCTGGTCGCCGGACTTCATCGCGGACCCGTACCCCGCCTACGCCGAGCTGCGTGCGACCGGCCGGGCGCACTGGTACGGGCCGACCCGGCAGTGGCTGATCCCGCACTACGAGGACGTGTCGGCGCTGCTGCGCGACCGGCGCCTGGGCCGCACGTACACCCACCGCTTCTCGCACGAGGAGTTCGGGCGAACGGCCCCGCCCGCCGCGCACGAGCCGTTCCACACGCTCAACGACCACGGGCTGCTCGACCTGGAGGCGGCCGACCACACGCGCATCCGGCGCCTGGTGTCGAAGGCGTTCACCCCGCGCACGGTGGAGAACCTCGCGCCGACGGTACGGAGGCTGGCGGCGGAGCTGGTCGGCGGCCTGGTGGCGCGGGGCGGCGGCGACCTGCTCGCGGACGTCGCCGAACCCCTCCCCGTCGCCGTGATCGCCGAGATGCTGGGGGTCCCGGAGGAGGACGAGGAGCGGCGGATGCTCCGGCCGTGGTCGGCCGACATCTGCGGGATGTTCGAGCTGAACCCCTCGGAGGAGACGGCGCGCCGGGCGGTCCGGGCCTCGCTGGACTTCTCGGCGTACCTGCGGGAGCTGATCGCGCGCCGCCGGAAGGCGCCGGGGGAGGACCTGATCTCGGCCCTGGTGGGGGTGGAGGAGCTCACCGAGCAGGAGATGGTCTCCACCTGCGTGCTGCTCCTGAACGCGGGCCACGAGGCGACCGTGAACACGACCGTGAACGGCTGGTGGACGCTGCTGCGCCATCCGGAGCAGCTGGCGGCGCTCCGCGCGGACCCGGCCGGACTGTTGTCCACAGCTGTGGAGGAGATCCTCCGCTACGACACCCCCCTGCAGATGTTCGAGCGCTGGGTCCTCGACGACATCGAGGTCGGTGACGTCACGATCCCGCGCGGCTCTGAGGTCGCGCTCCTCTTCGGCTCCGCCAACCGCGACCCGGCCCGCTTCGCCGACCCGGACGTCCTGGACCTGTCCCGTAAGGACAACCCGCACATCACCTTCGGCGCGGGCATCCACTACTGCCTGGGCGCCCCGCTGGCCCGCCTGGAGCTGACGACCCTCTTCGCGGAGGTCCTCCGGCAGGCCCCGACGCTCCGCCTGGCGGCGGAACCCCGGTGGAACCCGGGGTACGTCATCAGGGGCGTACCGGAGTTGCTGGTGGAGCTGTAGGGGGCCGGAAGCGAAGAGGGCCCCGTCTCCGGGGCCCTCTCTTCAGCGGTGTCGTACCGTCAGGCGGTCAGCAGGTCCCGCTGCCGCAGCCGCCACAGCCCCGCCGCCGTCAGGGCGCCCGCCACGACCGTCAGGGTCAGGACGGGCCCCCACGCCATCTCCTGGCCCGGCAGCTTCGCCAGGTGCCCGAAGGGCGAGAGGTTCAGCACCGACTGGGGCAGGTCGAGCGCCGGGCCGATCCAGCCGAGCGCCAGGCACAGGCCCGCCACGCCCCACCCCGCCACGGCCGCCTTCGGGAACGCGCCCCACAGCAGGACCGCGAGTCCCGCCAGGGTCCAGATCGCGGGGAGCTGGGCCAGTGAGGCGCCCAGGATCGGGCCGAGGTCCCTGCCGTACGAGAGGTACAGGCCGAGGCCGCTCAGAAGCATGATCAGGGCCGCGCCCGCGAAGGCGATCACCAGGTGACCGGCCGCCCAGGCGACCCGTCCGACCGCGTTCGCCAGGATCGGCTCCGCCCGGCCCGAGGTCTCCTCGCCGTGCGGCCGCAGCACCGAACCGACCGCGTACAGCGCGGCGATCATCCCGAACATGCCGATCATCGTGGCGAGGAACGCGTTGGTCAGACCGCTCTGACCGCCCATCCGCTCGAAGATCTCGCGCGCCTGCTCGTTGTCGCCGACGATGTCGGCCGCCCCCTCGACCATCCCGCCGAAGACCAGGCCGCCGAGCAGGAAGCCGAGCGACCAGCCGAGCACGGTCCCGCGCTGCAGCCGCCAGGCCAGCGCCCCGGCCGTGGCGAGCCGGCCCTCCGCCGGTCCCGGGCGGGTCGGCAGGAAGCTCATGCCCACGTCGCGCCGTTCGGCGAGGCCGTACGCCACCGCCGTCTGGACGAGCACGGCCGCGGCGATCAGCAGCAGCACCCACCAGCGTTCGCCGGCGAAGGCGCGCACGTTCTCCGCCCAGCCGATCGGGGAGAGCCAGGTCGGCGCGGAGCCGCCGGAGGCGTCGCCTGCGTCACCGGCCGCCCGCAGCACGAAGGCGAGACCGAGGACGGCCGAGGTCAGGCCCTTCGCGAGCCGCGCGCTCTCCGTCAGCTGGGCGACGATCGCCGCCATCGTGGCGAAGAGCATGCCCGTGCCGCCCACCGCGAGACCGAGCGCGAGAGCTCCGCCCGCGCCCTGGCCCGCGAGCCCCGCCGTGATCACGAGCGCGACGCCCGCGTTGGCGACGAGCGCCGCGAGCAGCGCGGCGGTCAGCGGGGCGCGGCGGCCCACCACGGCGGAGGAGAGCATCTCCTGACGCCCCGTCTCCTCCTCTTCCCTGGTGTGCCGGATCACGATGATCAGGCTCATGACAGCGGCGAGGACGGCGGCGAAGGTACCGAAGCGCCAGGCCACGAGCCCGCCGAGGGAGTCGTCGAAGACCGGCCCGTAGAGCGAGCGCATCGAGCTGTTGGCGGTCATCGACGCGGCCAGCTCGGTGCGCTGCGCCTGCGTTCCGTACAGCCCCTCCAGGGACCCGACGCCGCTGGCGACCATGCCGCCGGTCACGAGGACCCAGATCGGCAGCATCAGCCGGTCGCGGCGGAGCGCGAGCCGGGTGAGCGGGCGGGTGCCCGCGAGACTCAGGGTGCTCATCGCGCGTTCGCCTCATCGGTGGCGTAGTGGCGGAGGAAGAGCTCCTCCAGGGTGGGCGGGGTGCTCGTCAGCGAGCGCACGCCGGACTCGGTGAGCGAGCGCAGCACCGCGTCGAGCTTGTCGGTGTCGACCTGGAGCCGCACCTTCAGCCCCTGGACGTCCAGGTCGTGGACGCCGGGGAGGCGGGCGAGCCCGTTGGGCGCGCCGGCGAGTTCGGCGGAGACGCTCGTCCGGGTGAGGTGGCGCAGCTCGGCCAGCGAACCGCTCTCCACCGTCTGCCCCTTGCGGATGATGCTGACCCGGTCGCAGAGGGTCTCGACCTCGCTGAGGATGTGCGAGGAGAGCAGGATCGTGCGTCCGCGCTCGCGCTCCTCGGCGACGCAGCGCTGGAAGACCTCCTCCATCAGGGGGTCGAGGCCGCTGGTGGGTTCGTCGAGGATGAGCAGGTCGACGTCGGAGGCGAAGGCGGCGACGAGGGCGACCTTCTGCCGGTTGCCCTTGGAGTAGGTCCGGCCCTTCTTCGTCGGGTCGAGCTCGAACCGTTCGATCAGCTCGGCCCGCCGGGCCTTGTCGAGGCCTCCGCGCAGCCGTCCGTAGAGGTCGATGACCTCGCCGCCGGAGAGGTTGCGCCAGAGCGTCACGTCACCGGGCACGTAGGCGATCCTGCGGTGCAGCTCGACGGCGTCGCGCCACGGGTCCTTGCCGAGGAGCTGGGCGGCGCCGGAGTCGGCGCGCAGCAGCCCGAGCAGGACGCGGATGGTCGTCGACTTGCCGGCGCCGTTCGGGCCGAGGAAGCCGTGGACCTCACCGGTCTCGACGGTGAGGTCGAGGCCGTCCAGCGCGTGGGTACGGCCGAACGACTTGTGCAGTCCGGCCACCGTGATTGCCTTCGTCATGCTTTAGAACGTACGCTAGTTTCACAAATTTGTGAAGTTAAGGAACCGTATAAAGTTGGGGGATGAGCGAGATGACCACCACCGGCGCGGACGACGACGCGGCCGTGTCCCGATTCGTGGAGCGCTTCGCCGCCGAACTCACCGAGGCGGGCATGCAGCGCATGGCGTCCCGGGTCTTCGCGGCCCTGCTGGCGTCCGAGAGCGCCTCCATGACCTCGGCCGAACTCGCCGACCAGCTGCAGATCAGCCCCGCGGCCGTCTCCGGCGCGATCCGCTACCTCAGCCAGGTCGGCATGGTCAGCCGCGAACGCGAGCCCGGCTCGCGCCGCGACCGCTACGTCCTGCACAACGAGGTCTGGTACGAGTCGCTCACCCGCCGCGACGCGATCCTGACCCGCTGGGAGAAGGTGCTCCGCGACGGCTCGGAGATCCTCGGCCCGGACACGGCGGCAGGCCGCAGGACGGCGGAGACGGCGGAGTTCTTCGAGTTCCTCCAGAAGGAGATGCTGAGCATGCTGGACCGCTGGCGGGCCTACAAGGACGCCGGCGCCGGGTCCTGAGGGACCGCCGCGCCGAGGCGCTCGGCCAGGACGGCGAACTCCGCCGTCCCCGCCTCCACATAGGGCCCGGCCGGCCACAGCATCCGGCCGCCGACCCGGGCCACCACGACCGGCTGCCCGCCGTCGGTGAACTCCTGCCAGCCGTGCAGCTCCGCGTCCCCGACGGGCACCTGCGGCGCGCAGGACCGCAGCAGCGACAGCATGCCCTCCGCGGCGTCGGCCGGACCGGCGTGCGGCGGGAAGACGACGAGGACCGGGCCTCCGCCGTACGGGTCGGCCAGAGCGGTGTACCGCTTCGGTACGCCCACGGGGGCGGTGGCCGCACGGGCGAGGGCGCGGGCGGCGTGCCGGCCGGAGAAGAGCAGCCGGGCCACGTTGACGAGACTGCCCGTCGCCACGAACAGGCCCGCGACGCGGAGCATCGGGGCGTCCTCGGGCTCGAACTGCGCGACACCAAGCAGCGCGACCGAGAGAAGGAGGCACCCGGCCGTCCAGGAGAGGCCGGAGATCTCGCGCAGGCCCCGCACACGCCACCAGGGCACGGCCCGGGCGTCGGGCTCGGGACGGCGGTGCTGCCACGGGTAGGTCCTCCTGCCCGTGAGTGCCCGGCGCCGGGCCGCCTCGGCGAGCGGTGCGTAGCGGAGGGAACGGGCGGCGGCCGCCTTCGGCCCCTCCGGCGGGGGCCGGTCCACCAGCCCCCGCAGCTCGGCCCGCCCGATCGCCCGGCGGCGCGCCCACGCGCCCCGCAGGGGCCGGGTCCAGACCAGCTCGCCGCCGCCCGGCGGCGCGATCACCCCGTCGCCGAGCGGGTCGCCGCACCACCACAGGACCCCGTCGGGGCCCGGCTCCACGTGCCTGTACCGCTCCTTGACCGCGACGACCCGGCGGGGCAGCAGGGCGCCGGGCTCAGGACCCGCCAGGACGAGTACCCCCCTGGGCAGCGCGACGGCGGCGTGCGCCGACCAGTCCCCGGCGTCCAGGACCCGCCGCATCCTGCGGGCGAGGCGCAGGGAGCCCAGGCCGAGCGCGAGCACGAAGAGTCCGCCGCCGAGCGGGTACGGCACGGACACGGAGGCCCAGTGGATGTCGGGCTCGCCCGCGGAGACAACACCCAGCGCCACGGCCACGGCGAGGCCCACGGCCCCGACGCGCACCCACCAGACCGCCGTCCTGCGGTACCGCTCCAGTGCCTCGGCCGTCTCCGCCCGATCCCGCGCGCGCATATGCCCCCCAGCTCGTTTCCGCCGCGAGCTTAAGGCCCCGGAGGTGGCAGGGCTTCCTTGGGCAGGGTCAGGCCCCAGCCTTCGGCCCGGGCCGTCCAGGTGCGGCGGCGGACCGGGCCGAGGAAGCGGCCGTCGGCGCTGTAGCGGAAGTCCGGGCCCGAGACCGTGAGGGTGTGGGCGGTCGTGCGGACGGGCGGGGCGGTCGTGGGATGGACGGTCACCTCGGCCGCGCCGTGCATCGCGCCGTGCCCCGAGCCGTCCGTCGTGCCGCGCACCGAGCGGACCGTCAGACTCTCCAGCGGGGTGTCGACGTCTGCGAGCAGCACCCCGTCCGCCTCCACCCGCAGTCGGTGGGTGCGGACCGTGAGGGTCGCCGGGGCCGGGCGGACCAAGGTGCGGACCAGGGAGCGGCAGGTGTTCCAGACGGTCGGCGGGGCGGGGCTGGGGACGGCCCGCGTCGGTGGGCGGCCGGCCGGGATGCTCAGGTCGCCGAGCACGACGCCGTCGCTGTCGTCGACGAGCAGGTCGAGCCGGCGCGGCACCCCGTCGAGCACCGCCCGCGCCGCCGCGACCGTGCCGCGCGGCACGCCGAGGGCGTACGCCACTTCCAGCGAGCCCGGCGCCCCGATCGGCACCAGCGACAGGGCCGCGTCCGCGAGCTCACGCTCGCGGTGCAGGAACGTCACGGTGCGTAGCAGCGCGTGGTCGTCGCCGAGCACCACCGGGCGCCGGGAGCCGCGCCGGGCAAGGGCCCGGGAGAATTCCTCCGGGCTGTCCGGCAGGCAGATTTTCGCCTCTGCCCCCGCACACAACACATCTTTCGCGATCCGTACGGACTCGCCGTCACTTCGGCGGGCGACCGGGTCGATGACCACCAGCAGCTGGTCGTGAGCCGACACCTCGGTCCTTCCTCGGGTAGCATCTTTGTGCAAGAGCCCCTTGCGCTATTGCGCCAGGGGCTTCGTCTATTCCGGGGCACACCGGTGAGGCGGCCTCGGCCCCTGACCTTGGACATGCCCCACCCGGAAGGGGTGTACGCCTGTGCCCGCACTTGTGCTGCTCGGTGCTCAGTGGGGTGACGAGGGCAAGGGAAAGGCCACCGATCTCCTCGGTGGATCCGTTGACTATGTAGTGCGCTACCAGGGCGGCAACAACGCCGGCCACACCGTCGTCGTCGGTGACCAGAAGTACGCGCTGCATCTTCTCCCTTCCGGAATCCTCTCCCCGGGGTGCACCCCGGTGATCGGGAACGGTGTCGTCGTCGACCCGGCTGTCCTGCTCTCCGAGCTGAGCGGACTGAACGAGCGAGGCGTCGACACGTCGAAGCTCCTGATCAGCGGCAACGCGCACCTGATCACCCCGTACAACGTCACCCTCGACAAGGTGACGGAACGGTTCCTCGGCAAGCGCAAGATCGGCACGACGGGACGCGGTATCGGCCCGACCTACGCCGACAAGATCAACCGCGTCGGCATCCGGGTCCAGGACCTGTACGACGAGTCGATCCTCACCCAGAAGGTGGAGGCGGCGCTCGAGGGCAAGAACCAGCTCCTCGCCAAGCTCTACAACCGCCGCGCGATCGACGCCGCCCAGATCGTCGAGGAGATGCTCCAGTACGCGGAGCAGATCAAGCCGTACGTCGCGGACACCACGCTCATCCTCAACAACGCGCTGGACGAGGACAAGGTCGTCCTCTTCGAGGGCGGCCAGGGCACCCTGCTCGACGTCGACCACGGCACGTACCCCTTCGTCACCTCCTCGAACCCGACCGCGGGCGGCGCCTGCACCGGTGCCGGCGTGGGCCCGACGAAGATCAGCCGCGTCATCGGCATCCTCAAGGCGTACACGACCCGCGTCGGCGCCGGACCGTTCCCGACGGAGCTGTTCGACGCGGACGGCGAGGCGCTGCGCCGCATCGGTGGCGAGCGCGGTGTCACCACCGGCCGTGACCGTCGCTGCGGCTGGTTCGACGCGGTCATCGCGCGCTACGCGACCCGGGTCAACGGCCTGACCGACTTCTTCCTCACCAAGCTCGACGTGCTGACGGGCTGGGAGCAGATCCCGGTCTGTGTCGCGTACGAGATCGACGGCAAGCGCGTCGAGGAGCTGCCCTACTCGCAGACGGACTTCCACCACGCGAAGCCGATCTACGAGATGCTGCCGGGCTGGTCCGAGGACATCACCAAGGCCAAGACCTTCGCCGACCTGCCGAAGAACGCGCAGGCGTACGTGAAGGCCCTGGAGGAGATGTCGGGTGCCCCGATCTCCGCGATCGGCGTCGGCCCTGGCCGGACCGAGACGATCGAGATCAACTCCTTCCTCTAGGAAGACCCGCCCGAGGGCCCGCACACCGTCACCCGGTGCGCGGGCCCTCGGCCGTGTGCCCCTCGGCCGTGTGCCCCTCGGCCGTGTGCGCGGCAAGGCCGGAATCGGTCTTGTGGAGAGGACCTACCACCCCCTTAATGGGCTTCCACTCAGGCGCCGTTCCATCTCAGGGGGAAGCATGGAAACGACCGGCCCGCACGTCCCACCGACACCACCGTCCGAGCCTCCGGCGTCGGGACCACCGGCCGGCCCGTGGCGGTCCAGCACTCCGCCCGGCCAGTCCGACGACGTGAGCGTCGTCGACGTCCGCGTCACCAAGCGGCTGCTGTGGGTGGGCGAGGCCTGCTACCCGCTGGCCAACATCACCCGCCTCCACGGCCACACGGTCCGGCCCAGGCGGAACGAGGCGTTCAACAAGTTCCTGCTGCAGCTGGTGCTCACCGTGCTCGCGGTGGGCCTGCTCGGCTCGGCGGCCGACGACTCGTCCTCCGACGACGAGTTCATGCGGGTCGTGCTCTACGTCGCCGCCGGTTTCCTGACGTACGCGCTGGTGAGGCTCTGCACGGTCCTCTTCTCACGGACCTACCACGTGCTGACCATATCGACCGCAGGAACGGCGTACGCCCTGCTCACCGCCAGGGAGTCGGGGGTGCTCCGCGAGGTGCGCCACCAGATCAGCCACGCGATCGAGAACCCCGGCGCAGAGTTCCGGATGCGGGTGCAGCACCTGGCGATCAACCCGAAGAACTACAACTTCGGAGACACGGTCAACATGAACGGCGGAACGAAGAACACGGGGGTCTCGAAGTGACGGCCGGGGACAGCAACAACTTCTACGGCGACGTCGTGCACATGAACGGCGGCACCGGCAACCAGGGCATCGTCCACCACCACGCCTCGCCCGCCGTGGAACAGGCGCTCCTGGCCGTCCTGGCGCGGGTGGACGCGCTGCGGGGCGACCTGGGCCCCGAGGAGTGGCAGGCCCTCGACGACGCCCGCCCGGCCCTTGAGGCCGGGGACGGCGTGCCGGACGGAGCGCGGCGCAGCGCCCTGCGGGCGATCCGGTCCGTGGCGGAGGCGGCCGGCAGCATCGGGCAGCCCCTGCTCGACGCCACCCGGGCCGCCCTCCAGCTCCTCGGCGTCTGAGGGCGGCCGGCCTGGCGGTCAGCGCGCCGGCCGGCCTGCTGGTCAGCGCGCCTGTCAGCGCCGGTAGTACTCGCCCGGCTCCCCGTCCAGCATCGGGTACACCAGCAGTCGCTCCCGCCCCTTGAACCGGTCGACCGTCACATAGCCGCCCGTGCCCACGCGTTCGCAGTCGCGGTCCGAGGCGTCCAGGTCGGCCGTGCCCGGGGAGATGACGAGCGGTGGGCCCGCGGACGCGAGCAGGGACGTGAAGGTGCAGGTGACGCTGTCCGACATCGGCGCGCCCTGGTCGTCGAGGCGGGGGAAGCTGCGCTGGGTGCGCAGCACGGGCGCGCCGATCGGGCCCTGGGTGATGGTGACCTCGTCGCTGTAGCGGTCGGCGTTCTCGCCGTAGATCAGCGGGTCGTTCTCCATCTTCCAGGAGCCGACGAAGGCCGCCGGGACCATCGCCGTGCCGGTGCGCGCCTTGCGGAAGGTGGCCTTCGCCGCGCCCGACGACCACTCCAGGACGTCGGGGGAGCGCAGCGTCAGGGTCTGGTGGGCGAGCGGGGTGCACCGCTGGGAGGGGACGCTGGTGGTGACGTCGGACTCGCCGAGGACCACCTTGTCCTCGTCGGCGGAGACGAGCCGCGAGCGGCCCATGCACATCTGCTCCTCCGAAGCCCGCGTGTACACGGCGGCCTTCGCGCCCGCCGCGCCCTGGCTGATCTCGATCCGCGCCGCGTCCCTCGGGCTGTCCGCCGAGCCGCGCAGCACGCCCTCCCAGGCGCCCAGGAACGCGGCCGGCACGATCCCGGCCGGGCTCGGGGTCACGCTCACGGTCTCGCCCCCGGCCCCGTTCTTCCCTCCGTCCGCCCCGGGGCCCCCGTCGGGCCAGAAGGCGTACGTGAGGCCGGCCGCGGCCGCCACGACGAGGGCGGTGGTGGCCGCGAGCAGGGCGGTACGGCGCCGTGACGTCTTCGGTGACGACGGTGCCGGTACGGGAGTGTCGTCGCCCGGAGCCGCCGCGGTCGCCGTCGGCGTGGTCTCCGCCTCCAGGATCCGGGCCGCGTGCCGGCCGAGCCGGGCCAGCACGTCCGCCGGCAGCCAGGGGTCGGCGACCGCGATCGTCTCGACGAGCTCCTCGGCCGACGGGCGGCGCGCCGGGTCCTTGGCGAGGCAGGCCCGGACCAGGCCGGTCAGCTCGGCCGGGAGGTCGGTCAGGTCCGGCTCGTCGTGGGCGATGCGGAACATCGTGGCGTGGACGCCGCTGTCCGCCGTACCGAACGGGGAGCGGCCGGTCGCCGCGTACACGAGGAGCGAGCCCAGGCAGAAGATGTCGGAGGCGGGGGTGAGCTTCTCGCCGCGCACCTGCTCGGGCGACATGAAACCGGGCGAGCCGACGAGCGCGCCGGTGCTGGTCAGCCCGCCGTCGGTGACGGTCTCCACGGCGCGCGCGATGCCGAAGTCGATGAGGCGCGGCCCGTCGACGGTCAGCAGCACGTTCCCCGGCTTGAGGTCGCGGTGGACCAGACCGGCGGAGTGCACATGGGTGAGCGCGCGGGCGACCCCGGCGGCCAGCGTGCGCACCGTCGCGGGCGGCAGCGGCCCGAACTCCTCGCCCACCACGGTCCGCAGCGAGGGCCCGGGGACGTAGCCGACGGCCACCCAGGGTGCCTGGGCCGTCGTGTCCGAGCCGAGGACCGGGGTGGTGCCCGTGCCGCCGACCCGCTCCAGGGCCGCGACCTCGCGGGCGAACCGGCGCCGGAACTCGTCCTGGGCCGCCAGTTCCGCGTGCACCACCTTCACCGCGACCGTCCGGCCGCCCGACGAGCGCGCCAGGAACACCCGGCCCATCCCGCCGGCGCCCAGGCGTCCGAGCAGACGGAACGGACCGATGCTGACCGGGTCTTCCGCGTTCAAAGGCTCCACGACGGAAGAGGATCTCATCCTTCGCCGCAGATCCGCAGACCCTTGGGCGTCGCGCACGGCAGGTGGCCGTGGGTGCGGATGACGTCCTGGCCGCGCCCCTGCCGCAGATAGGTGAGGAAACTGGAGGTCAGCGAGTCGGCCGGCGGCTCGCCCCAGGTGTAGGCGTACTCGATCTCCCGGTACGGGTACGTCGACGCGCCGATCTCGTCCACGTTCGGGACGCGCCCGTCGATGGCCACCTTGTGCAGCCCCTTCTGCCCGCTCACCGCGCGCAGTTCGGTGTAGCCGATGGCCCCCGGCAGCTTGGCGACCGTGGACAGGACCTGGGCGGTGCTGTCCAGTTCGCAGCGGGTCGCGGGAGCCTCGTGGTCGTCCCGGTTCTCGCAGTCCCGGGAGGAGTTCGCGGGCTCGTTGCGGCCGAGGACCCGGCGCTGGAAGACCTCGCGGGTGCCGGAGTTGGCGTCCCGGCTGACCAGGAGGATGCGGCGGTCGGGGCCGCCGGGGATCTGCTTCCAGTTGTCGATCTCGCCCCGGTAGATGGCCTGGATCTGGGCGACCGTGAGGTTCTCGACCGGGATCTTGTCGTTGAGGACGAGGGTGAAGAGGGAGACGGCGACCATGTTCTCGCGCAGCTGCGGGAAGCCGCCGGGCTTGCGGCCGTCGGAGAGCGCCACGACCGCGGGGGCGCCCTTGCCGCCGCTCGCCTCGCCGGCCGTCGCCAGCTCCCGTATCCCCGCGGTCGAGCCGTGCGCGTCCACGGTGATCGTGGAGCCCTCGCAGTCCTTCTGGTACCTGCCCGCCAGCTCCCGCACCGCCGGGGCGAACGCGGTCGAGCCGGTGACCTTGAGGGTGCCCTTGGCGCAGCCGATGGGCGGCGGGGCGTCGCGGGCCACGATGAGGCCTGCCAGGGTCACCACGCAGGCGGCGAGGACGAGCGTGATGTTGCGGGCGGCCGGGCTGAAGGTCGGCGTCTTGTCGTCGACGCTCCGGGACTCGTTGCGGTGCACGTCCACGGCGTCCCGGATGCCGGTGATCTGGATCGCGCGCTCGGTCACGCTGCCGGAGAGCATCACGAGCAGCTTGAAGTACTGCTTGCGCTCCAGCGACACCTTGGGCAGCAGGACGGACGTGCCCTCCTTGCGCAGCCCCGGCCCGGCCCGCACCTCGTCCCGTACCGACTCGTACTCCTGCGGGATGGTGGCGACCACCGCCTTGACGTCCTTGTCGCTGAAGGTGATCTTCAGCCCCTCGGTCTCGGTGGCGGAGGCCGACCGCACGTAGTCCCCGTGGTCGATGTCCCGCTGGCCGTCGTTCTCGATCCGGAGCAGGACCAGGTGGGAGCCGTTCTCCGCGATGTCGCCGACGCGCAGGGTCAGGGTGCCGGCCGTCTCGGCTCCCTCGCGCAGGGGCGTGTTGAGCTGTACGCGGTACCCGAGCCGCTTGCCCCGCTGCTGGAAGCGCTCGTACGCGACCACACCGGCGGAGACGAGGACACCGAGGAGCGCGGTGACCACGGCGATGACGTTCTCGGCGGTAACCCAGTCCACGGACGTGACGGTACGGACGCGTGTGCGGATCCGTGGGGGAGGTCGCTTTCCGCCACCAGGAGTTCTCCGTTCGTTCAGTTCTTTCGGCCACGGCGTCCGCCCACCGCGTCCGGCCACCGCATCCGCCGGGCACGGGTTGGCCGAACAACGGTTGCCGGGGGTGGTGACCGTGGGTGTAATGGCCACGAGGGGGCCTGGCGGAGAGGAACCCCATGCGTGTCGTCGAAGTGACCGCCTACGGCGGCCCTGAGGTCCTGAGAATGGCCCGCCGCCCGGAGCCCGAGGCCGGTGAGCGGCCCGGAATGGTCCGGGTGCGGCTGAAGGCGGCCGGGGTCAACCAGGCCGACCTGCGGATCCGCGCCGGCCGGTACGCCGACGTCGTCGGGGAGCTGCGGCCCCCGTTCGTCCTGGGGACGGACTTCGCGGGCAGGCTGATCGACCCCTTGCCCGACATGCCGGCGGGCACCCGCGTGGCCGGGTTCGTCCCCTGGTTCGAGGCGCTGACCGGCGAGGGCACGTACGCCGAGGTCATCTGGGCCGAACCGGACTGGGTGGCCCCGATCCCGGACGACGTGGACTACACCGTGGCCGCCTCCGTCCCGCTCGCCGCGGCCACCGCCCAGCGCGGCCTGGACGTGCTCGACCTCCCGCAGGGCGCCACGCTGCTCGTCTCAGGGGCGAGCGGAGTGGTGGGCAGGCTCGCGGTCCAGTACGCGGCGGCCGCCGGGCTGCGCGTGGTCGCCATCGCGCACGAGGGCGACCAGCACGAACTGAAGGTCCTCGGCGCCGAGCACCCCGTGGAGCGCGGCACCCCGGACGAGATCGTCGAGCGGGTCCTCGCCGCGGTCCCCGAACGGGTGGACGGGGTCTTCGACGGCGCCTTCCTCGGCGCCCCGCTGCTCGAGTGCGTGAAGGGCGGCGGCGCCTTCGTCGCCCTCGTCCCCGACCGCACGCCCGCCGCCGAACGCGACATCCGGGTGGAGACCGTCCTCGGCAGGCCGGACGCGCCACGGCTGAAGGAGACCCTGGAGAAGGTGGCGGCCAGGGAGATCATCACCCGGGTGGCGGACGTGATGCCCCTGGAGGAGGTCGCGGAGGCGCACCGCAGGGCGGAGGCGGGTCACCGGCCGGGCAGGATCATCCTCATGATCTAGCTCGTGATCCAGCCACCTCGGTACGTGTGAGGCGCCGGGCACCGGAAGGTGCTCGGCGCCTTCGCCGTGCCGAGGCCCGGGACGTGCCCGGGAACTGACGCGCCGAACTGTCACTCCCGACTGTCACCGTCATGAGTGTTGGTCTAGACCTTGACAGGTCCAGACCAAAGGCGCTTCGCTGGGCCTTCCCCCACGGAAGGACCAGCGACATGACGCGTCGTCTGCTCATACTCCTGTCCGCATTCTGTACGGCCCTGGGTCTGGCCGTCTTCCTCCCCGTCTCCACGGCGGGCGCGGCCGCCGCCTGTGCGGCCGCGTGGAACTCGTCCAGCGTCTACACGGGCGGCATGACCGCCTCGCACAACGGCCGCAACTGGCAGGCCAAGTGGTGGACCCAGAACGAGACTCCCGGCACGACCGGCGAGTGGGGCGTCTGGGCCGACCAGGGTGCGTGCGATGGTGGGCCGACCACTCCGCCCACCACCCCGCCGCCGACGTCCGGATTCGTCGTCAGCGAGGCCCAGTTCAACCAGATGTTCCCGAGCCGGAACTCCTTCTACACGTACAGCGGCCTGACCGCCGCCCTCAGCGCCTACCCCGCGTTCGCCACCACCGGCGGCGAGACGGTGAAGAGGCAGGAGGCCGCCGCCTTCCTCGCCAACGTCCACCACGAGACCGGCGGCCTGGTCCACATCGTGGAGCAGAACACCGCCAACTACCCGCACTACTGCGACAGCAGCCAGCCCTACGGCTGCCCCGCGGGCCAGGCCGCGTACTACGGCCGCGGCCCGATCCAGCTCTCCTGGAACTTCAACTACAAGGCCGCGGGCGACGCCCTCGGCATCAACCTCCTGGGCGACCCGTACCGCGTCGAGCGCGAAGCGGCCGTCGCCTGGAAGACCGGCCTCTGGTACTGGAACACCCAGAACGGGCCCGGCACGATGACCGCCCACAACGCCATGGTCAACGGCGCCGGCTTCGGCCAGACGATCCGCTCCATCAACGGAGCCCTGGAGTGCGACGGCAAGAACCCGGCGCAGGTCCAGAGCCGCGTCACCAAGTACCAGCAGTTCGCCCAGATCCTGGGCGTGCCGACCGGATCGAACCTGTCCTGCTGACACCCCTGTAGAGCGTGCGTGACGATTCCCGGGACCCTCGGCGGAGGGCCCCGGGAATCGTTGTCATGTCAGCAGGGTGCGCTGATGTTCATGCAGTAGATCCAGCCGGACGCGGGGGACGTCACCTTGTACCAGCGGTTGCCCGCCGAGTTGACCCTGCTGGTGGTCCAGTAGACGTCCTCGCCGTACGAGGTCTGGTAGACGACGTCACACCGCGCCGCGTCACAGGTCCTGATGGGACCGCCGATCGACATCACCCACCCGGCGCTCGCGCCCGCAGTGCCGGTCGTACCGGTGCCGGTCGCCTGAGCGGGAGCCACCATCGTGCTGGTCAACACGGTGCCGGCCAGGACGCCCGCCGCGGCGAGTACACGCATACGCATGGACATTCCTCCGTCGCTTGGGCCCCGGGGTAAGGGGCCTGACGGAGCGCCACTTTTGTCGCCGGACGGGACCGGGCGAAAGGCCCGCCCCCGTCCGGGACGCGTCCGGGACGTGTCCCGGACGGAGGTCCTCCAGGTCAGCCCTGCCAGCCGAGGAACGCGCTCCAGGAGGCCGGCGCGACGGCGAAGGCCGGGCCGTCCTGGACCTTCGAGTCACGGACGTGGACGGAGTGGGGGCAGGTGGCTACTTCGACGCACTCGCCGCCGCCGCTGTCGCTGTACGAGGACTTGCGCCATTCGAAGGCGACCTCGACGCAGCTGCCGCCACCGTCGTCGCTGTAGCTGGACTTGAACCAGTGCAGGGTGTCGCTCATCTCGTCGCTCCCGCCAACCGTTCGATGAGGCCCAGTGACTCGCGCGGGTCCAGGGCCTGTGCCCGGATCTTCGCATACCGCTGCATGTGGGTGCTGACCTTCGTCCGGTCGGTGATCAGCAGGCTTTCGCCCTGGATCTCCAGGAAGGTGACACGGTCGTGTTGGGGGGTTTCGACCACCGTGAGGTTGCCCCGGTCGGCCGCGTACTCCCCCCTCAACCCCGCATCCAGCGGCAGCACCTGAAGGTTCACGTTCTTCCTCCTCGCGCACTCCGCCAGGTACAGCAACTGCGCCCGCATGACCTCCTGGCTCCCGAACGGCCGCAGCAGCACCGACTCGTCGAGGACGAGCTCGATCTCGCACGTCGGCTTCCGGTCGAACAGCGCCTTGCGCGCCATCCGGCCCGCGACGAGCTCCTCGATCCGCTCCGCGCTCGGCTCGGGGTAACCGCCCCCGATCAGGGCGCGCATGTACGCCTCCGTCTGGAACAGCCCGTGCACCACGTGGTTGGCGTACAGCCACAGCGAGACGGCGGTCTGTTCGATGGGCGCGTAGTCGCGGAACTGCTCGGGGAGTTTCTCCATCCGTACCAGTTCCCGCATGCCCTCGAAGAAGCCGCTGCCGTCTCCGAGTGCCTCCTCCACGTTTTCGAGCATCTCGTCACTGATCGGATGGAGCATCCGCTCCATCGCGCTGATCGCGGCGCCCGAATAACCCATGCGGGAGCCGAGCTGCTCCTGTGTCAGCCCTTTCCGTACCCTCAATTTCTTTGCCATGACCGCCACCATGCGTGCGGCCGTGCCCACTGGTTCCCTGTTCTCCGAACGCGTCATTGCGCTCCCCAATCGAACTCAACCGGTCTCAACCGGTCTCAAATGCTCCCCGCCCAATTCGACTGACTACGAGTGGCGTTGGCGCAGGTCGAGGGGTTGCCGACGCGTCCTCTCAGTCGTGGAAACGCTAGCGGTGACGCGCGAAACTGTCCTCGTGAATTCAGAGAATCGTGCGGTGAACATGGGCTGGATTCCTCTTTCCGGATTCCAGTTGCGCAAGGCGGGCGTGCAATTCGACGCGGTGCGCGTGGACGGCGACGACGGACGCCGTCTCGCGGGCCGGCTCGAACGGCTCACCGGTGGGGATCCGGGGCCGGTCGTCGTCGAGGCGAACGGCAGGCGCGGGGTCTACTTCCTGGTGCCCCCGGGGACGACGGCCCATCGGGCCTGGCCGCGGGGCGCGACCCGCTTCAACTCAGGGCCCGGGCAGGTCGCTTACGTACCCGTGCCGGCCCTGGACGGGCGGACCTGGCCGCTGTCGTGGTGGTGTCCGCCGTCGGAGCCGGGGCGGTTCGTCCACACCCTGCTGCTGCGTGCGCTCTGCACGGAAGTGCTGCGGGAGACCGTCGCCGGGCCCCTCGACCTCTGCCCTGAAGTACCTTCCGCCGCGCCGTGGCCGTCGGGTTGAGTGGGAGGTTGCCGACGAATCCCAGGAGGGGCGGAGCCCGATGCGCGAGCGCGAGAACGAGGAGGCCACCGGCGCCAAGGACGGCCGGGGCGCGAGGAACGCTCCCGCCGAGACCGGGCAGCCACGGTCCGAACTCCTCGCGCTGCAGGGCGCCGTGGGCAACGCGGCGGTGGTCCAGATGCTCCGCCGGGCGGGCCACGGCATGGATCAGGCCGAGCACCGGCACGGCGACGGCTGCGGCCACGACGCGCCCCCGGTCGCCGCCGTGCAGCGCTCGGCCGCCCTCGCCGCCCACGCGGTCCAGCGTTCCGCCGTGCACGACGTCCTGCGCAAGCCCGGCCGGCCGCTGGACGACACCACCCGTACGGACATGGAGTCCCGGCTCGGCGCCGACTTCTCCGACGTACGCATCCACACCGACGGCGCGGCGAAGGCCTCCGCCGCCGAGGTCGGGGCCCGTGCCTACACCTCGGGCAGCCACATCGTCATCGGCGAGGGCGGCGGCGACGCGCACACCCTCGCCCATGAGCTCACCCATGTCATCCAGCAGCGCCAGGGACCGGTCAGCGGCACCGACAACGGCAGTGGGCTCAAGGTCTCCGACCCGTCCGACCGCTTCGAGCGCGCCGCCGAGGCCAACGCCCGCGCGGTGATGAGCCGTCCGGCTCCCGAGGCCTCCTCGGACGTGCAGCGCGCGGAGGCCGGCCCCGAGACCGCTACGACGGGCGCGGCGGAGGCGCCCGTGCAGCGCACCCTGGCGGAGGGTCTTGAGAAGGGGACTCCGGTCGTCCGGCACACGGACGAGGGGGACATCGAGGGGCACACGATCCTGAGCTTCAGGTTCGGGTCCTACCTGATGTCCGAGGGCAAGGACGGCAAGAAGCCCCGGGCGTCCACGAAGGACAAGTCGTGGGGCACGGTCGAGGGCCGTGAGGCCTCGCGGGCCGAGTACGACGCCGCCCGCGCGCAGGAGTTGGACCCGGCGGTCCTAGCCGCCAAGCAGAAGCAGAAGGACCTCGACCTCGGCGAGAACTACCTCAGCGCCGACTACCGCCGCATCAACCCGCTCCTCGCGGCCCTCGTCCAGGTCGGCTTCAGTCCGTCCGCGATCGGGACCCCCGGCTTCTCCTACCTGTCCAAGGAGAACGACGTCCTGCTGACGTGGCGCAACATCGCCATGGCACGGGGCTACGCGGACGAGCAGATCACGCAGAGCTGGGACACCAAGAGCCTCGCGGACACCTTCGACATCTTCGCGCGGATCAACGGCGTGTGGGACGACTTCGCGACACCGCCCGCGAACGAGGAGGGCAACGTCGTACGCGGTGACAGCAAGTACATGTACGAGTCGTTCGGCGGGGTCCTGAAGCAGCAGGAGAGCCACCCGGAGGGTGGCGAGGTGTCCCTCGACGAGACGATCGAATGGCCGGCGATCCTGTCGACCACGTACGGCGATCCGCTGACCCACACGTACGTGGCGGGCAAGGAGATCGTGTGGGACTTCACCCTGCCGGAGGGCCACCGCGGACGGGAGCTCGGCAAGAACAACAAGTCCGAGCAGGAGATGACCTTCCCGATCGGCACGAGGATCCACATCAGGAAGGTCCTCGTGCGGAGCGGGAAGTTCCAGCAGGCGAAGGCGGAGAAGTACGGCAAGAGCGCCGCGATCATCGTCTACGCCGACATCCTGGCGGGCGGGGGGCCGTCCTAGAGAGGTGCGTAGTAGCTGAGGTTGAGGCTGGCGCCGGGTGCTGTGACGGGTTCGGCGAGGCAGGTCGTGAGTCGGCCGGGTCCGTGAACGGCGTGGCGGATGGGGAGTTCGGAGCCGTCGAAAAAGGGCACGGGGGCTGCGGCATGCTCCCGGTACAGCGGGCCGGTCACGGGGTCGTTGAGAACGTCGTACGCGAGACGACCGAGCGCAGGATTCTCCGGTCGTAGCTCAACGCTGTGTTTCAGGTGGGGCATCATGGCCGGCACCCAATGGGTCTCCCATTGCATCAGCACGTCGGTGCGTGCCTCGGGGTCGAGGAGCATCCAGCGCATGACGTTGGTGGGGGCCTGTCCGCGAGGGAAGAGGCGTCGGAAGTCCTCGTTGTGAGCGATGACGCTCCATTCTGCGTCATTGACGTACGCCAACGCGCCGTGAATGTGATCGATGAGCCGCTGCCACGCGTTGGCTATGGCTGTCCCCGAGTTGCTGTACAGGGCATGGGGCGGGTTCTCCTTGCGGGTGATCAGCCACATGAACGCCCACTCCTGCTCGTCCAGCAGCAGCGTCCTCGCGACTGAGGTGAGGAGATCGGAACCGGGGTTGGCGAGTTGGCCGTTCTCGAACCGGTTGTACGTGCCCGGAGTGCGCGTGAGCAGCACGTCCATCTGTTCCTGACTCAGGCCGGCGGCCCGTCGACCGGGACCAGGTCCGCGCTTGGGGAACCCCACGGTGACCGGGTCGATCGCGGATCGGCGCGCCTGAAGGATCTCCTTGAGGCGGCCTCGGTCGCTGGCCGGCAGCTTCATGCGGAACCTCTCACTAGGGCTGAGCCCGGGCGCCAGCCAGGGCAACCCAATTATCTGCACTCGCCGACCCTGGAAAGGCTGATCACCTGGGGCAAGACTCTGGCCGGGAGCCATCCGATACCTGCGCCGGCGGGGTGCGGGGCTGATGGCGGTCAGTCAGCGGAGGAAGCAGTATGCGTTTTCGTAGGAACGTCTCGGCTTTCCTCGCCACGGGCGCCGCGGTGCTCGGTTCCCTGGCCGCCGCACCTCAAGCATCGGCCGCCGAGCCGTGCGGCGCCGGAAAGCTCTGTCTCTACCGAAGCACGCTGTACCGGACCATGATGTTCGAGACAGGTAGGACCGCCCGGTGCTTCAGGCTGGCGGAGTACCACCTGGGTCCCGGCCTCTACAGCATCTGGTCCTACGACAACAACCTGCCGGTGAAAGTGGAGTACTGGAAGGCGACGGAGACGACCGCGTACCTGGTCGGTGCCACCAGCCCCGGAGGCTCCAGTAGCAACACCTCGCAGGCTCTGGACGAGGCGAACCTGATGTGCACGGGCGGCGCCGGACCGTACTGGCCCCCGGTGCTCGAAGAGGTCTGACGCCGCCACGCGACCATCACGACCGGATCGCCGACGCGGCCCGGACAGCCGTCCGCCACGCCAGGCCGGATCGCCCGGCCTGGACGCCAAGAATCCACCGATCACTGAAGAAACGGGGACCAATCCATGAATTTCAAGCGCATGGCCGCAACGATGACCGCCGCGCTCGCCCTTGCTTCGGGCGGAGCCCTCGTCAACGCGGCTCCGGCGGCCGCGGCAACCGCATGCCCCAGCGCGAAGCTCTGCCTCTACAAGGGCGGCGACTTCACCTACCTGAACTGGACGTCCACCAGCACGAAGGCGTGCCTCTCCGTCGAGGGCTACTACATCGGTTCGTACGTCAACAGGCTGCCCGTGACCGCCGTCGTCTGGGAGTGGAAGCGCGGTGAGATCGTAGTCGGTGACCCGTCCTTCCTCATCCTCGGCACGATTCGCTCCGGCGGCTCCAGCAGCGACACCCTGGGCAGGTGGAACAGAGCGACCTTCGTGTGCACCGGCGGCGAGAAGCCGTGGGAGCGCTACTGACCGGAGCCTCTTCTTCCGGCACTTGGTTCGAACTCCGTTGCATCAAAGTACAGCTGATAGGCAATCACTGATGGGGGAGCGAGTGAGGAGACTCCGAACGAAGCGTGGCGCGGCTGCGGGTATCACGCTGGTACTAGCGCTGGCGGGCTGCTCGGAGGGCAGTACCAGTGGTGGCGGCGCCGGTGACGGTCGCGCGGCCGACGCGCCGTTCAACCCGTCTCAGCTGGCCCAGGCCATCCCGAGCGAACTCGCCGCCCCGAAGGGCTGGAAGGGGGATTCGCCCCTCGTCAGGGACGGGAGTGAATTGCAGAAGCTTTGCGAGCAGGGGGCCCGATTCAGCTGTGCCGGGCTCACCTCGCATGGGAACAGTCGGTACACCACGAGTGGGACGTTCGTGGATTTCGAGCTCCTCGCGTACGACTCGATCGACAACGCCAAGGTGGGCATGAAGTCGATGGTCTCCGACATCCACGACGGGAAGCCCGACGCCAAGCCGCTGACCGTCGACGCGGGCGCCGACGAGACCGATGCCTACGCGGACGGGGACCGCCCGGGCGTGGTGCTGCGCGTAGGCACCGTCGTGGCGTTCGTCTTCGGCGAGTCCCTGCCCAAGGACAACGACCTGCAGTCGTTCGCCACGTTTCAGGTCCAGCGCATCAATACCGCTGCCACGGGCAAGAACCCCGACGCCTAGGGGAGGCGCGCCTCAGCGGGCCTCTTCCTGCGCATCCAGCGCGTCCAGTGCCCCCGAGAGCCGTTCCAGGACCCGTACGGTCTCCTGGAAGGCCTCCAGGCCGCCCAGTTCGCGGGTCAGGCGGGCCGCCAGGTCCGCGTGGCCCGGGTCGATGCGGCGGATCGCGGCGCGGCCCTCGGGGGTCGGGGCGAGGAGCTTGGCGCGGCGGTGGGCGGGGTTCGGGGCGTAGGCGGCGAGGCCGCGCTCCACGAGCAGGTCCGCGATCCGCTGCACGCTCTGCCGGGTGATGCCCATGGCGCGGGCGATCCCGGCGACCGGCAGCGGCTCGGTCAGCACGGCGCCCAGGACCTGCCACCAGGCGGCGGTCAGGCCGGCCGGCTCGGCCAGCTGCTCCGACGTGGCGAGGAACTGGCCGTTCAGCCGGAAGACGCCCAGGGCCGTGCGGGACAGGGCGTCCTGTTCGTCCCTGCTCACGCGTTCAGCTCTTCGAAGGCGGCCGGGTCCGAGTCGTGGAAGAGCCGGTACCAGGCGTCCAGCTTGGCTCCGTCGAAGGCGCCGAGCTTGCCGAGGACCTCGCGGGCGAAGGCGACCGGCTCGGTCGGTCCCGCGGTGATCAGGTCGCCGTCGGTGACCGCGTCCGTGTCGACGTAGTGCTCGCCGCCCGCGTAGCCGGTCGCGGCCAGGTAGAACGAGACGGCGCTGGTGTGCGCGCGGTCGTCGAGCAGGCCCTCCCGGGCCAGTCCTGCGGTGGCGCCGCAGATGGCGGCGACGGGGACGCCCGCGTCGAGGAAGCGGCGGGCGGCGGCCGCGAAGGGGGCGAGGTCGTCGCCCGCGTCCCAGAGGTCGGCCCCGGGCAGGATCAGCATCGCGCTGTCCTCGGGCCTGAGGTCGTCGAGCGAGAGGTCGGTCAGGATCCGCGTCCCGGCGATGGTGGTGACGGGCTTGTCGGCGGCCGTGCCGACGGTCCTGACCGTGAAGCCGGAGCGGGCGAGCCAGGCGGTGGCGTGGCCCGTCTCCCAGTCGGCGAGGGTGTCGTAGACGGCGAGGTGGACGGTGCGGGGCATTGCGGGCCTCCTGCGGTTGTCGGTGCTGCCGTGGCGCTGATGACAGAAGACTGTCATGACGACAGCATGCTGTCAATCATTGCCGTCCGGGAGGCCGAGCACGCAACCTGTCGCGTCGCCCCCGGTCTCGGTGGACAAGATGGTCATGGCCGCTCCGACCTGCACGTACTTACCCTGGGCATATGACCCCTCATGTCGAACCCGACCCTCAGGCCGGCGCGGCCGTGAAGGCCGCAGACCGCGCGCACGTGTTCCACTCCTGGTCCGCCCAGGGCCTGATCGACCCGCTCGCCGTCGCCGGCGCCGAGGGTTCGTACTTCTGGGACTACGACGGCAACCGCTACCTCGACTTCACCAGCGGCCTCGTCTACACCAACATCGGCTACCAGCACCCCCGCGTGGTCGCCGCCATCCAGGAGCAGGCCGCGAAGCTCACCACCTTCGCGCCCGCCTTCGCCATCGACGTACGCTCCGAGGCCGCACGCCTCATCGCCGAGCGCACCCCCGGCGACCTGGACAAGATCTTCTTCACCAACGGCGGCGCCGAGGCCGTCGAGAACGCCGTACGGATGGCCCGGCTGCACACCGGCCGCCACAAGGTGCTCTCCGCCTTCCGCTCGTACCACGGCGCCACTTCCACCGCGATCAACCTGACCGGCGACCCGCGCCGCTGGGCCTCCGACACGGGCTCCGCGGGCGTCGTGCGCTTCTGGGCGCCGTTCCTCTACCGCTCGCCGTTCTACGCCGAGACCGAGGCCCAGGAGTGCGAGCGCGCCCTCGCGCACCTGGAGGACACCATCGCCTTCGAGGGCCCGGGCACGATCGCCGCGATCATCCTGGAGACCGTCCCGGGCACGGCCGGCATCATGACCCCGCCGCCCGGCTACCTGGCCGGCGTCCGCGCGATCTGCGACAAGTACGGCATCGTCTTCGTCCTCGACGAGGTCATGGCGGGCTTCGGCCGCACCGGAAAGTGGTTCGCCGCCGAGCACTTCGACGTCGTGCCCGACCTGATGACCTTCGCCAAGGGCGTGAACTCCGGTTACGTGCCGCTCGGCGGCGTCGCGATCAGCGCGAAGATCGCCGCGACCTTCGACAAGCGGCCCTACCCCGGCGGACTGACCTACTCCGGTCACCCGCTCGCCTGCGCCGCCGCCGTCGCGACCATCGAGGTCATGGAGGACGAGAAGGTCGTCGAGCACTCCGCCCACATCGGCGAGACCGTCCTCGGCCCGGGCCTGCGCGACCTCGCGGAGCGTCATCCGTCCGTCGGCGAGGTCCGCGGCATGGGTACCTTCTGGGCGCTCGACCTGGTCAAGAACAAGGAGACCCGCGAGCCGCTCGTCCCGTACAACGCGGTCGGCGAGGCCAACGCCCCCATGGCGGCCTTCGGCGCGGCGGCCAAGAAGCACGGCCTGTGGCCCTTCATCAACATGAACCGCACCCACGCCGTCCCCGCCTGCAACGTCTCCGAGGCGGAGGCCAAGGAGGGCCTCGCCGCCCTCGACGCGGCGCTCTCCGTCGCCGACGAGCACACGGTGTGACGCGCGTACCGGTCCCGTAAGGGGTGGGAAGCGTCACGGAGCCGAACCCTCCGTCTGGTCTAGGGTGTCCCGAAGCCGGACGGAGGGGACCGACCACATGCCCGCGAGCGGAGCTGTCACCCGCAACACGCTGCGGCGGCAGATCGCGGACGCGCTCCGTGACGAAGTGCTCGCCGGGCGTCTGCAGCCCGGTGAGGAATTCACCGTCAAGCAGATCGCCGAGCAGTACGGCGTCTCGGCGACCCCGGTCCGCGAGGCCCTCGTCGACCTCTCCGCGCAGGGGCTCCTCGACTCCGTGGAGCACCGCGGCTTCCGGGTCCACCAGTTCTCGATCGCCGACTACCGGGGCATGGTCGAGGCCCGCATGCTCGTCGTGGACGGCATCTTCCGCCGCCACGACCCCGTCGCCCACCCGCCGGGCCCCGACGTCTCGCGCGGGGTCGCGCTCGTCTCCATACGGCGCCGGGGCGAGGCGGCCTCCCGTGCGGCCCGCGCCGGCGACCTCGACATCCTCATCGGCTACGACATCCGCTACTGGCGCGAGCTGGCCCGGCTGGTCTCCGACAACGACTACATCGCCGACTTCCTGCACCGGCTCCGCGTCCAGGCCTGGGTGTTCTCCGTGCCGTACCTGCGCGCCGACCGGGACGTCCTCGGCTGGCTGTGGAGCGGGCACGTCGACCTCGTCGACGCGCTGACCCTCGGCGACGCCGAGGCGGCGGCCGAGGTCATGCGGGCGTACAACCGGCAGTCCCTGGAGTGGGCGGAACGCCTGGAGGCGCGGACCCGCTGATCGTTCCCCGGCCGCTTTCGGGTGTCGGGAGGCGTGTCGGGAGGCGTGTCGAGGGGCAGGTGAGGGGCAGGCCCCCCACCGGGTGTGCGGCGCCGACCGCGCCGACTACCCTGGCCGTCCCTGCAACTGACGGAGAGCGAGCCTCCCTTGGCCTGTGACCTGTGGCTGGTCCCGCTGGTGGACGTGCTGTGCCACAGCCCCGACAATCCCTTCGCCGAAGAGATCGCCGCCTACGACACGGCCCTGACCGCGTCCGGTCTGCCCACCGTCCCCGTGTACGCCTACATGCCGGGGCTCTCCGGTGACGTCGCGCCCGTCGCCGGGTTCGACTACGACGCGCTGCACTTCCTGCGCCGCGCCTATCTGCTGCACCTGTGCGGCCTGCCCGTCGAGCCGGTCGACGAGCTGGGCGGGGACTACGAACAGCTCCTGGAGATGTTCGAGACGGCCGCGCAGCAGTCCCACCTCGTCTGGCACTACGACCACGCCGGGGCGTACGTCCCGGTGGACTTCCCCGCCCCGCTCTCCACCGACGAGCTCCTGGAGGGCGGCGGCCCGCTGGGCTCCTCGCACGGGCTGCTGCGGGAGCTGGAGTTCGTGGCGCCCGTCATCGGGATCGACCCGGCCAACCCGCCGGCCCCGCCGCTGCCGCCGGAGCGGCCCACGTCCCTGGAGGAGCCGGCCCGGCCGATCGCGTACGACGACAGTCCGTTCGCGCGCGAGCGCCATGTGTGGCTGGGGCTGCACGCGGCGGCGACGCGGAGCCTCGGCCAGGGCTCGATGATCATCCTCAGCTGACGCGCCCGGACAGCGGATGGGCGCCCCCGAGGGGGCGCCCTTCTCGCGTGTCCTCGTACGTTCAGCGGGGCTCGGGCGGCCGCTGCCGGGGCATGTTCGGGCGGGTGCCCGGGGGGAGCGGGAAGCGGGAGGACGGGTGCCCGCCCTCGGGGCGGGGCGTGCCGCCCCCGACCGACTGCAGCGCGAGCGGCGCGGGACCGGAACGGAACTCGACCATCCAGTCGGCCGTCTCCGCCCGTACGAGCTCGGTGACGTCCTCCGAGAACCGGCGCAGCACCCCCAGGCACCGCTCGGCCGCCTCGCTCGCGGTGCCCTCGGTGGGCCCGAGGACCTCCCGCACGCTCTCCGACGCCCAGTCGAACTGCAGGGCCTGGAGCCGGCGCTGTACGGCCTGCGCGGTCGCCACGTCCCTGATCCAGCCCGAGGTGAGGCCGAAGTACCGGTCGCAGGCCATGCAGGCGGCGCCGAGCAGCAGGGACAGGTACCCCCAGCCGGCCGCCCCCTCGGCGACGTCGGTCAGGTCCAGGAGGGGCAGCGCGGCGCCCGCGATGACGCCCAGCGCCGTACCTATGCGCAGGGCCCGGGCGCAGCGGCGCTTCCAGACCCGGTCGGAGAGGTACCACTCCGCGGTGCGCAGCGCGTTGGACTCGACCCAGCGGTACAGCTCGTCCAGACGCTCCGCGGGCTCGCCCCAGTCGCCGAGCGGGAAGGGTGTCCCGGTCAGATCGCGGCGCGCGGCGGACCGCCCGGGCCGTCCCGGTTGTCCCGGCTGCCCGGGCGGCGGCTGCGGCGGCATCTCCGGCTGCTGGCTCACCGGGGCACTCCTCTGTTCAGCTCAGCGCTCGTGTCGCTCTGTGACGTGCGGTGCACGTGGTGCCTGCCCTTCCTACCGCCGAATGGTGGGCTGTGGGCCCGGAATCCCGGGATTTCCGCCCGCAAGAGGGTCTTGATCAGGTAGAGGAGCCCGCAGTTTCTCACTCGAAAGAGTTGTGGCGGCAGGCCGGGCATGGACCACGTAGGCTCGGCATACCGAACATCAGTCGTCCCGGTGTCCTCCGGATACCGGCGGAATGCCAGGAGTGACCGTGATTCCCGGTGGTGGCCAGCCCAACATGCAGCAGCTCCTCCAGCAGGCCCAGAAGATGCAGCAGGACCTCGCCCGCGCCCAGGAGGAGCTCGCGGCGACCGAGGTCGAGGGCCAGGCGGGCGGCGGCCTCGTGCGGGCGACCGTGACCGGCTCCGGCGAACTGCGCGCCCTGGTGATCGACCCCAAGGCGGTCGACCCCGAGGACACCGAGACCCTGGCCGACCTGGTCGTCGCGGCGGTCAAGGCCGCCAACGACAACGCGCAGGCGCTCCAGCAGCAGAAGCTGGGCCCGCTGGCGCAGGGCCTCGGCGGCGGAATGCCGGGCCTGGGCTTCTGAGCCGTTCCGGAGCCGCTTCCGAGCAGCTTCGCGGCCTGGGCTTCTAAGGTGCCCCGGCAGCCACTACCGTAAGAAACAAGCACTTCTGAGAAGGGCGCCGGCATTGTACGAAGGCGTGGTTCAGGACCTCATCGACGAACTGGGCAGGCTGCCCGGCGTCGGTCCCAAGAGCGCCCAGCGGATCGCCTTCCACATCCTCCAGGCCGAGCCGACCGACGTCCGCCGCCTCGCGCACGCGCTCCTGGAGGTCAAGGAGAAGGTCAGGTTCTGCGCGGTCTGCGGCAACGTGGCACAGCAGGAGCAGTGCAACATCTGCCGCGACCCGCGCCGGGACCAGACCGTCATCTGCGTGGTCGAGGAGCCGAAGGACGTCGTGGCGATCGAGCGGACCCGTGAGTTCCGCGGCCGCTACCACGTGCTCGGCGGCGCGATCAGCCCCATCGAGGGCGTCGGCCCCGACGACCTGCGCATCCGGGAGCTGCTCGCGCGGCTCGCGGACGGCACGGTCACCGAGCTGATCCTCGCGACCGACCCGAACCTGGAGGGCGAGGCCACCGCGACGTACCTGGCGCGGATGATCAAGCCCATGGGCCTCAAGGTCACCCGCCTCGCGAGCGGCCTGCCGGTCGGCGGCGACCTCGAGTACGCCGACGAGGTCACCCTGGGGCGTGCCTTCGAGGGGCGGCGACTGCTAGATGTATGACGACAGGGTCTGCGCGCCCGCGCCCGCGCTCCAAGGAGGCACTCGCGATGTCTGACGCCACACTGCACGCGATCACGCAGGACCCGGACGACTTCGCGGTCCAGATCGCCGACTCGATCGAGTCGTTCATCGTGGCGACCACGGAAGTGGCCAAGGGCGACGAGCCCGACAGCGCGGTGCCCTTCCTGCTCCTGGAGATCTCCCAGCTGCTGCTCGCGGGCGGCCGGCTCGGCGCGCACGAGGACATCCTCCCGGACGAGCGCTACGAGCCCGACACGGGCCCGGAGCCGGACGTGGACGAGCTGCGCGAGCGCTTCGCCACGCTCCTGGACCCGGTGGACGTCTTCTCGGAGGTCTTCGACCCCTACGAGCCGCGCAAGGCCCCGGTCCCGGCGCGGATCTCCGACAACCTGGCCGACATCGTCACCGACCTCCGCCACGGCCTGGCCCACTACCGCGCGGGGCGCACCAGCGAGGCGCTGTGGTGGTGGCAGTTCTCGTACTTCTCCAACTGGGGCCCCACGGCCTCGGCGACCCTCCGTGCCCTCCAGTCCCTCGTCGCCCACGTCCGCCTCGACCAGCCCCTGGCCGCCCTCGACGGCCTCGACACGGACGAGGACCTGACGGAGGACGACCTCGCCGAGGAGGCGGGGCGCGTGATGGCCGAGGAGATCGCGGGACCGCTGGGGCTCGGGCTGAAGAAGTAACGTTCAGGGCTTATGACGGGGGTTATGGGGGCGGCCGGGGCCGAGGCGTCCGGCGAGCGTTCGGTGGCGGCGGGCGGGGCGATCGGCCGCGTCAACACGGGTGACTTCGTCACGCAGGTGGAACGGGCGACGCTGCTGCCGCCTGAGGCGTTGCGGGTGGGCGCGTCCGGACTGGTCCATCTCCCGGAGCGGACGCGGCTGTTCGTGGGCCGCGAGCGCGAACTGGCCCTGCTAGACGCGGGATCGGGGGTCCAGGTCATCTGCGGCCTGGGCGGCATCGGCAAGTCGACGCTGGCGGCCCGCTGGGCGGCGGACCGGGTGGCCGACCACACGGTGGTCTGGTGGATCACGGCCGAGACCCCGGCGGAACTCGACGCGGGCCTCGCGGAACTCGCGCGGGCGATGCAGCCGTCGGTGGTGGGCGTCCTTCCCGAAGACGCCCTGCGCGAGCGGGCGTTGCAGTGGCTGGCGACGAACGAGGGCTGGCTCCTGGTCCTGGACAACGTCTCCGACCCGGCGGACCTGCGCCCCCTCCTGGCGAGGGCGGGGTCCGGCCGCGTCCTGGTCACGTCCAGGCGGGCGACGGGCTGGCAGGACATCGGGCGGGCGGTGGCGCTTGAGGTCCTGGACCCGGGGGAGGCGGCGGAACTCTTCAGGGGCGTGTGCGAGGCCGACGACGGACTCGACGCGCTCTGCGAGGAGTTGGGCTGCCTCCCGCTCGCGCTGAAGCAGGCGGCGGCGTACTGCGCGGAGGCCGGCATCACGCCACGTACGTACGCGGAACTGCTCGCCGCGTATCCGGCGGAGATGTTCGCGGCGACGACGGAGGGCGGCGAGGCGGCGCGGACGCTGGCGCGGGTGTGGCAGGTGACCCTGGACCGGCTGGGGGACACCCCTTTGGCGGTGACGTTGCTCCGGGTCATCGCCTGGTGGGCCCCCGAAGGCATCCCGCGCCGGCTTCTGGAGCCGCTGGGCACGCCCCTGGAGATCACGGAGGCCGTGCGACGCCTCGCCGCGCACAGCATGATCACGCTGCGGAACGGGGAGCTGGCCGTCCACCGGCTGGTGCAGGCGGTGGTCCGGGCGGACCTGGCGGAGCCCACGGCCCTGGCCCGTGAGCTCGCCGTCGCGCTCCTGTACGACGGCGTCTCGCTGGACGGGGCCGGTGTGGAACGGCAGGTGGCCGTCCACGCGGAGGCGCTGGCCGGTCACACTCCTCAGGCGGAGGACACCGACAGTGCGGCCATGCTGTTCTGGCTGGCCGGAACGTTCTTCGGGATGGACACGGCCATCAGCCGGTCCCGCCCGCTCTGTGAGCGGGCGGTGCACTCCCTGCGCAGGGTGCACGGCCCGGACCATCCGCACACGCTGGGCGCGGTGCAGAGCCTCGCCCTGACGATGAGGATGGCGGAGGGCGAGGACGCGTCGATCGACCTCCTGGCGGGCAACCTCGCCGACCGGCTGCGGGTCCAGGGTCCCGACGACCCGGACACCCTGCGAGCTCGCTGGTTCCTGGCCGAAGCCGTCCAGGGGCGCGACCCGGAGCGGGCGGAGGCACTGCTCACCGAGAACATCGAGCACAGCCGTCGTCTTCTCGGGCCCTCACACCCCCTGACGATCCAGGCACGGTACGCACTGCTCCAGACCCTCACCGGCCAGAACCCGGACGTGGCGGAGCTGGAGGCACTGGCGACGGAGGCAGAGCAGGCGGCCCCCGGGGATCCCCTCCTGGAGACCACCATCAAGCGCTCCCTGGCGCTGGCGCTCTCCGCCGCGGGGGAGACGGAGCGAGCCTTCTGCGTCGCAGAGGAGGTGACCGAGATGTCCCGGCGCATCGGCGGAGGAAACGACGCGCACATCTTCCTGTCGCGCCTCACCTCCGTCCATGTGCTGAACCAGGGCGCGCAGGAGCAACGCGATCGGGCTCAGGCCCTGGCGGCCGAACTGCTCGACGACTGCCTGCGGGTGCTCGGCGAGTGCTCGTTGACACAGCTCGTCCGGGAGGAGCTGGCCTGAGCCCCGCACGGCCTCGCAGCCGCGCTGTCATCATGGGCACATGGCGACGCGCGTGAACTCAAAGGCACTCCTCTGGACCGGCGTTGGCGTCGGTGTCGTCGGGCTCGGCGCGCTGATCGCCGTCGCGCTCACCGACCTCGGCAAGGCCGACCAGATCGCGAGCGTCACCGGGGCCGTGCTCGCCGCCGTGGGCATCGGGCTCACCCTCTGGGGCCAGTTCGGCCGGGGAGCCGCCGCACCTCAGGCGCCCGCGCCCGCGCCCCCGCCCAGCGTGACCGCCTCCGGCGCCGGCTCCGTCGCGGCGGGCGGCAGCATCGGGTCCGTGGCCACGGGCAGCGGTACGACCCCCGCGCAGGCACCCGCGCAGGCACCGGCACCGGCCCCCGCGCCGAACCCCGCTCCCAGCCCCACCCCGCCACCCGCGCAAGGGTCCGTCACGGCCTCAGGAGACCGCTCCGTGGCCGCGGGCGGGGACATCGGGAGCGTGTCGACGGGGGACGCGTGAGCGACAAGGGGCGCGGGGTCGAGGCCGCCGGGGACCGGGCCGTCGCGGCCGGCGGGAACATCGGGCGGGTCGCCACCGGTGACTACGTCACCCAGGTCGAGCGTGCGGTCCTGCTCCCGCCCGAGGCCCTCGCGCCCGCCGCATGTCCGGCCGGTCTTTCCAGGATCCCGCGCAAGGGCGTGCGGTTCGTCGGACGTGCACGCGAACTGGGGTGGCTGGACGATCACTTGGGCATCCCGGAGGACGGTGTCGTCATCCTCCGGGGCCTCGGCGGCGTCGGGAAGTCGACGCTCGCGGCGCACTGGGCGGCCCTGCGGGCCGAGGGCCATCGCCCCACGTGGTGGATCACCGCCGAGAGCCGCGCCGAACTCGACGCCGGGCTCGCCGACCTCGCCGGGGCGATGCAGCCCGCACTCATCGACGTACTCCCGAGGGCAGCCCTGTGCGAGCGGGCGTTGCACTGGCTGTCCACGCACGACGGGTGGCTGCTCGTGCTCGACAACGTCACCGAGGCCGCCGACGTCGAGCCGCTGCTCGCCCGGGTTTCCGGGCGCGGCCGGATCCTGATCACGACCAGGCAGGCGGCCGGCTGGGACGGTCTCGCCGAGGTTCTCGCGCTGACCGTGCCGGACGTGGACGACTCGTACGCGATGTTCGCGCAGACCGTCACCGGTCTCGGCCCCCGCGACAGCTACGACGTGCGCGTCCTCTGCGCCAGGCTCGGCCACCTGCCGCTCGCCGTCGCCCAGGCGGCCGCCTACTGCGCCGAGACGCGCACGTCGCCCGTCGAGTACCTCGACCAGCTGCGGCAGTACCCGGCGGACCTGTACGAGACGGCGCCCGGCGACGGGCAGCAGGCCGTCGCCTGGACCTGGCGGCTCACCCTGGACCGGCTCGCCGCGGCCGACCCCCTGACCGGGGTCATCCTCCGCGTCCTCGCCTGGTGGGGGCCCGACCGGATTCCCCGTGACCTCCTCGACCGGCTCGGTCCCGCGCCGCGTGTGCGCCGCGCGGTCGGCAGGCTCGCCGCGCACAGCATGGTCACGCTGCACGAGGACGGCGCCGTCTCCGTGCACCGGCTCGTCCAGGCCGTCGCGCGCATGGCGGACGGGGACGATCCGCACCGGCGTGCCGACGACATCGACGAGGCCCGCGCCCTCGCGGAGGAGGCGCTGATGTCCGCCCTGCCGCAGCACGTCGACAGCCGGGAGGAGTGGAGCGCCTGGCGCGTACTGCGCCCGCACGTCGAGACGTACGTCGGGCAGGCCGACCCGGCGACCGACACCGCGCGCACGGCCGCGCTGGTGCACCGAGGGGCGCAGTTCCTGGTGTCGGACCGGGACACGTGGGAGGCGGAGGACTGGTACGAGCGGGCGGTCGCCTGCCGGGAACGGGTGCTCGGCGCGGACCACCCCGAGACCGTCGCCGGCCGGGAGTGCCTTGCCGAGTGCCTGGGCATCAGTGGGGATCTGGAGCGGTCGGGCGAACTCCTGGCGCGGGTCGTCGCCGACCTGGAGCGGGTGCTGGGTGAGGACCGGGTGGAGACGCACGTGGCCCGGGGCAAGCTCGCGATCAACCGGCGCCATCTGGGGGACAAGGACGGCGCGGTCACGCTCCTCGAAGGGGCGCTGGCCGGGCTCGAACGGTTGCTGGGACCCGGCGACCGGGAGACGCTCCTGGTGCGGAGCAACCTCGGCATCGCCTACCAGGACGCCGGGCGCCTGGACGACGCGATCGCCCTCCAGGAGACGACCCTCCGCGAGCGGCGGAGCCTGCTCGGGCCCGACCACCCCGACACGCTGACCTCGCGGCTGAACCTGGTCGGGCTGTACGAGCTGGTGGGGGAGGTCGAGCGGGCGGTGGCCGAGTTCGACGCGCTGGTCGAGGACACGTTGGATGCGCTGGGGGAGGATCATCACTTCACCAGCCACCTGATGCACGTCTCGCCCCCGGGCGGGCATCGCAGGCCGCTCGGGTGGTTCCCCGGCCCGTTCTGCTGAGGTTCCCCGGCCCGTTCTGCCGAACCGGCCCCGGCTCGGCGCCCCACCCCTGTGAGTCCGCCCCACCCTGTGAGCCCCGCCACACCCCCGCGTACCCCCGCGCACCCCGGGCATGCGGTCTTCCACGGGCGGCCCGGGCTCCACGGTCGTGATCACGTCCTGAGCGGGACATCTCAGGATGCGATATACGGTCGGCGATTCCGGGCCGCTCGTTAAACTGAGCCGACCGCAGTGATGACTGCGGCTAAGACTGAGCGAGGAGCGCACGTGGGCCTTGTCGTGCAGAAGTACGGAGGCTCCTCCGTTGCCGATGCCGAAGGCATCAAGCGCGTCGCCAAGCGGATCGTGGAAGCCAAGAAGAACGGCCACCAGGTGGTCGTCGTGGTCTCCGCGATGGGCGACACGACGGACGAGTTGATCGATCTCGCCGAGCAGGTATCCCCGATGCCGGCCGGGCGTGAGTTCGACATGCTGCTGACCGCCGGAGAGCGGATCTCCATGGCCCTGCTGGCCATGGCGATCAAAAACCTGGGCCACGAGGCCCAGTCGTTCACGGGCAGCCAGGCCGGTGTCATCACCGACTCGGTCCACAACAAAGCGCGCATCATCGATGTCACGCCGGGCCGGATCCGTACCGCCCTCGACGAGGGCAACATCGCCATCGTCGCGGGCTTCCAGGGTGTGTCCCAGGACAAGAAGGACATCACCACGCTGGGCCGCGGCGGCTCCGACACGACCGCCGTCGCGCTGGCCGCCGCCCTCGACGCCGAGGTCTGTGAGATCTACACGGACGTCGACGGCGTCTTCACGGCCGACCCGCGGGTGGTGAAGAAGGCGAAGAAGATCGACTGGATCTCCTTCGAGGACATGCTGGAGCTCGCCGCCTCCGGCTCCAAGGTGCTGCTGCACCGCTGCGTCGAGTACGCACGTCGTTACAACATCCCGATCCACGTCCGCTCGTCCTTCTCGGGGCTGCAGGGCACCTGGGTCAGCAACGAGCCGCAAGGGGACCGCAAGGTGGAGCAGGCCATCATCTCGGGCGTCGCCCACGACACCTCCGAGGCGAAGATCACCGTCGTCGGCGTGCCGGACAAGCCGGGCGAGGCCGCGGCCATCTTCCGTGCCGTCGCGGACGCCGAGATCAACATCGACATGATCGTCCAGAACGTGTCGGCCGCGTCGACGGGTCTGACGGACATCTCCTTCACCCTCCCCAAGGCCGAGGGCCGCAAGGCCATCGACGCCCTGGAGCGGACGAAGACCGTCATCGGCTTCGACTCGCTGCGCTACGACGACCAGATCGGCAAGATCTCCCTGGTCGGCGCGGGCATGAAGACGAACCCGGGCGTCACCGCCGACTTCTTCAAGGCGCTCTCGGACGCCGGGGTGAACATCGAGCTGATCTCCACCTCGGAGATCCGTATCTCGGTCGTCACCCGCGCCGACGACGTCAACGAGGCCGTGCGCGCCGTGCACTCCGCCTTCGGCCTGGACAGCGACTCCGACGAGGCCGTCGTCTATGGAGGCACCGGACGATGACCGCCAAGCCGACGCTCGCGGTCGTCGGTGCGACCGGAGCCGTCGGTGCGGTCATGCTCCAGATGCTCACGCAGCACGCGGACGTCTGGGGTGAGATCCGACTCGTCGCCTCTCCCCGCTCGGCCGGCGCCAAGCTGGCCGTGCGGGGCGAGGAGACCGAGGTACTCGCGCTGAGCGAGGAGGCACTGGAAGGCGTCGACCTCGCGCTCTTCCTGGTGCCGGAGGACATCGCGGCGCGCTGGGCGCCGATCGCCGCCGCCAAGGGCGCGGTGGTGGTGGACACCTCGGCGGCGTTCCGGGGCGACCCGGACGTGCCGCTGGTGGTCCCCGAGATCAATCCGCACGCCGCACGGGTACGGCCCCGCGGCATCGTCGCGAGCCCCGGCTGCTCCACGCTCGCGCTGATCGTCGCCGTGGGTGCGCTGCACGCCGAATTCGGGCTCGGCGAGCTGGTGGTGACCGCCCAGCAGGCCGTGAGCGGGGGCGGGCACGCGGGCGTCGCCGCGCTGCGCGGGCAGCTCTCGCTGGTCGCGGGGACCGAACTGGGCACGCACCCCGGAGACGTCCGGCGGGCCGTCGGCGACGACACCGGGCCCTTCCCGGGGCCGGTCGCGCTCAACGTGGTGCCCTGGTCCGGCGTGCCGGCGGAGGACGGCTGGTCCTCCGAGGAGCTGGCCCTGCGCGCCGAGACCCGCAAGATCCTGGACCTTCCCGGGCTGCCCGTCGCCGCGACCTGCGTCCGCGTCCCGGTGGTGACCGCCCACTCGATCTCCGTGCACGCGCGGTTCGAGCGGCCGGTGAGCGTCGGGCGGGCGCACGAGATCCTGGCGACCTCCCCCGGCGTGGTCCTCTTCGACGACCCCGCCTCGGGCGCCTTCCCGACGCCGGCCGACGTCGTCGGTACCGACCCGGTCTGGGTGGGGCGGGTGCGCCGTTCGATGGACGACGAGCGGGCGCTCGAGTTCTTCGTCTGCGGCGACAACCTCCGCAAGGGCGCGGCGCTGAACGCCGTACAGATCGCGGAGTCGATCATTCGCCCGGAGCGTCCGGAAATCGACGACGGTTGATCGTTCGACTTTGTAGGATCTGTGAAAGACCTGTGAGCAAGTCGGCTCCAGATGCCCCTTGAACTGGGGTGACGCCATGTTCGACGATGCTCTTCACCCTTGCCGCAACCGCCAGTTGGGCCAGGGCGTCTCTTAGCGCACCCATGGGGTGTGCCGGTGGCGTGTCGCAAAACAGGCTGTGAATACGGGGCATTGGGGATGAACGAGTACGCATGAGGGCAATAGGGGCACCGTCAAGAACGGTGGCGTACTCGTACAACCCTGACGGGGGGAAGCGTGTCCAACAGACGTGGCAGAGGTACTCGATATCGCGGCGGTCGTCCCGCTCCGCGGCACGTTCACGGTTCCGGCACGCGCCGGCAGCGGCCTGGGCGGTGGCGTCCCTGTGGTGCGCCCGCTCCGGCAGCCGCGCCCGCGTCCGGCGACCGGCGGCATGCCGGTGATCGCCCCCATGCCCGCGGGGACCAGGGCGGCCGGTGTGAACGGCATACCCGCGCCCCGCGAGAGCGCTGACGGCATCGTGTCCGCGGGCACCTCCGTCGATCACCTGACCGAGACCTACCGAGCGCACTACCGCTCGCTGCTCGGTCTCGCCGCGCTGCTCCTCGACGACACGGCCTCCTGCGAGGACGTGGTCCAGGAGGCGTTCATCCGCGTCCACTCCGCGCGCAAACGGGTCCGTGACCCGGAGAAGACCCTGGCCTACCTGCGCCAGACGGTCGTCAACCTCTCGCGCTCGGCGCTGCGCCGCCGCATCCTCGGGCTGAAGCTGCTGTCCAAGCCGATGCCCGACATGGCGAGCGCGGAGGAGGGCGCGTACGACCAGCTGGAGCGTGACGCCCTCATCAAGGCGATGCGCGGACTTCAGCGGCGGCAGCGCGAGGTGCTCGTCCTGCGATACTTCGCGGACATGACGGAGGCCCAGGTGGCCGAGACCCTCGGGATATCCCTGGGGTCGGTGAAGGCGTACGGCTCGCGTGGCATCGCGGCGCTGCGCGTCGCGATGGAGGCGACGGCATGAGCTCCGGCGGTACGAGTTCCGGTGGTACGAGCGGACTGCCCGACGGTGAACGCGACGACATGGGACACGGGATTGTGAACGACGGGCCGGACAACGAGCGGGCCGACGGCCACGACGAACTCTTCGACGGCGACGAACTGGCGCTGCGGCGGCTGCTGCACGGCGCCGTGGGCGACCTCCAGCCCTCCGACGGCGCCCTCGACCATCTGCGCCGGGCCGTCCCCGCGCGGCGCACCCGCAAGCGCCAGGCCGTCGTCGGCTTCGCCGCGGCCGCCGTGCTGCTGGGCACGGCCGTGCCCGCCCTCGTGCACGTCGCGGGCTCCGGCGGCCTCACCGCCGACCAGGCCATCAACGCCGGCCACGGCGAACAGGCCCAGGGCGGCACCGGCTCGGAGACCGGCGTCGAGGGCGGCGGGCAGGGCGCGGGCAAGCCGAGCGGCACCGCGGCCCCGAGCCAGGGCGCGGCCGCAGGCGGGGGCGAGGCGGAGGACGCCGTCAACGGCGCCACCGGCAGCGGCCCCAGCTCCTCGGCGGGCTCCCTTCCGGTCTGCGAGGCCGGGCAGCTGGCCGTCGGCTCGGCGCAGTCCGGCGGCCCCGACGCCCAGGGGAAGGTCTACGGCACCTTCCGCATCTCCAACATCTCCGGCAAGGAGTGCGTGGTCAGCGGCGACGGCACGATCGACTTCCAGGCGCGCGGCGCGGCCGACCCGTCGAAGATCTCGGTCGTCGCGCACACCGCCGGTGACGCGGCGAGCGGACTGCCCGACCCCTCGCAGGAGTCGTCCACGCTGCTCCTGAAGCCGGACAACGCCTACGAGGTGAAGTTCGCCTGGGTCCCGGCGTCGACCTGTCCCACCACGGGCACCACCCCGGACCCCGGCCCCGGCCCGGACCCGACCCCCACGCCGACCCCGACGCCGACCCCGACCCCGACCAAGGACGGCGAGGGTACGTCGACCGGGGCCTCGGGCGGCTCGACCGGCTCGGGTGAATCCGCCGAGGGCACGGCTCCGCAGTTCGTCCTGGACGGCACGCCCGCCGACGGCAGCGTCTCGATCAGCCACACGGCCGAGCCGGGCGCCCCGCAGGCGGCCACCACCATCCCGAACGCCTGCGCGGGCACCATCTACCGCACGGGCGTCCTGGACGCGTCCTGACCGGTGCCCTACGGCAGCCGGGCACGAGCCCGGCGCCGAGGGGCGCCGAGGGGCGCAGAGGGGCGCAGAGGGGCGCAGAGGGGCGCCGAGGGGCCCGGAGGGGTTCCCTACAGCCCCAGCGCCTCGTCGCGCTGGGCCTCCACCTCGCGGCGCAGCAGCCGGAACCACATGAAGAGGACGAAGCCCGCGAAGACGAACCACTCCGCGGTGTAGCCGAGGTTCTGGAACGCCTTCAGGTCCAGTGAGGTCCCCGCCGCGGCCGTCGCCGGGACGGGGGTGAGCCCGGCGGGGGAGTCCGTGAGCGTGACCCACGCGTCGTAGACCTCGTCGGGGACCAGGTTGACCAGCGAACCGGCACTGATCATGGCGAGCTGCCCCTCGGGCAGACCACCGGCCGCGTGGACGCCCTTCGTGCCCGCGGTCTCCGACGCCTGGAGCGAGCCGACCACCGTGACCTCGCCCGACGGCGGGGCCGGTGCCTTCGCGCCGGCCGGCAGCCAGCCCCGTACCACCGGCAGGGACTTGCCGGCGTCCGTCTTCAGGAGCGTCAGGACGTAACTGCCCGCGCGTCCGTCCAGCTCACGGTCGGGCACCAGGAACTGCTGGTCGTACCGGCCGCTCACCTCCGCGTGCCGGCCCGAGGTCTCCTTGTCCACGGGCAGCAGCGAGGCCAGCGGCTCGGTCTTCAGCGTGCCCGGGTCGGGGGCCCGCTCCGCCTCCCGGTGGGAGTCGACACGGTCCTCGAACTTCCCCATCTGCCACGTCCCCATGAACAGGCAGAACGGGATCGCCAACAGGACGAAGACGTTGATCCCCCACCAGCGGGGCGTTCTCAGGAACCGGTACACCCCTCCACGGTACGCAGCCGCCTCACCCCTCGACCGGCCGGGTCCCCAGGTGACGCGCCGCGAACGCCAGCTCCTGGCGGACCTGCTTGATCCGCTCCTCCACCACCAGCGAGCCGTGCCCCGCGTCGTACCGGTACACCTCGTGGACCGCGTCCCGGGCGGCCAGCCGGTCCACGTAGTTGTCGATCTGGCGGATCGGGCAGCGCGGGTCGTTGACCCCCGCCGAGATGTACACGGGGGCCGTGACCCGGTCCACGTACGTCAGCGGCGACGAGGCCTCGAACCGGTCCGGCACCTCCTCGGGCGAGCCGCCGAAGAGCGTCCGGTCCAGCGCCTTCAGGGCCTCCATCTCGTCGGCGTACGCCGTCACGTAGTCGGCGACCGGGACGGCGGCGAGCCCCAACGACCACGCCCCGGGCTGGGTGCCGAGCCCGAGCAGCGTCAGATACCCGCCCCACGAGCCGCCCGCCAGGACCAGCTTCGAGGGATCGGCGAACCCCGAGTCCACCGCCCACGCGCGGACCGCCGCGATGTCCTCCAGCTCGATCAGGCCGACGCGGTGCTTGAGCGCGTCCGTCCACTCCCGGCCGTAACCGGTCGAGCCGCGGTAGTTGACCCGGACCACCGCGTACCCGTGGTCGAGCCAGGCCGCCGGGCCCGAGGCGAAGGCGTCGCTGTCGTGCCAGGTGGGTCCGCCGTGCACCTCGAAGACCGTCGGGAACGGGCCCTCGCCCTCGGCCGGCCGCTGCACGAGGGCGTGGATCCGGCCGCCCGGGCCCTCCACCCACACGTCCTCCACCGGCACCGAACCGGGCGCCCGCTGCCCCGGCGGGTCGAGCACGACGCCGCCGGACGTCGAGCGCACGCTCGCCGGCTCGGCGGCCGAGGACCACAGGAACTCGACGCTGCCGTCGGGGCGGGCCGTGGCCTCCGACACCGAACCGGCCGGGGTCTCCACCCGGACCAGGGCGCCCGTCGCGATGTCGTACCGCCACAGCTCGCTGCGCGCCTCGAAGCTGTGGACGATCAGCAGGCCCGTCCCGTCCACGTACCACTCCGCCGCCACGTCGCCCGGCAGGTCGAGGCGCAGGTCGGTCTCCCGGCCCGTCGCCACGTCCCAGAGCATCGGCTCCCAGCGGCCCCGCCGCTGGTGGCCGACGAGCAGCCGGGTGTCCCCGTCCACCGGCGCGAAGCCGAGCACGGAGAGCCCCAGCTCCTTCGTGCCGCCCTTGGAGTCGTCCAGCTCCGCCACCACCGAGGAGTCCTCGGTGCGCAGCACCCGCAGCGCCTCGTGCATCGCGTCGCCGTGCTCGGTGTGCTCGATCACCAGGAGCGAACCGTCGTGCGAGAGGTCGCCCACCCCGGCCGACTCCGGGTGCCGGTAGATCTCGACGGGCGCCGCTCCGTCCCGTACGAGATGGATCGTCGAGCCCTCCTCGTCCGTCGAGCGGCCGACGACCACCGTGCCCTCCCGGCCGATCGCGAGCCCCGCCGGATAGGACGGCGCGAGCCCGGGCACCGCGGGCTCGTCCGCCCCGCCCTCGAAGGGCTGGCGCATCCAGACCCCGAACTCGTCGCCGTCCTTGTCCGAGAACCACCAGATCCACCGCCCGTCCGGCGACAGCGTGCCGTCCGTCGTCCCGTTCGGCCGGTCGGTGACCTGGCGCTGGGCGCCGGTCGCCCGGTCCCAGGCGTACAGCTCGTACGTCCCCGTCGCGTTGGACACGAACAGCGAACGATCGGGGGCCTCCTCGGCCCACTCGGGCAGGGAGACGCGCGGGGCACGGAACCGCTGCTCCCAGGCGGGGACGGCGCGGAGGTCGGGGGTGGCGGTCTTCTCGTTGCTCTCGGTCATGCCCCCCATCATGCTCCGAACGGCGGACATTCCGGCGCCCGCGTCCGCAGCCTGTGGATAACTCGGTGCAGTGGATGACTCAGGGCATGCGGATGGCTCAGGGCATGCGGATGACCGCGCGTCCGCCCGCCAGATCCACCGTCGAGCGGTGCGGCGGCGCGCCGTCCTCCTCGTCGTCGCGCAGGACGAGGGCGCTCTGCCGCTCCTTCAGCTCGTTCTGCTTGCCCTGCGAGAAGGTGGCGTGCAGCTGCTCGAAACCGGTCGACGACACCTGGCCCGTCCGCCGTCCGCGCCCGGTCATGCGCAGGATCTGGTCGGCGAAGGCGACCACGGTCAGCAGGATGACAAGACCCGGCAGCGTCACGAACACGGCGAACTCCATGCGCCCCATTGTCCGGCGGTGGTCCGCGCCCCGGCTACCCCTCCGCCGAAGGCAGGCCGGCCGGGCGGACGTGGTGCGTGCGGCGGCCGTCGGGGCCCAGGACCTGGGCGCCGAGCTTGTGGACACGCAGGGAGAGGACCGTACCCGTGATGCGCAGCCCCGGCACGGCCCGGGCGACCGCCGCCGTCACGTCGTTCAGCTCGTCGACCGAGCGCAGCCACACCCCCGCGCTCAGGTTGTGCGGCCCGGTCACCGAGGTGACCAGCCGGGTCTGCCGCAGCCGCCCCACGGCCGCCGATGCCGACGCGGCCTCCAGGGGCGGCACGTCCGCCTTGACCAGCGCGAACACCGGGCGCCCCGAGAAGCGGGGGGCCGGCTTGCAGTGGTGGAACAGCGCCCCGCCCGTCGCGAGGGCCTCCAGCCTGCGGCGCACGGTCGACTCGCTCGTACCGACCTGGCGGGCGAGCTCGGCGGCGCTGATCCGGGCGTCCCCGGCCAGCGCGGAGACGATCCTGCGGTCGGCGTCCGTGAACCGGTGGGGCTTGCGCCCGGGGCCCGCCACCGGCCCGGTGAGTTCCGTGAGCCGATGCGCCTGCTGGGGCGTCAGCTGGTCGAGCTGTCGGCCGTTGCGGAGCGGATGCATCCGGGTGATCACCTGCGTACGGGACCGGATCACGCCCGGCAGCCCCTGGACGCGCCGCACCAGGTACTCGTCCAGGGCCACCAGGTCGGGGCAGGTCACCAGGAGCACCAGGTCGGTGTCCCCGGTGACCTGGTGGACGCTGTGGGTCTGCGGGTCCCGCGCGAGTTCGACGGCGGTGTCCTCGGACCGCCCGGCGGCGCAGTCCACCTCCACCCAGGCGTAGAGGGCGAGGGCGGAGGCGTGGTACCGCGCCAGGAGGCCGGCCCACGCGTAACCGCCCGAGGTGAGCTGCTCCCAGCGCCGCGCGAGCGTGTCGGGGCTGGTGCCGACGACCGCCGCGAGGTCCGTCCACGTGGCACGGGGTGCCAGCTGCAATGCGTGGATGAGCGCCAGATCCGCCTCTCCCAGGACGGATTCCCCGGTACGCATTTCCCTCCCTGGCCGTTCTCCGGCAAACCGCCGGTGCCTGCGCCACGGCGCCCCAGGATGGCCCGAGGCACTGGCATTCAAACCGTAAGAGCTGTGAAAAGCCATGAAGCGAGACTCAAGGCAGGGGCCGTAGCGATGGGGGACACAGAGCGTCCGGGCATCAGGACGGCGGGCAGTGAACGGGATCTCCGGGCGGTACGCGCGCGCCTGCGCGAGGGCCCGGCCCCGTGGTCGACCGCCGAGCAACTGGCCGCGGCCGACGCCGGATACGCGGCCTGCGACCGCGCCGAACAGCTCCTCTGGGAGCGACTGTCCGTCTTCGAGGGCGCCTTCGGCCCGGAGGCGGTACGGGAGGTCTGCGCGTCGGGCGCGCTGCCCGCCTCCGAGATCCTCGGGGTCCTCGACCGCCTCGCTCCGCTCGCGCTGCTGCCCGTCGAGGGCGCCGGCGGCCGACCCGGTTACTGGATGCCCCACCCGATGCGGGCCGTCGGAGCCCGCAGGCTCACCGAGCGCGGGGACCGCTGGGCCGTCGTCCTGCACCACCGCAGGTGGTACGTGAAGGTCGCCCGGCGGGCCGCCGACTGGTGGCACGGCGGACGGCAGGAGGACGCCCGCGCGCTCGCGCTGCGCGAACTCCCCGACCTGACCGCCGCCATGGACCCGACGACCGCCCCGCTGTCGCCCTCGGCAGAGGCGGACTCGGCGGTGGAGATCGCCGTCTCGCTCTGGTTCCTCTGGATCGCCTGCGGGCGGGTCGTCGAGGGCCTGACACGGCTGCGGCACGCCATGGCCCAGCACCCAGGACCGCTGCCGGCCCGAGCGCTCTGGCTGGCCGCCTTCCTCGAACTGGAGGCCGGCCGCCCGGAGGACGCCGACCCCCTGCTCGTCCAGGCCTGGGCCGCCGCCGTGCGCGAGGGCGACGACCGCTGCCTGGGCCTCCTGGCCCATCTGCGGGGCTCCACGGCCCTGTTCCAGGGGCGTACGGAGGCCGCGGCGGCGGAGTTCCGCGAGGCCCTGAACACCATCGGCGACCATCCCGAGGTGGGCCCGAGCCGGGAGGCCGTGTGGGCGGCGCTCGCGCTCGCCCTGATCCGCACCGACCCGGAGGCGGCCCAGGAGGCCCTCGACCGCGCCGCGGTCCTGAACTGGACCGGCCGCGACCTCATGGCCGAGGCCTGGACGTCCTACGCCCGTGCCGAAATCCACTTCTGGGAGGGCGATCCGTTACGCGCCGAACGGCACGCGCTCCGCGCCCTGCGCACCCACCTCGGACTCGGCGGCGTCGTCGGGGCGACCTGCGCGGCCGAACTCGTCGCCCGCCTGCGGATCCTCGCCGGCCGCCCGAAGGACGCGGCCCATCTGCTGGGCGCCGTGGACCTGTTGCGGAGGTCCGCCTTCGACGACTCGTACAGCGCCGCCCCGTTCTGCGCCCCGGCGCGCCGGCACAGCGACAGCGCGCTCCGCGAGGCGCTACCGGCCCGGGAGCTGACCCGGGCGTACGAGGAAGGCGCCCGCCGGGGCCTGGAGGCACTGGCGCACGAGGCGCCGTGAGGGCCTCGGCGCCGATGTCAGTTCTGGGCCCGCTCGGAACCGGCTTCCGGCCCCGGAGACTGCCCGGCCGTGCGCTCGGCCGACCCGTCGTGGCCCTTCGCCGTGCGACCGCGCCGTACGACGGCGGTGCCGATGGCCCCCGCGACGGCGGCGGCGCCGACCCCGAGGGCGAGGGCGGACGGGCCGGAGTCGGAGACGACCTCGGCGGGAACGGTGGCCGCCGCCTCGGCGGCTGTCCGGAGGGGGTGCATGTCCCCAGGGGACCGGACCGCCCCACCCCGGGCCACCCGGCGACCCCCGTTCGGGTCACTCAGGACATCCAGGCCATGCCGATCAGGAGGAAGACGACGAAGGCTATGCCGCCGGCGACGGCCGCGGTCTTCCGGGGCCGCCGCCGGGAGAGGGCGGCGAGCCCGCTCTCCGCGCGCCGCGCCTGGCGCCGCGACGTGGACCGGGGCGCGGACCGGGGCACGGTCTGTGCCGCACGCGGCGGCTGAGCCTGATTCCGCGGCTGAGTCTGATTCCGCGGCTGAGTCTGACTCCGCGGCTGAGCCGGAGGAAGCGGGTGCTCCCGCCAGGCACCGGAGGTGAACCAGTCGGCGATCGCCTGGGCCGGAGGTCTCTGTTCGGGCTCCTTGGCCAGCATGGAGAGGAGGTACGCCTCGAACGCCGCGGGCAGCCCCACTCCGAGCTGCCTGGGCGGCGCGGGAGGCGTGTCGATGTGCTGGTAGAGCAGGGAGGTGGCGGTGTCGCCCTGGAACGGGGGCCGTCCGGTGAGCAGTTGGTACAGCACGCAGCCGAGCGAGTACACGTCGGAGGCCGGCGAGGCGGCCCGGCCGAGCGCCCGCTCGGGGGCGAGGTAGAGGCCGGTGCCGACGATCTGGCCCGTGGTCGTGAGCGCGGCGGACGGGTCGTCGACGAACCGGGCGATCCCGAAGTCGGCGAGTTTCACGGTCCCGTCGCCGTCGAGCAGCAGGTTCCCGGGCTTGATGTCCCGGTGCACGACCCCTTCCCGGTGCGCGGCGGCGAGCCCGGCTGCGGCGTGACCGGCGACGACGGCCACCCGCTCGGCGGGCAGCACCAGGGGCGGTGCTCCGCGTTCGGAGGCGAGGCTGGATCCTTCGACCAACTCCATGACGAGGAACAGCTTTCCGTCCCACGTACCGAAGTCGAAGACACCGACGACGTGCGGGTGGCTGAGCCGCGCGGCGGTCTGCGCCTCAAGACGGAACCGCTCGCCCGCGGAGGGGTCGTGCTCGTGCCCGAGCATCAACTTCACGGCCACGGACCGCCCGAGCACCTCGTCCGTGGCCTGCCACACCTCGCCCATGCCGCCGCGGCCGACACACGTATGAAGCCGATATCGGTCCGCGACCAGCAATTGAGACCCAGCCTTTCGACGGTCGACGACCTGGTCGACACCTGACAGCAGCACGCACCGCCGTAACAGCGTAGAGCCGCTTGATCGACTTCCCGCACACGCCCCGGTCTCCGGACACTCCCTAGTCGGGCAGCCCCCAGAAGGCTCCGTGCAGACCGACCTCGGCGAAGTAGGCGGCGGCGGAGGCGGGGTCGCGGCGGGTGTAGCCCGGGTGGAGGCGTCCGGTGTACCAGTCACCGGCGAAGCGCCAGAGGGTGTCGAGCCCCATGACGTAGCCGCGTTCCTGTCCGGTCCGCCGCAGCCACGTGTCGACACACGTCTCGGAACAGAACAGCCGCTGGTTGCCGCAGGTGCGCAGCACGTCGTCCCAGGCGTGCGCCATGGGCACGAGGAAGTGGGCCACTTGCCCGCCTTCCGGCGGCGCCTCCCGGCCGACGACCCAGGCGTGCGGGGCGTCGCAGGCCGGGCAGCGGGTGGCGACCAGGACGTCGGGCTCGTCGTCCAGCAGGTGCGGCAGGGCGAACGAGTCCCAGGCACAGCCGCCCCACCACAGCGTGTGCGCCCCCATCACGGAGAACCCGAGCGGCACGGCCGCGAAGGGGTGCGCCAGGACGACCCGGTCGCCGTCCTCCGGATCCAGTACAAGATCACGGCTCTCGTGCAGCCGGCGCAGCTCCCGCCGCACCTCCTCGCCGCTCAGCCGGGTGAGCCCGGCAAGCTCGGCCACGCCCGGGGCGACCCCGGCCCGCGCGAACCCGTGATAGACGGCCAGCCGAACCCGCTCGGTCCCACTCAGATGCGACGCGGGCGCGGTCGAGACGTTCCCACCCATGCCGTGGCTCCTTCCCGATGGCGCCCCCACGCCCAGGAAACCACTCAGGGGCCCGACCCGCTCGCGCGGATCAGGCCCCTGACCTGGTATTTCAGCTGTCGGGGTGGCGGGATTTGAACCCACGACCTCTTCGTCCCGAAGAACGTCCGACCTGGCTCGTGGGCTGGCCATCATCGCAAACGGGCAGGTCAGGGCATTGGTTGCCGTTGGTCTGACCTGTCCTCGGTAGCGCTCTGGGGGAAGATCATCTCCCAGATTTCTCCCAGGGAGCTTTTTCGCGAGGAGGCCGTATGGGCGATCGGTGCGTTGCAGACGCACAAGGTCTGGACTGGTTGGCTCACGCAGCATCTCGGGTGGCCGCACAGGGGTTACGGGGCGGGTGAAGGGCCGAGGTCCACCAGCGCACGGCAGAGTGCGGTCGCGTCCGCGATCGCCTCTCGGCATTCGGCCTCCGAGATCACCAGCCGTTGACCGAGGGACGTCCTTGCACCCGGTACTCGGCGCAGGTACCTCTCGTCGACGACGCCGTCGTTATGGGTGAAGACGTGGCGTGCTGCCCAGGTCCGGGTCAGGCGGTTCCAGGTGGAAGGCCCCACCAAGGCCCGTACGTCAGGGCAGCCCGCCGAGACGAAGAGGTCGGCCATGTCGTCCAGCCGTTGGAAGACGCTTCCCTTGCCGCGCAGCCGCTCCTCCGAGTCTGTGACCCGTTCATGGAAGACCGAGGACCCGAGCGCCTCCACGACGCCTACGACGTTCTCGACGGCGTCGACCCAACTGCGTGTGAAGACGCCCTGCTCACGCAGTACGGCCTTGGTTTCGTCGTGGAGTGAGGCCAGCGCGTCGAGCCGGGCGGTCTCCGCCTGCAGGGCGTCGAAGGCGACGGTAGCGGCCGGCAGCCGACCACAGACCGGGCAGTAGCGGTGCTCGCCGAAGACGCCGTACCGGATCTCGCACCCGGCGCACGTCCGCGTACGGGCGAGGCGTTCCTCGTCGATCCCGGGCAGGGGACGGGGGTAAGGGGGGCGATTGCGGAACGAGATCGAAACCTGGCCGCGCCGCGCCGTGCTCCGTGACTTGCGGAGCATACGAGTAAACCCCTGATGCACGATCTGTGCGCCCAGAGCTCGTGCCGCTTCCATGGCTCGCTCGCGTTGCTGGTCGGTCCAGAATTCCGTGTGGTCCGCGTTGTGGCCGCAGTACACACACCAGAGCTGAAGCCCTTCGGGCAGTGCCTCGTAGTCATCGGCGTTGACGCGGAAGAGCATCGAGCACTCGGGGCATTGGCGTCCGTAGAAGCCGTCCGGGTCGAACGGCATGCTGACGCTCACCTTGTACTGGTCTCCCCGGCGGCCGGTGATCTTCGCACCGTCCGGCATGGGGAACGGAGAGTTGTCCCACATGACTCGATTGTGGACGCACACACTGACAACAGGTCCCTCTGCGGCCACCAGTTGAGCGGTCCGTTCCTTGGCTGGGCGGCGATCAACCAGGTTGGCCTTGGGGTTTGGCCAGGCTCGCATGGTCGTCCGCAAATCGCTGCGCCCTCTCGGCTTCCCCGTGTCCTCCCTTCGTTACGTTTCCCGGCAACGACCACCATCAACGAGGGGCACCCCATGCGCCGTACCCGTGCGCGGCGGCGCCGGACGGCCGACTCACCCTTGAGCCCGGTTGGCCCGCACGGGAGTTCACCGTCACCCTCCGCAACGGCAACAGCCGCTCGTACCAACACCTGCTGCTCGCCTTCCAGATGGAGGCCATGCCGGGCGGTTCGGCCCACCCCGGCTACACGTTGGAACGCTGGGACCGAGCGACTGGGACCTGGCGTCCAGCGACGCTCCGCATCGCCAACGACGCTCTGCCGTACACGCTCTACAAGGGCGGAAACCCGCTCGCCAAGAACGCGGTGGCCACCCACCGCTACCGCCTCCGCGCCGCGACCGGCGCCCCGCCCGGCCCCAACCCGGTCCTGATCGGTCTGATCGACACGGACGCGGACACCCGCGTGTTCTCCACCTCCCTGGCCCAGTCCACCGTCGGCTGACGGGTCCTGCGGTGGTGGCGGCCGGGCGGACGCCCCTGGACGGAGTCGACGGTGCCCGGGAATCGCGCCCGAGCAACCGGCCACGCGCGTGACCCCAGAGGGAGTCGAATGTGTGTCCTGCGATGCGGCCGGTGAAACGCAACCATCGTGCCCGGATCCTGCTGGCCTGCAGCGTCGTCGCCATTTTCGCGTTCGGGTGGTACGCCACCCAGACCGTTCGCCCTCCCGACTGCGACGTCACGTTCTCCGCCATCACGGATGCCGACGGACAACCCCTCTCCGAGAGCGGGGAGCAAGTGACGTGGGATGAATTGGGGGAACGCGTCTACCAGGACATGGTTGCCTCCGGGCGCTGCGACCCGCCTGCGGCCCGTTGGCGCCACTGGCTCGGCTGACAGCTCCGGGAGCGGGGACGACTGCCTCAGCCACGTGGGCCCGAAGCCAGACGCTGTCCGAGGTGCCGCGGGCCGGGTGGAACGAGTCTGTTCTGTCCGGGGGCCAAGTGGGTAGGTGTTGGGTAGGTCGCCCTGAGGGAGGCTGGTTCCATGCCGTGGTTCGTATGGCTGCTCGCCGCCGCGGCGCTCGGTGCCGCGGAGTTTCTCACCCTGACGTTGGTCTTCGGGCTGTTGGCGGGCGCCGCCCTGGTCGCAGCTGTGGTCGCAGGCGTGGGCGTCGGCCTCCTCGGCCAGCTCGTGGCGTTCGGGGTGACTGCGGCCGCCGGTCTCCTCGTCGTCCGTCCCTTCGCGCTGCGGCAGATGGCTCAGGCGCCTCTCTCGCGCGAGGGCAGCGATGCGCTGATCGGGAAGCGGGCCGAGGTCATGCAGGAGGTCACCGCCACGCACGGCCTGATCAAGATATACGGGGAGGAATGGTCCGCCCGCGCTCTGGACGAGAGCCTGGTGATCCCCGTAGGCGCTTTGGTGGACGTCATGGAGATCGAAGGCGCGACGGCTGTGGTCTACCCCCGCGAGCTCCTTCCATGAACGGCTGAGCACGTCCCAAGGGAGGAATTGTGGATCCGGTTGTCATCCCGTTTCTCGTGGCAGCGATCGTCGTCGTCTTCCTCGTCGCCTCGACGGTGCGGATCGTTCCGCAGGCGCGTCGCTACAACATCGAGCGGTTCGGCCGGTACCGGCGGACGCTGCAGCCCGGCTTGAACTTCGTCGTACCGGTGGCGGACCGTGTCAACACCAAACTCGACGTGCGCGAGCAGGTGTATTCGTCCGCTCCCAAGCCGGTGATCACCGAGGACAACCTCGTGGTCAACATCGACACGGTCCTCTACTACCAGATCACCGACCCGCGGGCGGCCGCCTACGAAGTCGCCGACTATCTACAGGCGATCGATCAGCTCACCGTGACCACCCTGCGGAACGTCATCGGCTCCATGGACCTGGAGCAGACGCTCACCTCGCGCGAGGAGATCAACGCCCGCCTCCGCGCCGTCCTCGATGACGCCACCGGCAAGTGGGGGATCCGGGTCAACCGCGTCGAGATCAAGGCCATCGACCCGCCGAACACCATCAAGGAGGCGATGGAGAAACAGATGCGGGCCGAACGCGACAAGCGTGCGGCGATCCTGCACGCCGAGGGGGAGCGACAGGCCAAGATCCTCACGGCGGAGGGTACGAAGCAGAAGGACATCCTGGAGGCGCAGGGCACGCAGCAAGCCATGATCCTGCGGGCGGACGGAGAGGCGAAAGCGGTCGAGCGCGTCTTTCAGGCCGTTCATCGCAACAACGCCGACCCGAAGATCTTGGCGTACAAGTACCTTGAGACGCTCCCGCATCTGGCGAAGAGCGACAACAACACGTTCTGGGTCATCCCGGGGGAACTGACCGAAGCGGTCCGTGCTGTGACCAGCGCATTCGGCGACCGGTCGACGATGGGTCTTCCCGGAGCCGTGTCAGCCGCGTCACCGGAAGGAGAAGCCACTGCCGATGCCGACGGCGTGGCGGACGAAGGCGGGGCGCCGGAGCTGGAGGGAGGCTCGCCCCTCTCGCTCGACGCCGCCGCGGCTGCTGATGAGGTGGCGAGACAGGCCGACGCCGTAGTCAGCGACGCGAAGGCCGAGGCCGAGGCCGCGAAGGCGCCCCAGGTACCGGGCCGGGGACAGACGTCCGACGGTTGAGCGCCGAGAGTCTTCTCGGCGATCAGGTCCTCGATGCGGTTCTTGATCTGGTCGCGGATGGGGCGGATGGCCTCGACGCCTTTGCCGGCCGGGTCCTCCAGGGACCAGTCCGAGGTACTGCCTGCCCAGGGAGATCGGGCAGGCAACAACTGGGGCGACGGCGTCTGCCGGCTCTGCTGCGGCCGACGACTCACCCGGGGTCCTGTGGCTGAGGCCGGGCATACCCCGCCTCGGCGACACGGAGCGGCAAACGGGGGCGGCGATGAACCGGGGAGGCGTGGACAAGGGCTGTCTGGCGATCGGCCTGGTCTTCCTGCCTTTCCTCCTGGGGCTCGGGTATGTGCTGGTGATGGCGGCCTGGTGGCTCGGGCACTACCTCTGGTCTTCATCGCGGTGGTGGTCTTCATCCACTGGGACGCAGGCCGGGACGGCGGACCGAACCCCCGGCCTGGACGGGCGGTCCACCAGGGTGAGGACTGGTACTGGGAGCCCGATCCGATCGAGCACCCGCGGAAGCCGGATCCCGGTCCCGAGCGAGCGCCTCCCCGTGCGTAGGGCTGCTTGTGTCTGCCGCGCCTAAGGGGGATCCGTCCTTGCGTCAGCCGCCGTGTCGGAAGCCCTTGCCCGTGCGGTCGAGAGGGTCGGGGGCGAGCCCGAGGATTTGGTCGCGGAGGGCGTCCCAGGCGGCGAGGCGGCTGAAGTCGGGCGCGTCGAGGATGTCCTGGCGGTCGGTGAGGAAGGGGTTGGGCAGCAGGACGGTCATCATCTGCTCGTCGCGGCCGTTGAACAGGCGGATCCCCCAGCTGACGGGGGAGCCGTCGGAGCCGATGCTGCGGTAGAGCTCCGCGCGCGAGCAGCGGCGGATGCGGCCGAGTTCGGGGCCGGAGGCGGTGTGCTCGCCGATGCACAGGTGGAAGTGCCATGCGCCGAAGTCGATGGTGGCGTAACCGTCGTTCATGGTGATGGCGGTCGGGGCGCCCGGGGCACCGACCTCCCAGGCAGCGCCTTCGATGATGGGGCCGAAGTGGATGTGCTGCCAGTGGTCGGTGAAGACGGTCGTGACGAGGTCGAGGAGGGTGGCCTCGTCGACCGGGAGGGGCCAGACGTGCTGGGTGCCGCCGCCGGGGGTTTCGACGACGGTCGGCTCGGTGGTGGTCATGAGGTCTTCTCCTTGGGGTTGAGTACGCAGTCGCCGCAGGTGCCCGCGCCCGGCACGCGGTAGTACAGGCAGCAGCTGCGGCGTCGGAAGGCGAGCGGTCCGGGAGGCGTGGCGCGGTACGTGCCGGTGCCCGCCAGCGGAGGCCGGTCCAGCAGCGCGCGGACGAGAGGGACGACGGGGAGGAAGGGGTCCGGCGCCCTGGCGAGAAGGACGCGGTGGGCTCCGAGCAGTGCCGAGGCGGCGTTGCCGCGCAGGGTGTGCGGGGACACACCGGCCACGTGCCGTACGGCGTCGGCCCAGGGGCCCAGGTTCTGGACGACGACGGTGCGGAGCAGGGCCGGGAGCGGCTCCTGGTCGACCTCTCTCAGGTCGGGGAGCCACAGGTCGAGGGGGCCGGAGGCGGGCAGGCGCCACCACAGCCGGTCGGGCGCCAGGTCGGGGACGCGGCCGGTGAGCGTGGCGCAGGCCAGGGCGATCGACCAGAGCCGGGAGGCGGTGCCCAGGTGCAGGGTGGACGCGGCCACCCTGGGCTGGTCGGTGCCGAGCCGCCCGGAGACGGCCCGTACGCATTCCTCCAGCGCGCCCCGGTCCGCGTACAGGTCGGTCAGGGGACGGAAGCCCTCGGTGTCGGGGCAATGGCCGGTGGCCAGCGCAAAGTACGGGCCGATCGTGGAGACCCGCGCCAGGGCGTCGGGGGTGAGAGCCGTGGTCACCACGTCCGTACCGTCCGTGTGAGCTCGTGGAAGCCTCGGACGGAGGCGCTCCGTCCGTCCGGTCCGGTCAAGGTGAGTCGGTCCGCGCCGTCCCAGCTCACCTTCCTGTCGGCAGGCGGGTCGCCTTGGTCCGCCACGGCCAGTCCTTCCCGGGCGAGGGCGCGTTCGAGGAGCGGGAGCACATCGGCCGGCGCGTCCACCGCGACGGCGGCGCGTGCGGTGCGGCGTAGGCCGAAGGTGCCGGAGGCCGGGTCGAAGGCGAGGTGGTCGGCGTCGAACGCCCCCGCGACGGCGCCGCTGCGGATCAGGTCCTCGGGTGCTCCGGCGTGAACGCGGGATTCGCGGTCGACGAGCCAGACGGCGTCGGCCACCCGCAGGGCCAGCTCCAGGTCGTGCGTACTGACCACTACGGTCAGGCCCTTGTCCCGGGCCAGGTCGCGCAGCAGCACGGTGAGCGCCACCCGCGAGGGGACGTCGAGGAAGGCGGTCGGCTCGTCGAGCAGGACGACCTCGGGCTCCTGGGCGAGGGCGCGCGCGGTCAGGACGCGCTGGCGTTCGCCGTCGGAGAGTTCGGCGGCCGGCCGGTCCGCCAGATGCCCCGCGCCCACCGCCTTCAGTGACCACTCGACGGCCGCGTGGTCCGCGGCCGTGAGGCGGCCGGTGAACCCGGTGTGCGGGTGGCGACCGAGCCCGGCCAGTTCCCGTACGGACAGCAGCCCGGGGTCCACCCGGTCGGTGAGGACGACCGCCAGCCGCCTGGCGAGCGCGGTCGGCGACGTCTGCGCCAGGTCGGCGCCGCCGATCCGGATCCGTCCGTCGAGCGGCGGAAGGAGCCCGCACAGGGTGCGCAGCAGCGTGGACTTGCCCGCGCCGTTGGGGCCGAGAAGGACGGTCAGTTCGCCGGCCCGTGCTTCGAGGTCGAGCCCCGAGAGCACGGCCCGCCTTGCTCCCGGCCTGCGGGCGGACCGGGTGCGGTAGCCGACGGCGAGCCCCTGCGTGACCAGGCCGCCGAAGCGGCCCGACCCGCCGGTCGCGTCCGTGACCGGCTCGGTCATGGTGTCGGTCACGAGGCCACTCCTTGTACGCCGCGACGGCTGCGGATCAGGAACGCGATGACGACCGGTGCGCCGAACAGCGAGGTGATGGCGTTCAGCGGCAGCACGGCATCCGTGCCGGGCGGCTGGCTCAGCAGCGCGCACGCCAGCGCCAGAAACGCCCCGGCGAGCATCGACGCCGGGATCAGCGCCCGGTGGTCCGAGGTCCCCAGCGCCACCCGCGTCAGATGTGGAACGGCCAGGCCCAGGAAGGCGACCGGGCCGCAGAACGCGGTGGCCGCGCCCGCCAGCAGCGAGGTGGCGAACAGGGCGAGATCGCGGCTGCGCCGCACGTTCAGGCCCATGGTGCGGGCGTAGTCCTCGCCGAGCAGCAGGGCGTTGAGTCGTTTGGCCGTCAGCAACGCGACCAGCAGGCCCGCACCGACGACGGGCAGCATGACCTGAAGGTCCGGCCAGGTCGTGCCACCGAAGCTGCCCAGACTCCACACGACGAACTGCTGGGCTCGCTCGGGCCGGGCGTAGACGAGCATCACGCCGACCACCGCGGTGACCGCCGAGCCGATCATGACGCCGATGACGAGCAGGGTGACGGCCGACCGCACCCATCGCGAGAGCAGCAGCACGAGGGCCAGGACGGCGGCGGCGCCGAGCGAGCCGGCGATGACGACGCCCACCCGCCCGAGGCCGGCCAGGTCTCCGGTGAAGCTGCCGGCGACCCCGCCGGTGCCGACCACCACGGCGGCGACACCCATGCTGGCCCCCGAGCTCACCCCGAGGGAGAACGGGTCGGCCAGCGCGTTGCGGAACAGGGTCTGCATCTGTACGCCGGCCACCGCGAGAGCGGCGCCGACGGCAGTGGCGGTCAGCGCGCGCGGCAGCCGGACCTGTTCGACGATCACGTTCCACCGCGGGTCCTCGGCAGTGCCACCGAACAGGACCCGTACCACCTCGGCAACCGGCACCGGATGGGAGCCGGTGGCGATGGTGAGGACGAACAGCACGGCGGTCCCGGCCGCGAGGGCGAGGACGACGACGAGGCGCCGCCGCACCGGCCGCGGGGTGCCCGCGGCCGGTGCCGACACGGCTGTCTGATGCATCGTCACGCCTTGGGCACCGGCCGGTAGAAGGTGAAGGTGTGCCCCTTCGCCTGGTCCGGGTGCATCAGCGCGAACAGGTCGGCGAGGACCAGGTCCGGGCGCAGCACACCGCGCTCGAAGTAGTCGTTGCCGCCGCCGGGACCGAGCGCCTTCTGGTTCGTCCACACGGCGCCGCCGGACACGGCCTTCAGCTGCCCGTACCGGCTGTCGGCCTTCACCGCGTCGGCGGTGGACTTCCACTGCTGGTCGGCGATCCAGACCGGGGCCTGGCCGCCCTTGGCGTACACGGCTTCGAAGTTCAGCTGGAGGCCGCCGGTGCCCGCCTCGCCGGCCCACGGGTAGGTACCGCCCGCGTCCTTGATCAGCCGGGCGGCGTAGCTGCCGCCCGCAGGCATGGACCATGTGCCCTGATACATCGTGCCGGGCAGCACCTCGACGGGCTTGCCCGCCTTGACTGCCTGCGCGCCCTTCGCGGCGACCTTCCGGTAGTCGCCCTCGATGGTGTCGAACACCTCGCCGGCGCGCTTCTCCGCCCCCGTGAGTGCGGCCATCGCCTTGACCCACTCGGCGCGGCCGAGCGGACTGGCCTCCAGCCACTCGGCGTTGGCGACCACGGCGATGCCCGCCTGACGCAGCTTCGGGTACTGCGGGTCGTCGGTGCCCTGGGTCATCAGCACATCGGGCTTGGCGCCGATGACCGTCTCGGCGTTGAGGGTGCGGTCCTTGGCGTACTCGGTGACCTTGCCCGCCTTCACCCGCTCGAGCACCTCGGCGGAGGAGATGGCGGTGGCGCTCGCGACACCGGTCAGGACGTCCAGGGTGCCGGTCTCGGTCAGCAGCGGCAAGTGGGTGGTGGAGGCGGAGTACAGGCTCTTGACGGGGACGGTGACCTGCTGCGCGGAGGCCAGGTCACCGGTCAGCTTCGGCTTGGGGGCACCGCACTTGACCAGTACGTACGACTCCGGCTTGCCCTTGGGGAAGGGCTCCTTGACGGTGAGGACCTGATAGCTCTTCTCGTACCGGAGCGTGAAGTTCTCGGCGTGCTTCATCGTCGACTTGACCGGGAAGTAGTCCTTGGCCGGGTCGAAGTCCTTGATGCACCCTTCACCCTCGGCCCGGGTCTTGGGGTCGGCTGTGGTGCCGACGTCGCCGCCGCACGCGGTGAGCGTGAGGGCGACGGCGAGGAAGGCCGCCGCGGCGGCCCGACGCCGGTCGGGCATGACGGATCGTACGGACAAGGTGACTCCTGGTGGCGTGCGTGGGCAGCGCGTACCGGCATACCGGTGCGCGGATGAGGCGTACGAAAAGGAACTCGCTGAAGGAGGAGGTCGTCAGAACCTGGGGGAACGGACCCCTACGTCAAGCCGGACAGGTCGGCTCCGACGGGCCAAGGGCAGCGTGAAGCCGACCCCACACGTACACAGGCACACGAGTGCCACCGCCTCTCCTGGGGAAATCCGCCCCGTACATCGAGGTGCGACGGCGTGAGTCTCCTGACTCGGGATCACAGCTTCTCCGGCCTTCCCACCCCCGGATGGGGCGGTGGCCATGGGCGGAGTCGCTCCCCCTACACAGTGGCGGTACCGTGCCGGAATCTCACCGGCTTCCTCGTTCCGCCGTCGCTTGACGGACGGAAGCATCGCAGAACCGGCCACAGCCCCGCCAGACCCACATCTGTGCGACGAGCCACAGCAAGCGGCCACCGAATGGCCTTGATGGACGCGTGCGCGGCACGGCAGCCCCACGCGACCTGGACAACGAAGAAGTCCCGAGACCGTGACCTGGGTTTCGTTCACGAGCGGATGACGGGAATTGAACCCGCGCTACAAGCTTGGGAATCACCCGGTACTGGGGCGTGCGCATGGCTGTTGACCTGCGCGCGACAGGCAGGCCGGGCCGGACGGTGCCGTGGCTGCGACCACCGTCCGGCCGGGGGCTTTCACGCCGCTGGCTCGTGCTCGCAGGCGTCTCCGACGCCGTGCGCGCCGGCGCCGGCGTGAGCCAACTGCGCGAACTCGGCGTCTCCCGCCTGCGTCTGCTGACCCGCGACGCCCCGAGGCCGCACAGGTGGTGACCGACGCGCTCGGCGTCACCGAGGTCCATACCCATGCCCTGTCCGCCTTGTACATGTCACGGGTGTTGATCGAAGTGACCGGCCAACGGGCCGTGGGAACCCCGCAGGGCTCGTGCCGCTCTGCGGGACCCGCGGCCTCGTCGCGTCTGGGGACTGGATCACCGATCGGCCCGTGCGCGTCCCGGCAGGGTGCCGTCCGTAAAGACCGACTCGCGGTAGGAGTCGCGTACGGCGGTGAGCGGTTCGCGGTCGCGGGTGAAGTAGAGCTTGTTGGTGAGGAGGATTGCCCATCGCTGCTGCCTCGGGCTGATCCACATGCCGGTGCCGGTGAAGCCGTAGTGGACCCAGACGTCGTCGCGCAGCCCGGTGCCGGGGGCTGGGTGCCAGAAGAGGCCGCGTGCCGGGGTGAGTTCTCCGGTGTGGATGCGCAGGGAGTCGCAGATCCAGGTCCGGCCGAAGGCGGCCTGCGTCGGGGCCAGCATGTGCTGGAGGAAGCGGGTGAGGTCGTCGAGGGTGGAGAAAGTGCCGGCGATGCCGCAGGTGCCGCCGAGGAGGCGGGCGGAGAAGTCGTGGGCGGTGCCCTGGAGGTGGGTGCCGGTTTCCTCGTCCCGTTCGGTGGGGGCGCAGCGGGGGACTACGGCCGCGGGGAGGGGGCCGAAGCGGGTCTCGGTCATGCCGAGCGGCTCCCAGACGCGGCTGGCCGCCAGGAGGTCGAGGGGCTGACCGGCGAGGTACTCGGCGAGGTAGCCGAGGATGAGGGCGGCCCGGTCGGTGTACTCGACGGCCTGGCTGGGCGCACGGTGGAGAGCCTCGTGGAGGACGCCGTCGCGGATGTCCTGGGGGTCGGTGCCGTAGAGGTTTCTGAGGTTGGCGCGCAGGGGGAGACCGGCGGTGTGGGTCAGGAGCTCGTGGGTGGTGACCTGGGCGAGCGGGTGGCCAGCGACCTCGGGCCAGAAGGCGCCGAGTGGGGTGTGGAGCTGGAGCTTGCCTTCTTCGACGAGGGTGCCGATGACGGCCCACACGGCGACGATCTTGGTGAGGCTGGCGATGTCGAAGACGGTGTCGAGCCGCATCGGCTCGTCGGGACGGGTCGGGTCGAGGAGACCGACCGCGCCGCTCGCCGTCGTGCCCCCGGCGTCGCCGACGGCCCAGACGGCTCCCGGGTAGACCCGGTCGCGGACGCCGGCCTGGAGGAGCTGCTCAATGCGTGCGGTGTCGAGCGTCATGGTGTTCCGATCGTAGTGAGACGGCCGGGTCTGGTGGGGATGCGCCACGGGTGATCAGGCGAGGCGCCTGCCGAGCTCGGCGAGGGCTTCGGCGGTGGCACTCAGGGGGAAGCGGGCCGCGTTGGTGACGCCGGCCGCACGGAGCGCCGGCAGGAGGCCAGGGGTGGTGCGGAGGCGGTCGAGTTCGCGGGCGACGGCGTGCGGGTCGGCGAAGTCGGTCGCGAGGGCGGTGCCGCCCAGTGCCTCGGTGAGTCCGGGAACCGGCTGGTAGAGGACGGGGAGGCCGCATGCCTGGGCTTCGAGGGCCACGAGGCCCATGGCCTCCAGTGTCGTGGAGGGCATGACCAGGACGTCGTGGTCGGCGAAGGTCTTCCAGAGCTGTGGGCGGCGTAGCCAGCCGAGGTAGTGGACGTGTACTCCGTGCTGGTGGAGGCGGGGGCGGAGGGCGTGGAACTCGGCTCGGGGTGCGGCGATGGACAGCTCGGCGGACTGAGTGAGCGGGACGGCTGAGAGCAGGGTGTCGAAGCCCTTCTCGGGGGTGAGGCGGCCGGCGTACAGGATCCGCAGGTGGCTGGAGGGCTGGTTCCGGCGCCGTGGGGGCGGGCTGGTGATGAGATGGTTCGGGATGCCCCAGGGGATCTTCTCGATCTTGCTCCGATGGGTGTTGGGGGCGAGGAGCAGCAGTCGGTCCGCCATCGCCCCGGTCGGCACCACGATGACGTCCGCGGCCCACGCGGCTTCCCGCAGCGTGGCGAGCTGGTCGGGGTGCGTTTCGGCGAAGAGAAGGTCGGTGCCGTGGACGAGCGCGATCCGCGCGTGACGGGGGAAGGCACGAAGCAGCGCCGGCGTGGCCCCGAAGGCGAGGTGCTGCAGATGCAGGACTCCTCCGTCGCGGGGACCGACTGCGTGCGAGAGGGCTCGCTGGAGGGTGGCCACGTAGCGGCGGAACGGGTACCCGCTCAGGCACTTCCTTGGTGCCTGCACCAGCTCAAGACCCGCCGGTATGGACGGCCGCAGCCCAATGTGCTCGGGCGCGAGCATGAAGGCGCGGGCGGGCAGGAGGGGACTTCGGCCGGTGTACAGGTCGAGGAAGAGTTCGACGCTTCCGCCGGGGCTCGGGAACGGCAGGTCGAGGGCCGTGACGACGGTGGGGTTCACGCGGGGCCTCCCGGGTTCTCCTCGTAGAGGCGGGACGTTTCGATGCCCTGGCTGGCCCGGTATTTGAGGCCGTGGTTCTGGTAGCTGGCCGCAGCGCCGAGGGCCTGAAGGAAGACCAGCTTGCCGAAGGTCATGCGCGGATAGACCCGGACTGGTCGGCTGGCGCGGATCTCCAGCGTCCAGCGAATGGCGTGGCCCTGGTGCCCGAGGGGAGCGGACACGTGGACCCAGATGCCGAGTGCGCCTATGGTCCGGTCGCCGTTGAGGAACTGCGCGTACGCTTCCGAGCCGGTCCGCTCGTACGTCGTCCCCAGGTAGAGGACCTCCGGCCGGAGCACGTAGCCGGTGGCGGGGATCGGCACCTCCTGGAAGTCGGTCGGCGTCGCCGCGTCCAGGGAGCCGGCGTGGAGGCGGAGGGTGTCGCCGAGGCGCCAGTCGTAGGCGTTGGGGGAGATCCTCCGCGGCTCGTACGGTTCGATGGTGATCTCGCCGGCGGCTCTGGCGGCGGCGATGGCGGGGCCGGTGAGGATCACGAGGCCAGCGCCCCGAGGGCGGCGAGGTCGCGCCAGTAGGCGGAGGGCTGCGGGCCGGCGGAGGACTGGTACTTGCCCGCGTAGAGCGCCACCGGGCCGACCGACACGAAGAACATGATCTGTCCGACCCGCATGCCCGGGTACACGCGCAGGGGCCGGATCGGGGAGAGCATGAGCGTCCACTGTCCGTGGAAGCCCATGTCCCCGATGGGCGCGGTGATCTCGACGAACAGGCCGAGGCGGCCGACCGAGGAGCGCCCGAAGAGCAGGGGCACGAAGGTGTCCGAGCCGACTTCCTCGATGGTGTGGCCGAGGTAGAGCTGGCCGGGCTGGAGTTCGTAGCCGTCCGGGCCGATCTCGGTCGGCTCGGTGGGGTTCGGCCGGTGGGCATCCAGTGTGTCGGCGCTGTAGGTGAGCAGGGTCCCGCCGAGTCGGACGTTGTAGCTGTTCGGGTTCACCTGCGTCGGCTCGAACGGGGAGATACGGATGCGGCCGTCGGCCGTGGCCTGGGTGATCTCGGGGCCGGTGAGGATCATCGGGAGTCTCCATCGGTGAGCGTGCGCTGCACGGCCTGGCTGAATCGGATGCCGGCTTGCCGGGTGCGGCCTCCGAGATACGCGTCGGCGAGATAGCCGGTGGTCAGCACGGTCGGCAGGCGGTCGGGCAGGGGTACTGGCGCGGACACCATCGGGCCGGCCTGCGCGGTGAGGTGGGCGAGGAGGGCCGCTGGGTCTGTGAGGCAGCGCTCTGGTACGTGGGCGTGTACGAGCTGGTTGTCGAAGGGCTCGATGGCCAGGAGGTCGCCCTGCGTGAGTACGGTCCCCAGCCGGGGAGACCGAAGTGCGGTCTCGTTCAGCAGGACGGCGTCGGCGCCCAGACCGTTGTGGAGGCGGCCGGCGATGTCGGTGAGCAGTGCGTGACGGTCGAGCAGGCCGTTCGCGTACGGGGCGCGGAGCGGACCGAGCGGTGTGCGCAGTTCCTCGTGGATGGCGTCGATGGCCTCCCGTACCGAGCCGAGCTCGTCGGGCATGACGGCGGCTGAGGGGAAGGCGGACACATGAGCGGCCCAGCCGGAGCCCACGGGAAGAGCCACGGCGTACCCGGCCGCGAGCTCGCGACCCTTGAGGACGAGCGTGTCACCGACGACCACAGGCTCCGGTCGGTCGCTGTGGCAGTGTCCGGCGAAGACGACGTCCAGGAATGGGCAGGACTCGGCCAGCTTGAGGTCCTCGTCGAAGCCGGAGTGGCTCAGTACCACCCAGGAGTCGGCCTGGTGGTGATGGGCCAGCATCAGCTCGCGTAGCGCCTGGACGGGCTCGATGACACGGTGGCCGGCGCGCTGGTCGGCTGGGATGGCGTTGAACGCCCGCGGGCCGATGATGCCGGTGATGGCGACACGGCGCGTGCCGATGCTCACCAGGCGGAGCGGGTGGAAGAGCAGTTCGCCGGTCTCGTCGTCGACGGCGTTCGCGCACACGGTGATGTCGTAGAGGTCGGGTTCGAAGTGGTGGCCCCAGCCGTGGTTGCCCGGGGCGACGGCGTCGTAGAGACGGACGAGGGCGTCCTGCTCGGCGCGGCCCTGACCGAGGCGGTAGTAGCCCGTGCCCTCGAAGAAGTCGCCGCAATCGACGACGAGGCTGTCGTGCCTCATGGCGTTCAGGTGGGCGAGCATCGGCACAGCGTCGTCGAATGCCGAGTGGAAGTCGGTGGTGGCGATGATCCGTTGGAAATGTCTGGCTGCGGTCATGGGGTGACCTCGCAGATGTCGGCGCCGAGGGCGAGGAGCTTGCCGGGCAGGTCGGCGTGGCCGCGGCGGATCTGGTCGACCCCGCCGAGTGTCGTGACGCCACGTGCGGTGAGGCCGGCGACCATCAGCGCCGAACCCGTGCGAATGTCGGTCGCCTCTACTCCGGCACCCGTCAGCCGCTGAGGGCCGGTGAACTTGCACTCGGTGGAAGACAGTTCGGTGATCTCGCCGCCCATGCGGACGAGCTGCGGGATGAGGTTGCTGTGGCGGCCGGGGTTGATCGGGTCCGAGAACAGGTGGGTGCCGGGGAAGCCCAGGGCCAGGCCGAGGAGCGGCGGCTCGAAGTCGGCGTCGAGGCCGCCCGGGGCCAGCGTCGCCAAGGCCCGCAGGGGGCGGCCGGTCGGCTGGGTGTCCCGACCGTGGACGACCAGGGTCTCCGGTTCGTTGGTCGTGGGGATGCCCATCCGGTGGAGGGCGGTGACCAGCGGCGCGACATCGGGGCCGTGGACGCCCTCGATCCGCGCGGTGCCGCCGGTCGCGGCCACGGCACAGGCCAAGGTCCCGGCCTCGATCTTGTCTCCCGGCACGTTCCAGACGGGTACCTCCTCCTCCGAGAGGGAAGACGGCGGCACGAGGGCGAGGACACGCTCGCCGGCACGGCACTGGTACCCCATGGACGTCAGCGCGTTCAGGACGCCGAGGACCTCCGGGGAGAGGTTCGGCTGTCCGAGCCGAAGCGGCGTACCCGCGACCACGGCGCGCAGGACTGCGGCGATCGTCGCCCCGCGCGACCGGAACGGCAGGGCCAGCGACACCGTGCCACGGACCGCCCTGCCGGCTTCAACGACGTACCCACGATCGTCCACGCGGACGCGGTCGCCGAAGGCTTCGTACACCTTGAAGTGCTGCTCCATCCCGCGGTCGCCGATCCGGCATCCGCCCGGCCAGGGGAGCCGGGCCCGGCCGCACAGGGCGATCAGAGCGGGGACGAGGTAGTACGAGGCCCGGATGCTGGACGCGGCCTCGCCCAGGCCGTCGGGCGTCGGGGCCGCCTCGCGGGGAAGGACGAGGACGGTGTGGTCGTGGCCGACCGGATGGGCGGTGTTCCAGCCCGCCTGACGCAGCAGGTCCAGCAGGGTCTGGACGTCCGAGCTGGCGGGCACGTTGTCGAGTCGGACGGGGCGAAGGAGGGCTGCCGCTGCGGCTACGAGCGGGAGCGCGGCGTTCTTCGAGCCGTCGACCGTCACGGCACCGGCGAGGGGGCGGCCGGGCCGGATCGCGATGACCTGAGACGTGACGGCGGGGACGCGGGTACTCACGTACAACTCCTCTGCGTGGGAACGGACAAGGCGGCGTCGGCTCTGGTGGCGGGTGCGCCGACGACATCGATCTCGGCCCAGCAACACTTGCCGGAGTCCGTCGGCACCGTGCCGAAGCGGTCTGCGAGGACACCGACGAGGAAGAGACCGCGTCCGCCCTCGCTGTCCTCGTCCGGCAGCGCCGGTTTCGGCAGAGTGCGGCTTGCGTCGCTGACCTCCACCCGCAGCACCGTGTCGGAGAGCTGGGCTACGACGCTGATCGGCTGGTGACCGGCGTAACGGACCGCGTTCGTGACGAGCTCGCTGACGACCAGCTCGGCCGTCTGGATGGCCTCCGCCGCGGTCACCGCCGGCCAGGCGGCTATGGCTTCCCGTACCTGGTGTCGTGCCGTGGGCACGGCTACCGGTGTTGGCGGGAGAGTGAAGGTGAGCTGGTGCGCTTCCACGAGCGGCCTCCAGGGGTCGGATCGACCACCCCAAGGAACCGCGTGGACTTAGTAGTTCGCGACGCTCCGTGCCCGTACCGCATCGTCCATGCAGAAGCTGCATGAAGTGCTCGTGCGACTCGCCTACGCTCGTCCGCAGGGGCATGCTCGGGGCGGACGGAAGGGCATGGATGGCAGACGTGAAGACCGAAGCCGAGAAGATCGGCGAGACGATCAAGCACGCCCGACGGCACACCGGCCGCTCGCAGATGGACGTCGCCACCGCGCTGGGCTACCACCAGTCGAAGCTCAGCCGCCTGGAGAGCGGGCGGGGCACGGAGGACACCAGGGTCTTACGTGCCGTCGCCGCCGAACTCGCCATCCCACTCCACTTCCTCGGCCTGAGCGACCACGGCCCCTCCGCAGCACCGACCGACGATCCCGAGACAGAAGACATGCGCCGCCGCACCTTCCTCGCCGCGAGCATCGCCTCCCTCACGGCCCCCACCGCCCCTGCAACGGCTGCCCACGACAACCTCGTCCGCGCCCTCCTCCCCGGTCCGCGGACGGTCTCCGGTCAGGAGGGCGCCGTGGACGTGGGCTCGCTCGAAGCCCGTCTCTCTGCCGCCCGGCGGCTGTTCTGCACATGCGACTACGCGGAGCTGGAGGCCACCCTGCCCGGCCTCCTCGCCGACTTGCGGGAAGCCGCAGGCGACCACCGCAACGAGGCCGAGATGGCCGGACTCCTGGCCACCGCGTACCAGACCTCGACCAGCCTGCTGCTCAAGCAAGGGGACCACGGCAACGCCTGGCTCGCGGTGGGCCGTGCCCTCGCCGAAGCCGAGCGCTCCGGCGACCCCGTCGTCCTCGCCTCCAGCGTCCGTGTGCACGCCCACGTCCTGACCCGCGAGAAGCACACCACCCAGGCCGTCACTCTCGTCCGCCACACGGCGGGACAGCTCGCCGGTTCCTACGACCAGCGTCCGCCGCGCTATCTCGCCGCCGTGGGCCTGCTCCTCCTGCGGGGCGTGACGGCCGCCAGCACCGCCGGCGACCGCGCCGCCACCCGCGAATTCCTCGACGAAGCCCAGGACGTCGCCCGCTACGTCGCACTCGACCGGCCAGACGCCTGGGCGAACTTCAGCCCTACCAACGTCGCCCTCCACGCCGTCAGCGCTGCGGTCGCCTTCGGTGACGCCGGCATCGCCTTGAACACTGCCGCGCCCCTCATGCGCCGCCACATTCCTGTCCCCGAACGCAGAGCGGCTCTGTGGGTCGAAGCAGCACGTGCTTACAGCCAGCAGGGCCGTCTCGCCAACGGCTATCAGGCCCTGCGGATCGCCGAGACCTGCGCCGCCCAGGACGTACGCCGCCCCGCTGTCCGCGACCTGGTCGCCGACATGGCCGCCCGCGACCGGCGACGTACCCTGCCCGAGCTCCACCACTTCAGCCGCCGACTGGGAGTCCCCGCGTGACAGCACAGCCCTTCCTGTACGTCGTCGTCTGCGCCGCCGGCATCGCGGGCGACGCCCACAAGCTGATCACCGCCGCGCAGAGGCAGGGCTGGGGCGTCGGCGTCATAGCCACCCCCCAGGGGCTCGGCTTCCTCGATACCGAGGCGATCGAGGCCCAGACCGGCTACCCGATCCGCTCGGCCTGGCGCAGCCCCGGCGACCCGCGCCCACTACCGCCCGCCGACGCCATCGCCGTCGCGCCCGCCACCTTCAACACGATCAACAAGTGGGCTGCCGGCATCGCCGACACCCTCGCCCTCGGCATCCTGTGCGAGGCGTACGGGATGGGCATCCCGACCGCCGTCCTGCCATACGTGAACGCCGCCATGGCCGCACACCCGGCCTACGGCCGGAGTCTGGAGCAGCTGGGGCAGATGGGCGTGCTGGTCGGCTCGTACGAGCCGCATCGCCCGAAAGCGGGCGGAGGAGCGGAGCGCTTCCGGTGGGACGAAGCACTGGAACTGCTCGACGGCAAGGTTCCTCGCTCGGCTGGAAGGTGACTGCAGCCCTACGGCATCGCCCGATCATCGGGAGGGGTCCGCCCGGGAGCTGCCCGGACGGACCGTCGAACAGAAGGGGGCCACAGCGTCACCCGTCCGAGCACTCGCAAGATGCCTGGTCCTGGCCGGGCAATAGCCGGAGGGCGAAGACCGAACCGTCGGCGTGCACCGAAACGGGGCCGCCCCAGTCCTCGTCGAACGTGAGCTGGGGGCGATGGTGACGGGCCGCGTGGACGGCGGCGCGGTACTCCTCGACGTGCCCGTCGGCAAGGAGACCGAAGAGACTCTTGTCCACACCGGAGAACGCTTCGACGCGGGGGCCGTTGAGCCGGAAGACGTGGTCGGTGCCGGCGAACTCGGTTCCGAGCAGCTCGTGGGTGATGTCCTGCACGCTCGTGCTGGCCGCGTGCTCGAAGCCCGTGAAGCGCTTGTTGCCCTGCCGCTCGGTCAGGTGACGAGCCGTCGCCTTGCCGGAGCCCGTGAAGGCCATGAGTCCGGCTGCCGTCGTGTGTGCGAGGGTCTCCTGGAACCACGGGTAGTACGTGGGCGTCACGTGGCAGCCGGGCACGGGCTCCGGAGACACGAGACCCTCGTCCGGCGGCTGGATGCCCGGCATGACGTTCTCCTCCGCAGGCATCGCATCGAGGTTCACCTTCCGGACTCGCGTCGCGGACAGACGTCCTCCCCGGCCTGGCGCCTGGAGGGCATGCACGGTCACAGTGCCGTCCGTCGGCAGCTCCGTGCTGAACAGCAAGCTGGGGGTCTCGTTCCACGCTCCGATGTGGACCGCTTCGGCATGGGCGGAGGCGGAGGCCAGCTGGTCGGCGGACGTGGCGGCGTTGCTGTGGTTGCCCTTGCAGGCGACGGGGATGACGAGGGACGGCTCGCCCGGCCGCCAGACCTCGGCGAAGTATTGGGGGCGGTAGCGGTACCGCACCTTCTCGCCCTTGTCCCTGCTGGTCAGGGCCCAGCCGGCGCGTAACGCCGTGTCGGCCGGGACGATCGTCACGGAGTGATCGGGGAACCGGCGGCTCAGCAGATGCTCGGCGAGCGTGAGCGCGAAGCCGATGCCGAGCTCGCCGGACTGCAGTGACTTGTAGTGGTCTGCGATGTGGCGTCCCTCGTCGGTGAGGCCGAGGAACGAGTCGCTGCCGCCTGCCAGGGCCTGCGTGTACTTCAGGGCGCCCCAGTGTTCGGCCAGACCCCGGCCCGCGCCTCGCCACGACAGGGCAGTGGCTCGGCCGAGCGTGTGCAGCACGTCCCAGACGGTCACTTCGAACTGCCGGGGCAGCTCTGCCCGCTGGATGGGGACGAGGCGAGGCTTACGGCGGAGGGGCTCGTCGTCGTTCTCCTTTCTCTTCTTGTCGTCCGCCGCGACGGCGGCTTCCGCCTTTCCGACGAGCGCGTCGCCGGAGTGCACGGCGACGTTCGATGAGTGGGTCAGGTACTCGAGCACTTCCTCGGTCGGCTTCACAGAGTTCCCCCTCGTGGCTTGGGCGAGCGATCGACCATCCGCCGGACGGTACGAAGGGGGAGCTCGGCGCACGCAAGTGCGCAGGGGCGCGTGCCTCGGAGGCAGACCCCGGCCGGAGTCTCCCAATGGAGCGCCTGGCCATGGGACACGACTGCCGGCCGGCCGCATGGCCTGCCTCCCGTTCACCTGGTGAACAGAGCGATCACCCACCGGGTGAACGTCCTTGCATTTCACTCCGTGAACATGCCGGGCGGCCTAGCTCCGCGGTGTCTTCGACTGCCTATCCCCTTCGCCGGGACCCGGGACGAGAGCTGCTCGGCGTAGCCAAGGCGGCAGCAGGTACGGCGCTGCTCGTCGAGTCGGTACGGCTGGCGGAGTCCAAGGCCAGATCGTTGAGGCGGGCCATGCGCCAGGTGAGGACTTCGCTGACGCTCGTCGCGGTGTCGAGTTCTCGCTGCGTGGCGGCTTCGACGAGGAGTGTCCCGGGGTTGTGCCCGGCTGACCGGACTGCGGCGAGGGTGGCTGCGAGTGCGGGCCAGCCGGGCTCCGCGAGGATCTGGTCGGCCAGATCCGGGAGCGCTTGGCGCAGGGTGTTGGCCTGGTGGCGGCGCACCGACTCGGGCAGCCGACTTCCGCGCTGGTGGAGCACGGCCAATGGCTCGGCTGCTGCGGCTTGGTAGGCGGAGCGTAGGTGCTCGGCTGCCTGTCGGGCGGCCTCGGCCTGCTGGCTGTGGTCACGGGTGCGGTGCCAGTGCTGTGCGGCGACGACCGCCAGTAGGACGGCGTCGAGGAGGATTGCGAGGAGGGCTCCGTCCTTGGGGGCGGGTTCACGCAGGATCGCCTTCACTGCCCGTCGCGTGGCCTGGGCCTGCTGGTGGCGGGCGCGGATGCGGGAGCGGCTGGCCCGCTCGAACGCGGCGGCTGCGTGAACGAGCTGGGGCTGGAGGTTGGCTGGCGCGACTATCGGCAGGGCGTCGAGGGTTTCGGCGAGGACCACGATGTGTGCCTGACCGGCTCCGTCGTCGTCGTGGGCGATGTGGTCGGGCATCCGGTCGACAGCCTGGGTGAGCCTCAACCAGGCGGCGGACTCGGGCGGGAACACCGATGCTGTGTCGGAGGTTGCGAGACGGTCAGCGATCTTGGGATAGGAGAGGTCGGGGGCGAGGGTGGAGCCGGAGAACCACACGGGTTGGCCTTGGGCATTGGTGTCGCCGTCCAGGGCGACTTTGTATCCGCGGATGTCGCCGGAGGGGAAGTGCTGGATGTCCACGAGGACCCCGGAGCCTTTGAGGATGCGGAAGAACTCCTCCGGGGCTGTCGCTGCTGCCAGGGCTGTGCGGACGGTAGTGCGCAGGCGCTCGCGAGCGGTCCTGGCGTTTCCGACGCGGTGGGCCTTCTCCTGTTCGGCCCGGGTGGGGCGTTTGGCGGCTGTGCGGTCGCCGCGCGGGACCTGGCGCAGGCCGTATTCCTTCTCGATGGCGGCGAGTTCGTTGTCAGAGTGCAGGTAGTCGTTCCAGTTCCGGGGCGGGCGGAGGTCGCCTCGGACCTTGGTGGCGACGATGTGGATGTGGTCGTCGGCGTGGCGGACGGCGACCCAGCGGCACGCGTCGGGGTCACCGGCGGGGGCGATGCCGGTGGCGTTCAGGACGCGACGGGCGATCGTGGCCCATTGCTCGTCGTTGAGCATGGGGTCTTCGGGCGCGGCCCGAATCGAGCAGTGCCAGACGTGGTTCTTCGGTGCGCGGTCGCCGGCCTGCTTGACGCGCAGGTCTAGGGCGGTGGCGAGCTGGGCGAGGGTGGCGTCGGGGTCGCGGCCGGGGTCGGGGGCGAAGCCGTCCCATGAGGCGACGAGGTGCGGGTCGGTGTGCTCGTTGGCCCGGCCGGGCCCGTAGAGGTAGTTGAGGACGCCCCTGGTCTTGTGGCCGGGCTTGACGATGTTCGCGATCAATCAGGCCGCCCGACGCTGGGTGGCTGCCACATCGGCGGCAGAGTCGATCGCGGTGGCCGCCTGCTTGACTGTAGTCAGGAGCCGTCCGGCCTCGGCGAGCACGACTGTGTCCACAGGGTGTGGATCTCCGCCGGCGTTCAGGCGGTGGGCGATCTGGTTCACGTTCGTGCCGATCTTGGCGACCTGCGTGCGCAGGGCGGCGAGTTCGTCGATCAGGTCGTCTACTCCGGTGCGCTGGTCGGGGAGGGCGAGGTCGCCGTACAGGTGGGCCATGACGACGGCGCCGACGAAGTGCGCGCCGGCCAGGCCGAGCCGGCGGGCCTCGGCAAGGATGTCGGTCTTCTCGTCGACGCTGTAGCGGACGTCGACGCGCTCCTTGCGCTGGACTTCTTTTCGCGCGCGACGGCGTGCGACGCGGTAGAGCGCGGCGTGGTCGGCGGCACGGACGACGACGGAGTCGTCCACCCCTTCCTGCTCCGGTGCGCCCTCGCTCCGGAGCCCCTCCTCCGCCACCCCCGGGGTGGAGGAACCTGCGTTGGACCGGCCCTTGGACGGTCCAACGCCATACCTTGCTCCGCCCGGGGCTGGGACGGCGGCGATTGCCTGCTGCGGGGTGGGGTGCGTGTCGTGCATGGGAGGCGTCTCCTGAGATTGGTGGAGGGGACCGTGACGGCCTGATCTGCGCTGATCCGGTGGGGACCGGTCCCCGGTCCCCAGGCGTCTCGCGGTCCCCGGGTCTTGTTGCCCGCGGTCCCCGGTCCCCGGAGCGCCTCCCCGCTCGGTCCCCGACGGGTTGGGGGACCGGTCCCCGGTCCCCGGCTGGTATCTGAGAGGGCGGCTACTGCTCTACCCCGTGTGACCTGGCGTTTGTCGCTCGGGGGGCGGATCTGGATGCCAGGACCGGACGTCGACAGTCCCGGTCCCCTTTGCACGGTCCGCCACGACGGTCGAGACGCTGGAGCCGGTCCCCGGTCCCCGGTCCCCGGTCCCCGGTCCCCGGTCCCCGGTCCCCGGTCCCCGGTCCCCGGTCCCCGGTCCCCGGTCCCCGGTCCCCGGG